>NZ_CP085278.1 GCF_020616595.1 Lentilactobacillus laojiaonis | reverse complement strand
AGCAAAAAATTGATGCTGATCGACGTCAATTCGTATCAAATGTTTCTCACGAATTAAGAACGCCATTAACGAGTGTTCGCTCATATATTGAAGCTTTAACCGACGGAGCCTGGAAAGACCCTGAGTTAGCTCCTAAATTTTTAAAAGTTACTGAAGATGAAACTGATCGAATGATTCGAATGATTAATGACTTATTAACTTTATCTAGAATGGATTCAGGTACACAAAAAATTAATACTGAATTAGTTAATATAAATGAGTTATATAATTATATTTTGAATCGTTTCGAGATGATTTTAAAGAAGGATGAACATCCTGAAAAGACCTATAAGATCCGCCGAGAATTTACCAAACGGGATCTATGGGTTGAATTAGATACCGATCGCTTTACGCAAGTTTTAGATAATTTGATGAATAACGCTATTAAATATTCACCCGATGGCGGTACGATTACTTGTCGTTTGTATGAGACCCGTAATAAGGTGATTTTAAGCGTTAGTGACCAAGGTTTAGGAATTCCGCGTAAAGATATTCCTCATATTTTTGATCGCTTCTATCGAGTCGATAAGGCCCGTTCTAGAAAGCAGGGCGGAAGTGGCTTAGGTTTAGCCATTTCTAAAGAAGTTGTAGAAGCCTTAAATGGTCAAATTTGGGTAGAAAGTATTGAAGGTCGGGGTTCAACCTTCTATATTGCATTGCCGTATGAACCGTTAGCTGAGGAGGATTTGTGGGATGAAGTTTAAACAATATATAATACCAGTATCCTTAACGCTCATGGTGATTCTAAGTGTGGTATTATCCGTAGTTTTATGGACTAATCCGACTAATTACCGGAGTAAGCAATCGAATACGACCGGCACGAAAGATGAAATTGTAGGTAAGTCCAAACGCTATATTTTCACACCAGTGCAGGCCCTCTATATGGACGATAGTGGCGAATCTAATTTACTAACTAATAGTTCAGTGAACGTAGTTAGTGAAATTAAACGTTCAATTAGAAATTATGAAGGTACTGATATTAAAAAGGTTAGTGAAAATTCGGCCTCACAATATTTTAAGATTGCCAAAATGACTAACGCATATTTGTTATCATATCCCGATGCAGTCCCAGTTAAATTTGTTACGAAGTTATTTAAGGGTGATGTGGCTAATGATGAAAATTATCAAATTAATCGCATAGTGGTACCGTTAAATAAAGAAGCTAAGTTGTATTTACTTAGTGATGATAAGTTCCAAGTTTACCAAGTTGATTTACGCAAACATAGCACAAACCAGTTAGCGAACATATTGAAAACTAGTTTGCAAAAAATCCCAGCTTCGTTGCAACAAATTGGCACCCGTCCCGAAGTATTTATTGATAATGATGTTCAAATGCAACCATATAAATACATGCTAAATACCCAGTCAGAAAGTTTTTATGTTAGTCGTTTATTAAATGATGAGGACACTCAAAGTATTACTACTAAGCGCCGCAAAGATATTAATGTTTATAGTGATAGTAAGAATCGTCAGCTATTGTTTAACACTAAAAGTAAAGCTGTTCAGTATTCTAATTATCAAAATAATCAGTCTAAGGATAGCTTAGAAGGCAATTTAACGGAATCCTATAATGACTTAATCCGTCTGGGATATCCGTTGGAAAATGTCCGTTTCTTTGCATATGATGAGAAAACGAAAACCGCTAACTTTAATACGTTTGTAGAAGGGTTTCCGATTTTTGGAAGCAGTTCTTCCGTTAGCATCCAAATTCAAAGTAAGACGGCTAAAAAATATAATTTCTCATTAAATAACCCGCAAGTTCCATTGCCAAGTAATGCGAACCCCATTGTCTTGCCTTCGACCAAAAAGGTCTTAAATAATTTGGAAAATGCTGGGTATCGTGTCAACGATATTAATAAAATTAGCTTAGGATACACTTGGAAAATTGATAAGGATTCTAAATTGGTAGTTAATTTAACACCTGATTGGTATATTTTGTATCGTGGTCGCTGGCATAGCTATAGTCAATTAATGGATAGTTAGAATTTAAAAGGAGCATCGAACAATGAATTTCAAAAGAATTGAATTAATCTTTTTGGGTACCTTCATTGCCCTAAATTTATTTCTATTAGGCATGTTTATCCAAAATCAAAATTTACAAACTGAAAAAGTTGCTCAGGGAAATTCTAATTCAACCATTTTAAAAGAAATTAGCAATGACCAGATTAAAGTTGGCCATCTATCGAATAAAAGTGGATTTTCTTATTACGCTTCGGGTAGTCAAGATGACTTATTAAAAACTCAAGCTAACCAATTGGAAAACCAAACGGTGCGCATGAGCAAAAAGAAACTTAAAAGTGAATTTAAGACACCTATTGAATTAGAAGATAACGATCCAGTTAAGACCATTAACAATAAACTATCGGATCCTGAATTTGTCTCTTTTGGAAATGAGTATAAATATAATTCCGAGCTCTCGACTGATAATGAGCTGATTTATACGCAAACCGCGTTTGGCTATCCAATCTATTCATCAAGTGGACAAATTCGATTTGATTTGAATTCTAAGCGTAATATTGTGAGTTATACGCAAGGACATTTGGATAATATTGCTAGTTTACGTGAAAGATCGGAAACCATTTCACAGCAACAAGCTGTTATCTTGTTGTATCAATATAACCAAATCCCTAATAACACTAAAATTAGCTGGGTTAAATTAGGCTATACTAAATATATAACGGTCGATAATAACCAAGTGTTAATTCCAACTTGGCAAGTAGCAATTCGCTCTCAAGTTGGTGGTAATAATAACTATGTAGTTAAACGGATTAACGCCTTTTCAGGTAGTTTAATTAAAGAAAATGAAAATAATACTTCATTAAAATAAAATTAATTTAAAGGAACTTACAAATGGATGATGGAATGAAAATAAGTGTTTTGGCGAGTGGTAGTACGGGAAACGCAACCTACATCGAAACTCCGCAACATAAGGTGTTATTAGATGCAGGATTAAGCGGTAAGCATTTAACTGAATTAATGGCATCGATTAATCGAGACATTTCTCAAGTCGATATCTTATTGGTTACGCATGAACACTCCGATCACCGCCAAAGTGTGGGGGTTCTAGCCCGAAAATATAATATTAATGTCTATACTAACCAAAAGACTTGGGAAGCAATGGGCACTAAAATTGGCCAAGTCCCCTTAGCACAAAAAAATATTTTTGCGCCTAACACGGTCATGGACTTTGGTGATTTAGATATCGAGAGTTTTTCAGTTTCTCATGACGCCGCCGATCCACAGTTTTACGCCTTCCATCATGCTAATAAAACCTTTGTAGTTCTAACCGATATTGGTTATGTATCTGATCGTATTGTGGGGATTACCCGCAATGCGGATGCGCTTTTGATGGAAAGTAACCATGATTTAGATATGTTGCGTAATGGTAGTTATTCATGGTCATTAAAGCAACGAATTTTAGGCGATCGCGGACATTTATCAAATGAAGATAGTGCCGAAGCCATGACTCAAATTATTGGTAATCGCACGAAAAACGTATTTTTAGGTCATCGTAGCCGACATAATAATTTAAAAAGTTTAGCTCATTTAACGGTAGCTTCGGTCTTAGAAGACCATGATTTTGGAGTGGGCAGTGAATTTAACTTACTTGATACGAATGCTGATAAAGCTTCCGATTTATTAATTATATAGATTTTATTAAACTCGAATAAAAGTACTCCCTTGATGATTTAATTAAGTATAAAATAGATTAAATAATCAAGGGGGTATTTTTTTCTGATGAAAAGTCAAAGTAAAACAGTACTTGCTGCCCTTATTGCTGGATTAATCGGCGGAGGTGCAGCTTATGGTGGTGCATCAATATTAAACCGGAATGCATCCGATAATAGCAACTTAATTACTAACTCTAATAGTAATGGAACTACTAAAGTTAGCAATGTTAGTGTCAATGTATCTACTCAGTCTGAAAAAGCTTTTAACTCAACCAAAAACGCGGTAGTTTCCGTAATTAATCTACAGAAACAACAAAGTGAAGATAATGGCTTAGCCAGTCTATTTGGTGGAAGTAATTCTAAATCCAATAGTAATTCTTCCAGCTTGTTTGGTAATGATGACTCAGAAGATTCTTCATCCCAATCTAAATCATCAAGTAATAGTGAATTAGAGACGGCTAGTGAAGGATCCGGAGTTATCTATAAGAAAGATGGTAATGATGCTTATATCGTTACTAATAACCACGTGGTCGAAGGATCTAATTCGTTGGAAATTATTTTAAGTAACGGCCAAAAGATCTCGGCTAAAATTGTCGGTAAGGATGAAGTAACTGATTTAGCAGTTTTAAAAGTTAATTCTGATAAGATCACCCAAGTCGCTTCATTTGGAAATTCCGATAAAATTAAGGTGGCTGAACCAGTCTTAGCGATTGGTTCACCACTGGGTTCCGATTATGCAACTTCGGTTACTCAAGGTATTATCTCAGCGAAGAAACGCGAAGTTCCGCAAACTTCTTCAAGTGGCCAACAAATCGGTAATGCGACCGTTATTCAAACGGATGCTGCAATTAATCCCGGAAATTCAGGTGGTCCGCTAATTAATTTGGACGGCCAAGTGATTGGGATTAATTCAATGAAATTAGCTAGTGATAATTCTGGGGATAGTGTTGAAGGAATGGGCTTCTCAATTCCAAGTAATGAAGTGGTCGAAATTATTAACCAATTAATTACTAATGGATCTGTTAGCCGACCTTCCTTAGGAATTAGCTATATTGATCTTTCAAATATTTCAGAAGAACAACAGTCAAGTATCTTAAAACTTCCAAGCAGTGTTCAAAGTGGTGCGGTAGTTTATAAAGCTTCAGCAGGTTCTCCAGCTAAGAAGGCTGGTTTGGCTAAATATGACGTTATTACAGAGCTTGGCGGTAAAAAGATTACTAGTCAAACTGGATTGCGTGATATATTGTATGAACACAAAGTTGGCGAAACAGTTTCCGTAACTTATTACCATAATGGTAAAAAAGAAACTGGAAATATTGTCTTAAGTAAATCAACTAGTGACTAAAAAGAAAACTGACCTAATTTAGGTCAGTTTTTTATTTGGCATCAAATGTTATATAATTAAAAAAGTCGAACAACTTAGTGGTAATTTAAGTGGAAACGTTTGTAATTAGCTTGTGGATAACTATGTGGATAACTAATTAACTAGTTTAAAAATAGGTCAAAAATTAGTTCAAAAAAACTTAAAAGTTATCAACAGTTGCCTGTGGATAACTATATAATTTTAGATTTGTTCGCCTGAAAAAATCTAATGATCGTTGATTTAAAAGGGTTTTAAAATGTAAAGACGAACATGTTAAAAAAACTTGGCTGTGGAAAAGTTTTCGCTTAAAAAAATCAATTTGAAAATTGACTGAAAAAACGAAATCCAAATCTAAATTGCGAACTTGTGGATAACTTGTGGATAAAAATTTACAGGCAAAATAGTTGACAAGCCGGTGAAAGGAATAAATTTGAATGAATATTAAGTTAATTGTGGTCGGAAAGTTAAAGGAAAAATATTTAAAAAAGGGCATTGAAGAATATGCTAAACGGTTATCTAGATTTTGCAAATTTGAAATTGTGGAAGTTCCCGATGAAAAAGCTCCCGAATCTTTAAGTGAGCATCAAATGGAAGACGTGATGAAACGAGAAGGTGAACGCATTTTAGCTAAAATTAAGGATAAAGAGTACGTCTATGCCCTAGCCATTTTAGGTAAAGAACGTTCTTCTGAGGAGTTTGCTAAAGAAATCGATAACTTGGTTACCTATGGTAAATCTGATATTACCTTTGTTATTGGGGGATCGTTAGGGATGTCTCAGGACGTCTTAAAGCGTGCTGATACCCAGATTTCATTTGGTAGATTCACCTTGCCACATCAATTGATGCGTTTAGTATTAACCGAACAAATTTACCGCGCCTTTATGATTAATGAAGGTAGTCCGTATCATAAGTGATTAGGTGAATATTTTATAAATATATGATAGTTAAAAACAAAATGAGGTAATATTTAGTGAATTTGAGTAAATATAATTCAAAAGATACAATTATTAAATTAACGAATGACATTGTAAATGCACGTCGTGAGGGTTCTCTTATATGTGTGGTTGGTGCTGGTGTTTCCATATCCCAGGGATATCCAAATTGGAATGATTATGTTCAAGAACTAATTGATTACTGGAGTTCTAGTTTAAAAACGATAACTGATAATTCAGATACCTTAATTAATAGGGTAGACAGAAATGATGTTTTGTTTCTTAGAAGTTTAAATGATTCATCACAGTCTAATAAGCGTAAAGTTGATCTTGTAAATTTTATTGTAAAAAAATATTGTGATACTGGTAATAATAGAAAAACTGAAGAATTATATAAATACTACTATTTAGAATGTGAAAAATTCATTTTTTCTGAAGAAGAACCTTTATTACATGAAAATTTAATTTTAAATGAGTTGGTTAAACTAAATTCATCATTTATTACAACTAATTATGATGAGGAGATTGAGAATTCTTATCGATCTATTTTAGGAAGAAGTCCAAGGGTAATTCCGGATGCTTTTTCTATTGAAGATAATGTAGCATTTAATACAGTGATCCATTTACATGGGTTACCTTCAAATAATTTATCTAGAGTGATTAGTTCTTCCAAGTCATATACTGACTTATATTTAAAAGAAAATCGTGTAAGGAATAGCATAAAAAAAATATTTTTGGATAAAAAAAATCCTGTGATTATTTATGTTGGCTGTAGTATGGAAGAGGATGAAGTATTAAACTTATTACAATTTAATGAATTAAATATTCAATATTACGCATTAATGAAATATGATGATAATGGTTATATACCTGAAGAAATTAAATTTCATAACTCGGTAATACAAGATTACTATATCCAAGAACAAAATGTTAATTTTATTTGGTATGGAAATGATTATTCTGATTTGCCAGTATTCGTTTCTGATTTATCTAAGTCTGTACATGATTTAGAGATGTCCTTTTTACCAAATCCTGACGAGTTAGAAAAAGTACTTTTATCAGGTGAAAATAAAGAAAATTTTATAAAATTACTTAATGAAGCGATTGATTCTAAATCTTATTATGTTATAGATTCAATCTTTAAAAAATACAAAGAATTACCTCAAGAAGTAGAAATAAGGAACATTGAATATACTGCTGAAAGTTTACTCTTTGACAATCATACAGCAATCAAACCATATTTTATTGAATATTGGAAATGTATCGAAAAAATATTTCCACTTCTTAGTTCAAAATTTAAAGAAAAAATTATATATGAAATTAAAAGTATTGGAATTGTAGACAATATACATTTTATTAAAATTATTTTTAATATAGTATCACAATACGTAGATGAATTATCAGAAAATAGGGTTAGCAATTTAAATGAAATACTTGATAAAATGTTAAATATTACCTATATAGATAATGAAATACAGGATCAGGATATTAGGTGTTTATGGTTAAGTCACCAAGTTAATTTTACGAAGAATGGTTATCTATACTATAGATTATCCGATGATATTTCTTTTGACTTTAATCAAGATACATTACATTATTTTGAAAAAGAAATGAAAGATTTTCAACAAAATAAAAAAAATGCAAGTATGTCTTATCTTTTAGAAGATACAATAGTTAAAAACTTAAGTTGGCTTATAAAGTCTGGCAAGATAACATATGATAAACAACAAATTTTTCCAGATTCTTTTTATGAAATTATTTTAGTACAGAGAATTTTAATAAGTATTGACCTGGAGAATAATCTAAATTCTGAAATATTAGATCGTTTAATAGAAAAAATAGATATAAATAACAGCTATTTAGGATCAAATATAATTAAATTTTCTGAAAAACATAATCTTATTCCTAAAGATTCATTTTACTATATTGATGATGACTATGTAGTTACTCCAATGTCTATTGTAAAAGAACAAGCATTTTTTAATGTTCAACCGATAAAAAATGATCAACAGGTGAATGATCTAGTAACTAAATTGAGAGAAGAATCAGTTGAAAAAGATATCGAGATTGGAGATAGCTTTGTTAATATTGGATTTACTGGTCAGTACGGGAAATTAGAGTCAGTTTTAAATAATAAAAGCCAGTGGGAAAATTACCGGAATCAAAATATCAAATTTATTGAAAATCTAATTAATGATGAATTTCTATTTGAAAATTATTTTTCTGTTATTGTTGATATGTTATATTTTGCATTAGAAAATGAATATGATGTACAATATATATCTGATCTTTTTTTAAAAAAATTATCAGGTAATAAACAATTAGCGTTTACCATTTCAAATGAAGATTTATTTCTTAAAATGATTCAAAAAGCTCAAAATGATAAAAATGCAAAGATTTATAATTTTTTGTTTAATATTGATCCATCTGATCTAGAAATTCCAAATATTCTTGATAATTATAATAGTTTCCTTAATTCTAAAAGCGGTATTTATTATTATTTGGTTAAAGAAATTGAAAAAAAATATAAAAATGTGATTTCGGATAAAAATAAATTACATCTTAAAAATTATATTAAGGAACAAAAAAATTATAATTATCGATGTTATTTAAAAGGTATGTTTGCTACTGAATTTGAAGATGACAAGGAAATTATTACAAGTTCAGGTTTTATGGGATTTTCTCATAATTATAGAATTTATTTAGGTGAAAAAAAATGGTCAGAAAAATATAAAAATGTGGTTAATGAGTTATTAAAATCAGAAATTGATGATTTTCAAGCGATAATTAATAATGTGACTGTAATTATGCTTACCTCACTAAATCCAGAATATAATCAAGAAGTTAAAAAAAATAAGCATATGAATTCTATTAAGTCGTCAGTATTTATTCAATTAATAAAGTTCTTTCTTAAGCAAGAAGATTCAGGCAATTATAATGCATCAGAGTGGATTGAATGGTTTATTAATAACTATTCTGGTACAGTGAATACTGCAGTATCTAACTTACTAAGAGATTTATCAAATATATCAATTGAGAGAGGAAACCAGCTAATAAATATTATTAATAATGTAAAAATTACAAAAGATGAAAAAGTAAATCAATATATTTTTAGTTATATTCCTGGAATTGATGAAGTTAATACAGAACAACTAATTTTAATTGGAAATTGTATAAAAACAATTTTTTCTAGAAATTTATTATTAGTAAATGAAACCGTAATTATTCAAATATCAAATATTTTAGAAAGGTTATTAGATGCGGGATTGAAAGATAATATATCAAAAATATTGAATGAGGCTAAAAATGTTATTTCCCAAGATGAAATGGATAAGCTTATGAGTGAATTTTGTTAAAATAAGTAACAACCTGTCATCAGTAATAAAATTTTAAAAAATACTTTTTTGAATGATAATATATTTATGAATTAAAATTATATTTACTCTATAACTTAAAAAAGAGAACTCTAAATGGAGTTCTCTTTTTATTTTTAAATCATTCCATTAAGCTCCTAAATAACCTTCAGATTACTGTTTATTAACATAAATTACTTGCCAATTGATGGCATTAACTTTACATATATAGACATCTAGAGTTTGATTTTTTACAACGGTAACATAGTACAAACCCTGATTAGATCCGCCTTGTGAATCCGTAGTATCTTGGAATTTATTTTTACTAGATAAATTTTTTAAAAACGAATATGTATTTTGATTACTAGCGATGCTTTTCATTTTTTGATATTCTTTTTGACTAACCATTTTATTCATTTGGTAATTTAATTGATTAGCGGTATAAAAATCTGAATTAAAAAATATATAAGTAGATATTCCTAATAAAAATAAACCAAGTGCCAACCACCAACTTTTACTATGCATAAATATTCCCCCTAGAAGTTTATTTTTTAGCATACCATATTAATAATTAACGTTCATTTTTTAGGTGAAAATCAGCGGTCATAATTAATGAAAATAAAAAGAGTAACCACTCATCTGAGTAGTTACTCTTTTATTTTTTCTTTGCAGCAGCAATTTGTTTACCAAAATCAGTGTCAGCAAAGTTTTCAATTACATCATTTAAATCAGTTGCATTTAAACTAGCGCCAAATAAAGGACTACCCGGTTCAGTCATAATACCATCTTCTAGGTGGTAATGGACCACTGGATCAAAGCCCATGGTATTTACGAATTCGGCAACTTGATCTACGGCTTGAGGATTATCACCCGTCACAAAAAGGGACTTACGGTTAGGAGCACCTTGTGGCTTAGCTTCATCTTGTAAATTATGGTAACCCATATGATTAAAAGTTTTTACAATTGTACTGTCTTTAAAATAATTTTGAACTTGTTCACTGGAAGTTGAGTCAGGAGATAGAACTTCTTCTCGATTACCATCAGTTTCCCACCAGTAATTCATCGCATCAATTACTAATTTATTTTTTAATAATTTAGGTGCAATATTTTTATAGCGGCTAAGTGGGATGGCTAAGATAATTAGATCACTATTAGCGATTAAATCAGCATTTTCGGTTGCAATTGCGCCTGGAACTAAAGTATCAATGGTAAGATCGATTTTTTTAACGGACCCTGAACCAGAAATACGCACTTCATAACCAGCTTGCAAAGCTAATCCAGCTAAAACAATGCCGACTTTACCGGCGCCAATAATACCAATTTTTTTAAATTGCATTATTTAGATGCCTCCTTGTTAGCTAAGATTTCCTTAACTCGAGGAATAACCTTAGTAGCATAAAGTTCAATCATCCGTTCACGTTGAGCAGCTGTTTGGTTACCGGCACCATAGACTAAATCAAATCGACCCAGATCCAATTGGTCAATGGTGTGGGCAATTCTTTGAGCAACTGTTTCAGGATCTCCCACGTAAAATGAACCGACTTTAGTTTCATTATCAAATTGTTCACGACTCATTGGGGCCCAACCACGAGTTAGTCCAATACGATCAAAGTTAGCTTTAATATTTTTAAAGGCTACTTCCACAGCTTCATCCTTATCGTCAGCAATAAAACCATGCGAATGAACTGCAACGGGATAAGTAGGCATATCATTACGTTGAGCAGCTCGGCGGTAAAGTTCAATATAAGGTTTGAAACGTTCAGCTTGGCCACCAATAATAGCAATGATAACTTTATAACCAAATTTAGCAGCTCGAATAATAGATTCAGGCGATCCACCAATTCCAATGTAGGTTTCGAGTTCTTTTTCGGTCTTAGGATAAACTTCTTGATTCTTCAATTCGGCTCTAAACTTACCTGACCAGGTAACGGCATCTTCTTTACGAAGTAAATCGAATAATTCTAGTTTTTCATTAAATAAATCGTCATAGTCGGTTAAATCGTAGCCAAATAGTGGAAATGATTCCGTAAATGAGCCACGACCTAGCATAACTTGGGCTCTTCCATTAGAAAGACCATCTAAGGTTGCAAAGCGTTCATAAACGCGCACGGGATCGTCGGAACTCAAAACGGTTACCGCGGTAGCTAATTTAATTTGTTTAGTAACCGGAGCAATCGCAGCTAAAACCGTTTCCGGACTAGAAACACTATAATCAGGACGGTGATGTTCACCAACACCGATGACGTTAATCCCTAGTTTATCAGCCAATTCACCTTCATGAACAATTTGGCGAATTGATTCAGCGGCGGTTTTTAAACTGCCATCTTCGTTAGCGACAATATCACCAAAAGTTTCAATTCCAAATTCTAATTTATTTACGTCTACCATAATTTAAGCCTCCAGTCGTTTACTTACTTTTTGTAAGTTAATAAAATAAGGATAGTATACTTTATCTAATATTGCAATCAATTTATTGAAGGGGTAGGAATCTCAAACGATTCTCCCGCTTTTAAAACTTTTACCATCCCCGCAGGTAATAATTTCGCAAAAGCTTGTGGATCTTGTTGGATGTCGGGAAATGTATTGTAGTGAACGGGAATTACATATTTAGCTTTAACACGGTTAGCTGCACTGGCTGCCGCCTTGGGTCCCATCGTGTAATTATCACCAATTGGTAAAACTGCGACATCAATGTTGTAGGCCTTACCAAAGAGATTCATATCACCATAATTGGAAGTGTCCCCAGCAATATAGACAATTTGGTGATCTGCCATGATTAAGAAACCGCACGCTTCTCCCATGTAGACCGGTTGGTTATTAATAATTAAGCTCGAGCTGTGCTGAGCATGCGTGGTTTTTATTGTGCCAAAATCAAAGTTCCATTGGCCACCCAAGTCCATGGCATGACCCAAAGGCGCTCCATTATGTTTAGCATAATAGACTAATTCACTCATCCCAATAATCGGTGCCTGATTACGCTGACTAAGAGTAATCATGTCACCACTATGATGTTGATGTCCGTGAGTAACTAAAATCGCATCACATTTAAAATCTAAATCGAGATCGCTTTGAGGATTGCCAGTGATCCAAGGATCAACTAATAAAACTTTGCCATTATTTAAACGGATTTCTATACATGAATGACCGTGAAAAACTAATTGCATGTAAATTCCCTCCTTTGGGGCATATTGTAGCAGGATTAAATAGTTAATGGGGTTTAAAAAGCTCAAAAAATTTTAAAGCTCGTATACTAAAAAAGGGGGATGATTTTATGCAATTAACAGCTACTCAACAATTGGAAATTTTTAATATGATAACGCAAGCCGATCAATTAGCGACTGCTCGTCAGGCCGAAGCCTATGTAAATTTATTTAGCGATGATGGAAAAATTGCGGGAATTAAAGGAACGGTTACTGGAAAATCCAATTTAATTTCTTTTACGCAAGCTACTTGGCAAAAAGAGCCGGCACATTCTCAACACTTAACGATTGCGCCACTGATTGTGACCGTAACTGATAAAACGGTCGTCGCCCAATCGACGTTATTAATTGTGGATCCGGATACTAAAACGATCGTGGATTGCCAAACCATTCAACATACTCTTAAACAAACTGGTAAGCAGTG
The DNA here is from genome assembly GCF_020616595.1 of Lentilactobacillus laojiaonis. Classification (GTDB taxonomy): domain Bacteria; phylum Bacillota; class Bacilli; order Lactobacillales; family Lactobacillaceae; genus Lentilactobacillus; species Lentilactobacillus laojiaonis. Next base: position 1,229,037 of record NZ_CP085278.1, on the reverse strand, counting down.
GTTATTTGAATTACGGAAAGTTCTTTAGATGTTGACTGAATAAAATTGACTATGCTAAGATAACTGCAATTAAACTTTCGGAGGAACCGCATATGAGGGTCGTTGACTAAGTAATTAACTGAAAAAATCGCAGTAAACTTGCTGCTTTATTTGGTGTGCTCAGATACTTGGTAAATGATTCAGTAAATTTAAATAGATAATTTACCTTGACCTGATGTGCGGATTAACGAAAGGAATAAAACATTGAATTTAATTGAATACGGATTAACTGAAACTATTAAACAGGCAGCTAAATCATTTCCCGATGAAATTTTAGCTCGAGTAACCGAACAACATCGGGAACTTTATCAAGTAATTAGTGCGGCAGGGGAATTTTCGGCCCAGGTAAGTGGTAAATTTCAGCATAATGCTAGAAATGTAACGGATTTTCCTGCCGTGGGAGATTGGGTAATGCTTACGGCAACTACCGGCCAACAAGCTACTATTCAACAAGTCCTTCCGCGAAAAAGTGTCCTTACTAGAGGAGCGGCTGGCAGTGAAGGTGCGGGTCAAATCATTGCAGCTAATTTAGATACCGTTTTTATTTGTATGTCACTCAATGCGGATTTTAATATTCGCCGAATTGAGCGTTATTTAACCATCGCTTGGGAAAGTGGTGCTATGCCAGTGATCGTTTTAACTAAGGCCGATTTATGTACCGATTTAGATCAAAAGCTAGTCGAACTAGGTGAAGTGGCGATTGGCGTTGATATAATCATTTGTTCGGCCAAGCAAAATGAAGGTTATGACGAGTTACGAAAATACACTGATAATGATCAGACGGTGGCGTTTGTAGGATCTTCAGGAGTGGGTAAATCTACCTTAATTAATGGACTAATGCAGCAAGATATTTTTGCAACGAAGGCCATTCGATCCGATGATGATAAAGGTCGCCATACCACGACTTTTCGTCAATTATTAAAATTACCCACCGGAGGAGTCGTTATCGATACTCCCGGAATGCGGGAATTACGTATTCATACCGGAGATTTAGCTCATACGTTTCAAGATATCGAACAATTAGCGGCGCAATGTAAATTTAAGGATTGCCAACACCAAAGTGATCCGGGGTGTGCCGTTCGTCAAGCAATTGAGGCGGGGACATTGCCCATTGAACGTTTAGAAAGTTATCAAAAACTACAACGAGAACTCACTTATAGTCAGCTAAACGCGCGGGAATTAGAAAATGAAAAAATTAAGCGGATGTTTGGTAGTAAACATAAAATGAAACAAATGTTAAAAGATTTAAAGAAATAAGTAAAACGCTCGTCTCAATTATGAGACGAGCGTTTTTTAATTAATAAAATTACGTTATATAAAAATTACTTCTTATTTTGGTAAAGCTCTACTAGTCTTTGACGAAGATCATCATCGTAAGCCGTGAGGTAGAGTCCATATTTACCACGTTTCATCAAAACATTGAGCACGTTAGCGATAAAGACCTTATATTCTTCTTGAGTGAATTTACGATCTTTACGTTTCTTGAAAATTTCTTTATGTGAATATTTTTCTGGAATAATGGTCATGGAATCCGTGGCCTTATCATAGCCAAATGAAGGTCCAATAATCATTCCAACGTAATTTAAATCAAAACCTTGTAAGGTGTAAATGGTTCCCACTTGAGTAAGTGAGCCTTCACGTTTAGCCCAGTGAGTGCGTTGGGGATCCCATTCATCCCAAGGTAAGTTAAAGGTATCCATTTCTACATTATGACGACCATCGATTCGTGGAAAGCCGGAAGTAGCCACCATGCGACTCATGCCGACTTCTTTGTTACGTTTCTTGATATTTTCGAAAACTTCCCCGGCGGTATCGAAAACTTTAAATTCAAAGTCACTATTTTCCGGGAAGGCTTTGAGTGGTTTTTGACTAGTTAAATCATCCATCCAAGCCACTTGTTCATCACTGGCTACCATTCGATATTGGAAATTCATATCAAAAATTTGGTAAGGATGCTGGTCAATGGTCTTGAATAATAGTTCTTTATCCCAGTACATTTTAGATTGGAAGACTTGATCGAAATCGTATACGACGACTACAATTTTGGCTAAATTCATTAAATCAGTTAGTTGATTTTGGCCGCGATAGTGCGCATAGGGTTCGGATTTAGAGTATAGTAGGTGCGCTTCATCAACAAAAATAATGTCGTATTTTTTGTGATTTTTTTGCGCATTATTGATTAAAGCCGTGGGACGTAAAATGGATTTAACATCCATATTTGGAATAGATTTTCCTAGGTCACGATAAGCTTTGTATAGTTCGGGATGATTAACAACTAAAGCCGTTTGGTAATTTTTATCGGTCATATATTGGCGAACTAATTCCATTAAAACAACTGATTTACCAGTTCCCGCTGCCCCTTTAATAATGGCTACGGAATGGAGATTTTGTTGAAGACTTTGTCCAATATAAGTATTCATTTGGCTAATTACATTTTTTTGATCGGCAGAAAGATCATCCACAAAAAATTGTTCTTTTAAAATTTCATTCATATTTGGGCTCCTAATGATTAAATTTAGTAATTCCAACTAGCTTATTATAGCAGTTTGTCTAAATCATTAATAATTTAATAAAGCTGATCGCAAAATAGGTACCTTTCTTGCTATACCAGATATTGGTTGTTAGACTTAGGTTAAATTGATATTTATGAAAAGAGGGAGTTACTGTGATAATTACAATTATAATTTTAGTAGTATTAGTAGTAATCGGAATTTTAATTTATAACGGCATGGTCAGCGCTCGCAACACGGTTGATGAAGCCCAAAGTCAAATTGGTGTGCAATTAAAACGCCGAGCTGATTTAATTCCTAATTTAGTAAACACGGTCAAAGGTTATGCTAAACATGAACACGATACCTTTATGGATACCGTTGAGGCACGTAATGCGGGCCATAATAATGGAGCGACTTTAGCCGATTTACAAGCTGCTGCGGAAGTGATGGGCAATGATCAAGCTAATTTAGCTCAACGAGTTCAAGCTAATGATGCTGCTAATGCGGGCTTGGGTCAAATTTTTGCGGTTGCTGAAAATTATCCTAATTTACAAGCTTCTACTAATTTTGGTCAACTCCAAGAAGAATTAACGACAACCGAAAATCGAGTGGCAGCTAGCCGGACTAACTTTAATCGGGTAGTCCGTGACTACAATACTAGAATTCAATCATTTCCAGCTAATTTGTTAGCCGGGATGTTTCATTTCACTAAGCGTGAACAATTACCAACCGATCCTGCTAATGAAACTGTTCCGGAAGTTAAGTTCTGAGGTGAAAGATAAGTGGCTAAATTAGATACTTTAGGAGCGCAAATTAATGAAAATAAAAAGCGTTCTGTATACACCATTGCGATGTTTTTGTTGCTAATTAACATAATTTTTGCAATTTTAGCCTATGTTTTTACTGGTGGCGATTTAGTTAATACGGCTAAAGCCATGCTAGGTTTAGAAATCGTATTAATCTTATATATCTTGTATCGCTACTGGCAAGGTGGAATGGAAATTGTTCGCATGAACAAGGGTCAAGAAATCTATGAAGATGTGGCCGATCCTAGTTATCGACAAGTTTATGATATCGTCGTTGAAGTTAGTTTAGCAGCCGGATTACCAATGCCGAAAGTCTTTATTGTTCCGGATGCTTCTCCTAATGCGTTTGCGACGGGGATGAGTCCTGATAAAGCTAGTATTTCGGTTACTCAAGGGTTAATTGATATTATGAATCGGGAAGAATTAGAGGGTGTGATTGCTCATGAAATGAGTCATATCAAAAACTATGATATTCGCGTAACTACTTTATCAATTGCCTTAGTGGGCTTTATTAGTTTATTGGGATATGGGTTATTACGTTCTGGTCAATCGATGTCGTATTTTGGTTATAGCGATGACGATGATGATAATTCTAGCCGGTATTTAAGCCTAATTTTAGTAGTCCTTGGTGGTTTAATCTTAATTATTGGGTTACCACTTAGTTATCTATTGTCTAAAATTTTGTCGAGAAAACGTGAAGCCCTAGCCGATGTTTCGGGAGCGGAATTAACGGGTAATCCGGCCGGTTTAATTAAGGCCCTGGAAAAACTTCAAGGACCCCAACCGGCAGCTTCTAATTTATCACCACAAGCTAGTGATTTATATTTGGTAGAACCACTATTTGGCAAAAATAATAAGCGTTCTTGGTGGTCTAAAATGATGGATGATCATCCACCATTAGAAGAACGCATCGAAAACTTGAAGCGAGTATTAGGCGAAAGTCAGGATCAACAACCTAGATAAGCGCAAGTATATTCTAATAAAAACGGAAACTATCTAATTAGTTTCCGTTTTTTATTGATTTTATGCCGACTTAGCACTAATCAATCATTTAATATTGGCTAGCTATTGAATTTTTAAAATTAAGGCGTATATACTAGAAATATTACTAAAAAAGGAATGATATAAATTTATGGCAAAACATAAAAGTACGCTCGGGCTACTACGAACCACGACGATACTGGGTATTTTAGTTGGTTTAGGTGCAATGATTTTAGGTAAAATGATTGAAATTATTGAATATGTATTCTTAAATTACAAAGAAACGGCTATGTATCCTGCACCGGCCCAAATTTCGCCCCTTCACCGATTATTATCATTAGTCATCGGTGGAATGATTGCCACGATTTTATGGTGGTATATTAGTGTAAAATTAAAACCAACGGTAAATGTAGAAGCCAGTATTAAAGGCGCTCAGATGCCGGTTAGTACTACTTTATTAAATTCATTTACTCAGGTATTTTTTGTAGGAATTGGTGGCCCGGTTGGCCGTGAAGTTGCTCCTCGCTTGGTGGGTACCTTAATTGCTCAAAAATGGATGAATTTTTTAGATCGAGTTAGAAGTTTTAAAATTGATCCGGAAGATCGTCAGTTGTTATTGGCGGCCGCTGCTGGAGCCGGCTTTGCGGGAATTTATATTGCCCCGATGACGGGAATGCTATTTAGTGTAGAAATTTTATTAAATAAAGTTAATAAAAAGACGGTTTCTGTGAGTTTATTAATGTCAATCATTGCAATGTTAATGGGTTCAACCCTTAAAGGCTTTAAACCTTACTACTTAGTGGGGCAGGGAAACTTTTCATTGCCAGTGGTGGCATTAACATTGATTATTGCGCCAATTAGTGGCATTTGTGGGGCCCTTTTTAGAAAAGGATTTAAATGGGCCGAAAGAACGAAAGCTACTAAAAATAAAATTTTATGGCAGTTACCTTTAATTAGTTTAATTACGGGATTAATTGCGATGTACTTTCCAGAAATTATGGGAAATGGGCGCTCATTAGCTGAAGCAGCGATTCATATCCATACTTCTAAGGTGGCGTTAATTTTATTAATTGGAGCGCTAGCTAAATCATTAGTTACGACTTTTTCATTAAAAGCCGGAGCTTTCGGGGGCAAACTAGCACCTTCAATTGCGATTGGCGCAGCGATTGGAGGAACCATTGGATTTATAGCGAGTTTGTGGATTCCCGTTATGCCGATCTGGCAATGTGCAGTGATTGGGGCCAGTGCTTTATTAGCTGCTTCCCAGCAAGCTCCCTTAATGGCCTTATTTATGATGTTTGAAATCTGTCATTTAAATTATTCGGCCTTTTTACCACTAGGATTGGGCGTAGCCTTAGCAATTTTATGTGGAAAATTAATTTTAAAAGATCCTGTTAATAAATAGTTAATCTAGCCTAATAGCAATTGCTATTAGGCTTTTTTGCTAAATTCCGGAATTGGGACTACACTAGTAGTTAGTGTATTTTTATGAAAAAGGATGGTTTTAGCTTGAATAAAAAGGAAATCCAAATCGTTACGTTAGCCTTATTAATGTCTAACGCAATGAATGGTTTAGACAGTACCATTATCAATACGGCCTTACCAGCAATCGTCAGTGACTTGCATGGGATTGAATTTATGGGATGGATAGTTTCCATTTTCTTATTAACTACGGCGGTTAGTACTCCGCTATGGAGTAAATTAGGTGAACATATTGGTAATAAAACTGCTTATCAAATTGCCACCACGTTATTTGTGATTGGTTCATTTTTTGAAGGAATGGCGCCCAACGTTATCTTCTTAATTGTAGCGCGTGGGATCATGGGATTAGGTTCGGGAGGAATGACTTCGATTCCTTATATCATTTATGCTAATATGTATAAAAATCCCAAGAAGCGTTCTAAAGTCCTAGGATTTGTGACGGCTAGTTATAGTTCGGCAACCATTATTGGTCCTTTGCTAGGTGGCTGGATTGTAGATACGATTAGTTGGCATTGGGTATTTTATATTAATGTGCCGTTAGGACTACTATCAATTTTGATTGTCCAACATTATTTCAAGCAAGACGATTCCTTAAAAATTGATAATCCAGTTGATATTAAGGGAATTACTTTATTAACCACTGGCCTAGTAATGTTATTAGTCGGTATTGAAATGATTAACATTTTATCAACTATGTGGGTTATTGCTTTATTAGTTATTGCAGTTGCTTTACTAGTTATTTTAGGTTTTGTAGAAAAAACGGCTAATGATCCGATTGTCCCTAGTCGCCTATTTAAAAATAAAAAATTAGTTATCGATTTTATTTTATTTATTTTAATTTGGGCAACGTTTATTGGTTTTAATCAATATGCTCCCATGTGGGCGCAGGGATTACTAGCAACGTCAGCGGTTATTGGGGGAGTTACGCAAATTCCAAGTGCCTTTACCAATTTTATCGGTGCTCGATCGGTGGTTAATTTATCCAGTCATATGCGACCTCGAGTTATTACGGCCTTAGGAATCTTTACTCTGATGGTGGCCTTTACGATTTTAGGTTTATCAGGCATTTCAGCTAGTTACTGGGTCTTATTATTGGCAGGCTGTTTTGTCGGGTTTGGTTCGGGACTTTGTTTTAATGTTTTACAAATTAGTGTACAAGAAGATGCAGATCCTCAAGATGTACCGACAGCTACTTCACTAAGTTTCTTAATGCGTAAATTAAGTCAAACCTTTATGGCTTCAATTTGTGGGATTGTTTTAAATAATGCGTTACATGCAGGAGTTAAACAAAGCCACGGACAAATCACGATGGGGATGTTAAATCATCTTAGTGATGCCGAAGCGGCTAAACATTTACCACAACATTTAATTCCGCAGATGCGAGTTATCTTACACAATGGTTTACACAATATTATGTTATTGGCGTTAAGTTTCTTAGTAGTCGCGATGATTATCTGTATAATAGCAATTATAAGTAATAACAAGGCACGGACTGTTTAGTTCGCGTTTTTTTATTTAAAAGTCATTAATTATAAAAGGAGTTAGGTAATGAAATCAATTGTAGCCGGAATTGTGGCCCATGTTGATGCTGGTAAAACCACTTTATCCGAAGGCATGTTATTTGAAGCAGGAGAACTACGCAAGTTGGGTAGGGTGGATAACGGAGATGCTTTTTTAGATCCTGAGGATTTAGAAAAACAACGGGGCATTACGATTTTTTCACACATGGCTAAATTAAAATTTAATAACCTAGATTTAACTTTATTAGATACTCCCGGACATGCTGATTTCGCCAGTCAAACTGAACAAGTATTAAGTGTATTAGATTATGCCGTTTTGGTGGTTTCAGCCACTGATGGAGTAACAGGGTATACGCGGACCCTATGGAATCTATTACAAACTTATCAAGTACCAACTTTTATCTTTGTTAATAAAATGGATACCATTACCGCTAATGCCAATCAGTCGTTAATTCAACTACAACAGGAACTGTCGGAAGGGTGCCTCGCATTTGATAAATTAGATTTAGAAACCATAGCCATGCAAGATGATCAAGCTTTGGAAGAGTATATGAGTACGGATAGTTTAAGTGATTTGACGATTCAGAAATTAATCCAACAGCGCCAAATTTTCCCGGTCTATTTTGGGGCCGCTTTAAAACAACAAGGAATTGTTGAATTATTAACGGGCATGGAAAAGTGGACACTGGAAATGGAAACCAAACGCGAATTTGGTGCGCGAGTCTTTAAAATATCTCATGATACCAAAGGCGAACGTTTAACTTGGCTACGTTTAACCGGTGGCCAACTTAAAGTTAAGGATTTAATTGTCGGCGATCAAAAGGCAAACCAGTTGCGAACTTATAGCGAAAACAAGTTTTCGGTGGTTAGCGAAGTGGTTGCCGGTCAAGTCGTCGCTGTTCCAGGATTAACGGCGACGTATCCCGGACAAGGAATTGGTGATAAATCTGATACAGTTGCCCCGTTAATTCAGCCAGTTTTGAATTACTCAGTTAATTTAAATGATAATGACTTACAAAAGGTTTTAACCGCCCTACGCCAGTTAGAGGATGAAGATCCATTATTAAATGTAATTTGGCAAAGTGAATCGCAAGAAATCCAAATTCAAATTATGGGTAATATGCAGTTAGAAATTATCCAACAAATTTTAATGGAGCGTTTCAATTTGGAAGTTACCTTTGATAAGGGAAGTATTGTATATAAAGAAACGGTTACTAAATCAATTGAAGGAGTGGGGCATTTTGAACCATTGCGGCACTATGCTGAAGCTCATTTACTAATTGAACCTTTACCGAGGGGATCTGGAATCAAATTAGCCTTAGATTGTCCTCAAGAAGTTCTAAGCATCAATTGGCAACATCAAGTCCTAGCTAATTTACAAAGTAAACCGCAACTAGGCGTATTAACCGGTTCATTATTAACAGACGTCCAAATTACATTAGTAACCGGACGAGCAAGTAATGTGCATACGGTTGGTGGCGACTTTAGAGAAGCTACTTGGCGGGCTTTACGACAAGGCCTGATGATGTTAAAAGCCCAAGATGGATTAGCATTGCTAGAACCGTGGTATCAATTTACCTTAGTCGTTGGTAAAGACCAAGTCGGGCGCGCCATCAATGATATCCAACGAATGGACGGTAAATTTAACCTAGAGAGTGAAACTAATGATCAAACCATGGTCACTATAACTGGTAAAGCCCCAATAGCAGAAATGCAGGATTATGCTCAAACTGTAAATGGCTATACTCATGGTCAAGGTAGTCTGGAATGTATTTTCTCTGGCTATCAAGTAGCTCACAATACTTCAGAAGTAATTGATGGATTGCAATACGATCCCGTAGCCGATGTTAGCAATACTCCGGATTCTGTCTTTTGTGCGCATGGCGCTGGCTATCCAGTGAAATGGGATCAAGTACCGGAAATGGCGCATGTAGCTTACCGTTATCCGATTGCATAAAAAAACGCAAACTAGTAGTTTGCGTTTTTTTTATTAGGCCGTATATTGACTTAAAATCTCTTTTAGTTGGTCTTTACTGTGGTAACCCACAATACTGTCTACTACTACGCCGTCTTTTTTAACGAGCATTGTTGGAATACTCATAATTCCAAATTGTTCAGGCGTTTGCGGATTTTTATCAATATCTAATTTGGTAAATTTAACATCGGGCATCTCATTGGATAATTCTTCAATGACTGGTGATTGCATTTTACATGGTCCACACCAAGTTGCCCAAAAGTCGGTAACATTCAGACCGTTGAGGGTATCTGAAGTAAAATTATTATCGTTAGTTTCAATTACCATAATTACGCCTCCTAAATTATCTTCTAGCGGATTGATTTTGGACGTTTACATTAGGATTTTGATTGGTACCAATTTTTAATAAAACGGCACCATCTAAAACGCCACTATCATCACTTAAAACAAAATTATTGGCAGTGTAGTCCAAAGTTAGACCATTGCCCCAAAAAGTAAATTCATTTTTAGTACTATAAAATTGATCATTACTATTAGTAGATAATTGTTCATTAAAATCGGGATCCACTTGATCTAATGCCACTATTTGATAACTGTCCCCAATGGAACAAGTACCGCCAATATCGGAATACTTATTAGATCCATCATCTAAAATTAAAGCGAAAATGTGATAATCGCTGACTTTATCCTGCAATGCGGTTAAAGCAGTATCTGTAATATTTAGTTTCATGGCAATGTCCTCCCAATAAATTATTGATAATTAAATTATCGACTAAATTATAAGCTCATTGGAGAAATGCTCCTAATGATTGGCTTACTACGTTGCGTAGCTGAAAATAATTTGACAAGGCCCCAGAATTAGCCGTAAATTAGAATTAACTAATAAAAACCATTTAAAAGGAGTTCAAAAGCACGCATTGTGAAAAGAAATCGATCATTTGTAGAAATTATTAAAAGTTTAGTGATTTTAATATGTGGGATATTTATTATGTCTATCGGCGTAGCCATGGCGAGATTAGCTGGCCTAGGCACGTCGCCAATTTCTAGTATTCCCAATGTTTTAAGTATGTTTTTACCACTGACTATTGGCCAATTAACGATTGTATTTATGGTAGTTTTTATTCTCTTGGAGTGGGTGGTCTTACGGTCAGAATTTTCACAAACCGCTTGGTTACAATTAGTGCCGGGAATCCTATTTGGGGTCTTTATTGACCTATGTGTCAAATTATTTAGCTGGGTTCCCGTAAATAATTATTTAGAACGCGTAATTGTTACCTTAATAAGTATTGTGATTTTATCTTTAGGAGTTTATTTAGAAATTAACTCGCATGCAGTGGTGATGCCCGGAGAAGGTATTTCCATGGCGATTGCGGTTCGGTTTAAGCAGAAATTTCCCAAAGTTAAAGTTTGGGCTGATGCTACGATGGTATTAACCGCCGTGATCATTTCCTTGCTAGCCCTACATGGGTTTGTCGGGGTACGAGAAGGTTCGATTGTTGCCGCTTTGATTACAGGTCGCTTAGTCGATTTCTATACCGAATTTTTACCCGGTTTTACTGCTTGGATGGATCCAGAAATGTAAAAAAGCACTCCAATTTGGAGTGCTTTTTTTAATATTTAAATTCGGCTAAAGTCGTGTTTTGAACGTCTTTAATAGTTTTGGTACCAGCTAATTGCATGGTAGTTTTAAATTCATTGTTTAATTCTTGCAAAGCATCTTGAGCAGCTGGAGCGCCACCTAAGGCTAAGGCATAAACAATTGGACGACCAATGGCAACTAAATCAGCACCAGAAGCTAGCGCCTTAAATACATCAGAACCACGACGAATACCACTATCAAAGATAATTGGCACACGACCGCTAACCGTCTTAGCTACCGCTTCTAAAGCGTCAAAGGAAGCAGGGCCTCCATTTAATTGACGTCCCCCGTGATTAGAAACGTAAACTCCGGCTGCTCCGGCACCGATTGCTAATTCAGCATCACCTGGAGTTTGAATACCTTTAACGATTACTGGTAAGTCAGTATATTCGGCGATACGACGAACATCTTCCGGACTAATTTTTTGAGCAGCGGCTGCATAAATTTCAGCAATACCTTGGCCCTTACCAGCACCTTCACTGAATTTTTCCAAGTTAGCCATAGGAATTGGGAATTGGAAATTATTAACGATATCAGCTTCGCGATAACCATCGACGGTAGCATCTACAGTTAAGATGATGCCTTTAACGCCAGCTTTTTTAGCTTCATCTAAAATAGCTTCGTTAAATTTCCAATCTTTACTCATATAGAGTTGGAAAAATTGAGGTGATCCATTACCAGCGGCAGCCGTATCGGCAATCGATGATGATGAATATGTACTTTGAGCCATTAGGGCACCTTCAGCAGCAAAGGCCTTGGCAGTATCTTTTTCCCCCTGAGAATTAGCAAGTCCTTGGGCAGCTACGGGTGCCATCATGATTGGAGTTTTTAAATCAATGCCAAAAACGTTGGTACTGAGATCAGGTTTTTCAATATTGGTTAAAGCTCTAGGATAGATTTGTTTGTGGGTAAAGGCTTTACGGTTGGCTTCTAAAGTCCAATCGTTTTCAGAACCCCCAGCAATGTATCCAAAACCACCAGTTGGAATGATCTTTTTAGCACGTTCCTGTAATGATTCAAGATTTAATACCTTAATGTGTTCTTCACGATCACTTTGTTCATAACCATTTACATCTGTCATTTAAAATCCCTCCATATAGTTATAAGATAAAATTAATTATAGTTCACTTACTTTTAGTAAGCAAGTAATTGAATTAAAATTTATCTTATAAAAAATTGATTAGCTAATTTGATTCTGTTAATATAGCTACATGGTGCCAAACCATCATGGCTTTATGTCATGAACGCTTATTGCGCTGGCAATCACTTCCGACTACTATAAGTGGATTGTCAAAAGAAGCTTTGGCTGTGAGCGGATTTTCACACCTTAGCATAAAAAAGACTGCCTTTGGGCAGTCTTTTTTATTTGTGAAAAGCGTAGGTGGCTTCACTACCCACAATGTGCGAATAAAGGTGCCAATTCTTGGTGTTTTCTTGAAATTGATTTAATTTATTGTATTTTAATTGGTAATCAAATGTTGGCATATTGTAAGAATAAACTCGGATGTGATTTTTATTATAAACTTTCACAGTTTTAGCTTTTACTAACCAACTAGTATATTCTCGATAGCCAATTGATTGGGTATGAGGTGTTAAACGGGTCCATTCATCAAAACTACCGAGCCATTTGTGTTGGAAATTGGCTGGAATGGTTTTGACGACTTTGGTTGCTGCGTGGGCCGTCATTTGGTTTGGCTGATTTAGACTTACTCCACCTAAAATACCAAATGATGCCAAAACTAACATTGAATTTAAAGTTTTCATTGATATGGCCTCCCCTTTGGGCCATAGTATAAACCTATTTAAATCAAAAAGGGTGGAGTTAGTTTTATAAACATCATTTGAATTATATCTATATTATGGATGCCATTAGGTATATTATTAATTTAGTGGAATGAACTTAAAGGAGAAAACGTATTAAATGTATAAAGTAATTAAATATATGGGAAATTTGATGTTAGCTGTGGGGGCAATGATGTCATTTGGGAAGCTAGCGCATGCTAGTAGCCAACCCTTTCCTAGCGAGAAAGGCTATATTCTTGGAGTGGGATCCAATTATAATGCCTTTGCAGCCGGAAAATTAGAAATCAATGGTGGTCCAGTTCATGAACTAGAAGGAAGTTATGCCGCTAATGAAATGGGCGATAGTGTTGATCAATTTAGTGAAGGACAAAACCTACAGTGGGGTAAATTATCATACTTTGCTCCAATTTTTACAACCAATAAGTTATCTGATGATACAAAAGGGGAAAATCTGAGACATATGATTGATCCTAATGAAAAAGAAGTTTCTGACATTATTAAAGGTATTGAAAACTTAAAAATAAGTCCTAATAATAAACTAATTATTAATAGTTTACATGAAGAGTCAGGAACATGGTCTGATACTGCTAAAAATACTATGCATAAGGCATTAATGACCACATTATTAGATAAAAATGTTGGTGATACGGAAGCATTTGGAATTAATAAGGACTCTTTGATTAAAAATTACGAAAAAAATCATAATGGACAGTCTATTGATTTAGACCCACAGGCGGTTGATGCTCAAAATTATTTCACCGCCGCTAAAGACCAAATTGAAAATATTTCTAAATATTATGATTCATTTACTACTAAAAATGATTCGGTTTTTAATGGTTCGGTAGAGTCGGTTAATGTTGATCATAGTTCTTCGGATAATAATGTCACAATTAATTTAAAAAATGGCTATACAGATAAACCTATAGTTGTAATTAAATTGCCCAAAAACAGTACTAATATTACGGTAAACATCAATAATATGGATACTACTACGCAAAAACTATACGGTGGTAAGGATCATGATAAGGATCCTTGGTTTGCATCGTATAAAAATGCGCCCTATATTATTTTTAATTGGGATGGTTACGAAAATGAACAGAATATTAATAGTACTTGGAATAATCCTTATGTATTTAAAATTAATGGTTCAATTACGGGTCAAACTAATGTTGAGAATTCAGATGGTTCTAAAGCTACCGTCAATCAATTAATCGCTAGTCGCGTTTTAAATAATTTTCCGAATTTAGAAGTGTCCGGTAATAATTATGTAACTTTTGATCAAGCAGATCCGAATAATAAATTTACTGGAACGGTAATTGCTCCTAAAGCCAACGTTGATATAGCGAATGTAGGACAATATTTTCTAGGTAGTGTAATTTCTGGTAAAAACATAAGGTTGGAAAATAACATGCTATCCATGCGAGTAATCGCAGGAGCGTTTGATACCGGAAATATCAGAGGTGATGATTTAAATAACTTAGATCCTAACAACCTAGGAAATATTAATAGTCTTTCCTATAAATATGATACGGACGAGGAAAAGACGGTGACAGATACTGCTGATGAAAGTCTCAAAAATATTAATGGTAATAAAAGCCAATTCAGTGATTTAGCAGTTAATTTAAGTAAAGTAAACGGGACTTATAATCTGTATTATTGGTTCAATCAAGATAGAGACAACTTAATTAAAGACGGTAGCATTCAGGCTGGAGATACAGTTCATAAGTTATCGACTTTTAAAATTGACAGTTTAAGTGATGGAACTTTTACTTCGAAGGGCATTAGCAGTCTCGATACTCTGCCTGATCGAGAACCCGCAACCCAATCACTTAATTTAGATGTTACTAGAACTAATATTTTACACTTTGCTTTAGTTCCCGATGGCGTTACTCCCACCGCTGAGAATATTGAGGATTACACAACCAAGTCCTTTAAGTTAAATGAAACCGGAAAGTTATCCGTTGAAGTTCCGACGTTCTTCAAATTTAATCGCACCGATAATAGTAATTACGTAAAAGAATTGAGTTTACCGGCTACGAATGATTGGGGAATTAAATATAATTTAGACTTTGGTTTTAATTCCGAATTAAAGACGGCTTCAGACGGATATACTTTGTTAGGAAATGATAGTTGGAGTAACTTTACGGCTAATGATAATATATTAGAACCAACTACGGTTGAAGATATTAATCTATTTAGTAATAACAATTTAATAGATGACAAGTTATCAGTTAAATTAGCGTTTACCCCTAAAGAAGGTATTACTGATTTGGATAAGAAACAATTACCGCTAAAGTGGGTCCTTCAGCTGGCCAGCTAAACTACGTATTGTATTAGGCACTAGCTTGGGATAAAATTATAAAGAATACAAGTTTTAAGTTATAGGTGAATGGGTGCTTATAATTTAATAAATAGGAGTGGGTAAAATGAAAAAAACAAGTTTATTATTAGCAGTAGCTGCCTTATTAAGTAGTTCTGCTTTATCAGTATTATCAGTAAACGCTGCTGAAACACCAGCAGGAAATACATCAGTTGCTGAATTTAATGTCGATGCCGGTAAATTAACCTTAAATGAAGTTCCGGATATGTTATTTAACAACGTAAGTTTTGAAAATTTAGTAAAAAATAACACTACTACTTTAAATTATGCAGCTGGAACTGATGCTGTAAAAGGCAATGCTGAAAGTAAATCAAATCAAAACTCATTAGATCTTACTGATTACCGTGGAACAGATGCTGGATGGACTGTCAATGCTACTATGGCAGCATTTAGTAACGGTAAATCAAGTCTTAATGGTGTATTGAATTATAAAGGTTTAGGAACTATTAGTAATACAGGATCATCTGTGATTGCTCACGGTAATGAATATACTTATTCAAGTACACCAAAAGAAGATGATACAACTTTAACAGTGACTCCAACTACTGGTGACCAAAAATCTGGCTTAACTGCCGGACAATATGATGCAAATATTACTTGGACTTTAAGTCAAACTGCTGCAGATACATCTTCAGATGGAAATGCATCTGCAACTAAATAATTAAATATTTTTAACTTCAAGAGCTGATGGCAAATGTCTAGGCTCTTGTTTATTTTAAGGAGTTTAAATTGAAAAAATTTAGATACTTACTAGCCGTGATCATAGGCGTATTAATGCTAGGATTTTTTACCACTAATGCAGATGCAGCTAATAACGGAATGGGATTTACTGCCAGTCGAGTGGACAACCCTTACCAAACCAATGATTCTGTCGGCTATTTTGATATGACAGTTAAACCGGGTCAACATACGAATTTAAAAGTTAAGCTATATAACTTAACCAATCAAGAATTAAAAATCGCTGGAAGTGTTAATACTAGTTATACTTCTGGTAATGGGACTGAATCGTATAATCAACTTAATCCCTATTCTAAAGATCTCTCTACAGAGATTAACCAACTATCCAGTTTGACGGGTGGTAAGCAAATCATCACGCTAAAACCTAAAGAAGAGAAGGTTGTTAGTTTTCCATTGATTATGCCTTCCAAGCCTTACAAGGGCATTTTAGAAGGGGCTATTTACCTAAGTCAGTTGACCGATACAGCTAAGCAATCTAGCCGAGGTAATTTAGCGATTCATAATAAATTTGCCTTACAATTGGGCGTAGTGCTACGAGAAAATGGCAGTGTCAAACCCGATATGCAATTAAATACCATTAGCACGGGAATTGATCAAGCGGCTAGTTTTAGCCCGGCCTTTTCAGCCAATTTAGAAAATACGCAACCTGCCATGATTACGAACCTAAAAATCAAGGGTCAAATCAAGCAACACAATCGGGTACTTTATGAAACTACCCGCAGTAAATTAGGGATGGCGCCCCGATCAAACTTTAACTATTTAGTTAATACTAAGGGTGAACGTTTGAAAGCGGGAAATTACCAAATTAGAATCGTAGCAGATGCTAATGAAGGCCATTGGGAATTTACTAAGAACTTTACCATTACTAAAGAACAAGCTGAAAAAGCTAACTTACACGCCGAAAAGGGTTTTAATTGGTGGTGGATTGTCTTATTAATCATCATATTATTACTCTTATTATGGTTAATTATCTGGCTCAAGCGTCGCAAAAAAGACGAAGAAACCGAAGATGACTTATACTAAAGTTAAACCAATATCAAATTGATATTGGTTTTTTTATTGACTATTTATCTACTTAGCAATACAATATAGCAGTAAATAGTAATACTAAGTAGATGGAGGAAGTCAGTTGAATGGATTAACTGAAATGTTAAAGGGTGTTTTAGAAGGTGTGGTGCTCCAAAAGATTAGCCAGGGTGAAACATATGGTTATGAAATCACACGTTACCTAAATGAACTCGGGTTTGAAGATATCGTCGAAGGCACGGTATATACGGTGCTCATCCGGTTAGAAAAGAAACAATTACTAACGGTAACCAAACGCAAATCTAAGATTGGTCCCATGCGCAAGTTTTATACCTTAAATGCTGCGGGAGTAGCCTATCTAGCTAGTTTTTGGGAAAAGCAGGCGTTTATTGAAGAAAAATTACGAATGATTAAAGGGGAAGCTTAAATGAAAAATTATTTTAAAAAGATGTTAGCTGACAAACAACGTTATCACCAATATAAGGCTGAGAAACAACAATTACCTAGCGAATATCGCCAAGCGTTAGAGGCTTTAGAAAAATATATGTATAATTTTGCGGGAAATAATGGGTTTATGGAGGTCTTGTATCAGACCCTAGAATTATTTACGGAAAGTGCCGCTAATCGTGTGCCTGTAAAACAAGTGATTGGGGACGATCCCGTTATCTTTGCGAATAATTTAATGGCTCAATATCCGGATAATCTCTGGTTTGCGAAAATGCAAAATAACTTACGCGATAAATTTAACCAAATCTAGTACACTATGATTTGGGGGATGATTTAAGTGTCACTAAATGATACACAACGTAAAAATGCAATTAATGAATTAAAAACTAATTTTGAATTAGCGGGCTTAACCGCCCAACAAGCTGCCGATGATTTAAAGATTAGCAAAACTAAGTTTAAAAAAATCATGAAACTTGATCAACAAGCTTTAGAAGATCCTTGGATTTTAAGTCACTATTTAATTAAAAAAGTTCTAGAAAATCATCAGTCACCCGTACCATTTTCCGTCTTACGAGGTGATTATCACCGCTACATTTTTTTAGATACGGATGCGATTGATGCGGGGAAAATGTCACCTGGTGATGATTAAAAGTTTCATGTGAAACAAAAAAAGACCACTTTACAGTGGTCTTTTTTTAAACTAATTATTTAAAAGTTTTAAATCTTTCAGCATCGTCCATGTATTCTTTTTCGCCGGCTTCGCCTTCTTTAGAACCAAAGACTAATTGTGAACGAAGTTTCCAGTTAGCTGGAATGTTCCATTCTTTAGCAACGGCTTCATCAATAATTGGGTTGTAGTGTTGTAAGTTAGCACCTAAACCTTGGTCTTCTAAGGCTACCCAAGTGTTAGCGTTAGCAATTCCGTTTGATTGTTCAGCCCAACCAGGGAAGTTGTCAGCATAAGGAATGAATTGGTTTTGTAATTCAGTAACTACATCAGTATCAGTGAAGAACATTACGGTACCGAAACCATCACGGAAGCCTTTTAACTTAGCTTGAGTACGTGGGAAGTTTTCAGCTGGAGTAAGTGGTTTAACAGTATCTTCCACAATGTTCCAAAGAGTTTCGTGAGCATTTCCAAATAGGATTACGGCTCTAGTAGATTGAGAGTTGAAGTCAGTAGGACTTTGTTTGATAGCTTCTTTAATTAAAGCTTCAAGTTCTTCTGGGGTTTGTTTAACGTTACGGCCTAATGCGTAAATTGAACGACGGTTTTTTAAAGTATCAGTAAATTTAGTCATAATCAATCTCCTAACTTATTGTAAGTGTTAAATATAATATATCATCTAACAAAAAGTAAGTAAATAGAAATTGCAAATAAAATTTCACATATTTTAAATTTTTTTCGGTAGAATAGAGCTAAAAACAAGATAAAGGTGGTTAGTAAGTTGAAAATTTTGCAAATTTTAAAAAGTACCAATCAACAATTTATTAATCATTGGAAAGATTATATCAGTCTGATGGTGTCGATCAGTCTCCTCACGGACTTAATTTTAGTGGGGGTCTTTATCTTGCTAGGCGACGTAATTCAAAATACTTATCAGGTGGGCTTTATTTCCTATCGTAATTTTTTCGAACTTTGGGAAAATAAACCCTTTTTAATGCTAGGCATCTTATTAATATGGGGATTAGCGGTATTAATTTTATACTTTAAATTTATTTTTGTGATCTTAGGTAATTACCAAATCAGTCATAATATGTACGTTCGTTTTACTAGCCTAATTAAACAAACTTTTGCGGCTATCCGCCAGGCTGGTAAAGCGCTGGGCATATTTTTAATTTATTTTATTGCTTTAGCGCCATTAGTCGGCTTAGGTTTGCGAATTGATTTATTAGGACGTTTGCGGTTTACCAATCAAGTAATTTCGCTAGTATTTAGTCAGTACTGGGGGCCGGTAATCGTGGCGGTATACTTGGTAATTTTATATTTAAGTATACGGTTAATTTATGTGTATCCCTTAATGCTCTTTAAGCATTATACGGTCCGCCACGCTGTTCAAGGTAGTTTTTCCATTACTGAGGTTAATCAATTAAATTTATTAGGGGCAATTAGTCTACTATTTTTAGTGACTGAAGTAGTGACTTTAGGTATTTTTTGGTTAATTTATCATCTTCAAATTTTAGTGGATCAACATTTAATGACATATGCCAAAATTGTAGTCAGTTTTAATTTTAGTTTGGTTAGCCTCATTATTATTTTTAATGAGATTTACTTAACGACCATGATTATTTTAATCGTGTTACATAAAAGTAAAACTAACCAGCCAATTGATTTTGAACGACCCCATTATCCAATTAGTCGTTGGCTAGTGTTAGGCTTGTTGATTGGTTATTTAGGCGTAAATACTTGGACAGTAAATAGTAAGTTATTAGTGGAACCAATGGTGATTGCGCATCGCGGGGTCAATCAAAATGATGGCGTGCAAAATACCTTGCCAGCGATGTTAAAAACCCACCAAGTAAACCCCAACTATGTAGAAATTGATGTCCAAGAAACTAAAGACCACCAATTTGTAGTTTTGCACGATGATAATCTTAAACAATTAGCCAATCAGAACCACAGCCCACAACATTTTACTTTAAATCAACTGGAAAATATGACGGTTAAAGAAACTGGTCATCATGCCAAGTTAGTGAGTTTTAAAAAATATTTCGCAGTTGCTAAGCAACATCATCAAAAGTTGTTGGTCGAATTAAAGTACACTAAATTTACTAGTGCACAATTTGCTAAAAAATTTATGCAACAATATGGTCAACAACTGGTAAAGGACCATGATTTAATGCATTCAATGAATTTTGAGGCCGTTCAAACCATTAAATCACAAGCCCCAACCTTAAAAACGGGCTATATTATGTCATATAATTTACTAGGAACTCCGCAAATGCATGGGGACATGTACACGATGGAATATCCAACATTAAATACGATGTTTATCATGCAGGCCCATCTACAACATAAAAAAGTATTGGCCTGGACGGTCGATAATGCTAATGATATGAAGAAAATGTATTTTTTAGGCGTTGACGGGATTGTAACTAATGATGCTCAAAAATTAAATCGGGTGTTAGCAGATAACCGCCACAATTATGCTAAACGATTATTAAATTACATGTTAAACGTTCAATTTCCAATTAGATAATATGGAGGAAGAATCATGGCAATCGCAAAAATTATTGAAATTAATGGTAAAAAGGGCATTATTTTACCAGCTAGCATGTTAGAAGAATTAGAACTAACTGAAAAAGACCAAGCAGTGTATTTAGATCATGATGATGAAAAAATTACCATTAAAAAAAAGCCAAACGTATCCAAACTAGATCAACGTTTCGCTAATTTTGATGTTAATAGTTATCATGAAAAAATTAAGAATAACCATGAATTTCATTGGGGAAAATCCATGGGAAATGAAATTTTTAAATAGTGGGGGAAGTAACGATGATTTATGAACAAGGCGATATTATAAAAACTGATTTAAGCCCCGTCAAAGGTCACGAACAATCGGGTTACCGCCCTTTATTAGTAGTATCGAATAACGATTTTAATCATTACACTAATTTAACTAAGGTAGTTCCGATTACTACCCACGGAGAAAAATTTCCGCTCCACATTGAATTACCAGCTAATCTAATTACGAGCGGGCAAATTTTAACCGAGCAGGAACGCACTTTAGATACCCATGCGCGAGATACCCACTTTGTAGAAAAATGTCCGCAAAATATTTTAGATGAAGTATTAAAAATGATTTCAGAAACCTATTAGAGAAGCATTCCTAAAGAATAGTGAATGATCATAGTAATAATTCCGACGATCACGTTACGGGTAACGGCTTCTTTGGTGTTACCGTCACCTAATTTAGCACTAATAAATCCAGTTAATGCGACTGATAAACAAACTGATAGAATCGTAACGGGCCATCTAAATGGTTCCGGAGTTAGTGTCATGGCAAGTAATGGGAAACTACCACCTAGGGCAGCAGCAAAGAGGGATGAAAAAGCTGCTTCCCAAGGGTTAAGATAATGTCCAATTTGAATATTATATTTAACGCTAACCACGGTTTTAAGAGGATTTTTATGCATTAAATCTTCGGCGATTTTATAGGCGGTTTCTTCGGAAACTCCTTTTTGTATATAAAAATCTTGAACGACTTTTAATTCATCTTTAAAATTCGTTTTAATTAAAAGGTTTTCCTTAACAACGGCAGATTTTTCCGTATCTTTTTGGGTACTAACCGAAGCATATTCACCCGAGGCCATCGAAAAGGCACAAGCTAATAAATCGGCTAAACCAGCAATAAAGATCGTGAAGGGATCAGTAGTAGCAATCGCCACACTAAATAAGACTCCCACAACGGTTAAAATTCCGTCATTGGATCCTAAAACCCCGGCACGGAGGGTATTGAGTTTTTCGTCCATAGTTTGTTTAGACTTGTTCTTCTTTGTCATATGGCCCTCCTAAAATTTTCCAATTAAGTGACCAATAAAGTAAGTCACTGCCATGGTGATAATTCCTGAGATAATATTTCTAAGCATCCCATGCTTACGGTTTGAGTTACCTAATTTAGCCGCACTATATCCGGTAATCGCTAAAGCAATTAAAACCGCAATAAAAGTGGCAATAATTTTAATGTTATTCGGAAATATGGAAATCGCCACCATGGGCAAAATTGATCCCAGCGGAAATGCAATCATTGATGAAATCGCAGCATCATAGGGACTGGTAAATTCATTAACGTTAAACCCATATTTTTCACGAATGATGGTAGTGAGGGGATCATTTTCCATCATTTCAGTAGTAGCTTGTCTAGCTAGTTTAGGATCAATACCTTCGTCTAGGTATTTTTGCTCAACAAAGCTAAAAACTTCCTCGTATTTATTTTCTAAATTATCTTTTTCGGTTTTAATCGCAATTTTTTCCGAATCTTTTTGAGTATTAACGGATACATATTCTCCCATTGCCATAGAGACGGTTCCCGCTAAAATTCCGGAGATTCCCGCAATAAAAATGGAAAATTGATTGGTAGTGGCTCCCGCAACTCCAATTACAATTCCGGCAATTGAAATAATACCATCATTGGCGCCCATAACGGCAGCTCGCATAATGTTTAAACGTTTAGCTAAACTAAACTTTTTTTTCATGAAGTCGACCCCTTAGTATAAATTTTAGGTAAATAAGTATAAGTAGATTTATAATAAAGCTAAAGTACATAAAAGTAAATGTTAGGAGAAGTTAACTAATGGAAAATCCAATCTTAGGATTAATGAATGAACATCGCAGCATACGTAAATTTAAAGATAAGCAGTTAACGCAAAAGCAAGTTGATCAATTAATTTCAGCCGCTCAGCATGCCGCTACTAGCACCTTTTCACAACAATATTCAATTATCAGCGTAACGGATCCCGATATTTTACATGAAATTGGTGGATTAACCACCAGACATTGGATGGAAGATAGTGGACATTACTTTGTAATTATAGCTGATCAATATCGAAATTTACAGTTAGCAAAAGAAGCTGGAGTAAATCCTAAAATGCTTAGCTCAACTGATAAATTTTTAGCTAGTGTTTATGATGCATCAATTGCTACTCAAAATATGGTGATTGCCGCTGAAGGAATGGGCTTAGGAACTACTATTATGGGAAGTGTTTTGAATAACTCTCGACACTTAATTGAGTTATTACATTTACCCGAATTGACCTTTCCGTTACTCGGATTAGCCGTTGGCTATCCAGCGGAAATTCCTGATTTAAAGCCACGCTTACCCAAGGAATTAATGTATTTCCAAAATGGTTACAAGGTACCGTTTAATTTTCATGCTAAAATGGCTGACTATAATAAGGTAGTTGCAAATTACTATAATAGTCGTGATACCAATAATAAAAAGATGACTTTTAGTGAACATATTGTGGATGAATTGACCAACCGAATGGAACGTCCTGATGTGTTTGAATCAATCCAATCTCAAGGATTAATGCTCAATTAAAAAACCTCCCTATAAAGGGAGGTTTTTTTATTAAGCAAGTTTCTTTTCGCGACGGTGTTCGGAAATGAAGTAAATTGTGATATATAAGTAACAAAGAGCAGGAACGATGAATGATAGTTGCATTGAACCAGTGATATCAGACACGATTCCTTGAATAGCTGGCATTAAAGCTCCACCGATTAGGGCCATAACAATGATAGCTCCGGCAGTTTCAGTGTATTTCTTATCAGTAACTTTATCTAAGGTGTGAGCGTAAATAGTTGGCCATTCAGGACCAAAGAAGAAACTAGTCATAATTGCGGCATAAACGGCAATCATATTTGGAATGGTAAAGGTAATAACTAAAGCAATCGTTCCTAATAATGAATAAATTGCTAAAACTTTAGTGATTGAGTATTTAGTCATGAAGTAGTTGGCAACGATTTTACCAATAAACCAGGCAACGTAACTGTAGACCATGAAAGTTGAAGCAGCACTATCAGTAATGTGGTGGTTTAAGTTAAGTACTAAACGAATAGTAAATGACCAAACTGTGGTTTGTAAACCAGCATAGATGAATTGAGTGAAAACACCTTTTTTGAAGCCGGAATTTTTTGAAAGATATTTGATAGTATCTTTAAGTGATGGGCGATCTTCAACTTCTTTATCATCATTAGTAGTTGATAAGGCTTTAGCTTTAGGCATTGGAGTAATTGCAAAGATAATTAGCATGATTACTAATACAGCTAAAATGTATTTGTATGGACGAAGAGTTAATTGTAACATCTTTTCGCCATAGGCAATACGAGCGGCCCCATGCATGTGGCTCATTTTTTCACTTAAATTACCAACTGAACCAAAAATTAAAAATTTACCTAATAAAATTCCAGTGATATCTCCTAAAGGAATTAAAGTTTGAGATAGGTTAAGTCGAATGGTAGAAGATTTTTTAGGTCCTAACATTGATACATAGGTATCACATGAAGTTTCTAAGAAACTCAACCCAATGGCAATGGCGAAGATCGCCACTAAGAACATACTATAAGTAGCTACTTGTGATGCTGGGAAAAAGATTGCACAACCAAGAATATAAAAAATAAGTCCCATCATAATAGCAAATTTATAACTATGCTTTTTAATAATTAACGAAGCGGGAATCGCAATTAAGAAATATCCGCCATAAAAGGCACTTTGAACAAAAGCAGTAGCGGCATCATTGAGTTGGAAAACCGTTTTAAATTGTGTGATTAAAATATCGTTTAAACTAGCAGCGGCCCCCCATAGAGGGAAAATAAGTGAAACAATTATATATTGAAATATGGGAGTTTTTGATAGATACCCATCAGAAAGTTGGGTCCAAGAAGAACTCTGTTTAACGGTAGACTGCATTGTAAATCTCCTTTTGGTTTAAAATAGTGTGTTAATAATTTTTTCACAAATGCATTATATCAATAATGTGATAATTTTACCAATTGAATTTGTGATTAATTTAGAAAAATTTATTTAAAAATCAAAATTTAAAGCTTATTGATTGATTTCTATTATAATGGAGCTTATAAAAATTAATTAATTAATGACCGCTGGATTCAAAGTAACCACCTCTTTAGTTTTGTTGATAACGTTTTCATACATGAATTTATTATAACCTAATTGTTTAATAAATTAAATTCAAATTTTATTTAATTATGGAAATTTCTTAGAATAAATTGCTCACAAAAGCTAATTGTTAGGTGTTTTAAAACGTAAAGTTAGGCGATCCAAATTAATTGTTTACAGTTGTCTAAATCGTTGATAAAATGGCATTGGAATAAAAAGGAGGAGTAACATGGCAAACAAGGATAAAAAAGAAAAGAAAACAAAATTAGTTAAATATGCCAACGGTCCATCATTAAGTGAAATTAATGGAACCGTTGAAGTTCCTAAAGATAAAGGTTTCTTTAAAACTTTATTAGCATATTCTGGACCAGGTGCATTAGTAGCAGTTGGTTACATGGATCCGGGTAACTGGTCAACTTCAATTACTGGTGGACAAAGTTTTCAATATTTATTAATGTCTGTTATCTTAATGTCGAGTTTAATTGCGATGCTTCTGCAATACATGGCGGCTAAACTGGGCATTGTGACACAGATGGATTTGGCGCAAATTATTCGTGCCAGAACCAGTAAAGCATTAGGTATAATTTTATGGATATTAACTGAATTAGCAATTATGGCGACGGATATCGCGGAAGTTATTGGTGCAGCGATTGCCCTTTATTTATTATTTGGAATCCCATTATTAGTTGCAGTATTAATCACCGTATTAGATGTTATGGTCTTGTTACTTCTAACTAAAATCGGTTTTAGAAAAATTGAAGCAATTGTAGTTTGTTTGATTTTTGTAATTTTCGTTGTGTTTGTATATCAAGTTGCATTATCTGATCCTAATTGGGGAGCGGCAATTAAGGGGCTTATTCCAACTGCCGGCACCTTCGCTAAGTCTCCAGAAATTGGTGGAATTACTCCAATTACCGGAGCATTAGGAATTATTGGTGCTACCGTTATGCCTCATAACTTATATCTTCATTCAGCAATTTCACAAACTCGAATTGTTGATCATGATGATGAAGAAGATGTTGCAAGAACTGTTCGTTTTACCATGTGGGACTCAAATATTCAATTATCAATGGCCTTCTTGGTTAACGCTTTACTATTAATTGTAGGGGCTGCCGTATTTAAGGCTGGTTCTATCAACGATCCATCATTCTTTGGTCTTTACAAAGCATTATCTGATCCAAGTACTTTAAGTAATGGAATTTTAGCCACCGTAGCTAAAACAGGAATTCTTTCTACTTTATTTGCGGTAGCCTTATTAGCTTCAGGTCAAAATTCAACTATTACGGGTACTTTAACTGGTCAGGTTATTATGGAAGGTTTTATTAACTTACGAATGCCACTATGGTTACGTCGATTAGTAACACGTTTACTATCTGTTGTTCCCGTAGTAATTGCCGTTTTATTAACTAGTAGAAAACCAGAATTACAACAACACGAAGCTTTAAATGAATTAATGAATAATTCCCAAGTGTTCTTAGCTTTTGCGCTACCATTTTCAATGCTCCCATTATTAATGTTTACTGATAGTGAACGTGAAATGGGTAAACGATTTAAAAATTCCACAATTGTTAAATTACTCGGCTGGATTTCGGTAATTGGTTTAACTTACTTGAATATGTCCGGTCTACCAGGTCAATTTGAAGCATTCTTTGGGGCTCATCCAACTAGTCAACAATTGATGATGGCCGATACGCTAGCTTATGCTGTAATTGTACTTTGTCTAGCATTACTTGCCTGGATGATTTACGATTTATATCGTAGTAACAAACGTTATTTAGAATCACAAAATAAGAACTAATTATTAGGGGAAATTGATTATGAATAATAATGAAGTTAGACATAATTTTGAACGAATCCTAGTGGGGGTTGATGACTCACCAGATGCGCAGTTAGCCTATCGCTATGCAGTAAGACAGGCTCGAGATACCGGCGCTACGTTAATTTTAACGACCATCCTAGAAAATGAGGATATGTCAGTATTTCAAGCGCTAGATAAAAATCATATTCATGATGAACGTAATGAAATTATGAAACATTTGAATGACTATAAAAATTTAGCCGAACGAGCTGGTGTTAAGAAAGTTGAAATGGTCGTCGATGAAGGCGATGCTGGTGAGACTATTGTAAATAGTGTCATTCCGGCAACTGATGCGGATTTATTGATCATTGGTTCAATGTCTACCAAGGGTCTTAAAAAGATGTTTGGTTCGCAAGCCGCTTATATGTCAAAACACTCACCAATTTCAGTAATGGTAGTTAGATAAAAAAGATCCCGCTAATGTGCGGGATCTTTTTTAGTATATCGTTGTTGATGATATTCTTTTCTTATTTTTAAAAACGTAAAAATCAGGCAGCCGATGATTAAAATGGTAATTATTAAAAACTCTATCCAACTAACGATATTGTGGTGCGATTTTTTATTAATGATTCTGGGTTTATCAGTAATGTTTTTATTAAATTCATGATAAGTGATTTTATCCGGGTCCTTAGTTTCTGGATTATTTTTAACTTTCTTAAGTTGAAATTGTTGATCTAGAGTAATTGAAGGTACAACTGAAAAACTATTGGCCATAGATGCTTCGTTTTTAGCTACGGTATTAGCCGATACATGATCGGCCAATGCGCCAAAAGATATTAATAATATAATGCTAGATAGCATTGTAAGAAACAATTTAACAACGTCTGTTGAAAATATTTTTTTAACCATATTATCGCATCCCTTCAATCAAATTGTATTTGCTTATAATTTAAGGCCATATACCACTGCTTGCAAGTAAATACAATCGAATTTGCAAACTGTAACGGTTTGTACATCTTTTTGTTAAGGTCCTTTAATATACAATTTAATTAAGTTATGGTTAAATACGAATATTTTATGAAACGATTTGCTATAATATATAGATTAGGATTCGAAAGGAGAAGTTAAAAATGCAAGAAACTGAAAAAATGACCAAATCACGAATAAAAACTGGTATTTTTTGGGCATTAATTGCTTCAGCAATGTGGGGAATTTCAGGAACCGTTTTACAATTTGTTTCTCACCAAGCTTTACCAGCAACTTGGGTTTTATCAGTTAGAACTAGTGGAGCTGGCTTGATTTTAATTGTGGTAAGTTTCATCCGTTATGGAACTAAAATTTTTGATATCTTTAAGTCTTGGCGAGCAGTTGGTTGGTTATTTGCCTATGCAATTTTTGGCTTAATGGCTAATTTATTTACTTTTTACATGAGTGTTCAAAAGGGAAATGCTTCAGCGGCAACTATTTTACAATATTTAAGTCCGTTATTTATTGTAATTGGTGGAGCCTTATTCTTTCATCAAAAATTAGTTTCTGCTGATGTTATTTCCTTTATAGTAGCCTTAGTTGGGGTATTTCTTGCAATTACTCGAGGAAATATTCATGAACTTGCCATTCCAACTAATGCCTTGATATGGGGAATTTTATCTGGAATCACGGCAGCATTTTATGTGGTCTTACCGACACCGATTAATCGGGAATATCCACCAATGATTGTATTGGGATGGGCATTAGTGATTGCCGGAGTCTTATTTAACATTTATCATCCATTCTGGGTAAATGTGCCACCAATTCATACTAGTACGATCGTTGCTATTCTAACAATAATTTTAATTGGAACTATTTTGCCATTCTTAATATTGTTACATAGTTTAAACTTCGCTCCATCATCGGTAGTAAGTATTTTAGATGCGGTTCAACCGGTAGTAACTTTTGTTTTAAGTATTTTGTTCTTAGGCCTTAAGTTTAACTGGGTAGAATGTTTAGGATCTGTCTTAGTAATTATCGCTATCTTTATATTACAACGTTATCGTCGTTAAAAAGCCTATTATATGGGCTTTTTTTGTTAACATTATTTATTAAGTTGCATTTAACTTTCTAAATGTTATAGAATAGTTTTTATTGACAAAAATTCGCTAATAAAAAATAAGGAGAACGTATACATGTCGAAAAAGATAAAACGTACAATCGGAATTTTAATCTTTAGTAACTTCCTCGTCTGTTTAGGAATGAGTTTAATTTTTCCGGTTATGCCCTTTATTAAAACTGAATTGCATTTATCAGCTACTGATATGGGAATTATGAATTCTTTATTTGCTTTTGCTGAATTAGTAGCTTCACCGATTGTGGGGAGAATCTCTGATAAAGTTGGTCGAAAATCAATGTTAGTTTGGGGACTAGCTTTATTCATGTTCTCAGAAATCTTATTTGCTTCTACTAACTATTTATTTATGTTTGATATTTCTAGAACCATTGGAGGATTAGCTGCAGCGATGGTCGTGCCAACCTCAAATGCTTTAGCTGCGGATGTTACTACGCCCAAACAACGGGCTAAGGTAATTGGATTATTGTCGGCAGCCTTTAGTGGGGGACTAATTTTAGGACCCGGAATTGGTGGTATGTTAGCCAAATCGAGTTATAAAACACCTTTTTGGTTTGCTGCGGTTCTAGGACTAATTAGTATGGTCTTATTAATTGCTTTAATGCCTAATGATAAAACCTTACAAGAACAATCTCATATTAAAGTTCACCATCACGAAAGTACGGTTGAGCCTGGTTCAAGTGTCTTAAAAGAAGCCGTTGAAATGCTTAAGGGACCGATGGGAATATTATTTGTAATGATTTTAGTATCCGCATTTGGACTAGTTGGTTTTGAAAGTATTTATAGTATCTATGTAAATGAGGTCTTTCATTTTACCATGGGAAATATTGCCTTAGTTTTAACCTTAAATGGATTAATTTCCCTCTTTTTCCAAATTGCTTTATTTGAAAGAATGGTTACTTGGCTAGGTGAGAAACGAGTAATTCGTTACTGCTTCTTATTAGCCTTTATCGGGACTATTTGGATTATTATGTCACATGGAAAATTAGAAGTTATTATTGCCACCTTATTAGCCTTTACCGCCTTTGATTTGGTTCGACCTGCTATCACTACTTTGTTAACTAAAGCTAGCACCAACAATCAAGGTTTTGTAAATGGTTTAAATATGTCCTTAACCAGTGTGGGTAATATTATTGGACCAATTGTTTCCGGCGCCTTACTAGATATGAATTATCATTATCCATACTTAGTAGTAGCAGTTTTCTTATTTGCATCCTTTATTTTGACTTTTAGAATTAATTCACGAATTCCTAATAGATAATTATGTCTAAGTTTAATATAATTAATTTGTAATTAAAATTAAACTTTGGGGGTAATCATTATGAGTAAACCAGTTGCCATGGTAACCGGGGCTAGCCAAGGAATTGGCTTAGCCATTGCACAACGTTTGTATAAGGATGGTTTTAAAGTCGCTTTATTAGTTGATCGTAGTATCGATAAAGCTACTGAAGAAGCCAATAAATTAGGTGAAGATGCGATTGCTGTTAAAGCAGACGTTTCTAGCCAAGCAGATATGCAAAAAGCAGTTGCAGAAGTGATTGATAAATTAGGTGACTTCAATGTGATTGTTAATAACGCTGGGGTAGCACCTACTACGCCGATTGATACTATTACTGAAGATCAATTCAAACAAGTATACAGTATCAATGTTGGTGGAGTACTTTGGGGCACCCAAGCCGCAGTGGCAGCTTTTAAAAAGTTAAATCACGGTGGTAAAATCATTAATGCTACTTCTCAAGCCGGTGTAGTTGGTAATCCTAACTTAGCCTTGTACTCAGGTACTAAGTTTGCAATTCGTGGAATAACTCAAACCACTGCTAGAGATTTAGCTGAACAAAATATTACTGTGAATGCCTATGCACCTGGTATTGTTAAAACTCCAATGATGTTTGATATTGCTCACCAAGTCGGACAAAATGCTGGTAAAGATGATGATTGGGGTATGGATCAATTTGCTAAAGATATTACCTTGAAACGCTTATCAGAACCTGAAGATGTTGCTAATGTAGTTTCATTTTTAGCTGGTAGTGACTCCGATTATATTACTGGACAAACCATTATCGTTGATGGTGGAATGCAATTTCATTAAAAAATTAAGACTCGCTAATGCGAGTCTTTTTTGTTAGTGTTAGACTAACATGTATAGAGGAGGGATTAATATGAGTAATTTAAAATCAACTTTAGAATTAAATAACGGGGTAAAAATGCCTAAGTTTGGTTTGGGGGTATGGAAAAGTAATAACACAGAAGCTAAAAATGCAGTTTCAACTGCCATTCAGAATGGCTATTTATTAATCGATACAGCTAAACAGTACGGTAACGAAACTGGAGTAGGTCAAGGTATTCGTGAAGGACTTCAAAAAACGGGGATGAATCGGAAAGATATCTTTATTACTACCAAAGTCTTTAATGGGGATCAAGGATACGATAGTACGTTATATGCCTTTGAAAATCAGCTTAAACGATTAAATTTAAATTATCTGGACTTATTACTAGTTCATTGGCCGGTTGATGGTAAATTCATTGATACATATAAAGCAATGGAAACTTTATATAAAAATGGTCGCGTTCGAGCTTTGGGAATTTCTAATTTTAATACTGAAAGATTAAATCAACTATTGGATCGTACTACGATCACTCCTACAATTAATCAGATGGAATTTAATCCCTATAATCAAGAAAATGAAATTTTAAGTAACAATAAATTACAAGGAATTCAAATGGAAGCTTGGTCTCCTTTAGGGGGCGGAGAAGCACTAGCCGACCCGGTAATTAACCAAATTGCGGTCCGCTACAAGAAATCGGTTGCTCAAATTATTTTACGTTGGGAATATCAACGTGATTTAGTTATTATTCCTAAGTCGATTCATGAACAACGAATTATCGAAAATAGTCAAATTTTTGATTTTTCGTTAACTGATCAAGATATGGAACTAATTAATAATTTAGATAAAGGCCAAGATCATCGAGTTCTTCATTATGATGATTTCAAATGGCATAATCCCAACGGATCATGGGGCGATGAAGTTGATCATTGTGAAGATTCTCCGGCTAACTATGCTGATTAACAAAAAAGATTACTTCTAATTAAAGAAGTAATCTTTTTTTATTGCCATAAGATATCGGCGACATGTTTGAGAACCGATTTTTTAGAATGAAGTTGGTAATGAGAAACATTTGGTAAAATTTCTTGATGATAATCTACATTAGGATATCCTTGAACCACCGGTTTTAACGCGGTTGCTTCATTGATATTAACGGAATTATCGGATTTAGTTTTACCTAAGCGCCCCATAATATTATAGATAGAGATTTGCTTTTGATATTTAAGATTATCACGGTTTTTTAATAGTAGTTTATAACTTTTACTTTGCGAAAGGGGCCACCCTGATTTAGGAGTAATTCCACGGGTGTGGAGATTTTCATCAATGGGGGCGCCTAAAAGAATCATTTTATTCAGTTGAGGTTGTTGGTGATTATTGCCATATAAGATCAAATTAGTGGCCGCCACGCTACCTCCCCAGGAATGACCGACGATATTATATTTCTGGACATGATAACGAGTCTTTAACTCAGCTAAAATGTGAGCCAAAACGGGGGCCTGGCTATCGTATTTTAACGGTAAATTCTTGTAAAAGATTACCTGGATCATGGGATTGATCGCACGATTATCCCATTTACCATTAAAATGAAGATGGTCATGAAAATCAACGTAAACCGTTAAAGTTTTTTCAGCGACATGATAACTCTGCATGGCATCAATGGTTTGATTAAAAGTTCGCGAATCGCCTGCCCAACCGTGTAAAAATAAAGTTGGTGTAGTGGAAAATTGATAATTAGAATTACGTTGGTCTAAGTCTAAATGCTGGTCGCTAATGGTTTGCAGACCCATCGACCAATAAATTCCATAACCCACTAAAGCGATCGCCAAAATACTTGAGAAAATGATTGCTAAATGTTTTAGTATTTTTTTCATATTTCTAACCTTCCTTAATTAAAATATTATCACGAAGGTTAGTAAGCATAATTAATTTTGCTTATTTTAAGGCAACAAAAAAAGCCTCAGATTACTGAGGCTTTTTGATTAAAGAATTTTAGTACCAACCGTTAGCTTGCCAGAATGATTGGGCAGCTGACCATGAACCATAGCGGCTAGCAACATATTGGTTAGCAACTCGTTCTTGGTTAGCAGCTGAATAATCACCATTTAGGTATGATGCATCTAATTGATATTTACCAATGTAGCGACCATTAGTAGCAGTGTATGAGCCACCTGATTCGCGAGCTGAGATCCAAGCTTTAGCAGCATCGTCACTTGATGATACTGTTGAAGTTGTGTAGTAGTTTGTAGTGTTATTTACAGTTGTGTTAGCAACTGGAGTAGTTGAAGTAGTGTTAGTATTAGCAGCACTAGTAGTGTTACCAACTTCTAAGCTTTCTCCAACGTAGATTAAGTTAATGTTTGAAATGTTGTTTTTGTTGGCGATATTGGCAACAGTATCATTGTTTGCACTAGCAATAGTAGATAAAGTGTCGCCTGATTTAACAGTGTATGTATTTGCGCTAGCAGTAATTGCTCCTAGACCGAAGAAACCGAAAATAATTGCGAAAGATAATAAATTCTTTTTGATAATAAATAACCACCTTTTAAAATTTAATTAGTCCCTACAATAGGATCTAATATTAAAGGCCATATATACGTAAATGACCACGAGATTAAATATTAACAAATTATAAACATTCGTCAAGCAAGTTTTTAAATAAGACAAAATTATTACATTGATAGATATTATTAAAATGGGGGTTTAATAAAATTATTACAAAATAGTTACAATCACAAAAAATGCTCAAAATTGGTTAAAGGTTTTACATGTTAATTTAATAACAAAGATTGTAAAAACGATTTTAAATTTTGTTAATTAAACAATTATTTTAACTATAAGAAATGTGTAAAGTGAGTTTAAAAATAATATTAATTAGGGATAACTAGTTTTTAATAAAAAATCCACGGTATAATTAAAACAACAATTATTATTGGAGGCACTTTAAATTGGTTAAACAAGGATATTTTGCAAAATCATCTCGAACTAAGCGTATGAATCAATTAAAACGCCGGGTTAAAAAGACGTCACAAGCGACTATTAAAGAACAACAAGTTTTAGATTTTATCTTAGTGCGATATGGCTTAACCTTAAAAAAACATTTTAGCGCCATTCAAGGCGAGACTATTCAACGATTTATTATTGAAATGATCAATGTGGATGACGATTACCAAAATTGGGATATGGAAAAACGATTTAACTTAGCTATTAAAAAAATCGCCACGCAAGTTCCATGGCGATTTTATAAAATTATTTTTGAAGATTGGGGAAAGTTACAAAGTTTTTTTAATAAGGAGTTACCGGCAATACCACTAACTTCTAAAATTATTGTAGATCATCTTGTCGAACAAGTGGGCATAATTGACTTGATTGCTCAACAACTTAGTATAAACTTTTATCTTTTAACTTTTGGTAATAATCCCCAAATGTTGGCTAAAGTTTCCAAGCAACAAATTGAACAATTACAAGCTAGTCTCGTCAGTGGTTCACAAATCAATTGGGATAAAGTAGCTAGTTTGTTGGACGATCACCAAATAAATCTGAATTTAGTTTCGGATTCAGCCACTAAAAAATGGCTATCAGATTTATTAGGTTAGATTATTTTAAGTAGTTTAAAACTGCTAAAGACGATTGTGCCAGTAATTAAAAAGATAAGTAATTCATAACCAAGATTAGTGTATCCTAACGCAGAAATTTGAACTTCGAATATAGTTCCTAAAATCAGGGTAATTAAGCCAATTAGTGAAAATCTTATTTCTTTATTCATTGAAATCATCCTTTCCGTTTTAAAATGATAACGTTTTCATTTACAATTTTATTATAACCTAATTTATCAATAAATTAAATTCAAATGATTGCCATTTAGATTATGAATATTTAAACTGGAACTGTGAATATTAAAAATCTAGGAGGAATTACTATGGATCGCTTAAAAGATAAGGTTGCAATTATTACCGGGGGAGTTGCCGGAATTGGTTTAGGAGTAGCTCAAAGTTTTGTTGACGAAGGAGCTAAAGTTGTAATTACTGCTAATCATAATGTAGATGGTGGTAAAGCTGCTGTAGAAAAATTTGGCGAAGATAAAGCTCTCTTTGTTCAACAAGATGTTGCTGATGAAGCTGCATGGGAACGGGTAATGGACGCTACCATTGATAAGTTCGGTAAAGTAGATATTTTAGTAAATAACGCTGGTATCGGGGGTACTGATGGCAAGATTGAAGATATGAGTTTAGATGCTTGGAATAAAATCATTTCCATTAATCTAACTGGTAATTTCTTAGGTGAAAAGTATGCTATTCGTGCCATGAAAGCAACCAATAATGGTAAGGGTTCAATTATTAATATTTCTTCAGTAGCTGGCTTGGTTGGTTTACCAATGTCACCGGCCTACTCTGCAAGTAAGGGTGGTACGAGAATGTTAACTCATGCTACGGCCCTATCATTAGCTCAAGAAAAATTAAATATTCGAGTAAATTCTGTGCATCCCGGTTGGATTGATACCGCAATTGTACCGGAAGCATATAAAGAACAAATAATTAGCACTATTCCAGTAGGACACATGGGAGAACCACGTGATATTGGTGAAATTTGTGTTTACCTAGGTAGTGACGAATCTAAATTTGCCAATGGGGCTGAATTTGTAGTCGATGGCGGTCAACGCGCCTAATAAAAAGGTCTAAAATCAATTGATTTTAGACCTTTTTATTAGCTATTTTGTTCGGGAACGTTCATTGATCGATCGATAGTTGACCGACCTGTTAAATAATCAAATTTGACATTAGGTTGAACGTTATAAATATAAACATTGAAATTTAAAGATTTATCGGTACTAATTGCTTGTAAATGTACCCCTCGGGCCATCCGTTCATTATCTCTAAAAATGGGATGAGCGTAAAAAATAACTTTTTTATGATGATAGAGGGCATTTCTAACCTGGCTTTCATAAATAGTCTGTAATTTTTGGTTAGAGAAAGCAGTTTGTGTAAATAAATTTTTAGGATTATTTTGATCTCCCGATAAATCACTAGCTGAATAGGTACCACTTTGAGAAATACCTTTAGAGATTGAATAGGCGATCATATGACCTCGATTAATGATAGGCTGACCATCGACAAATTTTTGATGCCAACCAGTGGGATTAACATATTGACGAACTCGTAAATCCCCGGAAGCAATATTCCGATTTTCTAAGTAGCCGATATTATAGCTACTAGTTCGGTTAAGTTGGTCAAGATCCTGATAATTAACTTTGTTGGTATGCCAACTATTAGGATCTAAGGTTGATTGGTTGTGATTAATTTCAACCACCGGATTTGCACCAGATTGGTAATTAAGTTTAGCTAAATCCTCTTCTTTATTACTGGAAATTTCAGTATTTGATTTAGTAAATTTATTGACTACATTACTAACGGTAGTGTTATTCCCGTGGTTAATGGCTTTATCTGTAAAGTACCCACCAAATAATAAGATAATTGCAACTACTAATGTTTGAATTTTTTTATTTTTCATGCGGATTTCCTTTAATTATAAAATGTGAAAGTAAATATAATAATACTATTATATAATAAACTTTTGTTAAAATATTGAATATTTTGTGTCCAGATTAAATTAATTTTAAATTAAGTAAAATAAACGTTTTTTAAGAAAGCGCATACAAAAAGTGTTGACATTTTTTATGTAAACGTTTACCATGAATTTATACAAGATATATTTATAAACTATTATATTAAAATTTATATCGAAATATATTTTTTTGACGTTTTGGTAAACGTTTACCAAAACGGACGAATAGATAATTGAATTGGGGGAGTTTCGTATGTCAGTGTTTATTAATACATGGGTTTTTGAAAATGATGTGAAGATGGGGAAAAGCCAAGTGGATTTACTTTCACGAGTAGCCGACTTAGGTGCCGATGGAATTGAAGTACGTCGAGAATATTTTAAGCAACCCGATAAAGAAATTGAAAAGATCGGTGAATTGGCTAAGAAATATAATTTAGAAGTTAATTATAGTATTCCTGATGAAGTGTTTTTGCCAGACGGTACTGTAAATCCCATGCTTGCAAAATATTTTGAGGAAGCCCAAATTATGGGAATCAAAAAAATTAAATTTAATACTGGTAATTTTGCAAAATTTAATGGTGATTTAAAGCAGGAATTTAGTAAATTGCCACTAAATACTGTAAAAATGAATGTTGAAAATGATCAGACCGAAATTTCAGGTAATATTAACGCCATTAAAAAATTTTTAACTGAAACTAGAGAATTGGGATTAAATAGTATTGGATATGTTTATGATTTAGGAAATTGGGCCTTTACCCATCAAGATGCGTTATTGGCAGCAAGCGAACTATATCCGTATGCAGACTATATTCATTTAAAAAATACCCTTGATGAAAATGGTAGATTAATAACTTCCGATGATTTAAATGCTGGAATTTATGATTGGCGAGATATCATTCATAATTTACCAACTAATGTAGACTATGCCTTAGAATTTCCGATGGATAGTGATGAAAAAATTGTGGAACAAATTAAATTATTAAAAAATGAGGTAGGTGATTAAGTTGGCTGCTACAGCTAGTTCGATTTTGTTATTAATAACATTTATTGCTTTTATTTATTATATTATTAAGGGTGGTAATTTAACGGTTGGATTTTTTGTAATGGCAATATTATGGGCAATTATTGGAATGGTTCCGATGAATCAAGTTATCCAAAAAGTTTTTGCCGAACCTGCTTTAAATTATGGCCCTACAATTATATACATTGTTTTTGGTTCATGGTTTGGTCGAGTATTAGTAGACAGCGGAATTGCAACAGCAATTTCAGAACAAACCAATCGAGTGGGGAAAAAACATCCCTTACTTGCTGCAATTTTAGTTATTTTTGTAACCGCTTTAATTTTTATTAGTGCTTATGGTGTTGGTTCAGTTATAGCTATTGGAGTAATCTTACTACCAATTTTACTATCAGTTGGTTTACCACGAGACTTAGCTTTATCACTTTTTTCATTATCAATTGGGGCTCCAATGTATTTAAATGTTGTTTTATACAACCAAATTAAAGCCTTCTTCCCTAACGCCCAATATGGTGGTAAATATTTAGTCTTTGGTGTAATCGCCATGCTAATTCAAATAGTTGGTGTTATTGTATTTCTATTAATTAATCGTCGTAGAATTGATTCAAATAAAGTAGATGAAAATCTAAAAATTATTGGTGCCAAAAGCTTAGATTCTTCTGATCTTCATTCCGTCCCTAAGATTTCCTTCATTATTCCCGTTATCCCCGTATTTATGAACATGGCATTTAAATGGGATGCCATTCCTGCATTAACTTTAGCAACTATTTGTGCCATGTTAGTTACCGGCCAGTTTAAAAATTATAAGAAATTTGTTGATTTCTTAAATAATTCTGTTCAAACCGCGATTAGTGACATTGCTGGATTAATTATGTTTTTAATGTCATTAATCATGTTTAGTGGGGCAGCTCAATTAGATGCTAAATGCTTTAAACCAATTTTTGAAGCAATTTTACCCCACAATAATCTTATTTTAACAATTGTAGTAGGAGTACTAGCTCCATTAGCCCTATTTAGAGGACCTTTACATGTTTGGGGAGCTGGAGCAGCTACTGCAGCTGTGTTATCAGGAACTGGGCTATTTAGTGATGCATTCTTATTGCCACTTTTATATGTTCCAAGTATCTTGGCAGTTTCAACCGACATTACCCAATCTTGGAATGTTTGGGGCTTAGATTACATGAAAGTATCTACCAAACAATTCTTAAAAAATGGGGTACCAGTAATGTGGGTAATATCAATAATTAATGAAATATTAGTCTATTTCTTCTTTGGATAAAACTATAAAGTGAGGTAAAAATCATGAGTGAATTTATTACAATTGGCGAACCAGTTTTAACTTTTGCATCAAAAGAACCGGATGTATCACTAACGGATGCGATGGAATTTCATAAATTATTAGGAGGTGCAGAATTAAACGTAGCGATTGGTGTGCAACGACTCGGTCATTCAACCGAATATATTTCTCAGGTTGGTAAAGAGCCTTTTGGAGACTATACGCTTAAAACTATTGCCGCAAATAATGTAGGTACCAACTACATTACCGTAGACAATAAACATTGGACTGGCCATCAATTAAAGCAATTAGTAACTAAAGGAGATCCCAAAACATATAATTATCGAACTAATTCAGCAGCAGCTAATTTATCAAAAGAAACCATTGATAAAGTTAATTTAGATGGAGTTAAAATTGCTCACATGTCCGGAATCTTTCCCGCAATTTCTAAAACTGCTGAAGAAACTTTTAGAACATTATTAACCAGATTAGTTGATAATAATATTTTGATTACTTTTGACCCTAACTTAAGACCATCATTATGGGAAAGCCAAGATAAAATGATCTCGACAATCAATGAATTATCGGGTTATGCTGATATTGTTTTACCGGGAATCAATGAAGGTAAAATTCTAATGGGATCAGATGATCCAGAAGAAATTGCCGACTTCTATCTAAAAGGTGACCGTACGCAAACCGTTATTGTAAAACTCGGACCTAAAGGAGCTTTTGTTAAAAATAAAGATGGAGAAAAGTATGTAGTAGATGGATTTAAAGTTGATAAGGTATTAGATACTGTCGGAGCGGGGGATGGATTTGCACTGGGGGTTATCACTGCTTTACTTGAAAATAAATCACTTAAATCTGCTGTCCGTCGTGGAAATGCAGTTGGTGCTTTGCAAGTACAAACTTATGGTGATAATGACGGTTATCCAACAGTTAGTGAGTTACAAAAATTTTATCAAAATGAAGAGGTCAATGAATAATGAAATTACAAGTAGCAATTGATCGAGTTTCGTTAGATTATGCGATTGAATTAGCTAATAAATTAGATGGTATAGTGGATGTGATTGAATTAGGCACCTCACTTGTTAAAGATTATGGCTTAATAACTATTAAGCAAAAGTTACCGTCTTTAAAGAAATCCCAATTATTATTAGATCTAAAAACAATCGATGAGGGTGTTTATGAATTTGATAAGGGATTTGAAACTGGGGCTGATATCTTAACTGTAATGGGTGGAGCATCAGTTGATACTTTGGAAAAAGTTTATAAACAAACTGAAGAATTAGGAAAAACTATGTTAATTGATTTGATGGAAATTAATGATGAAAAAACGAGTCTAATTAATAAATTTCCTAAGGCAATTTATGGAATTCATCATGCTAACGATTCCCAAAATGATTTTAATGCGGTCGATACGGTTATGGAATTTCATAAAAATTATGTGAACATTCAAAAAATTTCTATTGCCGGAGGAATTGATTTAACAGTTGCTCAACAATTAGCTTCGCAAGGAATTGCTGACTATATCATTGTCGGTGGTAGTATTATAAAAGCAGATGACCCAATTAAAGCAGCCAAGAAATTTATGGAGGTAATTAGATAATGAGTCTTATAAATGAAGTTATGAGTGAAATAAATGAGGTTATGAGTTTAGTTAGTGAAGATCAAATTGATGCAGCGGAAAATATAATTCAAAAAGATAAACGTATTTTTGTTTTAGGCGCTGGTCGCTCAGGATTTATGGCTAAAAGTTTTGCTATGCGTTTAATGCATTTAGGCTATACGGTATATGTAATTGGAGAAACTATCACACCATCTATTCAAGCAGATGATGTTTTAGTATCAGTTTCAGGATCAGGAAAAACTTCTAGTACTATTGAGCTTACTCAAAAAGCTAAAGATAACGGGGTAGAAGTAATTTCAATTACTAGTAATGAAAATTCTCCCCTTAGCAAATTAGGAGATGCAGTAATTATTGTACCTGGAGCAACTAAAACTGGAGATGGCGTTAAATCAATCCAGTTATTGAGTACTTTATTTGATCAATCTGTTCATATTACTTTAGATGTATTATGCTTAAAATTAAGTAGACGAGACAATGTGTCTAATGAATCAGCTGGTAATACTCATAGCAATATGGAATAATAAAAATAAAAGCCTACCAATTTTGGTAGGCTTTTATTTTTTTAATATATAATATAGTACAATTGATATTAGCTTGCTTAATGATTGGAATGATAAATAGTGAATGATAAAAAAGTTTCAAATATGAAAGATGTTGCATTACTAGCCGGAGTATCGGTAGCTACCGTTTCTAGATATTTAAATGGTAGTCTAGATAGAATGTCTAAAGCCACAGCTCTAAAGGTTAGCGATGCAATTAATAAATTAAACTATGTCCCGAATTCAATTGCTAGGCAAATGAAAACTAAATCTAGCAAATTTATTGCGGTAATTGTTACTAATATTGATGATTATTATTCTTCCGGTTTATTTAAAGGAATTAGTTCAATTTTAGAAAGTCGTGGTTATGTCGGGGTATTATTTGATGCAGATTCTGATATTGAACGAGAAAAAAGGTTGCTTAATTTAATTGGAATGCAGATGTTTGATGGAGTTATTATTCAAACTATGAATGATGCGACGGTTATTCAAAATGAATTACATAAATCAATACCAATAGTTATTGTCGACAAAGCTCTTGATAACATTGCTTGGCCACAAGTGATCACTGATAATTTTAATGAATCGAAAAAGGCAACCGAATATTTTATTAATAAAGGTTATCAACATATTGTAGTTTTATCTTCAGAAATTAATATGGCGAGATCTAGACAGGATCGTTATAAAGGAATATTGGCGGCGGCTGGTGAAAGTAATGTAGACCTTATTGAAGTTTCTGAAGCATCTTATAACCATAATTCAGTTCGAGATAAGTTGGAAAGTGAATTGAAATTATCAGATAATAATTTAATCTTTTTCCTAAAAGAGCGATGGCTATTGGAATTTTTCCCTAATTTAGTATCGCGGGGATATTTAAATGATAAGAAAATTACGGCTACCAGTTTTGCCGATACCCCATTGGCTAAAAATCTAGAACCAAAATTAAAATTAATATATCAAAATCCCTATTTAATGGGAGCCAGTTCAGCCGAATTAATTCTATCTTTAATTAATAATGAACAAATTAAAGATAATAAAATAATTGTTCCGGCTAAATTTGAATAAAAAAACTCATCACCTAAATTAGGGATGAGTTTTTTATTTTAAAAGAATAATTTACTTACAACAATATCAAAACATAGTAAGACTACTGAACTAGATAAACAAGCTAAGAAAGCCCCTTTACCACGTTTGAAGATAACTTTAAAGTTAACACTAATACCAAGTGCAGCCATAGCCATACCTAAGAAGATGTAGGCTAATTTAACTAATAAGGCTAGTAAAGCAGGTGTAAAGTGGAAGAAAGTTCCAATACAACTTGCTAGTAAAAATCCAGCCATGAACCAAGGAATTGGTAATTTAGCAGATTTCATTTCTTGATCATCAGCATTAGTTTCAGTATTTGAAACTTTCATTCCTTTGGCAGTAATGTTGTGATACCAAATACCGACAAATAAAGCAGCTGGTGCTAACATTAATACTCGAGATAATTTAGTAATTAAGGCAGCATCTAAACTAACAGGACCAGCTGAACTACCAGTAGCTACCGCATGAGCAATTTCATGCAAAGAACCTCCGGCCATAACCCCAAATTGAGTAGGAGTCATGTGAAGTAATGGTTTGATAGCAATTTCTAATAAGGTAAATACTGTACCCATAATACAAATAATGGCTACGGCCATTACTTCATTTTCTTTTTTACGTTCTTCTTGGTCTTTAGGAACGTTAATTTGTGGTGAAATCCCCATAATAGCAGCGGCCCCACAAATAGCAGTACCACTAGCAGTTAAAATTGCTAATTCTCGTTCAACCCCAAATTTACGTCCAAACCAATAAGTTAGACAAATAGTACCAGTAACGATAAAGACTGCCAAAATTAAGTTTTTAACACCGGATTTGGCTAAATCAATTAAATTAAGTTTAAAACCAAGTAAAATAATTCCTAAACGCAAAAATTTGTTGGAAATAAAACCGACACCACCATCCGCTTTACTAGCTTTGGTAATGGGTTGGCTAACTTGAACGGCCATACCTAGTAATAATGAAATAACTAGGGCTCCAACTAAGTTAAACCCAGGAAAACCGGATAATACCGTTCCAATAATTGAACAGATTAATGTAACTAAAGCAGCGATATAAAATCCGCGGGTTTTCATTACTGCGAAATCTTTCATGAAAGTTCCTCCTAAATTTGTATATATAAATAATATTATAAATTATCAATAAAATAAAATAATGAATGGTAATATATATATAAAATAAAATAATAGAAAGGAAATACTTATGGTACTTGATCGCCGGGCTGAGACCTTTTTAACTTTAGTAGATTTAAAATCTTATACCAAAACTGCCGAAAAGTTATATATTACTCAACCGACAGTTACTCAGCAAATTAAAAGTTTAGAAAAAGATTATCAGGCCACGTTAGTCCAATATCGTGGTCGGCA
This sequence comes from Lentilactobacillus laojiaonis, assembly GCF_020616595.1. Classification (GTDB taxonomy): domain Bacteria; phylum Bacillota; class Bacilli; order Lactobacillales; family Lactobacillaceae; genus Lentilactobacillus; species Lentilactobacillus laojiaonis. Next base: position 1,185,620 of record NZ_CP085278.1, on the reverse strand, counting down.
TTTAACTATTACTAATGAAGGAAAAGAATTAGCTTCTTTTTTTAGATCGATTCGTTCTCAATTAGATAAATTTCAAAAAAATTTTTCTAAATCTCATGCCAAACCCAAAATTAGTTTTTCAACGACTCAATCTCTTAGTGAAAATTTTATTCCCCCCATTACCGAATATTTAATTAAACATAATTACCAAGAGATTAAAGGTAACGTGACGAATACGGATCGCAGTTTACAGATGTTAAGAAGAGGGGAAGTTGAATTTAGTTTGATTGAAGGTTCTTTTCCCAAAGATGAATTTGCTAGCGAAGTTTTAAAGACGGAACCCTTTGTGGCTGTAGCAGCTAAAGATAATCCGCTAAGCCAAATAAAACAACCGATTGATTTTACGGATTTATTTCAACAAACTCTGATCATCCGTGAACCGGGTTCGGGCTCTAGAGAAATTTTTAATAGTATTTTGAATTATCAAGATACTAATTTAGAAGATTTTTCAAAAATTATTCAAGTGGATAATATTATTGCGATTCGTTCCCTATTAATTAATAACCAGGGAATTAGTTTTATCTATAAAAATATGGTAAAAAATGAAATTGATTCCGGAAAATTAGTGGAATTAAATATTAAAAATGTGAATGTAGTGCATGATCTGTATTTTGTATATTTAAAAAATAATTATTATCAACCAGAATACCAGCAATTAATTCAATGGATTAAAAAAAGCCTCTAATCTTCGAGGCTAATGGCATTAATTTTTACGGTATAAACAGAATCGGGTGAATTAATGGTAACAATGTCCCCAACTTTATGGTTATGTAAGGCTTGTCCTAAAGGTGATCGTAAGGAAATTTTATTTTCATCAATATTAGTTTCGGAAATACCTACTATTATAAAAGTATCATTTTCATGATCATCTAAAAATTCAATAGTAACTTTTTTACCAATTGAAACGATCCCATCATCGCTAACTTCAATAATTTTAGAAAATTGAAGTTGTTTTTGGGTAAAGCGTAACTGACTTTCTAGGTGTCGTAAATCACGTTTAGCAGCGGAATAATCAGCATTTTCCGATAGATCACCTAGGGCCCGAGCCGCTTTTAAGGCAGCAATTTTGTCGGGCCGTTGTTGTTTTAAGGCTTCGATGCGTTGTTCTAACATATGGTATCCCGCTTTAGTGATGGGATTTAAATCATTGTTCATATTCAAGTTCCCCTAATTTTTTTAATTAATTATAAATAAAAAACACGGCTAATAAATAGTATTAGTCGTGTTTTAAAAATTAATTAATCATTGTCGGAAATTACCATAACATTGCAGTCAGCATGACGGACTACATAAGCGGTAGTAGAACCAACCATGATTCGTTGAAGGGCATCGGCACCAGATTTACCCATTACGATTAAATCGATACCATATTTTTCAGGTATATCAGTAGCAATTGCATTTTTAGGGTCAGCTTCTTCGATAACCGTTTGAAATTTAACATTGGCATTTTTAGCAGTTTCAGAAGCTTGGTCTAAATTCTTTTGGGTAAAATCTTTTAGTGGCTTGATAACTGCATCCATTGATGGAGAAGCGTAAGATGAACTAAATCCATGTTGCATTAATCTAACACTATCAACCACGGCTAATAAATAAAGTTCTGAATTGAATTTTTGTGCTAATTCAATAGCTTGATCTAAAGCTAATTTTGAATTTTCGGAACCATCTAAAGGTACTAATATTTTGTTATACATAATATTTCCTCCCTTAATCGCAAAGCTAATTTATGATTCACGCCTATTATAAAAGAATCTTAAATAAATTGATATTAAATGGTTTATTAATTTTGATATTACAAAATGTAATATTATTTTAATGTTTTAGTAAATTATGATTAATTAATTCGTAATTTATAATTGATATATTATACATATTATATTTAGCATATAAATAATAAATAAATTATTATATTGCTTAGGGAGTTTAATTAAAAAATGAATCTTAAAAAATTAATTGTTTTAATCATTAGTTCTATGGCATTGTTTACAGTTATGAATATGAATTCAGTATCAATGACTAGTAATCAATCAGTTTACGCAAGTACTACTTATAAATCAAAATTATCAAAAGCTAATCAAAAAGCTAAAAATTGGATTGCCTACCGTGAATCTCGGGGATCATACAAAGCTCGTAATGGCATTTATATTGGTCGTTACCAATTAACTGCTAGCTATCTTCATGGAGATTTTTCTAAAAATAACCAAGAAAAAACTGCGGATCGATATGTTAAAAATCGTTACGGTAGTTGGGTAAACGCCAAAAAACATTGGATTTATTATGGTTGGTATTAATATAGATTAAAAAACTTCAGTAATTTTACTGAAGTTTTTTTAATCTAAAACATCTTTAATAATTTCAATTAATTCATTAATGGGCTTAGAATTTTTAGTATTTTCCAGGTAGGAAAGTTCAATTTTAGTAGCCAATTGATCTTTAGGTAATTTCATTAAAGAAACTTCGGCATCTTCAAATTGATTCCTTTTGATAATGTATTTAGGAGCAATAACTGCACCGAGATTATTTAAAGCTAATTTAACGGCTAATTGAATAGTAGGAACTTCAAAATTAAATTCCACTGGTAGATTCATTTCATTTAGAAAGCTATTAATCATTCGTTGATAGCTGCTATCGTGGGGAATACTAATAAAGCTGTGGCCGATTAATTCATTTAATATATTAGGGTCGTAATCAATCCATAATTTATCGGCATCAAAACTAGCCATCGATTTTTGAATAACTAGTGCTAAAGCTGTATTCACTAATGATACATGGGTTAATTTAGGATTATTAATTTTTTTACCGATAAAGAAATCTAAGGATCCGGATAAAACTCGTTTTTCGGCATCACGAGCAGTAGTATTTATGATTTGTAAGTGAATATTAGGGTATTTTTTATTAAATTTAGTAATAATTTTACTGTAAGCATCGTCACTTAATGAATCGTCAGATGCAATTGACAGATGACCGTATTTGTATTCGGATAAATGGGTCATTTCTCGATCTAAGGTTACTCTTAGCCGATTTTGTTCTTGTAGATAGCTTAATAAGCGTTCACCAGCATAAGTTAATCTAATAGGATGGGATGAACGGTCGATTAAGTGCACGCCAAAGTGATTTTCAGCATTTTTAATTACTCGGCTGATATATGGTTGTGTGACAAATAGAGTTTGAGCAGCCTTTGACATATTTCCTTGAGTTTTAATCTCTTCTAGAAACGCCAATAGTTTGCTATTCATAATCATTCCTCACCTTCTTTTATAATAAATTCATAATTAATTATATAACCAAGAATTAAATATTTGGTAAAATAAGCCTACATAGCTAAACATCGGCTATTTTTTGTGGTAAAATGCGAAAAATAATTAATGATTGTTGACAGAAATTTAAAATATGTTAAAGTAAATGGTAATGATTACTATTGTAAACTAATTTGATTGTTGAAAGAAGGGAAATCTTATCGCTAAGAAGTCAAAAATTGAAAAAGAAAAACGTATTGAAGCAACTGTTCGAAAATATGAAAAAATTAGACAAGAATTAAAGGCTAAGGGTGATTATGTGGCATTGAGCCGTTTACCACGTAATGCTTCACCTACTAGAATTCATCGCCGTGACGCTATTGATGGCCGTCCACGTGCCTATATGCGTAAATTTAATATGTCTCGAATTAACTTTAGAAAATTGGCTCACGATGGGAAACTTCCCGGAGTTAAAAAAGCCAGTTGGTAAAAAAGTAGTGCATTTAAAATGCACTACTTTTTTTGTGTCTAAATTTGGTATGATGGTTTTAATAATACTTTTAGGTGGGATTTTTAAAATGCAAAAAGCCAAGCGACAATTAATTATTGAAAAAATAATTACCCAACATCAAGTGGGAACTCAAGAGGAGTTAATGCACTATTTACAATCCTCAGGTATAGAAGTAACCCAAGCAACTTTATCCAGAGATATGAAGGATTTAAAGATTATTAAACAAAAAAATAGTAACGGAAAATATTACTATACAGTTTTTAAGTCGGGAAACGAAAATGAATATAAACGCTTATACGAAAATATCAGCGAATATGTTATCTCAATTAAGCAAATTCAGTTTTTAAATATTATTCAAACTATGCCTAATTATGCCAACATGATCGGTGCCATTATTGATGATATTGATTTACCAGAAGTACAAGCTTCCATTGCGGGTCATGATACATTGGTGATTTTTTGTAATGATAATGCCGAGGCTCAAAAATTTAATCAAATTATTAGTCAGCATTTAAAATAAATTAAGAAGCTAGTGAAACTTAGAGCTATACCAATTTACTGGCTTTTTTTAATACCAATTTATGAAAGCGATAACAAAAAATGTTGACGGGTAAAATGTAATCGTTTACAATTAAACGTGTTGATAATAATTAACTTAGGAGGTATACGTATATGCCATTATTAATTGTTGCATTAGGGGTAGTCCTTTTAATTTTCTTAATAACTAAATTAAAATTGAATACCTTTGTTTCTTTAATCATCACTGCTTTTGCAGTAGCCCTTGTATTGGGAATTCCTTTAGATAAGGTTCCAACAGTTATTACTGATGGATTAGGTTCTCAATTAGGTAGTTTGGTAATTGTTTTCGGAATGGGGTCTATGATTGGTAAACTTCTTTCTGAATCTGGTGGGGGTCACCGAATTGCCAATACATTGATTGAAAAATTTGGTAGAAAGCACATTCAACTTGCAGTTATTTTAGCATCATTCATTATTGGTTTAGCACTTTTCTTTGAAGTTGGATTAGTTGTTTTACTACCTATTATTTTCATCATTGCTAAAGAATTAGAAGTTCCATTGATGGAACTAGCTATTCCGATGGCAGCTACATTAAACGTTATGCACGGATTTATTCCACCACATCCTGCACCAACTGCAATTTCAGAAATCTTTAAAGCTAACATTGGCCAAGTTATTATTTATGGATTAATTGTTGCAATTCCAACAGTTATTATTTCAGGTCCGCTTTATAATCGATTTTTGAGAAAAGTTATGCCAGGCGTTTATCGTGTCCAAGATGAAATACCTGCTTTGGGGGAAGTAAAGGAATTTGATTTAAAAGACACACCAAAATTTGGTATTAGTGTGGTAACTGCTATGATGCCAGTTATTTTAATTGGTTTAGCAACTATTATCGAATTTATGATTCCAAAAGGAACTATGGCATATAAGATTGTGGCATTTATCGGTAACGAAAATGTTGCAATGTTAATTTCACTAATTTTTGCCATCTTCACTATGGGTGTTGGTCAACACATCAGTATGAAGAAGATTAGCTCAATTATGGAAACTGCAATTGTACAAATTGCTGGTATGTTATTCATCATCGGTGGTGGTGGTGCCTTTAAACAAGTATTAGTATCTGGTGGAATTTCAGACTATATTTCAAACATCTTTACTAATATCCACATGTCACCATTACTTGCCGCTTGGATTATCACTGCCATCTTACGTGTAAGTTTAGGTTCATCTACCGTTGCGGCTTTAACCGGAGCTGGTTTAGTTACTCCATTAATTGCCCAAACTGGTGCTAACCCGGCTTTAATGGTACTAGCCGTTGGTGCTGGTAGTGTATTTGGCGGTCACGTTAATGATGCTGGTTTCTGGATGGTTAAAGAGTACTTTGGTCTTTCATTGAAAGAAACCTTTGCTGCTTGGTCACCATTAACTTGTTTAATCGGGGTTTCCGGTTTATTGTCAATTTTATGTTTATCATTGTTTGTTTAATCAATAAATTTCAAAAAAAATTTTTGTATAAAAATTCGATATATTCGTTAATAAGTGCATAAAAATATAAATATGCAAATGATAATTCAAAATTATTGAATAATTGAATTTTTACGGAATTATGGGGTAAGCAAAATCAAGATATCGCTTACATGTGTATGCTAAGATTAATTTGTAAATGGAAATGAGGGGGAAGCGTTATGACAACAAATCAAGGTCCAATTCACATCACATCAGAAATTGGAAAGTTAAAGACGGTTTTAGTTAAACGACCTGCTGAAGAAGTCCAAAACTTTACACCGGAAATGATGCCAAGATTGTTATTCGATGATATTCCATATTTACCAATCGCACAGCAAGAGCATGACAACTTTACCAATGTACTTCGAGATAATGGGGTAGAAGTACTATATTTGGAAAAATTAGCGGCTGAAGCTTTAGATGCAGGTGGCGAACAAGTTAGAAATAATTTTGTTGACCGCATGCTTGCTGAATCAGGATTTGTGGGTGGAGTAACTCATGATGCTTTAAAAGAATATCTTTTAAGTATGAATAACCAAGATATGGTTAATAAAATTATGGCCGGGGTTCGAAAAAATGAAGTAGATTTTGTTTCTAATGATCTAGTTGATTTAGCCGAAGAATCTGATTATCCATTTTTCATGGATCCAATGCCTAATTTGTACTTTACTCGTGATCCATCAGCTTGTATTGGTAATGGTTTAAGCATTAATCACATGACTTATCCAGCTAGACAACGCGAATCTTTATTTAACGAAGTAATTATTAAACATCATCCAAGATTTAATAATGAAAATGTTCATGTTTGGCGTGATCGTAATCACAATACCCGTATTGAGGGTGGGGACGAATTAGTATTAAGTGATCACGTAATGGCTATTGGGGTTTCACAAAGAACTTCTGCTCAAGCCATTGAAGATATTGCTAATAGTCTATTTAAAGATAGTCAATTTGATACCGTTGTGGCTATTAAGATTCCACATAACCACGCTATGATGCATTTAGATACGGTCTTTACCATGATTAACTACAATCAATTTACAGTTCACCCAGGAATTTTAAATGGTGGCAAGATTGATACCTGGATTATTACACCAGGTAAAGATGGTCAACTTAACTTAGATCATCGCACTGATCTAAAAGGAGTTTTAAAAGACGTATTAAATCTCGATGAATTAGAAGTTATTCCAACTGGTGGGGGCGATCCAATTATTGCCGGTAGAGAACAATGGAATGATGGCTCAAATACTTTGGCTATCGCACCAGGGGTGGTTGTAACTTATAATCGTAACTATGTATCTAATGAACTTCTTAGAAAACATGGTATTAAAGTAATTGACATTTTATCAAGTGAATTATCAAGAGGACGTGGGGGCCCTCGTTGCATGAGTTGTCCAATCGTTCGAGAAGATATCTAAATTAATTTAAAGGGGTAAATTATTATGGATAAGAATTTTAAACAAAATGTATTTCAAGGACGTAGCATTTTAGCAGAAACTGACTTAACACCAGCCGAATTAAACTACTTAGTTGATTTTGGTTTACACTTAAAACAATTAAAAAAGGATAATATTCCTCATAAATATTTGGAAGGTAAAAACATTGCTTTACTTTTTGAAAAGGCATCTACTAGAACTCGTTCATCATTCGTCACTGCTTCAATTGAATTAGGGGCTCATCCTGATTATCAAGGAAAAGATGATATTCATCTAGGAACTAAAGAATCAGTTGAAGATACTGCTAAAGTTCTAGGTAGAATGTATGATGGTATTGAATTCCGTGGATTTAAACAAAGTGTGGTTGAAGGTCTTGCTAAATATTCAGGAGTTCCAGTATGGAACGGACTAACTGACGAATGGCACCCAACTCAAACTATTCCAGATTTAATGACCGTTAAAGAAAACTTTGGTACCTTAAAAGGCAAAACCTTAGCATTTATGGGGGATGGTCGTAATAACGTTGCTCACAGTTTAATGATTGGTTGTGCCATGGTTGGTATGAACGTTCGTATTGTAGCTCCTAAAGAATTATTCCCTGCTCAAGATCAAATTGATTTAGCTAATGAATATGCTAAAAAATCAGGTGCTGATGTCATGGTAACTGATGATATTGATCAAGGTGTTAAAGGCGCTAATGTTATTTATACTGACGTATGGGTATCAATGGGTGAAGATAATTGGGAAGAACGTGTTAACCTATTAAAACCTTACCAAGTTAATATGGACGTTATGAAGAAAACCGGTAATGCCGATGGTGACGATTTAATCTTCATGCACTGCTTGCCAGCCTTCCACGATACTAATACTGAATATGGACAAAATGTTCAAGCTAAGTATGGTATCCACGAAATGGAAGTTACTGATGAAGTCTTTAATAGTCGTTATGCAAGACAATTTGATGAAGCTGAAAACCGTAAACATGGTATTAAAGCCATGATGGCAGCTACTTTAGGTAATTTATTTATTCCAGAAGTTTAGGAATGCAAAAAATGGCAAATAGTAAATTACTATTTGCCATTTTTTAAATAACGTTAAAAAGGGGAAATAAAAATGGGAAGAAAGATTGTAGTAGCATTGGGTGGAAATGCAATTTTAACGGATAATCCAACCGCTGAAGCACAACAAAAAGCATTATTAAATACCGCAAATGACTTAGTTAAATTTGTTGAAAATGGTGACCAATTAATTATTTCGCATGGTAATGGCCCCCAAGTTGGTAATTTATTATTACAACAAGCTAAAGGAAGTACTAAAGAAAATCCAGCAATGCCTTTAGATACTTGTGTAGGGATGACTCAAGGAAGCATTGGTTACTGGTTACAAAACGCCATGGATCAAGTGCTTCGTGAAAAGAATTTAAATACTAGTGTAGCCACAGTGGTTACTCAAGTTGAAGTTTCTGATACAGATCCAGCTTTTGAGAATCCTACTAAGCCAATTGGTCCTTTTATGACCAAAGAACAAGCAGACCAAGCTCAACAAGCTAATCCGGATTATCGTTTTGTGGAAGATGCAGGTCGCGGATATCGCCGGGTAGTTCCATCACCTAAGCCAATTAATGTAATTGAAAAAGATGCTGTAAATAGTCTGGTTCAAGCTAACATTATTCCAGTCTCAGTTGGTGGGGGAGGGATCCCAGTAGTCAACCAAGATGGTAAATTAGTTGGTCGCGAAGCCGTAATTGATAAGGATTTTGCTAGTGAAAAATTAGCTGAACTAGTTGATGCCGACTTATTAATTATTTTAACGGCTGTGGATTACATTTATGTTAACTACAATCAACCTGATCAAAAGAAATTAGAAAACGTGACAGTTGATGAGCTAAAAGAATATATTGATCAAAATCAATTTGCACCTGGTAGTATGTTACCTAAGGTCCAAGCAGTAATCGATTTTGTGGAACAAACTGGCAAGACCGCCGTGGTAACCTCACTAGAAAATATTGATCAGTTCATTAAGAATCAAGCAGCTACAATTATAACTAAATAAAGTGTGCACTTAAGTTTTCGATAATCGCTGATTAATGGGTTTATAGACCGTGTTTTGATAACTAAAACAAAAACCGCTAACCAATTTGGTTAGCGGTTTTCGTTTGTGCTTGTGGTAAAAAATGTGTATTCTCGAAAAACATGGTACAATTTAGTTATTGATTGTTAGGAGAAAAATGATGAAAAAACTATATTGGGATAGTATTGAATATGATAAACAAAAAATATTTTTTACCGTAAGTGACAAAGGATTAACCTTTGTTTCTTCTCCTGGAAAAAAACTCTCAGAGATTTTTGATTTTTATTCAGGAAATCAATATAATTATGAATTTAAATATGAAGAAGAAAAAACGATTGAAACTAGAATTCAATTATTAGAATATTTTAATGGCAGTAAGAAAGAAAACTTTGATTTACCGATTGATTTAGAAGGCTTTGGAACGGACTTACAAAAACAGATTTTACAAGCGGTGTCGAAAATTCCATATGGACAAACTAAATCTTATCAAGCTATTGCCCAGGAAATTGGAAATCCTAAGGCAATTCAAGCTGTGGTCCATGCCATTGCGCTTAATCCAATTTTATTTGTAATTCCCTGTCATCGGGTAATTAAATCTAATGGAGAAATCGGAGATTATCGTGGTGGTAAGGAATTCAAACAAACCCTAATTGAATTTGAAAAACAAAATTTAACTAAATCAACGGTAACCAAAAAACGCGTTTTTCCCAAAATTAGTCAATTAAATAAAGCTGATCATTAATTAGGTCAAATGGTTGATGGTGGCGATTTAATTGTTTAGTAGCATCTGGTTCTACATAGTTAGCCATTTGCCAAAAATCTGTTGTATTAGTGGCGCCATCTTTTTCGCCGATCACAATTAATTGTAATTTGTGGTCGGCTTTTCTAATGGCTTCTAAAATTTGTTGATCGATGGGATCCCCATCTGGTGACCAACTCATAATTACATAGTCGACGGTGTCTTGATATTTTTCAATGGCTGCCAAAGCATCCAAAGGTTCCACGTCGATGACTGGTTTTTTACCCGTCTGATTTTCACTGGTCCAGGCTAGACTATCCGTTGGATAGACGGTGGTACCTAAGTTTTTAAGCCCTTTAGAAATATAACCATTGCCGGCCATAACTTCTAAAACTTTTTTATCTTTGACATACTCGCTAATATCTTGAACAAATGGAGCTGAAATATAGGCCCACATGCCGTAATGGTCTTCTAAATAGTCCCGATAAGAACGGATTAATTGGTCTAATTTAGGTAAGTTATTAGACAATTCGTTCCAAATTTGGTCGCCTTTGGGATCGTTAGCAGCGTAGGTTTGATTAATTGTGGTGTAGATTTCGTCTTGGATATCATCCGGTAGTAATAACTCGGGTAAGTCTTGAGGTAATAGACCTTTGGAAATTAAGCTATCACTTTGAATAATATTATTAATTAAAAATTTAATGCGCGGATAGTTTTGATACATTTTTTGATATTTTAATAGTTGATCAATGTATGGATTGTTACTTTTTGATGCTGAGCGATGTTTTAATAGCTGTTTTTTACGTTTATTAGATACCATCTGAATCCCTCCTAGTGGGTTTATTAAATTATTATACTGTATTTTTTAGTGGACTCAAATGTGTTAGGGCATGTTGTATTTTTAAATTACTGGGGCTATACTGAAGAAACTACAGTAAGGGAGCGAATAGTTTGAAAGCTAAAAAAGTTATTTTAATTACTCTAGGCGTGGTTGCGGTGATTGTAGCTGCCCTTTTTGGAGCCGGATTATATTTTTATCAGGTAGCGGTGGTACCGAGTCAAAAATCGTTTTTATCTGAAGAAAAGATTACCAAAGATAATCCTTTATATCCGGAAAAGCAATGGTATCAGCATGTCGATAAACTTAGTTGGACAGAAGAATCCACTACGCGCCATTTAAAGTTAAGAGCTAACTACATTAAAGCTGATCAAGCTACTAATAAGACGATTGTGATTGCCCATGGATTTATGGGCAATAAAGACAAAATGTATCCTTATGCCTACTTATTTCACAAACTAGGATATAATGTTTTACTTCCAGATGATCGCGGCCATGGTCAAAGTCAGGGGAATTATATAGGTTATGGTTGGCCAGACCGCATGGACTATATTAAATGGATTAACAAGTTGGTTAAATATACTGGCCCCGATTCTAAAATTGCAGTCTTTGGAACTAGTATGGGTGGCGCCACTACTATGATGATCAGTGGTGAAAAAAGTGTTCCTAAACAAGTTAAAGCTTATATTGAAGATTGTGGTTATACTAGCGTGTATGATGAAATTAAGTACCAAGCTAAAACCATGTATCACTTACCAGAATATCCGTTGGTGCCAATTGTTAGTTTAATTAACGATTGGAAGAATGGTTATACATTTAAAACGGCGAGTGCATTAAATCAAGTTAAGAAAAATAAAAAACCGATGTTATTTATTCATGGCTATGATGATAAATTTGTTCCTACTAAGATGGTTAAACAAGTTTACCAAGCCGACCAAGGACCTAAACAATTGATTGTTATGCCTGGAAAAGGCCATGCTAAGTCGTATGAAAATAATATGTCAGCATATACGAAGGATGTTAACAAATTTTTGAAAAAGTATTTAGATTAAGGGGTGTTTTTGGCATTTTTTCAGTTATAATGTAAGGTAGTGTATAGATAAAGCAAGAAAGTTGGTAAGAAATTGTTAATTACATTATTAATTGCAATCTTAATCGGCGGATTTTGCGGTATTTACTTTCAAAAAAAACATTATCAAGCAGAATTAGAAGATGCTAGAAATAAAGCTAATCAAATCATCCAAAAAGCTAACGTACAGGCGAGCAGGGAAAGCCATAAAATTGAGGAAGATGGTAAACGTAAAGTACTAGAATACCAAGAATCAATTATGGAAGAATTAGATAGTTTCATAGCCGACAATCAAATTCGTAAAACTAGAATTGATCAAAGACAAAAGGGTCAATTACAAACTGAACAACGGTTAGACACCTTTGGTCAAAATTTAGAAGAATTAAATGATAATTTAGATCAATTGCATGGCGAAATTAGTGCAATTGAAAGTAAATCTCAAAAATTAGTTGAGAAAAGAAGCGAAGTTTTACAAGAACGGGGCCGGCTTAGTAAAGCAGAGGCCCGCACCCTCATTTTTGAGGAGCTAAACGAAGAACTACAGCGAGAAGCGGACATCGAGTTACGTTATTTAAATGATGAAGCCGTAACCAATGCTAGTAAAAAAGCTAGAATGTTGGCCGAAGATGCTATTGAACGTGGACCGGTAGATTTACCACGAGAACACATTGAACATTCCGTATTGATTACTGATAATGAAACTAAGCGGAAATTAGTTGGCCACGATGCCCAAGATATTCGCTATGTGGAAACTTTAACGGGAACCGATTTAGTGTTTGATGAACAAGATGATAACCTCTTGCATGTAGTTACTCAAGACCCAATTAGACGGGAAACTGCTCGATTGATCTTATCTAATTTATTGATTACTAAGCAAATCACGCCAGCGTCTATTGAACAACAAGTTCAAAAAGCTCAAGATGAAGTAAACGCCAATTTAAGAAAATCGGGTGAGCAGGTTGTGGCTTCACTCCACATTGGTTGGATGCATCCTGATTTACTAAAAATTTTAGGACGTTTAAAATATCGAACTAGTTACGGTCAAAATGTATTAAATCATTCGATTGAGGTTGCCCAGATTGCGGGAGTACTAGCTGCTGAGCTAGGAATCGATGTCAAAATGGCTAAGCGAGCCGGTTTATTGCATGATATCGGTAAGGCCATTGATCATGAAGTCGACGGAACTCACGTAGAACTAGGGGTAATCCTAGCAGAAACTTATGGTGAAGATCCTACTATTATTAATGCGATTGCGGCACATCATGGGGATGTTGATGTCCAAACCCCAATTGCGGATTTAATTGAAGCGGGGGATTCGATATCTGGTGGACGCCCAGGTGCTCGTAGTGAATCGGTAGAAGATTATGTTAATCGACTAAAAGGCTTGGAAAAAATTGCTAACCAACATATTGGTGTTAAAGATAGTTATGCAATTCAAGCGGGTCGTGAAATTAGAATTTTAGTAGATCCTAAAATTGTCGATGATTCACAAAATAAAAAAATTACCACCGAAGTTAAAAATCAAATTGAAAATGAACTTACCTATCCAGGTAAGATTAAAGTTACCACGATCCGAGATTTTCGAGCAATTGCCTATGTTGGTGATGATCGACGTAAAAAACGAAAATTTAAAGTGGCTAAATAAAAAACTCGAGGAAATTTTCCTCGAGTTTTTTATTTTAAAACGCGATTATAGATTTTATCGACGTTTTGTAAATGGTAATTTAAATCAAATAGCTTATCCCATTCGTCAACTGCAATGGTTGACGCAATATGTGGATCTTGTAATAAAACGGTTTTGAAATCTTCTCCGGTTCGCCAAACGCGCATGGTTAAAGGTTGGATAGCATCGTAAGCTTTTTCGCGTGACCAGCCGTGATTAATTAAGGCTAACAGTACATGTTGAGAAAAAATTAATCCGTGATTTAATTCTAGGTTCTTTTTAATTTGTTCGGGATTAACCACTAAGTTATTAATAATTCGGTTCATCCTTTGTAATACATAATCCGTGATTGCGGTACTATCGGGTAAAATTACTCGTTCAGCAGAAGAATGTGAAATATCTCGTTCGTGCCATAAATTGATATTTTCAAAGGCAGTTAACATTTCACCACGAACGACTCTGGCAAGGCCAGAAACGTTTTCTGATCCAATTGGGTTACGTTTATGTGGCATAGCAGAAGATCCCTTTTGACCGGCCGCAAAGCCTTCTTGTAATTCATTGATTTCAGTTCGTTGTAGGGCTCTAATTTCAGTTGCAATTTCTTCCACCATAGCATTAATTAAGGCTAAACAACTTAAATAATTAGCATGCAAGTCACGTGGCAAAATTTGAGTAGAAATTTCTTGAACACCTAAGCCTAAATCATCGGCTACGAGGGCTTCAATTTCTGGAGAAATATTAGCAAAAGTCCCGACGGCTCCGCTGATTTTAACTACTTCAATCTCTTGGCGAACTTCTTTAAATCGGTGAATGTTTCGCATAACTTGAGAATACCAACGTAAAAATTTTAATCCTAAGGTAGTAGGCTCGGCGTGAATTCCGTGAGTTCGACCGATTACTACTAAATTTTTATATTTTAAGGCCATGGTTTTTAAAGTTTCAGCGAATTGCTGTAAGTCTTTTAAAATAATATCATTAGCAGCCTTTAAACGTAGCGATTGGGCCGAATCAACGACATCGGTACTAGTTAAACCATAATGAATCCATTTGCGTTCAGGACCGAGACTTTCCGATAAAGTGCGGGTAAAGGCAATGACATCATGATGGGTTTGAGCTTCTAATTCAGTAATACGTTTTAATGAATAGTTCGTGTTTTGCTTAATTTTTTGATAATCCGCATCGGGGACTAATCCGACGTGATTCCAGGCTTTAACCACAGCTAGTTCGACGGCTAACCAGCTATCAAACTGCCCTTTTTGACTCCAAATTCTTTTAATATCAGCATTCATATAACGATCGATCATAGTTAAATCTCCTTGTTTATGACTTATATTTTATATCATAACAAAAGTATTCTTTAAAATAAATACGAATTATAAAAATAATTATAAAAATAAATGTTCGTATTTTAGTTGATTATTATTTAATCGTTATGCTATACTTTCTGGGTAAATTAGTATTTACTATTTGAGAGGAGATATGAAAATGACAACAGCAGTGGTAGTAGGAAGTCAGTGGGGCGACGAAGGTAAGGGGAAAATTATTGATTTACTAAGTCAAGATGCTGAAATGACCGTTAGATATTCAGGAGGGAATAATGCCGGTCATTCGATTTCGAATGCGGGGCAAAAAATTGCGCTACATTTGATTCCATCTGGAATTTTAAATAAAACTTCCCGATGTGTTATTTCTAACGGAACGGTAATTAATCCCGAAATATTAATCGCTGAAATGAATAACTTAAAACAACATGGAATTACAATTGACCATTTAACGATTTCTGATCGGGCCCATGTGATTTTTCCATATCATATTCTACAAGATTTACAGCAAGAAAATGATCGTCGCACCATTGGTGATCCGCTAGGTACCACTAAAAATGGGATTGGTCCGGCCTACATGGATAAGATTCAAAGAATTGGTATTCGAGTAGCGGACTTATTAAATCGCGATAAATTAAATCAACAATTGAAATTTAACTTAATGCAAAAACAACGGGTTTTGGATACCGAATTATTTGATCAACTACCACCCTTAGATGAATTAGTTGAAAAATATTATCAAATGGGTCAAGTGTTAAAACCCTATATTAGTGATACGGGATCAGTGGTTAACCAAGCCATTGACCGTAATCAACGAGTCTTATTTGAAGGAGCTCAAGGAGCCATGTTAGATGTTGATCATGGCACCTACCCCTACGTTACTTCTTCTAATCCAGTGTCTGGGGGAGCCTGTATTGGGGCAAGCATTGGACCTAAAGCGATTGACCACGTGATTGGGGTAGGGAAAGCCTATGTTTCTAGAGTCGGGGATGGTCCTTTTCCGACTGAACAAGATAATTCAATTGGTGATTATATTCGTGAAACAGCTCATGAATATGGCGTAGTTACCCATCGTCCACGAAGAATTGGTTGGTTTGACGCTTTCTTAATGAAATATTCCGCCCAAATTAATGGCTTTACTGGTTTGGTGATTAACTGTATGGATGTGTTAACTGGATTTAAAACGGTTAAGTTGTGTACCGGATATAAGTTAGACGGTCAATTAATTGATTTTTATCCTGCCTCTAACGAAGTCTTAAATCAAGTTACGCCGGTTTATGAAGAATTGCCGGGTTGGTCTGAAGATATTACTCAAGTAACTTCGTTTGCTGAATTACCAGTTAATGCGCAAAATTATTTAAATCGAATTGCAGAATTGACGAAGATACCGATTGCCGGCTTTTCCATTGGCCCTGATCGTGATCAAACCGTTCAAATACAAAATATTTGGTAAATAAAAAAGTCGAGGAATTTCCTCGACTTTTAGTTAATCCGTATATATTTTAAAATTATTGTTACAAGTGGCAATAATTAAAGGATTTTTTTGTAAATATTCAAAAATAATTTGTTGAATTGGCGTATTGTCTTCGTGAATAATTTTATCTTTAGTGAACATGCCATAGTGTCCGCCACCTAAAGCGCGATATTTGTTTAAGGCGACCTTTAATTGATCCTCATCTAAAACATCTTTATCATGATATTTTAGTTTGGTCACCCGTTGACCAATGGGACGGCTGATATCTAAATCATATTCGATGCCTTCGTACATATCATAATTATAAAAACGATGTTTCGGGAATAAAAATTCTGGATTGATGATTAGATTACCGTTTTCTTCAGCGAAATACTGGGCACTAGTTTCTAAGGCTTCCCGCAAATCTTTACCTGAAATTTGCGAGACCACTAAAGTATTGGGATAAACATAGTTAGTAATAATGTTGCGCATGGTAATGGGATTTTCGAAGCCGTGTGCTTCATTATTATAAACGGCAGTGGCTGAAACATCTACGCCCATTTTGTCCATTTGGATTTTTTGGATTAATTCGATATAGGCGGTTTCTTGGACTCGAGCATCAAAAGCATTTCTAAAAGTTAGATCGCCGTCAATAATGGCGACCGGATTGTCCAGCCATTGATTTAATTCGCTGACGATGGGAGTAATAATGGCATAAACTTTCGGATCTAAAAAGGCTTTTTCAACATCGATTAACTGAGCATCGGAATGTTGAACTTGTTTAGTTATTGGATCGATATCTAAAGATATTTTACCGACAAATTGACCACGGTAGCCTGGTTGAATAGTAGGACGATCAAAAAGCTTTGTAGCAATTTTACGGTGTTGATGACCAGTGACTAAAGCATCGATTTCGGGAATGCTTTGTAAAAGTTCATAACCTTCATTTTCGCCCACGGTAATATCATTCCAATTACCGTTAATATCACGTTCGAAGCCGCCATGATAAATGCCAATAACGACATCGGCTTGTTGCTTAATTTCGGGCATTAAGGCTTTAGCAGTTTGAACGGCCGATTTTAAATTGAAATTTTTAAGGTTTTTGATGAATTTCCATTTACGGCTACTAGTGGTTGTAAGTCCTAAAAAGGCAACCTTTAAACCATTCATATCAACAATCTGATAAGGTTTTCCTAGTAATGGTTGATCGTTTTGGTCTACTAAGTTAGCGCATAAAAATTGACGATCGGAAGCTTGGATATATGCTTGTAAATAATCCATGCCGTAGTCGAATTCATGATTACCAATGGTACCAAAGTCGTAGTCTACGGCGTTGTAGGCGGCCGCATAAGCCTGTTTAACAAACTCGTTATCAGATGCTGCAATGAAGTCTGATAATGGAGACCCCTCTAAGAAATCGCCATTATCAATGGTAATGATTTTTTCATTGGGATGATGTTTTTTATATTGGTCGATGATAAAAGCAGCCTTTTCCAATCCAAAAGGCATATTTTCGTGTAAATTAACAAAATTGGTTGGTGGAATAAATCCATGGGTGTCGCTTGTAGATAAAATCGTAATTTTCATATAATCACCTGATATTTATATATGATATAAATTATAAGCAATAAGTCTAAATAAGTAAAATTAATCATCAATTGATTGCATATAAACTAATTGATCGGTCGAAATACTGTGATTTAAACGATTGGCCATATCCTGAGAAATGCGATTATTAGTGTATTCATGAAGCACATAGTTGAATTCATATTTAAAAGCGTGGATAAACAAGCGGTTTCGGTTTTCAATGGAAACTTGTGAAAGTGACGATTGATTATGCCGAATATTATAAAATCGCCTTACATAAGCAATGGCAGCCTGATTATCGTTAGTTTCAATTTGGTCTAAATAGCGAATGATATTTTCATAAATTTGATTTTCTACGCTTTTAAAAGTTTCTTTTTTACGGTTAACCATGCGAGGAATATCATTCATTTGCGAATATTTTTGGACGAAATCATTAGCGGTAGACAAAGCCTGACGATTTTTTGGTAAATGAACTTTAAACCAAAATAAAACGCGGTTGTTAAAGCTCATATTATTAATTTTGCTAGCTCGCTGGGCAATGATTTCAGCATCCCGATTGGTGATACGATGATTGCGAACTAGTTCTTTAAGGGTAGAGCGTTCAATGTTAATGGTTTGTCTAAAAAATAACCGAATTTGTTGATTATTAGGTTGGCGTTTGATTTTTTGACTATTTAACATATCGATTACAAAGTCTAAATCGATTAGGGGGGCTTTGTTATATTCTTTTAACCGACTAATCCCATAATTAACCATTTGATTACGGTGCTTAATGTAATCGGCATCACTAGAAGTGGTTTTCTTGGGCAAAATTAGCGGCAAGATAATCGTTGGTAAAAATAAACTAATTAAAATAATTACTGAAGCTACAAAAATTATTTCATTACGATAAGGAAATTCATGACCTTGATAGGTTAATGGAATGGATAGAGCCATGGATAAAGTAATGGTTCCGTGAATTCCACTAATTGCGGTGATAAAGGCATCCTTAATGGAAGTGCTGGAATTATATTTACTTTTGGCGAGTTTGAGACTGACCCAAATAAAGCGAATGGCAAACATAATTAAGTACATAACCACAGCTAATAATAGTAATTCAATCGTTAGAAGTTTGGGATGATAAAAAACGCCTTTTAAAACGGTAGGTAAAATTACTCCTAATAAAACAAATGAAAAACCGTTTAATAAATTAGTTAAAATAGTCCAAGAAGATTTAGAGGTTAGTTGTACGTCAGCTGCGGTTAAACGCATGCGATGTTTATTGATACCTTGGACAATTCCGGCAGCTACCACGGCTAAAATTCCGGATGAATGTAAAAAGATGGCGATGGAATATATCGCAATTGGTGTTAGTAGACTAAAGGGAATAATTACACTGATAGAGTCCATAGATTGGCTAACCATCCATTCTCTAGCGATGATGGCGATGAAACCAAAAATCGTACCAATAATCAATCCACCTAAAAAGCTTATGAGGAAATGTTCGAATCCGGAAAATAGTGATACTTGGCCCGTGATAAAGCCGTTTAAGGCTAAATCAAAAATAACAATTCCTGAAGCATCGTTAAACAGAGATTCATTTTGTAAATTAGATTTAATGTTGTAGGGGATTTTTAAGTTGTCGGTAATGGAAGTTAGAGCTACCGAATCAGTCGGAGTGATGATGGCCGCTAGAGCTAAAGTTAACATAATCGGAATGATTGGGAAAATTAAATGTGCCACGTATCCCAAAATGATGGCAGTAAAGATCGCCAAACCTACCGACATGGATATAATTTGTTTGATCGAATATTGCAGCTGCTTATGATTAGTGTTTTGCCCGTCGTTATACAGTAGTGGAGCAATTACCGCTGAGATAAATAATTCTGAAGATAGCGTATAGTTGTGAAACATTGGAAAAATCGCCAAAATTAAACCACTGAGAACTTGATAAAAGGCTAGGGGGATTTTAGGTAATTTAGTGTAAATCATACTAGATAAAATCGAAGCGATAGCTAATAAAATTACTGAGTATAAAGTTTCCAAATTTAATCACTCCAATTATATTTTAGATTTTCTTAATTATAATTAATTATAGTTTAATTATTACCAAGTCCAAAGAATTTAGTGTTAACATTGAAATGTTAGTTATTCGGCGAAACTCAAAAGTTATGATTTGCTTAATAAGTTTAAATTTAAACAAAAAAATAAAAAAAATCTTGACAAGATAATTTCGTGAATATATTATTAACTTAACGGCATATTACAATCTAATTTTGGGGAAAGTTATTTTGTTTGTCGTAATAAATTTTTATACGTAATGAGGGGTGGATTTATTATGTTAAATCTATACGTAGCACCAAGTAGTGCATCGAGTCGTAAAGCTCGTGCATGGTTGACAGAACACCATATTGATTTTAAAGAAAGAAATATCAATTCAAATCCTATCAACGGGGATGAAGTTAAAGAGATTTTACGTTTAACTGAAAATGGTAGTGAAGATATTATTTCAACTAGATCTAATATCTACAAAGAATTGAATTTAGATATCGATAATCTTTCACTTTCACAATTAATTAACTTAGTTGTGAAATATCCAGATCTAATCAAGCGTCCTATCATATTTGATGACCATCGTTTAGAAGTTGGATTCAATGAAGAAGAAATTCGCCGCTTCCTACCAAGAGAAGTCAGAGAAGCCGAACTTCGGGTGTTGGAATCTAGAATTAGCTAATAAATTAACTTAAAGACAACGAAAATCGAGTATATATTACTCGATTTTTTTATATTAATTGGCTACTAAGTTAAGTTTGGTTAGAGTAAAATAAGGTTATAGAAATCAAGGGAGGATATTGAAATGATTAAAATGATCGCTTTAGATCTTGATGGAACCTTATTAACTAGCGATAAAACTATTAGTAATGCTAACGAAAAAGCTTTAAAACAATTACATGAAGCCGGCGTTAAAATCGTCATTTGTACCGGTAGACCAATTAATGCTATTTGGAGATTTATTGAACAATTAGGATTAACTGAAGAAAACGACTATACTATTACTTTTAATGGTTCATTAGTTGTTCATAACTCGGATAAAAAAGTTTTATTTAGAGAAGGTCTTCAAAAATATGACTTTGACTTACTATATGAATATTGTCAAAAGGTTAATGCACCATTGGATGTTTTAGATTATGAACAAGTTTATTCAATTACGGATTTAAAGCCTTCTAAATACCCGGAACAATTCCACGGTAATATTAAATTTGATTCTGAAACCTTCGAAAATTTAAGTGTAACTAATACATATTCCAAAGGTATCGTTTGTGATGATCCTTACTTAGTTGACGAATATCAATCTAAATTAACTAAAAATATGCAAGAAAAATATCACATTGTTCGTTCACAACCTAAAATTATGGAATTTTTAGCAGCTGGCATGGATAAAGCAGTCGGCTTAAAACACCTATTAAATTATTTTGGTTGGGATTATTCTAATTTAATGGCCTTTGGGGATGCTGAAAATGATCTAGGTATGTTAAAAGCAGCTGAGGTGGGTGTTGTTATGGAAAATGCCAATGCTGATATTAAAGCAGCTGGTAATGCGGTAACTTTAAATAATGATGCTGACGGAGTAGCTCATTACGTTAACAAATATTTCGATCAAAATTAAAATAAAAAGACCTGCCATGAGCAGGTCTTTTTTTAATGTTGACTAAATAAATCAGTTAAGTAAGTCATAAAAGTTTCTAAGTAACGATCTACATCGGCATTAACTGCCACTTTAATGTTGGTATCTGGATCAGATAATCTAGCAGGATCACCAACTGTACGACCGTAATATTTTTCGTCAGTCGTTACATACATGTTTAAATCTAACATTTGGACAAATGAAGGATCAATAGCTACTCCGACGGCAAAAGGATCGTGCAAAGCACAACCATTTAAATCGGGACTGGTTTCTTTATAGGCATCGATATAATAATCAACGATGTCTGCAAAGGCTGAGCCGGATTTAGTATTTAAATCGCGCCAAGTTTTAGTTTCTTGTTTGGTTAAAAGCGTTCTTAAAGTAACGTCTAATCCCACCATATTTAAGTGTAAGGGACTGGTAAATACTCGGTTGGCGGCTGAGGCATCTTGATTAATATTGGCTTCCGTAACGTTAGTAACGTTTCCGGGAACGGTTAAGGCGCCTCCCATGATGGTAACATTTCCAATTTCTCCGGTAATTTCAGGAGCTTTTTTAATGGCGGCATCTAAATTAGTTAGAGGGCCGGTAGGTACTAAGATTAAATCCTTACCATATTGTTTAATAGAATTAATTAAAAAGTCAATGGCGTCACCTGATTCAAAAGAACGTTTAGCGGTTGGTAAATCAACGTCGCCAATTCCGTTTTCACCGTGAATTCTAGCACTAACGGGCATGCGATCGAAGTGATCGGATTCTGATGAGTGAGATAAACCTACGTAAACAGGTACGTCAGTTTGACCTAACAATTCTAAAATTTTAAGTGAATTTTTGGCACCTTCTTCAACATAAACATTGCCGTATGAACCAATAATACCAATTAAATCAACATCCGGACTAGCCACAGCGTAAGCAATTGCTAAGGCATCGTCAATTCCAGTATCTAGATCTAAAATCATTTTTCGTTTAGCCATGATGAAAACCTCCAATGTATTAAATCAAACCTTTAATTTAATCATAACTGAGTTTGAAATTTAAAACAATTAAATTAAAGTTGCATTTGATAGCTAAAAGTTTGTAATATATAACGTAATAAATTATGAAAAGGGTGCGAATGATGGAAGCAACGTATGATATTACCATTATTGGTGGTGGACCAGTCGGCATGTTTGCTGGTTTTTATGCTGGATTAAGAGATGTTAAAGTTCAAATTATTGAAAGTTTAGAACAATTAGGTGGCCAAGTTAGTGCCATTTATCCGGAAAAAACTATTTTAGACGTTGCCGGTTATCCTAAAATTACGGGTAAAGATCTAATTAGTAATTTGAAAGCCCAGTTAGCTGAAGTAGATACAGAAGTTAAACTTAAACAAACCGTTTTAGATGTCGAATCAGTGGGTGATGAATTTAAAATTACCACAAATCAAGAAGTAACTATGTCTAAATCAATCTTAATTGCGACTGGTGTGGGCTCCTTTAATCCGCGAAAATTAGCCGTAGATAACGCTGATGAATTTGAAGATAAGCAATTATTTTATGGAGTTACTGATCTAGATAAATTCAAGAATCAATCCGTTTTAGTAGCTGGCGGTGGTGATTCTGCCATTGATTTAGCTTTATTATTGAATTCGGTCAGTCCAGAGGTCTATTTATTACATCGACGAGATCAATTTAGAGCGATGGAACACAGTGTCAAACAATTGCAGGAATCATCAGTTAAATTACTAACTCCATACCTAATTAAAGGTTTAGAACCAGTGGATCAACAAGTTAAAATAATCGCTGAAAAAATGAAAACCAAAGAACCATTAGAAGTGGTAGTAGATAAATTAGTGGTTAATTACGGTTTTAAATCACAAGACAAGGTTAATGATAATTGGAGTATTGATTTAGCCAAAACTAAGGGCCAAATTAACGTGTCCCAAACCGGCCAAACTAATCTAAAAAATATCGTTGCTGTTGGGGACGTAGCTACCTTTGATGGCAAACAAGCATTAATTTCGACTGGCTTTGGAGAAGCTCCGATTGCGATCAATCATTTGATTAGTAATCTTTATCCTGATAGACGAGGTGCCATGCACAGTACGTCATTAAACAAATAAAAAAACGGAAACCTTAATGGTTTCCGTTTTTTATTTGTTTGGTAAGTTGTTCGATTTGTTTAGAAAGTTGCTGTACTTGTTCATTTAGATCATCGATTTTTTGCTGATTGACTTCATGAGGATCCTTATCGGTGAAAAAATCAGTAATTGTGGAGGTTAGTAAACCAATAAAGCCAATTCCACCAATCATTAAAAAACTAGCGATAATTTTTCCGCCATCGGTTTTCGGCGACATATCACCGTAACCCACTGTGGTAGCGGTAGTTATCGCCCACCAAAGCGAATGCGATAAAGACTGATGTTCAAAAAATGAATAGATTAGCGAACATGACAATAAAATACCTAAACTAATTGAAAAAAGGTAGATAAATCCGGTGTCATACAAAAAGTTATGCACCGATCTCGTGATTGGTCCCGACCAACCTAATTTCCAAAAAAGGTGATAATAACGAATGATCCGAATAATGCGACTAATTCTAAAAAACACAAAGACGGGATGAAAGGGAATTAGCGCTAATAAATCAAACGAATTTTCAATTAAGAACTGCTTTTTAAAGGGTGCCAGCCAAAAGCGGATTACGTAGTCAATTAAAAAGAAGGCCCAAATAATTTGTAATATCCAGAAATAAATTCCGTGTTCTACAGAGATCCAGTGTTTAAAGCTAGCGATTACTAATAAAAATGAAATAAAAATTAAAGTCGTTACTATAAAGTTATAGACATTGACAAAGGATTTGATAGATCCCTTTTTCATAATTAATTCACCTAGATTTAGTTGGTATTGTCATCAGGATTAGTGATCTTGATGCGATTGCTACTGGTAGTTTGATGAGAATCTTCCGGTGCATCAGTTTGATAAATTTTCGATGTAGTTTGGTCATGATTCTTAGAAAAAATACTGGTTGATTTGGTACCAAGTAGTTTTTCAATGTTCTTTTCTTTTTGTAGTTCGTCAGAGTAATTATATTTTCGAGGGTCGACGTCTTTAAAACCGGCCGGATGATAGAAACGAAGCAGATTCTTTTCGTTTAAGGAGTCGGATAAATTAAGTTCCTTGCTAACCCGTTCCGTATCAGCTTTAACAGCCTTAGCGTCATCCGTAAATCCTAAATCTTTACCAGTTTTACTATCATAAATTTCGCCATCGATGGAAGTGTATTTAGGGCTAACCCAATCTTTATTACGAAAGGCGACTACTTGATCGTGATCAGGTGAAAAGACATCTGTCCCAAATTGAATGTATTTTTGACTATCAATGCCTAATAAATGCATCAAAGTTGGTAAAACATCAATTTCACCAGCGTATTCATCCATAACTTTACCATTGGTTTGACCTGGAATGTTAATGATGAAAGGTACGCGTTGCATTTGAGTACTATCAAAGTCGGTCCAAGTCTCTGGATTTTTACCTAGGGCCTTTGCTAGGCCTTCGTTTTCTGAATTAGAAATTCCATAATGATCACCATACAAGACAATCACACTATTTTTTAAGGTACCTGATTTTTCTAGGTAATCATAAAATTCTTTAATTGATTGATCTAAATAATGAGCAGTTAAGAAGTAATTATCAACTACTTTATCACCTGTATTGGTAGTGGTGAAGTTGGTAACATCTTCGGAATCAATATCATATGGGAAATGGTTAGTAACGGTTAAATACTTAGCATAAAACGGTTGTTGAAGATGTTCTAAATATTTGACTGAGTCTTTAAATAATAGTTTATCTTTTAAGCCATATCCTAATGAACGATCACCGGTAGTATTGTAATAACTAGCATCGAAGAAGTATTGGTAACCTAAGTTTTTATAAACGTTATTACGATTCCAAAAACTAGCAATATTTCCATGGAAAACCCCGCTAGAGTAACCCGCCTCTTGTTTTAAAATGGCTGGGGCTGCTTGGAAAGTATTATCACTACCTAATTGAGCAAATAAGGAACCCTGAGGTAATCCATAGGTACTGGTTTCTAACATATTTTCAGCATCGGAAGTTTTTCCTTGTCCCACTTGGTGAAAGAAGTTTTTAAAAGAGTAAGAAGACTTACTATTATATAAACTATTCAAAAATGGGGTTACTTCTTGACCATTAATCTTTTGATTAATTAAAAATTGTTGGAAACTTTCTAAATGAATATAAATTACATTCTTATTTTTAGCAATGCCGTAATATTTTGAATTAGGTTTGGCATAGTGTGATTTGGTAAATTTAAGAATTTCATTTAATTCTGATTTAGTAGCCGAAGCTCTTAAATCATTGTTATGTTGAGATTTCAAACCATCATAAACGGTAAAGGCATCAATTCCTAAGTACTTAACAATATAGGTTCGATCGAAAGTTCTAGTAAGTAATTGCGGACGATCCATTTCGGCTAATGATAAATTAATCGTAAAAAATAAAACCGCCAAGGAACTAAACGCATAGCCGATCCGTTTATTTAAAGGGCGATGATCAATTTTAATTTTGCGAGTAAACAATAAAATAAGAATAATGATTAAGTCAATCCAATAAAGGACATCGTGTGGTAAAGTTAGGGCTAGTGAACTACCACTTAATCCTTGATTGACTTTAGAATATCCCGTCATAGTGCTAACGGTCATAAAATCGGTAAACTCTCTAAAATAAATTACGTTTAAATAAAGTAGGACGGTATTTAAAATATCCATTAAAAAAATGACGGGATAAAAGAACCGACTTTTCTTGCAATATAGCGCAATTCCAAATAATAATAGAGTGGTAGCGATTGGATTAATTAAAACAATTAAAAACTGAAATGGATTAGAAACTGATAAGTGAAAATCAACAATGTAAGCAAACATTGTTTTTAGCCAAAAGATGGCAATTAATAATCCAAAAATTCCCAAACGCGTATTGGGATTTGGTAAGATATTTTTAATTTTTTTCAAGTAGCTGACTCCCTTAATGATTTTTCTGATTTCTATAGTAACAAAAAACTAAGCTATCTAATATAAATTTAAGGCGATCTTTTTTAAAATTTAAGGTGAGATGATATTATTTAGATAATGAGGTGATAAGATGAAATTTAATTTATACGTAGTGCGTCATGGTCAAACTTATTTTAATATTTATAATAAAGTTCAAGGCTGGGGCAATACTCCATTAACTGAGAAAGGTTTAAAAAACGCTGAGGATACGGGTAAACGCCTAGCAGGGATCAATTTTAAGGCTGCTTATAGTAGTGATACCACCCGAGCTTCTGAGACCTGTCAAAAGATTTTAGATTTTAATCAAAGTAACAGCACTAACCAAGTTATTACTTCTAAGTTGTTTAGAGAAGAATTTTATGGCTCTTTTGAAGGCAGCGATATTAACCAAATGTGGTTAATGGCAGGTGGTCCGCATGGGGTGCCAACTTTTAAAGAAATTGTTGATAAGTATTCGATTGATCGTTCCAAAGATTTTATTAAGGCAGCCGATCCATTTCATCATGCCGAAGATAGTTCTGAATATTGGCAGCGTTATAATCAGGGCTTAAAAATGATCGAACAAAATTCAGCGATTGCAGATGGTGACAATGTTTTATTAGTTACCCACGGCAACTCAATTCTAAGCTTGGTGGATAAGTATGGAGCTGGTAAATATGATTTAACAGTCCGTCCACAAAATGGTAGTTACACCAAATTAATAATTAATGACGATCAAATTAAAATTGATCAATATAATCAATAGGAGCAAGTCGATTGGAAATTAAGTATGCAACTGGTAAGGGTGCGATTTATAATGATGCGCTGAGTATTCGTCTAGCGGTTTTTGTAGATGAACAACAGGTCCCTAGAGAATTGGAATATGATGATTTGGATACGCAAGCCAAACATTGGGTTGGCTACGTTGATAACCATCCGGTTGTCACTATTCGGACTTTACCTACAGATAGTGGAATTCATATTCAACGGGTAGCTACAATAAAATCCGCTAGACATCAAGGTTATGCTCGAGAACTCTTAAATAAGATTCTCCAAACGCTTAGGCCTAATTATTTTTATTTGGGAGCTCAACTTACTGCCGTGAAGTTTTACGAAAAATTGGGCTTTAAGGTAACGGGTGAACCATTTATGGAAGCCGGCATTCAGCATCAAAATATGGAAATAAACCTTAAATAACCCCATCTCGGGGTTATTTATTTTAAGAGGAGAAAGTATGAAATTTATAACTAGTGATAATGTTCAGTTAACCTATACTGATGAAGGAGAAGGACAACCGATTGTAATTTTAACGGGAATTGGTGGACACAAATTAATATGGAAAAATCAGGTAAACTTTTTATTGGACCATCATTATCGCGTAATCAATGTGGATGCTAGAAATCAAGGGATATCACAACGGACGTTTAAAGGCCAAAGAATTTTTAAGCATGCGCAAGATATCCATGAATTAATGACCGATTTAAATTTACAGGATCCCGTTTTAATGGGTAATTCGATGGGCGCAGCTACCTTTTTAGCTTATTTTGCTTTATACGGTGATCAACACGTTAAAGCCTTTATTGATGTGGATCAGTCGCCTAAAATGCTTCAAGATCAGGAATGGGCGTTTGGTTTTAAAAATTTAGCTTGGGATAATTTTCCCTATCTAATTAAAAATGATTTCGGAAAAGCGACCTTTCATGAGATTGATGCGACCTTATATCAAGAAATTAAATTACTTAATGAACAGTATCCTTATCACTCAGATCAAAATCAGAGCTTTTTAGAAGATCATGCTACGCAAGACTGGCGGGATGTTATCGTGCAGTTAAAGATTCCTTATTTAATTATTGCTGGTAAACAATCCCCATATTTTGATTATCACTTTGCCGAAGTGGTGGCTAATTTTAATTCTCATGGTCAATTTAAAGTCATTGAAAATGCTGGGCATATTGTTATGGCTGAACAACCCGAGAAATTTAATGAAGTACTGCATAATTTTTTATTAACGTTATAAAGCTCGCATGATAAATTTTTATTATGATAAAAAATCTAATAATTCCCGATGATTGCTGATATTATAAGGGTTATTGCCAATTCTTTTATGATAATACATATTGAAAATTTATAAATTTCACAAAAAAATTTGAAATTTTTAAAAAAATATTGCATAATAATGTGACAAATCAAACATGAAGGTCATAAAATTTTTAAAGGAGTTGGTACAATGACTTTGACAATTAGTAAACCTAAAAAAGTTTTATTAGTTGGCGATGGAGCAGTTGGATCATCATTTGCTTTTGCTTTACAACAAATGGGCGTAGCTGATGAATTAGTAATTGCTGATCTAAAAGAAGATCATGCTAAAGGTGATGTTTTAGATTTAGAAGATATCTCAGCATTCACTAAACGTACTAAAGTTAGATACGGTCAATACAGCGATGCTAAAGATGCCGATGTAGTTGTAATTACAGCTGGTGTCCCAAGAAAGCCGGGGGAAACACGTTTAGATTTAGTTAACAAAAATGTTTCAATTCTCAAATCAATTGTGGAACCAGTTGTGCAAAGCGGATTTGCTGGAACCTTTGTAGTTTCTAGTAATCCAGTGGATATTTTAACTACTATGACTCAAAAACTTTCGGGATTTCCTAAAAACCGAGTTATCGGAACGGGAACTTCCTTAGATACTGCACGGTTATTGGTAGAATTATCTCAAAAATTTGAAGTTTCAATTGATGAGATCAATGCCTATGTTTTAGGAGAACACGGAGATAGTGAATTTGTTGCTTATGACGAAGCTACTATTAATGGGATTGCTTTAAAACAAGTGGCTAACGATCAAAAAATTTCGTCAACTGACTTAAGTGCAATTGAAGAAGATGTTCGTAAAAAAGGTAGTTCAATAATTGGGTTAAAAGGTGCTACATTCTATGGGGTTGCTACTTGTTTAGCAAATATAACAAAAGCTATTTTAACTAACCAAAGTATTGTTTTACCAATTAGTGCACCATATCGTGACAGTGATTTATACATTGGTAATCCAGCCGTAATTAATGGCAACGGAATTGCAAATGTTATTGACATGCCACTAAGTGACACTGAACAAACTCAAATGCAAAAATCAGTAGAAACTATGCAAACCATTTTAAACGATATTAAATAGCAAAAGAAAAAAATAAAAATTTTAGCCATTCATGTGAATAAAATAATTTGATAATGAAAGAGGAAATTGGATGTCATCATTAAGTAAAGTCGATTACAAAAAGTTTTTTTGGCCAATTGTAATCGCTGCAATTATTTGGTTATGTTCTGGATTTAGACCAGACGGGATTTCATTAGAAGCTTGGAGAATTTTAGCAATATTTGTTGGTACCATTATTGGATGTATCGTTCAACCAATTCCAATTGCTGGGGTAGCCATTGTTGGGATTACCATTGCAGTTTTATTAAAAGTTGTACCTATGGAAGAAGCCGTTACTGGATTTGGTAGTAATACTGTTTGGTTAATTGCCATGGCTTACTTCTTATCACGAGGATTTGTTAAAACCGGTCTTGGTCGTCGTGTGGCGTTGATCTTTATACGAATGTTTGGTAAGAAGACTTTAGGATTAGCTTACTCATTAATCGGGGTTGATGTTTTAACCGGTTCCGCTACACCAAGTAGTACAGCGCGTGCCGGTGGGATTGTTTACCCAATTATTGAATCTTTAGCTGAAGTTTACGGATCATCTCCTCAAGATGGTACCGAAAGAAAAATTGGTTCATTTTTAATTTTCTCAGAATTCCATGGTAACAATATCACTAGTGGTCTTTTCTTAACCGCTATGGCTCCTAACTTGTTAGCCGCTACCTTTGCTAAATCAATGGGTATCAATATTTCATGGATTACTTGGTTTACTGCTGCAATTGTTCCCGGAATTTTAAGTTTAATTATTATTCCTTACGTAATTTACAAAATGTATCCACCAGAAATTAAAGAAACTCCTAATGCTAAGGAATGGGCTAATGATGAATTAGCTAAAATGGGTAAAATTACAGTTGCTGAAAAGATTATGATGGCTGTCTTTGTACTAGCTTTAGCATTATGGATGTTATCTAGTTTTATCGGTTTAGATGCTACTTTTGTTGCTTTCTTAGCAGTTTCATTATTATTAGTTACTGGGGTATTAAACGTTAGTGATATTTTAAATGAAACTGGTGCTTGGAACACTTTAATTTGGTTCTCAATTTTAATTTTCATGGCAAATGAATTAACTAAATTAGGTTTAATTGGTTGGCTATCAAAAACTATGGGATCAATGTTAAGTGGCTACAATTGGATGATTGTGTTATTTGTAATTGTGATCTTCTACTTCTACACTCATTACTTATTTGCTAGTGGAACTGCTCAAACTTCTGCTATGTACTCAGCATTACTAGCCGTAGCTATTTCTGCTGGCGCACCACACTTATTATCAGCCTTACTATTAGGCTTTACTGCCGCAATCTTTGGTTCAACTACTCACTACTCAAATGGACCTGCTTCAATTCTATTTGGTACTGGTTATGTTAAACAATCAGATTGGTGGAGAATGAACTTCATCTTAGGATTAATTTATATCGTTATTTGGATCGGTATCGGTACCCTATGGATGAAACTTATCGGAATTTGGTAAACATAAAAACCAGTTATCTTAATTGATAACTGGTTTTTATTTATTAATAATTCGATTGGCTACGGCTTCGTCCATGATGACATCTGTAACTAATTGACTATTTAAGAGACCTAGAGTTGCTTGGCTTTTAAATTTACCGGAAATAATTCCCAACCGGCGAGGGGTTTTTAAAATGGTTTGTAAATCAACGCCAAATACTTTATTTTCATCGGGATTTAGTAGTTGTCCGTTGATATCATAGGGACGTCCATAAATTAAGCCCGCTACTTGATCAAAATCAACTCCGGGAAAAATACGTTCACGATTTTCTTTCCAAAAACTAATGGAATTTAGAGAGTCTAAGGTCCCGACCTCGGTGATAATGAGATCCATTTTAGAAGCAAAGTCAAACGCTTCTTTTAAAGAGGGCTCGTGCTTTAAGTGATTTCTGACCTGATCATTTAGTATGTATAACGGGGCAATCATTGGAATATAGTGAGCGCCAAATTTTTCAGCGGAATTTTCAATGACTTTCATGGATCCATTGGAGGACCCGTATTTAATATTTTCTCCTAAAAATTGAGTAAAGGTTAAATCATTTTTAATAGAACCGCCTAGTTGATGAATCACTTGGTTAATGGTGTTTCCCCAGGTTAAACCAACGATTTTACTATCAGCAATCATAATTTGAGCCTGTTCAGCAGCAAATTGAATTACGTTTTCCCCATTGGTTAAAAAGTGATTGCTATTTTTGACAATATAAATGTTTTGCTTAGGAAATTGCTTTTTAAATTTTAATTCTAATTCAAAATTTCTGGTAATCGGTGAATAAATTTTAATAGTTACTAAGCCAGATGCAGTGGCTTCGTCTAGATACTTAGTAATTAAGTACCGACTTAAATTATATTTTTTAGCAATCTCCCCAATCGTTAATTTAGAGAAATAATAATCCTCTGCAATTAAGGACAGTTCTTTGCGATGTTGGATGTTTTCCAAATTAAATCCTCCCGAAAATTATTAATTAAATTATATCATGTAATTTAATTTTATATTTTTTAAAATTTTTAATTTTTTTTGCAATTTTTCAAAAAATGTTATAGTATAAAAGTGCACAAAGTTAATAGTTAATTTAATGTTTTATGAAATGAGGCTTTGGTATTGAACGATATTGTGGAACTAAATCTTAGTGATCCAATTATTTTTAAACAATGGCAAGAATTTTTAATTTCGCTAAATATTAACGATTTTTCTGCTAATGAAGTGGATAAAATTGACCAAACCATTGGAATTTTTGAAGGTGAACGTTTAGTGGCCACCGGATCAATTGCTGGTAATATTTTAAAATATATTGCGGTTTGCAATAAGGGTCGGGAAAGTGGCACTTATTTTAACACGATAATTTCAGATTTAACTATGCGCTTAGCTCAACAAAATATTTTTCACTTATTTGTTTTTACGAAACCAGAGTATGTGGAAAGTTTTAAACATGTTGGCTTTCAGGCGATCGCAGTTTCTAAGCAAGGTGCTATTTTAGAAAGTGGCGATTACTTAATTCAAGATTATCTAAATTCCATTGTTAAATTTTCCGATAATCAATCAATTGCCGGCATCGTGATGAATGCTAATCCGTTTACCTTAGGCCATCGTTATTTAATTGAGACGGCTGCTAAAGAAAACGATCAAGTATATGTGTTTGTAGTGAATACCGATGCTTCCTTATTTTCAACTAGTGAACGAACCCAATTAATTGAAGCGGGAACGGCGGATTTAGATAATGTAACGGTAGTCAACGGGTCCGATTATATGGTGAGCTTTGCGACTTTCCCAGCTTACTTTATTAAAAGTCAGGCTGAGATAGTAACCTATCAAACTACCCTAGATGCTTTAATTTTTAAAAATTGGATTGCTAAAACTTTGCATATTCAAACTAGATATTTGGGTAGCGAGCCTCATTCTGAAACAACTAATATTTATAACCAGGTTTTAAAAGATGTTTTAGAGCCGGAAGTTAAGGTGAAAATAGTCGATCGCAAAAAAGTTGATCAACAAATTATCTCGGCTCGAGATGTTCGTGAGAATATCCGAGATAATCATCTTGAAAAACTATCTCAATTGGTACCTCAATCAACTATTAATTTTATTTCAAGTAATTTAAGTAACTTACAACAACGGATCCAGAAAGGAATGAACATTGATGGAAATTAAACATACTGCAATTGCAGGAACGTTAGAATCATCTGATATTCAAATCATGCTTAGCCAAGGCACCAATGGCATTGAAATTAATCTAGAATCTGATGTAATTAAACAATTTGGTGATCAAATTAAACAAGTAATTACGGATGTTATTAAAGATTATGGAATTGATAATGCCAAGGTTAAAGCAGTTGATAAAGGGGCTTTAGATTGCGTAATTAAGGCTAGAACTATTACTGCCGTTCAACGTTCAATTGATGCTACCGAACCTAACTGGGAGGTTTTATAAAATGAGTGATAATGAACAACGTTTAAGAAGAACTATGATGTTTGTTCCTGGTAATAACCCGGCTATGCTTAAGGATGCGGGCATTTACGGAGCCGACTCAGTCATGTTTGATTTAGAAGATGCGGTTTCTTTAGCTGAAAAAGATTCTGCTCGTAACTTGGTATACCAAGCTTTAAAAACTGTTGATTACGGTAACACTGAATTGGTCGTTCGTATTAACGGCTTGGATACTGAATTCTATAAAGATGATGTTTATGCCATGGTTAAGGCCGGAATTGATGTAATTCGTTTACCAAAAACTGAAACTGCCGATATGATTCACGAATTAGAAGCAGTAGTAGTAGAAGCTGAAAAGAAATTTGGTCGCGAAGTTGGTAGTACTAATTTAATGGCTGCTATTGAAAGTGCCAAGGGAGTTTTAAATGCTAATGAAATTGCCGGTGCTTCAGATCGAATGATCGGAATTGCTTTATCAGCCGAAGATTACACTACTGATATGAAAACTCATCGTTATCCAGACGGCCGTGAATTAGATTTTGCGCGTAACATGATTTTACATGCTGCTAGAGCTAATGATATTGCCGCTTTTGATACGGTATTTACTAATATGAACGATACCGAAGGATTTATGCGAGAAACTGAATATATCCACCAATTAGGTTACGATGGTAAATCATTAGTTAATCCGCGCCAAATCCCAATGGTTAACCAAGTATATGCACCAACTAAAAAAGAAATTGAAAATGCTAGAGGCGTTATTCACGCCATCGAAGAAGCTAAGATTAAAGGTTCTGGAGTAATTTCTATGAATGGTCAAATGGTTGACCGTCCGGTAGTATTAAGAGCTCAACGTGTAATGAATTTAGCAAAAGCTTCTAACTTAGTCGATGAGGAGGGTAATTACATTGAAGAATAATGTAAATCGCGAATTACCAGATAATTTAATGGAAAAAATGGACTACAAACCATTTGAATCAGTTGAAATTGGTAATCCAGTAGTTCAAAGAGTTGCCCCAACAGTTCGGGTTTCTAATGGTGAAAACAAAATCAAGGATTCTTTAGAAGATGTAGTTAAAGAAAATGTTAAAGATGGCATGACTATCTCATTTCATCACCACTTCCGTGAAGGGGATTATGTATTTAACAAAGTAATGCGTATCATTATTGATATGGGAATTAAGAATTTAACCTTAGCTCCATCTTCACTTACTAATGTTATGAATGACATGGTAGTTGAAGCTATTGAAGCCGGAACCGTTACTAACATTACTAGTTCAGGAATGCGTGGTTCTCTAGGGGATGCCGTTTCTCACGGTGCTTTAAAAGAACCCGTTATTTTCCGTTCACATGGTGGTCGTGCTCGCGCAATTGAAGAAGGTAAAATCAAAATTGATGTAGCTTTCTTAGGAGTACCGAATGCTGATGAAATGGGTAATGCTAATGGTATGGAAGGTAAAGCAGTCTTTGGTTCTTTAGGTTATGCCTTAATGGATGCCCAATATGCTAACAAAGTTGTTTTACTAACTGATAACATTGTTGCTTATCCTAATACCCCTGCTTCAATCAAACAAACTCAAGTTGACTATATTGTCAAAGTAGACGAAGTTGGTAACCCTGATAAAATTGGTTCGGGAGCAACTCGTTTCACTAAAGATCCTAAAGAACTAAAAATCGCTAAGATGGTTAATGATGTTATTACTAACTCACCATACTTCAAAGATGGTTTTTCATTCCAAACTGGTTCTGGTGGAGCTGCCTTAGCCGTTACTCGCTATCTTCGTCAATCAATGATTGATAATCATATTAAAGCCTCATTTGCGTTAGGTGGAATTACTAAACCTACTACTGATTTATTAAAAGAAGGCTTAATTGAAAAAGTCATGGATGTACAAGATTTTGATAAGGGTGCCGCTGCCTCAATGCATGACAATCCTAACCAACAAGAAATTGATGCCTCATGGTATGCCGATCCTGATAATAAAGGTGCGGTAGTTGATAAATTAGATGTCGTGATCTTAAGTGCTTTAGAAGTTGATACTAAATTTAATGTTAACGTTATGAGTGGATCAGACGGAGTTATCCGTGGAGCTATTGGTGGTCACCAAGATGCTGCTACTGCTAAATTAACTATTATTTCAACTCCATTAGTGCGTGGTCGAATTGCTACGGTAGTTAACGATGTTACAACAGTCGTAACCCCAGGTGATTCAATTGATGTTATTGTTACTGAAGTCGGAATTGCTATTAATCCTAAACGCCAAGATTTAATTGATCGTTTAGCTAAAGTTCCAGGACTTCCAATCTTTACCATTGATGAATTACAAGCTATGGCTCAAAAGATCGTTGGTGAAGCTAAACCACTTGAATTTACTGATCGTACTGTTGCGATGGTTGAATATCGTGATGGCTCAATTATTGATACAATTAAAGAAGTTAAAGATTAATTTGAATTAAAATGTTGCTATGTTATGATAACTAGCGACATTTTTTATATATTGAGGAATTTTATATGACAATATTTGATCAAGGAAATGAACAAAGTATCATGAATGTTTTATCCGTTAAAGATAAACGCCAAGCTTTTCAACGTAAATTACTAGCTGAATATCCTGGTAAAACAATTGTTGCTATTAAATTAAATATTCCGGGTCCTATTAAAAATAATTCTAAAATTAAACGTATATTTAATTTAGGGATGGATGAATTTTTAAAACAACTAGCAGATTTTAAAATTTTATTTAGTCACAGCTGGCATTTAGATACGGGCGAGGAAACTTTTTTAGTCATGGATACTAAAGATATCCAAGCTTTAAAATTAATCAGTATTAAGTTTGAAGACGAGTTTAATTTAGGAAGATTATTTGATATTGATATTTTAAGTGACTGGCAACGGGCTTATTCTAGAAAAGATTTAGGGTTTACCCCTAGAAAATGCCTAATTTGTGATCAAGATGCCAAAAATTGTGCTAGAAGTCGCAAGCACTCGATCCCAGAAATGCAAACTAAGATTAGTGAGATGTATGAAAATTATGGAATTAAAGAATAGTGAATATTTTGCCAAAATGGCTGTTCAAGCCATGTTGTATGAAGTTACCGTTAATCCTAAACCAGGTTTAGTTGATCCTATTAGTAATGGTTCACATAATGATATGGATGTCTTTATGTTTATTAACAGTGCAGTGGCCCTAGATGAGTATTATCAAGCTTGTTATGAACAGGGAGAGGCTTTTCAAGGAACGGATTTAACGCAATTATTTCACCAAATTAGACCTTTGGGAGTAGCAGCAGAGCAATTAATGTTTGCTACTACTCATGGAGTTAATACGCATAAGGGAGCCATCTTTTCGTTAGGAATTTTAGTATGTGCCAGTGGCTATGCTAGTCAAACTAACTTAAATTCTGAGCAGGTATTAGCGATAACTAAAAAAATGTTGATGGGTTTAACCAAGAATGATTTTAAAAATTTAGACACTAAGCCTAGTGATCAACTAA
Source organism: Lentilactobacillus laojiaonis (assembly GCF_020616595.1). Lineage (GTDB taxonomy): Bacteria > Bacillota > Bacilli > Lactobacillales > Lactobacillaceae > Lentilactobacillus > Lentilactobacillus laojiaonis. The sequence continues at coordinate 1,148,334 of NZ_CP085278.1, read as the reverse complement.
CTGCTGGAGAAAAGCAATATTTAAAATACGGACTAACCGGAATTAGAGGGCAGGCTGAGGCGGCTTTTCCTAGTGTAAGAAAATATGCCTTACCTTACCTTAAACAGGCGAAAGGGACCCTTAATCAGCGTTTATTAGATACCTTGATGGTCATTGTTAAACATACTGAAGATAGTAATTTAATTAAGCGGGCCAATACTAATGAGATTATTAAAATAGTCAATGATAAAATTGATCAGTATTTTGAACTGGGAGGTAGTTCGACTACCGCAGGTTATGATTACTTACTAGATTTAAATCAATATTTTACTGAGCACAATTTAAGTTTAGGTGGCTCGGCGGATCTATTGATTTTAACCATTTACTTAGCTATGTTAGATCAAAAATATGCAAAATAAAAACCGTTAGGAATTTTCCTAACGGTTTTTTTATATACTCGATGAGAATATTAATTAACGTAAATTATTATTTTAAGCCAGTAACTCTAGCAGTTGCGTAGTAGTTCCACCATGGAGCAACAACTTTTTCAGTAACTACACCGCGGTTTTGAGCATCGATCATTTTACCGCCACCAACATAAATACCAACGTGTGAGATGTATCCACCCCAACCGAAGAATACTAAATCACCTTTTTTAGCATTACGGTAAGCAATTCGTTTACTTGCTGCGTATTGTTGATCAGCAGTTCTAGGTAATGAAATCTTAGCAGCTTTTTTGTATACATAACTAGTAAGACCAGAACAATCAAAAGCATTAGCACCAGTTGCTCCCCAAACGTAAGGTTTACCTAAATTAGCTTTAGCTTGTTTGTAGATAGAAGTACGGATTTGAGCATCAGTTTGCTTAGTAGCAGCTTGAGCATTGAATGAACCTAAACCTAGTAATGAGAAAAATGCGATTAGACTTAATAATAATTTTTTATGTAATTTCATGATTAATTAACATCTCCTATTTAATTTACAAGATATACTTTACCAGTGAAATATTTCATTAGTATGACAAAGTGTTATCAGAGGTATTAAATAAATGTTATGTAATGTTAAATCAGTAATTTTAAATGACTATTTTTGTAATAAAAAGCCCAGATCATTATAATCTGGGCTTTCTTCTATTTAATTAAATGACTTTTACTTGGTAAAGTTACGGACCATTTACCAAATGATGAAATGATCATTGGTAGGACTAAGTAGTAAATGGCAAAAGTGTACATCGCGATTAATGATACAGAAATCATAAGGTAGGATTTGCCAAAAGTTAAACTAATACCGATGGCAACGATGACTACTAACATGTAGCGAACTACTTGACCATAACTAGCTACGGTCGGTCTAATCCAATCTAGAATTGATAGAGTAGTGTATCTAAAGGATAGTCCTAAGCCAATGATTTGCCAGACTGCCACGGCTGTGACGGTTGCAATCATAATAGGCATTACTTGCCAATCTAATTTCCCAGTACCGATTAAGTAGTGCATGGTGATATGAGTTAATTGGATACCGGTAAAGACTGAAATGATAAAGGCAAAGGTCCAATAAATTGGTTGGAGAATTGCGCGACTTAAGATAAAGACCGCTAATAAAGTTACAATAATCAAAATGGCAATTGCATATTTTAGATAGTGTTGCATCCCGTTTTGCAATTGGGCTTCGACGACTGGTTCACCAGTCATGGCAAATTTAGCATGTTTTAAAGTCGTTCCTTGAATTTGATTTTGAACCAAGGTTTGTAAGTTTTGAATTTCTTTGAGGTTATCTTTATTGTTAGCTGAATTATTAAAGACAACTTGTAATTTAGTGATTTTTTTATTTTCACTAGTGTAGTTATACATTGATTGTAAGAAATCGGTATCTGCTAATTGACTCTTAGTAATGTAATAGACGTTAGCAGCCGTTGATTTTTGCAATCCATTTAAATAGCTATAAACATCATTGAGTTGTTGATTAGCCTCATCGGATTCTTCTTTGATTTCATTTAAACTGTTTTTGACTTTTTGTAATTGTTTTTTATAAGTTTTTAAATTAACGTAAATGGTTTCGCCGTAACTCTTAATCGAAGTTGCTTGAGAAGTTAGTTCATCGATATTAGAACTAGCTTCGATTAAGGAGTTATCTAAATTATCAAGATCACGTTGATATTGATGTTTCTTAGAATTTAAAGTATAGGTTTGTAAATCAGTGGCCTTAGTAGCTGCTTTATTAATTTGGGAAGTTACTGAATTGTTGCTACTTTCTAAAGAACCTGCTTGATTTTTTAAATCGTTAATTTCACTGATTTGTTCTTGAAGTTGTTCTAAGTCTAGATTTTCTTTATTTTCATCAATATCTTCAGCGATTTTAGTAAATACACTAGCGGAACCTTTTACGTCATTACTAATAGAATCTAGTTGGTTAGCAACATAGTACTTACTAATTGGCATGCCACTTGGCTGGGTAACGGAGTAAACGGCGTTAACATTTTTAGCGGATTGTAATTTGTTAGTTAAAGCGTCAACTTGTTGGAGATATTTTTCATTATCTAAAGGTCGATTATTTTCTAGATAAATAGTTACGGGAGTAGCTTTACCGTCTGAAAAATGCGTATTTAAAACCTTAGCTCCAGTTACGGCTTGATCATTAGAAATTAAGTTATTAACTGGAGAGTAGTCGGTACTTTGATGATAATTATAGATAAAGGGCACGGTTAGATATAAAACTACAATTAAACCAGCTAAGGGTTTGCTGAGTGAAAAGTCGGCGGCTTTAGTCCAATATCTGGCTTTGGCATTTTTAATCGGTTTATTAGCTGGCCAGAAAATACTTTCCCCTAAGGCTCCCGTAAAAATAGGATTAATGGTTAACACTGCTAGGGTAAGAATTAAGTAGGTAATGCCGACAGCGGCTAGGGAACTAATGGCTTGGTATTTAATAAAGTGAAGTAAACCAAAAGCGATAGTTAGCGTTAGTCCCACTACAGTTACCGGGAATCGTAAGGCACTAATGGTTTGCTTAGTAGCGTAAATAGGATCGCTTTGGAATTCTAAAATCATTTTTAACTTTCTGAAGAGATAAATATTCCAAATTGTACCTAAGATTAAAACGGCTAAACCAATTTCTAAAGGAGTGAATTCAGTAATCGCAAAGTTATGATGAGTTGCTAAATTCAGATTAATTGCTAAAGAAACTACATAGGTAGAAAATAGGGTTACTAATGAAACTAATGGTAATAAAATTGAATGGAAATATACTCCGATAATTAACATGGAAGCAATAAATAGAGCAATTAAGATAATTTTAACGGTCTGAATATTCTTTTGGGCACTAGTCTCACGAATTAATTTTGGGCTAGTAACGTATGAGGATAATCCATTAATTGAACTATCTTGTGAGATTTGTTGAGCTAAGGTAGTTAGCTTTTTATGACTATTTAATGAAATATTGACTATTTCGGTAGTATGATCAGGCGATAATAGTTGCTTTTTACCAGCAACATTAGTTTTTAGTGTTACAATTTTTTTGATGTCATAGTAATCATGATCTTTACGTAATTTTTTAACTACTTTATCGATTTGAGCCTGTTGTTGTGGCTTGATTGCACTATTTTGATTATTGTAAACAATATCTAGTGAATCAGCTTTACCTAGGCCATACCCCCAATGACTTTTGATCTGATCAGCTTGACTAGTTTGTGAACTTTTGTCAAAAACCGGTTGGCCGTAATTTTGGACCGTATCAGTGATGGCGGGCGTCGTGATGATAGCTACAAAAACTACGATTAACCAAACGAAAAGTGAAATAATACGATTTCTATGTAAATTTTTAAATACTTTCTTCATTATATATCTTCCCAAATATTTTATTTTTAAAATGATGTATTATTAAAATTTTACCATTTAAAAACTACTTTGTAATAACAAATTTAAATTTGGCGGGTTTTGGTAGGCTTTCGAATATAAACTTAAAGCTTTTTTATAAATTCAACGCTTAAAAAGCATTTATAATATGAATCAATTATTTATGTGAATGTTAAAATAATAAATAGTAAAAGAGGAACTATTACAGTGTTAAAAACCATAAAATTAATTACATTGACAATTATAGTAGCTGGGGTAGTAGTAACTGGGGGGATGTATATTCGAGGACAACGGTTAATGCATCAGCAAAGCTATCGCCAAGTTGAAGCGACTCAGCAAGCTCAACAGGATCAACAAGAACTACAAGCTCAAGAAAAATTCATCAAAATGGTTGCTGATCCCGCCGTTAAATTATATGAAAGCAAACCCCAAGTGTTGCCTAGTATTGTAATTGCTCAAGCAATTTTAGAATCTAATTGGGGAAAATCTGAACTATACAAGCAAGCCTATAATCCGTTTGGAATTAAAGGTAAATATCATGGCAAGTACGTAAGATTTGAAACTAAAGAATATATTAATCATAAAAATGTTACAATTATGGATAATTTTAGAAAATATCCATCCTTATTAGAAGCCATTGCCGATCATGATACTTTATTGTCTAATAATTTTATTAAAAGTAGTAATGATCAAAGTTATCTTTCTCAAGCTAAACTATTAAAAGAAAATGGTTATGCGACTGATAAAGATTATGATGAAAAATTAATTAAGTTAATCAAGACCTATAAACTAAGTAAGTATGATTTACAGGCAATTAATCAAGAATAGAGAGGAGATATTCAATGCTCGATTGGCTTGTTAAACTTTACGGACCATTTTTCAGTTTAGAAAATTGGCAAAATGTAGTAACTTCAGGAACCGATTGGCTAATTATTTTATCGTTAGTATTAATTGAATGTTTATTATCCGTTGATAATGCGGTAGTATTAGCTGCACAAACTCAAGCTCTACCAACTAAAAAGCAACAAGAAGAATCATTATTTTATGGTTTATGGGGAGCCTATTTATTTCGTTTCTTAATTATTGGTTTGGGAACCTACCTCATTCATTTTTGGGAAATTAAAATTATTGGTGGAGGCTACTTATTATTTTTAGTTTATTCATATTTTAGAAAAACTAAGGTAGTTCATACTAAGAAGTTAAAAAAGAAAAAAAGCGAACGAGCTTTATTTTGGTCAGTAGTTGCACAAATCGAATTTATGGATATAATATTTTCTGTTGATTCGGTATTAGCTTCCTTAGCAATTTCAGAAAATCCAATTATTGTATTAATTGGTGGCTTAGTCGGAATTTTGGCAATGCGGGGAGTAGCGGAAGTAATCATGAAGTTAATGGTTAAGATTCCCGAATTAAAACCGATGGCTTACGTTTTAATTGGAATTATTGCTATTAAATTAATTCTATCGATTCCAGCTATCGACATTGAAATTCCATCATCAATTTTTGGAATTATTGTATTGGCAACGATCGCCGGCACTATTGGCTATCATTATATTAAACAACAGAAAGGTACCAAATAATGGCACAAACTATTACAAGAGATAATTTAAAAGCAGCAACCGATAATAAAATTACCGTTATTGATTTTTGGGCTTCTTGGTGTGGACCATGTAAAATTATGGATCCAATTTTCGAAGAATTAGAGCAAGAATTTGCCGGTAAAATTAATTTTGGTAAATTAAACGTCGAAGATAATCAAGATTTAGCCGAACAATTTAAAGTTATGAGCATCCCGAGCCTCGTCGTTTTTAAAAATGGTGAAGCTAAAGAAAAAGTTAGCGGGCTTTATCCTAAAGATAAACTCGCTAACTATTTAAACAAGAAGCTTACTGAAATGGCTTAATATGCTGTTGTTGGCCAAGCTCTAATAACTTATCATCCAACAAGTCTAAATTTTGTAAGGAAAAACTAAAAATTGGACTTAATAGATGAAATTTCTTAGGATCAGGAACTCGCTGGTCCTTTTTTAATTCCGGTAATAAATCAATTAACTCAACTTTAGTAAGGTTAAGTTGTTTGGCATAGTACATGGTTCGTTCAAAAATAAAGTTTTTGAAACAAAAGAAATATACGATTCCAAATGCTGCCACAAACCAAAAAATGGTCCAAGTAATTCCGATTTTTTGGGGATTTAGATAATCTAACCAGATGTCAGAAATAATGAAGAGAACGTATAAAACAATGCCAGTGCTAATCCATTTAGCTTTTTTAGTCATAGTTAATCAAACCTTCTTTAAGAATATGCAGTTTATTATAACGGGAAATGGATTTTGATCCAAGTTGACGTAAAAAATATTAGATGATAGAATTTCTCTATTATAACTAGATAACTATCTGGGTGTCAGAGAGCCAATGGGTGGTGCGAATTGGTCAGGGTAGTTTATTGAAATACTCATTAATAAAACGGATAAAAATTAGAACCGATATCATCTAAAAAGTTAGGATCATTGGATCTTAAAATGGGTGGTACCACGCAAAAGCGTCCCTACTGAATTTTTCAGTAGGGGCGTTTTTTTATTTTAAAGGAGTGAAAAACGATGCAGGAACAACAACCACAAGTTAGTTTACTGGAAGGTATAACAATTTTAATCATCATGTTAATCATTATGGGAATTAGTATAATTGGCTATCAAATTACTCCAGTTATTCCTATCTTATTAGTAATTTTATTACTAATGGGATGGGGAAAATTCAAAGGTTATACTTGGGATACCATTAATGATGGCCTATCAGAAGGAGTTTTGACGGGCATTATTCCTATTTTTATATTTATTTTAATTGGGGCCTTAATTAGTGTGTGGATTTATGCGGGAGTAATTCCTAGTATGATGGTTTATGGATTTAAATTAATCAGTGCGAAATACTTTTTAGTATCCGTCTTTGTGGTTTGTTCGCTAATTGGTTTAGCCATCGGCAGTGCCTTTACCGTAATTTCAACGATTGGAATTGCGTTTTTAGGAATGGGAATTACCTTAGGAATGCATCCTGCTTTAATCGCAGGGGCTATTATTTCGGGGGCCATTTTTGGCGATAAAACTTCACCTTTATCGGCTTCTGCTAATTTAGCTTCGGCTGTAGTGGGTGCTGATTTGTTTAGTCATATTAAAAATATGTTGTGGACGACGATTCCAGCTTTTCTTGTTTCAATAATTGGGTTTATATTTTTAGGAAATCAAACGCAAACTATGAATACTCAAACGATTCAAACCACCATCGCTACTTTAAATCAACATTTTAATATTAGTTGGTTAAGTTTAATTCCCATTGTGGCCATGTTAGGCTTTGCTTGGAAAAAAGTTCCGGCGATTCCAACCATTTTTATTAACATTGTTTTAACTATGGTATTAATTTTTATTGACCATCCCAATGAAAATGGTCTAAAGATAATTCAATCGATCTCAGAAGGTTATGCTAGTCATACCGGAAATGCTCAGGTAGACACTCTGTTAACTCGTGGTGGAATTAATAGTATGTTACCGACCATTTTACTAGTAATCGTGGCCTTAGGTTTAGGGGGGCTGTTGATTAAATTACAAATTATTAGATCAGTCATGGAGCCCGTTTCTAAACATTTAACCTCAACGGGAAGTCTAATTACGGCAGTTATTTTATCCGCAATCGGCGTTAATTTATTTGTTGGAGAACAATATTTATCTGTAATTTTACCAGGAAATGCCTTTAAAAATGCCTTTCAAAAGGCTGGCCTAGCACCGGTAACGCTTAGTCGAGCATTAGAAGATGGTGGCACGGTAATTAATTACTTAGTTCCTTGGGGAGTAGCGGGAATTTTTGCGGCAAATACTTTAGGAGTTAGTACATTAAGTTATTTTCCATTTGTAATCTTTAGTTGGGTTTCACCAATTATTTCAATTATTAGTGGATTTACGGGAATTGGTATCAAATATTACAAGAGTAGTAATAAATAGCGATAGTGTTGCCTTAAGATAACATTGTTACTGTCGGGGAGAAAAACTTTAATATCGGCGATATTCGCAAGTAATACTGTAACGATACACTATAAATATAGGTAAGCGAGCTAAGCGGTTATGCTCATACCTAAAAATATTTAAATTACTTTATTACTTAGGAGATATGTTTATTATGAAAAAATCAATTGTTAAGGTTCTTGCAACCACAGTCGCAGCATTTGGATTATATTTTGCAGGCTATACATATGCCGATGCTTCTACTACCATTACAGTTCAAGCAGGAGATAGTATTTGGGGACTGTCCCAAAAATATAACGTTACTATGGATGCTTTAGAAAAAGCTAACCATATTAATGTAGACGATGTGATTTTAGTAGGTCAAAGCTTAATCATTCCCGATGGAACTACTACTAACTACTCAACTACTCAAACTAATGCTAGTTATACTACTCCAGTTACTACTAATACTAATTACAGTAATACCAATTCTAATTCTACAGTAGCTACTAATTCAGCTAACGCTACTAAGGTAACTAAAACCACTAATACGGGATCATCTAGTGAATCCAGTGCTAAAGCTTGGATTGCTAACCGTGAATCAGGTGGTTCATACACCGCTACGAATGGTCGTTATATCGGAAAATACCAATTAGATTCAGCTTATCTAAATGGAGACTATTCAGCTGCTAATCAAGAAAAAGTCGCTAACCAATACGTGGCTAACCGCTACGGATCATGGTCAGCTGCGCAATCATTCTGGCAAGCTAATGGTTGGTACTAAAAATTAATTAGTGAATAAAAAGACCCTAACTTTAGTTAGGGTCTTTTTTATATTGACACTCAAAATGCTTCTTGATATAGTTAAACAGTAATTATTACCATTTAATCAAAGGAGTATTTAAATGCATCAATTAAAGAAAAGTGGCTTGTGGTTATTAGGTATTTTAAGTTTAGGATTATTTTTAGCGGGATGCCAACAAGTTAGACCAAAATCTAATGAAATTAAAGTTGTTGCTTCCATGGACTTTTATGGTTCGGTTGCTAAAGAAATTCTAGGCAATCATGGGACGGTGTCATCATTAGTGGACACTACCGAAACCGATCCGCATGATTTTGAACCCACCACCGCTGATGCTAAAAAAATTGATCGAGCTAACGTGATCATTTCCAATGGTCTAGGCTATGATACTTGGATGAATCGTTTATCAACGGATAGTTCGGCGAAAAATATTAAAGTGGGCGAAACGGTTATGCATAAGCAGTCGGGGGATAATGAACATATCTGGTATCAACCAGCAACCATGAAAAATTTAGCGAACTATTTGGCGAACCAATTTAGTCGATTAGATCCTAAGCACCGCAGTGAATACCAAAATAATGCTAAACGGTACATTGCTTCGTTTAAGCAATTAGATCAAACCATTGCTCAAGCTAAACGGGGAGTTACCAATTCTCGAGTAGATGTAACCGAACCCGTCTTTAATTACGCGCTAGAAAATTTAGGCTATCAAGTTAATAATCCGGGATTTGAAAATGCTATTTCTAAAGAAGTTGATCCTACTCCAGATGATATTAAAAAAATGCAAACGGACTTTCAGCACCATAAAATTGCCATGTTAGTCGATAATACCCAATCAGGTGGTAAAATTATTGATAATTTAGTGGAAGAGGCTCGGCAAAATCATATTCCTATTTTAAAAATTACTGAATCTATGCCGAAAAACGAAACTTATTTAACCTGGATGCAAAATCAATATGATGCTTTAATTAAAATTCAAAAGAGTAGTTTATCTTAATGATAAGCTACTCTTTTTATTTTGGTTGCGGTATACTCAATTTGGATACATAAACTAAAAGAATTGGGGAAATTGATATGAAACAAACACCACTTTTTTTAAGCGCTCCATTGCATGAAAAGATTTGGGGTGGTGATCATTTAAAAGACTACGGTTTTGATTTACCTAATGATAAAATTGGGGAAGCTTGGATTGTTTCTGCTCATGATCATGGAGCTAGTACGATCCAAAATGGTGATTTAAAAGGTAAAAGTTTAGTAGAGGTTTGGGAAGCAAATCCGGAACTTTTCGGAGGTCATCCAAAAGGCCAAGCCTTTCCACTCCTAGTTAAAATTTTAGATGCCAATAAAGATTTATCAATTCAAGTTCATCCCGATGATACCTATGCTCGTGAACATGGTGAAAAATATGGTAAAACGGAAAGCTGGTACATTTTATCAGCCAAACCCGATGCGAAACTTTATTTTGGCCATACTGCACAAACTAAATCGGAATTTCAAACCGCAATTGATCAAGGCCATTTAGACGAAAAATTACGAACAATTCCGGTTAAAGCTGGGGAATTCTACTATGTTCCAGCGGGCACCTTACACGCTTTAGGAGCCGGGATTGTCGCCCTTGAAACCCAACAGAGTTCCGATATGACTTTTAGATTTTATGATTTTGATCGAGTTGATGAAAAAACTGGCCAAAAACGTGATTTACAAATCGAACAAGCTTTAGATGTTACTAAGATTCCGCACGTCGATTATCACAATGAGACGAGTACTAAATTAGTGGAAAATGGCCAAATTACTAATTTAGTTGACGAAAAGTATTTTGCAGTCAATAAATTATCAATTAAAGGTATTAGTCATTTGGAAAATGTGGCGCCTTACCAAATTATGACCGTAATTGAAGGATCCGGTTCCTTAATAGTTAATGATGAAAAATATTCCATTGAAAAAGGCATGAGTTGGATTTTGCCTAATTCCATTCAAAATTATGAATTAGCCGGTACGATGACGTTAATTGCTAGTCATGAAAATCGATAAAAATAAAAGGTTCTAGCCATTGGCTAGAACCTTTTATTTAAAGATCAAGATAAATCCTAAAATGATTAAGATAGTTCCGGTGATTAAAGAACCGTATTTTTGAAATACTTTGTTAAGTCCATTTAACTTAGATAGTAAGAATCCTACCACACACCAAATGGCCATAAGGGCTAATAAGTAAATATTAATTCCTAATAGATCTTCCATGGATAGGGATGAAAAGAAGGGAATATATACTCCCAGATTGTCACCACCATCGGCTAAACAGATTGAAAGAATGGATGGTAGGGTAATAATACCAATGTTTTTAGCGGTGCTTTTTCGTTTATGATTGTGTTCCTCGTGGAGATCCCATAAAATTTTAATTCCCATAAATAAAGGGACGGCTCCTAGACCATTGGTAAAAGCTTTTGGAAAGAGCCGTAAGCCGTAACTAGCTACATCACTAAGTAATAAGATGACTAGATAGGCAATTAATTCACCACTAAATATTTTTAGGACGGGGTGATTTTGTTTGATTTTTGGATTGGTGGTTTTCGCAGTCATATAAAAAGTAAACATAATTACTAAGTCATCAATGTCGGTAGCTAGAAATGCAATAGTGGCAGTAATTAAATTATTAATCAAAATTGGCACCTCGGTATATTGAATTATTACCATGGTACAACAAAAAAAGAGTTCTCGGGGGAGAGAACTCTTTTTAATAAAACACATTAAGTTTTATAAACAACAATAATCGTTGTGTAGGGGGAAAATTATGATATGTACTTCTACATAACCAAAATTTATCTACTATAAGATTATATTACAAAATGGTAATGCAAATTAGAATTTTTTATGAAGATTTTGTGATAAAAAAAGAGACTAGTCGGGGGAGACTAGTCTTTTAAGTACTTTATTCTAGGGGAAGAATATGAATATAAAATAATAAATTAAAGGGGGATTTAATTTATTTATATGAGGTAAGTAATAATCACTTATTACTATGTTTAATAATATAAGCCATAAATGTTGTCAATCAAGGAATAAAATATGAATTTTATATGAAGTTATACGTTTTACTAAAATCTATAACGAAATAATTTTTTGGTTATAAAAGCGCTTTATTTATGATTAAATTAAGGTTTTTTAGTGATTTATCTATGATTTTAAAGCTTAATTTAGTAAAACATTTAAATTAAAATAATTATCAAAGTTTTTATTATCCTATTTTCAGTAAGAATTATCTCCGATAACCCTGAAAATACTTAAATTCAGTTTGATTTGATCACATATTAGTACTAACATGTTTATGAAAGGGTATTTTTAAGAAGCTTACCAAAGATTGGTTAGGCTGCTCTGAAGTTACAAACTTAATACTCACGTTGGCAGCAGCTACTAAGATTGATCGACTGCGGTTATAAAATTGTAAGTAATTTAGGTAGAACAGTCTTTAGTGGTTGTGATGATGATTTTTATAGTTAATTTTAATCGAAAGAGGGCTTTTAAATGGTTAATAAAAGTTTTTCTGAAGTTATTATGGACAAAAATTTTGAAGATAACCATTTTTGGTTTGTTCGTTTTAGATCTACTAAGTCATATCAACAACTTTCAACTATGCAAAAGAAAATGGCATTTTATGTAACGCATTCGTTTGCCGGCCTATCATATCAATATGAAAATAAGCTCATTCAAGATTGGAACGTTCAGTCTACTAAAGCAGTCTTACTAAAATATTATCCTAAAAAGATTTCAGCTACTAAAGAATTCTTTGAAAGTGTTGTTCCAGTATTAAAACGTTACATCAATTTTTTAGGAGTTCAAAAAAAGCTTTCTAATTCTAAAGAATTGGTCGAATTTTTAGATTCATTTTCGGAAGATGAATTTATCAATGAAAGTGATAAAAAACACGTTTGGGATGAACATAAACAAAAGGGTATGCAGTATATGCTAGGGTATATTGAAGATGTAAAATACGATGATATCAAGTTATTTGAAAAGCAACATAACATGAACATTCCTTTGAATATCATCTTGCATAAAAAACCAGTTCCCGATAATGTCATTTTATTAACTGAACGACGTAGAAATGAAACGGCTAAACAAATCATGAATAAGATGAAAAAAAACGCAACTAATTAGTTGCGTTTTTTTATTTTTAAAATACCCGAAGATCGGTAATATGTTTAATAGAAAATTCTTGAATTCCCCGAGCGGGTAATTTTATAAAGGTTAAACCGGATCTAACGGCCGCTACCGTTCCAGTAACGTGGCGACCATTAGCGGTAAAAGCAATGATTTGACCGGTTTGAGCAGCTCTAATTAATTGTTTGGAGCTTTCTAATTCATATGTAGTCAAAATTTTCACCTCACAGATTAAAAATAAAGTATAGCTTTACCGTTTGGGAATGTAAAATGATTTGCTCAGGTAATTACTAGCCATATTAATAGTTTATTTATAGTTTTAGCGATAAAATACAATTAAATAATACTTTATGGGGGATAAACTAATGACAGAAAAACAAATGATCGATCAAATTCTAAACACGGTTGATGTATTATATAAATTTGGTGAAGTTAATGCTGATAAAGGTAAATATATTATTTTAGTCAAACAACAAGATGGGGATCGTCGTAAATTACAACAAGTTAACGAAGAAATTAAAAAATACTTTGAAGAAGCTGATTTTACATACACTGAATCTATTAAACCAGCTGATGGTCTAGAAGATATCCGTATAGAAATTAAACGATAATTGGTATATATCAATAAAAGCTTTTAAATAAACAATTTGTAACCTAAAACACATTGTGGTATATTCATAATGTGCTTTTTTGTTATAAGCAAAAATACATATTGAATCTAGCGAATGTGCTAGGATAGGGATAAATTATTGAAGTAATATCCCGTTAGGGGAGGTAAGAGAATGTTAAATGATAAAGAAAAGTATATTTTATCAATCGATCAAGGTACTACTAGTACACGAGCAATGATTTTCGATCACACTGGTAGAAAAGTAATTGAAGGCTATAAACATTTAGATCAAATCATTCCACATAATGGTTGGGTGGAACAGGATGCTAATGATATCTGGAATTCGGTATTAACTGTAATTTCTAGTGCCTTAATCGATGCGGGAATTCATCCCGAAGATATTTCCGGAATCGGAATTTCAAATCAACGTGAAACCACGGTAATATGGGATAAAACCACGGGTGAGCCAATTTATAATGCAGTTGGCTGGCAGTCAAAGCAGACTGCTCACATAACTAAAAAATTAGAAAAAGACGGATATGAAGATTTAATTCATAAAAAAACTGGATTAATTATCGATTCATATTTTTCTGCTACTAAGATTCGTTGGATTTTAGATAACGTTCCTGGCGCTCAAGAGCGTGCTGAAAAGGGAGAATTATTATTTGGAACCATCGATACTTGGTTAGTTTGGAAATTGTCGGGGGGCCGTTATCATATAACGGATTATTCAAATGCTAGTCGAACCATGTTGTTTAATATCCATGCCTTACGTTGGGATGAAGATATTCTTAAACTACTAAATATTCCCAGAATTATGTTGCCCGAGGTCAAAACTTCCAGTGAAGTTTATGGCACGACCCAGAATTATCAATTTTACGGAATTGAAGTTCCAATTGCCGGTATTGCTGGGGATCAACAAGCGGCTTTAATTGGTCAAATGGCTTTTGAACCCGGTATGATTAAAAATACTTACGGTGATGGGGCCTTCATCATGATGAATACGGGAGATACACCGGAATTATCTGATGAAAACTTATTAACTACGATTGCTTATAACATCGGGGGAAAAGTTACGTATGCTTTAGAAGGATCCATTTTTATTGCGGGCACAGCAGTGACTTGGTTAGCCGATGAAATGCATATGATTGATAGCGTACCAGAATCTCGTCAGGCTGCGATGGAATCTAATGATAATGATGATTTATATCTCGTGCCAGCTTTTAATGGTTTAGGAGCACCTTATTGGGATGAAGATGTTCGCGGTTCAGTTTTTGGATTGACTCGTAACACCAATCGGGATGATTTTGTAAAAGCTACTTTACAATCGATTGCCTATGGAACTCGGGATATTATCGAAACTATGGAAAAAGACACCAAAATGCATATTCCGATGTTGATGGCCGATGGCGGCTCTTCTAGAAATCGTTATTTAATGCAATTTCAAGCCGACATTTTAAATATTCCCATTAAACGAGCTAGTGATGAAGATACCACGGCTTTTGGTGCTGCAATTTTAGCCGGATTATCGGTTGGCTTTTGGAAAGATATTGATGAAATTAAGAATTTTGTCGAAGATGGTCGCCTATTTGAACCTAATATGCCTAGTGACAAACGCAAACGCCTTTATCGAGGTTGGAAAGCTGCGGTAACGGCAACCAGGGCCTTTAGATGGACTGATTGCAATGAAAAATGAGGAACCTAAAAATCAATTACCAATGGATGAAACTAAAGATAGTTTTGACCGACGCTACGAAATTCCTAAGGATCGCTTAGAATCGTTTACTGATGGGGTTGTAGCCATTGTCTTAACGGTATTAGTTTTGAATATTAAAATTCCGGATAAACCAACTTGGAGTTCAGTGTATTCCATTCGGCATATTTTGATTGCTTACGTGGTAAGTTTTATATTTGTCGCAATTATTTGGGTTAATCATCATCGGTTATTTCAATTAATTGATACAATTTCTTATCGCGTTATCTGGGCTGATTTATTTTGGCTTTTTTGGCTGACTTTGTGTCCGGCCGTGACCGCATGGATTGGGGATAATCCTAAGGATCTAGTACCTAATTTGCTGTATGTTTTGATTTATACCATGTGGAGCTGGTCGTTTGGCGTACTCGTTAAAGAAGTTATTCACTCAAGTAATCCGCAATCTAAAACGGTGTGGATTTTAAAACGAGATAAACGTAGTCAAATATCCATGTTTTTAAATATTCTAATTTTATTAGGGGTATTTATTTATCCTTCCATTGGATTGGTAGGTCGATTTTTTGTATCTTTTATTTGGATCTTTTCTTATAGACGATCTAATGAAATTCAAACGGCGATTTTTAATCGACTAAAATTAATTTTTAAACATAAATAAAAAAAGCATGGTATCTAACGATACCGTGCTTTTATTTTTTGTGTTTAGTTTTGAGGTAGCCACTTTGAACTAAAATGTCGCGGGAGTGCTGATCGGCGGGAACGTATCCTTTATTAAAGAGATGCCTAAAATACATAAGATTATAAAAGGCGCCCCAGATTACACTCAAAGCATACGTAGCTTCGGAATAGGCAAAATCAATATTTACATTAGTAACTGTAGCAATTAAGAAACCAATGCCCCATTGGACCCCAATCATACAAAGGGCGTTATACCAGTCACGTCTAAAAATAGGGATTAGGATTGAGAAAAGAAAGCTAGTCCATGAAAAACCAACTTTAGCAATTCTAATTTGACCGTTAGATTTGTTAACTACGGTAGCGTAGTTGGGAGGAATCGGTAACATGTTCCGATTATTGTCGTCATCATTAAATGGATTTTTCAATTAAATAGCTCCTTTATTATTTTTTGGTAAATTTAACCACACATTCACAGCGAGCCGTTTGGGGCATCATGTCGATTGATTGAATGTAATCAACGTTATATTTTTTAGTTAATTTTACTAAGTCTTTAGCTAAGGTTGAGGGGTTACAAGAAATATAAACGAATTTCTTAGGAGCACTCTCTAAAATCGCATTAATTAAACTATCTGCTAAACCGGTACGGGGTGGATCCACGATAATTGCATCCGGTTTGAAACCTTCTGCTAACCATTGAGGTAAGAGGACTTCCGCTTCCCCAACTTCATAGTGAGCGTTGGTAATATTATTTTTTAAAGCATTGTGGTTGGCATCATCAACTGCTTCAGCGATCGTATCCATTCCACGAACTTCTTGGACTTCATCCGCAATTGATAAACCAATGGTTCCCACTCCTGAATAAGCATCGACGATCTTTTCGCCACCACGAAGTTCTAAAGCCTTGAAAGCTTCTTGATATAGGGTTGGTGTCATAAAGGAATTAAGTTGTAAAAAGGCACGAGGTGATAAATCAAAACTGACCCCATCTAACTCCTCAGTAATGGTTTTGCGACCGGCTAAATGAATCGTTTCATCACCCCAAACTAGTGGAGTGCGACCGGGATTAACATTTTGCATAACTGAAACCACTTGTGGAAGTTGTTGTTCAATCATTTCTAACAATTGACGTTTTTTAAGTAATTTTTTACTTTGAGTGACAAAAGTTACTTGAACTTGATTAGTTGCTTGAGCAGCTCGAACTACCAAGGTTTTAATAATTCCAGAATTTTGTTCTTCA
Source organism: Lentilactobacillus laojiaonis (assembly GCF_020616595.1). Taxonomy (GTDB): domain Bacteria; phylum Bacillota; class Bacilli; order Lactobacillales; family Lactobacillaceae; genus Lentilactobacillus; species Lentilactobacillus laojiaonis. The sequence goes on along the minus strand of NZ_CP085278.1, from coordinate 1,131,325 downwards.
TCATACACCGGAATACCTAATTCTTGAATCATTTTAACTAAGGCATTAATTACTTCCATAGTTAGAGGATATTGCAGAGCACAAGTTTTTAAATCTACCACGTCATGGGTGTTAGCTTTGTAAAGACCGGCGATGACTTGATCATTTTCATCCTTACGGACTTGGAATTGCGCCTTATTACGGTAACCCGTTGGATTTTCCATTCCGATAGTAGCTGGAAGATAATATTTATTGTAGCCCGCTGGTTTATATTTGTTTAAGGCTTGTAAAATAACGTCACGTTTAAAGTCTAGTTGAGCGGGATAAGCTAGGTTTTCTAATTCAAATCCACCGACTTCATTTGCGTAACTGTCAACTGGAGTGATTCGATCTTCACTCGCCCGTTCAATTTTAACTAATTTAGCGTTAATAAAACGCATTTTGTCTTCCACGACCTCTACTAAAACTTTTTCCGTAGGTAGGGCGCCGGGGACAAATACTAATTTACGTTGGAAGTATCCGATACCTTCACCGTTGATACCTAATCGTTTGATCAAAACTGAAAAACGTTGACCAACTTCAACATGGACACTTAACTCTTTTTCTTCAAATTTATTATTATTTCTCATATATTTTTCCTTTGTAATTATTGGTAAATATTATAGCACGTTTTAGATACGAAAAAAAAAGCCGTTCTAAATTTAGAACGACTTTTAATTTAAGCATTAATTTTAAAAATCAGTAGTATCTGGATCGATGGCTAAACCGGCTTTGCCTTGTAAACCATCAAGAGTTTGCATATCTGATTTGTCGATTTCAAAATCGAAAATATCACCATTTTGTTTAATATATTCTTCGTGAGTTGATTTTGGAAGCGGAACAAATCCGTGTTGGAAAGACCAACGAATTAAAATTTGAGCTGCAGATTTGTTATATTTTTTAGCAATTTCTTGGACTGGTTGTAATTTTAATAAGTTACCAGTTCCTAAAGGACTGTATGCTTCGGTTAAAATATCGTGGTCGTCGTTGAAGTCAACGATACCAGTTTCCATATCACTAGGATTTAAGAATAGTTGGTTAACCATTGGAGCGATTTCAGCAGTTTCTAATAAAGCATCAATGTGTTTAGCTCTAAAGTTAGAAACCCCGATCGCTTTGGCTTGACCTTCACGATAAAATTCTTCCATGGCTTTCCAAGTTTCCGCATTAGTTTTTTGCCAATTGCTGCGGAATTCTTTAGGGTTAGGCCAGTGGATTAAATATAAATCAACATAATCGAGACCAAGACGATCTAAGGACTTACCAAAAGCCATTTTAGTTTTTTCATAACCGTGATCGTCATTCCATAATTTAGTAGTGACGAAAAGTTCTTTACGTGGAATACCACTATCTTTAATGGCCTTACCAACACTTTCTTCGTTGCCATAATAAGCAGCAGTGTCAATGTGACGATAACCAGCCTTTAGGGCTGAAAGTACAGAATTATAAGCAACGTCTCCATCAGGAGTTTGCCAAGTTCCAAATCCGATTACCGGAATTTTTACACCATTAGTTAAAGTAAATGTATCTGATAAACCAGCCATAAAATCATCCTCCAATCAAAATTATATTAATTTGAAAATTGACTATATTTTAATCTAAATTTTTATTCAGTCAAATAAAAAGGCTAATAACTAGTTTTGTTGTACACTTAGTTTAAACAATTCTTAACAATTTTATTATGGGGGTGGATTGTATGGCAACGGTACTTGATATTAGAAACATCACCTATCAAGTCGAAAAACAAACAATTTTAAATGATATTAATTGGCAAATTGAAGAGGGCTCTTTAATAACCGTTACGGGACCCTCAGGTAGTGGAAAAAGTACTTTAATGCGAATTATCGCTAATTTACAACCATATTCTAGTGGCGAAATTATTTATCAAGGCAAATCTTTAGACGAGTATGATCCGATTAAATATCGTCAGCAAGTTTCCTATGCTTTTCAACAACCCGATTTATTTGGTCAAACCGTGGAAGATAACTTACGATTTCCCTATATGGCTAGAAATCAATCTTTTGATCAAAACCGGGCTTATGATGTGTTGCAATCCGTGGATTTATCCAAAGACTATCTAACTCGTTCGATTGATAATTTATCCGGTGGGGAAAAACAACGGGTTGCCCTGATTAGAAATATTATCATTATGCCTAAAGTACTTATTTTAGATGAAGTTACAACTGGATTAGATGATGTTACCAAGACCGCGGTTAGAAATTTAATCAAACAAGTCAATCAATCGGGAGTGACCGTTTTACAAGTTACTCATGATGATGCTGAAATTAAAAATTCAGATATGTTAGTCACCGTGGCTAACGAAAAACTAACTCAAAATAAGGAGGAATAACGATGAGTCATCAATTGGTTGCTAATAATTCTTCGGTTATCTTGTCATTTATTTTAGTTTTGATTTCATTATATATTGGTTGGAAAGAAAAATTAGGCGTTGATAAAGAAATTGTTATCGCCGTAGTTCGTGCAATTATCCAATTAACCATTGTGGGTTATGTTTTAAAATATGTATTTAAAATTAATAATTGGATGTTAACCGCAGCAATTATGTTATTTATTATTTTTAATGCCGCTTATAATGCCAAACAACGTAGTAATAAGTTACCACAAGCTATGTGGATCTCCTTATTAGCCATCTTTACGGGAACGGGCGTATCCATTTTCGTGGTAATTTTAACGGGATCAATTAAATTTGTACCGATGCAAATTGTTCCTATTACTGGGATGATGGCTGGTCAATCAATGGTTGCGGTTGGCCTTTGCTATCGCAATATGAATAGCTACTTTAAAGATCGTAGAGAACAAGTCATGGAAAAACTTTCGCTAGGCGCTACGCCCTTACTAGCTTCTAAAGATATTATTCGCGATAGTATCAAAACGGGAATTCAGCCAACGATTGATTCAGCTAAAACTTTAGGGTTAGTTTCCTTACCTGGAATGATGTCCGGATTAATTTTTGCCGGGGTCGATCCCGTTTTAGCGATTAAGTATCAAATAATGGTTTCCTTTATGTTGTTATCTAATACTTCCTTGGCTGCCATTATTGCTTGTTACTGTGCCTATAAAAAATATTACAATTCTAGAGATCAATTAATTACTGATTAGGAGAGATTGTTATGAATACAAAAAAAGTTGCAATTGTCACCGGAGCTTCTTCAGGAATCGGCAAACAAATTGCTAAAAATTTAAAACGTAACGGCTTTGAAGTTTATGCTTTAGCTCGTCGAGTTTATAAAATGAATGATTTAGATGATTTAGGTATTAATACGATGTATGTCGATGTGGCTGATGAAACTTCGATTGAAGAGACGGTAGCTAAAATTTTAGCGCAAACTGGTCGCATTGATGTCTTAGTTAACAATGCCGGTTACGGTTCCTTTGGTTCCGTTGAAGACGTTCCTCTAGCTGAAGGCAAACATCAATTTGAAGTAAATGTTTTCGGTGCCATGAAGATGATCCAAGAAGTGGTACCAACTATGCGGGCCCAATTTAGCGGTCGGATTATTAATATTTCCTCAGTCGATGGTAAAATCGCAAACTTGTTAGGAGCTTGGTATGTAGGCACTAAATTTGCGATTGAAGGCATGAGCGATGCTTTAAGATTGGAACTATCTCAATTTGGCATCGACGTAATTTTAATTGAACCCGCCATGGTTAAATCAAATTGGAGTGAAATTGCGATTGATGGGATGAAGAAAGTTACCCAAATGACTCCATACAATACTTTAGGTCGCCAATCAGCGGATTTCTTTAGAGTAGCTACTAAATTTGCTTCATCACCATATGTCATCGCCCGAGCAGTTGATCGAGCTGCCCTTAGCAAGGCGCCTAAGACGCGTTATGCGGTGGGCATGGTGGCTAAAACGGCTGTTATTAGCCGCAAATTGTTACCCGATAAAATGTTAGATCGAATTTTATTAGATTTAACTAAAAAAGCCCACTATATTACTAATCGCGAAGTGGGGAATAATCGTTAGTTCAAGTTAAGGAGGCAGATTAATGAAAGACTTAAATGATTGGCAAATTAATGCTAAAGCTCAAGCTTTAACGGTAGATAGTTCTACGGGCAATAATTCTACGGGAATTATGCAAGCCGTCAAAATCATGCAAGATCAAGCCGTATTTTCGCAAACGGTGGTAGTAGCTTCTTCCGCGGATACGCCGGACTTTATTCCCATCGAACCGGATTTAATTGATGGTCAATTTAATGAAGTGCGCAATAACGGTGAAGTTAAGGCGGTCTTAATGGGTCAGTTAAATACAGTGGAAACACTAGCGGCAGTTATGCATAATCTAAATGCAATTGATTTTGGTCCCATTGTATTAAATCCCGTTGATACTACTAACAATCTCACTGCCGAAATTAAACAAGAAATTTTACCGCATACCCATGTATTAGTGGCGAATGCTTTTCAAGCTAGTCAATTAACTGGGATGGAAATTAATTCTGAACTAGATGCCTTGGCGGTGGCTCAAAAATTACAGGGATTAGGGGTCGCCAATGTCTTGCTAAATAATTTAACTAAGGACGGTCAAATTCAAGACTTAGTTGTATTACAAGATCAAACTCATTTTTGGCTTCCGTATGCTAAATTTGAAGCCGAAAAATCTTTTGGCTCCGTACCGATTATTGCTGCTAGTATTACGGCAGATTTAGCTAAGGGGACTGAAGTCAAAACGGCCATTGAAAATGGTCACCAATTTGTGCAAAATTTTAAAATTGATTTATAGGGGGATTTATTATGTCACAAGCATTTGAACAGGGCTTGCTTAAGTCCGAATTATTAGTAGGATCACGTCAAATTAGAATTGGCGGTCAAACTATTTCCGCAATTGATTTCATTACGGAAGCGGCTAAAGCGGGGGTAACTGCTGTGGTAATTAACGCCGTTGCCTTTGCTTCGGAAACTGGTCCACAAAAAGTGGCGCTAGGATTGCAAGTTAAAGAACTCTGTCGTCAGTTTAACTTACCGCTAATGGTAGTAGATGATTTTCAAATGGCGCAACAAATTGAGGCCGATGGCTTAATTATTCAACAAGATCCGGATACTTTAAGAGATATCGTGGCGGGAGTTAATAATGATATGTTTATTGGTTATTATTGCGATACCGTCGATAAAATTGATTATGCTAATCGAGTTGATCAAGTTAGCTATGTGATTGTTTCTAACGGTGACGATACTAAGACTTTAATTAATCAAAGCAACAAACCCGTTGCCATTTCTGGAACGGTGTCTGAAGAAGAGGCCAAAACTTTAAAGGGTTACGGAGCTTGTGGCCTAATGTCAACCAACATATTTAGTAATGCGGATGATTTAGCCCAAACGGTTAAAAATGTTAACGCCATCTTTGGTTAATATTACATCTCAATTACATTTTTAATAAATGATTGTGCAAGCTATAACAAACGTGTGAAAATAAGATGAGACATAAAAAACATAGAGGTGGAAAAATAATGCAATCATTAAGATCTGGATTAGTTGCATTAGCTTTTGCGGGAATGTTAGGAACAGTTAATTCGGCTAAAGCTGATATCATTGATGCACCTAGTTCGACCGATAAATTTGAAGTTATTAATGCCGGTAATGTAATGAAGGATTACTCTGATAGTTCTTTAAAAACGGTGGATAATACTACTCCTAGTGGAAACACTAGTCGTAAGTATTACAAATCAACGCTTAACCCGGATGAACCAATTTTAACGAACCACTATTCAAGTATTAGTGGTAGTTCCCAAAAAGTTGCTTTGGAAACTCAATGGTTCTTACCCGACGGTTTCAACTTGGATCAAGACCAACACGGTAATTTCCAAAGTGTGGCGTTAGATGATGACAACAACATCTACTTTGTGGAATCAATGGGTTCTAAGACTAACCGCGGATCCATCGCTAAATTTAATTTAACTAAGTTAAAAGAATTAGGCGTGGATACAGACACTTGGGCTATTTGGAACGCTTATAGTTACTTTGATCCCTACACAACTACTGGTATGGAACACAATCGCCAATACAACGAGTATTACCAAGAAATGAAGACACCAGCTAAGAAAGTTAAATCTTATACGGATGCTATTAACCGTAATAAAGAATGGCGTAACAACCAAGTTAACTACAAAGCTAACGCCGCCAAATGGTACAAACACTGGAAAGCTAAAAAGGCTAACATTGTTAAAAAAGCTAAGAAGGCTAAGAAACCTTACTCAGTTTACAAAAACTACAAATCTTATAAGACTTCCGTAAGTAAAATGGCCAAATGGATGAGTAGTTACAAATACCATGGCAATAAGATTAAGAACTACGATAAAAAGATCGCTAACTACACTAAACAAATGGATACTTATCAAAAACAAGTCGATGAAGTTAAGGCTAAAAATCCCGACATGTTTAAATATGTTGATATTGCCCAAACTGCTCAACTAAGTCCAATTATCGATATTGGTCACGGTCAAACTTTAAGTTTTAACCCTGAAAATAAACACATGTATTTAGCTGAAGACAATACTTTATCTGATTTACCAGTGGATCAAAACAACGAAGTTATGGAACTTGATACCAATACTTTACAACCCGTACGTGAATACAAATTCAAGATGCTCCACAATAATAGCAACATGCAATTACATACTTTAGCTTTCGATAGCCAAGGTAATGCCTACTGGGGTCGTAAAAAAGGTTCCGGATATATGATTTTCTATGGTCGTTTAGATGAATATGGAGTTAACTTTGCTCCTTCTAAACGTATCATTGGCAAACGTGGTGGGGATGCTAACCAATTCTTAAGTGTTAACCCTAAGAATGACCGCATCTACTTTGTTTCTGATGATATCTTCACTTCCATTCCAACTGAAGACATTCGTAAAGGTACCACTACCGCTGATGACATTCACTATCAAGCCTTTAAGTCATTACGAGAATTTGAAGGACTAGCTTTTGACCAAGATGGTTATGGTTATCTATTAGCCTTATGGCCAGCTGAATTGCTTAAGAGTACTAAACCTCTTAATTAAAATAAAAACTTCCATTTTATGGAAGTTTTTTTATTTATTAGGGTGTATAATGGCCGTCATATTGAAAACGTGGGAGGAAATTCATGAGTTACTTAGAACTTAAAAATATTAAAAAGTCCTACTTTTTAGGTAAAGAGGAATTTGAAGTTTTAAAGGGAATTAACCTTTCTTTTGAAGAAGGGGAATTTGTTTCAATCTTAGGTGAATCCGGTGGCGGTAAATCTACCTTGATGAATATCATTGGTGGTTTAGATAGTAATTATTCCGGAGAAGTTATTTTAAAAGGCAAATCACTTAAAAATGATACCAATAAGCAAATGGACGCTTATCGCCGGAAGACTATCGGCTTTATCTTCCAAAACTTTAACCTAATTAGTCATTTAACGATCAAGCAAAATGTCTTGGTTGCACTAGAAATGACTAATCTATCTAAAAAAGAACAAGATAATCGAGCAACTGAATTATTAGAAAAAGTTGGTCTAAAAGAACACATGAATAAGTATCCGAACCAACTTTCTGGTGGTCAAAAACAACGGGTAGCGATTGCTAGAGCCTTAGCAGCTAATCCAGAAATCTTGATTGCCGACGAACCTACCGGAGCTTTAGATAGTAAAAATACCGAAGAAATTCTTCAATTATTAAACGAAATTGCTGCCGAAGGTAAATTAATTATCACCGTAACCCACTCTCAACACGTAGCGGATTATGGTACGAGAATTGTGCGCTTAGCAGACGGTAATATTGTTGAAGATATTCGTTTAAAACCAGCTTATCAACCATCTACTACTCCCGAGATGGATACCCATACTTTACGTTTTGGAGCCACTTTAAAAATGGCGCTAGAAAATATGAAATATAATCTAAAACGTAATCTATTAATTATTTTTGGTGCCGCCATCGGGATCTTTAGTGTCATCATGATGCTGGGGCTTGGTAACGGGGTGAAAGGCTATATTAATCACGAAATCTATTCGCAAATTAATCCCAACGCTGTCCAAGTTGCTAAAGCAGCTAAAAATAAAAATTCGCAAGAAATTCAATATATTAATCAATCTGATATTGATCGCTTGAGTAGCGTTAAAAATGTCGATTCAGTTCAAAAAGGTACTTTTGCGCAAGGTGGGGTTCAAGTTCACTATAATAAGAAATCTCAAACCTTGCCAATCATGCAGACATATAATAGTACAATTAAACAAAAATCGATTAAAAAAGGTGCCGCTCCTAAAGATGGCGAAATCCTAATTTCCACCACTTTAGCTAAGAAATTTAACGCTAAACATCCTAACAGTATGTTAAACAAAAAGATCAAATTATTTGTAACTACTATGGATAAAAATAAAAAACCAGTAACCGTATCGAAAACTTTAAAAGTTAGTGGATTTGCCGAGCTGGGTTCACTAACCGCTATGCCAACTTACGATACGATGGAACAAATGTATCAAACTAAAAACCTAGATTTAAAACCTAGTTTAGTAACCGTAAATATCAAAGGAAATGTGCAAAATGTGCAACCCGCTCAAGACAAAATCAAGAGCTATAAAAACGATAGCAATAAATCGCTTTACCAAATTACCGGGGTCGGTAGTATTGTTTCTACTTTAAATACTTACATTACCTTAGCCGTAGACGTTTTAGCGGTAATTGCCGGAATCTCATTATTAGTTTCTGCAATTATGATTATCGTGGTTCTTTACATCTCTGTTTCCGAACGAACTAAAGAAATCGGAATCTTACGAGCTCTAGGAGCTTCTAAGGGAAGTATCCGTAACCTCTTCTTCTCCGAAGCTTTCTTTATTGGTTTATTCTCTGCCGTATTTGCGATTGTGATCGCCTTTCTAATTCAAATGGGCGCTAACTCCCTCGCTCAAGCGGGAATTCACTATGACATTATGCAAATTAGTATGGGTAACGTGCTTACCGGCTTACTAGTTTCAATCTTTATTAGTTTATTTGCGGCCTTAGCACCAGCTAACAAAGCTGCCAAATTAGATCCAATTGAAAGTTTAAGTCGCGAATAAGCTTAAGGCTAACTGAGAAATCAGTTAGCCTTTTTTTAATGTTTTTAATTAAGTTGATGCAAGCCCAAAGCTCCCGCCATTAAATTACCGCGTTAGGATTTGCGAATGGTCTTTTATAGACTTTTAAGTGTGATAGGGCCCTTGATCAAAACTCAAATAAAGGAAGAATTAACATGAATTCCACCGAATTAGCCTTTGAATTTTTGATGCAAGATGATCACGAAGTAATTATTTATGGAGTCTTGAAGCGACTTAATATCACTAAAAGTCACAAAGATTATGACGATTTATTACAAGAAGGCCGGTTAGCCTTCATCAAAGCTTATCAACGAGCCCCGAAAGATGATGGTCAAGTCTGCTTGCCATATATCTATCAGGGTGTTTATTGGGATCTTTTAGATTATCTCAAACGCCAAACCCGGATTAACCAACATCAAGAAACAGATGACGATAATGAGATTCTCGAACTACCGCAAGCTAATCTACCCGATTGCGAAATCGACTTAGTTTATCAACAAATCCTTAAAAATTGTGATAACTATCAACGCAAATATCTAATTGGTAAATATCAACTGGGCTTAAATCCGACCGAAATGGCCCGCTACTTTGGGGTCTCTAGAAAGACAATCTACCAATGGAAACAAGGCATTTTAGAGATTGGACAAACCGTTTTTAAAGATTAGGGTAACACTTTGTGGGGGCTAATTCGTTATTAACTATGTAAGGGTTAGCGCTAACGCTTAACAAACGATAAAGGAGATTACACCATGCAAACAGATTGGTTAAAAGCCAGTGCCACTTATACTATGACAGGAGCCGGTCACGAAAACGGAGTTAGACATACCTTCGCTAACGTTGCTCAAGCCGCTACTGCCGAACAAATTATGGAATTTGGTAACATCTTAGAAAGTTTGACCAGTGATACGATCATCGACGTTACCGTTTCGCAAACAAATCACATTCTAGCCAAATAATAAAGGAGTTTGATAATTATGAAACACTTAGAATTAGTATTCGCCACTAGTGAAAACAAGTTAAAGACTTTAAGTCTGAACTACGCTAATGAAGATCTCGATGCGGGCACTGTCCAAAAAGCGATGAATCAAATTAGTGAATTAAAGATGTTTGAAAAAGACGGAATTCGCTACTTCGATAAACCCGTAGCCGCCCGTTATGCGGAAAATGTAGTCGATCCAATCTTTGAAACTCGCATGTAATATTTGTAACATTAAAGCCTGGCTTATTTATTGATAAGCTGGGCTTTTTGCGATAATGCCAGAAAAAATAGGCTTTTTTACGAATATAACAATTTAAGAAATAATAAAAATTAGCTTGCTTCACAAATTATTTAGTTATACAATTTCACTTGTAAATAATTCATTATCTTAGGGTTATGAGCTAGTTAGATTATTCTTTGGGAAGAGTCTAATTTAAGTACATAATAGGTGATTGAATTAAAAACAAAAAATAATAGGAGGATTTCTAACATGAAATCTAATTTAAAGAATTCATTATTCGTTGGTTTAGCTGCACTTGGCTTCGTTGCTGCTGCAGGTTCAATCAATGCTGATGCTGCTTCATACGCAAAAGTTACTTCAAACTCAACTATGAAAGCTTCAGTTAACGTTAACTGGAACGCTTCAAACGCTCTATACACTAAAGCTGGTACTTTAAAAGGTGCTAAAGTTGTTGCAAGCAAAACTACTTTAGACGATCTTAAAGACTCAAACAAAGGTCAAAAGAACGTTTTAGCTTACCGTGTTGCTACTACTAACCGCGGTTCAGTATACTACAAAGTTGTTACTTTTGATGGTAAATACCGTGGATGGATCTACGGCGGAAAATCAACTGACAAGATTGCCGGTGGTTTAACTGAATACGCTACTGTTAAAGACACTAAAGATGTTGAATTTGATGGTAGTTACTACAACTTAACTAAAGCTGGTAAAGAAAACAATGGTAAAGAAACTACTTACAAAGCTCCAGCATGGACTACTTACAAAGTAGGTCGTACTGTTGTTGATGGTACTAGCCACGCTAAAGATTTACTAAAAGTTACTAAAGAAGCAACTACTTCACGTGAAGGCCAAAAATGGGTTTACGTTGAAGACCAAACTGATGCTAAATTCAGTGGTTGGGTATTAGATGGTTCATTAACTAAAACTACCGAAGTTCCTGCATCAGAAGGTGTTACTGTAAACTATGTTGACTACAAAAACCCTTCAAAAGTTATTAACAGCATTGTAATGCCATTTGTTGCAACAGATAAAAATGCTGCTGCTGACAAACAAGTTATGGATGCAACTGGTATGAGTAATGGTGCCAGAGCAAAAATTGCTGCTGGACTACAAAAAGGATACTTATTCTCAAACAATGGTACTGCCGTAACAGATGCTAAGAATGGTGTATTTGCTGATTACGCAAGTGCACAAAAAGTTGCTAAGGGTGGCTCAGTAACTGTATACGTTATGCAAGATAAAACTGTTACTGTAAATGGACAATATTTCTATGATGTAGCATTAGGTACTTCAAACCCATTAAATGATGTTAAGAGTTCAACTAATGGAAGTGTTAAATCATCAGATGTTAAATTAAGTGGCGTTAACGGAACTGAAATTTCAGACGAAGATTTAACTAAAGCCGTTTCTGACGCAAAACTTACTAATGTTTACACTGCCAATGCTGATGGTAAATACACTAAATACACATTTGATGTAGCTAGCACAAAAGCTATCAATGGTGGAAGTTCATTAACATTTACTGACAATGGTAAAATTAAATTAGGTTACACTAAAGGTTCAACTACTGTAACTTTAGACAAAAACACTAACACTTTTTCTGAATAATTAATTTTATTTAGCTAAATAAAAACAGTCCTCATTGAGGGCTGTTTTTTTGTGTCACTTTTTCTGCATCAGTCGATTAGTAGCTTCTTCTAGCATTTCTTCGGTATATTCAATATCTAAATACTCAAACATGATTTTTGCATTTTTACGTTTAATAAAACGAATCAGTTCCTGCATTTTATTGGAATTTTTAGCGTATTTATGTTGATTAAATCCGTCAAAATGATCGAAATCATATAAAGTATTAATGTAATCGATAAGGTGTTCTTGAGCTAACCGAATCCGATGGAAATCTTCACTGCGTTGGTGCATAAAGTATTCGGAAACGTCAATTTCCACTTCGGTTTCAATATTATTAAAGATCACGGTAGTTTTACCAGTATGCTGGCCCACGTGATAGTCTTGAATTTGGTGGAGCGCTATGTAAGAGGTAACCCCGTTATTGGTTTTTAGCGGAGCAAAGTTTAATTTACCACACGAAACTGGCCGGTATTTATTAATTTTCATAAAATCAGTTAGTTGATATAAAAATCCGGAACCGATTAATGGATTATCATGATCTAACTCACTAATAATCTGTTGGGGAGTTTGTTTAACGGCATAGATTCCATGATTCGAGTCAATTACGAAGGTTGGATATTGTTTGGAATTTGTACCAATTAGCATACAAACTGTTTTCCAATTGATCGATTTCACATGGTGCTTGAGGTGATGATTTTTGATGATAGCAGTTCTGATTAAGCTTGATTCATACAGGTGTTGCCACTGGGGAGTGATTGATTCGATTAAAAGCAAAATGAACTTCCTTTCTTAATTAATCGTTATTTGAATATACCATTTGTGAAAATATTTGCATAGGGGTTATTTAAAAAAAGCTAGGTAATTTTGAATTTAGGGATTATAATTATTTTGATTTATATTTTTAATTAAGTTTATTAGGGAGAATATGATATGAAATCACATTTAAAAGCTTCATTGTTTGTTGGAATGGCTGCGCTTGGTTTTGTTGCCGCTGCTGGCTCAATTAATGCCGACGCTGCTTCATACGCTAAAATTACTTCAAACTCAACTATGAAGTCATCAGTTAACGTTAACTGGAATGCTTCAAACGCTTTATACACTAAAGCCGGTACTTTAAAAGGGGCTAAAGTTGTTGCAAGTAAGAACACTTTAGCTGACCTTAAAGACTCAAACAAGGGTCAAAAGAATGTCCTTGCTTACCGTGTTGCTACTACTGATCGTGGATCAGTTTACTACAAAGTAGTTACTTTCGACGGTAAATACCGTGGATGGATTTACGGTGGTAAGAGTACTTCTAAATTTGCCGGTGGTTTAGTTAAATATAACACTACTAAAGACACTAAAGATGTTACCGACAACACTCTTTACAAGCTAGCTAATGCTGGTAAGACTAACAATGGTAAAGAAACTACTTACAAAGCTCCAGCTTGGAGTAAATACAAAGTAGGTCGTACCGTTGTTGATGGTTCAAGCCATGCTAAAGACATGCTAAAAGTTACTAAAGAAACTACTACTTCACGTGAAGGCCAAAAATGGGTTTACGTTGAAGACCAAACTGATGCTAAATTCAGTGGTTGGGTATTAGATGGTGCTTTAGTTAAAGCTAACGCCGTTACAGTTAAGTATGTTGAAGAAGGCACTAAGAAAGTTCTTAATACTATTTCAATTCCATTCGTAGCTGGTAAGAATGATACTATGGATATTGCTAGTGCTAATGATGCTAACAAGTTAGTTCTTAATGGTATTCCAGAAGGCTACAAATACACTCAATGGAGCTCATACAATGATGCTTTAGCTATGAAGAATAATAGCGAAGTTACTTTATATGTAGTTAAAGATGATGCATTAGTTTCATTATCTGCTGGTAGCTTATACTCAGTTGAAGCTGGTAAATCATCATTAATCCAAAGAAACGTTTATAACGAATCTGCTAAAGCTATTGATAAGAGCAAATTTGTAGTTAAAGGTTCTAAAGGAACTGCCGTAACTGCAGAAAAATTAGAAGCTGCTGCTAAAGCTGCTGACATTACTACAGTTTACGCTCCAACTTTAGTAAACAATGATGTTGTTAAAGATAGCAAAGGTAATCTTTTATACACCAAATACACATTTGATGCTAAAGGTACTTTAAGCATTAACAACAACCCTAAATTCTCTGATTCAAGCATTAAGTTAGGTTACACTGCTGGTGATACTAACTATGTTAAGGGAACTACTGGTTTTTCAAATAAATAGTAAATAAAAAAACCTAGCCATTGGCTAGGTTTTTTTATTGGTTATTTTTTAGAATTAGTAGCTTTTTTGTTAGTAGTTTTTGTGGTACTTTTCTTAGAAGTAGTCTTCTTTTTAGATTTGTCGGATTTTTTAGTGGTATCAGCTTTTTTATCTTTAGCAGTATCTTTCTTAGGTTGTTCAACCTTTGGCTTACGATCTTCAGGGAAAGTGTTAATCATAAAGTTAGCAATTTCTTTACCCATCATTTGGTAAGTGCGAGCAGTTGGGTGTAAGTGCGCATCATTTAAACGATAAGCATAATTTTTATCAGTGATTAATTGTTTAGCATCATTACGCCAATCTAAGTAAGAAACGCCTTCTTCTTCGTAAGTCTTAGCTAATGCATCTCGTAATTCGTTAAAAGTGTAACCACCTTTTCCGGCAATTTCGTTAGCTGATAAATCTTTATCATAACGATCAATTGGAAGAATTCCGTAGATGATTAGGTTAGGATTTTCAGATTTCATTTTTTCGATGTTATCTTTTAAAACATCGGTAATGGCTGATAAATCATAAGTTGAGTGAGCATAATCATTGGTTCCGTAAGCAATTACAGCTGCATCATAATTTTTAAAGTTATGGTGGTGTAAGACTTCAGTGAAGTCGCCTTTATTTTCGGTAGCTAAGTTAGCGCCGTTGTGGGCGAAGTTGTAAGTTTTGGTGTTTAGGTATTTAGATAACCAAGTTGGATAGTTAGCATCTAATAGATTAGCAGTTCCATCATATCCATAGGTAATTGAATCCCCTAAAACCGCGATATCCATATTTTTGAAGTAGTCACTGTTTTTAGCCGCTACGTTAAAGGCTGAATCGGTGATCGGTTTAACGTAACCACGCCAAACCCAGATAGTTTTAGATTTGTCACCACTTTGAAGTTTTACGTAGATTCCACGGCCGTGACCTTGAGCAGAACGATCAATAGTATATGTACCCATGCTGTACCAAGTAGTACGGGCGAAGTTTTTATATGTACCTAAAGTATCAGTTAGTTCCGGACTAGTGTAAGCATAGCCACCGGATAAGTAATATGGTAATGTTTTATCAACGTCAGCTGATTTAACTACGGTAGCAGCTGGAGTAGGTTTCTTGTCTTCTACTTTAGCAGTAGTTTCAGTATTTGAAGATTTTTTAGAAGCGGCACTAGCTGAAACGTTCATAGCAGTTAGACCGGTAAGTAAAGCAAGCGACGATATTAGTAAACATTTTGATAGTTTCATAATAATTGGAATCTCCTAATAGTTTTTATACTAAAAGCTTATCATATTTTGAATAATTATTGGTTACGTGGATTTTACAATATTGTGTACTAATTATTAAATTGAATGGATTTTACAGTTATTGTATAATCGAATATAGGTAGGTGTGGAAATGAAAACAGGGATAATATCTAAATTTACGATTAGCGGTTTTTGCTTATTAGTGGTTTTTATATTTTTAACTTTTTCTTTTGGTAGCGATTCGAGTGCTTCGAAAACTCCGACAATTCCTTCACTAAGTATTAGTTTCATTAAGAATGTTAAAATCCAGCCTGAAAAACAACATTCGATTTTTAATATGAATGGAATTGTGAGTAACGAGGATCCCGAAGTCCACTCAATTGATATTAGTAGTAATGAAATTGAGACGAGCAATGTTAGAGAATACCAACCCAATATATTCGAAGGTTCTTTACCGATTATTATCGCTTTTGTAGTCGTGGGCCTTTTGATTTTGGTGACGGCATTTATTGATCCTGGCAAATATATAAAGAAATGGCTAAAAAAGCATCATAAATAATTCATTATATTTGTAATACAAATTAATAATGATATGCTTATTTTAAGAAAGAGAATTGTCTAGATAGTTTTTTATTCATAATTCATTAATATTGTTTACTAATAATTAGCGCTCTCTTTCACTAATAGGCTTGACGTGATTTTCATGTCAGGTCTATTTTTTTAAACTCAAGTCAGTGGATTTATCAGCTTAGGTCAATTTGTGCTTTACATAGCAATAATTATTGGGTATTCTAAAATTTAGAAAATTTTATTCTAGAAGGGGAAAATAATATGAATTTCAGACGAGTTATTTTGCTAGATTTGGCGTCATTAGGGATTGGGGAATCTAGTGACGCTAATCAATTTGATTCGGTCGGTGCAGATACTTTACGCCACGCGATCGAGCAAGCTGATATTCCGATCCAAATCCCGCATTTGGAGTCGCTAGGTCTAGCAAATATTTTTTGGCAGAATCCCCTTACTCAATTTGAAAGTAATGAATATCCGAATGGATTTTTCGGGCGTATTCAATTAGCTTCCAAGAGTAATACCAAAATTACTGGAATTCGTGAAATGTTTGATTATCAAGCACCCACGCGAACCGCTAGCGTCTTGGATTCCATTCCTCGTCAACATCCAAAGTTATCTACCACCATTATTAGTTATTTTCAAAGCTATTTTGCTAGCCAAGAGGCTGCTCAATTAGTCGATATTGATAACGACGTTGAAGCGTTCAAACTCCTCAAGGACCAATTGAAAATAGTTGATAGCGGACTATTGTTAGTACGCTTGCAAGCTTTAGAACAAGCGGCTGATGATGGTAATGCTAACCAATACATTGCCAGTCTAAATGACATAGATTTACATATTGGCAAGTTGCTTAGCTCCTTGCATCACAATGATTTGGTAATAATTACTTCTAGTTATGCCAATGACTTCACCTTAAAAGGTGCTCAACCAACGCGTGAGTATCTACCACTCTTAACGTATACACCCAACAATGTTAGTGGACATGCGTTAGGCATTCGTCGGACTTTAGGCGATATCGGTAAGGCCTTAATTGACATATTTAGTATCGATGAAGATCCTAAATATCAAATTCACGGCTTTTTAGGCGAGATGCATTAATTAATTTGGGTTTCAATCATAAAACCAATTTAGATTTAAAAGGAGGGCAGTGGTTCATTTTTACCGTTATATAACTTTTTGGAAGAGAGGATTTAAAATATGTATCTTATCATTAATATCATTGGTATTTTAGTTTTCTTGGCAATCGCTCTACTTTTTTCAAAGAACAAAAAGCAAATCAATTGGAAATCGATCATTATTGTTTTAGCAATTAATATAGTACTTGCTTGGCTTCTTACTAGTTTTTCATTTGGGCGTGACCTGGTTAAAGGTGCCGCTGATGGATTTAATTGGCTGGTTCAAGTTTCTTATACTGGGATTGCTTTTGCGTTACCTAACTGGGTTAACGTTAAACAAATGAATTTCATTACGAGTTCATTGTTACCAATCCTAATGATTGTTCCAATGTTTGATATTTTGACTTATATTGGCGTACTACCTTTTATAATTAAGTGGATTGGTAAAGGTTTATCAATCATTACCGGCCAACCTAAGTTTGAAGCGTTCTTCGCTGTTGAAATGATGTTTCTTGGTAATACGGAAGCCATCGCCGTTTCTAAATTACAATTAAAGAAAATGTCAGCTGAACGTGATTTAACCATCGCTTTGATGTCAATGTCATGTGTGACTGCTTCAATTTTGGGAGCTTATACGCAAATGGTTCCCGGACAATTTGTTCTAACTGCTATTCCGCTTAATATTTTAAATGCTATTATTGTAACTAATATTTTGAATCCTGTTAAAGTAACTCCGGAAGAAGATGTAATTTACTCTCTTAATGGAGATAAAGACCTTGCAGCTGAAGAAGCTATGGGGGAAACAGATTCTGACGGTAAAAAAGAACCCTTCTTCTCATTTCTAGGCGATTCAATTCTAGGAGCCGGTAGATTAATCTTAATTATTACCGCTAACGTTATTGCCTTCGTGGCTTTAGCTGCCTTGATTGACAAGCTATTAGGATTAATTAATCCTTGGCTAAGTCTAGAACACTTATTAGGAATTATCCTATTCCCATTTGCATGGTTACTTGGTTTAGACCCACACCATGCCTTTGAATTTGCGCAATTTATGGGTACTAAATTAGTAACCAACGAATTCGTAGTTATGGGTAAAATTTCAGCCAACATTAACAACTTATCAATCTTCCCAGCTCACTATCGTGCTCAATTAGTAGTCTTCTTGACTTCATTTGCTAACTTCAGTACTACTGGGATGGTTATCGGGGCCTTTAAAGGCATCGTTGATAAGGAAAAGAACGATTTAATTAGTAGAAATGTCGGAACAATGCTACTTTCAGGGATAATTGTGTCACTATTATCTGCTGGAATTGTCGGCTTGTTCGTTTGGTAAAAATAAAAATTGAAAAGGTAGCTATCCGGCTACCTTTTCTTGACTAAGTAATTAGGAGTAGTGATTAATATGACAATTAGAGTAATTATGGATACTGACCCCGGCATCGATGATGCAGCTGCCTTAACTATGGCAATCAATGATCCCCAAATTAATCTTGAATTAATTACCACGGTAGCCGGAAACGTTACAGTAGATAAAACCACTAAGAATGCTTTAAAGATTGTACGTTTCTTTGATCAAGAAATTCCCGTAGCCATGGGGGCCAAAAAACCCTTAATTAAAGAATTTGAAGATGCGGCTCGAATTCATGGTGAATCGGGGATGCCAGGATATGATTTCCCAGCTGATCTTCCGGCTCCCATGGAAATTTCTGCCGTAGAAGCTCTAAGAGATTTCATTTTAGACAGTGATGAAAAAATTACCTTAGTTCCTACAGGATCATATACCAATATCGCGCTACTATTTTCTGAATATCCAGAAGTTAAGGATAACATCGAACGAATTGTAGCCATGGGTGGTGCGCTAGGTAAAGGTAATATGACTAGTGCCGCTGAATTTAATGTCTTTACCGACCCAGATGCCGCTAAGATTGTTTATAACTCTGGTATTCCAATTGTTATGATTGGTTTAGATATTACTATGAAGGCTTTAATCACTCCGGAAACTTTAACTACAATTGAAAAGATGAATGAAACCGGAAAAATGTTGCACGATATCATTATCAATGATGGTGACAACAACTCTAACGGAATTGCCATGCACGATGTAAACACCATTTTCTACCTCTTACATCCCGAAGCAATTCAAACTGAAAAAATGTGGATCGACATAGTAACTGACGGCCCCGCCATTGGTGAAACGGTCGGCGACATTCGTGGGGCTTACCACAATGGTAAAGTTAACGCTAATGTGGCGGTAGATATTGATGCTGCTGCCTTTAACAAATGGTTTATTGATGAAGTTTCTAAAATGCCTAAATAAATAATTAAACAGACTCGATAATTAATTTTATCGGGTCTTTTTATTTTTATTTACGTAATAAAATTATGGAATTTTTTCTCAAGAAATTGCTGCGAGACTGGTTGTCATAAGTAGTAATTTAAGTTAAAGTAAAGTAAGTAAATTGTGGAACAATTGTTTCACGTAATAGGAGATTTTAGATGAATATTGAACAATTTTTGGATGCTTTAGGTCGTGAGGGGATTAACCTATCTCCCCAACAAATAAAGCAATTTGAAGATTACTATGATTTGTTGGTAACCACCAATGAACATGTTAATTTAACGACCATTACTGAAAAACCGGATGTTTATTTGAAACATTTCTATGATTCAATTACACCTGCATTTTTTGTTAAAGATATTCAAACCGAAGCCTTAACACTATGTGATGTAGGAGCCGGAGCCGGATTTCCTTCGATTCCATTGAAAATTGTTTTCCCTAATTTAAAGGTCACCATTGTGGATTCTTTAAATAAACGGATTAATTTCTTACAAACGTTAGTTGACCAATTACAATTGACAGACGTGACTTTGGTCCACAGTCGAGCCGAAGAATTTGGCAATAAAAATTCGGCTGCTCGTCAAAGTTTTGATCTAGTTACTGCCCGCGCCGTAGCCCGGTTGTCAGTCTTAAGTGAATTATGTTTACCATTGGTTAAAGTTGGTGGTAAGATGATTGCTTTGAAGGCCTCTAAAGCTGGTGATGAATTGGATGAAGGTCGTTTTGCGATTGGAACATTAGGTGGTAAAGTTGCTGAAGACTTTGCATTTGAGTTACCAATTTCTAAAGAACCTCGTCACATTATTGTCATTGATAAAGTTAAAGATACGCCGAAAAAGTATCCCCGCAAACCCGGGACACCAAATAAGGAACCCTTATCTAACGCTAAAAAATAAGGAAGTGGGTAAGCATGGTTAATAAAAAGAAATTGGCAGAAATTAACCCCGATTTAGGTCCTTTATTTGATAGTAATCTTAATTTAAATAAGGAAAATGTTATTCAAATTAAGGTAGAGCAAATCAGACCGAATCCCTATCAACCACGACAAACTTTTAAAGATGACGAGTTAAACGACTTAGCAGCTTCCATTAGTCGGGCTGGAGTATTTCAACCGATTATTGTTCGCCAAAAAGCTGCCACTGAAGATACGTATGAATTACTAACGGGTGAACGTCGTTTACGGGCCTCTAAGTTAGCTAATAAAACAACGATTCCAGCGATTGTTCGCACGGCTAGTGAAGAACAAATGATGGAAATTGCAATTCTAGAGAATTTACAACGCGAAGCGCTCACCCCTTTAGAAGAAGCTAAAGCCTACAATATGATGATGACTAAGTTAGATTTAACTCAAGCGCAAGTGGCTCAACGCTTAGGCAAAAGTCGTCCCTATGTTGCTAATTATTTGCGAATTTTAGGTTTACCGCCAGTCGTCAAACAAATGCTACAAGATGAACAACTATCTATGGGACAAGCTCGAACGATCTTATCGGTAAAAAATACTAAAGATCTCATTAAGTTGGCTCGAGACACCGTCAAAAAATCTTTAACCGTTCGCCAATTAGAAAAGCGGGTGGCCGAACTAAATCGTCAAACGCCCGTTACTAAAAAAGTGGTCGAAAAATCCCCATTTGTGAAAGCTACAGAAGACCAATTACAAGAACACTTTGGTAGTCCAGTAGCGATTACGCCCAATGATCGAAAAAACGGGACGGGAAAAATTGAAATTGAATTTGGATCTACTGATGATTTGAATCGAATTTTAGAGTTATTGGATGTTACGTTGAATTAGTATTTTAAAGGAGTGCTATGATGTACGATTTACATGATGTTGTTGAAATGAAAAAGGCCCACCCTTGTGGTACTAATCGCTGGGAAATTATCCGAATGGGCGCTGATATTAAAATTCAATGTTTAGGCTGTGGCCACATTGTAATGTTAAGTCGTCGTGATTTTGAACATAAATTAAAAAAAGTATTAGAAAAAAATGAAGAAAAGAGTGAACATTAATGTCATTAACTGCCGGAATTGTTGGTTTACCTAACGTTGGTAAATCAACCTTATTTAACGCCATTACTAAAGCGGGTGCTGAAATGGCCAACTATCCTTTTGCTACAATTGATCCAAACGTCGGAATGGTAGAAGTTCCCGATGATCGTTTAGCTCGAATTCAAGAATTAATTCCTGCCGATAAAGTAGTTCCTACCACTTTTGAATTTACTGATATTGCCGGAATCGTTAAGGGTGCCAGCAAGGGTGAAGGATTAGGGAATAAATTCTTAGAAAATATTCGCCAAGTGGATGCAATTGTCCACGTAGTCCGAGCTTTTGATGATGATAACATCACGCATGTTTCAGGAAAAGTTGATCCCATTGATGATATTGAAACAATCAATTTAGAATTAGGTTTAGCTGATTTAGAATCTGTGGACAAACGTTTAGCTAAAGTTCAACGAGCTGCTAAGGGTAACGACAAAGAAGCTAAGTTAGAATTAGCCGTTCTAGAAAAAATCAAACCAGTTTTAGAAGCTGGTGGCGCAGTACGTTCAATTGATTTTGATGAAGAAGAACTTCCAGTCGTTAAAGGACTCTTCTTATTAACTTCTAAACCAGTATTATATGTAGCTAATATTGCCGAAGACGATATTGCTGATCCGGAAAATTCTAAATATTTCCAACAAATTAAAGACTATGCGGCTAAAGAAAAGGCCCAAGTAATTGGAGTAGCTGCTGAAGCTGAAGAAGAAATCGCCCAATTAGATGAAGCTGATAAAGCTGATTTCTTAGAAGCTGAAGGCGTTGAAGAACCCGGACTAAACCGTTTAATCCGAGCATCTTATAAATTACTTGGTTTAGAAACTTTCTTTACCGCTGGTGGTAAGGAAACCAAAGCTTGGACTTTTAGAAAGGGAACTAAAGCTCCTCAAGCTGCTGGAATTATTCACTCTGATTTTGAACGTGGATTTATCCGAGCTGAAACGATGTCATTTGCTGACTTAGATAAATATGAAACTACAGCAGCCGTTAAAGAAGCTGGTCGTTTACGTTCTGAAGGAAAAGAATACGTCATGGAAGATGGCGACATCGTTGAATTTAGATTCAATGTCTAATTAAAAGGGGTAATGAATTGTGGAAAATAATGAAAAGCGCAATGCCGATGTAAAGCAAGACCGCCACGCTAAAATTAAAGATGCTCATAGCCAATTTGATGGCATGGGTTTAACTAAACGCAATGCGGAATATATGTATAAATTTACAGTTGCTATTAACCAAACTAAATTATCTAGTGAGGTTAAGACTGATACAGTTTCTCAAATGATTGAAGAATTAAAAGCGGGTCAAAAACAAGGTAAAACCGCCAAAAATATGTGGGGTAGTGTTGAACAAAAAGTTCAAAATACAGTCCATCCCCCTAAGAAAGCCGCTAGTTTCTCTAACGACTATTGGCCTAATGCCATCTATAATATGATCCTTTTCTTTATGATTTTTACTTTATTATATGGTGTGTCATATTTCATTTCACCAAAGAACGGTCGTCAAGCTATGATGGGAATTACCGGGATTATCTTAAGCGCCGTAATTGCTGGATTAGGAATGCCAGTAATTTCACGCTTGTTCGATCCGAACATTAAGCACAAATATAGCGGAATAGTTAGGGTTTTAATTATGGTCGCTTTCTTTATTATTTGGATGGCAATTTTCTTTGCCGCTGGATTAATTCCAAGCGTAATCAATCCGGTATTAAATCCAATTATCTACCTAGTGCTTGGTGTAGCAGCGATTGGAGTAACTATTTGGTATAAACGTCGTTATCAAATTACTGGTGGATTATTCTAAAATAAACGTTTAGAACTGGCTAATTTTGGCCAGTTCTTTTTTTATTTTAACGAATAAAGTGAAAAATAGAGGTTGTTATTGTACGTATTTGGTGGTAAATTATAAAGCAATACTTATTAACTAATAAAGGAGATATGTTTATGTCTAGATGGGAAAACAAATTTAAGAAAAAAGGTTTAACTTTTGATGACGTACTATTAGTACCACAAGCCAGTGATATTTTACCTAATGAAGTTGATTTACATGTTAATTTGTCTGGGAATCTTAAGTTAAATGTTCCCTTTATTAGTGCCGGAATGGATACGGTAACCGAATCTGAAATGGCCATTGCAATGGCAAACATGGGTGGATTAGGTGTAATCCACAAGAATTTAAGCATTGAAGCTCAAGCTGCTGAAGTTGCTAAAGTTAAGGCAGTTACTAAGGATGAAAAGAATTATCCTAATGCTGCAGTTGATGCTAAGAACCGTTTAGTTGTTGCTTCTGCTGTTGGGGTTACTTCAGATACTTTTGAACGTGCTCAAGCCTTATTTGATGCCGGAACTGATGCAATTGTTATTGATACTGCTCACGGACACTCAGCCGGTGTATTGAGAAAAATTAAAGAAATCCGCGACGCTTATCCTAAAGCTACTATTATTGCCGGAAACGTAGCCACTGGTGAAGGAACTAACGCCTTATTTGCTGCCGGGGTTGACGTGGTTAAAATTGGTATTGGACCTGGTTCAATCTGTACTACTCGAGTAGTTGCTGGGGTAGGGGTTCCACAAATCACTGCAATTTATGATGCTGCTGAAGTTGCTAGAAAATGGAACAAACCAATTATTGCCGATGGTGGTATCAAGTACTCTGGCGATATCGTTAAAGCTCTTGGTGCTGGTGGTAGTGCCGTTATGCTTGGTAGTATGTTAGCCGGAACTGACGAAGCACCTGGTGAAGTCTTTGAAGATAATGGTAAGAAATTCAAATCATACCGTGGTATGGGTAGTATCGGTGCCATGGGACAAGCTCATGGTTCTTCTGATCGTTACTTCCAAAGTGGTGTTAACGAAGCTAACAAATTGGTTCCTGAAGGTATTGAAGGCGAAATTGCTTATAAAGGTTCCGTTTCAGACATCATTTTCCAATTAGTTGGTGGACTTAGATCTGGTATGGGTTACACTGGAAGCAAAGACATTCAAACTTTAAATGACGGTGCTCAATTTGTTCAAATTTCTAATGCCGGTTTAATCGAATCACATCCTCACGATGTGCAAATTACTAAAGATGCTCCTAATTATCACCAAGATTAATTAGCCGTCTTATCAAAAAATCTATCCATTTTGGATAGATTTTTTTATTTTCTTAAGAATTTTGTCGTTTAGTGCATAAAAGTGTAAAATTAGTTAGTATATTACCATTCAATTTGATAATAGAGATGAGGTAAATTTTAATGAAAATATTAGTTGTCGATGATGATAAAGAAATTGCACAATTATTAGAAATCTATATCCGTAACGAAGGTTATGAACCCGTATCTGCTTTTAGTGGGGAAGAAGCCCTAAGTAAATTAAGAACGGAATCTAATATCGGTTTAATGATTTTAGATATTATGATGCCGGGAATGAACGGATTAGAAGTTATCAAAGAAGTTCGTAAAGACTCCCAAATTCCTATAATCGTCTTATCAGCTAAAATTGAAGACATGGATAAAATCCAAGGTCTAATTAGCGGAGCGGATGATTACGTTACTAAACCATTTAATCCGTTAGAAATTATGGCCCGTGTAAAATCCTTACTACGTCGTGCCGAAGAACATGTGACTGATGATACTCCGGATGTTTTAGACATTGGTCCTTTAACAATTAATAAAGACTCGCATGAAGTTAAGACTATTGCTGGAGTTACCATTCAATTAACAGCTTTAGAATTTGGAATTTTATACCTATTAGCTAGTCATCCTAACCGTGTATTTTCAGCGGATGAAATTTTCGAACGAGTTTGGCGCCAAGAAAGTATCGTTTCCGCTAAAACGGTTATGGTTCACGTTAGTCATCTAAGAGACAAGATTGAAGAAGCTACCAACGGTGAAAAAGTGATCCAAACTGTTTGGGGCGTAGGTTACAAGATCGAATCTCATTAGAAAGAAGAATTACTTTTGAAATTAACGGGGAAAGAACGCACAGAATTAGTACTAGAAGGGATTTTTACCTTTGTATTATTAATTCTATTAAACTTATCCATAATTATTTTATTTAATCAAATGGTCGCTGCCAATCCGGGAATTCGGGACGGAATTTTTATTATTCGTTATTCAATCGGTGGGGTTCATTTTCCAATGGGGACCGGCTTACGACAAGCACTGCTAGCTGCTATGTTAGTAATAGATATTATTGTAGTAATTTGGCGGTTAATTCGTCGTTACAATCAATATCAACTACATCATATTATTGATGAATTACATTATATTGCGAATGGTCATTTAGAGCATCGCATTAATTTTGGTGCAAAGACTAGTAGCAACAGTGTAAAAAATGTGGCTGAAAGTATTAACGCCTTAGTTGATAGTGTTATCAAAACCATGAATGATGAACGTAAAATTGAACATTCTAAAGATGAATTAATTACCAATGTTAGTCATGATTTAAGAACGCCGTTAACTTCGATTTTAGGGTATTTAGGTTTAATTCAAGATAAACAATATAATAGTGAAGCTGATTTGGTTAAATATGCCAATATTGCTTATCTCAAAGCTAAGCAAATGAAATCGCTAGTAGATAATCTATTTGAATTTACCAAGGTCCGTCAAACTTCGACTAAGTTAACGATTAATAAATTAGATTTAAATCAAATGCTTGAACAATTGGTAGCTAGTTTTGAATTAGAAGCTAAAAAATACGATATTGAAATTACCGCCTTGGATACGGATCATCCCTTTGTAATTGAAGCGGATGCGGAAAAACTTGGACGCGTATTTAATAATTTAATTTCCAACGCTTTAAAATATGCTCGGGATGGCAAATTAGTAACTTTAAAGGCCAGTCAGGTTAATGACAATGAGATTATCATTGATGTTTCTAATGATGGTCCGCAAATTCCCGAAAAGGCGCTCAATCAAATTTTTGAACGATTTTATCGAGTCGAGGAGTCACGTAATAAAGATACGGGGGGAACTGGCTTAGGTTTAGCCATTGCCCAGAGTATTATTCAACTACACGGCGGTTATATTTCAGTAACTTCCGATGAAGACTTAACGACTTTTTCCGTTCATTTACCAGCTAAACCAAATGAAAAACTTTCTTACAATGAGGAGTTATAAATGAAGTTAAAACAAAAAATTATGGTGACCATCACGACTTTTTTGCTGGGGTTAAATTTATTTAATCCCAGTTTTTTGGCTGCAACCACTGATTTATCAGTGGCGGCCAATGCAGCCATTAGTGTGGATGCGAAAACTGGTCAGATCATTTATCAAAAAAATGCCGACCAATCCTTGGCAATTGCCTCGATCTCTAAATTAATTACTACTTATATGGTAGTAGAACAAATCAAACAACATCACTTAAAGTGGAATGACCGCATTAAGATTTCTCAAGGGGTGGCTGATTTAAGCCAAGAAGCCGAGTTAACTAATGTGCCATTAAAAACCGGCGCTAGTTATACCGTTAAAGAACTCGTTGAAGCCAGTTTAATTGCTTCCGCCAATGCAGCAGCCGTAGCCTTAGGTAACCAAGTTGCCGGTAGCCCAATTAAATTTGCTAAAGCCATGAATCAAACCGTTCAAAAAATGGGAATTCATGATGCTAAGCTATATAATGCCGCCGGAGTTACTAATGAAGAAATGGGAACCAGTTTAAAATTAAAATCGGTTGGTGCTAATGCCGAAAATATGATGAGTGCCAAAGATGTTAGTTTGGTAGCTATGAAGTTAATCCAAGCAGATCCCCAAATCTTAAACGTAACTAAGCAAAGTAAGTTTAACTTTGCTGGTACTACATATCCGGGACATAACCAATTGCTAGGAACCGATTTAAAAGTGGACGGTTTAAAAACTGGAACTTCCGATAAGTCCGGAGGTTCATTTGTCGGTACCGCTAACCAAAACCATCACCGCATCATTACGGTCGTCTTACATGCTAGCAATCAATCCAGTGATGATCCTGGCCGATTTAATGAAACTCGAAAAATCATGGAGTATACCTATCAACATTTCAACCGCTATGTCATTGCTGCCGGGCAATCCGTTAATGCGGCTAAAAGTGTTTCCGTAGTTGATGGTAAAAAAGACCAAGTAGCAGTGGGCCTTACGCAAGCCACAGCACTTTGGATGCCAAAAACAGTTAGCCGTGATAAGATATTAGGTAAAATTAAATTGGTAACTGCTAACGATCAATTATCAGCGCCGCTTGAAAAAAATCAAAAGGTGGGAACCATTTCCTTTAAATCAGCTGATTATAAAATAAATTATTTAAATAATTCTTTGGCTCAGCACACAATTAAAACTACTGATTCTGTCGCCAAACAAAACGTTTTCATAAGAATAATAAATCATATAATTGACTGGTTTAAATCCTTTTAATTTAAAAAAAGGTGTTTATTAATTGACTAAGTTCCAATATAATTGTAGGTGCAAACTATGATTTTAAAAATTTGGATTAGATATTAGGCATTTATGGAGGATTGCTCTTGGCTAATAAAGCAGGCCATTCTGGTGAAGCCGTACCTCAGTGGCGCAAAATTTTAGACATTTCCCTACCGGTAGATTTAAGTTATATACCAATTGGTCTAGCTTGTGGGATTTTATTGCATGCATCTGGATTTAACAT
The DNA here is from genome assembly GCF_020616595.1 of Lentilactobacillus laojiaonis. Lineage (GTDB taxonomy): Bacteria > Bacillota > Bacilli > Lactobacillales > Lactobacillaceae > Lentilactobacillus > Lentilactobacillus laojiaonis. Next base: position 1,103,248 of record NZ_CP085278.1, on the reverse strand, counting down.
CTGGATGACTATCTTAGTGTCAATCATGGTATTCTCTGGTGGAGCACAATTTTTAATTGCTTCATTACTTGCTACCAATTCGTCATTGTATACCGTAGTATTAATGATGTTTTTCTTAGAATTACGATATGCTTTACTTGGATCGAGTTTATCTAAGCATCTTCAAGGAAAATCATTAGGATTTACCGCCTTATTTGCGGCATCGATGAATGATGAGAACTATGCCATCAATTATCTTAAATTTTCAACCGATAAAAAATTCACGCCCAAAGATGCTTTGCAGGTAGAACATACCACTTTGCTATTTTGGACAGTAAGTAATATTATCGGTAGTGTAATTGGTAGTTCGATTTCAATCGATTTAACAGTGGTTCATTTCGCTCTTACTGCGCTATTTATCTACATGATAATTATGCAACTAAAAGAAAAATTATTATTTGTAATTTGTCTTTTAGCGGGTGTTTTAGCAGTATTTTTCTTAATGATTACTAAGTCGACTCTAGGATTAGTAATTTCTACCTTAGTTGCTTCATTTATTGGATTTTTAATTGAAAATACCATTCGGAAACATAATCCGAAAAGTTCGTGGATTAAGCAATTAAGAAATCCTGGTGGATCACCAAAAGAAGACGACGATATTTACGAGTAGGAGAAGCACATAATGAAATGGAATACGATGCAACATTTTTGGTTGATTTTAGCTTGTTTTGTAGTTGCTTATCTACCACGAATTTTACCGTTACTATTTTTTAGAACCCGTAAAATTCCCGTATGGTTTAATGAATGGATGAAATACGTTCCCGTATCTTTATTTACTTCCTTAGTAGTTAAGGATATTTTTATTTCATCTGACTATACATTTATGCCACTAACTGCTAGAGTGCCGGAATTAATTGCCGCAGCTTTAGTAATTGGGGTAGCTTATTGGACCCGATCAATGATTATTTCAGTTCTGGTTGGTCTGGGAGCGGTATTTTTACTATCAATTTTAATATAAAAAATAAAGGTATCAGTTCATTTGAACTGATACCTTTTTAAATTATTTATACATATAATCACGAGTCATTGGTAAGTGTTGACCAGCAGCGCCTTTAGTTAATAGGAATTGCATAACGTCAATGTTACCGGATTTAAATGAAGCGGCACAGGCTTGTAAATATAAGTCCCACATACGAACAAATTTTTCATCAAACATGTCAGTGATTTCTTGACGGTGTTCGTTAAAGTTTTGGTCCCAAATTTCGATAGTTTTTTGGTAGTGACGACGAAGTGATTCGAGGTCATAAATTTGTAAACCATTTTCTTCGATGTGAGTGACATTTTCAGCCAATCCAGGAATATAGCCACCTTCAAAGATCCACTTATTGATCCAACCGTTAATGGCACCACCTTGTTGTCTAGTGATTCCGTGAATCAAGGCAACTCCATCACGATTTAAGTAGTTGTTAACACATTTGAAGTATTCACCAAGGTTTTCTTTACCAACGTGTTCGAACATCCCAACGGAAGTGATGTAATCAAATTTGAGGTTACCGAGTTCACGATAATCAACTAATTTAACTTGAGCTTGGTTTTGTAAGCCCATTTTTTCGATTTGTTCACTAACATAGTTGTATTGTTCTTGACTTAAGGTAATTCCCATTACGTTTAAATCATATTCTTTAGCAGCTGTAAGCATTAAAGTACCCCAGCCACAACCGATATCTAAAAGAGTGCGGTGTGGTTTAGGATCTAATTTCTTTAGAATATGGTGAATTTTGTTCTCTTGAGCGGTTTTTAAGTCATCTTCAGGAGTTTCAAAATAAGCACATGAATAAGTTAAAGTATCATCTAACCAAAGTTTGTAGAAATCATTTCCGATATCATAGTGGTTTTGGATGTCTTTTTTACTTTCTTTAGTATCATGTGAAATCTTAGGAAGATAGTGAATGTATTTCTTATTGTGAAAGAAACTTTGGGAACTTTCATAAGCAGCATTAATGACATCTTCGATACTAGCATCAGAAATTTCGATGTCACCGTTCATGTAAGCTTCCCCTAAAGCGATTGATGCATTCTTACTAAGATCGCGAACTGGAATCACTTTATTGAAAGTAATGGTTGCTTGGGGTTCACCATTACCGTATATTTCACTTTTACCATCCCAATAATTAACTTTAATGGGCATATTAAATCCGTTCTTTAAAAGAGTACGGTAGAAACTTTTTTCAAGCATATAGTTTAATTCCTTTCTTCAAATCAAAATAGTGCATAATAACATTATAGAACTAATACTAGTAGAATGTAAGCTAAGTTGTTAAAATGATATCAATCAGCTTAAAGGAATAAAATGGTATAATAATGACAATAAATTTGAGGTGAAATTAGTTGAAAAAAATAATTTGGGGTTTAGTAACAATAATTATAATTAGCATCATCGGATCATTTGCTTATACGGTTCATGCCAATAATAAGCGGGGATATTATGGTGAAATGAATCAGTCTAAAATTTTGATTAATGATAAAAAGTATAGTGCCGCCCAAACTTCTACAATGAACGCACTTGAATATAAGCCACATGATCAACCAGCTAGTAACTTACTTTACCAAATTCAAACCTTTATCGAGGCTAACGATTTAGCTGAAAATAATGAAGTAAGTCATGCGATTGATGAATATTATAAAGTTACTAAGGTAAAAGATGGCAATTCGCAATTAATCAAACGTGCAAAAGTCCAAATCAAAGACCTTACGCTAGTCAAAAATCGATTAGCCGCTTACCAAGATACATATAATGAAGCCTGGGCAGATAATAAAGCCGGGGAATATGCCGATTCAAATGTAACTTTAAATATTATCTTAGATAGTTCGCAAAACAAATTACCATACTATACAGAAATTGTAGATAAAGCGAAAAAATTACAACAGCAAAATAATCAAGCCATTAAGAATAAGAAACACCATCAAACAAGTAAGAGCCAAGTTAATGATTTTGAAACCTCAAGCAAACAAGCTAAAGATAATCCTAATCTTGATTTCAAAAAACCATTAACTAAGAAACAAAAAGTTCAACAAGCTATGCAAGCTGCACAACAAGCTCAAGCCAATTCCCAAAATAAAAATTCGGGGAATGATTTAATTAACCAACATCAATCACTTGATGGAATTTTAAATTCCGTTAAATAATAAGGAGAACAACTAATTGTCAGCATGGGATCGTTTTTTAAGTAATGTACAACTCAGAAGATTTACCGTTCTAGGAATAATTATTTTGGTACTATATCTATTTAGAAGTATGATGAACGTAATGTTATTAACGTTTATCTTTACTTTATTAGTCGTTAAGGCGACTAAATGGATTAAAAAATATGTACCCATTTCTAGTAAAATTATCGTGATTACCATTTACTTGCTCGTAGTTCTCGGGATGTATTATGTAATTACTAAATATGTACCGCAACTAACTGAACAAGCGGTGGAAACCACTAAACAGGTTGTCGATTTTTACTCACAACCGAAGAATTTACCCAATGATGAAATTATGCGCTATGTAGAATCAATCATTGAAAAAAATAACGTCTTAGGCCAAGTTAAGGGTGGCGTTCAGATATTATGGCAATCACTAACTAGTGTAGGTGAGATGGGCGTAACCTTATTTCTTTCCTTAATTTTGAGTTTCTTTTTTACGATTGAAGATAATGCGATGCTTAATTTCTCAAGACTATTCTTAACGAGTCGCTATAGCTGGTTCTTTAAGGATATTCACTTCTTCGGTAAAATTTTTGTTAGTACCTTTGGGGTAGTTATTGAAGCTCAATTCTTTATCGCCATTTGTAATACGATAATTACAACGGTGATTATGGCGTTTATGGGGATGCCACAACTGATTTTATTATCTATCATGATCTTTATTCTAAGTTTAATTCCGGTAGCCGGAGTAATTATTTCAGTAATTCCGCTATCGATTGTGGGTTATTCCATTGGTGGAATTTACGACGTTATTTATATTATTGTGATGATTATTGTCGTGCATACTTTAGAAGCTTACGTTTTAAATCCTAAATTTATGTCTTCTAAAACCCACTTACCAATTTTTTACACCTTCATTATTTTATTAATTGGTGAACATTTCTGGGGTGTCTGGGGATTAATCTGTGGGGTGCCGGTATTTACCTTCTTCCTAGATATTTTAGGTGTAAAAGCTCATCCAAAGAAAGAAACTTCACAATAGGGTGAAAATTCTATTTAAATGGTGTAAAATTTATATAGTAACAATTAAATGAAAGAGGTTATTAATAATGGCTAAATTAGTATTAATCCGTCACGGACAAAGTGAATGGAACTTATCTAACCAATTTACTGGTTGGGTTGACGTTAACTTAAGTGAAGAAGGAACTAACCAAGCAATCAACGCTGGTAAACTTATCAAAACTGCTGGTATTGAATTTGACTTTGCTTACACTTCAGTATTAACTCGTGCAATCAAAACTTTACACTACGCCTTAGAATATTCTGACCAACTATGGATTCCAGAAACTAAGACTTGGCGTTTAAACGAACGTCACTACGGTGCATTACAAGGCCAAAACAAACAAGAAGCTGCTGAAAAATTTGGTGAAGACCAAGTTCACATCTGGCGTCGTTCATACGATGTTTTACCTCCACTTTTGAGTGCAGATGACGAAGGTTCAGCTGCTAACGAACGTCGTTATGCTAACCTTGATCCACACATCGTTCCTGGTGGTGAAAACTTAAAGGTTACCCTAGAACGTGTTATGCCTCTATGGGAAGACGAAATCGCTCCTAAATTATTAGACAACAAGAACGTAATTATTGCTGCCCACGGTAACTCATTACGTGCTTTAAGTAAATACATTGAAGGTATTTCTGATGAAGACATCATTAACCTTGAAATGAAAACTGGTGAACCAGTAGTTTACGACTTTGACGACAAGTTAAACGTTGTTTCAAAAACTAAATTAAACTAATATTAATTAGCTTAAATGAAAAGAGACCATCTCGATATGAGGTGGTCTCTTTTTATTGATTAGTGATATTGTGTAGTGGACTATTCAAGGTTATTATACTAAACATTTACTTCTTAAACTTACAATAGCACATATTAAAAGTGGCTAAGCAAAAATAAATTAAAAATAGTAAAGAGCATTTATAATAATTGCTGTAGTGACCGGTATGATCTTAATTAATATAAATAGCTTTTGAAATAATTATCATTCATATCATTATCATAATAATATTTGAAAAGGAGCGATTACTATGTATCAAGATTTAGAAGGAAAAGTAGCAGTTGTTACAGGAGGATCAAAGGGAATTGGTTCTGCGATTTCAAAACGTTATGGTCAAGAAAAAATGAATGTTGTAATTAATTATAATAGTGATCACGCGGGAGCACAAAAGACTGCCGATTCAGTCATTGCAGCTGGTGGTCATGCGGTGATAGTTCAAGCTGATATTGCTAATGAAGAGGGAGTTAAAACTTTAATGGATACAGCAATAAGAAATTATGGGACACTAGATATCTGGGTTAATAATGCTGGTATGGAAATAAAATCAGCAACACATGAACTATCATTAGAAGACTGGAATAAAGTGATAAATATTAATCAAACCGGTGTTTTTCTTGGGTCACGAATAGCATTGGAATATTTTAAGAGCCATAATAAAAAGGGAAATATTATTAATTTATCATCTGTTCACGAAAAAATTCCATGGCCAACTTTTGCTAGCTATGCTGCTACAAAAGGTAGCGTTAAATTATTTACACAAACAATTGCTATGGAATATGCTAAAGATAATATTCGAGTTAATGCTATTGGACCTGGAGCTATTAATACTCCAATTAATGCTCAAAAATTTTCTGATCAGGAACAGTATGAACAAACGGTAAAGATGGTACCAATGGACCGAATTGGTAAACCAGAAGAAGTTGCAGCTGGAGCTGCTTGGTTAGCCTCTGATGAGTCTAGCTATGTTACTGGAATTACCTTATTTATTGACGGAGGGATGACCCTATATCCAGCATTTAAAGATGGCCAAGGATAAGTTTAGATCCGTGTTTTGTTGAAACAGTTATTAAATTAGGTATTTATCACGTTTTGATTTATAGGAAAAATCTTAGATTATAAATTGATAATGATTTATAAATAAAAAAGCCAACCCCTAATTAAGGTTGGCTTTTTTGTTATTTGTTAGTAGCGTGTTTACCTAATTTGAATGTGTAGTGATATAAGAAGAAATTAATCAAAATTAGGATTGCTGAGAAGATAAAGACGTGTTGAATACCAGACTTCATCACAGTAGCAGCAGTATTACCAGTACCAGAAGCTAAGAAACTTGAAGCAACCGCAGTACCAATTGAACCACCAAATTGTTGTAAGGTGTTAAAGATAGCGTTAGCGTCAGCTTCGGCTTCAGGACCTACTTCAGTTAAGGCATAAGTCATAGTGTTAGCAAATGACATAGTTACCCCAATAGCAAAGATGAAGTAATATACCATAATCATGAATGAAGGTAAGTGGAAACTAAATACGGCAAATAAAATAATTGCTAAGAAGAAGATACTATTACCAATAGTAATTGGACGTTTAGCACCATAGTTATCGTACATTCTTCCCCAAACTGGGTTAAGCAATCCGGAAATTAAACTACCTGGCAGCATAAGTAATCCCGCGATCATTGCAGTAGAATGGTTAGCGATTTGAGCATAGTTTGGTAAAGCAAAGTTTACACCGATATTAGTAAATTGAATAAATACATAAGCTAATAAAGCAGTAGTAAAGATTGGGTTTTTAAAAATGGAAATATTAACTAATACACGTTTAGTACGATTAGAAGCAGCGATAAATGCCCATACAGCAAGTAACATTACTACTAAGTAGATACCAAAGCGCATATTAATCCAACCGTAGTCAGCTACGGTATTAAATCCAAGCGTTAAACTAGTAAAGATAATTGCTAAAAGAATTAAACGTAACCAGTCGAATTTTTCTTGACGAAGTGGAGTAACTTGTTGAATTGAAAAACCAAGTAATAATCCAATAATCATAAGTGGTAAAACAATCCAGAAAATTGCTCGCCAGCTAATTAAGGAAACTACGACCCCACCAAAGGTTGGTCCTAAGGCTGGAGCTAGAGAAATGATTAAACCACCAATTCCCATAAAAGCACCACGTTTAGCAATCGGAGTTCTTTCCATAATAATGTTGAATAACAATGGAATAGCAATCCCGGTACCGATAGCTTGAATTAAACGACCAATTAATAAAATTGGGAAATTAACCGCTAGGGCACAGAAGAGATCCCCAATAATGGCAAAAATGGCTCCTGAAATAAAGATACTACGTTCTTTAAAACGGCCTTTAATATATGAAGAACAAATAATTACTAATGAAACCATTAATAAGTAACCGGTAGTAACCCATTGAATAGTATTTAAACTAACTCCGAATTGGGTAGTTAGGGTTGGAAAGGTAACGTTCATAGAAGTTTCAATTAATACTCCAATGAACGCCATGATAGCAGCGGCTATGATTGACAACATGTCGCGTTTTGAAACTTTATCACTGTTTTGCATTTTTTTTCTCCTTTTCATGTGCTTTGGCAGAAGTTATTAGCAATGATTGGATAATATCACGTTGTTCGTGACTTAAATTACCTAAAGCAACTTCTTCGGCATGTTCCGTTAGCTTAGATAAAATTGGAATTAATTTTTTACCAGCATCTGTCACGTAAAGTCGACTAGCTCGTTTATCATCAGGATCATCTTGTCGATAAATATAACCTAATTTAATTAGTTTAGCGACCGATCGAGTAATCGTACTATGATCTAGAAACATAATTCTAGTTAAGTCATCTTGGGAAGATCCAGGATGATCTAATAGAAATAAAATGTAAAAATAATTGTTCGCTTTTAGATCATAGGGTTTTAGTGAACGATTCAAATCATTTTGAATGATTCTAGCAATAATATTAATCCCTTGAACACGGTCTTGATCAAATCCAAATGCCATAATAATAACCTCCATTTATGTGCAGTTGCACATAAATGCAACGTTTCTATTCTACTTTTATTTTTAAACTATGTCAAATTTAAATTAAAAAAGCCCGCTACGTTAATGGTAGTGGGCTTTTATTTGTTATTTATTGTTACCATTCATATTATCGTCTTCGGCGCTGTCTTCGAAGTATTCTTCTGGATTAAGCGAATTAGTTAATTCTTGATATTTATCTAAGACATCCTTTAATTGTTGGGCATCTTTAATACCATATTGTTTTAAAACTTTTTCCATATCTGACATGCTAATTTCCCCCTTATATGAATTAAATTTATTTTAGTACATTTTTTTAATAAACTATACTAATTAGTTTCAAAGTCTTCGGATTATAAAATATCTTTATGGTAAATAGAGCAATAAAATTTCAATAAAAAGAATAACTTTATTCAAAAAAGTGTATAATACTAAGTAGGGGAATCGAGGGGGAATCATACCTGGCAGCATTAGTTTATCGGGGGATAACTGATGCTTTTTTTATACATAAAATTAGACCGGCTAATAAAATAGTCGGTCTAATTTAAGTTATTTTGTGGATGATAATTTAATATGGTAAATTGATTAATTAAATTCGATTCCGTATTAGTAATATTAACATTACTTAAACAAGTAATTAACCGCTGTAAATCGCCTAAGGTAATGTCACTAGAGGCATGAGGCTGATTTAATAATGCAATATTATAACCTTGCTGGAATAAATTATTCACTGAAATAATTTTTTTAGGAGTGAATATCAATTGATTTTGATGTTCATCGGGAACGGACATATTAGCATGGTTAGGATCAGCAATTTGGTAGTTAAGTAAATTAATAAAATTATCCAATGAATCGCTAGGAATGGTATAACTGGAATTTTTCTTAGTATCCAAGTTAGGAATTGTCACTTGTATAGATGAATTAGGAACTATTTTAAGCTGATCATCATTCCGACTTTTAAGAAAGTCCGGTTCGATTTTAAAGTCAATTTTGATATTTCCAATTTCTATGATTTGCAATAATAATGAATTTAAATCATTCATATAAGTGCACCACCTTTTTAGTATTCTTAGGTAAAATATCTATAGATCATCTTCTGATTCAGGAGTTTCTGTTGATTCAGAATCTTGATCATTGGGTAGAGAGTTAGATGTTATGGGACGCCTGTCGGCTCTTAGAACTTTTTTGTCTTCCATTTCATTTTTATATTGTTGTTTCAGGAAATTAATATAATCAATCACGGCTTGACGCTGAGAAGTAGACATACCATCTAGAGGGATATCAACATGTAAATCAAATACAGAATCGTGGTGTGGATGACTGTCACGGCCGAGTAAATAATCTGCGCTAATGTCAAAAATATCAGCTAGTGCCGATATTTCATCACTATAGACCTTACGATCACCACTTTCGATTTTACTCATGGTTGACTTATCAATATGTAATTTTCTAGCTAGTTCGGTTTGCTTTATGTCACGCGCCTCGCGTAGATCAACTATGCGTTTTCCAAGGTAATTGGTTAACATAAAAGGTCTCCGTTTCTATTAATACAACCAATGATAGCAAAGTTTCTAAAATAGATACGTTTTGTTGTTGAAATGGCTACTAAATCAACGTTTGTTTATCTTTTAGCAACTTTTTTCACTAATATATAAAATGCAAAAACACACTATCGATTGGTAGTGTGTTTTTAGTTATTTACGGCTAAATTGAAGAAATTTTTTTAATCGTTGCTATAAGTTGATCTTTGGCAGCTTGGTATTGCTCTATTTTATCGCCAAATTGTTGGTTAAAACCAGCTAGGCCCCCGATGGCATAAGCTACTTCATAATTATAAACAGCGTGATAGTCCGAAGTAAATTGGACTAGTAGGGCATGATGATTATCGCCGGCCATTTGTAGGGCCATTTGAATTACACGAAAATCAGTATAAGCAAGCTCAAACTGGACCGCCCAGATTCGTTCAAAGGGTTGTTGACTCTTGATAGATTGGAAATGTTTTTCAACTGTGTCAGTTAAATTATTAATTGAACCTTTAACATCTAACATACAAATCCCTCCGTATTATTTGAATACTTCCAGTGTATAACAATTAGTTATGAAAGCTAGTTATGTGACTTATAGATTAAATTTTAAATTCCAAATAAAACACTTATTGGCGTTTTTTGAACGCTTAAATAAAAAATAACCACTTATTATAAATTAGTGTAATATTAGCTATGTTGGTTATACAAAATAATTAGTACATAAATTTTATAGTTTAAAATGTATTGGGTTAAAGTACTTCTAAAATTAAATATCGATTAATGAAGAATATGAATTATGTAAATAATAAATTATTGGGGATTGAACAAAACAATATTATGCTTAATTGGGGAATTAAGGATTAATCAAGATATTTAATTTATCAAATTTAAATTGGGGAATTTAGGTTTGATCAATAATGAATTTTAAATTATATTATTTTTTCGATAATACGTTAAAAATTACTACTTTATGTATGATAATTTTTAGCGTATTCTTTATATAAGAAAAATATTATCTTTATAGATAAATATTTATTTAATTATAATCAGAAAGGAATGATAAATATGTTTTCGACTTTTTCTTTTGGAACTTCAAAGAAGTCAGGCTGGAACATCTGGGATTGGTTGTTTTAATTGGGGAGAATTAATAAATGATTTATGTAGCTAATAGCTGGATGTTTGCGATTGATGTTTTTACCTTATTAATGGTAAAAATGTTGGTCCACAATTTTGAAAAGAAGGTTACTTCATTCGGATTTATTTTAAATCTCTTTGGAGTGCTTTTTTTTGCATTTATCGATTTAATGGTCGATGATTTAGTTTTTTTACTATTAGTTTTATTTGATTGGTTTTTTATGTATATTGCCGTTAAATTAAAAAAACGGACTACGATTGATTATGAACACTTGTCGTTTCTAACAATCGTAATTATATTGTTATTTGTCATTTTTTCACTGACAAATTATTTAGTGAATGTTTTATTTCTAAGAACTAAATTAATCGCAAGTTTTGATCCAAATTTATTAGAGATAGAACTAAGCAATAAAGAGTCTTGTCTATTTTTTGTGGCCTTTAGCTTAATTGCTTTAACAATAATAGGTCTTATGCATCTGGTGGTTCGCCACTTGAAAATTAGGAAGCGATTGAAACAGTTTTATTTAAGAATCTCTGAATTAAAACTTGAAAATCGGGGCTTTAAAATGGTCTTTATTTTTTTAGTTTATATTGAAGTAATTGTTTCAATTACCAATGCTCAGCATATTACCTCTAAAATTCAATTAATGTTAATTATTGTCTTTGTTGCTTCGATCGTATTTATGGTTTGGCAGGTTATTACATTTGCGCAAAGTTTTTCGATTAAGAAAATTGCTCAACAAGAATTACATTATGCCAAAGAGACTAATGCATATTTAAAGGGTATTGAAAAACAAAATAATGAGATCAGAGAATTTAAACATGACTTTAAAAACATAATTTTATCCATGCAAGAGTCTTTAGACAATAATAGTTCCTTAGTACTTAAAAATTACTTAGAAGAATTATCGCAACAAGATAAATTTATGAATAAGATTAAAGAAGTTAGTTTTGTGAAAATCAATCATCTTAAAAATGAGGCCATTAGAAGCTTAGTAGTGCAAAAATTTTTCCAAGCTAAAAGCAAAAAGATTAACTTAATTATTGAAACAGGAGATAATGATATTGAACTCAATCACTCAATAATTACAATAGTAAGAATTTTAGGAATATTATTGGATAACGCAATTGAATATGCCGAAGAACAGCACCTAACTGAAATTCGTTGTGCTTTTATTACTTTTGATAATATTATTGAGATCTCAATTGAGAATCAATTAGTCGATAAAGTTGAAATTAGAAAAATATATGAAATGGGATATTCCACTAAAGAAAATCATGATGGCCTGGGACTATATAATGTCAAAAGATTAACTAATCAAACGGATGGTCTTTATTTTAATGTCGAGGCTAAGAAAGGACGTTTTCAGACAACATTGGTTATTGAACGTTAGGGAGATTGCTTATGAAATATGTTGTTTTTTTACTTGAAGATAATCCTATTCAACTTCAAGAATTTTCAAAAATTATTAATTATTGTTTAATGGGAAATGATTATGATTTTGAATTTATTAAAACTAGTGAGATTGATGAACAACTGCTAGAACCATTTTCAAAATCAGATTATGGGATTTTTTTCTTGGACATCGATATTAATGGAAAAGAAGAAGCGGGGATTGATTTTGCTGAAAAAGTCCGTCAAAAAATGCCCTTTGCAAACATTGTGTTTGTTACTAGTCATGTTGAACTATCATTATTAACGATTGAAAGAAAAATTGAACCGTATGATTTTATAGTCAAAGATGACGATATTGATCAAATTAGAGATAACATAAATACCGATATTAAACATACTTTTGAAAAAAATATGGAACAAATTAATCAAACTAAGAGTATGTTTAATTATTCAATTGGTAAACATTTTTATTACTTACCAATGAATGAGGTAATTTCTTTAGAGACACAACCCGATGTACCAAATATAGTAACATTGAATGGTGAGGATAGTCAGTCTTCATTTCCAGGTAGTTTAAAAGAAATTGAGACGGAGTTTTCGAATTTATTTAGATGTAATCGAAATTGTTTGATCAATTTGGACAAAGTGGTGGACTATGATGGTCATAAACGTATAGTTAATATGGAAAATGATCTTTCTTATCGAGTGTCGGTTAGAAAATCCAAACCATTAATTATGGCCTTAAATGATATTAATAAGTAGTAATTTTAAAATGGGATGTCTAGGGGAATATGAATTGAAAATGAATAATAATAGGAAGGTTTTGTTTATTTTAAATAGTCGCGATAAGATTAGAAATTCTTCAGTTAGGTATTTAAATTCATTAAAGATTGAATATGATTGGAATTTACAAGTACGAGCTGATAGAAAAAAATTATTATCGATAATGCAAAAAATAAATTTAGAATCTAAATCAGAATGCCAAAGAATTAAAAAAGAAAATAATGAGTTAATCCGGGTTAATCAATTGATTAATCAATATGCGAACGCTACAGAGGAGCGGTATGAAAAAGTCTATCATCAAAAAGATGATATTCTTTTAGCGATTATTGATGCTAAGGATAACGTCAATAGTCAGCTAGCGGATGCCTTTGTAGCTTCATTAGCGCATAAGAAATATAGTAAAGTTCGGCGAACTCAATTAGTTAATCAATTGATTAAGCGTCGCCAAATGCATCATACGCCACCAAGTGAGGTTAAGATCCTAAAGCGTTTAATGATAATTTCAGAAAAAATCATCGATAAATATTTAAAAAATATTTCTAATTATAAATTAGCCTTGAAGGACCATGAAATGGTTAATCAAATTATGTCGATAATTTTACAACTAAAGACGGCTAAAATTGATTACTATGCTGAATTTGAAAATTTACTAATTAGTATTGAGGATGCTATTCAAAATTATCCGGTGATTGATGATCGTGATCGCATTAATTTAAAAAATGCCATTTGTGAAGCTAAAAAGCAAAATTTAAAAGCGGATAATGCTTCCAGTATCAAGGCTAATATTGATGAAATTAATGCGAATTTAAAAAGATTAATTAATACGATCAATCGCTGTGGAAAATTTACGGTGCTGAATCAGGACCTCAACCAGTACTATTTGTCAGTAGATCATCTATTAAGTAATTATCAACAGATCTATATTGTCAAAGAACGCCAAGCGATTTAATAAAAAAAGCTAACTAGATACTAGTTAGCTTTTTTATTTAGATAAATTTTGATACTTAGCGGTCCATTGATGGTTTTTGATAGCTTGGGTAACCTCTTTAACGGGTTGTTGATTCATATCTTCATCAACAGCGGCTTGAGCAACCGCTTGGGCGATGGTTTGAGAAAATTCAGTGAGACGATTTACAGGAGGTAGTACGGCTGCTCCCGGTTCTGAAGCATCGACGATTCCACCTAAAGAATGTGCTGCTGCCGAAATCATCCCGTCAGTCAGTAATTTAGCATTAACGGCAATAGCTCCCAGACCTAATCCTGGATAGATTAAAGCGTTATTGGCTTGACCAATCTGGTAAGTGGTTCCTTTGTATTCAACTGGTTTAGAAGGGATTCCTGTAGCAATTAAGGCTCGACCATCCGTCCATTGAATTAAATCTTTAGCCGTGGCTTCAGTTAGCTTAGTAGGGTTAGAGATGGGGAAAATAATGGGACGCTTAGTATGGTTAGCCATTTCGGTAACGACTTCTTGAGTAAATGCTCCGGCAACGGTGGAAGTCCCAACCATGATAGTAGGGTGGACGGCTTTAACGACTGATAGTAAATCGGTGAGTTGTTGATCATTGGTAAATTCGCTACGTTTACGAGCAAATGGTTTTTGAGCCGGAGTTAAAGTAGGATCATCATCAAATAATAAGCCTTGTTTATCAACTAAATAAAATCTAGATTTAGCCTCTTTAGGAGTTAAACCTTGTTGAAGCATTTCTTGATAAATTCGGTTAACGATTCCTGCCCCAGCTGTTCCGGCACCAAAAGAAAGATAAATTTGATCAGTTAGTTTTTCTTTAGAAATATTTAGGGCACCTAAAATTCCGGCTAGGGTAATAATTCCAGTACCTTGGATATCATCATTGAAAGTAAGAATTTTATCTTTATAGCGATTCAAAATTTGGTCAGCGTTACGACGACCAAAGTCTTCAAAGTGAAGATATAAATTAGGAAATTGATTTTCAACAATCTCGACAAAGCGATCCACAAATTGATCATAAGTTGGTCCGTAGATCCGTTTGTGACGATTACCTAAATATAAATCGTCATTGAGTAATTTTTCATTATTAGTGCCGGCGTCTAAAACTACGGGTAAGACTTTAGCCGGATCAATCCCAGCTGCAGCAGTGTATACCATGAGTTTACCTACAGCGATATCTACCCCGTTAGTTCCCCAGTCACCAATTCCTAAAATTCCTTCGGCATCGGTAACGACTATCAATTGAATGTCACGACCATTGGCTCCGTTGATAATGGCCTCTTCCATATGTTCTTGATCATCAATTGATAAAAAGACGGCGCCTTGGGATTGGACATATAAATTACTGTAATGCTCAATTGTATCAGCAATCGTAGGATCATAAACGATTGGCATAAATTCCGCAACATGCTTACTAAACAAATAATAAAATAGTGTGCGATTTTCATTAAAGATTTGCATCAGATATAGACGCTTTTCTAGTGCAGATGACTTATGCTGATATTCGGCATAGCTTCGGATTGCTTGAGTATTAATATCTTCAATAGCTGGTGGCACTAAACCATTTAATTTAAATTTATCGCGTTCAGTGGCAGTAAAAGCAGTTCCTTTATTTAAAAATGGATTTAGTAAAATTTCTTCAGCTTGCATAGTTCGGCTTCCTTTTAAGTAGATTTAATTTAAAATTCTTTGCTAGTATATTCTAAATAAAAAATAATAGTCAAATGGTGCTTTTTTGATAAAATATACTTATCACGGAGGACAATAATGAATACCAATGATTTTAGATATTTTTTGAAATTAATCGAGTTAAGAAATTTTCGGGCAACGGCCAGATACTTTGGAGTTTCCCAACCGACGATATCGTATGCTATTAAACGCTTAGAAGCCTTTTATGGTATGCAATTAATTCAACGCCAGCGCGGACAAACGATGATTATCACCTTGGCAGGGTGGCGGCTAAATGAACATTTGAAAAGGGTAGTAAGAGAATTAGATTTAGCTAAAATCGATATTGAAAGTTTAGATAATCCAAAAGTAAAATTTGGAATACCCCCAATGATTGGCAATGTGTATTTTTCTAGTTTGGCTGAATCCTTAAAAGCTGAACGAATTCTATCCAAAATTGAATTAGTCGAAGATGGTTCGCAAGAAATCCTAGAGCAATTAAAAAAAGGTAGAATTGATTTGGCACTGATTGGAACAAGACAGCCGATTAATGATGTAGCTTTAAGCACCATTCCCATTACTAAACGTACAATTAGTATTGTGGTTAGTGAACATGATGAACTGGCCCAATTAGATCAAGTGGATTTTGCTGATTTAGCTAATGAACCCTTTGTTATCTTTAACTCAGGCTTTGTTCACAAACAAATTTTTGATGAATTGTGTGCGACTACCGAGGTTTATCCCCAGATTTTACAACAGACTAATGATTTATCAATTTTGAAAAATATGATTGCAGAAAATATCGGAATTAGTTTGTTAGCCGATGTAGCAATTAGTCCCTTTGATGGAATTAAAAATATTCCATTAATTAATTCAGTCCCTGATTTTTATATTTCGTTAGTCTACCGTAGAAATTATCAGTTAACTAAGGTGGAACAACAGTTAATTGAAATCACCAAGCAAATTAAATAAAAAATCCCAATTACTTAATATAGGTAATTGGGATTTTTTTATTTAGTATGTTTAATAATTTTAGCCGGATTACCAGCAATAACAGTATTATCTGGAAAATCTTTAGTAACTACACTACCAGCCCCAACGACTACGTTATTTCCGAGGGTCACTCCGGGAAGTAAGATTACCGAACCGCCGAACCAACAATCGTCACCAATGGTAATTGGCAAATCATACTGCCAACCGGCCCGTCTTAAAAGTTTATTGGAGGGATGGTGGTTAGGCGTATATAACTGGCAATTTGGACCAATGAAACAATTTTTACCTATAGTAATTTTACCAGCACTTAATATCTGTAAATTGGCATTGATAAAGGTTCCATCACCTATATAAAGGTTTTGTGGATATTCAATGCCGGAAATGGGAAAGTAAATTTCGGCGTTATCGGCGATATGAGGAGCGATATCACTTAGCATCTTACGCGCATTGACGTCGTCGACTTTGGCCACATCGTTAATTTGTTGAATTACTTGAGCACTATTTTTAACGATTGCTTGTAGTTTAGGTTCATGGCCATATTGGTACCAATCGCCATCCGCTAATTTTGCAAAAATATCTTTCTTGCTTAATTCGTCAATATTTGGCTCACTAGGTTGTTTATTTGTCATAATGATCTCCTAAATTAAAACGTAATATGATAGTCGATTTCATGGGCAACGGTGTCACCTTTTGGTAAAACAATGTCACCAAAGTCATTAAAACGAGTAGCATCAGGTAAATTTTGTGCTTCTAAAGCTACTCCTTCATAAGGCATTCCTAAACCATTAGTTTTAGTTAGATTCATATGGTCGTGGGTAAATGAATTGGCGGTGAAGACTACCAAACCATTTCGATCGGAATTAATCGTGACACTACGTCCAGAATTGGGATCACTTAATACCGCAATTCCTTGGCCTTGATTGGTTTCATTAATTTTGAAAATATCATCGAAACCTTTTTCTTTGGTATTTTGCATTGCTTCAATAGCTTTACCTAAACTGGTAGGTTTTCGAAAATCAAATGGTGAATTATCAACGTCAATAAATTCACCGGTAGGCAACTTATTAGCATCAAAGGCTAGATGAGTGTCGGCATCAACCATTAATTCGTGATCCAAAATAGTATCTGAATCGCCTAAATTAAAGTAGGTATGATAAGTCGGATTAAACACCGTATCTTCATTTAAAGCGGTAGCAGCTAGTTCGATTTTAACTGTATTATCTTCAGTTAATCGATAAGTGATGGTGACATCAATATCACCAGGAAATTGATCCTCGCTGTGACGTTGGAGGCGGTGAAATTGAATCGCAGGAATGCCAGCTTCGTCAATGATTTGGCTATCCCAGATGTGGGTGTTAAAACCATGAGGACCACCATGTAAGGTAGTAGTACCTTCATTAGCTTCTAATTTATAAGTTTTATGATTTAATTCTAGTTCGGCATTTTTAATACGACCGCCAGTTCTACCGATGGCCATTGATACATAGAAGGGATTTTGGAGATAGTCAGCCGCGTTAGGATAATTTAAGACGATATTAGAAAGTTTGCCTTGTTTATCTGGGGAAATGATTTCATAGAGAGTTGCCCCAAAACTAAGTGCTGAAACCGTAACGTTATTGCCGTTACTTAATGATAATTTATCAATTTTTTGTCCATTATAATCACCGAAATACGTAACATTTGCTGAAATGGTATTTGTTAACATAATTAATTCTCCTTTTGGTAACGTTTTCAATATAATCGTAAAATATTGGTACGGATAAGTCAATTAATGAATCATATTTTAGCTAAATAATGAAAAAAACTTGATAAAACCAATAAAAAATTGAATAAATCGGAATTGTTTTTATAACGTTTTAACAGTTAATTTAGCAAGGATGCTAAATTAACTGTTAAAAATTGTACGTATAAATTTAAATGAAAACGCTTGATTTATTATGATAAATATTTTAAACTACAGATATTGAAATATGAAACTACTTCCAAGAACGCTTTTATTTTTTTTAATTATGTTTGTAAGCGGTTTTATAAAAATTAATTCGTACTTTGTTAGTTGCAATTATTAAGGGAGGAACAATTATGAAAAAGGAAAAGAAAATATCTAGTGCCTTTATTTATTTCTTCGGTTCATTTGGGGGAATTTTGTTTGGTTATGATATTGGTGTTATGACCGGGGCATTACCATTTCTACAAACAGATTGGCATTTAGCAAATGCACCAACTATTACAGGGATGATTACTTCAGCCGTTATGTTCGGGGCCATTTTTGGGGCTGCGATTGCGGGACAATTATCCGATAAATTAGGTAGAAGAAAAATCATTTTGATTTCATCATTGATTTTTGCATTAGGAGGAATCTTATCTGGATTAGCTCCTAATAATGGCTCAATTTACTTAATCATTGTTCGAACTATTTTAGGTACAGCCGTCGGAGCTGCTTCGGCTTTAGTTCCTACTTACATGTCAGAAATGGCTCCTGCTAAAGCGCGTGGTAAGCTTTCTGGTTTAAATCAAACCATGATCGTTTCTGGTATGTTGATTTCTTACATTATGGACTTCTTACTAAAAGATTTACCTGAAAACTGGGCCTGGAGAACTATGTTAGCCTTTGCGGCAGTTCCTGCCTTGATCTTATTCTTTGGAGTTTTAAGATTACCTGAATCACCAAGATTCTTAGCTAACTTAGGAAAAGTTGATGAAGCTAGAGAAGTTTTAGGTATTTTACGTTCAACCGATCAAGAAGCTGATGAAGAATTAGCTAACATTCAAGTTACTTCTAAAGAAGAAGCTGATGCTGCTAAAAACACTTCATGGAGTACCTTATTCTCTGGTAAGTATCGCTACTTAGTTATTGCAGGGGTTGGGGTTGCAGCCTTTCAACAATTCCAAGGTGCCAATGCAATTTTCTACTACATTCCATTAATTGTTGAAAAAGCAACTGGTAGTGCTGCAAGTAATGCTTTGATGTGGCCTATCATTCAAGGTGCCATTTTAGTTATTGGTTCCTTAGTCTTCTTACCACTAGCTGATCGTTTTAACCGTCGTACTTTATTAACACTGGGTGGAATTGTTATGGGAAGTTCATTTATTCTTCCTTCATTACTTAAAATGATGATGCCTAACATGAACAACATGATTATTGTAGCTTTCTTATGTTTATACGTTGCCTTTTATTCATTTACTTGGGCTCCACTTACTTGGGTTATTACCGGAGAAATGTTCCCACTACAAATTAGAGGTCGCGCTTCTGGTTTAGCTTCATCATTTAACTGGATTGGTTCATGGTTAGTTGGTTTATTATTCCCAATTATGACCGCTGCTATGTCACAAGAAGCTGTGTTTGCTATCTTTGGAATCATTTGTCTATTAGGTGTTATGTTTGTTCGTTTAGCAGTTCCCGAAACTCGTGGTCGTTCACTTGAAGAAATTGAAGAACAAGGAACTAATAAACATCACTCTTCTAAAACTGTTAGCGCTAAAAGTAAATAGGAGGAATTCACAATGAATTTAATCGAAACTTCTAAAGCAATCTCCAATGGTGAAATCACCCTTGGACTAGAATTAGGCTCAACTAATATCAAAGCCGTTTTAATGACGGATGATTTTAACACAATCGCTAGCGGTAGTTATAACTGGGAAAATCAGTTAGTCGATGGAATCTGGACTTATTCAATGGATGAAGTTTGGCACGGAATTCAAACTAGTTATACTCAATTAGCCGCAGATGTTCAAAGCAAATACCATCAAGCAATTACTAAAATTAATGCAATCGGAATTAGTGCTATGATGCACGGTTACCTTGCATTTAATCAAAATAATGATTTATTAGTTCCATTTAGAACTTGGCGAAATGCCATTACTGGCCAAGCTGCTGATGATCTTACTAAGTTATTTGACTTTAACATTCCACAACGTTGGAGTGTGGCTCATTTATATCAAGCAATTTTAAATGATGAAGAGCACGTTAAAGAAATTGATTTTATTACTACTTTAGCTGGATATGTAACTTGGAAGTTGTCCGGTGAAAAAGTCTTAGGAATCGGGGATGCCTCCGGGGTATTTCCAATTGATTCCAACACTAAGACCTATGATCAACGCATGCTTAACCAATTTAATGATCTAGATCAAGTTAAAAAATACGATTGGAAAATTGATGAAATTTTACCAAAAGTGTTAGTTGCCGGCCAACAAGCTGGTCAATTAACTGAATCAGGTGCTCAGTTACTTGATTTAAGTGGTAATTTACAAGCCGGTAGTGTCATTGCACCACCTGAAGGGGATGCCGGTACTGGAATGGTTGGTACCAATAGTGTAAGAAAACGTACGGGAAATATTTCAGTTGGTACCTCAGCCTTTTCAATGGTGGTTTTAGACCAAGAATTAAAAGCGGTGCATAAAGATATTGATATGGTAACTACTCCGGATGGATCACCAGTTGCAATGGTTCACGTTAACAATTGTTCATCAGATATTAATGCTTGGGTATCATTATTTGGTGAATTTGCTCAACGACTAGGGATTGAGGTTAATCCCAACAAGCTTTATGGAACATTGTTCTTAGAAGCAACTCGTTCAGATCCTAATGCCGGGGGACTAGTTAACTATAGTTATCTATCTGGTGAAAATATTACTAACATGCCAGAAGGTCGACCATTATTTGTGAGAACTCCCAATAGTGAATTTAATTTACCAAACTTTATGTTAACCCAGTTGTATGCAGCCTTTGCACCACTAGAAATTGGGATGCATATCTTAACTGAGGACGAGGGAATTAAAACAGACGTAATGGTTGCTCAAGGTGGTCTATTTAAGACTCCCGTAGTTGGTCAACAAGTCTTGGCCAACGCCTTAAATATTCCAATCACCATCATGCAAAATGCTGGTGAAGGTGGTCCATGGGGAATGGCCGTCTTAGCTAACTTTGTTAAAAATGGTAACGGTCAAAGTCTAGAAGATTTCTTAGATTCACAAGTCTTTAGTGATCCGGAATCAATGACTCTTAGTCCCGAACCTGCTGGAGTTAAAGGTTATCAAGAATTTATCACTAATTATCAAGCCGCTTTACCAGTTGAAGGCGAAGCAGTTAAAACGCTTAAAAATTAAAACTTACGGAGGCTATTATGTTAGAAAAGCTTAAACAAGAAGTTTACGATGCCAATATGCGTTTACCTCAATTAGATTTAGTAACTTTTACTTGGGGAAATGTATCTGGAATCGATCGAGAAAAAGGGTTGTTTGTAATCAAACCTTCTGGAGTTGAGTACGGTGATTTAAAACCATCTGATATGGTCGTAGTTAATTTAAAGGGTGAGGTTGTCGAAGGGGATATGAATCCCTCATCAGATACACCTACACATACTTATCTTTACAACCATTTTCCAACAATTGGTGGAATTACCCATACGCACTCTCCATGGGCCGTCTCGTTTGCAGCTGCTAAGTTGGATATTCCAGCCGTAAGTACCACTCATGCTGATACTTTCTATGGTGATATTCCATGTGCTCCAGCCCTAACCGATGCCCAAATTAAAGAAGGGTATGAGTTAAATACCGGGATCGATATTGTCAATGAATTTGAACAACGCGGAATCGATCCAGATGCAGTTCCGGCTGTCCTAGTTAGTCAACATGGTCCATTTGCTTGGGGACCAACTCCGGATAAATCAGTTTATAACGCTAAAGTATTAGAAGTCTCAGCCGAAATTGCTTATCACGGATTACAACTAACTAGAGATGAGATTCACGTTCCACAATATCTTTTAGATAAACATTATTACCGTAAACATGGTGCTAACGCTTATTACGGTCAAAATAATGCTAAATCTAAAGAACATGCTACACACAAATAGGTTTTAAAATTTAAAAAATAAATTATCTAATAAAGGGGATTATGATTATGATGAACACACAAAACTACAAATTCTGGTTTGTTACAGGTAGTCAATTTTTATATGGTGAAGACCAATTAAAACAAGTTGGTGCGGATGCTGAAGATATCGTAAAGAAATTAAATGCAACTGGTAAATTACCATACGAAATTGTTTATAAAGGCGTAATGACTACTGCTGATGGTATTACTCAATTTATGAAAGAAGCTAATTACAACGATGAAGTTGCTGGGGTAATGACTTGGATGCATACTTTCTCACCAGCTAAAAACTGGATTCGTGGGACTGAATTATTACAAAAACCATTACTTCATTTAGCTACTCAATATCTAAACAATATTCCTTATGACACCATTGATTTTGATTACATGAACTTAAATCAAAGTGCTCATGGTGATCGTGAATACGGATATATCAATGCTCGCTTAGGCATTAACAACAAAGTAGTTTATGGTTACTGGGGTGACGAAGAAGTCCAAGCAGAAATTGCTTCATGGGAAGATGTAGCCGTAGCTTACAACGAAAGTTTCAAGATTAAAGTAGCTTCATTTGGTGACAAAATGAGAAACGTTGCCGTAACTGATGGTGATAAAGTTGAAGCTCAAATTAAAATGGGCTGGACTGTAGATTACTTTGCAGTTGGTGATTTAGTTGCTGAAATGAACAAGGTTTCTGATGCCGATATTGATAAAAAATATGCTGAATTAGCCGAAATGTATACTATGAACCAAGGTGACAACTCTAAAGAAAAATACGAACACGCAGTTAAATATCAAATTCGTGAATACTTCGGTTTGAAACGCTTCATGGATGATCGTGGTTACACTGCTTACACTGATAACTTCGAAGATCTATACGGCATGGAAGAATTACCAGGATTAGCAACTCAATTATTAATGGCTGAAGGTTATGGATTTGGTGCCGAAGGTGATTGGAAATCAGCTGCCTTTGGTCGCTTATTAAAGGTTTTGAGCCACAATAAACAAACCGCCTTTATGGAAGACTACACTTTAGATTTACGTAAAGGTCACGAAGCTATCTTAGGTTCACACATGCTTGAAGTTGATCCAACATTAGCATCTGATAAACCAAGAATTGAAGTTCACCCATTAGACATTGGTGGTAAAGAAGATCCTGCTAGATTAGTATTTACTGGTACCGAAGGAGAAGGGGTTGACGTAACTATTTCAGACTTCCGCGATGGCTTTAACATGATTAGTTATGCAGTTAACGCTAACAAGCCAGAAAAAGAAACTCCAAACTTACCAGTTGCTAAACAATTATGGACTCCAAAAGTTGGTTTAAAGGCTGGAGCAACTGCATGGATCCATGCTGGTGGTGGTCACCACACCATCTTCTCATTAACTATTACTGAAGAACAATTAGCTGATTTAGCCGTAATGTTTGGCATTAAATCAACCCAAATTGATTAATGATTAAGTAAAAAGACTTCAACCTAATTATAGGTTGAAGTCTTTTTTTGAAGACATTTGAAGACATCTGCATGTTTTACTGGCATAATGTTATATATAAGTAATTCGATATTTGATAAATTGGAGCTACCTAAAATGATAACCAAATATGAACGAGTAAGACAAGATTTAAAAGAAAAAATTACCTCAGGGTACTACGCTATCAATGATAAGTTACCCACGGAATCTGAATTGATGGAAAAATATTCGGTCAGCCGTTATACAATTCGTCGGGCAATTGGCGATCTAGAAAATGATCACTATATTTATCGAATTCAAGGTGGGGGGATGTTTGCTGATGACTGGAAACAAAAAAATATCAGTCCAACCGATAAAAAATTTATTGGTATTTTATCCACCCATATCGCTGACTATATTTTTCCTAATATTATTAGTGGCGTTGATCATACAATTACCGATAACGGTTATATGACCGTTATTAGCAATACTCATAATGATCCTAAGCGTGAGCGTGAGGCTTTGCTAGCAATGCTTGATCGAAATATTGCGGGCTTAATTATTGAACCGACTCAAAGTGCTTTGGAAAGTCCCAATCGCGATTTATATAAACGGATTGAGGAGCTACAAATTCCAACTGTATTTATTAATGCCATTTATCCAGGCATGGAAGATAACTTTTTATCAGTCACCACTAATGATAGAAGTGGGGAAAAGCGCCTCACTAATTATTTAATTGAACAAGGACATAAGCGTATCTTGGGAGTCTTCCAAGTTGATGATATTCAGGGAATTAATCGAATGGATGGTTATCTATCAGCTTACCGGGAAAATCCGGATATTTTTATCCAATCTCAAGTACTAATGTACCAATCTTCTGATAAATTAAACGACGTTTTTAGTCGCATTGAAGGTTATCTAAATAGTGAAAATGCTCCTACTGCCATTGTTTGTTACAACGATAAACTAGCTATTCAAATTATTGATTTAATCCGTTCCCTTAATCTAAAAGTACCGGATGATATTTCAGTAGCTGGATTTGATAATTATCAATTAAGTCAGTATATTGATCCTAGTTTAACTACTCTAACTCATGAAAAAGAAAAAATGGGTCATGATGCTGCCGAATTATTATTAGATCTAATCCAACATCGTAAAGATATTAAATCAATTAGCTATGATCCAGAATTAATTATTAGAAATTCCACTAAATAATAAAAAGACCAAATTGCTTTTAAGCAGTTTGGTCTTTTTTGCTATAGAAAACTTTCATTTCAATATCTTGAGGATAATTACCAAATCCGGCTCCAAAAATGGTACAACCACCTTTATGTTTGGCACTATTTTTAATTTGAAATCTGATGGTGATGGTATCAGATTCGTTTTTTATGTCTTTTAGAGAAATATCTGATAAAGGTTGTCCATCTAGATAACTTCCATGATTAGTAACCCGAAAAGTTTTTAAAATTCCGTATTGATTAACGTTATCAGGGACCCAATCAGGAGTGAACTTCCCACGAGTATCGGAGAAATCTCCCGGACTAGTCCAAAAGCCGATTTCCTTATCATTAATAAATACAGAAATATCACTAGGCCAGGCGTTATTGGAAAATGGGAATTCAGACCCTAATTCGGCAGAAATGTCTAACATTTCAACGTGATTAATATTTTCAAAATACTTGGGAAATTGATATTCTACATAGCCATTATTCCACCAAATCATTTGAGCGTTGACTCGTTTAGGATCCATAAAATAGGTTGGCTGATCGACTTTACCAATAAAGTTATGTTCGCCAGCTAATCCACAAGATGGTTTAACAGCATATCCAGTGTATTGACCTACTGGCACTCGAACTGTGTAGGAAGAAAAATCCGGATAAACCTTTTTAGGAAAACTAATGTGGATGTTATCGATATTTAGAATGGATAACTTACGATGACCCCGGTATCGAAATTTAATGATGTTAGCATCTGCTAATTTGTTTAAATGCATTAAAACAATGGAACTACTAATCCCTAGTTCGGATGATAAATCTTGAACACTCATATTTCTGGTTGATAGTAAGTCGATGATTTTTAAACGTACTTCACTAGCCAGTGCTTTATATACGGGAAGTGAAGCTTGAGAAATGTCTAAATCCATTTTTATCCGGACCCCTTTTAAACGGAAAATTTATAAAAATATGAATTCAATTATGATAGCGCTTTAATTAACTGTGATTAGTATAACATAAATGTTAATTGTACATAAAAAAATCCAAAAACTTCTCTTCAAAATATTGAAAACGATTACATATAATTTTATGATTAATTTGTAAAAATAATTTATACGTATAAATAATAAAAATTTTGAAAGGTTTAGAGGAAATATGACAATTAAAAGTGATCAATACATTAATCCGTTGATTGTGCAAAGAGCAGATCCATATATCTATAAGCATACCGATGGTTACTACTATTTTACTGCTTCGGTACCTGCATATAATTTAATCGAAATTAGAAAGTCCAAAACATTAGCTGGTTTGGCTCACGCCGCCCCCAGAACCGTCTGGCGTAAGCATGAAACTGGTGAAATGAGTCAATTAATTTGGGCACCAGAATTACATTATATCGATGGCAAGTGGTTTATTTACTTTGCTGCTTCGGACACGACTGCGTTTGATGAAAATGGAATGTTTCAACACCGCATGTTTTGTATTGAATGTGATCAAGCCGATCCGATGGCTAGTGAAGATGATTGGATAGAACATGGCCAAGTCAAAACTCCCATGGATACTTTCGCACTAGATGCAACTTGTTTTGAACGGGATGGAGAATTGTACTATGTCTGGGCTCAAAAAGATCCACAAATTGCTGGTAATTCTAATCTTTACATAGCTCAAATGGAAAATCCTTGGACGCTAAAAACTCAACCTGTAATGATTTCTAAACCGGAATATGATTGGGAAACTAAAATCTTTTCAGTCAATGAAGGTCCGGCGGTTATTCATCGAAATGGTAAATACTTTTTAACTTATTCAGCTAGTGCAACAGATGAAAATTATTGCATGGGAATGTTAAGCATCCCAGAAGATGCGGATTTATTAAATGCTAATAATTGGTCAAAAACTGATCAGCCGGTATTTCAAAGTGACATGGCAGAACATCAATATGGTCCGGGACACAATTCTTTTACAGTGGCTGAAGATGACCAAACGGATATCTTAGTTTACCACTGTCGTGATTATACCGATATTAAAGGCGATCCATTATATGATCCTAATCGTCACACTAAGATCCAAGTGTTTAATTGGAATGCTGACGGGACACCTAATTTTGGCAAACCCGTACCTTATAACTATCAATAAAAAAGTAAAAGAAGGGGAAGAATATGGATACAAATGAACCAAGTACTAATGAAGGAGCAGTAACTGGAACTGATCCTAAAAAAATGCAATCAATTGATCAAGCAAGCAGCTCTAAACATGGATCTAACTTTTGGGGGTTTCCATTAACCCACTTTAGTTATTTCTTTATTTGGGCCGTTATTAATGGGTATTTAACCCTTTGGATGGAACAAGTTGGCCACCTCAATGGTGCTGAATCCGGAGCGGTATTTTCAATGATGGCGGGAATTTCATTGATTTATCAACCATTCTTTGGTGTAATTTCAGACAAGCTATTGTTTAAAAAGAATTTAATTTTAACTATTGCGATTGCTGGAATCTTTATTGGTCCTTATTTCCAATGGCTATTTATGCCTTTGTTAAATATTAATTCTTATTTAGCCGCTATTATTACCGGAGCGTTTTTAAGTTTTGTGCTTAACGGTGGTGTATCAGTTATTGAGCAATATGTTCAACGAGCAAGTCTAGCTAATCATTTTGAGTATGCTCACTCGCGAGTAGGTGGTTCAGTAGCCGGAATAGTAGCTGCCTTAGTTGCCGGAAGATTATTTATTTGGAGTCCTAATTCAATTTTTTGGATTTGTACTTTAGCTGCCATTATTTTGGTAGGATTATTAGTATTTTCTGACAAAATTAATCTTAACAATGCGTCAGCTGCAGGAGATACTTCAGATTCGCTTAATTGGAAGACGGTTCTTTCCGTATTTAAGTTAAAAAATCTTTGGGTACTAGCTATCTTTTACATGGGTGCCTCAGCTCTATATGACGTATTTGACCAACAGTTTATTATTTTCTTTAAAACTTTCTTTCATACCGCAGCACAGGGAACTTTAGCCTATAGTTATATGACCTCGGCACAAACTGCCATAGAATTTTTACTAATGTTTCCTATGCCGTTAATTATTAATAAAATTGGTTCAAGAAATGGACTAATTATTTATGGATTTATCACAGCTATTCGAATCATTGGTTCAGCGCTATCACCAAACTGGATTTGGATTATTGGCTTTAGATTATTAGCTGGTTTAGAAATGCCACTATTATTAACTTCAATTATGAAATACATTGCCGGAGCGTTTGACATTAGATTATATGCAACCATTTATGCGTTGGCATCTAACTTCGCTAAACAAATTTCGGTATTTATTTTCTCTTCAGTTGCTGGTGGTTTGTACGATTCAATAGGTTATCAACACACTTATATTTACATGGGAATTGTGGTAGCTGTAATTACTATTTTTGCCATGTTCTTCTTGAAAAAAGAAAATCCGGTACAGGCTGGAGAACGAGATTCTGAAGGTCATGTATTAAGATAAAAAAATCCGTTGCGATTAAGCAACGGATTTTTTTATTGGCTAGAATTATGAATATTAATATTGGAAAGCTAAATCAGTTAGTAAATTGATTAATTATCATATAATAACGACAAGGAAGTTGTAGTGATTATTAAGAGGAGGTAAGCAAATGATACTAGGATTAGTGACACTAATAATCTTAATGGGCGGATTAGTGATGGGCTATCATCAAGGGTTTATCAGTCAATTTGTCCAAATTATTGCCTTATTCCTAGCATTTATATTTGCCATATACTATTTTCAAACATTATCTGAAGTAATTATTCAACTGACTAGAAAAGTTTTAAAAATTTCCATGGATGTTCAATGGATCTATATTATAAATATCTTAGCCTTTTCGTTAATGTTTAGTGTTAGCTATTGGATTTATTTGGCGATCGGTAGCTTACTAGGTTCACTCACTAATTTACCGATTATTAATTTTACAAATTCACTGTTGGGTGCAATGATTGGCGGCTTAAAACGCTATTTATTAATTTTTGTTTTGTTAAATATATTATTAGCAACCCCCATAACTTGGTTTAAGCAACAATATCAAGAAATCCCCATACTTCAAACAATCGTAAAAAATACCCCTATTTTATCAAAATTAACCTTTGATAAATTCATTTTACAAGTAAAAGAAGGGGATTAAATGAAATGGTTTAGACGAATTTTGGTTTTATTAGTTTTAGGACTTTCTTTAAATATGTTTGTCCAGCCAAATTCGGTTAAAGTTATTGGAGAACGTATTAGAAGCTTAATGGTAATTCCGACGATTTTTAAAACTGAAATCAATGCAACTATTGCTAGCCAAACCGCCATTAAAGACACTAGTGATAATACGCCAATTGAAACCGTGGTTAATGGAAATCGGCTTAAACGACAATATAATTATTATTTCGCTAAAAATGTTCCAATTCCTGTGAAAAAAGTGTTCTTTAAGGCAGTTTCAAAATATAATCAGCTTCATATAGTGAAACTAAATTATGAAAAAAAGGCGTTAGATAATCAAAAAAATCAAATAAAATTTTATGTATACGATAAACCTGGTGAAAATGACAATGGAACTATTGAATTAGGTTTAGGAGGTCCGCAGATATACCCACTAATTGGGGGCAATGGATTTGCGATCAATCATGGAGAAGCAGGCTTAAATATCCAATATACTGAAAGTATTCAAGAGTCGGTTGCCATGCATGAAATTGGTCATGTCTTAGGGTTGGATCACAGTTATAGTCGTAGTTCAATAATGTATCCGATCGATCAAGGTCATACCAATTTTTCACCAATGGATTTAAAAGCACTACATGAAATTTATAAATAAAAACGACTTCCGATTGGGAAGTCGTTTTTATTAGTTATTAATCCATTTAGCAACTTGGTCGGCGAATTCTTGACCTTGTGGGAAGATTCCAAATTTATCTAAGAATGCGTGAGTCATCCCACGATAATTTGAATAGTAGGTGGAAACTCCATTGCCAGCTAATTTTTTAGCATAGGCATAGCCAGAAGGTCTTAAGGGATCGAATTCGTCGGTAGCAATGAAGGCTTTAGGCATGTGTTTATAATCTTCATCAGACATGTTATATGGTGAAAATCTAGGATCTTTGGCATCACCACCATTAATATAAACATCTACAATGGCAGGCATTCCTTTAGATGAAAAGACACTATCATTTTGATATCTAGTTTGCATGAAGCTATCTAAATGATATTTTGATTCAGGCCAAGAAAGTTGATCATTAGTAGTTTTATCTAAAGTAACACAGGGATAACACATTAATTGATGAGTTACATATTTATTACCAGCTTTTTGATCCATATAGGCTACTGCGGCTGCGACATTTCCACCAGCACTATCACCATAAACGGCTACGGTATTGGTATCAACGTGGAGATTCTCAGCATTTTCAACAATAAAGTTTAAAGCTTCAAAACAATCATCTGTTAAAGTAAAGCCCGGATATTCTGGAGCAAAACGGAAATCGACATTAAAAACTCGTAAGTGTGCTTTTTGGGCAATATATTTACAGAAATTTTCATTGACCAAAACGTTACCGCCAATCCAGCCACCACCATGGTAAGCAATAAAGGCGCCTAATTTTTCGTTAGGATCTTTAAGTTCGGGAGTATAGACACTAATTGGAATTTCATTAGTGTCGGTGTAAATCTTGGTAGTGGTTACGCCGTTGGAAATGTCTACCCCCATTGATCCCATTTGATCACGCCATTGGAAACAAAATTGTGCTGAGGGACTGTCGGGTTTAGGGCCGTTAAAACGTTTCATAATTTCAGATTCCGGTGCAAAGGGGCCCCCATTATCTTGCATGAAATGTAGATTAAAATCATCTACTGAGTATTCGGCAACTACTGAAGTATCCGAAACTACTCGATTCATGACCCCATTTTCATCTTTTTTAAAATCTGGGCTTTTACGTAAACGATTTAATTTATTATAGTAGTCTTTTGTTGTTGGTGTCCAAGTTAACATAATAAAATCCCCCTAAAGTATTTGTTATGGCTATTTTAAACGAGATATTTGAAAATTTGGTGTAATTTGATTATTAAGTCGTTTTGATGGATTATTATAATATCTTTAGATATAATGGCATCACAAAATAGTTAATGGGGTGTTATTATGAAAAAAATAAGTTTTTTGTTAGCTAGTGCTGCAGTCTTTGGAATGATTACAGCTGGACAAAGTGTATCTGCTAAAAGTTATGCAACTGTTAAAACTAATGAGTACATGAAAACTAGTGGAACTACCCGTAACGTATTACCAACTGGAAGTAACGCATTATATACTAAGGCTGGAACCCTTAAAGGGGCAAAATTAATATTAACCAAATCACAAATGAACAATTTAAAAAACTCATCGTCATCTAAAAGCTATTTTAGAGCTTATAAAATAGCTACTACTTCTAGAAACAGTGTTTATTACAAAGTAGTTAGTTTTGATGGTAAATACCGTGGCTGGGTGTACGGTGGTAGCAAGACAAATCAATTTGGCGGTGGAATTAAGTATGCTAATACCACTAAGAAGGTTGATAGTTCTAAATTAACTGGCGATTACTATTTTAAAAACGATCCTGCAGCGGTAACTAGAAATTATCCTACGATGACACAATATAAGGTTAAAAAAATAGTTACTAATCCGCAAAAATATTTAAACGTACCCTTAAAAGTCAATAAAGCCGCTCAACGTACCAAAGAAGGTAGCATTTATTATTATGTAAGTAGTGATAAATACCCTGAGGTAAAGGGTTGGATTTGGCGCGGTTATCTAACCACCAAAAATGACAGTTCAACTGATAAAAATATTGTCTCCTTTAACGCCTTATCCAGTACGGATGTAGTTGTAAAGGTTAAGGGACTTAGTTCAGATAAAGAGTATATGGCTCGTTATGTTTATAGTAATCAAGTAAAGACGGCTAATGCTTATCAATATGATGCTAATGATAAGAGTGCAAGTAATCAAGCTAAAATTAAACAGGCTTTAGGGGATGGAACTCGATTAGATCTAGGCGATAATTTACCAACTGGGGTAGTAAAAGTTAGCTTTGATAGTCAAGGAAAAGCCATCGTTACAATTGTAGGTGATGGAACTGAATTACCTGACAGTGATTACACTTTGGCGGGTAATAGGGATGCCATTAATAGTTTTAATGGATCACCTAAACACTTACCAATCTTTTCTAATGCTACTGATCAAGAAGTAGCTCAAAAATTATTTGGTCAAAGTGAAGCACCAATTTACTATTCTTATACTGATAGTAATGGTAAGATCAATAAGTCGTTAGTAACAATGGAAGTTAAGCGAGATAGTGACGGAAATATTACCAACATTTCGATTAATTTTGCTTAGTATAGAAACTAATTAAAAAGATAGTCCTAAGGGGCTATCTTTTTAATTTGGTAACAAATTTTATTGAAAAATAATTTATTATTGAGATAACAAAATTGTAATAAAATTTAGTTTAGGGTATATTATTTTTGTATCAAAATATTTATAAATGGGGAAGGATATATGAAAAAAATATTAAAATTTATGCTATTAGCATTTAGTTTAATACTAGTTTTTAGTAGTTTTGGGGGTAATTTAGAGGCCAGTGCTAAGACTACTAATTTAAACCAAACTAAACAAATTTTATCTAAGCACTATCGCTTTTATCGAAGTCCCACAAAATTAACTAAAGCTAGCAGAACTTCAACAGCCTATTATCTAAAAAGAGTTCATGTTAGCAAAGAAACTCATAATAAACATGGGTATTTTTACAAAGTTGACTACCAAGGTAAACAATTTGGTTGGATTAAGCGCGGAGCTTTTTATACCAAGATATATGAAACTTGCAATTATCGTTATAAGTTAACGATTAATAGTACTAATACTAAATTATATTCAGCACCTGCTAGTGTTTTGGGGGATAAACGTTTGGGCACAGTTAAAAGCCTAAAATTAAGTAAATACATAACAGGTATAAAACGTGATGATTTAAATAATAATAAAAGTTGGGGTTACATTAGTTTTAAACAACACGGTAAAACTTATTGGGTTAAGGCCCAAGCGGTTAAGTTTAGAGATTTAAACGCCCTTAAGGGGAATAATAAAAAGGTCGAAAAAGCCATTGCCACTGGTTTAAAATTAGTTGGTAAATCACCTTATAATTGGGGCGGCGGTCGTAACTCCTATGATATTGCGCGTCGATCATTTGATTGTTCTTCTTTTATTCATTATATTTACGCTAAAGCTGGCGTACGTTTGGGTAACACGGCTACAGCTACTACATATTCGGAAGTTAAATTAGGTAAAAAAATTAGCTATAAGAATATGAAACGTGGTGATATTTTCTTTTTCACAGCACCAGGTGAAGGAGTAAATTGTCACGTAGCGATATATTTAGGTAATCATTTGTTCTTACATGATTCACCGGCTTCAGATACTGGTGGGGTAGGAGTTTCCTCTCTTTTACAAAAAGAATGGAAATCATACTTTAATTATCGCATTCGTCGAGTAGCATAAATAAAAAACCTATTACTAATTTAGTAATAGGTTTTTTATTTATTGATGGCTAATCAAGAGCAAAATTAAACTAATTATTGCTGGTAGTCCTTGGGTAAAAATAATTTTTTTATTAGCCGTGATGGCTCCAAATAATGCTGCAATAATAACAAATACGATAAATAGTAATAAACCTGGATAGATAGCATCAACGGGAAAAGCAAAGCGCACCAATAAAATTCCTAGCCCAATAAAACCATTGTATAAACCTTGGTTTTGCATACTAACTTTGGCTTCGGGTTGATTTAAGTAATCTAAATCAAGATCAAAAGCTTTTTGAGCTAATTTAGAAGTACTCCCAAACATCTCTAATAACATAATGAAAAGCGCCTCGACGGCAACAAAAATAATCATAATATCGGAAATTAATTTTAACATTTTTAATCCTCCCGGAAATGATTGCTTTAAATTTAAAAAGTGTTATCATTGTTAAAAATATTATAACAGTAATAGGAGAATTGAATTGATCATTACCTTATTATTCATTTTAATAATGATATTTTTTATTAAAATGTTAGGGTCAACTTTAAGAATTTTACCAATTATAATTTTAATGATTTTAGGATTTTTATTGATTAAGTGGTTGGTGTTACCAATCATTGTAATTATGGGAATTGCATTTTTAATTCGCAATTAAGAGACCTCGCTAATTGGCGAGGTCTTTTTGGTTGGGTAAATTTCGCCATGAGCTAAATTATGGTTTTAAGTAATTAACATGGATATAATCGAATATGAAGTATTAATTTAAATCGAAGGGGTTAAGTAAAATGCGTAACCTAGTTTTAATAATTATTTTGGTGTGGTTATACCTGTTATCAGTATTGCGACGATCCAAAACCCCGGCTCTTTACTTTATTTTTGGTAGTATTGGAATGTTTGTAATTCTACTTACGATTAGTCGGCCTTATTGGGTTTGGCTTTTCACACATGCAATAGTTGAGGGCGTGAACAATTTTAGTAAGCTAATAAATATCTGCCGAGTTGACACATATACCGGCCTGGTTGAAATCTTTTGTAATCCAGCGCCGATTACTATGTCAATTGATTATGAACATTCCGGTATTATGGAAACGACGGCGTTTATTTCGTTAGTTTATTTTTACCCAATTTTTAATCGACAAGAAAAACTAAAATGGGGATTATTTGGAATAGTCTGGCTCTATTTTGCCAATATAATTCGATTAGTTGTGGTAATTAGCCTAGTGTATGTCTTTGGTAATGGTTCATTTTATTTGGCTAATACTTTTGCCGGACGCATGGTATTTTATGTACTTTTAGTAATTTTGTATTATCAGGCCTTTACATATTCAGCCGTTAATTATAGAAGGAGTCTTTAATAATGTATCTGGGAAATGACTTAAAAAAAACCATTTTTGATATTTTCTTTTGGATGAGTTGGTTAACCATTCCATTCTTAATTGAAGTAATTCCTAAGTTATATGTTGAATTTATTGTCCTAAAAGACTACCTATTAAAGAAATTTAATTTTGATGAAATTGGTAAGTTGAAAGAATTTCCATTTATTACAGTCATTATTCCCGTTTATAATTCATCGCCAACTTTATGGGAATGTCTTAGATCTATCAATAGTTCTACTTATCCTGATGAACAAATTCAAATAATTGTGGCTGATAACGAGAGTGGAGATGGCTTAAGGGAAACCTTTTTTAAAATCCAAAAGCATTTTCCGAATCTAATGATGCAATATGTGAATACGCAAAAAGGTAAAGCGAGTGCTTTAAATGCCGCAATTTATCGGTCGGTCGGGTCATATATTATTAATATTGATAGTGATGGTCGCCTAGATTCACGAGCTCTCGAAAAAATCGTTAAAGATTTAGAAGATCATCCAGATTTAGCTGCTACTGGTGGTACGGTATTGACCGATCAAAAGCAAATAAAGGGTCGTTCGTTTTTTAAAACAACCGAATTTTTTGAATATTGCCAAATATTTTTCTTCGGTCGTAAATATGCCGCTAGATCAAATGAACTATTTACTATGTCAGGGGCCTTTGCAGCCTATCGCCGAGATGCCTTATTGCAGACGGAAATGTACAATACGGGATCGATTGCTGAAGACACGGATTTAACTTTTCAAGTTAGAAGTGATTTGGAAAGTAAAGTGGGATATTGTCGGGATGCCATTTTTTATACGGATCCCATTGATGGTTTTGAATCGTTATACCGCCAGCGTGAACGTTGGCAACGAGGAGAATTAGAAGTTGTAAATAACTTTTCTAAGTTAAATTTTAAGATTAAAAATTTTTTTAATAACTTTATAGTTCGCCAATTAGTTTTCGATAATACCTTTGCCTTTATGGAAGTTATCTGGCTATTTTCGAGTATTATGCTGATATCAATGCATTTATCGGCAACCATCGTAATTGTTTCTTATATCCTGTTGTATTTAGTCTATATTATTTTAGCTTTGTTATATTGGATAGGCTGTTTAATAATTATGCCGTCTCAATCTAAAAATCGGCAATTTTTAAAGGCTAATTGGCAGGTGATTTTTACTTATCCGGCCTATAGTTTTATTACCTTTTGGATCCGTTTAATTGGAATTATCGATTTCTTTACCAAAACCACTAAGTGGAATGATCAAGAATTAAAAACCTTTTTTAAGAGAATCCAACGTATTATAAAATCAGATTTTGAAGCTTTGACAGAAAGGGTGATTAGATGGTGGCAGAATTAATTAAAAGTTATGATATGCATTATTTTTTTAATACCGATCGAGTTATTGTGAGAGATACCAACATTATTCCTAAGTCCTATACTTGGGAAATTAATTGTGATTTTGAAGCCGGTGAAGGGGTTCAAGATGATAAATTATACGTAGCGGTGAAGAATGTAATTGCTAATTTTAAACTTAAATTAGATAATCGAGAAATGGTCACTGTCGAAAAAATGGCTAATGAATTATTTGAAGATATTAGTAATGAATTAATCAATAGTACTTTGATTTCTTTATCGGTAAATAGTTCTCCCATGGTGGAATATAAAATAACTAGATCAAATATTTGAGGCTAACGTAATGAAAAAATTATATTCATTTAGTATTAATACCATAAATGTAATTTGGGTAATTTTAATTAGTCTAACTTTATATTTTGCATATAATTCACCTAATTTAATTCTAGGTGATAATAGTAAATTTGGAACTAGTACCACGATTACCCTAACTATTTTAATTTTAATTAGTATTTTATTTATTATTTCTGTCTTTACCTTTACACCATTTAAAAACCTATTGAACTATATCTTTGTTAAAAATCGTAATCTAACTTCTTACATTGTGTTAGCATTGGCGATAATATTTCAAATCATTTTTGTTCACTATGTTCATCCAGCCAATGGGTTTGATGCGGGGATGTTGCACTATGCCGCCACCAATGCCCAACATGTCAAAGAACCTGATGTGATGGCTTACTTTAGTTTAAATCAAAATAATTTACCGGTCATGCTAGTCATGCATTGGATTGTGACTACTTTTGGTCATAGTTCTTGGGAATTTTTTGATTACATAAATTTAGCATTAGTCGATCTATCGGTATTGCTAAATATTGCTAGTGTAAATGTAGTTTCTAAAAAGGTGACTTCCTTTGCAGTCTATGTCCAAGCGGTAGGCCTATGTTTATTTCCTAGCATTATTTTATCCTACACTGATACCTGGGTTTTGCCTTGGGTATCGGGATATTTGTTGTGTTATTTTATTTTGCTTAGTCATCGAGTGAAGTTAATTAATAAAATCATTGCGCTAGTTTTATTTGGTCCCTTAGTGGTAATAACTTACTTTATTAAACCTTCTGCTATTATTCCGGTAATTGCGATGGTCATTATTCGAATGATTCAAACTTTACCTAATATGAATCGAATAATTTGGAAAAAGATTCGTTTATCTTTACTAAGTACTTTAATAATATTGGCAAGTAGTGCGGGAACTTACTATGCAATTTCTCAAACGGTTGCGAAACAAAATTATATTTCAGTTGATTCCGCTAGAAATATTCCCGCCATTCATTTTGCCAGTATGGGAATTAGTGGAGATGGGGGATACGATGCCCATCAAGCCTTAGAAATGGTTTTATTACCGAATAAAAAAGCTAAAAGTGATTATTCTAAAAATATTATTAAGCAACGCTTAAAAGAATTAAAACCATGGGGGTATGCGGCCTTTTTGATAAAAAAACAAGGCAATAATACTGCCGATGGAACGTTTGGTTGGCTTAAAGAAGGTCACTTTTTCATGGAAAATCAAAAGCCTAAGTCACATGGCATCAGTAATTGGCTTAAAAATTATATCTATTTATATGGACGCCATATTGCTGATTTTCGCTTTATAGCTCAAATTGGTTGGTTAGCTTTTTTAATAATTATTGGTTTTGGTTATGGGAATAAGTCTAAACAAATGTTGATGCTTAGATTGGCCTTAATTGGTGGCTTTATGTTTTTACTATTATTTGAAGGTGGGCGTAGTCGTTACCTAATTCAATATTTACCATGTTTCATTATTATGGCCTCCTTGTCGTGGAAGAACTTTTTGAAGCGAGCACGGAGAATTAATAAGCTTTGGCGCTATGGTCATGCTAAAAATGTTCAAATTGAACCAGATAACTAATAAAAACTCCAATGGATATAGCTAGCTACCCATTGGAGTTTTTATGTTGGTTTTTAAGTAAATAAGTCGTACTAAGAAAAATAGTGGCTAAAATAAAAGTTGATAGCGGTAAGACTTGGGCCATATTGGCTGGTAATACAATGATTAGAAAGGGAAAGACAAAGGCAGCTGGTAATTTTAAACTTAGAAATTTTAGCATTAGTACAATTAAAGGTAAGGCTAAAGTAACGGTCACTAACCAATTAGCGGTAAATTGAAAAATAAACCAACTAATTAAAGCGGCCAGTGATAAAGCGAAAATTTGTCGGACTAATAAGTCAAACCGGTATTTTGGTTTATTTAATACTTCAAAAAAGGTAACCATTACGGGAGGGATAACTCCCATTTGAGCATGGTCAATTAACTGAGTAAATCCTACCCAAATAATTAATAACAATAAAAAAATAAAGTAATTTAAATAATTGATCGGTTGCTTAGCTGCTATTTTAGGTTGGCCAGCTGAAATTAAGACTCCCATCATTACTATAAAGGTAGTTATGAAGATAGCAATTAAAAATGAAAATTCAGTGGCATTAACAATAATTGGTAAGAAACCAGTTGCTAGGGAAGTGGCCAAAGTCGATCTAGTTACCATTAAAAACATCATCATAAAAGTTGCTGAAAGAATTATTTTAAGGGAGTAATTAATTTTAAATTGATTGATAATAAAGCCGATAATGGCGGTACCGGAGGGAATGAAAAATATTTTATAAGGATTATTAATCCAACTAGGTTCTTCATAAATCCACATTCCCGCAATCATTGCGGCGATTTCTGGCAAAATAATTTCTCGGTCGGCTCTTAAAATGGCAATGAACACCATAAGAATCAGCACTAAAAAACCCATGCCAGTCTTTTTAATGATTTTATTTGATAATTTCATAAAATTAACTCCTATATAAAAGAATGCTAATTAACTATTATAGGGATAGTTACGAATGTATTCAAATTGTAATTACTTTGACAAATAACATGACTTGTTATTTATATTACTAAAGTGTAAACTTAAGGATAATTAAGGGGGTGTACAATTAACCCAGTTAATTAAATACATATGAATGAATATTGGGGGATTAATAGTTATGAAGACAAATTTGAAAAATTCATTATTTTTAGGGATGGCAGCCTTAGGTTTTGTAGCAGCTGCTAGCTCAATAGATGCTAATGCAGCATCAACTGTTAAGGTAACATCAAATGTACACTTATCAAAAAATGTTAATGTTAACACCACTGGTAAGAATGGAATTTATACTAAAGCAGGGACCTTAAAAGGGGCCAGAGTACTTGCTGATACAAGTGAAGCCAAACGTATTAATAAGTCAGATAGTGGTCAAGATAATGTTTTAGCTTATCGTATGGCTACCACCAATCGTGGTTCAGTTTATTATAAAGTAGTAACTTTTGATAAATCATACCGTGGTTGGATTTATGGTGGTAAAACTAAGAACAGTTTTGGTGGCGGTTTAACTAAATACACCACTTTTAAAACTGGTAGTGTAAGCTCTGATGATAGTAATAAGAAATTTTATATTAAAACTCCAGGTACTGCCAATGATAACCAGTCAACTACTTACACCGCTCCAGCTTGGACTGAAATGGGTAAGGGTCGAACTGTTACCGATTCATCAAAATATGCTAACGATGAATTAACGATTACTAAATTAGGAACTCGTACTCGTGAAGGCGATACTTGGGTATATGTAACTGATAGTGAAAATCCAAGCTTTAATGGTTGGATTTTACGTAGTGGCTTGACTACTACTAATAGCGGATCTTCAGTAGATGCTACTGATGGAATTACTATCAAATATGTTGATGCTAGCGGTAACGATATTAGCTCTAAAGTAGTTAGTTTCGCCCCATCAACTACTGATAGCACTACTATGGACATGACTAGCGCGATTAACGATAATATGCCTGCGGGTTATAGTAAGAGCACTCAAACGGCCACTACCGCTAAAAAAGGTGACACAATTACCGTTACAGTTACTCAAAATAAGAAAACAACCTCTTTAAATATTAATATGAAAGAAAAATCAGGTGAATCTAAGTTAGCTAACAATGATATTTGGAATTATCTTTCAGACGAACAACAAGAAGCTGTTAGAACTCAAATTAATTCAGCTGATAATCAAGTAGTTACAGGAACTACTTGGACTAGCGATAAAATTCAAGCAGTTATTGAAAAAGCTCTAGGTACTTCCTTTAAGATCTCGGTAGATACTACTACTAAGCAACGCGCAAATGATTCTTCCGATGCTAAAAATGTTAAAGAATATACGGTTAAATTCAGTAGTGCTGACGATGTTAAAGTAGCTAAGGATGCCACTGTTGCCGATGCAACCGCCTACTTTACAGTAGGTAGTGGTACTAGTTTAGGAGATATCTTTGGTGATGATAGTAGTTTATCTGACATTCTTAATGGTTTAGGGTTAGATAGTGATAGCGACTTATCTGATATCTTAGATCAAATAGGTTTAGGTAGTCTATCTGATATTCTAGGTGGTCTAGGACTAGGTAGTGACAGTGGTTTATCAGATATTCTTAATGGCTTAGGTTTAAGCAATAATTGAAGTGGAGTTTCATCCATTATTAATGGATTGTTCGGTAGTTCATCTACTACAACTTTAAATCATGAATTAAGCCAAGCCGGTTTAGATCAAAATAGTAAACTAAGTTCACTTAATATTGATGCGAATACGCTGGCTAAATTAAAAGATTTGGGAGTTAATAGTGGAACTACAATTGCTCAATTGTTGGAAAAATTAGGTCTAAGTAAAGAACAAACTAAACAATTGTTTAGCACATCCTTCAAGACAATTAACCAATTATTGGATGCAGTAAAATCAATCAATGATTTGGTTGGTGGTAATCTTAGCACTAATGATATTAATGCCATTAAATCTGCATTATTATTAATCCAAATACAAATCCAAGCTAAAATCTAAATAAAAAAGACTCTCTTAATGGGGGTCTTTTTTATTTTGGCTAATTATTTAGACTTTCTTTTTATAAGTAAACGGTATATGATAATTTAAATATTGTCTGAGGAGTGAGGTAAATGGCTAAACATAAACAAAAATATAAATCTCCGTATGAATCATTTGAAACTAATCAACGCTTTGAATTTGCTAGTGAATTAGCTAAACAATATCATATGGATGTCAGTGAAATATTAATGGCTTATATGAAAATTACCGCCTCTGTGGCTAATAATTTTTCGGGAAAAATTAAACAGCAACAAGAAATTGACCAACGCTTTACCGCTTTTTTAAACGACGCTCAAGAAATGCGAAATAGTTAAGATATCCCGTGATATAATATTTAGATAAATTAAAACCTAAGGAGAAATTTATGACTTATCCACAACTAGATTTAGCAAATGTAAACGGACCGAAAGCAACTATTAATACTAATTATGGTAAAATTGAAATTCAATTATTACCTGAACAAGCTCCTAAAACTGTTGAAAATTTTGTTGCTTTGGCAGAATCAGGTTACTATAATGGCGTAACTTTCCATCGAGTAATTCCCGATTTTATGATTCAAGGTGGCGATCCTACTGGAACTGGAGCAGGTGGACAAAGTAGCTTTGGTGGAGAATTTGAAGATGAATTTTCTTTAGAAGCCTTTAATTTAAATGGGGCTTTATCAATGGCTAATGCTGGTCCCAACACTAATGGTAGTCAATTCTTTATTGTTACTAACCAAAATGTTCCCAGCAAAATGATTGATCAATTAAAGGGCGCTAATTACCCCGATGAAATCATTGAAGCTTACAAAAATGGTGGAACTCCTTGGCTTGATTTTAGACACACCGTATTTGGTCAAGTAATTGATGGAATGGATGTAGTTGAACAAATTAGCAAAGTAGCCCGTAACGCTCAAGATAAACCTAAAGATGATGTAATTATGGAATCAGTTGAAATTACTAAATAAAGAATCGACTATCGTTAGTCGATTCTTTATTAATTTATAAATGTCAATCTTGTTATACAAATTTTTTTCTTCTAAAATAGTTAAGAACAATAAAATAATAAAGGAGTTCTTATTATGTCAGAAACAATGAATATTTATTTAGCAGGTCCATTTTTTGATGAACAAAATATCCAACGTGATCGTGCCAACCGTGTTGCTGAAAAACTTCGCAGTAATCCAACAGTTACCGATGTGTTTGTCCCTATGGATAGTGATGAAAATACAAGTGCTGATTTTACCCAAGCACTAGATAAACAACATGAATGGGGTACGATGACTTATAACTCTGATATTGAAGAACTTTCTAAGGCTGACTGTGTAGTGGCCATCCTAGATTTTTATGGTCATGGTATGGATGATGGAACTGCATTTGAAGTTGGTTATTTCCATGCTTTATATCCCAATAAACCAATCATGATTTACCAAGAAGGCGATGAATTAGCTAACTTGATGTTAACTAACGCTGCTCGTTATTACACTAGAGATATCAATGATTTGGCAACGGTTGATTTTAAAAATATGCCTAAAAAAGAGTACGAAGGTGCTTTATTCTAAATAAAACAAAAGCTTTACTACCAACTGGTAGTAAAGCTTTTTTTATATATTGTAGTAAATTGAAATAAACATTAAGGAAGTCCCCAACATGACTAAGAAATGCCAAATTACGTGCATGATTGGTTTAGCTGGAAAACTGTAAATAAACGCTCCTAAGGTAAAGGTAATTCCGCCTGCAACCAATAACCAGAATCCAAGTCCGGTCAGATTAGTAAATAATTGCTTACCGGCTAATAGACAACACCAGCCCATTAAAACATATATCGTGGTTTCTAATTTTTGGTGTTTTCCTTTACTAACTAGATGATTGATAATTCCAAAAATAGCTAGAATCCAAATGAAAATTAACATTAGGTTACCTAAGTTTGAGTGCAAAATTACTAAGCAATACGGTGTATAAGTTCCAGCAATTAATAAATAGATGGAAGTATGGTCCATAATTTGAAATAAACGACTAACTCTAGAATTTACTAAAAGATGATAGAGACTGGAATTTAAGTAAAGGATTAATAGGCAGATACAATAAACAGCAAGTGCAAAAATATTATATCCAGAAAGTCC
The DNA here is from genome assembly GCF_020616595.1 of Lentilactobacillus laojiaonis. Classification (GTDB taxonomy): domain Bacteria; phylum Bacillota; class Bacilli; order Lactobacillales; family Lactobacillaceae; genus Lentilactobacillus; species Lentilactobacillus laojiaonis. The sequence goes on along the minus strand of NZ_CP085278.1, from coordinate 1,059,897 downwards.
TAATTGAACTGACTTATTGATTAAAAAGTAACTGCCAAATAAGCTAACTAATAAAGCTATTGAATGGGTAACTATATTCCAAAACTCGTATACTCTAACATGATTGTTCATTGCTAATCCACCTCATATAAATAATATAACTAAATGATATAGTTTTTAAAACTAGATGTCAATTTAAAAAAAGCTACTTGCATTTTGTGTCGATATAGATATATAATACTTTTGTCGTTAACGATATATTTTTTAAGGAGATTTTATGATGACAAAAACATTTAAAACTTTAGATGACTTTTTAGGTACCCACTTTATTTACACATATGATAATGGTTGGGAATACGAATGGTATGCTAAAAATGATCACACGGTAGACTATCGTATCCATGGTGGAATGGTAGCAGGTCGTTGGGTTAATGACCAAGAAGCTAATATCGTAATGTTGACTGAAGGGGTTTATAAAATTGACTGGACTGAACCTACTGGTACTGATGTTGCTTTAGTATTCCTACCTAATGAACAAAAACTACATGGTACGATTTTCTTCCCTAAGTGGGTTGAAGAACATCCCGAAATAACCGTAACTCATCAAAATGAACATATTGATTTAATGGAAACTTCTCGTGAAAAATACGCAACTTATCCCAAACTAGTCGTTCCAGAATTTGCTAAGATTACGTATATGGGAGATGCGGGACAAGATAATGAAGATGTAATTAGCGAAACTCCATATCCTGATATGCCAAGCGATATCCGCAACGGTAAATACTTTGACGAAAATTATCACCGTATTAATAAATAAAGTAATTCAAATGATTTTGCGGTAAAATTGAGTACGATGTTATGATTAAAGGAGTAAGCAAACATGCCTAAACAACGTACTTTACCATATATAATAATGGGACTAATTAATATTTCTTCCATTGGTAAATTAACTGGTTCGCAAATTTATGCTGAATTTAACGACGAAATTGGTGAATTTTGGAAAGCTTCACATAGTCAAATCTATCCCGAATTGAAGCGCATGGTAGATGATGGTTGGCTAGAAGTAAATCAATTACCAGATAACGATAAAGAAAAACTGTATCAATTAACTTCGGTTGGATTGGATATCTTAAATGATTGGTTGGCTCAACCGGTCAATAACTTGCCATTGTTAAATGATCCATTTTCGTTAAAACTTTATTTTATTAAGAACAAAAATGATCCTCGCTTAATTCCGTTGATTAACCAACGAATTAAGTTATTAGAAGAACAAATTGTTCATCTTAAAGATCGTCAAGCACAGGTGTTTAAAACTGAAGCTGATCAAGAGCAAAATTTCGGTCACTACCTAATTTTACAGCGAGCTCTTTCAAGACAAACTAGTCTGTATGAATGGCTCCAACAAATCAGATTACAACTAAAATAAAAGACTACCGAATTTTTCGGTAGTCTTTTTAGTTTACAATTCCCAATTAAAGTTTTATAATCTGATTTTAGAATGATCGTTCTAAAAAGGAGTAAAATATGTCTAGAATCCAAACTGTACCCACCCAAACAGCTTTAGATGAAGCAATGTATTTATTTTGGCAACAAGGTTACGAACATACTTCCATGCAACAATTAGTTGAGCGTATGCAAATTAATCGCCAGAATTTATACAAAAACTATGGAGATAAACACACTTTATTTATTAAGGCTTTGAAGCGTTACATTGAAATTGTTAATCAAAAATTATTAACGATGACAGCAACTGGTTCCGTTGAACAACGCTTAATCCGTATATTTGATTATTTGAAAAGTGAGATCAGTAGTTACCAAATTAGGGGATGTTTAATTGTAAATAGTGCGACTGAGTTTGGTGACCGAGATTCAGAAGTAAATCAGTTGGTGGCCCAATTTACAGAAACTAATCGAATTGAAATCTATAAAATGCTGGCTCAAGCACAAGCTACAGGTGAAGTAGCTAAGGATAAAGATATTGAACAGTTAGCGAATTTAATTAATGTGAACTTAATCGGATTTAGAGTGCTAGTAAAAGTTACTAGTGACCAAACAGTTTTACAATCAGTAATTGAAGCAACCATTAAATTGTTAAAATAAGGAGATTAGTTATGAAAGCTGTTCAAATTAAGGAATATTCTCAAAATATTGATCCACAAATAAATGAAATTGCTAAACCTAAAATTGAAGATAATCAAATTTTAGTTAAGGTTGTTTCAGCGGCTGTAAATCCCCTAGATATTATGGATATTAAGGGCGAGGTTAAATTAATGCAGTCTTATAAGATGCCACTAACACTAGGTAATGAACTATCAGGGGTAGTTGAAGAAGTAGGCGCTCAAGTAAGTAATTTTAAAGTTGGTGATAAAGTTTATACTCGATTACCAATTCCCCACATCGGAGCATTTGCTCAATATGTGGCAGTAGATGCTCGAGCAGTGGCTAAAATGCCTCAAAATTTAGACTTTAAAATGGCTGCGGCAGCCGCTTTAACTGGTTTAACCGCCTATCAAGGATTAAATGATATTTTGCATGCTCAACCAGGTCAAACTTTATTTATTCCGGGAGGTTCAGGAAGCTTTGGTCAAATGGCGATTCCAATCGCTAAATCGATGGGCTTATATGTAATTGTATCTGGTAGTCCACGAGCTAAAGAGCAAACTTTAGCTGCCGGAGCTGATGAATTTTTAGATTATAAAACTCAAAATTATTGGGAAGAATTATCTCCAGTAGATTATGTAATTGATGCGATAGGAATGTCTGAATTTGAACATGAATTATCTGTTATTAAACCCGGGGGAACTTTACTTAGTTTAAAAGCAATGCCTAATTATCAATTTGCAAAAGCTAATCAATTACCATGGTATAAAAAACTTATTTTTGGTTTAGCAGGTCATAAATTGGATAAATTAGCCAAGCAACATCAGGTTAACTATCGATTTATATTTGTTAAATCTAGTGGTGAACAATTACAAAAGATCACTGAAATTATTGAAAAAAATAATATTCAGCCAGCGGTTGATCCTACTATCTTTAGTTTAAATGATGCCAAACAAGCGCTTGAACTAGTTGCTAATGGTCATCCTAAGGGAAAAGTTGAATTTCAAATTAATTAAAAAAAGCCATCAATTATTGATGGCTTTTTTGATTAGTTTGGTGAGGTAGTAACCAATAATAATGCCTAAGCAGTTGTTGATGACATCCATGATGTCAACGGTCCGATTTAAATTAATGAGTTGGTCTAAGATAAACTGAGTAGTCTCATTAAATAATCCAATCAATAAACTAAAACTAAAGACTTTCATGAAGTTAAGGCGTTTAGTAAATAAGTAGAGATAGATTCCTAAAGGTAGCGTCATAATAATGTTTAAAAAGGATTCTAAATCAAAATTTTGAAAGGGAATAACCACAATATGAGCTTTACCAATGGAAATATATTGATAAATACTAGTACTAAAACTAAATTTGGCGACGGTAAAAATTAAATGAAAAACACAAATTGAGTAAACTACAAAGGTAATTGCAACTAAGTGATTCCAAAAGGTTGGCTTTTGTTTATAGAAATGAATTCCGAAAATTAAAATTATTATTGAAAAAGTTAAGAATGGTACTTGATTAATTAATGACAAGATTTGACTCCTTTATAATAATTTTTTCATCATTAATGATATGATATACCTATTAGAGAAGATAATTAAAAAAAGTAACTTAATAATTTTTACATATTAGGAGAAGATTAATGGCAATTTTAGTATTAGGTGGTGCCGGCTATATTGGATCTCATACCGTGGACCAATTGGTTGAGCAAGCCAATGATGTAATCGTAGTGGATAATTTATCTACGGGACATATTCAAGCGGTAAATCCGCAAGCAAAATTTTATCAAGGTGATATTCGAGATAAAACGTTTATGAATTCCGTATTTGATAAGGAAAAAGATATTGAAGTGGTCGTACACTTTGCATCATTTTCGATTGTTCCTGAATCAATGCTAGATCCATTGAAGTATTTCGATAATAATATTGGGGGAATGATTACTTTACTTGAAGTTATGCACCAACACCAAGTCTTAAAAATGGTCTTTTCAAGTACAGCTGCAACTTATGGGGAACCTAAGCGAGTTCCAATTGAAGAAGCGGATCTTAAAATTCCTACCAATCCCTATGGACAAAGTAAGTTAGGAATGGAAAATATTATTAAATGGTGTGATGAAGCTTATGGCATTAAATTTGTAGCTTTAAGATACTTTAATGTTGCCGGTGCCAAAGTTGACGGAAGCATTGGCGAAGATCATCGCAATGAAACCCATTTAGTACCCATAATTTTACAAGTAGCGAGTGGAAAACGTGATAAATTACAAATTTTTGGTGGGGATTACGCCACTGAAGACGGAACGTGCGTTCGTGATTATGTACACGTATTAGATTTAGCTAAAGCTCATATTTTAGCAATTCAGTATCTCAATGAGAACCATGCTAGTACCGTATTTAATTTAGGTTCATCTACTGGTTTTTCTAATATGGAAATTTTAAAGGCTGCTCGTAAGGTAACTGGAAAAGCCATTCCAGCTGAAGTCGTTGAACGCCGAGCTGGAGATCCGGCGGTGTTAATCGCGGATTCTAAGAAGGCGAGAAATATTTTGGGATGGCAACCCCAATATGACGATATTGAAGAAATAATTCAAACAGCTTGGCAATGGCAACAAACTCATCCTAACGGATACGTTGATGATGAACTAACCATTGAATAAAAATAGTGGGCAATCAAAATTTTGGTTGCCCACTATTTTTTATATTTAAAATTGGTATAGTCCTAAAAAATGATAATAAATTGTGGTATTGTTCAATTGTTTGTGGTAATATTTTTACATTGGTATTGGTTAAATCATTTAATTTAAATACATATGAGTATATTACTAGGAGGGATACAATATGATTAAAACATACTTACAACGTATGGGCCGTTCGCTAATGTTGCCGGTTGCTACCTTACCAGCTGCAGCATTACTTATGGGAATCGGTCATGCGTTACCATCAACTTGGGCGTTTGCTTTATTTTTACAAGCGGGGGCAAATGCGATCTTATCAAACTTACCAATGCTATTTGCAGTTGGTTTGGCCTTAGGAATGTCAGTAGATAAATCCGGGGCTGCTGCTTTATCGGGATTGGTTGCTATGTTAGTGCCAATGTTTGTATTAGATCCAGTTCAAGTTGCTACATATTACCACACGACTGTTGGTAAAATTAACCCGGCATTTGGAGCAATTAAATCCAATGTTTTAATAGGGATTGTGGCAGGGTTAGTCGCCGCTGCTCTATACAATAAATTTCACGAAACCAAATTACCAATGGCTTTATCATTTTTCAGTGGTAAACGCCTAGTTCCGATTTTAGCTTCAGTTACTATGTTAATAATTTCTGGATTATTATTGGTAATTTGGCCACCAATGTATGATGCCTTGGTAGCATTTGGTAAATTCATGGTTGGTCTAGGTGCATTAGGTGCCGGACTTTATGGTTTATTTAACCGTTTATTAATTCCTACTGGATTACACCAAGCTTTAAATTCCGTATTTTGGTTTAACGTAGCCGGAATTAATGATATTGGTAAATTCTGGTCTGGTGATGGAATCCGTGGAGTTACTGGTATGTATCAAGCTGGTTTCTTCCCAATCATGATGTTTGGACTACCAGCCGGAGCTTATGCTATTTATAAAAATGCTTTACCAGAACGTAAGAAAGAAACTGCCTCTTTAATGCTAGCTGCTGGGGTAGCTTCATTTTTCACCGGGGTAACCGAACCGCTGGAATTCTCATTTATGTTTGTGGCTTGGCCACTATATGTGTTACACGCAATCTTTACTGGATTTTCATTAGGTTTAGCAGCATTTATGCATTGGATTGCCGGATTTGCCTTTTCTGGCGGTTTAGTGGATTACATTTTAAGTTTCCATTTACCATTAGCTGATAAACCTTACATGTTAATTGTTCAAGGCCTTTTAATGGCTGTGATCTATTACTTTGGTTTTGATTTTGCGATTAAAAAATTCAATTTAATGACTCCGGGTCGTGAACCAGTAGAAAGTACAGACGGTGGCGACCAAATCATCGAAGATAGTAACGATGATAAATACACTACTAAAGCTAAGAAAGTTTATATCGCTATTGGTGGTGCTGATAACATTAAGATTGTTGATAGTTGTGCTACTCGTTTACGTTTACAATTAAATGACACTAGTTTGATTGATGAAAAAGCTTTAAAACGTGCCGGAGCTGCAGGTGTAAACGTAGTCGATAAAAATAACTTACAAGTAGTAATTGGGACAGACGTTCAATTTGTTGATACGGCATTAGCTAAATTAAATGATGCTAACATTCCACTTTCTGATCTAACAATCTCAACTGATAATCCAGTGGCAGAAGATCAAGCAATTGAAAGTAAAGCGGTTGATGCTCCTAAACCAGTTACTGAATTATTGCATAGTGTTGCTAATGGACAATTCGTTGATATTACTCAAGTAGCTGATGATACCTTCTCACAAAAAATGTTAGGGGATGGTTTTGCCATAGAACCTAGCGATAATACTATTGTTTCACCCGTTGATGGGGTTATTACTACAGTATTCCCAACTAAACACGCCTTAGGAATTAAAACTAATGATGGTGTTGAGATTTTGGTTCATATGGGATTAGATACGGTTGAATTAAAAGGTGAACCATTTAGCGTTAAAGTAAATGATGGCGATCAAGTAGTAGCTGGTGATACTTTAGCCTTGATGGACTTAGACCAAGTTAAAGCAGCCGGTAAACAAACTACTATCGAAATTGTTATGACTAATATGGACCACGTTGGAAACCTTAAATTTGATAATATAAAAGAAGTTAATCACGGCCAAGTAATTGGTGCGGTTACTACTAAATAATTAAAAAAACATCTCAATTTATGAGATGTTTTTTTATGATTAATTATCGAATAATCAAATTGTTATAAGTTTGAATTGTTCGCATTTTAAACCGATAAATTAAATTTAGGGTTTATTTTTTGAAAAAAATGGATTATACTCGTATGTATAATTTTTTTTGGCCAACTTTACTCATTTACTGGCCATGATAAACCCTAAAGGAGATATATTTATGCAAAATGAACAAAATTTAAGTAGTACACCTGAAGAAAGAATTGCTTTAACTAGTGTTTTAAAACCTAGTTGGTATATTGAACAAATGAAAGGTTGGACTCGTCGAAGTTATATTTTATTAACGATTGGTTTAATAATTATCATTGGTTCTACTTTCTTAAGCCCAATTAATCCAATTTCAATTGTAACCATGATTGCGGCAGTTTTAGGATTTACTTGTACTATTTCAATTACCAATACCAAACCGTTGAATGGTATTTTTGGATTGGTAAGTGCATTAATTTATATTTTTGTTGCTTTTGCAGCTAAGAATTATTCAGATATTTTATTACAAGTGGTATTTATTGTTTTACTTGATTTACCGGTATTATTACTACCCGGTTGGTCAAAAGATGTTGATAAAAAAGTACGACAAATTAAAAATACTACTAATTCTAAAAAAACCTGGGCACTATTTGCCCTATTCTTTGTAGTTGTTTTAATTGCTTTATATGGTTTTGAAGCACACTTTACTGATTCACCAAGACCATTAGTTGATGCAATTACTTCTACTATCGGGGTTACTGCAGCCTTAATGACCACTTTACGTTACTCAGACACATATTACTTATGGTTATTACAAAGCATTATGTCCGTTGTCCTTTGGGGAATTACTGCTCTTCAAGGTGGGGCTAACTGGGTATTATTTATAACTTACCTACTATACCTAAGTAATGACTTAATTGCTTTATTTGATAAAGACGTTGCTTGGTTTAAAGAAAATAACTCAAAAGTTAAAGAAATTAAATAATAAAAAAGGTCTGGACTAATTAGTCCAGACCTTTTTTATTATTTAATTGATAATCGGGATGAACCCATAAAATACTGTCTATAATGCCAGAGGTAACATAAATTTGATTATCTTTGGTTACCAAGATACCTTCAATGTCCGGTTGTTTCTCAAGATCAGCAATTCCTTGCTGAATACCTTCGTAAAAACTAATCGTCGACCAAATTTCACCATCGATAGATTTATCACTAATGATACTAGCGCTTTTAATATCATTTTGCATGGGATAACCAGTTTGAGAATCTAAAATGTGGTGATAGATTTTACCGGCTTTTTTCAAAAAGCGTTCGTAAATTCCTGAGGTTACGACTGATTTGGGGGAAGTTTGAATAATCATCATTGGCTTATCACGAATTTGATCAGGATCTTGAATTCCCACATTCCAGTAACCGTTATGATCGCCTGGACCGATAAATAATAAATTACCGCCTAGATCAATAATTCCTTGATCAATATTGTGACTAGTCCAAAGTGCTTTAATCGCATCAGCAATATAACCTTTAGCGATGGCACCTAAATCAATCTCCATGCCAGCTTTAGTTAAGTAGACGGTGCGATTGACTTTATCTAATTTAATATTTTGAGGATCAGTTAGAGCTAAGCGTTGTTGAATTTGGTCATCATCGGGAACGTTAGCATTATCAAAACCAATGCTCCAAAGTTTCACGATGGGGCCAATAGCAATATTGAAACCTTTATTTTGTAAACTAACTTGAGTAGCTCGTTCAATTAAATTATAGGTGATTTCAGAAACCTGTACGGGATGGTTACCGGCAGCTTGGTTGATTGACATAACTTCGGATTTAGCTCGATTAACCGTTAATAGATCTTCATAATTCTTGATTAGCTCCTGAGCACTTTTTAATTCATCGGTAGCATTAGAAGAGCTAATAGAAAGATTAATATCAGTACCTAATCCATAAATCTCTAAATGTTGCATATTACTCCTCCTATTGGGAAAAACTTGTTGAGCGGTGTCGATAAATTGATTAATAATTTCAATATTCTTAGAATGCGATTGATAAGCTATGGTAAAGTCCACCTTAAAAACATCGGGATTAATATAAATTACCGCAATATCTTGATTAACAAATTCAGGTAACATATTTTCTGGAATAATAGTGGCCCCATATCCGGCCAAAGCTAAGTTTTTAGCCGTTTCAATATTAGCCGTTTCCAAAATAATTTTGGGTGAAATATTTAATTGAGTTAGGTAACTATCCACAACATGTTGGAAACCGGAATCGTTAGTTTCGATGACTAGTTCTTGATTGTTCAAGTAAGGTGATAAATCATTAACAGGTTGCTTAGGGATTGCTCCATCAATCTGATCTTTTTTAATTAAAAGTATGCCACCACCGGTATAAATTGACTGGTAACTTAAAAAATCATGGTAACTAGGTTTCATTCCCAGGTAAACATCGATTTCTTGATCTAATAGGTGTTGCTCTACGGCGATTGAAGGACTTTCCATGATTCTTATTTTAACTTCAGGATAAGTGTTTTTAAAGATGGGGAGAATCTTTGGTAAAATACTTACCGCCACGGCAGGATTAACGCCAATCGTAATCGTTTGTGACAGATAGGGATGAAACAGACTTAATTGATTAGCCATTAACTGATATGAGTGATTTAAATTTTGAATGGATTCTAAATAAAATTCTCCAGCTGCAGTTAATTTTAAAGGGTGTTGTTTGCGATCAATCAGTTGAACATGATACTTATCTTCTTCCTGCCTAATTAGCTTACTAACAGTAGGTTGGGTTAAATACAGTTGCTCGGCAGTTCTTGAAATGCTCCCCACATCACGCAACGTGGTTAAAATTTTGATGATTTGATTTTCTTTATTAAAATTAACCATAAATTATCTCCTTTAAATGAAGTATGCCAAAATTTGCATATTTTTTCAACGAATTAACTATTTTCCTTTTTAGTGAATTAAGTTCATAATCGAAGTGAATTAATTAACAAACAAGGAGATAATACCATGAAATTAGTTGCTTTTGTAGGGACAAATGCAAGCTTATCATACAATCGAAAATTGTTAGCATATATGCAACGTCATTTTGCTAGCCGTGCAGAAATTAACATTGTTGAAATTGGTAACTTGCCAATGTTTCGTGAAAATGCACCATTACCTGAGATAGTTGAGCAATTAGACAACTTAGTTAAATCAGCTGATGGTGTGATTTTCGGGACTCCCGAATATGATCATTCTATTCCAGCAGTTGAGAAAAATGCAATCGAATGGATGTCATCCGTCACTAATCCATTAAAACATAAGCCCGTTATGATTGTGGGAACCTCACTAGGCGCCCAAGGAACGGTTAGAGCTCAAGGCCATTTACGCCAAATTTTAGATTCTCCCGGAGTAGATGCTCACGTTATGTCCGGACATGAATTTGAATTGGGATATGCCCCAAGTGCGTTTGATGCTAACAATAACTTAACGGATCGTCGGACTATTAAATTTTTAGAAACCTGTTTTAGTCGATTCGAATTATTTGTTTCGGTTAATTCTGAAGGAGGAAATCAAGTGATTCAAGCAAAACAAACAGTTTTACCAACTAGTTGGAATAAAACTTATGATGTAGTAGTAATTGGATTTGGAGCTGCTGGAGCTTCCGCTGCTAGATTTGCCGCGGATAATGGTGCTAGTGTTTTATTAGTAGATGCAGCCCCACTGGGACACGAAGGCGGTAACACGCGTTATGCCGGTCAAATTGTTTTAACCGGTTATGATCGCGACCAAGTTAAAAAATATATGCAAACCCTATTTGGAAGTATTCAAGTTGAAGATGATATTTTAAACGTTTATATCGATGGAATTACTAATATGCGTGATTACTTTATTAAGTATTTAGACGTTAAAGATCCAGTTAGTTATCGTCAATCAACTCCTGAAACTACTGCTAAGGATACCATTGCACCGGAATATCCCGAATTTCCAGGAGCCGATACTATGGATGAAACTTTAGTTAGTGAAGGAGCATTTAATGCCTCACTTTGGAAGAATTTACGACAACATGTTATGGATCGCGATATTGATGTTTGGTTGGAAACACCCGCTAAACATTTAATCCAAAATCCGGATACGCGTGTAATTGAAGGAGTTCAAGTAAGTCGCCATGGACAAACCGTAAATATCCAAGCTAGAAATGGGGTAGTTATGGCCATGGGAGGTTTTGAAAATGATCCCGAAGCTATTCAAAGTTATATTGGTGCTCCTAAGTTAAAAGTTATTGGTACCCTTTATAATCGTGGCGATGGTGTAAGAATGGCCCAAGAAGTTGGGGCTAAATTATGGCATATGTCAGCTTATGCAGGATATGGATTTGATTCCGGATTTACTTTTGAAAATCCTAGTGAAGAACGAGGTAAATTCATTCACAGTGATCAACCATCTCTTTATGACGGTAGTATCTTTGTAGTAGGTGATGATGGAAGTCGTTATTTACGTGAAGATGAAGCTGGTCGTCACGGATTCATCTATTCACATGGTGGTTGGAGACATCCTGACGTATATAACCATCCATACGTGGTATTTGACCAAGCTCAAGCTGATAAGATTAAAGCTGATGCTAATTTCCCATATCCGGAAATTGGTAAGATTGTCATTCAAGCTAACAATTTAGAAGACTTGGCTGCCAAAATGGATGTTAATCCTGAGATCTTTGTTAATACAGCTGCAACCTTTAACCAAATGGCTAAACAGGGTCGTGATATGCAATTTAATCGTGATGGAGCTACTATGCAACCATTAAGTGATCAAGGACCATACTATGCAGCTCCATTAGCTACGGGACTATTAAACACCCAGGGTGGTGCCAAACGCAATGCTAAAGCAGAAGTTTTAGATGCAGAGAATAATCCGATTCCGCATTTATATAGCGCCGGAGAATTTGGTGGAATTAACGCTAACCAATATAATGGTGGTGGAAATCTGGCTGAATGTTTAATCTTTGGTAAGATTGCCGGAGAAAATGCAGCTAAAGTAAAATCAGATGCTTTAATGGTTATGGCCGCAAATGCTAATGATAATGCGGAAGATCTTGGTAGTAATGATATGGCTGCGATTGATTTAAGTAACTATACAGTTGAGGAAAACCAATATTTGGGTGTTAGTGATGCTGATACTGGAATTGGTGATCAAATTGTAGTTCGAGTTACTTATAAAGATCAGGTCATTGAAAATGTTGAAGTTCTGGAACAACACGAAAGTGAAGATATTGGACTTCAAGCTGTTGAAGAAATGCCTAAGGCGATGGTTGCTAAAAACACTGTCGATGTTGATGCGGTTTCTGGTGCCTCTGCTTCAAGTAAAGCTATTAAAAGTGCGGTAAAAAACGCAATTGCTCAAGCAAAATAACAAAAAAGTTTAGAACTTTGATTAGTTCTAAACTTTTTTTGTTAGGTGAATTTTTTAAAACGATTAACTTAATTGAGGAGAAAAAATTCTAAAAAATATTTTTTACTGTTATATCAACGGATTAGACCAATTTTGATTTTTACCGTCGAAACGAGTATAAAAGTCAATCCTTTAAATCCAAAAATTATCCTTGTATACTTTTTTGTAGGTTAAATTTACTCATTTACTGGCCTAAATATAAATCCTAAAGGAGAGAACCAAAATGCAAAAGAATCAAAGTTTCCAAGACAGTCAATCTGTCGAAAATATAGCGCTATTTAGCGCTTTTAAGCCTAGTTGGTACGTTGAACAGATGAAGGGGTGGACTAGGCAAAGTTACATACTATTGTTACTAGGATTGGCGATAATCCTAGGCACTACCTTAGTGGGTCCCATTACGCCACTAGCAATTGTTACAATGCTTGCGGGGATGTTGGGATTCACCTGTACCATTTCTATAACTAACACCAAACCATTAAACGGAGTGTTTGGATTAGTTAGTGCATTAATCTATATTTTTGTAGCTTATGCAGCTAAAAATTATGCTGATATGTTACTTCAAGCAGTTTACATCGTTCTTTTAGATATCCCAGTTTTACTTATGCCGGGATGGGCTAAAAATGTAGACTCACGAGTTCGTCAAATTAAAGATACAGAGCATCCCTATCGAATTTGGATGCTTACAGCCCTATTTTTTGGATTAGTCCTAATTGCACTCTATGGATTTGAATCTAACTTTACTGATTCTCCACGTCCATTAATTGATGCTTTGGCAGCCACTATCGGAATTACGGGGGCATTATTAACCACCTTGCGTTTTTCAGATACATATTATTTCTGGTTGGGCCAAGGCTTATTCTCCGTAACACTTTGGGGAATTACTGCTCTTCAAGGTGGAGCTAACTGGGTATTGTTTATTACTTATTTACTTTATTTAAGTAATGATTTTATTGCCTTGTTTGATAAGGGAGTAGCTTGGTTCCATAATGATAACGTTAAAAAAGGTATGATTGATTAATGAAAATCAGCTTGACTTTCAATTTTTAGGCTGATACTGTATATATCAATATTTAAAAATTAAAAACTAATAAATGAGAAAAATTGTTTATATAACGTCATGATATGGATGACAGTCTCTACCCAGTGCCGTAAATACTGGACTATGAACAAAAAGTGCTAAGTCGACGCCACTTTTTGTGGTGTCGACTTTTTATTTTGATTTGAAATGAGGACAGTTATGAAAAATCTAGTTGATTTACAAATAATTAATGCAAAGGTTTTAAATGTATTTAACCAGAAGTTCGAAGCAACTGATTTATGGATTAATGACGGAAAAATTATCAGTAACGTAAAAAACGATGAGAACCTTATGGCCAAATCAACTATTGATTTAACTGGAAAATGGATTGTTCCGGGGATGATTGATGCCCACGTTCATATGGAAAGCTCTATGGTAACACCTAGTGAACTAGGAAAAATTTTACTAAAGCATGGTGTCACCACGATTGTTACTGATCCTCATGAATTAGCTAATGTAATTGGAGTTGCAGGAATTCAATATTTAATGGAAGATGCCAAACAAACGGCATTAGATGTTAAATTTATGTTACCTTCTTCAGTACCATGTATTGCTTTTGATCATAATGGGGCAATTTTAACTGCTAAAGATTTAAACGGTTTATACAAAAATCCCGAAGTAGTGGGCTTAGCAGAAGTCATGGATTATCCGGCAATTGTTAATCATGACTTTGATTTATTTCAAAAAATTAATGATGCTAAACGTCATGGCAAACATGTTGATGGCCATGCTGCTGGCTATTCGGTATCTCAATTAAACCAATTAAGACTGGCCGGAGCGGATACGGATCATGAAGCAACCACGGTTAGTGAAGCCTTAGATCGGGTAAATAGTGGTTTTTATGTCTTTTTAAGACAAGGAACTGTAGAAAATGATCTATTAAATACCATGGGTGCAGTAAATGATTATAATTTTTCTAGATTTGCCTTTTGTACGGATGATAAAACCATTACCGATATTATTGCTGAAGGTTCAATTGACCATAATGTTAGATTAGCAATTGCTCATGGGATGCAACCGGAGTTAGCCTATATTATTGCTAGTTATAATGGGGCACAAGCCCATCGTTTATATGACCAAGGAGCCTTATCAGCAGGATTTTTAGCTGATTTAATAGTATTAGATGATCTAAACTCAGTTAAAATTGATCGGGTAATGAAACGGGGAAATTGGATTGCAGATTCTGCTCAACTTGAATCAACTCCAGTAAAATTAGATCGCCAAACAGTCAAACATCATTTACAAAAATCTGATTTAAAAATGCCGTTAAACGGCCACTCAGTAAATGTTATTGAGATTGAACCGAACCATATTACTACTCATCACTTGATTGAAAAACTTTCAGCTACCGATAACTTTGAAAGTGATGTGGATAATGATTTACTAAAAATGGTGGTCATCGAACGCCATCATAATTTAGGAACCGTTGGCTTAGGCATTGTTAAGGGATTCAAGTTAAATTCTGGTGCGATTGCTTCATCAATTGCTCACGATGCTCATAATATTGTGGCTTTTGGAACTAATGATGAAGATATTTTTCAAGCTATTGAACAATTAACTAGTACCAATGGAGGCTTGGTGATTGTTAATAAAGGTGAGTTGGTAGCCAATATGCCTCTACCAATTGGTGGACTTTTGTCTGATCAATCCTACGAAGTAGCTTCGCAACAATTACAAAACCTACTTAATAAATATCAACAGATTAGTCATGAAGTTAATTTTGATCCCTTTATTACCTTATCGTTTTTAACTTTGCCGGTAATTCCTGAATTAAAACTAACTGATCAAGGCCTCTATGATGTGACATTAGGTAAATTTATTCCATTAGAAAATTAAAAAAGCACCCCGTGGGGTGCTTTTTACATATCACGATTTAATAAATCAATTTTTTCTCCATTGGCAACTCGGCGATCAATATCGCATTCTCCCCAAGTACATAATTGATTTAAAATATTGCTCAAGGTTTTTCCATAGTCAGTTAAAGAATATTCAACTTTGGGTGGGACTTGGTTATATACTTTTCGATTAATGATAGAATCATCTTCTAATTCACGTAATTGTTGGGTTAGCATTTTTTGTGAAATATTCGGAATGGCTCTGCGTAACTCATTAGTTCGTAGAACCTTCTTACGTAAGTGACATAAAATAATGGGTTTCCATTTACCACCAATAACTTCCATCGTTGCTTCAACGCCAATATTATATATTTTTTCCAAACTATTTTCCTCCATAGGAACTAAAAAGTGACTATAGCACTTTAAAGTACGTAATTGCTAAAAAGTTCTCCAAAAGTATAATTTATATTTGTCGAATAATCAAGTTGATAAAAGGAGAATACTTATGGATGTCAATACAAAGAAGGCTTCAATTGCACCAGGTCTAACTTTACTTGCTTTAGCGATTAGTGCTTTTGCAATTGGTTCAACTGAATTTATTAGTGTAGGTCTAATTCCTATGTTAGTAAAAAGTTTTGGAATTACCGTATCACAAGCCGGTTTAACGGTTTCGATTTATGCTTTAGGAATTGTAGTGGGGGCGCCCTTACTTACAATTCTATCTAATAGAATCAATCGGAAGACCTTAATGATTTTAATTATGCTGTTATTTATTATTGGAAATGTTATGGATGCAGTAGCACCTACTTTTACTATCTTATTAATAGGTCGAGTTTTTGCCGCTTTTGCTCACGGAATTTTTATGACCGTGTCATCGATCATTGCAGCTGACGTAGTAGCGCCTAATAAACGAGCATCAGCTATTGCTATTATGTTTACAGGATTAACAGTAGCAACCGTTACGGGAGTGCCATTGGGAACTTTTATTGGTCAGATTACCAACTGGCATATGACCTTCTTATTTATTAGTGTGATTGGGGTAATTGGTTTAATTGCTAATGCAATCTTAGTACCGAATAATTTACCATTACCAGCTAAAACCAATGCTCTTGGCATTTTACGAGTTTTAAAAAATCCGCAATTATTAGTGGCCTTATTAATTACGGTCTTTGGATATGGTGGAACATTTGTAGTTTACACTTATCTATCACCAATTTTAGAACAAAGTATGCATTGGAGTGCTGGCGCCGTCGTTGTTATTTTAATCATTTATGGATTAATGGTAGCGGTGGGAAATACGATTGGTGGAAGATTAGCTAATCAAAAGACTTTACCAGCTTTATTAGCAATGTTTATTGGTTTGGCAGCCGTTTTACTGATCTTACAATTCACTTTAAAACTACACTGGTTAGGCTTAATCACCGTGTTGTTAATGGGCTTATTCGCTTTTATGAATGTTCCCGGTCTTCAACTTTATATTATGAAATTAGCAGAAAAATTTACACCTAATGACGTCACGATGGCTTCGGCACTGAATATCTCAGCGTTTAATGTTGGAATCGCGCTTGGTTCTAGGGTAGGCGGATATTTATTTGAACAATTTGGAATTACCACTACTCCCATTTCCGGAGCAATGATGGTGGGAGTGGGAATTATTTTAACTTGGCTGCTAATTAAAATGAAAAAATAAGTTAGTAAGCCAACCACTGATATTTCTTGTAAAATGTAGTTACGAGATATATTAGGAGGTAGATAAAATGAAAATTGGTTTTATTGGAACTGGCGTAATGGGTTCTCAAATGGTAATTAATTTATTAAAGAATGACTATGACGTTACGGTTTATAATCGGACTAAGGCGCATGCTCAATCAGTTTTAGATTTGGGCGCTCATTGGGCCGATAATCCACTGGAATTAACTAAACATCAAGATGTAGTAATAACGATTGTTAGTAATCCTAAAGATGTGGAAGAGACTTATTTTGGCGACCAGGGAATTTTTAAATCAGCAGTATCTGGACAGATTTTAATTGATATGACGACTAGTTCCCCAGCAATTGCTAAAAGAATCTATGAATATGGCCAATCCCGGAAAATTGAAACTTTGGATGCTCCTGTATCCGGTGGCGATGTGGGGGCTAAAAATGCCACGCTAACTATTATGGTCGGCGGTAATTCAGATACATTTCAGGCAGTAATGCCTATCTTTAATTCTCTAGGTAGTTCGGTTAATTTATTTGGGGAAGCTGGCATGGGTCAAAATGCTAAGATGGCCAATCAAATTATGATTGCCGGAACGATGACAGGGATGAGTGAAGCCTTAAACTATGCTAAAGAAGCGGGACTAAATCTAGACCAAATTATGGAAACTATTGATGGTGGTAGTGCTCAAAATTGGAGTATGGAAAATTATGGTCCGCGAGTGTTAGCGGGCGATTATCAACCCGGTTTTGCTGCTAAATATTTACTAAAGGATTTAAAAATTGCACTAGAAATGGCTCAGTCCATGCAAATTGATTTACCAGCTACTCAAAAGGCTGCTGATTTATACCAAAATATGGTGTCGAACGGTTTAGGTGATGAAGGTACGCAAGGATTAGTTAATATTTATAATAATTGGAAAAAATAAGCTTAGCCCTCAAGGCTAAGCTTATTTTTTTTGCTTTTTAATTTTTTTGAAAGTATCACTTAAGTTAATGACAATTGATATTACTAGTAAAATTAAGGCGACCACTATTAATGCCACTTTAATGTTAGCAGGCATATCAACACTTTTATTGATATAAAGTGCTAATATAATTGAAATGATTAAGCAGATATCTGCAAATATTAATTTTGGAGTGAATCCCATAAATCTGACCTCGCTTTTATTAATATTCGTATTATAACAAAAAAGATCTTCCATGATGGAAGATCTTTTAATTAATTAAGCTTTTTTTCAAAGTAACTAAGTGGTTGTAAATCTTCAGCTAAATAGCGTTTCTTAAATTTAGCAATTTGGTCGGCACTAAATTTATCTGGATCTAATTCGAGTTTTTCAACTGGAATTGGACGGGCATCTTGGACGTGAACATTAATTAAAAATGGTTCGCCGTTAGCAGTAACTTGGGCGGCTTGATCAAAAGCTTTTTCTAGATCTGCAAATTGTTGTACATCAGCACTTTGCATGTGTTGAGCTTTTGCGATGGCAGCGAAGTCCATTGGATCTAAGGCTACCCCGAAATCTTCGTGATTTTCATCTTCTTGTTCGTCTTGAATAAAGCCTAAAACATCATTCATGAAGACTACGTTAATGATTGGTAAATGGTATTTTACTTGAGTATCTAAATCTTGCATTACCATGGAAAGTCCACCATCACCAGCTAGGTTAAAGACTTGGCGACCAGGGAATTGGAGACTAGCAGCAATTGAACCGGGTAAACCAAAGCCCATAGTTGCAAATAATCCAGAAGTAAACCAACGTTTTTTACCATTCATCTTAAGTAAGCGAACGGAGTTTTGAGTAACTTGACCTACATCGATTGAATAGATAGCATCACTATTTGAAATACGATTAATTTGTTCAAAAGCTGGTTCAACGCGCATTGGATCGCTAGTCATGCCCATTAATTTATTATTGTATTGCCACCAGTTAGCAACGTTTTGAACATTTGCCTGGTACCATTTGGAATCAGGAAGGGGTTCACTTAAACTAATTAATTTATTTAAAGTATCCCCGGCAGTACTTAAAATAGCAATATCTGCACGATGACGTTTGCCCAATTTAGCTGGGTTGGTATCAATTTGTATGAACTTAACTTCTGGTCTAAATTCGAGTTGGCCAAAAGGAATATCCGATCCAATTAGTAAAATTAGGTCAGTTTCCGCAATTGCTTCATTAGCTGGTTTGGAAGCAACTCGAACAGATGAGCCTAAAAGAGCTTCAAAATCTGACGGAATAATATCTTTAGCGATAGCTGTAGTAGCGATTGGCATTTGTAATTTTTTAGATAATTCCATTACTAGGTCAGCGTGATCGGCTACCCCGATACCCACGAAAATCATAGGCTTTTTGGCTTTACTAATCATATCTAAAACGTTATTAATTTGTTCGTTGGTAGGTGCCTTTAATTGATTAACTTGATGAGCATTGGCTGCAGAATAGTATCCGTCTGCGGGAATATCTTCACCAGCTAAGTTTTCGGGCATGATTACTACACTTGGTCCACGATAAGCATAAGCTCGACGAATAGCTTCATCGACTACATGTGGTAAGGTGGTAGCGTCAGTGACTGTACGGGCATAAACCGCGCCATCTTGAAACATTGGATCTTCATCTAATTCTTGGAAGGAATCCATGTTCATTTGAGATTGAACTGATTGGCCCACCAAAAATAAGGCAGGCACTTTATCCATCTTAGCATCATAAATTCCTTGCATTAAATGAGTAGCACCAGGACCGGCAGAACCTAAGGCTACCCCAATTTGTCCACTGATTTTATAATCAGCTGAAGCTGCTATAGCTCCTACTTCTTCGTGCCTAACTTGGATGAATTTAATTTTATCTTTTTCAGAATCTAAGGCATAAATGAAATTGTTAATTGAACCACCGGGTAACCCATAAATATGATCGATTCCCCAGCTCTCTAAGGTCTTAACAGTAGCAATTCCTGCATTGATTGTATTTGTCATAATCATTCCCCCTAATAATTATGTAATCTACTATTTTTATGCCTTAATATTATCATAGTATTAAGGTTACTTGATTATATTTGCTTAATAAAAAAAGACCGCTTTTAGCGGTCTTTTTTTATTCAATAGACATTTTTTGAAGTTCTTTTTTGGTTTGATCCATAGCTTTTTGTTGAGCTTGTTGTGTAATCTTTTTAATTAGTTGTTTTTGTTGACTCTTAGTCATAGAAGGGTTAGCCATCATGGCTTGAGTTACTTGTTGTTTAACTAATTTTTCCATTTGTGGTTTAGCCTTTGCTTGTTGGTCCTTCATTTTAGTTTGAAGAGAACTAGCTTGCTTAGGAGTTAACACAATCCAATCATCATTAATAATGAATTCATTTTTACGTGATTGATAAACGTTGTTATTATCTAAACCGGCATAGAGAACTTTAAAGAAGTTATTTTTATAAACATATTTAGTAGTAGTAACTTTTAATTGCGGATCTTTTTTATTATCTCTAACAAATTTATTATCCGTGTTTTTGTCAGCTTGGGTATGAGCAGTCTTATTGCGATCATCTTTATAAACAATTACTGATTCATCCTTGGTACCTAATGGATTTTTAATTAATAATTTAGTATCTAATTGTTTAATATCTGAAGCGGGTTTTAAAGTTTTAGTTTCGGTAACCGTAACTTTTTTCATTCCATAGTGATTATTATCGCCGGCAGTAATTAATACTAATGAACCAATCATAATAACTAGCGAGAATATAAAAGTAAGAATTCTCAAAATTCCTTTAGGCATTAATACATAAGAAGCTATAAATAATAAAGCAAAAATAATTACTAAAGCTAGTGCCATTATTTAACGCCTCCTTTAGTAGGATTATTTTGTTTTAAGAAATAGGTGAGGGCCCAACCAATAAGACAGAATAAAATAGCAACGCCAAAAGCGGCAGTGTATCCATTTAAAACTGAATTGATAGCAAGGTCTTTGTATTGTAATGGGTTTTGGTGTAAGACGTGTTTAGCCGGCATGTTATTGTTAGTAACATTAGTTAAGACACTAACTAAAATAGCAGTACCGACTGAACTAGCGACTTGACGTAAGGTACTATTAACAGCAGTACCGTGACCAATTTGGTTAACTGGTAAGACATTCATACCAGCGGTTGTAACAGGCATCATAACCATACCAACCCCGACCATTCGAATTGCATACACAATTACGATAAAGGCTACGGGAGTATCTTTAGTTAAGAATAGGAATGGGATGGTACCAATAGTTAATAAAATCATTCCGGCAGTAGCTAAACGTTTAGCTCCCATTTTATCAAAAATGCGTCCAGTGATAGGACTAGCAATCCCGATCATTAAAGCACCAGGGAGTAAAGTCAATCCTGATTCAAATGCGGTATCGCCACGAACGGTTTGAAGATATAGCGGAACAATCATTTCAACCCCTACCATTGCCATGTTAACCACGGCTGCCAAAATGGTAGTAAGGGTAAATTCACCATTTCTAAATACATTTAGGTTTAAGAATGGATCCTTCATAGTTAATTGACGCCAAGCAAAAAGACCGATGAAAATAATACCAATTATAATAAAGGTAATTACTATTGATGATCCCCAGCCTTTGTCCCCAACTTCAGAAAATCCATATAGTAATGAACCAAATCCAATGGTTGATAGTCCAGCCGATAAAATATCTAGGCGATCATTATTAGTAGGAAGTAGTTTTTTAAAGAAAATTAATCCTAAAACTACCACAAGGATTCCAATCGGAATTAAAATTCCAAATAAAACGCGCCAATTATAATTATCAATAATCCAACCAGATAAGGTGGGACCAATGGCGGGAGCTAATCCAATAGCTAGCCCAAAGATACCCATGGTAGCTCCTCGCTTATCAGGTGGAAAGATTGATAATAGTAAGGCTTGACCTAATGGCATTGAAATACCTGCCCCAACTGCTTGGATAAGTCTAGCAACAAAAAGAGTACCAAAATTTGGTGCACAATAAGCTAAGATAGTTCCACCTAAGAAGAAAATCATAGCTAAATTGTAAAGTAATTTGGAACTAAAGCGGTTCATTAACCAGGCAGTGATGGGAATCATTACCCCGTTAACTAGTAAATATCCAGTGGTAAGCCATTGGACAGTAGATGTTGAAACATCAAAGGCTTTCATTAAAGCCGGATAAGCAGTAGCTAACATAGTACTACTTAAAACTGCCATAAAAACACCAACAATCATAGTTACGGTTAGTAAAGTACGATTATATGGTTTTCCATTGGCATCTAAAGGTTTTTCTGACATAGAAAAATCTCCTTTCGATTAATAATGGTGTGGAAAATTTAAGATGTTAATATAATAGTCTCTGGAAAAAAGTTTGTCAATAAAGTTTACAATGATGTTTATTAATTTGCCAAAAATATAGTGTGTTGGTATAATTATTTTTGTTAAATAACAAATTGGGAGAGAGATCATGTCAGAAACTAAAGAGTTCGATAAAATTAAATCATTAATGAGTGTTGATAATTTAATTTTTGGTATTGGCCAAGTTAGTGAATTATTAGGTGTATCTACTAGACAACTTAGATATTGGGAACAGCAGGGATACATTGAATCACTTGAGTCCCCCAAAGGATCCTCTCGACAGTTTAACTTAAAAAATTTAATTAAAATATTTCATATAAAGCATTTTCAAAATGAAGGATATACCTTGCAAGCAGCCGTTAAAAAGGGACAAAAGATTGAAAAGCAGTTTCCAATTCTAAAAGACTTTTTACGTAATAGAGTAGAAGATATTATCCCAACTGAAGATGGTGGTAAAGTTGATTTTGGCTTTTTAGATGATGATAAAACCAAACATATATATGGAGTAGTTGATAAAGATGGCTACCATTTTAAAATAGTAAAAGAAAAGTGATTACCTCTGGTGGCAATCACTTTTTTGCATTTTCTAAATAATTATATAATCCATAAACGGTTGCATCATTTAATTGAATGGGTTGATTATCTAAAGTAACACTTAGAACCTTATAATAGTCTTCTAAATCAGGAACTTCTAGTTGTTGGTTAGCTATGAAATCATCAGCTGACTTATAGGAAATGGTGCCTTGCTTTCCAGTAGTATCTTGAAAATTAATTTGTAACATTAAAATCACCCCTAATTAGTTTATGTCCTTATAGTAGAAGAAAAAATTTATTATTCAATTAATAAGCTCAATAATCTAATTGACATTAGTGAGTGACTACATTAATATTATGGTGATAAAGCGATGACATAGCCTGAGTAGTAAATTCATTGGACATTAGAAATTTAGCGGAGCTGAAAGCTAAACAAAGTGGATTTGTGAATTACATCTATGGAGCTTAATAACGGGTCATCACGTTATAGATGTATTGAGATGGTCATTGAATTTTAGATGACAATTCGGGTGGTAACGCGGAAATTTCGTCCCTAGCAATTAATTTTGCTGGGGACTTTTTATTTAGGAGGAATATCATGAACATTATTGATGATTTACAATGGCGTGGTGCCATTAACCAAGAAACTGACCACGATGCTTTATATGAATTAGTTAATGATAAAGCAGTTGGAATTTACGCCGGAATTGATCCAACTGGTGACAGTATGCATATCGGTCACTTAATTCCGTTTATGATTTTAAAAAGATTTCAATTAGCTGGACATAAACCAGTTATTGTCATTGGTGGTGGAACTGGTTCAATTGGTGATCCAAGTGGTAAAAAATCAGAACGAGTTTTACAAACAATGGATCAAGTACACCATAATGAACAAGCATTGACTAAACAAATGGAGAGTTTATTTGGTAAAGATGGTAATTTCCAAATTGTAAATAATTATGATTGGTTATCAAAATTATCATTATTAGACTTTTTAAGAGACTACGGTAAATTATTTAGTGTTAATACTATGTTGAATAAAGAAGTAGTATCTAGTCGATTGGAAAGTGGAATCTCATTTACTGAGTTTACTTACCAAATTTTACAATCAATTGATTTTCTTCATTTATATCAAGAAAATGATGTCCAAGTTCAACTTGGTGGAGCTGATCAATGGGGAAATATTACTGCCGGTATTGATTTAATTCATCGTATTGAAGGACCTAATGCCGGGGTATATGGTTTAACTATTCCATTAATGTTAAAAGCTGATGGTACTAAATTTGGTAAAACAGCCGGTGGAGCCGTATGGTTAGACCCTGAAAAAACTACTCCTTACGAATTCTACCAATTTTGGATTAATCAAGACGATCGCGATGTAATTAAATATCTAAAATATTTTACCTTCTTAACACAAGATGAAATTGATGATTTAGAAGAAAAGGTTAAAACTCAACCAGAAAAACGTGAAGCACAACGTCGTTTGGCCCAAGAAGTAACTAAGTTTGTTCATGGAGAACAAGCAGTTGCTGAAGCAGAACATATTACTGCGGCATTGTTTAGTGGCGACGTAGCTGATTTAACAACTAGTGAAATTGAACAAGGGTTTAAAAATATGCCTACCGCCGAAGCAGAAAATAAATCAATGAATATTATTGAATGGTTGGTCGATGAGACTAGTATTGAACCATCTAGAAGACAGGCTAGAGAAGATGTTTCTAATGGGGCAGTTAGAATAAATGGTGAAAAAGTGACTGATATTGAAGCTATGGTAGATCCTTCTTCAATGTTTGATGGTAAATTTGTAATTGTGCGAAAAGGTAAGAAAAAGTATTTCTTAGTAAATATAAAATAATAAAAATGGACAAGTTTAAAAACTTGTCCATTTTTATATTGACATGGTAATTGCTGACCTGTATTATAGATTATGCTTCTTACTTGAGAGAAAAATAAATTTAAAAAAGTTATTGACGCAAGCAAGTAGTTTTGGTAAGATATTACCTGTTGCTGATGAGCAAGCAAATGTATACCAATTATTAAATAAATTAATTTTAAAAAGTTGTTGACTTTCTAAAATACATGATATATAATAATTTATGTTGCTTGAGAGAAAAGCAAACGAACTTCAAAATTAAATATACCAATTAATTTTGAAACAGTAGATCTTTGAAAACTGAACAAAGTTTCGATTAAACAAATGTGCAGGGCGTCATAAATCATTTCGGTTTATGACCAAAACATTTGCGAAGTCAATTCGCTAGTAAATAGAACAACAAAATGAGCTTACAAGCTTAATCATTTTTAAAATGAGAGTTTGATCCTGGCTCAGGACGAACGCTGGCGGCGTGCCTAATACATGCAAGTCGAACGCGTCCTCGTTTAAAACAATCGGTGCTTGCACCGAGCGTTTTAAACATTGGGACGAGTGGCGAACTGGTGAGTAACACGTGGGTAACCTGCCCTAAAGCAGGGGATAACACTTGGAAACAGGTGCTAATACCGTATAACAACTGAAACCGCATGGTTTCGGTTTAAAAGGTGGTTTTGCTACCACTTTAGGATGGACCCGCGGCGCATTAGCTAGTTGGTGAGATAATAGCCCACCAAGGCAATGATGCGTAGCCGACCTGAGAGGGTAATCGGCCACATTGGGACTGAGACACGGCCCAAACTCCTACGGGAGGCAGCAGTAGGGAATCTTCCACAATGGACGAAAGTCTGATGGAGCAACGCCGCGTGAGTGAAGAAGGGTTTCGGCTCGTAAAACTCTGTTGTTGGAGAAGAACAGGTGTGATAGTAACTGATCATGCTTTGACGGTATCCAACCAGAAAGCCACGGCTAACTACGTGCCAGCAGCCGCGGTAATACGTAGGTGGCAAGCGTTGTCCGGATTTATTGGGCGTAAAGCGAGCGCAGGCGGTTTTTTAAGTCTGATGTGAAAGCCTTCGGCTTAACCGAAGAAGTGCATCGGAAACTGGGAGACTTGAGTGCAGAAGAGGACAGTGGAACTCCATGTGTAGCGGTGAAATGCGTAGATATATGGAAGAACACCAGTGGCGAAGGCGGCTGTCTGGTCTGTAACTGACGCTGAGGCTCGAAAGCATGGGTAGCGAACAGGATTAGATACCCTGGTAGTCCATGCCGTAAACGATGAGTGCTAAGTGTTGGAGGGTTTCCGCCCTTCAGTGCTGCAGCTAACGCATTAAGCACTCCGCCTGGGGAGTACGACCGCAAGGTTGAAACTCAAAGGAATTGACGGGGGCCCGCACAAGCGGTGGAGCATGTGGTTTAATTCGATGCAACGCGAAGAACCTTACCAGGTCTTGACATCTTCTGCCAACCTCAGAGATGAGGCGTTCCCTTCGGGGACAGAATGACAGGTGGTGCATGGCTGTCGTCAGCTCGTGTCGTGAGATGTTGGGTTAAGTCCCGCAACGAGCGCAACCCTTATTGTTAGTTGCCAGCATTTAGTTGGGCACTCTAGCAAGACTGCCGGTGACAAACCGGAGGAAGGTGGGGATGACGTCAAGTCATCATGCCCCTTATGACCTGGGCTACACACGTGCTACAATGGACGGTACAACGAGTCGCGAAGTCGCGAGGCTAAGCTAATCTCTTAAAGCCGTTCTCAGTTCGGATTGCAGGCTGCAACTCGCCTGCATGAAGTCGGAATCGCTAGTAATCGTGGATCAGCATGCCACGGTGAATACGTTCCCGGGCCTTGTACACACCGCCCGTCACACCATGAGAGTTTGTAACACCCAAAGTCGGTGAGGTAACCTTTTGGGGCCAGCCGCCTAAGGTGGGACAGATGATTAGGGTGAAGTCGTAACAAGGTAGCCGTAGGAGAACCTGCGGCTGGATCACCTCCTTTCTAAGGAATAAAGGAAGCCTGCACATTAATCGAAACTTTGTTTAGTTTTGAGAGGTCTACTCTCATACAAATAAGTGAGTTACACTTATGGGCCTATAGCTCAGCTGGTTAGAGCGCACGCCTGATAAGCGTGAGGTCGATGGTTCGAGTCCATTTAGGCCCATCACCGACCATAGGCCGGCAGTAACTTGGGGAATTAGCTCAGCTGGGAGAGCACCTGCTTTGCAAGCAGGGGGTCAGCGGTTCGATCCCGCTATTCTCCATTGGCGTAAAGCCAAACTTGGTTCTTTGAAAACTAGATAATATTAATTTTTCTGTAGTAATTATAATAAATATAATTAAACCGAGAACACCGCGTAATTTTGAGTTTTTAACAAGAAAAAATCGCAAATACTCAATAACTAATGCACAACCGTAGGTTGTGAGGTTAAGTTATAAAGGGCGCATGGTGGATGCCTTGGCACTAGGAGCCGATGAAGGACGGAACTAACACCGATATGCTTCGGGGAGCTGTACGTAAGCTTTGATCCGGAGATTTCCGAATGGGGAAACCCAGCAATCTTAGTCGATTGTTACTACTTAATGAATACATAGTTAAGTAGAGGTAGACGTGGGGAACTGAAACATCTAAGTACCCACAGGAAGAGAAAGAAAATTCGATTCCCTAAGTAGCGGCGAGCGAACGGGGAACAGCCCAAACCAATGAGCTTGCTCATTGGGGTTGTAGGACTGAACATTTGAGTTACCAAAGTTATTGATAGCTGAACAACCTGGGAAGGTTGGCCAAAGAAAGTGATAGCCTTGTAGGCGAAATCGATAACTCTCAGTTCAGGATCCTGAGTACGGCGGAACACGTGAAACTCCGTCGGAATCCGGGAGGACCATCTCCCAAGGCTAAATACTCCCTAGTGACCGATAGTGAACCAGTACCGTGAGGGAAAGGTGAAAAGCACCCCGGAAGGGGAGTGAAATAGTTCCTGAAACCATGTGCCTACAAGCAGTTAGAGCCCGTTAATGGGTGATAGCGTGCCTTTTGTAGAATGAACCGGCGAGTTACGGTAACATGCAAGGTTAAGGTGAAAAGCCGGAGCCGCAGCGAAAGCGAGTCTTAATAGGGCGAATAAGTATGTTGCTGTAGACCCGAAACCAGGTGATCTACCCATGTCCAGGCTGAAGGTGCGGTAAAACGCACTGGAGGGCCGAACCCGTGTACGTTGAAAAGTGCTGGGATGAGGTGTGGGTAGCGGTGAAATTCCAAACGAACTTGGAGATAGCTGGTTCTCTCCGAAATAGCTTTAGGGCTAGCCTCGGAATTAGAATCATGGAGGTAGAGCCACTGTTTGGGTAAGGGGTCCGTCATGGATTACTGAGCTCAGATAAACTCCGAATACCATTGATTTATGTCCGGGAGTCAGACGGTGAGTGATAAGATCCATCGTCGAAAGGGGAACAGCCCAGACCACCAGTTAAGGTCCCTAAATATATGCTAAGTGGAAAAGGATGTGGAGTTGCTTAGACAACTAGGATGTTGGCTCAGAAGCAGCCACCATTTAAAGAGTGCGTAATAGCTCACTAGTCGAGTGATTCCGCGCCGAAAATTTACCGGGGCTAAGCATATTACCGAGACTGTGGACATGAACTTTGTTCATGTGATAGGAGAGCGTTCTAAGGGCAATGAAGCTAGACCGTAAGGACTAGTGGAGCGCTTAGAAGTGAGAATGCCGGTATGAGTAGCGAAAGATCAGTGAGAATCTGATCCACCGAACGACTAAGGTTTCCTGGGGAAGGCTCGTCCTCCCAGGGTAAGTCGGGACCTAAGCCGAGGCCAAGAGGCGTAGGCGATGGACAACAGGTTGAGATTCCTGTACTAGTTAATCATGTTTGAGCGATGGAGGGACGCAGGAGGCTAAATTGTGCACACGGCTGGAAATGTGTGTTCAAGCAATAAGTCAGGTTAAGAGTCAAATGCTTTTAACCGGGTTGACAAGTTGTGATGAGGACCGAAATAAAGTAGGGAAGCAATTGACGTCACACTGCCGAGAAAAGCTTCTAGTTAGTGATTAACTACCCGTACCGCAAACCGACACAGGTAGTCGAGGAGAGTATCCTAAGGTGAGCGAGTGAACTCTCGTTAAGGAACTCGGCAAAATGACCCCGTAACTTCGGAAGAAGGGGTGCTGTCCGCAAGGACAGCCGCAGTGAAGAGGCCCAGGCGACTGTTTATCAAAAACACAGGTTTCTGCAAAATCGTAAGATGACGTATAGGGGCTGACGCCTGCCCGGTGCTGGAAGGTTAAGTGGATGAGTTAGCATTTAATGCGAAGCCCAGAAATGAAGCCCCAGTAAACGGCGGCCGTAACTATAACGGTCCTAAGGTAGCGAAATTCCTTGTCGGGTAAGTTCCGACCCGCACGAAAGGCGTAACGATCTGGGCACTGTCTCAACGAGAGACTCGGTGAAATTAAGATACCTGTGAAGAAGCAGGTTACCCGCGACAGGACGGAAAGACCCCATGGAGCTTTACTGTAGCTTGATATTGGGTGTTGATACAGCTTGTACAGGATAGGTAGGAGCCATTGAAGCCGGGACGCTAGTCTCGGTGGAGGCGTTGGTGGGATACTACCCTAGCTGTGTGAACACTCTAACCCGCACCACTTAGCGTGGTGGGAGACAGTGTCAGGTGGGCAGTTTGACTGGGGCGGTCGCCTCCCAAATAGTAACGGAGGCGCCCAAAGGTTCCCTCAGAATGGTTGGAAATCATTCGCAGAGTGTAAAGGCAGAAGGGAGCTTGACTGCGAGACAGACAGGTCGAGCAGGGACGAAAGTCGGGCTTAGTGATCCGGTGGTACCGTATGGAAGGGCCATCGCTCAACGGATAAAAGCTACCCTGGGGATAACAGGCTTATCTCCCCCAAGAGTCCACATCGACGGGGAGGTTTGGCACCTCGATGTCGGCTCATCGCATCCTGGGGCTGTAGTCGGTCCCAAGGGTTGGGCTGTTCGCCCATTAAAGCGGTACGCGAGCTGGGTTCAGAACGTCGTGAGACAGTTCGGTCCCTATCCGTCGCGGGCGCAGGAAATTTGAGAGGAGCTGTTCCTAGTACGAGAGGACCGGAATGGACATACCGCTGGTGTACCAGTTGTTCCGCCAGGAGCATCGCTGGGTAGCTATGTATGGATGAGATAAACGCTGAAAGCATCTAAGTGTGAAACTCGCCTCAAGATGAGATTTCCCATTCCTTTATGGAAGTAAGACCCCTGAGAGATGATCAGGTAGATAGGTTGGAAGTGGAAGCGTAGTGATACGTGGAGCGGACCAATACTAATCGGTCGAGGACTTAACCAATAGAGTTGATTTGGTGTTCTCAATGCGGAAAAATTAATATTAGCTAGTTTTGAGAGAACGAAGTTCTTTCTAGATATATAGTGTGGTGGCGATAGCCAGAAGGATACACCTGTTCCCATGCCGAACACAGTAGTTAAGCTTCTGAACGCCGATAGTAGTTGGGGGATCGCCCCCTGCGAGGGTAGGAAGTTGCCATGCCAATCATAAAAAAGGACTTGTTAGCATTGCTAGCAAGTCCTTTTTTGTTTATAATTGAAATAATTTTAACTTTTGGGAGAATAAAATGAATGGATATTTACATACCAATAATTTATTAAGGCAAAATAATGGTAAATTAATATTGCAGGACATATTTAACTCTGGAGTAACTACTAGAGCACAAGTTGCTAGGGATTTATCATTAAATAAATCAACAGTTTCATCAATATATAACGATTTAATTAAAACCAGAATTATTAGGGAAGGTGGAGATGGAGAATCTTCAACAAATGGTGGTAGAAAGCCAACCCTAGTTAGCATAAATGGTAGAAATGGTTATACAATAAGTTTTGATATAGCATATAATAATTTACATTATATGGTTAATTATTTAGATGGTGAAATCATAAAACATGAAAGTATTATGATAAATAATAATATACATGAAATATTAAAATTAATTGATAATATTATTAATAACTTAGAAAATTTTATTTCATCTGAAAATGGATTATTAGGGATAGCTATTTCTTATCATGGAGTTGTTAGTAATAATCAAATTATATCTTCACCATTTTTAAATCTAGATAATGTTGACTTAAATGATTATTTTCAAACAAAATATCCTAACGTGATTTTTGTTATTGATAATGAATCAAATTTAACAGCAGTTTATGAACGAGACTTTGAGCATGAAATGGATACAAATAATTCAATCACAATAAGTATACATAAGGGAATTGGCGCAGGAATTATCATAGATAAGAAAGTATTTCGTGGATCAACCGGTGAATCTGGTGAAATTGGTAATAGTCTAACCGTATTACCAAATGGGAAAGTAACTAAAATTGAGGATGTATGTTCAGAAGATGCAATAATTACACTTATCGAACAAAAAATTGGTAAATCATTAGATAGAAATGAAATTGTTAAATTATATAATGATAATAATAAAATTGTTATCGAAAATATTACTCAATTTATAAATATTATGTCATTAAATATTTACAACTTAAGTAAAAGTTTTAACCCTCAATCAATATTTATTAGCTCACCACTGATTGAACAAATACCTGAAATCCTAACAAAAATTAATCACAGAATAAGTAATTTTAGCAATAACTTCGATGCTCACATTTATCTAATTAACAATTCAGTTAAAGCAACATTATTGGGAGCATGTTCCTTAATTACACATAGTGTATTAAATTTACAAGGATATGAATTAAATTTTTCAAATAAAAAGGACTGATAGATATCAGTCCTTTTTATTATACGTTTGATTTTTCACGTAGAGTATTTTCAATCTCTTCTAACGATTTATTTCTAGTTTCAAAAACTTTAGTCTTAACAAACCAAATGGATAGGAAACATAACACTGCGTAACCAATAAATAAGCTACCCGTACCAAATAAATTTAATAGAGGAGGGAATGTTAGAGAGACGATCATATTAGCACTCCAGTTAATAACACTAGCAAATGAATTACCTAAACCTCTAATACTTAGTGGGAATACTTCACCAATCATTACCCACATAACTGGTCCCCAAGTTGCAGAGAAAAATGCAATATAAATTGTTAAGGCAAGTACACAAATCCATGCAGCAAAACTACTACCATTTGAAAAATGCATAGATATACTCATAATTAATAGAGAAATTCCCATACCGATTGATCCACCCATGAGCATTTTTCTTCTATCAATTTTATCCATAATCATAACTGCCACAGCAGTTACAATAACATTAAATATTCCAATTCCAATATGGGCAATCAATGCGGCAGAAACTCCGAAACCAACATCTGTAAATATAGTAGGTGCATAGTATAAAACAGTATTACATCCCATTACTTGTTGAAAAATTGCTAAACCAATACCAATAATTAATGCTGGGTGAACAAAACTACTAAATAGTTCTTTCCATCCGCCACTTTTAATCTTAGCCTGTTGTTTAATATTATCTAATTCGCTATTAACTACGTTCATATTATTACCATTCATAGTTGCTAGAACTTCTTTAGCAGCATCAGAATTACCTGATTTGGCTAAGAATCGTGGACTTTCTGGAAGAATTAGTGCACCTAAAAATAATAAGATAGCGGGTAAGGCAGCAAAACCAAGCATCCAACGCCAACCAGTATAAATTCCAGAAAATAAATAGTTTGTAATATAAGCAAGTAAAATTCCAGTCATAACCATTAATTGGAATAGACTAGACATCGCACCACGTTTATCTGCAGGTAATAGTTCTGCCAAGTAAGTTGGAACTAGGGCAGACGAAGCGCCAACACCCATTCCCAATATTACTCTGAAAATAATTAAAGACCAAAATTCTGGAGAAAAAGCAGAACCTAGTGCACCAACAAAAAAGATAATTGATGATAATAACACTAACTTTTTTCTACCATATTTATCAGACATTGGTCCAATAACTGCTGCACCAATAATGGCCCCTAATAATACAGCAGAAACTACCCAACCTTGTTGCCATGAATCTAAATGAAGTTGTTTTTGAATAAATAAAATTGCTCCGGATATAACTCCGGTATCATATCCAAACAGCAATCCACCTAAAGCACCAAAAAAGTAAACAAAACCAGCAGAAATATGATGTTTTTTATTATTTGAAATTGAAGTTTCCATGTTCTTCCCCTTATTTATAGATAAAAATTATAAGTAAGGTTGTTAAATACAAAAACAATATAACATTGAAAAAATAATATTTCAAGCGCTTTCATTAAAAAACATTAATTATAGGTATATAAATAAAAAATAATAAAAGCGCTTGCAAAAAATATTTTTGTGGCTTATACTCATATTCGTAAGTTGGTTGTTAATACAAACTAATGTTTATGGGAGGATTTATTATTATGAGTGATTTATGGAAAGGTATATCAAAAATTGAATATGTTGGAAATTCTGATGTTAATTCTGGATTAGGATTTCATTACTATAATCCAGAAGAAGTAATTGCTGGTAAAAAGATGAAAGATTGGTTACGTTACTCAGTTGCTTATTGGCATACTTTTGACCAACGTCTTGTTGATCCATTTGGGGATGGAACTGCACAACGACCATATGATAAAATAACTGATCCAATGGATTTAGCATTAGCAAAAGTTGACTATGCTTTTGAATTTTATCAAAAACTAGGGGTTCAATTCTTTGCATTCCACGATCGTGATCTTGCACCTGAAGGAAATACTTTGCGTGAGACTAACGCAAATCTACAAAAAGTCGTTGATAAAATTGTTAAAAATCAAAAAGATACTGGAATGAAAGTTCTTTGGAATACATCAAGCTTATTTACAAATCCAAGATTTGTTTCTGGTGGTGCCAGTGCTCCATTTGCTGACATATTTGCATATTCAGCTGCACAAATTAAAAATAGTTTGGATATCGCTAAACAAGTTGGTTCTGAAAATTATGTATTCTGGGGTGGTAGAGAAGGATATGAATCACTTTGGAATACGGATATGAAGAGAGAACAAGAACATCTTGCTAAATTCTTCCATATGGCTAAAGATTATGCTAATAAGATTGGCTATGAAGGACAAATGTTATTAGAACCAAAACCTAAAGAACCAACTACTCACCAATACGACTTTGATGCCGCTACAACAATTGAATTCATGAAAGAGTATGATTTAGATAAAGACTTTAAGCTTAATCTTGAAGGAAACCATGCTAATTTAGCAGGTCATACTTACCAACACGAAGTACGAGTTGCTCGAGATGCTGGCTTACTTGGTTCATTAGATGCTAACCAAGGAGATAAGTTAATTGGTTGGGATATTGATGAATATCCTTCAAACTTATATGAAACTACTGCTGTAATGTATGAAGTGTTAGAAAACGGAAGTATTGGACCTAAAGGTGGTTTAAACTTTGATTCTAAACCAAGAAGAACTTCATTTGAACCAGAAGACTTATTCTACGGACATATTGTTGGTATGGATAGCTTTGCAGCTGGTTTAAGAGTTGCTGATAAGCTTCAACAAGATGGATACTTAAAAGATATCGTTTCAAAACGTTATTCATCATGGGATGAAGGAATTGGTGCTTCAATTGAAGCAGGTAAAGAAGATTTTAATAGTTTAAATGAATATATTATTGATACTCCACAATCAGAATTAATTTCTGCTACTCATTCAGACCATTTGGAACAAATAAAAGATACAATTAACCATTATATTGTTAATACTTTAGGTAATAACTAAAAATTATTAATCAATAAAAGTGATTGGTTCATTAAATGGGCTAATCACTTTTTTATTAAGGAGAATGACAATGAATAAATATGCTTTAGGGATTGATTTGGGAACCAGTTCTGTAAAAGTTTCTGCAGTTAATCCTGATGGAAAAATTATTGCACAAGAAAGTTTCAGTTATGATCTAAAGCAACCTCATCCAGGTTATGCTGAACAAAATCCAGATGACTGGGTATACGGAACGACCTCTGCAATTGTTAAGTTGATTTTAAATGATAATATCCAACCAGATGAAATTGAAGGAATTAGCTTTTCTGGCCAAATGCATGGGTTAGTTTTATTGGACGAGGCTGGAAAGGTTTTAAGACCAGCAATTTTATGGAACGATACTAGAACAACTAAGCAATGTAAAGAAATTATGGATGCTATGGGAAAAAGGTTTATAGATATTACTCATAACGTTCCTTTAGAAGGATTTACGTTACCTAAGCTTTTATGGGTAAAGGAAAATGAACCTGAAATTTTTTCTAAAGCTAAAACTATGCTATTACCCAAAGATTATCTAAGATATAAAATGACGGGAATTTTAGCAATGGATTATTCAGATGCTACGGGAACCGTTATGTTAGATATTGAAAAAAATACTTGGAGTAAAGAAATACTTGATAAATTTGAAATTCCCATTTCTTTATGTCCAAAACTAGTCAAATCAATTGATTTTACAGGAAATATTACTCCCAGCTATGCAGAATTTTCAGGACTAACTACCACAACTAAGACTTTTGCTGGTGGAGCAGATAATGCTTGTGGAGCAGTTGGTGCCGGAATAGATTCTTCTAATAAAGTTTTATCAAGTATCGGTACTTCTGGAGTAGTTTTAAAATTTGAAGATAGCTCTAGTACAAATTATGATGGAGTTCTTCAATTTGAAGAACATGCTGTTCCAGATGCTTATTATAGTATGGGAGTGACATTAGCCGCTGGTTTCTCATTAAGTTGGTTTAAAAAAACGTTTGCTAACGATGAAGATTTTACTGATTTTGTTAATAGTGCAACACAATCAACTATAGGAGCTAATGGGTTAATGTTTTCACCATATATCGTTGGTGAGAGAGCACCATATGCGGATGCAAACATTCGCGGGAGTTTTGTAGGGATTGATGGAATTCATCAAAAACCAGATTTTGTAAGAGCAGTTTTAGAAGGTATTACATTTTCATTCGAAGACATTATGGAAATTTATCGTAAAAATGGAGCTAAATTTGATACCGTAGTCTCTATTGGTGGTGGAGCCAAAAGTGAAGTATGGCAACAAATTCAGGCTGATATTTTTAATACTAAAGTGGTTTCTTTAAAAAATGAGCAGGGACCAGGTATGGGGGCTGCCATGCTAGCTGCGGTTGGCTTAGGTTGGTTTAAAGACATTCATGAGTGTACTGATAAATTTGTTGAATATAAAAATGTGTTTGTTCCTAATCCAGAAAATGTTAAAAAATACCAACAGTTGCATGGTATATATGCCAAAATATATGAACAGACTAAAGAAATTAGTCACGAACTAATTGATTTTAGAAAAGAACAGATTTAGATGATTTATTGAGTGGTATATATTATAATTAATATGCCGTTTTAGCTCAGAAGGTAGAGTATTTCCATGGTAAGGAAAAGGTCCCGGGTTCAAATCCCGGAAACGGCTTATTAATTATTAAATAAAAAGTACAGTATAATTTAAATATACTGTACTTTTTGTTTGGGGGAATTTTATTATGCAAATAAATTATGATGTAGTAATTATTGGTGGTGGAGTTGCAGGAACCACTTTAGCTGACCAATTAGCAGCTAATAAGCTAAAAATAGCAGTTATTGAAAATGATTTATGGGGTGGGACTTGTCCAAATCGAGGCTGTGATCCTAAATCCATCTTAATTGCAGGAGTTTCAACCGTAACCAATTTTAATAATATGGAAAATAACGGGGTTAGTGGCCAAGCCAAAATCGATTGGCCCAGTTTAATGGAACATAAAAGAAATTATACCAATCAGATTCCTAATCGGACCGAGCAGGGACTTCTTCAGTCAGGAATTACTACTTACCATAATGCGGGTCATTTTATTGATGCTAATAGTTTTTTAATTGGTGATGATATATTAATGGCAGATAGATTTGTAATTGCTACTGGACAACGTCCCCGAACTTCAAAAATTGTCGGTCAAGAGTATTTATTAAATAGCAATGGATTTTTAGATTTAGATGAACTACCCAATGATATTACGTTCATTGGGGGAGGTTATTTGGGCTTTGAACTAGCTGCCATTGCTAACGCAGCCGGAGCAAAAGTTCATTT
Source organism: Lentilactobacillus laojiaonis (assembly GCF_020616595.1). Lineage (GTDB taxonomy): Bacteria > Bacillota > Bacilli > Lactobacillales > Lactobacillaceae > Lentilactobacillus > Lentilactobacillus laojiaonis. The sequence continues at coordinate 1,023,086 of NZ_CP085278.1, read as the reverse complement.
GATTCACCATAACGATCGTCCGCTAAAAGAATATGATCCGGAAATGGTAGATAATTTAATTAAGTGCTATAGAAATAGTGGAATTGAGATTATCCTGGATACTGACATTACTCAAGCAGCTAAAAAAAATAATCAATATGTTTTAACTGGTCAAGATTTTTCTTTAACGACTGACTTAGTTTTTGCTACATTAGGTAGAGTTCCTAATATTGAAAATTTAGGTTTGCAACAAGCTAATGTTAATTATGATAACAGAGGCGTTATAGTTAATGATTCTTTACAAACCACTAATCCAAAAGTATATGCTGCCGGAGATGTGATATCACGAAACTTGCCTAAATTAACACCAGTTGCCACTTATGATGGCGACTACTTAAGTAAATTGTTTATGGATAACAATGAACCAATTAAATATCCTACTATTCCAACAATTATATTTGGGAAACCAGCTTTGGCACAAGTTGGGCGAGTATCCACTAACGCCGATGATTCTAAAATAGAATGTGTAGAAAACGATATGACTAATTGGCTTAGTTATAAACGAATGCATACAAAATTTGCTAAAGCTAAAATATATGTTGAAAAATCAACTCAAGAAGTTGTCGGAGCTACTATAATTAGTGACCAAGCCGATTACCTAATAAATATATTTACAATAATGATTAATAATCACGCTACAGTTACTGAAATCGATAAGTATATTTTTACCTATCCGACGCTAGCCAGTGATATAAAATATTTAATTTAAATAAAAATGCTTAGGAAATTTCCTAAGCATTTTTGATTTGGACATCATTACGAGTTGTATGACTCATTTGCCAAAATTTAGTTTCGTATAGTGAACTAGTTCTAAAAATTTTCATATATTTATGTTTTTCGGCATTAGTTAAATTAGTGCAAAGTTGATCAGTAAATTTAATCCACTTATCGCAATCATTTTGATATTCTAAGTTAGCGTAATCACTGATTAGCTGATAAAAAATACTATCTTTATTAAGCTTAGGGTCTTTAATCACCTGATTAAAAATATAGTTATAACTAAGCATGCAAGGTAAACTAGCCATCATACATTCAATTGCGCCGGAACCGGTTTTAGCCATGGATAGCATATAATCGACATACGCTTGATTATCGGGACGTAGGGGTAGTGACTGAATTGCTTGATCAGTCAACTTAAAGTATTTTAAATACTGCCGTCTAGTTGAATTTTCATTTTCATTAACAAAAGCTAATAGTGAGTAATACTGACTAATTTCTTCCATACTATGGGCATGTAAAATTCCCCATGCAAAAATTTTAGAGTACTCTCTTAAATATAAACTATCGTCAATAATATAATCTCTAAATTTAGTTTCATCTAAAGATCCGTTAGTTAATTCCTGAATGAACGGAGTTTGTAGGGATGTTTGCCATAGCGGCAAACTATCAGTAACGCATTCGTTAACAAATGACATAATCAGGCTCCTAATCTATATATTTACTACTAAGGTCAAACAAGTGATTCATAGGACCACTACCTTGTCCTAAGTTCAGCATGGCGTTTAAGGCGCCAGAAATGTAATCTTTAGCATTGGCAACGGCAGTTACTAGATCTTGTCCTTTAGCTAAGTTAGCTGCAATGGCTGAAGATAAAGTACATCCGGTACCATGAGTATTAGAATTATTAATTCGTTTACCATTAAACCAAGTTAAAGTTCCATCTTTTACCAACAAATCATTAGCATCGTTTAAATCATGACCACCCTTTAATAAAACGGCACTGTGGTAATTATTACTGATTTTAGTGGCGGCAATTTCCATATCTTCTACGGTATTAATCGACATCTCAGCTAATAATTCACCTTCCGGAATATTCGGAGTTAAAACAGTAGCTAATGGAATTAAGTGCTCTTTTAAAGTATTGATTGCATCGTCTTTAAGTAATTTATCACCCGAAGTGGAGATCATTACGGGATCAATAACAATGTTTTTAGCTTGATATTGTTTTAATTTTTCTTCAATAACTAAAATTAATTCTTTTGAAGAGACCATTCCGATTTTTACAGCATCGGGATAAATATCGGTAAAGATAGCATCAATTTCTTTGCTTAAAAAAGCTGGTGAAGCATCAAAAATATCAAAAACTCCAGTAGTATTTTGAGCGGTTAATGAAGTAATGGCACTAGTGGCGAACACTCCATTTGCTGTCATAGTTTTAATATCGGCTTGAATACCGGCACCTCCACTTGAGTCACTACCGGCGATTGTTAGAGCTGTTTTCATAAAATTATCTCCTTTAAGTTAAATGGTTTAGTTACGTTAATTACTTTAAAACCTGCCTTCATGGCAGTTTTAATTGGTAAATTAGTATCTTCAAAAACTAGTGTGTTTTGAGGAATACTAGCGATTTTTTGAGCAGCAGTTAAATAGATTAAGGCTGACCGTTTACTAGTATGTAAATCATCTGTGGTTAAGATGACTTTAAAATAATTAAAAATTCCTAAGCGTTTTAGAGCCATAGCTACTAATTTATAATCGTTGTTAGTGGCAATAGCTAAGGGAATTTTATAATTAGCTAGAATTTTTAGATTTTTCAAAATTCCAGGCATTAAAGTTGCTTCATATTGATAAAAGTTAGTAATTAAACGTAAAATATCGATTTTAATTTGATTGATCGGGTCTTTAATCTGATAATGATCTTTTAAATATTGACTACTTTCTAAAATAGTAAAGTCTTCGAGGATGACGTTTAAATTTTTTTCGGGAGTTATATTTTTTTGTAATAGGTAACGAGAACCTAAATTTTCCCAAAGTTCTAGAGAATTTAAAATGGTCCCATCGACGTCAAAAATAGCACCGGTAATCATTAAATAATTTCCTCGACTTGCTGTTTTAATTTCATAGTGGCCGTTTGAATATCTGATTGTGCAAAAATAGCACTGATAACTGAAATTCCTTGGATTCCAGTGCCTTTTAGTTGTCCAAGGTTTTGATCAGTTATACCACCAATAGCTACAACCGGGATAGTTACAGTATGACAAATTTTATTTAATTCATTTAAGCTGACCATTTCGGCATCTTTTTTGGAATTGGTAGTAAAAATGGCTCCCACGCCTAAATAGTCTGCACCCCCTTTTTGGGCAGCTAAAGCTTCTTGGATAGTGTGAGCTGATACGCCAATGATTTTATGAGGACCAAGTATATCGCGAGCGATTTGCAATTGAGTATCTGATTGACCGATATGAACACCAGCCGCATCAACTTGTTTAGCAATTTGAACGTTATCATTAATAATTAAAGGAACATGATAGCTATCACAAAGGGTTTTAATTTGTTGGGCTTCTGCTAAAAATTGATCATCTGGTAAGTCTTTTTCTCTTAACTGTAAGCAAGTAATACCACCAGCGAGTGCCTCCTTGATTTGGTCTATGAAAGTTTGTTTACCAACCCAGTGTCGATCGGTCACGGCGTATAAAGTTAGGTAATTATTTAAAGAGTTCATATTGGGCCTCGTTTTCTAATTTTTCGGGTGATAAAGTATAAATTTCATCAAATAAATAGTTTTTAAAAGTTAGATTGCCTTGATCAGGTTGTAATTTTAAAGCTGCTTTTTTTCCAGCGACTCCCATGGCACATACGGAAGCTACACAAGCAGCTAAAGGATCTGAATTTGCCCCTAGAAAGGCCCCAGTCATGGCACTTAACATACAACCAGTACCAGAAAGTTGACTCATCATTGGATCGCCATTTTTAATTAAATAAGTGGATGATTGATTAGTTACGATATCGATACGACCACTAATGATTATAATGGCGTGAGTGCTTTGGGCTAGGTTTCTAGCAAATTGAATGGTTTGCGGTAAATTTTCAGTAGTAATTTGGTCGCTTGAATCTACGCCATAGCTATTAAAATGTTGCGCGGCCAAGGCTTTAATTTCTGATAAATTGCCTTTAATCGCTGTAAAATTAATTTCATTAAGTAATTTTTTAACGGCATCTAGTCGGTAGGTAGAGGCTCCAATTCCTACCGGATCTAAAATGATCGGGCACTGATTTAGATTGGCTGACTTTCCAGCGACTAGCATCGCCTCTAGAGTCCTTTCATTAATCGTTCCTATATTTATATTTAGTGCTGAAGCCATTTTAGAAATTTCAGCCACTTCTTGAATTTCATCTGCCATGATCGGTGAACCACCACAGGCAATAACAATATTGGCACAATCATTAGCGGTTACATAATTAGTGATGCTATGGACCAAGGGAACTTGATTTTTAAGATTAGTTAACTGATTAGCTAACATATTAATTCCTCCTAAATAAAAAAGTACAAAATACCAGCGCAGTATTTTGTACTCAATTTATGAGAATCTTATCCTACGTTGGCATTATCCAAATCAGGTTTATGGGTCAAAGGTCACACCTTTTTCTCAGCAAGTTTACAAGCTCCCCGTTGTTTATTTATTTGAGTTAATCGTACACTAACTTAATTTAAATGGCAATTAAAATTAGTAAACGACTAATTAATCTTTCGAGTGATTATTAAGTTATTTAAAGTTTCTGAGTGTCTAGTTATTAAAGGACTGACTTCATTAATGCTAATCATTGTAAGTTGATGCATTGCGCGAGTCATGATGGTATATAAGGTTCCTAGTAAGTCGTCGGTAGGATAGTTTTGTTTGGAAACATCCCAAGCAATAACTGAGTCAAATTCTAACCCCTTAGCTAAATAAATTGGCAATATGACTACTCCTTTAGGTAATGTTCGATCGGCATCTTTTAAAAGAGTCGCTTGAGTTTGTCGATGAATTCGATTATAAATTAGTTCAGCTTCTGTCATATTTTTAGTTAAGATGGCAATATTTTCATTATGATCAGCTTGCTTATCAATCGTTTCTAGTAAGCTTTTAAATCCTTGATCGAGGTTAGATGTAATCAATAGTTCAGGTTGCACTCCCTGGCGATTAAACGCTTCAATCTCATTATTTTTTGGCAAAATCGATTTAACGAAAGTAGTGATTTGATAAGTTGAGCGATATGATTTCAGTAATTTAATTAATTTAGAATGTTTGGAATCAATAGCTTGGTCTAATCTAGTTAGCAAACTTTCAGGAGCTTCCACGGCTTTAAATAATGCTTGCTCACTATCACCTAGTAACGTCCATTTGGTTTCTGGAAAAGCGTATTTAAGATACTTTAATTGAGCGATTGAATAATCTTGCATTTCATCAATAAATAAATATTTCATGGAAACATTTTTACCATCATCTAAACAATAATCTCGTAAATACATAAAGGGTGCGACATCTTCTAAGTCCATTTGATGAAATTCTACCTGTTGATTAAAGTGTTCAATAGTTAGTTGCCATTGTTTGGGATCAATGGCTGCTGGTAGGGAATAATGATTTAAAAAATGATTGTATTGGATGTAAGGATCAAAGAAATTACCATTAAAAATAGCATCATAAACTTGTCTAAGTCGTTCGGTAACTAATATTTTAGCGATGTAGTGTCGTTCCACTTCCTCGTCTTGAAACTCACCTAATTCTTTATCCATGACGAGATCGTGGTAACGCTCTTCGGACAATTGATCGATTTCTTCGTTAACCCAATCAGCTTTAGTTTCTAGTTCAATGCGGTGTTTGAGGATTTTTATTAAAGCATTTTTGGTTTGTAAGAAGCGATCATAAATTTTTAAATTGCGAGGTTGTTTTTCAAAAGTAGTCCGAATTTCTTCTTTAGAGAAAAATACTCGGCCATTAAAGTAGATATCCACAAAAGCTAGTTCAGAGGCTTCAAGCTGATTACAGTAAGTAATCAAGTTATCGATAAATTGACCACTTTCTTTTAAGTCACGGATGTTTGGATTAAAATCATTATTCTGACGATCATTTTCATAACGATCGAATAAACTTTGAACATGGACACCCTGTAAGCGATTGGCCATAAATTCATTGAAAGTTACTTGTCGCATATTACGTTCACCTAAACTAGGCAAGACTTCCGAGATATAATGACTAAATAATTTATTTGGTGAAAATAAAATAATTTGATCTGCTTCTAAAGTATCTCGGCTATGATAAAGCAAAAATGCAATTCGTTGTAAGATGGCGGAAGTTTTTCCTGAACCGGCAACTCCTTGTACTACTAGCAAATCATGATAAGTGTCGCGAATAATATCGTTTTGCTCACTTTGAATGGTGGCGACGATATTTTGCATATACTCATCATTTTGATTACTTAAGGCATCCTGTAACATTTCATCACCAATGGTCTCATTGGTATCAAACATATTTTTAATTTGTCCATCAATAATTTTAAATTGGCGTTTTTTCTTTAATTCGGTTTTTTGTGCTCCATTGGGAGTCTGATAACTGGCTTTACCTAAAACCCCATTATAGTAAATACTCGAAATAGGTGCTCGCCAATCATAAATTAAAAACTCACCAGAATCATCTACAAAAGAAGCGGTTCCGATGTAGAGTTGTTCTTCATCTAATTCGCCTTCATCTTGAATATCAATTCTACCAAAATAAGGTGACGGCTTAAGGGTATTATAGGTACCCAGTTGTCGTTTGATGATATTTTCATTTTCAGATAGTCGAGTAACCAAGTTACGTTGCTGTTGAAGTTCAGCACTAGTTTCCATACGGTCATCAACTTCAAAGTAGTTAACGGATGTATTGTTTGAATAATCTTTTTGAACCTTGGTAATTTCTTGGTGAGCTTTATTAAATTCTTCTTGAGTTGCTAAAATTTTACGGCTGATTTTAGCAGTTACTTCATCAACTCGAGCTTGTTCATTTTTAAGTTCTGAATTTTCCAAAACAATCCCCCTAATTAGTCGAAATAATTTTAAATGCTTTGACAATTTTAGTTGCTAAAACGCGGACTGTCAACTAAAATGAGACTTTGACATTTAGGCTATTTCTAGGTAAAATTATGGTGTAAATAAGTAATTAAGTAGGAATACAACAGAGAGATCGATTTAACTGAAATTCGATTGGAATTCCGAAATGGGTAAATTATGTATGGGTGACGCCTTATTGTCTAAAGCGATGATTTTATTATCATAATTTAGGTGGTACCGCGTTGAAGCGTCCTATTGTTATTTAACAATAGGACGCTTTTTTTAAAAGGAGGAATTAATATGGAAAAGAAAATTATTTTAACGGGTGATCGTCCAACTGGTAAGTTGCATATTGGCCACTATGTTGGATCACTTAAAAACCGAGTAGAATTACAAAATTCTGGTGACTACGAAACTTTTATTATGATTGCTGACATGCAAGCTTTAACTGATAATGCTCGTGATCCAGAAAAAATCCGTAAGAGTTTAACTGAAGTAGCGTTAGATTACTTAGCAGTTGGGATTGATCCAGCTAAGTCTACAATTTTTGTTCAATCACAAATTCCTGCCCTAAGTGAACTAACTCAACATTATTCTAACCTAGTGTCAATTTCACGATTAAGACGTAATCCAACCGTTAAAAATGAAATTAATCAAAAAGATTTTGGTCAAAGTATTCCGGTGGGATTTGCAACTTATCCAATTAGCCAAGCTGCTGATATTACAGCTTTTAAAGCTAACGTTGTCCCTGTAGGTGATGATCAAGAACCAATGCTCGAACAAACTCGAGAAATTGTTCGTTCATTCAACAATATCTATAAGCAAGATATTTTAGTAGAACCAACTGGATATTTCCCACCTAAAGGTCAAGGAAGAATTCCGGGTCTAGATGGAAATGCTAAAATGAGTAAATCATTAAACAATGCAATCTATCTTTCTGATGATGAAGATACTTTACAAAAAAAGGTTATGTCAATGTATACTGATCCTGATCATATCCATGTGGAAGATCCTGGTAAAGTAGAAGGCAATACCGTATTTACCTATTTAGATATTTTTGATCCGGATAAGGCTAAAGTTCAAGAGCTAAAAGATCAATACCGCCAAGGTGGTTTAGGTGACGTTAAAATTAAGCGTTATTTAAATGAAGTTTTACAAGCCGAATTAAAACCTATTCGTGATCGTCGTAATGAATATGCTAAAGATATCCCCGCTATCTATGATATGTTGAGAAAAGGTAGTGACTATGCAAATACTATTGCTAACCAAACTTTAAAAGAAGTTCGCGATGCAATTGGAATTAATTATTTTGATTAATAAAAAGGCCTAACTAGTTTGAGTTAGGCCTTTTTTAGGTTTAAAAAATATTTGCTTGTTAGTAGGATTCTTAATATAATTGTAATGTTAATAACTGTAATAAATATGTACTTTTATTTATGTGTAATCTAGAAATTTATAGTGCCAGACCTATAAATATACCAACGAATTATTTAATTTAATTCGAAAAGGAGTGACAGGGATGGAAAACCTGGTTATCTTAGATATTGGGTCTAATTCTGTGAGAATGGCAATTAATCAAATTCAATCAGATGGCTCTTATCGGGAAATCAAGCGAATTAAAAGTGATAGTCGCTTATCCGAGGGAATGGGAAACAATAAAATCCTTCAACCCGAAGCAATGAAGCGAACTATCGACGCCCTGGTGGGATTTCATAAAATATATGAAAATTATAAGTCAATTAAAGTTATTGGAATTGCAACGGCAGCAGTTCGGCAGGCTAAAAATCAAAGTGAATTTTTAGACCAAATCAAACAAAAAATTGGCATCGAAATTAGGGTGTTAACTGGTAATCAGGAAGCGTACTATGACTATGTAGGAGTAATGAATCGATTAGGATTAAAAAATTGCGTTATTTTAGATATCGGTGGTGCAAGTTGTGAAATTGTGCGTGTTGAAAAAGGCAAGCCAATTCATTTAGATAGCGTCCCGATTGGTGCAGTCAATATAACCGAAAAATATAGGTTAACTGATCGAATCTCTGGGGCTAATTTATTTAACGCTCAAATCAATCTCAAAAAAACTATTGCTAGTATTCGATGGATTAACAAAATTCATCATCAACCTTTAGTACTTTTAGGTGGAGCTAGTCGTTCATTAGCTAGGATTAATCGTAAACGACAACATATGAATCGAATTGATGCAATTCATGGTTATCATTTAACGGTTGAGCAAGTTAATCGAACCTTTACTAGTTTATTAAAAGGCAACTTAAGGCAACGTAAGCAAGTTCCCGGACTTGAACCGGATCGAGCAGATATCATCGTTGGTGGCTTACTACCATTAATGACGATTATTGATATCACCGATGCCCGCAAAATGTACTTCTCAGAAAGCGGTGTTCGAGAAGGAATTATCGTTGAATATATTAAAAAATATCATCTAGATAGTAATTCGAATAAGAAAAAATAATTTGGCTGGAATCAAGTAAAATTGACCAGCTTTTCTTGCTTTAAATTAAAATGGGAGCAACTTCATATTATGAATGAAAAAAGCTTTTATAAACTTACTTATAAACAACGCATTGAGTATTTAACCCAAAAATTAAATTTATCGGATCAGCAAGTCGAGCTAATTACTGGTGCCAACGATTTGATTAGTGATCAGTTAATCGAAAATTTTTTATTGAATTACGATTTACCTGAAGGAATTATGACTAATTTAAAAGTTAATAATAAAAGTTATATGATCCCAATGGTTACAGAAGAACCCTCGGTCATAGCTGCCGCTAGTTATGGAGCTAAGATGTTAGCAAACCAAACTGGGGTTATTGCCGAAGTTTTAGATAATGAATTAACTGGCCAAATTATTATTGAAACTCATGACTTAGAACAACTAAACGCCTATATCACTACCAAGCAAGCACATCTAATTGAAATTGCTAATCAAAGTCATCCCACGATTTTAAAATATGGTGGTAGAGCTAAAAATATTAGCGTAAGGGTTCTAGACCATAATTTGGTTTCATTAGATGTCAATGTTGATACGGCTGAAGCCATGGGAGCCAATATTATGAATACCATGTTAGAAGCTATGGCTAATGAATTAAGCTCTCAGATAACTGGTCAAATCATTATGAGTATTTTAAGTAATTACGCTGATAAAAAGCTAGTTAAAGTGACCGGCAAGGTGGCCTTTGATCAACTTTCTAAACATGGAGATGGCCAAAAGGTTGCCCAATTAATTGAAAAGGCTAGTTATATATCAACGATTGATTATAAACGAGCCACTACGAATAATAAGGGCATTATGAACGGAATTGATGCAGCAGCCATTGCTTTAGGAAATGATTGGCGAGCAATTGAAAGTAGTGTTCATGCATTTGCGGCTAAAGATGGACATTACGTCGGATTATCACAATGGCGAGTTGTAGAACAACAATTGGTCGGTCAAATGATTCTTCCGATGCCAGTTGGATTTGTAGGTGGAGCCACTAAAGTTTTACCAAAGGCACAGCTCAATAAAGATATTGCCAAAATAGAAAATGTTCGAGAAGAAATGCAAGTTTTAGCAGCCGTAGGTTTAGCTCAAAATTTAGCAGCCTTAAGGGCCTTAGTTTCTGAGGGAATTCAAAAAGGGCATATGAATTTGCAATTTAAATCCATGGCCATGGCTAATGGTGCTAAAACTAGCGAAGTTGATATGGTGATTAAGGAATTAAGAAAAATCGATCATCCAAGCTCAGACGATGTAATTGAAATTTTAAAAGATATTAGAAAGTAGGATAAACATGGAAAAAGATATTAATATTGAATTAAGTTCAGGCGTACAAGATCTCTTAAATTTAGTAAATGCTTATTATCCAGGAACTATTACAGTAACCTTTATTGGAGAATTACAAGCGGGTTATGTACGTCATGATCAAGCTCAAATTGTTCAAGATGGTGAAGATGTTACTATCCAAATTGCTGACTTAAGTGAGCCAGATTATACAGCTTCTCATGAGTTATTACACTTGCTAATGATTCTCAAAGGATTCCCTCAAATCTTTTTCTCATTAACAACTGGACAACCAGAATTAGATGACCAACTTAAAATGATGGGAACGGAATTATATGATATTGTTTCTCACTTTGTAGTGGTATCAGAACAACGTAAACATAACTTGATTAATGAATCTATCGAAGCTAAATATTACAAAGGAATTTATGCTACCCTTAAACCAGAATCAGACGATGATGATCAATTGACATTACGTTTATTAACATTATTAGATGCCATGGTCTTTTATGGCAGCAAGATTAGTCAATATGAAGACCAACTTAAAAAAGATTTTCCTAAGGCTTACGCAGCTGCTCAAAAATTATATGAAGTTATTACTGCTAAACCAACCGATTCACCATTTAATTTAAGAAGAAACGTAGTTAAGTTGTTTAAAGCATTTGACGATCAATTAAAAGATTGGAGTTTACCAGCTCTTCATAATACTGAGTTTGTTACATTGACTAGTGTCTTATCTGAACGTCAATTAGGACTAAATGTTAAGCAACTCTTTGAAATTTTCCATTCAGAACTTCATGAAGTAGAAACTGATCGCCGGGCATATGTTGGATTTAGTAAAGTAGATGATCAAAATTCATTTGTTATTCCTAGTCCAATTGGTAAAGATGACGATCCACAATTCTTTAAAGATTTATATGCTAAAACCGTTAAAGAATTATTTGATTACTTAAAAATGCCTTATATTATTAGAAAGTAAAAATAGATAATGATTTCAACAAACATTCAAAGTATGTTCGATAATGCTAATTCAATTGTATTTTTAACAGGAGCGGGAGTATCCACTTCATCTGGAATTCCAGACTATCGGTCTAAAAATGGACTTTATACCAAGGATACTGATAAATCAGCAGAATATTATTTAAGCGCTAAGTGTTTAAATAACGAACCCGAAGTTTTTTACCAGTATCTTAAAGAAAATATGTATTATCCAAATGCTAAACCTAATATAATTCATCAACGTCAAGCAGAATTTACCCAAAATAAACGAGCTGCCATTATTACCCAAAATATAGATGGCTTGTATCAGAAGGTAGCTGCTAAAAACTTAGTTGAATTTCATGGTAATTTATATGATATATATTGCCAAACCTGCCATCAAAAGGTGGATTACCAAACTTATTTTAATTTCATGTATCATGAAAATTGTGGCGGGATCTTAAGACCAAATGTGGTGTTATATGAAGAGGGATTATCAACTGAAAATGTTAAACGTAGTATTGAACTAGTCTCTAATGCTGACTTATTGGTGGTAGTCGGCACAACCATGCGAGTATATCCCTTTGCAGGCCTTCTTAATTACCGATCAAATATTTCTAAACTTATTGTAGTTAATCAAGAGGAATTGCAATTTTCAGTTCCCTACGAAATGATTAAGACTGATGCTAAGGAGTTTTTTACAGAGTTAAAATAAGGAGGAGTAATGATAACCATTGGTTTAGTGACTTTTGGAGAACATCCAAGTCTAATAGATAATGATTCTCGACCAGTAACTTTAAATGAATACGCTGGTCATTTTCCAATTGTTGAGTTAGATACTCCATTTTATGGAATTCCTAGAGAGCAGACTATCTTAAATTGGAAAAAGCAAGTACCGGATACGTTTCAATTTATTTTAAAGGCTAACAGACTAATGACTTGCATGATCGGATGACTAACGATCCAGCGAGTGAAGACGAGCGGTTAGCAGCATTTAAAAACTATCATAAGACAGTTTTGCCGCTAGTGAAAAGTCATCAGTTAAAGACCATCTTATTTCAATTTCCGCCATCTTTTAAACGTTCGATACCAGCGTTTACTTACTTAAGAAATGTGCGTCGCTTGATGAAAAATTTACCAATCGCTATTGAATTTAGAAATCCGAGTTGGTATGATCCCACCATCATTCAAGACGTTCAACATTATTTAAGCGATTTGAAAATGACTTGGGTAATGGTCGATGAACCTCATAATAATAATCAAGGGGTGCCATTTGATCCAATTATTACCAATTCTGATTTTATGATGCTTAGGTTGCACGGTCGTAATGAACAGGGCTGGAATTCACCAACTAATTGGCGTAAGAATCGGACCTTATATAATTATTCTACTCAAGAATTGATTGAGATTGCTGAAGAAGTTAAGAAAATAAGTGCGGAAGTTCAGGAAGTTGCCGTTATCTTTAATAATAATTCTGGTGGCGATGCTGCTAGTAATGCTAAAGAACTACAACAAATTTTAGGAATTGATTTTCATGGCTTAGCCGCAATGCAATTAGATCTATTTTAAAATTCAAATCCAAAAGGTCATCAAATTTTGCTATACTTTATTTAAATTATTTTGCGTTTTATACAAAGAAAAGAGGAATTTCATGGCAGATAGTAAGCCCACATTTTATATTACAACTCCAATATATTATCCATCTGGAAAACTTCATATTGGTAATTCATATACAACGATTGCATGTGATGCAATGGCTCGTTACAAACGTTCCATGAATTTTGACGTTTTCTTTTTAACTGGGACCGATGAACACGGTCTAAAAATTGAACAAAAAGCTGAAAACTTAAATATGTCACCTAAACAATATGTTGATAACATGGCAGATGACATTAAAGATCTTTGGAAGACTTTAGAAATCACCAATGATAAATTTATTCGTACTACGGATGAAGACCACGAAACTGCTGTAGCTAACATTTTCCAAAAATTATTAGATCAAGGTGATATTTATCTAGGAGAATATAGTGGTTGGTATTCAGTTTCTGATGAGGAATACTTTACTGAAAGCCAATTGGCAGAAGTATACAAAGATGATAATGGTGTAGTCATCGGTGGTAAGGCTCCTAGTGGTCACGAAGTTAAAATGGTTCAAGAAGAATCATACTTCTTTAAAATGAGTAAGTATGCAGATTGGTTGTTAAAATATTACAAAGAACATCCAACCTTTATTCAACCTGAATCTCGTATGAAAGAAATGATTAAAAACTTTATTGAACCGGGCCTAGAAGATTTAGCAGTTTCTAGAACTACCTTCAACTGGGGAGTTAATGTTAAATCAGATCCTAAACACGTAGTTTACGTATGGATCGATGCTTTAACCAACTATATTACTGCCTTAGGCTATGGTACTGGTAAAGATGATCAATTATTTAATAAATTTTGGCCAGCCGATGTACAAATGGTAGGTAAAGAAATCGTTCGTTTCCATACAATTTATTGGCCAATTATCTTACACGCTTTAGGTTTAGAATTACCTAAAGAAGTTTTAGGTCACGGTTGGCTTTTAATGAAAGATGGAAAAATGTCTAAATCAAAAGGTAACGTTATCTATCCGGAAGTGTTAGTAGATCGTTATGGCTTAGATGCAGTTCGTTATTACCTATTAAGAGCAGTACCTTATGGTAATGATGGGGTCTTTTCACCAGAAGATTTCATTGATCGAATTAATTTTGATTTGGCCAATGATTTAGGTAACTTATTAAACCGGACTGTCTCAATGGTTAATAAGTACGAAGGCGGTAAAGTTCCAACACTAGTTAGTGGCGTCACTGAATTTGATCAATCTTTGGAAGAAACTGCTAAAGAAGTTATTAGTCAATTTAAGAAATTGATGGACAGCATGCATTTTTCCGATGCTCTTCAAGCTGCTTGGAAATTAGTCGCTAAAACTAACAAGTATATTGATCAAACAGAACCATGGATCCTAGCTAAAGATGATAGTAAAAAAGATCAATTAGCTTCAGTTATGAGTCACTTGGTAGCCAGCTTACGAGTGATTGCTGAATTAATTAGTCCAATAATGACTCATGCACCTAAAGAAATTTTTGAACAATTAGGTATTCAAGAAGAAATTAATATTTTAGGTCTTAATTATTACGACTTACCAGAAAATATCCAAGTAGTATCTAAAGGTACGCCAATCTTTCCTCGTTTAGATGTAGATGAAGAAATTGCATATATTAAAGAACAAATGACTAAATCTGAAAAAACTAAGGGACGTAAAGCTATGAAAGAAGCTGCTGAAAATAAGGCTAATACCGTTAAGCACGATGATAAATTTGATCCTAAAGAAACCCATCTAATTTCTGCTCGCAAAACCATGGGATTTGAAGATTTTGAAAAAGTGGAATTAAAAGTAGCGGAAGTTAAAGCAGTTAAAAAGGTTGAAGATGCGGATAAACTTCTTCAATTTAAACTAGATGCTGGTGATCAAGGAGACCGACAAATTGTTTCTGGAATTGCTAAGTGGTATCCTAACCCTGAGGAATTAGTTGGCAAAAAAATAATTATTGTAGCTAACTTAAAACCTCGAAAATTACGCGGAGTATTAAGTCAAGGTATGATACTATCGGTTGAACAAGAAAATGGTGATATCAGAGTAGTAACTGTACCTAATGAACTAGATAATGGTTCAACTTTAGAATAATTATTTAATAGGCCGTGTAAAAACGGTCTATTTTTATAAAAAATAAATAAGGGGATGCTTTAAATGCAAATTTTTGATTCACATACTCATTTAAATGATGATGATTTATTAAATAATATAGATCAATATGTTGAACATGCTGAACGTTTGGGAGTTAGTAAGTTAGCGAATGTTGGTTCTAATCAAAAATTAAATCAAAAAAGTATTGAATTAGCCCATAAGTATTCTAATATGTATTCCATCATTGGCTGGCACCCAGAAGACGCCATTGATTTTGGAGAAGAACAGGAGAAATGGTTAATTGATAATTTATCTGATCCTAAAGTGGTAGCTTTAGGAGAGATAGGTTTAGATTATCATCAAGACCGCTCACCAAAAGATGTTCAAAAGTCAGTATTTAAACGCCAAATTGAGATTGCTAAACAAATGCATATGCCTATCTCGGTGCATAATCGGGAAGCTTTTGAAGACACTTATGCCATTTTAAAAGAAATGCATATCGAAGAAGTGGGTGGAATTATTCATAGCTTTAATGGTGATACGGAATGGTTAAATAAGTTTTTAAGCTTAGGGATGGTTGTTTCTTATAGTGGTGTAGCTACTTTTAAAAAGACTAAGGAAATTCATGAAGCTGCTAAAAATACTCCAATGGATAAATTCCTAGTTGAAACGGATGCCCCTTATTTAGCTCCAGAACCATTACGAGGCACCCAAAATGAACCAGCTAATACTCTATATACGGTGGAAGCAATTGCTAGATATAAAGATATTAATCCTGATGAAGTTGCCCAGGCTACTTATCAAAATGCTTTAAGAGTATTTGGAATTGAGGAATAATGAAAAAAATTAAAGAAGTTATTGTAGTTGAAGGAAAAGATGATACTAAAAGAATTAATATGGCAGTAGATGCTGATACGATTGAAACTCGTGGTTCAGCCGTTCCAGAAGAAACCTTAGATTTAATTGAACGCATTGCTGAAAAACGCGGCATAATTATTTTTACTGATCCGGACTTTTCAGGAGAAAAGATTCGAAAAACAGTCGCAGAAGTGGTTCCTAATGCTAAGCATGCGTTTATTAAAAAAAGTCAGGGAGTTCCTAGTAAAAGTGATGGATCTTTGGGAGTAGAACATGCTAGTGTGGAAGCAATCCAAGAGGCCCTTAAACATGTTTATACTGAAGATGATCAAGCTGATGAATTAATATCTCAAGAAGATTTAATCAATGCCCATTTGATAGGGACTACCGACGCGAAAGAACGTCGCAAACAAATTGGCGAAATTTTAAATATTGGTTATGTAAATGGTAAGCAACTACAAAAACGTTTAAGAATGTTTGGCATTAGTCAAGCGATGTTTAATCAAGCGATTCAAAAAATCAATCAGGAGGATCAATAATATGTCAAACAATCCAGATATTGCCAATCCCGCACGAACTCAGGCAATTTTAAACACTTATCATTTATCAGCTAAAAAAAGTTTAGGTCAAAATTTTTTGACCGACTTAAATATCTTAAATAATATCGTAGAGGCCGCTGATATTACTGATGAAGATAATGTAATTGAAATCGGTCCGGGAATTGGAGCTTTGACGGAGCAATTAGCCAAAAAAGCTCACAAAGTAGTGGCTTTTGAAATTGATCAAAATCTATTACCTGTTTTGGATGAAACGTTATCTCCATACGATAATATTAAGATTATTAATCAAGATATTTTAAAAGCTAATTTGCCACAAATTGTGGAGCAAGAATTTGAGAGCAATAAGTCTTTAAAAGTGGTTGCTAATTTGCCTTACTATATTACGACTCCAATTATCTTAGACTTATTAAAAAATCCAGTTGAATTTGATACTATCGTAGTTATGATGCAAAAAGAAGTTGCTAAGAGAATTACAGCTAATCCGGATAACAAAGACTATGGTTCATTATCAATTATTGTTCAGGAAATGAAACAAGCTGAGATTGCTTTTGAAGTTCCTCGAACTGCCTTTGTTCCACAACCTAATGTGGATTCAGCAATTGTTAAATTAAGTAATGAAGCTACCTTTGCAATTGAACCGTTTGATCAAAGTAAATTTTTTGGATTTGTTAGAGGCTGTTTTATGCATCGAAGAAAGAGCTTTTGGAATAATCTCTTAGGTATTTTTGGAAAAGATCCCGAAGTTAAACAAAAAATTACAGCGGTCTTAGACGAAGTTAAAGTTAGTCCTAGTATTAGATCAGAGCAATTAACCATTGAACAATTTATTGTATTATGTAATGCATTTCACCGCGCTGGCTTAGTTTAATAATAAATTTAATAGCCAATAATAACTTATTTATTATAAGGGTTGAAATTATAACTATTTTGTGATAAAATTAACTATCGTGAGGTGAGTTATAATGACATTAAGTTTATCATTGATTAAGCAAACTATGGATGCTCATTTAGGTGAACATGTATTAGTCACTGCACAAGCGGGGAGACGCAAATTAATTAAGCGTCATGGTGTTTTAAGTGAAACTTTTAATTCGGTATTTGTTGTTGAACTAGATAAGGAAAACTCCAAATTCGAACGAGTATCTTATAGCTATACAGATGTATTAACAAGAAACATCAGAATTGTTTTTGATGGGGAAAACTCAGAAAATATCGATGAAGCCGAATCCGTTTCGGTAGAAAATTAATTAAATAAAAATAGGGATGATGTAAAATCATCCCTATTTTTATTTAATTTATAATTATGTCAGTTAATTTTATAACAACTATGCTAGTATAATATTAAACATAATTTGATCTAGTTCGAAGAGGTGACGATGAATGAAGCTAATCGTTAAAGCTCCGGCAAAATTGAATTTAGGATTAGATTCGCCATTTATTCATAATGATGGTTCCCTGGAATGGAATATGATTATGACATCAATTGGGTTATCGGATTATATTCTGATTGAAACAAATGAGCATTCTAATCAAATTCAAGTCTTTTCAGATAGCGGATTTTTACCAGAAGATGGTCGTAACTTAGCGTTTCAAGCGGCTAAAATATTTGTAAAAGAAGCTCAATTAGATGTCGGAATTAATATATCAATTGAAAAACACATTCCAGTTGCAGCAGGTTTAGGTGGAGGTTCGTCAGATGCAGCGGCTGTTTTAAGAGGTTTAAATGAAATTTTTGAAACTAACTATTCATTAGAAAAATTAGCTAGATTGGGATTGCAAATTGATTCCGATGTACCATATTGTGTATATAGTAAAACATCATTAGTTAGTGGAAGAGGTGAAATTATAACCCCATTGCCTAAGCTACCTAAAATGAAATTTGTAATTGCTAAGCCGGATATAAGTGTATCTACTCCCAGAATCTTAAAAAAAATTAAGCATAGTGAACTAGACCATCCCAATATTCCTCAATTATTAACCGGGATTAATGAACATAACTATCAAGAAATAATTAATAATATGGGTAATGCATTAGAACCAATAACTTCCAGTTATCACTCACAGATCACGGCCTTAAAACAACGAATGCTATCTTCTGGAGCAGATGTAGCACAAATGAGTGGTTCGGGACCAACTGTATTTTGTGTTTGTTCTACTGAATCACGAGCTAAACGAATTTATAATAGTATTTCTGGATTTTGTAATGAAGTTTATTTAACCCAACCAATTTATTTATAAAAGCTTACTATGATTAATCGTAGTAGGCTTTTATTTTTATTGAAAAATACTTTCTTGTAATTTAAAATAGTAATTATTACTTTTTAGAATCGAGGAGATTTTATTTTGAAAGAAACCTTAATAAAGGTTCAGAATTTGGAAGTTGGTTATCCTAACCAAAAAGTATTTCAAAATTTAAGTTTTGAAATTCATGCAGGTCAGTTTTTAGCCGTTATTGGTGAAAATGGTATTGGGAAAACTACGCTTATCAAAACTTTACTTGGCCAAATTAAACCGTTAAATGGCAAAATCGAAATCGAAAATCATTTAAAAATTGGCTATGTACCACAATTTAGAAATATTGATATAGAATATCCATTAACGATTGCGGATTTTATTAGTTTAAATTTTACGGGCATCAAATTACCGTGGTTATCCAAACGAGAAAAGCAAAAAATTAATGAAGTTTTAAAACAGGTTAATTTATTTCATTTAAGAAATCGCCCCTTAGGTATGGTTTCTGGCGGTGAAAAGCAACGCGCTTATTTAGCCCAAGCTTTAATAAAAAATCCTGAATTATTAATATTAGATGAATCTACGGCTAGTCTAGATCCTAAAACTAAACGAGAAGTTTTAGAAGTGGTTTCCAAGTTGAACCGCGAGTTAAATATTACTATTATTTTTATTTCTCATGATCTAAATCTAGTTAAGGAATATCCGGACTCCTTTTTATGGTTAAAACGAGATGAATATTTAAGCGGAGATATTAATAACTTACCAGATCAATTAAAAGGAGAATCACATGTTTAGTTATGAGTTTATGCAAAATGCTTATTTAGCTGGAACCTTAATTGCAATTATTAGTGGAATTATGGGAGTTTTTGTAATTGCTAGGAACATGTCATTTATGGCACACACTTTATCTGAAATTGGTTTTGCCGGAGCAGCTTTTGGGATGTATGCCGGTTTAACTCCCTTAAATGGGATGCTTGTTTTTACGACGATTAGTTCCATGTTAGTTGGTCAGTTGAGTAGTAAAATTGAATCCAGAAGAGAATCGGTGATAAGTGCTATTTCTGGTTTGTTTATCGGTTTAGGAATTTTATTTTTAGCTTTATCAGATAAAAGTTCGAGTTATGCAACCAGTATTTTATTTGGTAGTGTAATTGGGATTAGTCGAGCCGATGTTTGGCAAATGTCAATTCTTTCCATATTAATTTTGATCGTTTCTCTTTTGATGTATCGAAATTTAAAAGATGATTCATTTGATCCGGTTGGTGCAAAGACGAACCATATTCCCAATCGATTAATTTCTGTGGTCTTTTTAATTATGCTAGCTTTAAACGTTAGTGTGGCCGCTCAAATAGTTGGATCATTATTAATTTTTATTTTACTTACGTTACCAGCATCTAGTGCTAAATATTTTGCCCATACAGTCTTTTCAATGATGTTATTGGCAATTGCTTTTGCGCTAGTTGGCGTTTGGGTAGGACTGTATTTAGGTTATGTAACTAATTTACCAGTAACCTTTTTTATTGCAGTGATTGAGGCTTTAATTTATGGCGTAGCTTTAATTTTTAATCAATTAAAGTATCGACACTAATTTAATTGCAACTTTATTCCCTAAAACACGAACATTATGTTAAAATTTAAATGGTATTATACAAAATTTGGGGTGAAAAAATGAAGGTACGACGCAGTGATCGGCTGATTGATATGACGAGGTATTTATTAGAAAATCCTCACACATTAATACCGTTAACTTTTTTTGCAGATCGATATGAATCTGCTAAATCTTCAATTAGTGAAGATTTAACTATTATTAAAAGAACTTTTAAGGACCGAGGAACTGGAGTATTAGAAACAATTCCTGGGGCTTCAGGAGGTAGCAGATTCTTACCTTACATTTTAAAGGATGAAGCAATTGAGGTTGTTGATAACTTAATTGAACAAATGGCTACCCCACAAAGGTATTTACCTGGTGGATACGTTTATATGTCGGATTTATTAGGAAATCCCAAAATTTTACGCCAAATTGGCCGAATTTTTGCAACACAGTATTTAAATCAAGAAATTGATGCTATTATGACGGTATCTACTAAGGGAGTTCCCATTGCCCAAAGTGTGGCAAATTATTTGAATATACCATTTGTAATCGTTCGTCATGATATTGAAATTACTGAGGGACCAACTGTTAATGTTAATTACGTTTCGGGGTCATCTGAACGAATTAGCAAAATGTCACTATCTAAACGTAGTCTTAAACCAAAATCAAAAGTTTTAATTGTTGATGATTATATGCGTGGTGGAGGTACGATTGGAGGAATGGCTTCAATCGTAAAAGAATTTGATGCCGAATTAGTAGGCGTAGCAGTAGTTGCTGAAAGTACAGTTTCTAAAGAACGTAGTATCAGTAACTATACTTCATTAATGCGTGTTGACGCTAAAGATAATGCGGTCTATGCCCAAAATGGAAACTACTTAGATAAGATTTACAATGATTAATTAAAAAGACAGGGAGTGATCTAAATGCCAACTAGAAATACAATTATTTTAGCTGCAGGTAAAGGGACTCGAATGAAGTCTAAAGTC
The DNA here is from genome assembly GCF_020616595.1 of Lentilactobacillus laojiaonis. GTDB lineage: Bacteria > Bacillota > Bacilli > Lactobacillales > Lactobacillaceae > Lentilactobacillus > Lentilactobacillus laojiaonis. Next base: position 1,001,568 of record NZ_CP085278.1, on the reverse strand, counting down.
TATAAAGTATTACACCGAATTTGTGGTAAAACAATGGTTGATCACGTATTAACACAAGTTGAAAAAACTAATATGGATAATATCGTTACCGTAGTCGGCTATGGTGCAGAAGCTGTTGAAGAAAATATCGGTGACCGTGCTAAGTTTGTAGTCCAAAAAGAGCAACTAGGTACTGGGCATGCGGTAATGCAAGCTGAAGATTTACTAGGTAACTTAGATGGAACCACTATGATTGTTAGTGGAGATACACCATTATTTACTGCTGAAACTTTTGAAAAGCTATTTGAATATCATGAAAATGAAAAAGCAGCGGTAACTATTTTGACATCAAAAGCTCCAGATCCTACGGGTTATGGAAGAATTGTGCGCAATGATTTAGGAATTGTAGAAAAAATTGTTGAACAAAAAGATGCCAATGAAATTGAACAAGCAATTGACGAAATTAATACTGGAGTATATGTTTTTGACAATAAGTCACTATTTAGTGCGCTCCATAAGACTAATAATGATAATGCTCAAGGCGAATATTACTTGACTGATGTTATTGAAATCTTAAAATCAGAAGATAAAATAGTAGCCGCTTATGAAATGGATGATTTTGATGAGTCCATGGGAGTTAATGATCGAGTAGCTTTATCTAAAGCAACTAAAATTATGCAAAAGCGTATCAATGAAATGCATATGCGTAATGGAATTTCTATGGTCAATCCTGAAGATACCTATATTGATGTAGATGTCAAAATTGGTTCTGATACCATTATTGAAGCTGGAGTTTCAATTAAAGGAAAGACAACTATTGGCGAAGATTGCTTTATAGGAAGTAATTCCGAAATTCGCGATTCAGTTATTAAAAACAACGTTACAGTAACTTCATCAATGATTGAAGAATCTGAAATGGGCGATGGTTCTAATATAGGACCTGATAGTCATTTACGACCTCAATCTAAAATCGGTAAGAACGTTCACATCGGAAACTTCTGTGAAGTTAAAAAAGCTGAGATTGGTGAAGGCACTAAAGTTGGTCATCTAACTTATGTTGGGGATGCTACCTTAGGTAAAAATATTAACGTTGGTTGTGGAGTTGTATTTGTAAATTATGATGGAGCTAATAAATTCCATACTAATGTTGGTGACGATACTTTCATTGGTAGTAATTCAAACTTGGTGGCTCCATTAGAAATTGCTGACCACTCATTTATAGCTGCAGGTTCAACTATTACTAAAGATGTTGAGCAGTTTGATATGGCTATTGCCAGAGAACGTCAAACTAACAAACCAGGATATTTCAAAAAATTAAATTATAAAAATAATTAATTTATCATTATGCAAAAAACATTGTATAATGTTTATTGAAAAATTTATTAAACGAATTAATTTTTAATTATGGAGGACTTTATGGTTCAAAAATATTTTGACCCAAAACTAAAAATATTTGCATTAAATTCTAACCTTCCACTTGCTAATAAGATTGCAGAAGCTATTGGAGTTCCACTCGGAAAATCATCAGTTGATCGTTTTAGCGATGGCGAAATTAGAATTAATATTGAAGAGAGTATTCGTGGCGATAATATTTATATTATTCAATCCACTTCAGCTCCGGTTAATGATAACTTAATGGAGCTATTGATTATGGTTGATGCCTTAAGGAGAGCTAGTGCAGGTACCATTAACGTAGTTATTCCTTATTATGGATATGCTAGACAAGACCGTAAAGTTCGTTCAAGAGAACCAATTACAGCCAAATTAGTTGCCAATATGCTTCAAAAAGCTGGAGTTGATCGTATGATCACTCTTGACTTGCATGCTGCCCAAATCCAAGGATTCTTTAACATCCCAGTGGATCATTTAATGGGAGCTCCTTTATTAGCCGATTACTTCATCAATGAAGGACTTTGTGGCGATAAAGTTGTAGTAGTTTCACCTGATCATGGGGGAGTTACTCGTGCTCGAGCAGTGGCCGAATTCTTAAGTTCACCAATTGCTATTATTGATAAACGTCGACCCGAAGCTAATGTTGCAGAAATAATGAACATTATTGGAGATGTTGAGGGTAAGACTTGTTTAATGGTTGATGATATGATTGATACAGCCGGTACTTTAACTTTAGGTGCACAGGCTTTAATGGATGCTGGAGCTAAAGAAGTTTACGCTTGTGGAACCCATCCGGTCTTATCAGGACCAGCAATTAAGAGAATTGAAGACTCACCAATTAAAGAATTGGTAGTAACTGATACTATTCAATTACCTAGAGATAAACAAATTCCCAAAATTAAACAAGTTACAGTTGGTTCATTAATTGGTGCTGCTATTAAGTTAATTAATGAAAATAAACCAGTTAGTCCCTTATTCCAAAATACTTTTAAGAGTAACTAATAAAAAGCCTCTCACGCTAAGTGAGAGGCTTTTTATTTAATTAGGACTAATCATTATTAACGTATTTATTGATGGCATAGGCTACACCATTTTCAGCGTTGTCCTTAGTAACGAATTGAGCAGCTTGTTTAACTTCATCAATTCCGTTACCCATGGCAACTCCTAAGCCGGCATATTTGATCATGGTTAAATCATTTCCTTCGTCACCGATGGCCATAACATTATCTGCAGTTAGACCTAGACGATTAGCAAGATCACTTAAGGCATTTCCCTTGCTAGCAGATTTGTTCATGATTTCTAAGAAAAATGGTTCACTTTGAACGATGTAAAGACGATCAAATAATTCTTTTGGTAAATCACTTTTAACCTGAGTAATCTTATCGGGGGTGTCAATATACATAAGTTTTGACATCACTAAGTCATCGGTAATTTCTTCAGGAGTTCTAAAGCGAAGTGGTAAGCGTACTAAGTAACTTTCAGCAACTGAATAGGGACTAATATTATGATTAGTTACATAAGCATAGTCAGTGGTTTCAATTTGGAAGTGTACACCCAATTTTCGACTAAGCATTTCCATATGTAGATAATCGGCATAAGCAACAGTGTGATGGTCTAATACATTACCGTTTAAATCTTGAACCATAGCTCCATTAAAAGTAATGGCATATTGATCTTCACCAGTTATACCAATTTGATCTAGATAAGGTTTAACCCCGGTTAGAGGACGACCGGTACATAAGACAACTTTAACTCCTTTAGCACGAGCATCGTTGATGGCATCAATAGTAGCTTGAGCCAGTTGGTGTTTTTCGTTAAGTAGAGTACCATCAATATCGATGGCGATTAATTTGATATCCATAATTATTATTTCTCCTTTGGGGTAATTAATTTTCCATTTTTGATGTATTTATTAAATTCATCAAATTTAGACTGAAATAAATTGATATTTTGATCAGGAATAATAACGTCTTTGGGGAAAAAGAAGCGCTGATCACCGGTAGATTTATTAGAAATGGCGTTTACGATGGGACTTACGGTCGATAATTCTTGGAGGGAACCATCATGCTGGACTAGTTGAATTGGTTTTTTATTTGGCCGATAAGCATCATAAGGTAAATCAAAATTAGTATCAGTGGCTGTATAGTATTTTGGATTAAAGCCGGCTTCACTAATTAATTCTTTCAACTTAGGCAATAAATAGGCCGTGTCTTCATCATAAGCAACGGATTTTAATGGCTTACGATCTAAAAATCTCGTAGCTAATTCTCTTAAATCTTTATCTGGATGAGATTTCCAAGTATTAAAATAAGTTTCTAAAACTCCGTCATCTAATTTTAGATATTCATTTAAATTAAATTCTCCTTTGAAAAAGGGAAGTAAAATAAATGGAGTTTGCGCATTAACTTGGGTAGTATTAGTAAAAATTTCTTTTGCTCTAAGTAATAGACGATTTAAAATTACTTCCATAGACCTTGATACGGGATGAAAATAAACTTGTTGATACATTTGGAAGCGACTCATTAAATAATCCTCAACTGCATGCATGCCATCCATCTCAAAATAAATACCGTCTTGATAAGGACGCATTACTTCTAGGATTCGGTCCAGATCAAAAGTTCCGTATTTAACTCCGGTGTTATAGGCATCTCGAAGTAGATAGTCCATGCGATCGGCATCAATTTGACTAGAAATCATGGCAACTACTTGCTTGTTGGGATAAGTTTTATTAATTACACTAGCAACTTTGTCAGGAAAATCATCACTTACGGTTCGTAAAACTTTATTAACTTCAGTATCTGGTGAAGTAATAATTTCTTGAGTAATTTTTTCGTGATTAGTATTAAAAAGATGTTCAAATGTATGGGAATAAGCACCGTGGCCTACGTCGTGAAGTAAAGCGGCAGCTAAGGTGACCAATTCTTCATTAGCATCCCATAATCCATCGCCAGGAACTTTACTAGGATAATTTTTGTTGAAGTTTTCGCTTATCCGGCGAGCAATCTCATAAACTCCTAGTGAGTGTGAAAATCGAGAATGTTCTGCTCCGTGAAAGGTAAATGAGGTAGTTCCTAATTGGTGAATTCGACGCAAACGTTGAACTTCAGTGGTATTAATTAAGTCTAAAATTACTTGGTAACGAATATAAATATGATTATGCACAGGATCACGAAAAACTTTTTCATGATCTAATGGTGTAATGGTTTGATTCAAATAACTACCTCCTTTAATAAATAAGGACGCTTAATGTGAATTTATGAATTCGTATATTATAATAAATTATATGTTTAATTATAACAGAAAACGCTTAAAAGATTGGTACTTATTAAGTTAAATGAATGCAAATTTGCAAATATCAAGCTATAATTAAAAAATATGCCGATTTCTAAGGAGGATAATTAAATGAATAATATAAGCAATGGAACAACTGTGCAAATTCATTTAGAGACTACGATCAAACAAGATCAGTCTAACGAACATTTTGTGTTTGATACGGTTGGTCAATTAGTTGAGATTGGTGATAATATCTACATTCGATACGTTGAAGAAAATCAAGATGAAGGTGATATTCCAGTAACCTTAAAAATTATGAAAGATGGTTCAGTTAAAATTACTAGATCATCTCAATCAAGACTTCAATTGGTTTTACAAAATCAAAAGAAAGTTAGTTCCCAATATAAAACTCCTTATGGAATTTTAGGTATTGATACGCTAACAACTAATTTAGATATTAAAATTTTAGAAAATCCTTTAAGAGGAAATGTTAACGCCGATTATATGCTTTATAATGGTCAAGAACTACTCGGTAATTATAATATTAGATTGCAATTTACAATTTAATCGAGTATTATATTTTGTAGACTGTTGAAAGGGCGTGTACCAGTTTGGAATTAGAAGTCTTTGAAGGCCAAAATAAAAATGAATTATCAATGATTGAAGTCGCTCATGCGATTTTAGCAGAAAAAGGCGACGTTATGCCATTTGCAGATTTAGCAAATGAAGTGCAAAAGTATTTAGGTGATAGTAATAAAGAAATTCGCGAACGTTTAGCGCAATTCTATACTGATTTAAATATTGATGGTAGTTTTATCTCGCTAGGTGACAACCTTTGGGGCTTAAGAACATGGTACCCCTACGATTCAATTGATGAAGCTACTGTTCACATGGAAGACGATGAAGATCGTCCAAGACCTAAGAAACGTCGTAAAGTTAATGCATTCTTAGCAGATGCATCTGATGACGATGACGTAATTGATTACGATGACGATGATCCAGAAGATCAAGATGTTAATGAATTTGTTGATAACGAAGGTATCGTTGAAGACCGTGAACAAGATCTTGGCAAATACTCAAGTGACATCAAAGATGTTGATGATACTCCAGATGATGAAGATGACCAAGATATGCCAGACGGCATTGAAGGTGAATTATCTGAATTAGATGAAGATAACGATCTATTAGACGATCAAAATGATAATGATGCTGATTTATCAGTTTCAAACTTTGATAATGGTTCAGATGATTATGATTATGGTACCCAAGATTAAAAAACTACTTGACTATTAGTTCAAGACTCAGTATTATATCTTTTGGGCTCCCCTAAACTTATTAGGGGCATCTGAACGAGTAATTAAGTTCCCCCTCTATTTCTAATTGGAATAGAGGGATTTTTATTTTTTTATCCCCACAATAGCTAAAGATTAAAATTTTGAGGAGAAATCATATGACCAAATATATTTTTGTAACTGGCGGAGTTGTTTCATCATTAGGTAAGGGTATTGTTGCGGCCTCATTAGGTCGTTTATTAAAAAATCGTGGATTAAAAGTTACGATTCAAAAATTTGATCCATATATCAATATTGATCCTGGTACAATGAGTCCTTATCAACATGGGGAAGTATTTGTTACTGATGACGGAACTGAAACTGATTTGGATCTTGGTCACTATGAAAGATTTATTGATATTAATTTAAATAAATATTCAAATATGACAACTGGTAAAATCTATCATGAAGTTCTTCAAAAAGAACGTCGTGGAGATTATCTTGGTGCTACTGTTCAAGTTATTCCTCATATTACTGGAATGATTAAAGAAAAAATGATGCGAGCAGGTAAAGTTGGTAATGCTGATATCGTTATTACTGAAATTGGTGGTACCGTTGGTGATATCGAATCATTACCATTCTTAGAAGCAATTCGTCAAATGAAATCAGAAATGGGTGAAAAGAACGTTTTCTATATTCACACCACTCTAATTCCATATTTAAGAGCTGCTGGAGAAATGAAAACTAAACCAACACAACACAGTGTTAAAGAACTTAGAGGTTTAGGAATTCAACCTAACCTATTAGTAGTTCGTACTGAACAACCAATTAGTGATAGCATGCGTGAAAAAATTGCCATGTTCTGTGATGTTAAAACTGAAGCTGTTATTGAATCATTAGATGCACCAACTTTATATTCAATTCCATTGGCTTTACAACGTCAAAACATGGATCAACAAGTAGTTGATCATTTTGAATTAGATGTTCCAACTGCTGATATGAGTGATTGGTCAAAATTAGCCGACCATGTTCAAAATCTAAAACATACTGTTAAAATCGCATTAGTTGGAAAATATGTTGGCTTAAACGATGCCTACATTTCAGTTGCCGAAGCTTTAAAACATGCTGGTTATCCAATCGATGCTGATATCGACTTAACTTTATTAGATGCTGAAGAAATTAATGATGCTAATGCAAAAGATATTCTTGGCTTTGCTGATGGTATTATCGTACCTGGTGGATTTGGAGATCGTGGTACTGAAGGCATGATTTCAGCTATTAAATATGCTCGTGAAAATAACGTAGCCTTTTTAGGAATTTGTTTAGGAATGCAATTAGCATGTATTGAATATGCAAGACACGTCTTAAACTTAAAAGATGCTAATTCAACTGAATTAAATCCTAACACTCCATACAACATTATTGATTTAATGCATGATCAAGAAGAAGTTGAAGAACTAGGTGGTACTCAACGTCTTGGTGCATATCCATGTAAACTAAAAGTTGGTTCTAAAGCATACGCTGCTTATGGTAACCAAAATGAAATTTCAGAACGCCACCGTCACCGTTATGAATTTAATAATGAATATCGTAAAGCTATGGAAGACAATGGTTTGGTAATTTCTGGAACTTCACCAGATGATCGTTTAGTTGAAGTAGTAGAAGTACCTACAAATGATTTCTTTGTTGCTTCACAATATCACCCAGAATTTATCTCTCGTCCAAACCGTCCTGAAGGACTCTTTACTGACTTTGTTAAGACTGCTTTCAATCACCAAAAATAATAAATATTTTAGTTAATTCATATTTATTGATTTTATATATTTAAATGTATTAAGATGTTCCTATATTGAAAGTTGAACTGAATTTAATAAGTTTAAAATTCAGCTGGGCGTAAATGATCTGAGATTAATTACGCTATGCTAATAAAAGGCACCACAATTTGTATTGTGGTTCCTTTTTTGTCATATTTATTTATATAAAAAGTATTGTAATTTATGCAAATTTTCTTTAATATTATTGATGATATGATATATTGTACGAATATGTACGAAAGAGCAAAGTGAGGAAAGTTATAAATGAAAAAATTAATTGTCCATGGAGGTAATCGGCTTTCCGGGGAGATAACTATTGGGGGCGCAAAAAACAGTACGGTAGCTTTAATTCCAGCTGCAATTTTAGCGGATACTCCCGTTCGTTTTGACTCTGTACCTGATATTTTAGACGTTCATAATCTAATGGTAATTTTAGAATCTATGAATGTAACGTCAAAATTTGAAAATGATATTCTAGATATTGACCCAACAAACATTAAGGAAGCTCCATTACCCAGTAAAGCAATCAAAAGCCTAAGAGCCTCATACTACTTTATGGGAGCCTTATTAGGTAAATTCAATCGCGCAATCGTTAGTTTTCCTGGTGGAGATAACATTGGGCCACGACCTATTGACCAACACATTAAAGCCTTTAGAGCTTTAGGAGCAGAAGTTACTGAAAATGATGGCACGGTAACTATTAAGACTGGAGAAAATGGTTTACATGGTGCTCCAATCTTTTTAGACATGGTTTCAGTTGGTGCTACCATTAATGCAATTTTAGCTTCAGTTAAGGCACCAGGAACTACTACTATTAGCAATGCGGCTAAGGAACCGGAAATTATTGATTTAGCAACCTTCTTAAACAATATGGGTGCTAATATTCGTGGAGCTGGTACGGATGTAATTCGTATCGAAGGGGTTTCATCTTTAAGAGCCCAAAACACGCATACTATTATTCCAGATCGTATTGAAGCGGGAACCTATTTATCATTAGCGGCCGCTGCTGGTGATGGAATTTTAATTAATAATGTTATTCCTGAACACTTAGATGCATTTTTAGCTAAGTTTGAAGAATTAGGCTGTGACCTAATTATTCGCCAAGATAGTATTTATGTTGGACCTTCTAAAAACTTGAATCCAATTCAAGTTAAAGTTATGCCTTTCCCAGGCTTTGCAACGGATCTTCAACAACCAATCACTCCATTGTTATTTAAAGCTAAGGGTGAAAGTACTATTGTAGATACCATTTATCCAAAACGAATTAAACATATTGCTGAACTTAACAAAATGGGAGCAAATATTGAATCCTTTGATGCTGAAGAAGGCATTATTAAAGTTAATGAATCACTTGATTTACATGGAGCAGTAGTTGAGGCTGGTGAAATTAGAGCCGGTGCCTCACTATTGATTGCTGGTTTAATGGCTAGTGGAACCACTGAAATTCGTGAAGCTGATAATATTCTTCGAGGATATGGTAGCTTGGTTAAAAAATTAACTAATATTGGTGCCAATGTAGAATTAGTTAATCAAGAATCAGTTACGAAAGATATTGAACCAGAATAATTTTTATGATAAACTAAAAAAGTTGACTAATCGATAATCTCTGGATCACAAATGATTCAGGGCAAAGGAGCGATATATAATGAAAAAAGGAATTCACCCAGATTACCACCAAGTAGTATTTCAAGATTCTAGTACTGGATTTAAATTTTTATCATCTTCTACTAAGAATTCTGAAGAAACCGTTGAATTTGAAGGCAACACTTACCCATTAATTCGTGTGGAAGTTACTTCTGACTCACACCCATTCTACACTGGTAAACAAAAATTTACCCAAGCAGATGGCGCTGTGGATCGTTTCAACAAGAAATACGGTTTTTCAAACAACTAATAAGATTGAGATTATCTCAGTCCTATACAAAAAAGGATGTAGACATTTGTCTACATCCTTTTTTATTTTAATTTCTATGTTGTTTTCGAAGGGTTCGAGTTTCGTTATATACCATAATTAAGTTAATAACGACAACAACTGAAGTGGAAATGAACACGGCGGAATAGTTAAAAATAGATGAAACGATTGAGCCTAACATCGGTCCGACTACTGATCCCATGTTTTGGAACGACTGATTCCAACTGAATATACGACCAGTAACTTCGGGAGGCGTATTTTTGGCTAAAATGGTTTGTACCGCTGGCAACATGGAGGCATTGGAAATTCCAATCAAGAATCTTAAACCAATTAATTGCCAAACGTTGGTTACGAAAGCCATTGGAATATAAACAATAATTGCTAAGGTAAAACCAATGATTAAGATGCGTTCCGTACCAATCCGGTCACCTAAAGCGCCTAACCGAGGGGCTGCTATCAGAGTAGCTACTCCGGGAATGGCAGCCACAATTCCACTATAAAATGTGGTTTGAGGACTACCATGCATAATTTGACGAACATACAGCGCCAAAATTGGAGATATCGAATTATTAGCAGCCTGAATTAATAGGGTAGTAATAAACATTCCAAATACTAGTTGAGGGCTAATAAGTGCTTTAATTACTCCACGAGTACTTAGCATTGCTTCTTTTTCAACCGGAGCAAAATTTTCATGGACAAAAATAACAGTAATTGCAAAAACCAATACATAAATTACCCCAGTAATTATACAAGTTAATCGATAGCTAAAAAATGATGCCAAAGTTCCGCCCAATAAAGGACCTAATAAAGTTCCTGAAACATTTCCAGTAACTAGGGTTCCAAGAGCCTTACCACTCTTTTCTTTAGGCACTTGGGTGGCAATCAAGGCATTTGCATTACTAACATATCCTGAAAAAATTCCTTGAATTAATCTTAAAACAATTAATTGCCATACATTAGTAACTAAGCCCATTAAAACAAAAACAATTGCCATTCCAATGGAAGATCGTAAAAGCATTAATTTTCTACCCGTTCGATCGGCTAAACGTCCCCAAAAAGGAGATGCGATGGCTGATACTAGATAAGTAGCCGAAAATGCTAACCCACTATATAAACTCAATTGATTATGAGAAAAATGGCCCATTGAGTCAACATAAAGTGAAAGGAAAGGAAGGATTTCACTAAAACCAATTCCAGCCATAAACGTTCCAAACCACAAAACAAATAGATTACGCTGCCAAGAGGTTTCTTTTGGCTTATTAACTTCTGTCAAAATAAATACTTCCTTATTAAATTATTAAATAGTGTCTAAATAAAATAATAGTATAATTTTATTATTGGTACAAGCAATAATGTTATTGAAGAATTATATATAAGTTATAAAAAAAGCACCGATTAAAATTAATCGATGCTTTTGGCTAATTTTTAATAAAATCTAGCCAGTGAGGAAGGGTTTCTGAAAGTTGTCGATAAGTACGATCGAAGCGATGATCATACCAGGGATCAGCAATTTCTACTCCTTGCTTATCTGGTAAAATATCATAACAGAGTTTAATCTTATTAAGGTCTTCTTGGCTAGGAGCAATCCGTTTTAATTGATGAATATTTTGACTATCCATCCCAATAATCAAATCGGCCCATTTGAAATCATCTTTAGTAATTGGTCGAGAAGTATGACCAGCATAATTTAAAGCATGCTTATCCATTTCAGCTTGTGCTCCAGGATGAGGTGAATTACCAAATTCTTCACTACTAGTAGCGACAGATTTAACAAAAATTTGTTGTTCAAGATGTTGCTCAGCAATCATCTTTTTAAACATTGCTTCTGCCATAGGTGAACGACAAATGTTACCAAGGCAAACGAATAATACATTAGTCATTAACAATTACATCCTTTTAGTTTTTAATTAATGGTAGTTAATATTACCAAGCTTTTAAAAAAAGCGCAAATTATAAAGGACTTTTTTAGCATTTGGTTGTACAATTACAGTTAGTAACTAAGATTATATTAAAGGAGAGTCTAAATGGTAGTTAAAGACAATTATATTTTTATTAATACCAATCCATTAACTAATATGATTTGGTCTTATGGGATTACAGCTGCCGATTATATCAATGGTTTAGATGAACTTCCGGAAAGTATTATCTTATTAAACGATGATGAAGAGGCCGCTAATAATTATAACTCCCATATTAAATTTAACTTAGTCACGGGTTCGTCAGAAATAAGACGTTATCTACTCAAAAAAACCACAATACGTAAAAAATTCATTGATTTTAAAGGTGAAGATAGCTTAGCTAACCTTTTACCTACTGAAATTGCTGCCTTGCTTTATATGGCACATATGGGGGTTCCTATGCATCGCCCGTTTTCGTCTAAGTTAATGAATGAGTATATTTATTTAACTCAACCCGATGAAACTATTCGTAGCTACTATCGTCGTTTTTCTGATTTTAATCACATATTGGAAATCAGTATTAAACGTAATTTGCGCGAACTACATAATTCAAGAAGGATGTTTGCGAGATCCCTTGCGATTAAAGATATTGATAATTCAATCTTAATTGATTTAATTACCAAAGCTAACGACGGATTGATTATTATGTTTGGTGAGATTAAAGAACATAAAAGAAACTATCAAATTCCTTTATATATTTTAAATGACCCTGAGAAAGCATCGATTACTTTAAAAACTAATGAAATTAATCAAAATGCTACTTTATCTGGTCACTTGATTTATGATATTTTAAATAAACAATGGGATTTAAAATGGGAATAGTTAGTAAATTGAATTGGAGAGAATTTTAAATGAAAATGACAATTGGCGAAATAGCAAAAGCTGTTAATGCATCAACTACTGACTTGTCAACTGAAGTATTAAACACTGAAATTACCAACGTTTCTTTTGATACAAGACAACTTTTACCTGGAGCCTTGTTTGTTCCATTGTCTGGTGAAAATGATGGACATGATTATATTCAAAACGCAATTGAAAATGGGGCTACGGCTACTTTTTGGGATAAACGTCGCAAAAATGATTTACCATTAGAAATTCCAGCTCTTTTGGTTAATAATCCATTAGAAGCTTTACAAGAATTAAGCAAATATTACCTTAAAAAAATTAATCCCAAAGTAGTTGCTATTACAGGAAGCAATGGTAAAACCACTACTAAGGATATGGTTGCAGCTATTTTATCTAATGAATTTAATGTCACTAAGACTAAAGATAATTTTAATAATGAAATTGGCGTTCCCTTTACAGTTTTACAAATGGAACCTAATACGGAATGTTTAGTAGTGGAATTAGGTATGGATCGTCCCGGACAATTGGACTTTTTAAGTAAATTAGTTGAACCGGACTTTACTATCATCACTATGATTGGTGAAGCTCATATTGAATTCTTTGGCACGCGCGATAAAATTGCAGATGCTAAAATGGAAATTACTAATGGATTAAAAGATGATGGCTATTTCATCTACAATGGGGATGAACCATTGTTAGTAGAACGTGCTAAAGACTTAGATAACTTCGAAAAGACTTTTGGTTTAGGTACACAAAATGATATTTATCCAATTGATATTGTTAGCCAAGGTTCTAAAACAACTTTCAAAACTAATTTATGGGATGAAGAGTTTACGATTCCATTAATGGGAGATTATAATGTTTCGAATGCTTTAGCTGCAATCCTAGTAGGAAGTTTATTTAGACTTCATCCGCATTTAATTGCAGGAGCATTAAAGAAATTTGATCTAACCAAAAACCGTACGGAATGGTTAGTTGGAAATCATAATGAAAAAATTCTAAGTGACGTATATAATTCCAACCCTACGGCAGTTAAAGAGGTTTTACAGACTTTTAAGAAGGTTCCTACTAATAACCATCGTATTGCCGTTTTAGGAGATATGCTGGAACTAGGAGCCCATTCTAAAGAAATGCACGAGCAATTGGCTGATTATCTAAATCCTGAAGAATTTGATGAAATTTATTTAATTGGAAATGACATGAAAAATCTAAATGCAATATTAATTAATAAATTTTCTCCTGATAAAGTTCATTATTATGAAGATGGTGAATTAGATCAATTGAGTCATGATTTGCAAGCTAACTTAACTGGTGATGATATAGTGCTATTAAAAGCTAGTCACGGAATTCACCTCGAAAAAGTAATTAATAACTTAACTGAATAATTTGAAAAAAATAAACTTAAATCGATTACTAAGATTTGAGTTTATTTTTTTATTGAATAAAGAAACTTGCTTATTTATCCTAACCGGTGTAAACTTGAAAAGTTATTTTATAATGACATTATTTCGGTCAAACAAAAAGCGCACCATGAGAAACGGATTTTTCTTTAGCTATTTGTGGCACCACAGATTGTTTCAAATTTAGGAGGAAACATACTTGAAGTTTAGTGAATTAAATCTATCAGACCATATTTTATCAGCAATTGAAAAAAGTGGTTTTGAAGAAGCAACCCCAATCCAAGCAGAAACTATTCCATTGGTACTAGAAGGAAATGACGTTATCGGACAAGCCCAAACTGGTACCGGTAAAACCGCAGCCTTTGGTTTACCAATTCTTGAAAAAATTGATTTAAAAGACCCTAAGGTACAAGCATTAGTTATTTCACCAACTCGTGAATTAGCTATCCAAACCCAAGAAGAATTATATCGCTTAGGTAAAGATGAAGGTGCCAAGGTGCAAGCAGTTTATGGTGGTTCTGATATCAGACGCCAAATTAACTCACTTAAAAATCACCCACAAATTGTGGTTGGTACTCCTGGTCGTATTTTAGACCACATTAGAAGACGTACTTTAAAATTAGAAGATCTTAAATTTTTAGTTCTAGATGAAGCTGACGAAATGTTAGACATGGGATTCTTAGAAGATATTGAATCAATTCTTAAAGAAACTCCCGCATCTCGCCAAACTCTTTTATTCTCAGCAACTATGCCAGCTGGTATCAAACGTGTAGCTGTTCAATTTATGCGTGATCCTAAGCAGGTTAAAATTAAAGCTAAAGAATTAACTACTGACTTAATTGAACAATACTATGTAAAAGTAAAAGAATTCGAAAAATTTGATACAATGACTCGTTTCTTTGATGTTCAATCTCCTGAAGTTACTATTGTTTTCGGTCGTACTAAACGCCGAGTTGACGAAGTTTCTAAAGGACTTGAAGCTCGTGGCTATAAAGCTGCCGGTTTACATGGTGATTTAACTCAAGCTCGCCGATCACAAATTATGCGTGAATTTAAAAACGGTAAGATTGATTTCTTAGTAGCTACTGACGTGGCTGCCAGAGGTATTGATATTTCTGGAGTTACTCATGTTTATAACTATGATATTCCTCAAGACCCAGACAGTTATGTTCACCGTGTTGGTCGTACTGGCCGTGCCGGTAAAAAGGGTATTTCAGTAACTTTTGCTACTCCAAATGAAATGGATTATCTAAGAGAAATTGAAAAATTAACTAAGGTGCGTATGCTCCCATTAAAACCACCTACTAAAGAAGAAGCTATTGTTGGTCAATTAAGCTCAGCAGAAAGCGAAGTTGCTGACTTAGTTCAAAAGACTGATACTAGCATCTATAAAGATACTGCTGATAAATTGTTGACTGAATACGATGCAGTTGATTTAGTAGCAACTTTATTAAACCAACTTACTGGTGATTCTGACGTTAAGGTTAAAATTACTCCAGAACGTCCATTACCATCAAGACACCGTAAGAGCAATGGTGGTCGTCGTCGCAATGATCGTCGTGGTGGTGGCTATCGCGGAGGTCGTGGTAATGGTGGAGACCGTCGTCGTAATGGCAATGGTGATCGCCGTAATAATGACCGTCGTGGTGGCAACAACGATCGTCGTAACAATGGTAACGGTAATCGTCGTCGCAATGATAACAATGATCGCAAACGTAACAACGATCGACCAAAGAAAAACTTTACAATTAAAAATAACGATTAATAATCAAAAGCCAGAGAAGTTCTCTGGCTTTTTTTTGTACCATTAATATGGTACTATGAAGACTAAGTAAAAATTGAGGCATAGATTATGATAATTGGAATTGGCATAGATATAACAGAAGTAAAACGAATTAATCAGGTAAATCTTCGACAACCGAGGTTTGCCAAACGAGTTTTAACGGACAGTGAATATAAAGTTTATCAACAATTATCAAAGCAACAACAAAAATTATATTTAGCAGGAAGATTTTCTGCTAAAGAATCATTTAGTAAGGCGCTTGGTTTGGGAGTTGGACATGGATTTTCTTTTCAAGATTTATCAATTTTAAATGATGCAAATGGTAAACCAATTGCGATAAATCAACAATTTAATGGTAATATCCATGTTTCGATTTCTCATACCCACGACCTAGTGTTTACAGAAATAATTTTGGAAAACGAGGAGAATGCATTATGACAGTTGGAAATCATCGTCCCGCACAAATTGTTATTGATCAAAAAGCACTTTATGAAAATATTAGTAATGCTAAAAAGCATTTACAACCAAACACTAATCTTTTTATGGTTGTAAAAGCAGATGGTTACGGTCATGGAGCGGTTCAGGTGGCTCGAGTTGCTCAACAAGCTGGTGCTGATGGATTTTGTGTTTCGATCCTAGATGAAGCTTTGCAATTACGTCAGGCTGGAATTGTTGATGTACCTATTTTGGTATTGGGAATTATTGATCCATTAGATGCAATGGTTGCCGCAGAAAATCAAATTTCGGTTACCGTTGGTTCAATTGAATGGTTACAAAGAGCAGAACAAGTGCTTTCAGATCTACCAAATGAATCTCCAATTTTAAATATTCATTTTGGATTAGATACAGGAATGGGTAGAATTGGCTTCCAAAAACCATCGGAATTAAAAGATGCCATAAATTATTTAGAAAGTAATAATAATCATTTTAATTTTGAGGGAATTTTTACGCACTTTTCAACGGCTGATAGTTCTAATACCGATTACTTTGAAATTCAAAAGCAACGTTTTAAGGAATTTATGGAAGTAGTTGATAAAAAGCCTAAATACGTACATGTGGCTAACTCGGCCACTAGTCTATGGCATCAATATGGTCAAACTAACATTGTACGTTTAGGAATTGCTGGCTATGGCTTAAATCCTTCTGGTAGAGAAATCGCGGATTTACCATACCAGTTAAAACCGGCCATGTCATTTACTTCCAAATTAGTTTATACTAAGTATGTAGAAAAAGGCCGTTCTATTGGTTATGGAGCAACTTATGAAACTGATGAAGATCAGTGGATTGGAACGGTTCCAGTAGGCTATGCAGATGGCTATTCACGAAATATGCAGGGATACTATGTGTTGGTTGATGGCCAAAAATGTCCCGTAGTTGGACGAGTTTGCATGGATCAATTTATGATCCGACTTCCTAAAAAATATGATGTGAATACACCAGTTACCTTAATGGGAACATCTGGCAATGAAACTATCACTGCTGATGATATTGCTGACCATTTAGGAACAATTAGTTACGAAATTATTTGTGGATTTAGTGTACGTCTTCCAAGAAAATACATTTAACAACATTTTTTTCAAAATATAGTATATTATTTATATAAAGTAAACTTTTATTAGGGGTCCTATTTAATGAAATCTATGAGTAAACAACGTTTTTCAGTCATTTTAAATGATGAAGCTGCCAATCGCGTTCGTCAATGGTATGATGATATAGATATTTCTAATTTATCAACTGCTGATGTTGTGGTTAGCTACTTTTTTAGCGATTCAAAAACTATTGAATTGTTAATGAATGGCTATCGAGAAATGGCTAGTTTAAATCAGGAAATCACTAAAGCATTTACACCTTGTGAGGAAGAGGCTGATATTTGCTTTTTGAATTCATTACAAGTATTAGATAATTCAACGCTAGGATAAGGTTCCCAAAACTGGGGGTGTTTGTCAGTGAGTAACATTACCTACAAACGGGGAGATGTATTTTATGCGGACTTATCTCCGGTCGTTGGATCAGAACAGGGGGGTATGAGGCCAGTTCTGATTATCCAAAATGATGTTGGTAATCATTATAGTCCGACAATTATTGTTGCTGCGATAACTGCTAAAATTACTAAGCCTAAAATGCCAACGCATGTTGGTATAACTGAAGTAGATGGGGTTGAACGACCATCAGTAATTTTATTAGAACAAATTCGCACTATTGATAAGCAACGGTTAAGAGAAAAGGTTACTCATTTAAGTGATGCGGTCATGCTTGAAGTTGATAAGGCTTTAGAAATAAGCATTGGAGTTACTATGAAATGAAACCTTACATACATAAAAAATAGACTAAGCAGAAATATCTGCTTAGTCTATTTTTTATAGTTGTTTATTTATTACTTTTTTCTTCGACCAGGTTTTCGACTTCAACGACTTTATAATCTTTTCTCTCAAGAGCAGCAATAATTCGATTTACACGTTCTTTGTTAACATCACCGGGAAGTGTAAACATAATTCGATGAATTAATTTACTTTCCTGAGAATCTAGGGTAATAACACTTGCAATATAAGTGTATTTAGTAATAATTTTTGACATTTCTTCGAGTTCACCACGTTCACCACTAGCAATTACGGTTAATACGTAACTACCAACGTTAACATTCCAAGATTGGGAAAGCATATCTAGTAAACGAGTATGAGTTAAGATACCATAAAAATGATTGTCTTCATCTAAAACGGCAATAAAAGGTAAATCTTTAATTGAGAAAAATACTTTAAAGAAAGCTGAATCAATATTGATGAACTTGGTAGCATTTTTTAATAAAGTAGTAACTGGTAAATCCATTTCACCACCACGAGCAATGTGGCGATAAATATGCATTTTGTAGATATTTCCTCTAAAAATAGTACCGGTTTCATCAAGTATCGGAATACAACGATAACCAGAATCCTCTAATACGTCTAAAGCTTCTTGTAAAGTAGCATTTTCTTTGACGGTGGTTAGACGATCTTTAGGCTTGATAAGTGTTTTTAACAACATGGCAAACCCCTCCAACTTATATTTGACTTCCACTTTATAGTAACATATAACTTTTAAAGTAAGTAAATATTTTTGAATTAGTTTTAATAATTAGCAAATAAAAAAAGACCAACTAACACGTTGGTCTTTTTTATTTATTATTTGTTTAAGTTTGCTAAACCGTCAGCAGTAGTTTGACGTAAAGTATCAGCTGAAGCTTTCATTTTAGCTGCTTCGTCAGCATCTAAAGGAACTTCAAGAACTTTAGCAACACCTGAGGCGTTAATAACAGCTGGTGAACCGATGTAAATATCAGTTAAACCATATTCACCGTTCATTGGAGCACCAACAGGTAATACAGTGTTTTCATCACGTAAGATAGCTTTAGTAATACGCATTAGACAAGTACCAACACCGTAGAAAGTAGCACCTTTACGGTTGATAATTTCGTATGCTTTATTTCTAACACCATCTTCGATTTGAAGAAGATCATCTTTAGATAATCCAGCTTCTTTAGTTAATTCAACAAGTGGTTGTGAACCAACAGTTGCAGCACTGTAAGCAGCAAATTCTGAATCACCGTGTTCACCCATGATGTAAGCATTGATTGAACGAGGATCAATGTTTAATTTGTGACCTAAAGCAACTTGTAAACGTGAAGTATCAAGTGAAGTACCTGAACCGATAACGCGTTCTTTAGGGAATCCAGAGAATTTTTGTGCAGCATAAGTTAAGATATCAACTGGGTTAGCAGCAACCACGATAATACCATCAAAACCAGAATCAACGATTGGTTTGATAATTGATTGCATAATTTTTAGATTCTTGTTAACAAGATCTAAACGAGTTTCACCTGGTTTTTGAGGTGCACCGGCAGTAATAACAACAACATCTGCATCAGCACAGTCATTGTAATCACCTGCATAGATGTTTTTTGGAGAAGTGAAGACAGTTGCATCTTCTAAATCAAGAGCATCTCCTTCGGTTCTTTCCTTAACAACATCAATAATAACGAATTCTTCAGCGATACCTTGTTGTACCATTGAGAATGCAAATGATGAACCAACAGCACCGTCACCAACTAGGGCAACTTTTTGACGACCTAAAGCCATAATAAATAACTTCCTCTCATATTAAGATAGTAACTACCGATAAATTATACCATGTTCTTCACAAATTTATAAGGGTATGAAAGTCTTATAGTCAGATTTAATTAAAATAATAACAATATGGTATAATTCACATAAAGTAAGCAAGCTGAACAAATAATTTTGTTCAGCCTTTTGTGTTGAATATAGGAGAAATAATTATGAAAATGATCGTTGGATTAGGAAATATCGGACCACAATATGATAATACTAGACATAATACTGGTTTTATTGTGGTTGATGCGTTCGCTGCTGAACATAATATCGAATTAAATAATCGTAAGTTAAACGCTAAGTTTGGAATTGGAATGGTTGGTACACAAAAAGTTATTTTAGTGGAACCCACTACTTTTATGAATGAATCAGGAAGAGCTGTTAGACCTCTAATGGATTACTATGATATTGATATTAATGATGTGATCATAGTTCATGATGATATGGATTTACCAGTAGGCAAGCTTAGAATTAAAGCTAAGGGATCTGCAGGTGGCCATAATGGAATTAAAAGTTTAATTGATCATTTAGGTACTCGTGAATTTACTCGATTAAAAGTAGGTATTGGTCATCCAGCTAATAATAATGTAGTGGATCATGTTCTAGGTAAATTTAATAAAGATGAAGTTCCCTTATTAAATCAAACTGTTGACCAGTCCATGGAATTATTGAATGAATGGGTAAATGGAGCTAGTGTTTCTAATTTAGCTAATCAATTTAATTAAGGAGTGGTATATGTGAAACTTAGTCAAATATTGACAACATTACCGCAATACGACCAATTGATTACGGCCATTCCTAATAAAGACCGGCAATTGGTAACGGGAATGAATGACTCTTCAATGGTTTTGTTAATTGATACTTTATTTGAAAATTTAACTCAACCGATGCTAATTGTCTGCGATACTTTATATCATGCTGAACAAATGATGGATGATTTAAGTAATTTAGTTAATAATAATCAGTTATATGAGTTTCCCGTCGAAGAAACGGTAGCTGCTGAAATTGCTACTAGCTCGCCGGATTATCGGGCTCAACGAGTTACTGCATTACATGCGCTAATTACTAAAAAACCAGCGGTCGTTGTTACTTCAGTATCTGGTATTAATCGCTTATTACCAACCGTACAACAATTTGAAAATATGCAATTACAGTTGAAACTAGGTTCCGATTATGAAATCGATCAGCTTCAGTTACTGTTAAATCAAATGGGATATACTAAACAAAATTTAGTAGCTGCTCCGGGCGAATTTTCTATTCGTGGTTCTATTATGGATATTTATCCCTTAAATAATGAGTATCCGGTTAGAGTTGATTTTTTTGATACGGAAGTTGACTCCATGAGAGTTTTTGATGCAGCGACTCAAAGAAGCATTGAAAATATTGAAGAAATTACTGTTTTACCGGCTAATGATTTATTGGTTACTGATGAACAACGCTTACAAGCGGTAGATAAGTTGCAAAAGGATATGAAAAAATATGCGGATAGCTTGTCTCAATCCGATCAAGAACAGTTTATGTCCAATTTAGAAATGCGTTTAAGTGATCTTAAGAAGGGACTCTATGATCCACGCTGGCTATTATTTACTGAATATTTTTATGATAAAAAAACTTCAATTTTAGACTATTTAGGTAGTGACGGCATCGTAGTCTTAAATGACTATTCTAGAATATTAGATACTGAAAAACAGTTGGCCACGGATGAAGCTAATTGGTTAACTAGTAAAATTGAAAATTTAGAAGTTCTGCCTAAACTTTCATATACTAATACTTTTTCTAAAATAATTAGCCATGATCAGCATGCTCAATTATTATTTTCACTATTTAAAAAAGGTCTCGGCCGATTAAAGTTAGCCCAAATTATTGAGATAACCACCCGACCAATGCAACAATTTTATTCACAAATGCCGATGCTTAAATCAGAAATCGATCGTTTCCAACAAGAAAAACAAACTGTAGTTATTATGGTTGAAAATGAAAATCGATTAGATAAAGTTAAAAGCACCTTAAGTGATTTTAAGATCCAAGTTAAATCGACAGACTTAGAACACTTAGACTTGCATGAGGTGCAACTAGTAACAGGAAATCTATCAGCGGGATTTGAAATTCCAATTGGTGCGATTGCCTTTATTACGGAAAAAGAAATGTTTGGCCAAGTAGCTAAAAAAACTCGACGAGTTCAGACATTTAACAATGCTCAACGAATTAAAAATTATACTGATTTAAAACCTGGTGATTATGTGGTACACGTTAATCACGGGATTGGTAAATTCGAAGGAATGCAAACCTTAGAGGTAGATGGCTTACATCAAGACTATTTAACCATTGCTTATCAAAAAAACGATAAGTTATTTATTCCAGTTACTCAGTTAAATTTAATCCAAAAATATGTATCATCAGAAGATAAGACACCTAAAGTAAGCAAATTAGGGGGCAGTGAATGGGCTAAGACCAAACGTAAGGTAGCTGCTAAAATTGAGGATATAGCTGATGATTTAATTGAGTTATATGCCCAACGAAACAAAGAAGTTGGTTTTGCCTTTCCTAAGGATGATGCCATGCAACATGATTTTGAAAATGATTTTCCATATAATGAGACTCCTGATCAAATTAGAAGTACCCAAGAGATTAAAGATGATATGGAAAAACGTCATCCCATGGATCGTTTGCTAGTGGGGGATGTAGGTTTCGGTAAAACGGAAGTAGCCTTAAGGGCTGCATTTAAAGCCATTGATGGTGGCAAGCAGGTAGCAATGCTAGTTCCTACTACTATATTGGCTCAGCAACATTACGAAACTATGTTGAACCGGTTTAAAAACTATGCCATTGAGGTTCGAGTTTTATCCCGTTTCCAAACTAAGGCCCAAGTTAAAGAAACCTTGGCTGGTTTAAAAGATGGTAGTGTTGATATGGTAGTTGGTACTCATAGACTATTGTCTAAAGACGTTGAATTTAAAGACCTAGGTCTATTAATTATTGACGAAGAGCAACGGTTTGGAGTAAAGCATAAAGAGAAAATTAAACAATTAAGTACTAATATTGATGTTTTGACTTTAACGGCCACTCCAATTCCTCGCACCTTAAATATGTCTATGATGGGAGTTAGAGACCTATCTGTCATTGAAACTCCTCCATCTAATCGATATCCAATTCAAACATATGTCATGGAACAAAATGCCGGTGCTATTCGGGATGGAATCGAACGAGAACTAGCTAGAAATGGTCAAGTCTTTTACTTGCATAATCGCGTTGAAGACATTGAAAAAGTCGTAGCTAATTTACAAGAATTAGTTCCCGATGCCCGAATCACTTATATTCATGGCCAAATGACTGAGAAACAATTAGAAGATGTTTTAGTTGAATTTATCGGTGGCAAGTATGATGTGTTAGTTACAACCACCATTATTGAGACCGGGGTTGATATTTCTAACGTTAATACGTTATTTGTTGAGAACGCTGATCATATGGGATTATCGCAGCTTTATCAATTGCGTGGTCGAATTGGCCGGAGTAGTCGCATTGCCTATGCTTATTTTATGTACCAACCTAATAAAGTATTAACAGAAATTGGTGAAAAACGATTAGAAGCTATTCGAGATTTCACAGAATTGGGTTCTGGATTTAAGATTGCTATGCGCGACTTATCAATTCGAGGAGCAGGAAACATTTTAGGTCAGCAACAGCATGGATTTATTGATTCAGTAGGCTATGATTTATACACGCAGATGCTAGAAGACGCAGTATCTCAAAAACAAGGCAAAACGAAAACTTATCAAACTGATGCTACCATTGAAATTGATGTTGAAGCCTATTTACCTAGTGAATATATTGAAGATGGTCGCCAAAAGATTGAGCTATATAAACGTATTCGCCAAATTAGCAATATTGATCAGTTAAATGAGGTTACAGATGACTTAATGGATCGTTTTGGTGATTATCCTCAGCCAGTGGCTAATTTATTAAAAGTATCAGAAATTAAGGCGAACGCAGACTATGCAATGATTGAAAAGATTCAACAAGATAGTCCAAAATTAAATTTAACTTTTGCTAAATTAGCTTCTGATGAATATAGTAGTAAAGATCTATTAGAAGCCATTGCAACAACTGATTTTCGAGCAACTATCAATACCCTAGATGATAAATATCAAATCAAGTTAGTCATTCAACCCAACCTTACTGATTGGTTAGAACAGCTAGCTACTTTAGTGAATAAATTAGCTGAAATTAGACATCGACATGTAGAGGAAGCAGCTGATGCATGAGGTAAATCAAAAAGCCCTTAAGGGAACATATTTATTAACATTAGCAGCATTAATTGCCAAAGTACTAAGTGCTTTTTATCGCATTCCTTTTCAAAATTTAGTTGGTAATCGTGGCTTTTACGTTTATCAACAAATTTATCCGATTTATGGAATTGGGATGACTTTAGCTTTAAATGGGTTACCAACTTTTATTTCTAAACTGGTCGCAGAAAATGAAGATGCTAATCAGCGTGAATTGGTAATTCGAGATACTTCTAGAATATTAATTATGACTTCAATGAGTATTTTTATGTTGCTATACTTTGGTTCATTTATGCTAGCCGATTTGATGGGAGATATATTGTTAGCGCCCGTCATTAAATCAGTTAGCTGGATGTTTTTATTGATGCCGTATTTATCAATGAGCCGCGGATACTATCAAGGAATATTAGATATGCGACCAACGGCTTATTCTCAGGTTATTGAGCAATTTATCCGAGTCAGTATTATTATATTGGTTGCTTATTTATCTTCTAAAATGAACTATGATCCTTATAAAACTGGCACGCTAGCCATGTTATCATCACCGATTGCGGGGTTAGTAGCGTTGATCGTGATTCTGCCGAAAAGTTTCTTCTTATTTAATCGCGATCAATTTCAATTTAAAATTAACAAGCGATTAGCTAAAAAGCTGCTAATAGAAGGTGGGACTATCTGCCTGATTACAGCAATTATGGTGATTTTACAATTGGTAGATTCTTTTTCGGTGGTGAATGGATTAAAGCAAATGGGTAAAGGAATCTATTGGTCGCAAAATGTTAAGGGAATTTATGATCGTGCTCAAACCTTGGTCCAGTTGGGATTGGTTTTGGGGGTATCGGCCTCTTCGGCGATGCTACCAACATTAACCTTATTGTTTAAAAAGCAGCGTGAAGATCAATTTTGGCAGTTAACGAAAAATATTTTCCATGTTAATTTGGCAATTGCGATGGCTATCTGGGTAGGTTTAACCGCTTTAATGCCTGAAATAAATCGACTTTTATTCAAGACAGCTAGTTTAGATCTTACTATTAGTATTTATTGTTTTAGTATTATTTTAGTGACGATTTTGTTGATCTATAACAGCATCTTATTGAGTCGCAATATCTATTTACCATTAATCAAAGCGGTTCTTTTAGGAATTATAGTTAAAGTATTAATTACTAAATTGATGGTTATTAAATTAGGAATCATAGGTGCTAGTTTATCAACTGTTTTAAGTTTAGCTAGTATGCTACTATTGTTAAAATTCCATTCAGGTGTTAAAGTTCCTAAAATAGTTAAATCAATTCAGGTTACTAAATTAATATTTTTATTATTGTTTATGGGAATTGGTGTTAGACTAGTGGCTAACGGACTTAATTTAATGTTATTTAATAACTTACGAATCAACAGTTTTATAATATTGTTAATTAACATTCCACTAGGAGTGATAATTTTTATTTTAGGAAGTTTGAAACTAAAATTATTTACACTTGAAGAATGGAATCAAGTACCGTTGCTCAAAAAGTTTATACGAATACGAAAGTAATAGGAGAAGTTATGAGACTAGATAAATTTTTAAAAGTATCCAGAATTATTAAGCGCCGTTCAGTAGCTAAGGAAATTGCAGATAAAGGCAGAATCTCAATTAATGGTAAAGTAGCCAAATCTTCAAGCGATGTTCGTTCTGGGGATGAAATTGAAATTCATTTTGGAAATAAGACTTTAACAGTTAAAGTTAAAGAATTATTAGATACTACTAAAAAAGATGATGCCATTCGTATGTATGAAATTGTTAGTGAAGATTACGCTCAAAATTTTAAAGACTAAAAGTTTAACATAAGGTAAAGTTGTAAAAAGTTGCATAGACAACCTAATTTCGAATTGCTATACTCAAATTATTAACAAATAGGGAGAGTTTAGTTATGGAAATGTATGGTGGGAATGTTAGAAAGTTAGATAATGAATTTACTAGACAACACGAACAAAAAATTCGTGAACATCACAAAATTCAAGCTGCTAAGAAAATTAGCAGTCGTCAAAATATCATTCGACTTTCACTATCATGTGTTTTTGTAATTTTTGCATTATTATTTACCTTCCAAATCATCAGTGCACATGCTAGTTTAAATAGCTTAAATTCTCGAATCCAAGCTAAATCAGTTAGCATTGGTATGCAAAAAGCGGAAACAGTTAAACTCAATCAAGAAGTAAAACAATTAAACGATAAAGACTATGTAGAAAAAATTATCCGTGACAAATACTACTATACTAAACCCGGCGAAACTGTTTATAGTTTCCCAAATGAAGTAGCAAATGATGTTAAATAAGGAACTATCAATTCTTACTGATAGTTCCTTATTTTTTTGAAACAATTTAGTGACAAACCTAATTTAAAGTATGCTATACTAATAGCATTATTTATACAATTTTGTATAGGAGGAAATATAATTTAGATGGCAATTGAAGTTGGGCAGAAAGTAAATGGTAAGGTATCTGGAATTACCAATTTTGGGGCTTTCGTTGATTTAGGAAATGATAAAACAGGATTAGTGCATATTAGTGAAGTATCTGACGGATTTGTTAAAGATATTCATGATGTACTTAAAGTTGGAGACGATGTAGTAGTTAAGGTACTAAAAGTTGACGATAAAAAAATTAGTTTGTCAATTCGTAAAGCATCGGATCGTCCAAAACCTAAAGACCAGGATTCTAACCATCATGGGGGACATGCAACACGTAACCATGACAGCAACCGTCACTACCAAGGAAATGCAAATAGTAACCGTAGAAGCGTTAAGAAAACTGCTAGTTTTGATGACTTAATGTCAGGTTTTCTTAAAGACAGTGAAGATCGTTTATCTACCTTACGTAAAAACACCGAAGGTAAACGTGGTGGCCGCGGTGGAAGACGCAGTTAGTGTTAATGAAATCTAGGGATCGAATACGAATAGCCGTATCGATCTTTTTTGCTATTTGGAGGTAAAAATTGAATCTTCAGCAAAAGTTTAATTTCTTAGTTCGCGATAAAAAATGGTGGAAAGCTGATCAAAAGGTAGTAGTAGCAGTTTCTACTGGGGTTGACTCCATGGTACTGGTAAATTTATTAGAAAATTTACCACATACTTTACGACCACAGATTATAGTGGCTTACGTAGATCATGATTTACGTAAGCAGAGTAAGCAAGAAACTCAGTTTATAAAAGACTATTGTAAGAAACATCATCTAAGCTTAGAAACTACTTTTTGGCCGAAAATGGATCATCCCAAGCATGGAATTGAAGAAGCGGCTAGGAACTTTCGATATACGTTTTTTAACCAAGTGATGCTTCAATACAATGCTTCAATTCTATTAACCGCACATCATGGTGATGATTTAGCTGAAACTATTTTAATGAAATTAGTGCGAGGCGGTAAATTGGCCCAATTAATTGGTATTAAGGAAGTTCGTTCATTTTATAGTGGAAAATTAATTCGGCCCCTTTTGAGTTTTAGTAAGTCTAGTATTCGGCAATATGCTACAAAGTATAAATTACAGTGGTATGAAGATGTAACTAATCAGCAGTTAGAAGTTTTTAGAAACCGTGTTCGCAATCTGTATCTTCCCAAACTAAAAACGGAAAATTCTCGTTTGTTAGATCATTTACTAGCTTACTCGCGTCAAATTGACGATAATGAATCGGTTTTAAATGAACTACTCCAACCGGTGGTGCAGCAAGTCATGTCTGGTCAAGATGAGATTGATTTAGTTAGTTTAAAAAAGTATTCGCAAAAAACTCAAATGGTAATTTTAGAACAAATTTTAGGCCAAAATCTACTCGTTAAAAAATTTAAACAAGATCAAATTATTCAATTGGTTAAATTAATTAATAATCTACAAAAACCACAGGGTTATGTATGGATTGATCAATTTAAATTTGAAAAAAAATATGATCGAATTAAAATTCAAAAAAATGTGTTAGAAACGCAAAATAACGATAAAATACCAAGCGAGTTTGTGTTAGTATTAAACAAATGGTTTTTGACACTTAATCGTTTGAAAATTCAGATAAGCCCAGTAAAGGATCTTAAATTAGCGAATTTATGGTTATTGGATTCGGACTTTCCTTTGACAATCAGGAAAGCTCACCAAGATGATAAACTTGCATTAAAAAATGGCCATCAATCAATTGAACGAGCTCTAATTAATGCAAAAATTCCTAGTGATCAACGGTCTAATACTCAGCTATTAATTAATAGTAAGAAAGAAGTGCTTGCTATTATTGGTGTAAAAAACGCTTATCGACCCATTAATGTTAATGCCAAACCATATATATTAAAAATTAATTGATAAATGAAAGGGAATTTTAATGAACAACGATATTTTAAAAACCTTATATAGTAAAGAAGATATTCAAACAGCATGTAAACGTTTAGGAAAAGAAATCTCTACCTTTTATAAAGGAAAAACTCCAATCGTAATCGGGGTTTTAAAGGGATCAATGTTCTTTATGGCTGACCTAGTTAGATATGCCGATATTTACATGGAATTAGATTTTATGGATGTTTCGAGTTATCATGGTGGTCTTTCTTCATCAGGAGAAGTAAAATTAGTAACAGATATAACTAAGGATGTTTCAGGAAGAGACATTTTGATTGTGGAAGACATTGTCGACACAGGTAGAACTTTGAAATTTCTTATGGATACTTTAAAAGATCGTGGTGCCAAATCAATTGAAGTTTGTTCATTATTAGATAAACCAAGTGGACGAGTGGTAGAAGCTAGTTCTAAATTTGTTGGTTTTGAAGTTCCTAATGAATTTGTAGTTGGTTATGGATTAGACTATGATGAAAAATATCGTAATCTTCCATATATCGGTGTTTTAAAACCAGAAATTTATTCTACTAAGTAATGGTCAAAAATGGTCAAATATGTTAATATCAGGACATCAACATAAAAAATATTTTTATGAGGAGGATATTGATGAACTCAAATAAAAATGGGAATGGACTTTTTAAAAATAGTCTGTTCTACATTGTAGTATTTTTGTTGATCATGGGAGTTATTTACTTCTTTAACGGAAGTAATAATGGTACTCAATCACAAGAAATTCAATCCAGTCAATTTGTCCAAAATTTAAAAGATAATCAGGTTAAGAGTTTTTCAGTTCAACCTTCTGGTGGAGTTTATAAAATTTCTGGTAGCTATCGTAAACCACAAAAAGCCAATGATTCCGCATCTAACAGCTTTTTAGTTAAAAACAATCGTCAAAGTAATAATGTCGAACGATTTACTACTACAGTTTTAGAAAACAATTCATCGATTGCTGAAATTACTAAGGCTTCTCAAAGTAATAATGTAAAAATGAATGTTAAACCGGAAGAATCTAGTGGATTTTGGGTAAACTTATTGGTTACTATTGTTCCATTAATTATTTTAGTCTGGATCTTTTATTCAATGATGGGTCGTGCTGGCGGCCAAGGCGGCGGAAATGGTCGAGTTATGAACTTCGGTAAATCTCGTGCCAAACCAGCCGACAGTAAAAAGAATACGGTTAGATTTTCAGATGTTGCCGGTGAAGAAGAAGAAAAACAAGAACTTGTTGAAGTTGTTGAATTTCTTAAAGACCCTAGAAAATTTACCTCGCTTGGGGCTATTATTCCCCATGGGGTACTTTTAGAGGGACCTCCCGGAACTGGTAAGACTTTATTAGCTAAGGCTGTAGCTGGTGAAGCTGGCGTTCCTTTCTTCTCAATTTCTGGTTCTGATTTCGTTGAAATGTTTGTCGGGGTAGGTGCTAGTCGTGTGCGTGACTTATTTGAACAGGCTAAAAAAGCTGCTCCTGCAATCATATTTATTGATGAAATTGATGCCGTTGGTAGAAAACGTGGTAATGGTATGGGAGGCGGACACGATGAACGTGAACAAACCCTTAACCAATTATTAGTTGAAATGGACGGATTTAGTGGTAATGAAGGAGTAATCGTTATTGCTGCTACTAACCGTGCAGATGTTTTAGACCCTGCGTTAACTCGTCCAGGACGTTTTGATCGTAAGATCTTAGTAGGACGCCCTGATATTAATGGACGTGAAGCTATCTTAAAAGTTCATGCTAAAAATAAACCATTAACAAATGATGTTGATTTACATGAAGTTGCCCAACAAACACCTGGTTTTGTAGGGGCTGATCTTGCTAACTTGCTTAATGAAGCTGCTTTATTAGCTGCTCGCCGCAATAAAAAGCAAATTGATGCTAGTGACTTAGACGAAGCTGAAGACCGAGTAATTGCGGGACCGGCTAAACGTAATCGAGTAATTTCACAAAAAGAACGACAAACGGTTGCATACCATGAAGCTGGTCATACAATTGTTGGTTTAGTATTAAATGATGCTCGAGTAGTTCACAAGGTTACCATTGTTCCTCGTGGACGCGCTGGAGGTTATGCAATTATGCTTCCTAAAGAAGATCAACAGTTATTGTCTAAGAAAGATGCTATGGAACAAATTGCTGGTTTGATGGGTGGACGCGCCGCTGAAGAGATTATCTTTGATTCACAATCTTCAGGAGCTTCAAACGATTTCGAACAAGCTACTAATATGGCACGTGCCATGGTTACCCAATATGGTATGAGTGAAAAATTAGGAACTGTTCAATTAGAAAATCCTAGTCAAGAAACTTATGGACCAAGATATTCACAACAAACTGCAGCAGAAATTGATGAAGAAGTTCGTCGATTTACTGATGAAGGTCATCAACAAGCAATTAAAATTATTCAAGAACATCGTGAACAACATAAGGTTATTGCTGAAGCATTACTTAAATATGAAACTTTGGATGAAAAACAAATTATTTCATTATTTAAGACTGGTCATATGCCAGAAGATGATAACAGTAATGAATTTCCAAGTGAACATGCAGCAACTTTTGAAGAATCTAAACGTGAACTTGAACGTCGTGAAGCAGAACGACAAAAACATATGGAAAATAATTCCGACACCTCTAAAAAGGACAATCAAGATAATGTACCACATGATTATCCAGATGAAGATGTTGAAAAACCAGATGAAATTGTTAATCCGCCAAAAGATCGCCATGATCATGATGATGATTCAAATAATTTCTAATACATTTGCGAGTTTAGGATTTTCCTAAGCTCGTTTTTGTTATTTCAATACAAATACGGAGAAAATTATGAAAGATTATTTAGTTAAAACTATTACCAAAGACAATCAATTTAGAGCTTATGCCATTACTGCTAAAGAAACGGTTAACACTGCTCAAAAGGATCATAATACTTTAAGTGCTTCTTCGGCCGCTTTAGGACGTTCGATTGTTGCTTCTACATTATTGGCATCCTCATTGGATAAGAGTGGGGCAATTATTTCTACTAAGATTAATGGTGGTGGTCCAGTCGGTAGCATTATTGTTGATAGTGATTCTAAAGGACATGTTAAAGGGTATATTCAAAATCCCCAAGTCCATTTACCATTAAACGATCATCATAAGATTGATGTTGGTAAAGCGGTGGGAATTAACGGATTTTTACAAGTAACTAAGATGTTAAAAGGAATGGAACCTACAAATAGTAGTGTGCCTTTAACATCTGGTGAGATTGGTGACGACTTTACTTTTTATTTAGCACAATCGGAACAAATTCCTTCAGCAGTTGGTGTATCTGTTTTTGTAAATGATGATAATACCATTGGTGCTGCTGGTGGTTACTTTATTCAAGTTTTACCGGGGGCCAGTGATGAATCGATTACCAAATTAGAAGAACGCCTTCGATCATTACCAATGCTGTCTGAATTATTATTAGCAGATCAAACTCCCGAAGCAATTTTAGAATTAATTTTTGGTAGTGACAATCTAAAAGTGTTGGAACAAATCCCAGTTGAATTTTATTGTGATTGTTCTAAAAAACAATTTGGTGATGATTTAACGGGATTACCAATTGATCAACTAGAAACCATGCTAAATGAAGATCACGGAGTCAGCGTTACTTGCAATTTCTGTGAATCACACTATGAATATTCAGAAGATGAATTAAAGGAAATTATTGAGATTGCTAAAAGCAAAGCAAATGATTAACAATCTATTTTTTTGATAATTTTTGTGATACGATAAAAAACGCATATTTTATATTGAGTTAAATGTTTAATGAGGTGAAAAAATGGAGTGGAAAATTGGTGACGTTACTATTCCGAATCAGGTAGTTGTAGCGCCAATGGCTGGTGTAACTAATTCAGCCTTTCGTGTAATTTGTAAAAAATTTGGTGCCGGTTTAGTAGTTTGCGAAATGATTTCGGATCGCGGAATCATGTATAAGAACCAAAAAACTCTTGATATGATGTTTGTTGATCCAGTTGAACATCCAATGAGTATTCAAATTTTTGGTGGCACTAAGGAAACTTTAGTGGAAGCTGCTAAATTTGTTGATCAAAATACTAATGCGGATATTATTGATATCAATATGGGATGTCCGGTTAATAAAGTAGTTAAGACGGATGCAGGTGCTCGTTGGTTATTAGACCCTAACAAAGTTTATGAAATGGTTTCATATGTTACTGATGCAGTTAAAAAACCAGTAACTGTAAAAATGAGAACTGGTTGGGATGAAAATCATATATTAGCAGTTGAAAATGCCCTTGCTGCTGAACGCGCCGGAGCTAGTGCTTTAGCAATGCATGGTCGAACTAGAAAACAAATGTATACTGGTCATGCAGATTGGGATATTTTAAAAGAAGTAGCCAGTCAAATTAAGATTCCATTTATGGGTAATGGTGATATTAAAACCCCTCAAGATGCTAAACGCATGTTGGAAGAAATTGGTGCCGATGCAGTAATGATGGGTCGTGCTGTAGAAGGTAACCCTTGGGTACTAAAACAAACTGAACATTATTTAGCTACTGGTGAATTAATTGATGAACCCTCAGCTACTGAAAAAATTGAAACAGCTAAAGAACATTTGCATCGCTTAGTTGAATTAAAAGGTGACTATGCAGGTTCACATGAATTTAGAGGCCAAGCTGCTTATTACTTAAAGGGCATCTCTCATTCAGCTAGAACTAAAGCAGCTTTAAATAATGCTGATGGTGAAAAGGCAATGGATGAAATTTTTGATGAATTCCTTGATAAAACCTTAGAACGTGAAGCAAAACGTTCAGAAATTATCGAATAAAATTTCGTTAATTATGGTATGATTATTTACAACAATGACGTGACTAGGAGGTTTAACTTTGGCAAAAGACAAAGAAATGAATGATCAGTTGATCGTTCGTAGACAAAAACTTGATGAATTAAGAGAAGAAGGAATTGATCCATTTGGTCATCGATTTGAAAGAACTCATTTAATGAGTCAACTTCATGATGAATACGGTGATATGGATAAAGATGAACTTGCGGATAAAAATGTACAGGTGACCGTCGCCGGAAGAATGGTTTCTAAACGTGGTAAGGGTAAAGTTGGATTTGCTGATTTGAAGGATCGAAGTGGCAAAATTCAAATTTATGTTCGTAAAGATGTTGTTGGCGAAGACGTTTACCATATTTTTAAACGTTCTGATTTAGGAGATCACCTTGGATTTGGTGGTCAACTTATTAAAACTGATACTGGTGAGCTAACTATTCGAGCAGAATCAATTACTTTCTTATCTAAAGCTCTTCGTCCTTTACCAGATAAATATCATGGTTTACAAAACCAAGAACAAATTTATCGTCAAAGATATCTAGATTTAATTGCCAACCAAGATAGCTTTGATCGTTTCCAAAAACGTAGCAAGATTATTTCTACAGTTAGAAGTTACCTTGATGGTAATGGATTTACTGAAGTTGAGACTCCTGTTCTTCACAACCAAGCAGGTGGTGCTAGTGCTAGACCATTTATTACACACCACAACGCTTTGAATATTGATCTATACTTACGAATTGCGCTTGAACTCCATTTGAAACGATTAATTGTTGGTGGAATGGAACGAGTTTATGAAATTGGCCGAGTATTTAGAAATGAAGGAATGGATACTAGACATAATCCTGAATTTACTATGCTAGAGTCTTATGCAGCTTACTGGGATTTCCACGATGTTATGGACGAAACTGAGGGGATTTTTAAAGCAGCTTCTAAAGTTGTAAGTGATAATGGAATTATTCAATATCATGAACAAGAAGTTAATTTGAATAAAGAATTTGATCGAATCCACATGGTTGATGCGATTAAAAAATACACAGGAATTGATTTTTGGCAACCAATGAGTGATGAAGATGCTAAAAAACTAGCTGATGAAAATCATATTCACTATGAAAGTTTCTGGAAAACAGGCCACATTATTAATGCCTTCTTCGAGGAATTTGTGCAACCTAAGTTAATTAATCCTACTTTTATTTATGGACATCCAATTGAAATTTCTCCATTAGCTAAGAAAAATGCTGATGATCCTAGATTTACTGATCGTTTTGAACTTTATATCGTTGGTGATGAATTTGCTAATGCATTTACTGAACTTAATGATCCAATTGATCAAAAAGAACGTTTTGAAGCACAGGCACAAGAACGTCAAGAAGGTAATGATGAAGCTGAGTCAATTGATGAAGACTACATCGAAGCCTTAGAATACGGTATGCCACCA
Source organism: Lentilactobacillus laojiaonis (assembly GCF_020616595.1). Lineage (GTDB taxonomy): Bacteria > Bacillota > Bacilli > Lactobacillales > Lactobacillaceae > Lentilactobacillus > Lentilactobacillus laojiaonis. The sequence continues at coordinate 966,936 of NZ_CP085278.1, read as the reverse complement.
ACTGGAGGTTTAGGTATTGGTATTGATCGCTTAGTTATGTTATTAACTGATGCACCATCAATTCGCGATGTTTTACTATTCCCTACTATGCGTCCAGAAGATAATACTGAAAAATAAAAAAAGATGACTATTTAGTCATCTTTTTTTATTGACAAAACTTATTAATTATAATATTATTATTTATGCTGTTTGATACCGATAACTTATTAAATTTAATTTTAAAAAAGTTGTTGACGCAAGCAATTGAATCTGTTATTATTAAATAGTTGTCAAAACGGTAATAAATAAGTTATGACAACGAAGTAGATCTTTGAAAACTGAACAAAGTTTCGATTAAACAAATGTGCAGGGCGTCATAAATCATTTCGGTTTATGACCAAAACATTTGCGAAGTCAATTCGCTAGTAAATAGAACAACAAAATGAGCTTACAAGCTTAATCATTTTTAAAATGAGAGTTTGATCCTGGCTCAGGACGAACGCTGGCGGCGTGCCTAATACATGCAAGTCGAACGCGTCCTCGTTTAAAACAATTGGTGCTTGCACCGAGCGTTTTAAACATTGGGACGAGTGGCGAACTGGTGAGTAACACGTGGGTAACCTGCCCTAAAGCAGGGGATAACACTTGGAAACAGGTGCTAATACCGTATAACAACTGAAACCGCATGGTTTCGGTTTAAAAGGTGGTTTTGCTACCACTTTAGGATGGACCCGCGGCGCATTAGCTAGTTGGTGAGATAATAGCCCACCAAGGCAATGATGCGTAGCCGACCTGAGAGGGTAATCGGCCACATTGGGACTGAGACACGGCCCAAACTCCTACGGGAGGCAGCAGTAGGGAATCTTCCACAATGGACGAAAGTCTGATGGAGCAACGCCGCGTGAGTGAAGAAGGGTTTCGGCTCGTAAAACTCTGTTGTTGGAGAAGAACAGGTGTGATAGTAACTGATCATGCTTTGACGGTATCCAACCAGAAAGCCACGGCTAACTACGTGCCAGCAGCCGCGGTAATACGTAGGTGGCAAGCGTTGTCCGGATTTATTGGGCGTAAAGCGAGCGCAGGCGGTTTTTTAAGTCTGATGTGAAAGCCTTCGGCTTAACCGAAGAAGTGCATCGGAAACTGGGAGACTTGAGTGCAGAAGAGGACAGTGGAACTCCATGTGTAGCGGTGAAATGCGTAGATATATGGAAGAACACCAGTGGCGAAGGCGGCTGTCTGGTCTGTAACTGACGCTGAGGCTCGAAAGCATGGGTAGCGAACAGGATTAGATACCCTGGTAGTCCATGCCGTAAACGATGAGTGCTAAGTGTTGGAGGGTTTCCGCCCTTCAGTGCTGCAGCTAACGCATTAAGCACTCCGCCTGGGGAGTACGACCGCAAGGTTGAAACTCAAAGGAATTGACGGGGGCCCGCACAAGCGGTGGAGCATGTGGTTTAATTCGATGCAACGCGAAGAACCTTACCAGGTCTTGACATCTTCTGCCAACCTCAGAGATGAGGCGTTCCCTTCGGGGACAGAATGACAGGTGGTGCATGGCTGTCGTCAGCTCGTGTCGTGAGATGTTGGGTTAAGTCCCGCAACGAGCGCAACCCTTATTGTTAGTTGCCAGCATTTAGTTGGGCACTCTAGCAAGACTGCCGGTGACAAACCGGAGGAAGGTGGGGATGACGTCAAGTCATCATGCCCCTTATGACCTGGGCTACACACGTGCTACAATGGACGGTACAACGAGTCGCGAAGTCGCGAGGCTAAGCTAATCTCTTAAAGCCGTTCTCAGTTCGGATTGCAGGCTGCAACTCGCCTGCATGAAGTCGGAATCGCTAGTAATCGTGGATCAGCATGCCACGGTGAATACGTTCCCGGGCCTTGTACACACCGCCCGTCACACCATGAGAGTTTGTAACACCCAAAGTCGGTGAGGTAACCTTTTGGGGCCAGCCGCCTAAGGTGGGACAGATGATTAGGGTGAAGTCGTAACAAGGTAGCCGTAGGAGAACCTGCGGCTGGATCACCTCCTTTCTAAGGAATAAAGGAAGCCTGCACATTAATCGAAACTTTGTTTAGTTTTGAGAGGTCTACTCTCATACAAATAAGTGAGTTACACTTATGGGCCTATAGCTCAGCTGGTTAGAGCGCACGCCTGATAAGCGTGAGGTCGATGGTTCGAGTCCATTTAGGCCCATCACCGACCATAGGCCGGCAGTAACTTGGGGAATTAGCTCAGCTGGGAGAGCACCTGCTTTGCAAGCAGGGGGTCAGCGGTTCGATCCCGCTATTCTCCATTGGCGTAAAGTCAAACTTGGTTCTTTGAAAACTAGATAATATTAATTTTTCTGTAGTAATTATAATAAATATAATTAAACCGAGAACACCGCGTAATTTTGAGTTTTTAACAAGAAAAAATCGCAAATACTCAATAACTAATGCACAACCGTAGGTTGTGAGGTTAAGTTATAAAGGGCGCATGGTGGATGCCTTGGCACTAGGAGCCGATGAAGGACGGAACTAACACCGATATGCTTCGGGGAGCTGTACGTAAGCTTTGATCCGGAGATTTCCGAATGGGGAAACCCAGCAATCTTAGTCGATTGTTACTACTTAATGAATACATAGTTAAGTAGAGGTAGACGTGGGGAACTGAAACATCTAAGTACCCACAGGAAGAGAAAGAAAATTCGATTCCCTAAGTAGCGGCGAGCGAACGGGGAACAGCCCAAACCAATGAGCTTGCTCATTGGGGTTGTAGGACTGAACATTTGAGTTACCAAAGTTATTGATAGCTGAACAACCTGGGAAGGTTGGCCAAAGAAAGTGATAGCCTTGTAGGCGAAATCGATAACTCTCAGTTCAGGATCCTGAGTACGGCGGAACACGTGAAACTCCGTCGGAATCCGGGAGGACCATCTCCCAAGGCTAAATACTCCCTAGTGACCGATAGTGAACCAGTACCGTGAGGGAAAGGTGAAAAGCACCCCGGAAGGGGAGTGAAATAGTTCCTGAAACCATGTGCCTACAAGCAGTTAGAGCCCGTTAATGGGTGATAGCGTGCCTTTTGTAGAATGAACCGGCGAGTTACGGTAACATGCAAGGTTAAGGTGAAAAGCCGGAGCCGCAGCGAAAGCGAGTCTTAATAGGGCGAATAAGTATGTTGCTGTAGACCCGAAACCAGGTGATCTACCCATGTCCAGGCTGAAGGTGCGGTAAAACGCACTGGAGGGCCGAACCCGTGTACGTTGAAAAGTGCTGGGATGAGGTGTGGGTAGCGGTGAAATTCCAAACGAACTTGGAGATAGCTGGTTCTCTCCGAAATAGCTTTAGGGCTAGCCTCGGAATTAGAATCATGGAGGTAGAGCCACTGTTTGGGTAAGGGGTCCGTCATGGATTACTGAGCTCAGATAAACTCCGAATACCATTGATTTATGTCCGGGAGTCAGACGGTGAGTGATAAGATCCATCGTCGAAAGGGGAACAGCCCAGACCACCAGTTAAGGTCCCTAAATATATGCTAAGTGGAAAAGGATGTGGAGTTGCTTAGACAACTAGGATGTTGGCTCAGAAGCAGCCACCATTTAAAGAGTGCGTAATAGCTCACTAGTCGAGTGATTCCGCGCCGAAAATTTACCGGGGCTAAGCATATTACCGAGACTGTGGACATGAACTTTGTTCATGTGATAGGAGAGCGTTCTAAGGGCAATGAAGCTAGACCGTAAGGACTAGTGGAGCGCTTAGAAGTGAGAATGCCGGTATGAGTAGCGAAAGATCAGTGAGAATCTGATCCACCGAACGACTAAGGTTTCCTGGGGAAGGCTCGTCCTCCCAGGGTAAGTCGGGACCTAAGCCGAGGCCAAGAGGCGTAGGCGATGGACAACAGGTTGAGATTCCTGTACTAGTTAATCATGTTTGAGCGATGGAGGGACGCAGGAGGCTAAATTGTGCACACGGCTGGAAATGTGTGTTCAAGCAATAAGTCAGGTTAAGAGTCAAATGCTTTTAACCGGGTTGACAAGTTGTGATGAGGACCGAAATAAAGTAGGGAAGCAATTGACGTCACACTGCCGAGAAAAGCTTCTAGTTAGTGATTAACTACCCGTACCGCAAACCGACACAGGTAGTCGAGGAGAGTATCCTAAGGTGAGCGAGTGAACTCTCGTTAAGGAACTCGGCAAAATGACCCCGTAACTTCGGAAGAAGGGGTGCTGTCCGCAAGGACAGCCGCAGTGAAGAGGCCCAGGCGACTGTTTATCAAAAACACAGGTTTCTGCAAAATCGTAAGATGACGTATAGGGGCTGACGCCTGCCCGGTGCTGGAAGGTTAAGTGGATGAGTTAGCATTTAATGCGAAGCCCAGAAATGAAGCCCCAGTAAACGGCGGCCGTAACTATAACGGTCCTAAGGTAGCGAAATTCCTTGTCGGGTAAGTTCCGACCCGCACGAAAGGCGTAACGATCTGGGCACTGTCTCAACGAGAGACTCGGTGAAATTAAGATACCTGTGAAGAAGCAGGTTACCCGCGACAGGACGGAAAGACCCCATGGAGCTTTACTGTAGCTTGATATTGGGTGTTGATACAGCTTGTACAGGATAGGTAGGAGCCATTGAAGCCGGGACGCTAGTCTCGGTGGAGGCGTTGGTGGGATACTACCCTAGCTGTGTGAACACTCTAACCCGCACCACTTAGCGTGGTGGGAGACAGTGTCAGGTGGGCAGTTTGACTGGGGCGGTCGCCTCCCAAATAGTAACGGAGGCGCCCAAAGGTTCCCTCAGAATGGTTGGAAATCATTCGCAGAGTGTAAAGGCAGAAGGGAGCTTGACTGCGAGACAGACAGGTCGAGCAGGGACGAAAGTCGGGCTTAGTGATCCGGTGGTACCGTATGGAAGGGCCATCGCTCAACGGATAAAAGCTACCCTGGGGATAACAGGCTTATCTCCCCCAAGAGTCCACATCGACGGGGAGGTTTGGCACCTCGATGTCGGCTCATCGCATCCTGGGGCTGTAGTCGGTCCCAAGGGTTGGGCTGTTCGCCCATTAAAGCGGTACGCGAGCTGGGTTCAGAACGTCGTGAGACAGTTCGGTCCCTATCCGTCGCGGGCGCAGGAAATTTGAGAGGAGCTGTTCCTAGTACGAGAGGACCGGAATGGACATACCGCTGGTGTACCAGTTGTTCCGCCAGGAGCATCGCTGGGTAGCTATGTATGGATGAGATAAACGCTGAAAGCATCTAAGTGTGAAACTCGCCTCAAGATGAGATTTCCCATTCCTTTATGGAAGTAAGACCCCTGAGAGATGATCAGGTAGATAGGTTGGAAGTGGAAGCGTAGTGATACGTGGAGCGGACCAATACTAATCGGTCGAGGACTTAACCAATAGAGTTGATTTGGTGTTCTCAATGCGGAAAAATTAATATTAGCTAGTTTTGAGAGAACGAAGTTCTTTCTAGATATATAGTGTGGTGGCGATAGCCAGAAGGATACACCTGTTCCCATGCCGAACACAGTAGTTAAGCTTCTGAACGCCGATAGTAGTTGGGGGATCGCCCCCTGCGAGGGTAGGAAGTTGCCATGCTTTTATTCCGGCATAGCTCAGTTGGTAGAGCACCTGACTGTTAATCAGGTTGTCGACGGTTCGAGCCCGCCTGCCGGAGTTTTGTTGAAATGCTAACTGATTGGTTAGCATTTTTGTTTATATTATAATTTTGCCGACTTAGCTCAGTTGGTAGAGCATCGGTATCGTAAACCGAGGGTCACAGGTTCAAGTCCTGCAGTCGGCATTTATAATTATCGTAAAAAATAAAAAGCAACAGTCAAATTAATTGACTGTTGCTTTTTATTTTTATAATTTTAATTATATTTTTTTCGTACTTAATAATGAAAATAAATTATAAAGGATAAGAAAAATGAAAATAAAAAATATAATTAAAGTATTAATACTATTTGCATTATTTATTATTTATATCAATCGATCTAATTATCTTCATCATTTTATCGTTAATAATAATACTATCTCAGTTACTAAGAAGATGAATCGTAGAATTATAAGGAAAAATCAGACAAAAAATGGAAATTTTAGTAGTTCTAATATTACCGATCTATCAACCTTTAATTTAATGCGACAAAATAAATATAAACAAAATGTAGTCGGTATAATGAGCATACCAAAATTAGAAATGAAAAACTTAATATACAATGGATACGGTGAGAATGGCTATAATATGCTAAATGGAGTATCTACAATGAAACCAAACCAAAGTATGGGAGAACGAAATTATGCCTTAGCCGGACATTATATGCGTTTAAATAGTATTTTTCATAATTTACATTTAGCAAAATATGGTTATAAAGTATATCTAACCGATTTAAAAAATGTCTATGTATATAAAATTATACATAATGGCCAAATTATGGCGAATAATGTAGAAGTTATTGATGATAAAAAGGATCTTAAGGTATTAACAATGATTACTTGTGTAAGTAGCTATCAATCAAATCAACGGACGTTTGTTCAAGCGAAATACCTATATAAAATTTCAGCTAGTCAGCATAATTTAAAAAAGTTTCTTTTGAAAGACTAAATTATTGTGTTTAATTAATTAGTTTTGCTATTATAAATATATATTGAGTAAAGGGGAATAACATTATGAATAATGTATTATTGATTTGTAAAGATGGAATTTCTAGTAAATCTTTATCTGATTCTGCCCGTATATTTATTGAACATTACAATTTACCAATTAATCTAATAACTTCAGATATAGATACTTATGGGGAAGTATCAGATGATTTAGATCTTATATTGGTGGCACCACAAGCTGAATTTAAGAAGCAACAAATTAAAACTAAGCATGTTCCGGTTAAATTAATTCCTGATGATGTTTATGGATGGACCAATGGTGAAAGATTAGTTAAATTCATTAAAAATGAGCTTAATTTAACTAGTGAGGATAATGATGCAACCGTCTAGTGAATCCTTAGCCATGCAGATGCTAATTCAAAGCGGGCATGCCAAAAATATACTTAATAATATTTGGGACGATTTATCGCAACATGAACTTAGTTTGGATTATATTGATAACCAATTAGATAATTCTCATAATTTTCTAATAAATGCTCATAAAGCGCAAAATAAATTATTAGCTGATATTGAAAATATTGAATATTCGGTACTGGTTTGTCATGCTCAGGATACGTTATCTAATACCGAAACTATTCAATTTATAACTGAAAAATTTGTTAATTTATACTTTAAAAAACTAGTAACCAAAAATAAATAGGTTACTAGTTTTTTATTTTAAAATTAGAATTTTTCTCATAAATGTCTTGTTTTATGATATTTTTAGTTATATACTCTTAACATTAATTAAATTTTTGGAGGGTTCTTTATGCAAGAACAGCAAAAGTTAGATCTCGAGAAGATGCAGGATGCATCGTTCTTCGGACAACCGAAGGGGTTGTCAACGTTATTCTTTACTGAGATGTGGGAACGATTTAGTTATTATGGTATGCGTGCTATTTTACTTTACTATATGTATTTTAAAGTATCACAAGGCGGTTTAGGATTTTCACAAACAACCGCTGCTTCGATAATGGCAATTTATGGATCATTAGTTTACTTATCATCAGTTATTGGTGGATATGTAAGTGATCGATTATGGGGTAGTCGTAAGACAGTATTTAATGGTGGTATCTTAATTATGGTCGGACATATCGTCTTAGCCTTACCACTTGGTGCTTACGCTTTATTTGGTTCAATTGCTTTAATTATTTTAGGAACCGGATTTTTAAAACCCAATGTTTCTGAAATGGTAGGTAGTTTATATACTGAATCTGATGGACGAAGAGATTCTGGATTTACTATCTTTGTTTTCGGAATTAACTTAGGATCATTTATTGCTCCACTATTAGTCGGATACTTAGGAATGCACGTTAACTTCCATCTCGGATTTTCTTTAGCTGCTATTGGAATGTTCTTTGGACTTTTGCAATATTACTTAGGTGGTAAGAAGAGTTTACCAAGTCCAAGTTTATATCCCAATGATCCATTAGAACCAGAAGATGCCAAAAAATTATCAATTCGTGTTATTTTAGGAATTGTAGTATTTGCATTAATTGTTTTACTATTTAAATTCATGGGTATTCTTACTATTGATAGTTTTATTACCTTATTAAGTATTTTAGCTATTTTGACACCAATTGTTTACTTCATTATTATTATTACAAGTAAAAAGATTACAGACAAAGAACGTTCAAGAGTTATGGCTTATATTCCACTATTCATTGCTGCAGCAATCTTTTGGGCAATTGAAGAACAAGGATCTGTGGTTTTAGCATTATTTGCTGAAAATCAAGTTAATAACCATTTCTTAGGCTTTACTATTCCAGCTGCTTGGTATCAATCACTAAACCCATTATTCATTATGGCATACACACCATTATTTGCATTATTATGGGTTAAATTAGGTAAAAAACAACCTAGTTCACCAGCTAAATTCGCAACTGGAATGTTAGTAGCCGGATTATCATACTTGTTTATGGTTATTCCAGTTACTATGTTTGGAACTCATTCAAAAATTAGTCCATTATGGTTGGTAGGTAGTTGGGCAATTGTAGAAATTGCTGAATTATTAATCTCTCCAATTGGATTATCAGTTACAACTAAACTAGCTCCAAAGGCTTTTGAATCACAAATGATGAGTATGTGGTTCTTAGCTGATGCAGCTGGTCAAGCAGTTAACTCACAAATCGTTAAATTCTATACACCAGCCAATGAAATTAAATACTTTTCAATAGTTGGTATAGTAGCCATTATTGCCGGAATTATTCTATTTTTCTTAGTAAAACCGGTTAAAAAGTTAATGGAAGGTGTAAATTAAAAAGGTGCCGATTTATCGGCGCTTTTTTTTATACAAAAAAACAACTTTTTTGCTAAAAAGGGTTGACGGTTGCGAGTATTTTTTGTATTATAATATATGTTGATTCGGTGGTAACACCGAGTAGTCATACGGAGGGGTAGCGAAGTCTGGCTAAACGCGGTGGACTGTAAATCCACTCCTTCGGGTTCGGTGGTTCGAATCCACTCCCCTCCATTTATTGGGCTATAGCCAAGCGGTAAGGCAATGGGTTTTGATCCCATCATGCGCTGGTTCGATCCCAGCTAGCCCAATACATAAAGTAGTTTAAACATCATAACCTGGTTATGGTGTTTTTTTATTACTAATTATTAATAAAACCCTTGACTTAGTATATTAATTCTAGTAATATACTATATGTTAATTTGATACATATTATTGGGCTATAGCCAAGCGGTAAGGCAATGGGTTTTGATCCCATCATGCGCTGGTTCGATCCCAGCTAGCCCAACTACGTTTAGTCGTAATTACAATTTAGTAATTACGACTTTTTTTATAACTATTTATATAATATTAAAATAATTTCTAGTTTAAATTATTTTAATAATCAAAAATTATAACTGTTAGTGATATTCCAAGAAAGTTATAATAATACTTAATAACTTAGCAAAGAGGGAATTACTAATGAAAATTGGATTTATCGGATTAGGTTCAATGGCCAAGGCAATTATTCAAGGAATATTAATCTCTAAAGCCAAAATAAATTCTAAAGATATTTTGGTTCACAGCCAACACGCTGATAATTACAAAAACTATGCTCAAGCTTATCAATTAACGCCGATAAGTAGTAATCAAGAATTAATTGATCAAAGTGATTTAATTGTTTTAGCTTTATTACCAAAAGTAGCTGATAAAGTAATTAGCCAACTTACTTTTCCCACTAATCGACCAGTCATTTCAGTAATTTCGGGATTTGATTTACAACATTTAAGTGAATTAACGAATCCTGATCAACCGATTCTACGGACATTACCAAATGTAAATTCAGAATATGGATTAGGAATGACAGCTTATTGTGCTAATCCAACTTTAAAAAATCTTTCAGAACAATTCCAAAAGGCTCTTCAGGTGTTTAGTTTAGGTGGCGAAGTAATTGAATTAAGTGAAGCACAATTTCCAAGTTTTAGTGCAATTTCAGGAAGTGGAGTAGCTTATATTGATTACTTTATTGAGTGCTTGAGTAAAGCTGGGGTTAAGTATGGTTTATCTAAACAACAAGCAATTGAAATTGTTTCTCAAACTATGCTTGGATCAGCTAAAGTAGTTATTGAATCTAAACAATCACCTACTGATATTATCGACAAAGTTAGTTCTCCAGGTGGAGATACCATCAAAGGCTTGCTTAAAATGGAGCAAAAAGGATTCTTAAATGCAGTTATCAAAGGAATCGATGCCACTGTTGAAAGTGCAAATAAAATATCAAAATAATTTGTAAGTTTGGTATATACCGATTATAATTAAGATAATAAGTTAAGGAGGCTATTTATTATGAGTACAGTTTTAAAACATGCAACAATTTATACTGGAGATCGAGTGATTAAGGATGGTTATATTCGATTTGGTGAAAAGATTGAAGCGGTTGGTCCAATGAAAGACTATGTCGCATTACCAGATGATGAAATTGAATATTTACGTGATCGCGTAATTGTACCAGGATTTATTGATGTCCACACTCATGGTGGTTACAGTTATGACACCATGGATGGAAATGCAGAAGAATTAAACAAAATGCTTAATTTAATGGCATTAGAAGGAATTACTAGTATTTTCCCAACTACTATGACTCAATCTAATGACAATATTGATAATTCAATGGCTGCGATTAACGAAGTTGCTAAAACTAACCGTTTAATCCAAGGTGTACATTTGGAAGGTCCTTTTATTGCTTCGATCTTTAAAGGCGCCCAACCTGAAAAATACATTAAAGATCCCGATGTTGCTTTGTTAGATCACTGGAATAAGCTTTCGGGTAATCGAGTAAGATTAATTACATATGCTCCTGAAGATCCTGGATCAAAGGAATTTGAAAGTTATTGTCTATCACATAATATCGTTCCGTCAGTCGGACATAGTAATGCTACTCGTGAGCAACTTTTAGAAAGTAAAGCTTCGCATGTTACTCATTTATATAATGCCCAACGAGAATTTAAACATCGCCAACCAGGGGTAACTGGTCATGCTATGTTAGAAGATAACATTTATGTCGAACTAATTTGCGATGGTTTCCACGTAGTTCCAGACATGATTAAATTAGCATTTGATCAAAAAGGTCCACATAAAATTGAATTAGTTTCTGATTCTATGCGAGCTAAAGGAATTGGTGAAGGTGTCAGTGAATTAGGTGGCCAAAAAGTAATCGTTAAAGATAAACAAGCTCGCCTAGAAAGTGGTAATTTAGCTGGTTCAGTGCTTAGATTTGATGATGCTTTTAAAAATGTTATTCAATTTACCGACTGTTCCATTGAAATGGCTGTGTGGATGAGTTCAACTAATCAAGCTACTGAATTTGGACTATCATCAAAAGGTCATCTTGAAGTGGGCTATGATGCAGATTTAAATGTATTTAGTAAGGAATTGGATTTATTAAATACTTATAGTTATGGAAATAAGCTAAATAAGAATTAGGGGTTGATAAAAGATGGGCTTACCAATTTATATTCAAATTCATAATGAAATTAAAACTAATATTGAAGATGGTAAATGGAAGATTGGAGACCGTATTCCTTCTGAGCGTGAACTATCGATTGATTTTGGGGTAAGTCGAATGACTTTAAGACAGGCAATTCAAACTTTAGTGGATGAAGGAATTTTAGAACGACGGGTTGGATCTGGTACTTATGTAGCCAATCAAAAAGTTCAAGAAAAAATGAGTACCGTTACTAGTTTTACTGATTTGATGTTAGCTCAAAATAAAGTTCCTTCAAGTAAAACAATTTCTTATCATATTATGGAACCTTCTTTAAGTGAAGTGGAGATTTTAGGAATTAAAGAAAATGAACCAGTTTTGAGAATGGAGCGAATTCGTTATGGGGATAATGTGCCAATTTGTTTTGAAGTTGCTACGATTCCCGAAAAATTTATTGATGGTTTAGATAAATCCGAAGTAACTAGCTCTTTATATCAATCACTAGAACAAAAAAATAATATGATAATTGGCAAAGCTCAACAAACGATTTCATCTACTTTAGCTGCCGAAAAAATTGCTGAATATTTGGATATTAAACGAAGTGATCCCATCTTAATGTTACGACAGACCACTTATCTCAAAAATGGAAAGCCATTTGAATACGTAAGAACACAATATGTGGCAGATCGTTTTGAATTTTATTTAGAAAAAGGATAATAAAAAAGGTAATCATTATGATTACCTTTTTTGTTTGATTACTAATTTTAAATATTTAGGTAGTACTGACAATCTAGTAATTCGACTAGGCTCTTTAATTACTCGATATAACCATTCTAAATGCATCTTTTGCCAAATTTGAGGAGCTCGTTTAACATTTCCAGCTAATACGTCAAATGAACCGCCAATTCCCATCCATAGGCCGTTAGCTAAATGTTGGTTATGATAAATAAATTCTTCTTGCTTAGGAAAACCAGTGGCTACAAAAACCATATCGGGTTGGCCGGCTTTAATTTTTTCAATAATAGGGGTATCATCTTTAAAATAACCATCATTAAAACCAATTATTTTAAGATTAGGATAGTTTTGTTGCACCTTTTGAACCACTTTTTTAATAACTTCAGGTTTACTACCCAATAAATAAACGGATTTGTGGTGTTGGTTACCCCAAGTTAGTAAGTTAATAAACAAGTCAAAACCAGTAATTCTTTCTGGAAGTGGGTCCTTAATGATTTTGGATCCCATTACAATTCCAGTGCCATCAGCAGTAATAAAATCAGCAGTTTGAATAATTTTTTTATAACTAGGATGTTGCTTAGCGTACATAACAATCTCTGGATTAGCAGTAACTACAAAAGTTTTTTGATGTTGATCAATTCTTTTATGTAACTGATTGGTAAATTGGTTAAAGGTGGTATTGATGAAATTAATATCTAATATCTTAACTGAGTTAGTTGTCATTAGGGAGAACCTTTCATAATAAATAATTGTTGAAATGATTATAAGTTTGCAAGTTTGTGATAAAATAATTTGTAACTACAGGAGGATGTCCATGTTAGATCAAAATAAATTAACCCTACATACCGATGCATATGAATTAAATATGATGGATACTTATTTTGAAAAAGGGATGCATAATCGACATGCCGTTTTTGAAGTGTATTTTAGAAATTTACCATTTGGAAATGGATATGCAGTCTTTGCAGGATTACAACACATTATTGAATATATCAAAAACATTAAGTTTACAGATGATGATATCAAATATTTAAACGAAGTATATGATTTTTCAGAATCTTTTTTAAATTACTTAAGAAATTTCAAATTTACAGGAACAATTCGTTCAGCTCTAGAAGGTGATTTAGTTTTTAATAACGAACCGATCCTTCAAGTAGAAGGTGGTTTAGCGGAATGCCAATTAATCGAAACCGCAATTTTAAATATCGTTAATTATCAAACCTTAATTGCTACTAAAGCTTCTAGAATTAGAACTGCGGCCGGTAAAGATCCATTACTGGAATTTGGTAGCCGTAGAGCCCAAGAGACGTCAGCGGCCATTTGGGGCACCCGAGCTGCCTTAATTGGTGGATTTGATGCGACTTCTAATGTATTAGCTGGTAAAGAATTTGGAATTCCGATTAGTGGAACCCACGCTCATTCTATGGTGGAAGCCTTTGGTAATGATTATGATGCTTTTAAGGCTTACGCCGAAACGCATTATGATTGCTGCTTTTTAGTAGATACTTTTGATACCTTAAAAAGTGGTATTCCTAACGCAATTAAAGTTGCTGATGAAATGGGCAATAAAATTAACTTTTTAGGTATTCGCATTGATTCTGGAGATATGGCTTACCTTTCTAAAAAAGTTCGAGAAATGTTAGATAATGCTGGCTATCCTAATGCCAAAATTTATGCATCAAATGATTTAGATGAAGATACAATTAATAGTTTGAAAATGCAACACGCTAAAATTGATGTTTGGGGAGTGGGAACTAAAGTAATCACTTCCTTTGATCAACCTGCTTTAGGAGCAGTATATAAATTAGTTTCAATGGAAAATGATCAAGGTGAAATGGAAGATCGCATCAAGATTTCTGGAAATGCCGAAAAAATTTCTACTCCCGGTAAAAAGCAAGTTTGGAGAATTACCGATAAAGCAGATGGTAAATCTGAAGGAGACTATATTACTCTAGCGGATGAAAATCCTAATGATGAAGCATCATTATATATGTTCCATCCTCAATATACTTATATTAATAAGGAAGTTCAGAATTTTGATGCTCGTCCAGTATTACAAGATATCGTTAAAGACGGTAAATTAATTTATGAATTACCTAATATTCAACAAATTAAGAAATTTGCAGATAAATCATTATCAGCTCTTTGGCCCGAATACAAACGTGAGTTAAATCCTGAAGATTATCCAGTTGATTTATCCAAAAAATGTTGGGACAATAAAAATATGATTATTAATCGAGTGCATTCATATATTAATAAGATAAAATACTAAGTGAGGCACTGTAAGATGAGACCACAACAAGCAAAAATTATTCAAGATTTAAGAGTACAACCAACGATTGATCCTAAAATTGAAATTCGTAAAAGTATTGATTTTATGAAAGATTATTTAAAAAAATATCCTTTTTTGAAAACCTTAGTTTTAGGAATTTCTGGAGGACAAGATTCAACGTTAGCAGGTAAACTAGCTCAAATGGCCATTCAAGAACTTCGTGATGAAACTGGTAAGTATTCTTACCAATTTATTGCGGTTCGATTACCTTATGGAGTTCAAGCAGATGAATCCGATGCTTTGGATGCTATTAAATTTATGCAAGCCGATCAGACTATGGTAGTGGACATTAAACCAGCTACTGACCAGATGTTAGTCCAATTGGAAAATAATCATTTGGAAGTGTCTGATTTTAATAAGGGAAACATTAAAGCTAGACAGCGTATGATTGCTCAATTTGGAATTGCTGGAACTACCAGTGGAGCAGTCTTGGGAACCGATCATGCCGCTGAAGCAGTGACTGGTTTTTATACCAAGTTTGGAGATGGAGCAGCCGATATTACTCCTTTATGGCGTTTGGATAAACGTCAGGGTCGCCAAATGCTTGAGTATTTAAATGCTCCTAAACATCTCTACGAAAAAGTTCCTACAGCTGATTTAGAGGAAGATCGTCCGGCATTACCGGATGAAATTGCTTTAGGGGTTACCTATAATGAAATTGATGATTATTTAGAAGGTAAGGCCGTTGAGGAACTAGTAGCCCAACGAATTGAAAATTGGTATCACAAAACCATGCACAAACGTCATTTACCAATTAATATCTATGATGACTTTTGGAAGTAAGTTTTAAATACTTTATTAATAATTAGAAATTTCAGATTCAAACTCCATATAAATATTTAACTATTGAATATAATTAGTAAAGAAATATTTTTATTTGGTGAATGAATATTGGAATGAAAGGAAGATTTAAATGAAAAGAAATGACTATGCAACTTATACAAAGGTTCTAACTGATGTAATTGATAGTACTACCAAAAATGGTGAGGATTTAAATGACGATTATGAATTAATAAAAAAATCTA
This sequence comes from Lentilactobacillus laojiaonis, assembly GCF_020616595.1. GTDB lineage: Bacteria > Bacillota > Bacilli > Lactobacillales > Lactobacillaceae > Lentilactobacillus > Lentilactobacillus laojiaonis. The sequence goes on along the minus strand of NZ_CP085278.1, from coordinate 951,315 downwards.
TGGATAGTGATTCTGTTGCTCAATTAGATACCGATGAATTATCTCGCATCAAAAAACATTTTCAAGATGGTACGGATCGTTATCAAGAAAATGTTAATAAACTACAAAATTTAAAAGTTCCCGTCAAATTAATGGGTAAAAATACTCAATTAATTAATGCATATAAAGAATATGCTCAAGCTTGTCAAGATATGACAGATAGTATTGATGCTTCAAACCAAAAGGTTGATGTAGCCAAATTCCAACAATCTGAAAAAGATCAAGAAGCCGCAATTGGAAAGGTTTCTAATACTACCGGAAGAATTATGAATTCCTTATAAAATAAAAAGGAGATGCTTAGGTATCTCTTTTTTGTTTGGGTAAATTTTATGATGCTATAATTAATAATAACTAAAGCGAATGGTGGAGGAATCAAATGACTTTTAATTTAATCGAGGAAGTTCATCAGTCATTATCGGGGATTAATACCCAACAAATTAAAGCAACCTTAGAAATGCTAAACGATGGGGATACGGTACCATTTATTGCTAGATATCGTAAAGAACGGACGCATAATTTAGATGAGGTTCAAATTCGTGATATTCAAGAAATCGCGCATAAGGTAACCACGCTAAATAACCGTAAGGATGAGGTTACTAAAAAAATTTCTGAACAGGGAATGTTAACTAAGCAACTGCAAACCGAAATTAATCAAGCAACCAATTTACAACAGGTTGAGGACTTATATTTGCCCTATAAACAAAAACGTCGAACTAAGGCAGCTATTGCTAAGGAACAAGGCCTAGAGCCACTAGCTCAAGCTGTATTAAAATTTAATAATCATTTATCTGAAAAAATTAATCAAGCGATTGATCCTAACCAGGATTTAGCTGATCGGGATAGTGTGATTACTGGAATTCACGAAATTTTATCAGAATATATCAGTGAACAAGCTAGTTTTAGAAAATGGATTCGTGGATATACTAAGCAGACGGGATTATTAGTTTCAAAAGTAAAGCGAAATGGGAAAGCTGAGGATGAAAAACAGGTTTATCAACAATATTATGATTTTGAAGAATTAATTAAGACAGTGCCATCCTTTAGAGTACTGGCAATTAATCGAGGAGAAAAATCCGCCATACTTACGGTTAAGATTAAAGTTGATGAAATTAAAATTAATCAGTATTTACATCATCAACTGGTTAAATCTGAAAATAACTTAGCTCAACAATTGATAGACGATGCAATTGGAGATGCTTACAGTCGGTTCATCGGTCCGGCAATTGAACGAGAAATTCGTAAGGAATTAACTGAAATTGCAGATCGACACGCCATTGATGTATTTGGTAACAACTTATATAACTTATTAATGCAAGCTCCGTTAAAAGGTAAAATCGTGATGGGATTTGACCCGGCTTATCGTACTGGTTGCAAGTTAGCCATAATGGATCAAAATGGAGCCTTTTTAGCTAAAAAGGTAATCTATCCTCATAAACCAGCTAGTGAAGCTAAACGTAAACAAGCCATGCCAGAATTTATTGACTTTGTTGAAAAATATCACGTTGAAATGATTGCTATTGGTAATGGGACTGCCAGCCGAGAGTCAGAATTATTTGTAGCAGAAGCAATTAAAAAAATCGGCTATCCAGTTTATTACGTAATTACTAATGAAGCAGGAGCTTCTGTATATTCGGCCAGTAAAGTTGCCCGAGAAGAGTTCCCTGACTTTAATGTTGAAGAACGTTCAGCAGTAAGTATTGGTAGAAGAATTCAGGACCCATTGGCAGAACTAGTCAAAATTGACCCCCAGTCTATCGGAGTTGGTCAATATCAACATGATGTATCTCAAAAAAATTTAACTCAAAAATTAGATCAAGTAGTTGAAACGGCTGTTAATCAAGTGGGAATTGATTTAAATTCCGCTAGTCCAGACTTGTTAACGCATATTTCCGGTCTAAGTAAAACTGTGGCTAATAATATTGTTAAGTATCGTTTAGATAATGGTAAATTTATTAAGCGCAGCCAATTACAACAAGTTCCTCGGTTGGGTCCTAAAGCCTATGAGCAATCGGTAGGATTTTTAAGGATCATTGATGGCAATAATCCATTAGATAATACGGATATTCATCCAGAAAACTACACGTTAGCTAAAAAAATTCTAGCAATGTATCATTTTGATTTAAAAGACTTAGGATCTGAAGAGCTTGCTGCCGTATTAGCTAAAGTCGATTTAGATTCATTAGCTGATCAACTGGAAATTGGTAAAGTAACCTTAGTTGATATTATTAAAGGATTAATTACCCCAGGTCGTGATGTGCGTGACAATATGAATTCACCTTTGTTAAGACAAGATGTGTTATCGATGGAAGATTTAAAAGTTGGAATGCAATTAAAGGGTACCGTTAGAAACGTAGTAGATTTTGGAGTTTTTGTGGATATTGGTGTGAAACAGGATGGATTAGTGCATATTTCTCAATTAACTGATCAATTTATTAAAAACCCTGCTGAAGTAGTTTCGGTTGGTGAAATTGTTAATGTCTGGGTAACTGCCGTTGATTTGGATCGTCAAAGAATTCAACTTACTATGATCGAACCTAAGGAAGGTTAGTGATTAATAATTGTCAGATCAAGAATTACAACAGCTAATTGAAAAAATTTCTATTAGTGAATTTAAGCGGGAATTTAAACATCAAGCAACTTTTAATAACCGCTTAAAAACTACCGGAGGTCGATATCATATAAAAAATCATAATATTGATATTAATCCTAAATTTATTCACCATCCGCAAATTTTAATTGGAATAATTAAGCACGAACTTTGCCACTATCATTTGCACTTAGCAGGTCAATCGGGACGGCATAGTACTAAAGAGTTTAAACAATTACTAAATAAAGTTGGTGGATTAAGGTATGTACCGTCAATTGATTCACCAAAGTATAAATATATTTATGAATGTGTAAAATGCCATCAAAAATATTATCGCCAAAGAAAAATCAATTTAAAATTAAGATGTTGTGGAAAATGTCGTGGAAACATAATATTTAAAAATGTAACTTGATTGATTATAATTAGTACTAAGCAAAACAATTTTGAAAGGTGGTACTCTTGATGGGAAAAATCATTGTTCGAGTTCCGGCAACTTCTGCAAATCTAGGCTCAGGGATGGATTCAATTGGTATTGCATTTCATTTATACTTTACTGTAATTGTTGAAGAAGAAATGGACAAATGGCAAGTTAATCATGCTCAAGGTAAGGGAATTCCAACCGATGAACGTAATTTAATTGTTCAATCCATTTTAAAAGTTAATCCTACCATTCATCCGCATCAATTAACTGTTATTTCCGATGTTCCAGTAACACATGGACTAGGATCTAGTACAACTGCGGTAGTAGCAGGAATTAAAATTGCCAATGCTTTAGGAGATATGAATTTATCAATTGAAGAACAAATTAATATGGGTGCCAAGATGGAAGGCCATGCTGAAAGTGTCTCAGCAGCCCTATTAGGTAATATGGTTGCTTCAACATATGATGGAAAAATAGCAACTGCCGTTGATGTTAAAATGCCGGATGATTTAGGTGCATTAATGTATATCAGACCAGATGGTATTAGCGAAAAAGACAGCCGAGCTAAGTTACCTAAAGATATTAATTTGATGCAAGCAGTTTACTCAAGTAGTACTGCTAACGTGTTTTTAGCCCTAGCTAGCCAAGGAAAATGGGAACAGGCCTTACCTTTTGTAGAAAATGATCAATTTCATGAACCTTATCGAAAAGACTTAGTTCCCGAATTAGATCAAATTCGCGAAATAGCTCATAAATTGGGAATTTATGGAACTTATTTGAGTGGAGCTGGTCCTACTATAGCTACCATATCAAACAAAAATAAACTATCAGAATTGCGTATTGAATTACAAAAAATCAATTTAAATGGCAGCCTTCGAATTCTAGATATCGATAACGTGGGTGCAACCCTTCGTGGCGAGTAATTATTTTAATAAACATATTGAATTATATATTTAATCTTGATATAATTTTATATGTTGATGCGGCCATGGCGGAATTGGCAGACGCGCAAGATTAAGGATCTTGTCGGGATTATCCCGGTGGAGGTTCGAATCCTCTTGGCCGCATATAGATATACTTAAATTTATAAAGTATCAAAAAAAGCCTACAAATGTAGGCTTTTTATTTTTGTCTAATTTATTAGAGATAAAAACAGGAACTAAGATCTTAGTTCCTGCTAAAGTTATTAAATTTAATTACGAGGTTTCATTTCATCTTGCATAAACCAGCGATGATTCATCATTGGTTTTTGTCCTTCGTAGGCGGGCACGTCAACAATATAGATGTTGCCTTCTTGTGAATCAACAATGGTAGCTTCAGCGCCTCTCATACCTGGCATATGGTTAGCTTCGATAGTTATTTTAGACCCAATCGAAAGGGCTGGGGAGTCATCAGTTTCACCTTTGATCTCACGTTGAATTATCCATTTGTGATCTTTAACTAGTGTATGGTCGTTGGTGGTATAAAAATCAACGGCATAGGCCCGAGTATTATATCCTGCCACGATCGTAGCAGGGGCACCTTTCATTTTCATTACCATATGAGCCATAACGTGATCTACTAAAAGAGTAACGGAATCGCCTTTCTTAAAATTAGGAGCTTGGGCAACCATTAACCCCTCTAAAGGTACTTGGTCATTGGGATTATAGTTAGAATTATTCATTTGATTATCCATATCCATAGCAAAAGCCTCCTTAATAATCACTAGTTGGATAGTACTAATATATCATCCATATATATAAAATTGCTAAAAAAAGCTTCCCATTTTCGGGAAGCTTTTTTTAATTGGTAAATAATAATTTAATACAATATAGAGCACTGATACCTACTAAAATATAAATGATTCTAGAAATGATACCAGCTGCACCACCAAATAATGCAGCTACTAGGTCCCATTGAAAGACTCCTACTAATAACCAGTTAATACCACCAATGATTAGTAAGACTAAAGCAATGTAGTCTAAAGTTTTCATAGCAATTACCTCCTGATGTCTATATTGAAAATAATTTACCATAATCAAGATTAACACTTATAAGGAATTAATTAAAAGATTAAGCCTTAATCAATTCCTTAATCTTAGGAGTTAAAGCTAGTAATACAAACGCTGCTATGATAGAAACAAGCCCAATGATACTAAAGTACATAACTTCATTATTAGGGGTATATAATCTTACGATTTGTGAGTTAAATGCTTGTGCACAAGCATTACCTAAAAACCACATACTCATCATTTGAGATTTAAAGGCTTTAGGAGATAGTTGAGAAGTAATCGAAAGACCAATTGGAGAAATTAGTAATTCACCAATTTCGAGGATGGCCCAACTTAGTACTAACCATAAAGGACTAACCTTGGCACTGGCACCAAAAAGTGCGACGGGAATGGCCATGACAGCAAATGATAGCCCACTAAAAATTAAGCTAAGTGCAAATTTAGTTGGAGCACTAGGTTGGTGTTTTCCTAATTTAGTCCATAAAATGGCAAAAATTGGAGAATAGATAATAATAAATAGGGGATTTAATGATTGAAATTGTCCAGCTTGTAAATGAAGGCTACCAATATTTAATTGAGTTTGGTCTTCGGCAAATAATGCTAGGACAACCCCGCCTTGTTCCACAATAATACAAAATAAAATTTCACAAATAAACAGTGGTAAATAGGCTTTTAAGTGTAGTTTTTCGGTCTTAGTAACTTTCTTACTATTAAACATATTGATTAGATAGTATACCGGCAAAAATATCCCAATAATGGTAAAAATTAAGATAACTACATTAGCAGTAAGTAAATTAGTTAATTTAAGGGCTAATAGCACAATCAAAATAAATACTATTGCTAAAGTTAATTTTTTAATGAGAGAATTTTTTTCGGCCTTAGTTAGTGGATTAGTAACGGTCTTACTAAGGACTGGTAAATTTTTAATTTGTAAAATGTAACCAATAAGTCCAAAACCCATTCCAATCGCAGCTAATAAAAATCCCATGTGGTAATTATAGGTTTGACCGACAAAGGATACTACTAATGGAGCAATTAATGAACCTAAGTTAATTCCCATCACAAAGATACTAAATGCGGAGTCTCGTTTATGAGGATCGTTAACGTATAGCGAACCGACAGTTTCAGAAACGTTTGGCTTAAGTAATCCGGTACCAATGGTAATGAAAATAATTGATAAGATTAACCCATTTAATCGCATTGGCATTGATAAAAATATATGACCCATCATAATAAGGATACCGCCGTAAAGTACGGATTTAGCACTACCAATTAAACGATCACTAACATATCCACCAATGGCACTAGTCATATATACTAATGATCCATAAATGGCCATAATCGAGGTAGCTAATTTTACATCTAAACCTAAGCCTCCTTGGCTAATGGCAGTGTACATGTAGTAAAGTAAAATAGCTCGCATACCATAGTAACTGAATCTTTCCCAAAATTCGGTCATAAAAAGTGTTCTTAGAGTTCCCGGATGACCAAAAAATTTCCGTGGATACTTATTATCTTTATTAATATCTTGCTGATCCATTAAAAAACCTCCAATAAAATAAAAAATCCATTAGAATTTAATCGACAATGGTCAAATCTAATGGAAGGGTATTAAAGGTTTTTAATTTAATTCAGCTGAGTGCCCCTATTAGATTTGATTAACATATCTAATAGGTTGCATCATAAAATTGCCAGCTATTAGATACGAACATTGTCGTTTAATGCCCGTATCTAACAGTTTAGGTTACGGACATGCTCTAATAGCTAAGCCAGGCAGTAATATTTAATTGTAATTTAGATGTGTATAGCATTAAACTCACTCCTGTATTAGAATATGATTAACTATAACATACTCATTTTAAAATTGCACTGTAAATTTTAAAATGAGTATGTGGAATTTTATGGTATTCTAAATTTAATAAAAAAGTTAGAGGGTAATTTAAAATGCAAAATTTTAATTTTAAAAACTCGACCGACATCCGTTTCGGTACTGATCATATTGATAACGAATTGCGTGAAAGTGTTGAACAATTTGGAAAAAATGTTTTATTAGTTTATGGGGGCCAATCAATTAAGAAGTCAGGTTTGTATGATCGCATTATGAACTTACTTAAGGGATTAAATATTACTGAATTACCAGGGATTGAACCTAATCCTAAAATTGCTTCAATTCGAGAGGGACAAAAATTAACCAAGTCTAATGATATTGATGTAATTTTAGCAGTTGGTGGTGGTTCAGTTATTGATGCAAGTAAAGTCATTGCTTCTTCTAAGTTCTATGACGGCGATCCATGGGACTTTGTAGATCGTGATAATCCTACTAACCGTATGGGAATTGATCAATTACCAGTAATTGATATTTTAACTTTAGCAGCAACTGGAACAGAAATGAATGTTAACTCAGTTATTTCTAATCCAGAAGTTAATCAAAAATTAGGTACTAAGGGTCCCAATTCTCCAGCTATTTCATTTTTAGATCCTACATTAACTTATACAGTTTCTGCTTATCAAACAGCCGCTGGCTCAATTGATATTTTTAGTCATTTAACGGAACAATATTTTGATAGTGCTAAGGATAATGATATTTCTAAAGGGATGATTGAAGGACTCATGCGTGCGGTTATTAAATGGGCACCAGTTGCCATTGATGAACCTGATAACTATGAAGCGCGTGCCAATTTAATGTGGGCTTCAACAATGGCTTTAAATGGAATTGTTAGAACTGGAACGCAAAATACCTGGTCGGCTCACCCGATGGAACATGAACTTTCGGCATATTATGATATTACGCATGGAATTGGTTTAGGAATTTTAACTCCTCGCTGGATGAAATTAATTTTAAATAAGGATACTGTGGCATTATTTGCTCGATTTGGTCGTAATGTTTGGGACATCCAAGGACAAGATGATCAAAATACCGCTGAATTAGCTATTCAAAAAACCTACGAATGGATTAGTTCCTTAAATGCTCCAATGACATTACCAGAGGTGGGTATTGAGGATACTTCAAAATTTGATGAAATGGCTATGGAGGCTGTTAAATATGGTTCATTAGATACTAAGGCTTATGTCAAACTTAGTGTTGATGATGTAAAAAATATTTTTAAAGCTTCGATGCTAACAATGGGATTTTAAATTATAAAAAGCCTACAAACTTAAGTTTGTAGGCTTTTTATTTGCCTAGATAGTTAAATTTGTTTTTAATAATAGTTAACTATGACTAGTAAAGGAGTGAGTAAATTGGAAAATGCTAAAAAAGAGGAAGTCACCCTGAAAAAAATGTTTGAATTTGTTTTCAATCAGGTATTGCGTAGACGGGGATTATTAATTTTAAATGTTTTAGCGTTAATTATAATTTCGTTATTAGAATTTGTAATTCCCCAGTTTGAACAATATATTATTGATAAAGTAATTCCCAAACAAGATGTCAATTTATTATTTAAGGTCATCGTAATTTTGTTACTAACGGCGATAGTTTTGGGGATTTTAAACTATGTATCTACATACTACATGGGAGTAATGAGTCAAAACGCAATAACAGGATTAAGAAACCAACTATATAGTTATATATTAAAATTAGATACAAGCTTTTTTCAATCCAGTAAGACGGGAGACTTAATGGTTAGGTTAACTAACGATATTAGTAATTTACAAAGTTTAATTTCTGCAAACATGTTATCGATGATTGGCAGTATTTTTACATTTATCTTTGTTTGGGTATATATATTTATTATTAACTGGCCAATGGCTATTGCGGTAACGGTAACTTTTCCACTTATGTTTATGATTTATCGAGTTTTTAGAAATCGGATTCGAGCAGCTTTTAAGGCCGCCCGTTTATCTCAAGCTCAAATGTCAAATCAAATGCAAAATACCTTAACCCAAATAAATCTAATTAAAAGTTACACTAACGAAGATTTAGAAGAAGATAATTTTAATGACATAGCTAGTCAAAATAAAAATGATATGATTAACGCTACTCAAAATCAGGCAATTTTTTCACCACTAATTGATTTTGTTAATTATTTGGGTGTAGCGATTATATTAGCTTTAGGAGCTTATTTTGTAATTCGACAAGAGTTAACGATTGGTCAATTAGTCGCATATTTAAGCTATGTGGCCATGCTTCAAAGTCCAATTCGAGCCTTTACACGAATCTTAAATCAACTCCAGCAATCCTTAGTGTCGTATGGCCGAATTATGGATATCTTGGCTATTATTCCCACCATTAATAATTCTAATAATGTATCTCAATTTCCAGTTATTAAAGAGGGAATTAATTTAAAAGATGTATCATTTACTTATCCCATCGATCATTTATTAGATGAAAATGCAGCTTTAGTAGCTGTTGAAGATGTTACTTTTAAAATTCCATATGGTAAAACAACTGCATTAGTCGGCCATTCGGGCTCAGGTAAAAGTACTCTAACGAAATTAATTGATCGTTTATATGATGTGGATAGTGGTGAAATTAGTTTTGATAATTTAAATATTAAAGATATCGATATTAAGTCTTTAAGAGAAAATATTTCAATTGTATCCCAAGATAGTTATATGATTGATGGTTCAATTAAAGAAAATATTAGGTATGGAAAACGTGATGCAAGTGATCAAGAAATTTGGCAAGCTGCTAAATTAGCTGATATAGCTGATTATATTGATAGCTTACCGGAAAAGATGGAAACTCAGGTTGGGGAGCGCGGAGTTAAGTTATCGGGCGGACAGAAACAAAGAATTTCGATTGCACGAGCTTTAATTAAAGATGCCCAAATCGTTATTTTAGATGAGGCTACGGCAAGTCTAGATAATGAATCTGAAAAGACCATTCAAAAAGCCTTAGAAAATCTAATGCAAAGTAGGACTTCATTAGTTATTGCGCATCGTTTGTCGACCATTCATAATGCTGATCAAATCGTAGTTATGGATAGTGGTCATGTTATTGAAATTGGTAATCATCAAACACTGATGCAAAAAAATGGGGCTTATGCTAGATTGTACAATTCACAATTTGAGTAATAAATAAAAGCCAGCCAATATTATGGCTGGTTTTTTAAATTATAACTAGTAAATAATATAGTGATAGATAATGTTTTATTATATTGGCAAATTAGTATACTATATTAATTAAATAAATGATTAGATCGTGAAGGGAGGAATAAAAATGGACAATTTCATTTTTGATATCGATGGAACTCTTTTAAATACTGAAAAAATGTATATGTTACCTTTAAAAAAGGTACTAAATGAAAACGGGTATCCAGTTAGTTATGAACAATGTGCAAATACTTTTGGGATTACTTCGTTAGATGCTTTAAAAATGTTAAATGTGGCAGAAAGCGATATTGATATCATTTTAGAAAAATGGATGGCCTTAATTCCTGATTACGCTAAAGATGTTAACTTATTTGATGGCATATTAGAAACTTTAAGTATTTTAAGTGAGAAGAAAGAATTGGCGATTGCATCCTCAAAGGTTAGAGAAGAATATATACGGGATGTTAAACGGTTTGATATTGATAAATTTTTGTCCGATATAGTATTGGCTGACCAAATAAAACGAGGTAAACCATATCCTGATATGATTTTAAAAGTTATCCAAGATTTAAATCTTAATCCTGAAAATACCATTTACGTAGGGGATACGATCTATGATCTACAAGCGGCACATAATGCTAATGTAGCCTTTGGCTTGGCCGGTTGGCAAACTAAATTTACTGATAAATTTAAAGAGGCAGATTATTTATTTAATGATCCCAAAGAAATGCTTGATTTGTAAAACGCTTTGATAGTTATTACTAGCGGATTAATAAAATGAGTTAATTATTAAAAATAAGTGAAAAAATTCAAAACCTAGTAAATAAATGCTATGTAAGCGTTTTTTTATGGTATATTATAATTAATAAATAATTTATGAATAAATTTTATTTTAAGGGGAATTTATTTCAAATATTTATGACACATTTAAAGGGGGTGAAAAAATGTTATCAATTATTGTAGCTAGTCACGGAAAATTTGCCGAAGGAATCATGCAATCTGCTGAAATGATTTTTGGAAAACAAGAACAAGTAGGTTCAGTTACCTTTATGCCTAATGAAGGACCCGATGATTTAATGGAAAAATACAATCAAGTTTTAAGTAATCTTGATGATGGTAATGAAGTATTATTCCTAGTTGATCTTTGGGGTGGTTCACCATTTAACGCTGCCAGTCGAATTGTTGCTGAACATTTAGACACAATGGCATTAGTTACTGGGTTAAATTTACCAATGTTAATTGAAGCCTACGCTTCTAGATTAACCATGAACTTAGAACAAATTGTTCCACACTTGGAAGAAACTGCCAAGGATGGTGTTAAACACCTAGAATTAAAACAAGATGATGGAGATGATTTACTATGACAATGGATATTCGTTTAGCTCGTGTAGATAGCCGTTTACTTCATGGCCAAGTAGCGACTGTTTGGACTAAAGCAGTTAAACCTAACCGTATCTTAGCAATTTCAGATAGCGTTGCTAAAGACAATTTAAGAAAAACCCTTATTACTCAAGCAGCTCCTCCTGGGGTAAAAGCTAACGTAATTACAATTGATAAAATGATTCAAATTTATTCTGATCCACGTTTTGATGTATTTAATACATTATTATTAACTGAAAATGTTGAAGATATGTTAAAACTTGCCGAAGGTGGCGTGGACTTTAAAAAGACTGGAATCGATATTGGTAGTTTAGCTTATTCTGATGGTATGACTATGATTACTGATGCAATTGCAGTTAACGATACAATCGCTAAAGATATTCATAAATTACATGATGACTTTGGTTTAGAAGTATTTGCCCAAAAAGTTCCAAATGATAAAAAACAAGATTTAATTGATTTACTTGCTAAAAAAGGTTTCTAATTATTATATTATCGCTTATTAGTAGGTATATATTACTAATAAGCTGGTTCTGAAATTATTTTATACCCAATTAAAGAGGGGGAATTTTTATGTCAGCAATTTCAATTATTCTGGTTTTAATTATTTCATTTTTAGCCGGAATTGAAGGAATATTAGATGAATGGGAATTTCATCAACCAATTTTGGCATGTACCATGGTCGGAATTGCAACCGGAAACATTGCTTCGGGGGTTTTACTAGGGGGATCATTACAAATGATCGCTTTAGGTTGGATGAACATTGGTGCTGCTATTGCTCCTGATGCTGCCTTAGCATCAGTTGTATCAGCTTGGTTAGTATGTGGACCATCTCATTTATCAGTTAAGGAAGGAATTGCTATTGCGATTCCGCTTGCCATTGCTGGTCAAGTTTTAACTATTTTTGTTAGAACTATTGTTGTTGGTTTAGTACATGCTGCTGATGGAGCTGCCGATACTGGTAATTTACATAAACTGGATTTAATTCACTTAACTGGTTTAGTGCTTCAAGGACTTCGTATTATGATCCCAATGGGATTAGTGCTATTAGCTAGTCCTCAAGCAGTTCAGGGTGCCTTAAAAGCCATCCCAGATGTAATTACTAATGGATTAAACGTTGCGGGTGGATTCATTGTGGCAGTTGGTTATGCCATGGTTATCAATATGATGGCTAACAGCGAACTTTGGCCATGGTTCTTTATCGGTTTTGCTATGTCAGCAATCACTGAACTTAATTTAATTGCTATGGGTATTTTAGGCCTATGTTTTGCCCTAATTTACTTACAATTGTCACCAAGATTTAATGGTAGCTCAAATGGCAATGGTAATGATAATAGTGATTCCGGTAATTTATCGGCAGAAGATGAGCTGGATCGAGAACTTGAAGACCTATAAAGGGGGCCGATTGATATGGCAGAAAATGTACAACAAAATAATGATAATAAATTAAAATTAACGCGTCACGATATGGTAAGTATCTTTTGGCGCTCAGGTTTTGAACAAGCTTCTTGGAACTATGAAAGAATGCAAAATTTAGGTTTCGCATATATTATGTCACCAGCTATTAAACGTTTATATCCAGAAAAAGATGATCGAATTAGTGCAATGAAACGTCATATGGAATTCTTTAATACTACTCCATATATGCAATCTGCAATTACTGGGGTTGTCTTGGCAATGGAAGAACAACGTGCTAATGGGGCTGATATCGACGACTCCGCCATTAATGGTGTAAAGGTTGGTATGATGGGACCCCTAGCCGGTGTTGGTGACCCAATTTGGTGGGGAACTGCTCGTCCAGTTATCGGAGCTTTCTCTGCCGGATTAGCAATGAGTGGATCCGGTTTATTAGGACCAATTATTTTCTTCCTTACTTGGAACATCCTTCGCCTAAGTTTCCGTTGGTATACTCAGATGTTAGGTTACAAGCAAGGAACCAATATTACTCAAAGTTTGGGTGGGGGATTACTTCAAAAGCTTACTGAAGGTGCCTCAATCCTAGGTATGTTTATTATGGGGGTTTTAGTTCCTAGATGGACTAAGATGTATTTCCCAATTGTTATTTCAAGAGTACATACTGGTGGTAAAACCACGGTAACTACTTTACAAGATATCTTTGATCAACTTCTTCCTGGATTAATGCCATTAGTTCTTACATTTATTTGTATTTGGCTACTTAGAAAGAAAGTTAACGCAATTTGGATAATCTTTGGATTATTTATTGTTGGTATTCTAGGATACTGGGCAGGTATCTTCGGAATTGCACCAAAATAACAAATAAATAAAAGCTGAATAATCGTTTTAGATTATTCAGCTTTTATTCATTAGGAGACACTTTGATGAATAAATTACTTAAATTTCAAACGCATAATCCCTTAAATCAATTTGTTGAAAAACAAGTTAATGCTAACTTATTTGTAAATCAATTGACTGCTATGGCAGGCAGTTTAACCCTAGGAAATACTGGGGTAGAATTTGAACGCCAATTTAAAAATGGCTTTATTCAAATTCCTTATAGTGAGATTAAAAGTGTTGAGGTTCAAATAATTTTTAAAAAATTTTATCGCGGAATTTTTATAGAGACTAATGAAGGTCAACGGTTTAATTTTGTAACTAGTAAAACCAAGGACTTAGTACATGTTTTTAATCGAAAACTGCCAAGTGGTAAAGTTAAAAGATATGTGCATAAGAAAAAAGCTCGCCAATAGGCGAGCTTTTTTTATTAATACATAGCAACTGTGTTATTAGCTTGTGTGTTAGTTGAAGCATCGTAACCATAGGATTGACCACTATCATAAGTAGAATCACTGTAGCCATCTGTAGAACTACCTTCTGAGGCAGTTTGTTTATCAGTTAAAGCAGTTGCTTTGGATAATCCAAGAGATGTACGAATAATGTTAGTAACTTTTAAGAGTTCACTTTCATCAATAACTTGGTATGATAAACCATCAATAATAGCCTCTGAACCTTGAAGAGTTTGAGATTTGATATGGTGGGTAGCGTCTCCATATTTACTTCTGACAGCAACCATATCTTCAAAACTCATATCAGTCATCATGTTACCATTTAATGATTTAAGAATAGTTTTATATCTAGTTAGTGAAGAAATATTAATTGCTTTCATTACTAGAGTTTGTAGTACTTGTCGTTGACGTTTCTGACGACCATAGTCTCCTAGAGGATCATCATGACGCATACGAGCATAGTCTAATGCTTGCTTACCGTTTAATTTAACTTTTTGACCTTTAGTAACATGGGCGTTTCCGTAAGAGAAGGTAAGAGATGGAGTGATTTCAATTCCACCTACAGCGTCGACCATAGTTCTTAACCCACTCATATTAACAATTGCATAAAAGTCAATTGGAATATTTAATAGGTTTTCTGCTGTTTTAACCGCCGTGTTGGCGCCACCAATTGTATAAGCGGCATTGATCTTTTCGTAAGACATGGTATCACCAGGAACTGTTACTTTAGTATCACGAGGAATACTAGTTAAATTGACTGTATCGGTTTTGGGATTAACTGTTGCAACAATTAAGGTATCGGTTCTACCGGTATCATGTCGCCCAAGTGCTCCCGTATCAGTTCCTAATAGTAAGATAGAAAGTGGTTTGCCTTTCTTTATAACTGAAGAAACGTTACGTGATTTTTGAATATTAGCATCGTCATACGTCTTATTGAAGGTTTGTTTAGCATTCTTATATGCACCGTACCCCCAAATTAGTCCTCCAATTAAAATAACCAGGATAACAAAGAAAATTGTCCAACCGACTTTTCTTTTATGACTATTTTTAGTATAGTGGGGCTTTTTTTCAGACCTTCGTGAATAAACTTTATCGAAATCATTATTATTTTCTGGCATGTTTTTACCTCTGATTAGTTAATAAGTAAGTAACATAAAAAATTATAAATTAATATAATTAATAAAGAGTAGATAAACAAGTTATTTAACTATAATTTAATAATTAAAACTTAGTGATCTAACTCATAAATCTAATTGTGTTATAATTATTTTGTTATTATTAAAATATTTGGAGTGACACGGTTTGAAAAAAACATTTTGGTACATTTTAGTTTCAACATTTATGTTTAGTTCTATGGAGATAGCGCTAAAATCAGTGGGAAATTTATATAATCCTATCCAATTGAATTTTATTAGGTTTTTAGTTGGAGGACTAATATTGTTACCGTTGGCATTACATAATTTACATCGAGCTCATCAAAGTATTTCCAAATTAGATTGGATTATATTTGCTACAACTGGATTTTTATGTGTCATTGTTAGTATGACACTATATCAATTAGCAATAATGTATGACAAACCAGCGACTGTAGCCGTGTTATTTAGTTGTAACCCAGTATTTGCGTTATTATTTGCATTTATCCTACTCCATGAAAAACTTAGTCGAGCAGAAGTACTATCATTAGTTATTACAATTATTGGATTAATTATAATTGTTAATCCCACTAATTTAAATAATCCAGTGGGAATGTTCTTAGGTGTTTTATCGGCTTTGACGTTTGGATTATATAGTGTAGTTTCGAGACTTGGCAATATTATCGATGGCTTGGACGGTATTACAATGACAGCCTTTACTTTTATTGCTGGATCAATTGAATTATTTGTAATGATTTTATTAACTAATGTTAAAGGGATTGCTTTGAGAATGGAAAATGTTTCTTGGCTAAAACCCTTTGTGAGAATCCCCATTACTAAAAATGTTAATTTAAGTAATTTTTGGATCCTATTTTTTATTAGCGTATGTGTTACTGGTGGGGGATTTGCTTTTTACTTTTTAGCTATGGAAACCGGTGGATTAACTAAGGCATCCCTAGTATTCTTTATTAAACCCGCTCTAGCTCCAGTATTAGCCAGCATATTAATTCATGAAAAAATAACCCTAACTATGACAATTGGAATTATTGTCATCATATTAGGATCATTAATTGGGGTTATTATTAATAAGGTTTCTGATATGCATTTAAATGTGCTATTCCATCACCATCATATTAGTCATTCTTAAAAATAGTTTCTAAAGTTTTTAGGCTATCTATTAACTGCTGTTCATCAGGGGTTAAAGGATAGTCTTTTCTTGTGGCGATGGATACGTTGAAGTTTTCGGTAATGGGATCATTTAAAGGAATTGAAACTAATTGGGAATCATTTTTAACGGCATCGGCTACCATAAAACCAATCCCAATGTCTTGCTTGATCAACTCTTTTACTAATAAAATTTCTGGAGAACTATAAATAATATTGGGATCAAAACCGGCAAACTGACTATATACTTTTAAGGCTTTGGAATGAATAAAAGTTCCGTTTAAGCTAATAAATTTTTCATTCTTTAAGTCTTTAAAAGAAATGGTGGTTTGTTTAGCAAGCGGGTGATCCTGGCTAACAATGATTGAGAAGGGGCGTACAGCTAAGTGAATAGCGTTAATTTTAGGATCAGTTAAGGGTTGAGATGATCCTAAAAGAGCAATATTGATATTACCACCCTTTAATTCTTCTAACAGCTTTTGGGAACCCGCCTCACTAGTTTTAAGCTTGGATAGTAAATCAAATTGATTTAATTGCTTAATTATATTAGGAAAATAAATTTCGCCAATAATGGGTGGTAATCCAAATTTAATTTTGGTTTCATCAGCCTGATTAACTTCTTTATGGGCTAAATCAATTATATCGATAATTTGTTGAGCTCGAATCGCTAAAAGATTTCCCGCCTTCGTTAATTGAATTTTTGATTTGTTAGTTCCTGTTCGATCTAACAAATTAGTATTAAACTCATTTTCTAAACGTTTAATAGCCATAGTGATGGTCGGCTGACTAACTTTAAATAAATTTGCTGTTTGGGTATAGCTTTTTACTCGTACTAAAGTTAAAAAATAAAGTAATTCACGTGTATTCATTAACAAGAAACTCCTAAATAAAGTTTCCTTTAATATAAAACAAGATTGGCAAAAATGCCAATCTTGTTTTGTTAATTAATTAATTATTTACTTATTTTGATAATTATATACTTGCATTCCAGCTTGGCGACCAAAAATAACGGTTTCGGCAATTGAATTTCCACCAATACGGTTATTACCATGTAAACCACCAGCAACTTCTCCGGCAGCGTATAGACCAGGAATGACGTTACCATCATTATCTAAAACTTGAGTCTTAGTATTAATTTTTAATCCACCCATTGTATAGTGAATGGCTGGTGCAATGTGAATTGAATAGAAAGGAGCTTGTTCAATGCCACGATCCATCCCAGTTTCACGGTTAAAGTCACTATCGTTGTGATTTTTAACTTTATCGTTCCAAGCACTTACAGTGGCTTCTAAATGTTCTGCATTGATACCATTTTCATTAGCTAGTTCTGCTAAGGTTTGACCAGTTTTAACTAAACCAACGTGGTCATAGAATTCAATAGCTTTAACGCGATCACGAATAGCACGATCAAAAATCAAGAAAGCACCATTTTCATTTAATCCATTAATAGCATTAGTTACATTTTTACGAGTATCTAGTTCATTAACAAATCTTTCACCAGCTTTGTTAACTAAAATAGCACCTTCACCACGAACTGCTTCACCAATTAAAAAGGTATGGCTAGTATCTTGTTGAACAGTAGGGTGAACTTGGATTTGATCCATATCACGGGTAGCAGCACCAATCTTAGTAGCAAGGCTAATTCCGTCACCTAAGGCACCGGGTTGGTTAGTGGTATTGTAGCTTTCTAGGTCAGGACGATATTTACCGATAAGTTTTTGGTTAGCACCATAACCACCAGTAGCTAGAACTACAGAATTTGATGCAATCTCTTTTTTAGTACCATCTTCAATTTCGATAGTTACCCCAGAAACTTTATTATCCTTTTCGTTAATGTCTAAAACTTTTACATTAGTAAAGACTGGAATATCAGTTTTATCAACTAATTTTAAAAGTTCAGTAATTAAGAAAGCACCAATAGGAGCCATACTACTTGGACGATGAACACGTTTCTTTTTCATACCACCAGCAATAGTAAGGTCATCTAAAATAATGCCGTGATCTTTAAGCCAATCAATTGATAGAGCACTATGAGTAGTGAAGTAATTTAAAAGTTCAGGATCGTTTAAATTACCCCCACCAATCAAAGTTTCGTTATAAAATTCATCAAAACTATCCACCACGCTATTTTTTAATTGAACGTAAGTTTCAGCGGCATTCATACCGGATGAAGCACGGGTAGTATTACCACCAAGTTTTGGCATTTTTTCAAAGATTACAGGTTTAAGACCTAATTCGTGAGCTTGTAAAGCACTAACTAAACCAGTACTACCAGATCCTACGATAACTACATCATATTCACTTTTTAGTTCGTTAATATTTGTAGGGTTAAATACATATTTAGCCATAATAATTCTCCTTAATTAAATAAATTATTTACGATCAATATTAGTCATAGCAAGAGGATCAACCCATTGATCAAATTGTTCTTCATTTACTAGACCGGATTGTAAAGCGGCTTCCTTGAGAGTTAAACCATTTTTCTCGGCAAATTGTGCAATCTTGGCACTTTCATGGTAACCAATGTGTGGAGAAAGGGCGGTTACAGTCATCAATGAATTATTAACTAGTTCTTCCATACGTACTTTATTAACAGTTAAACCAGTGATTAAACGATCAGTAAAGCCAAGCATAGTTTCAGTTAATAGGTTAGCAGATTCTAAGAAGGCAAGAATAATAACGGGTTTATAAACGTTCATTTCAAAGTTACCTTGACTAGCAGCAATTGAAACTGTTACATCGTTACCTAATACACGAGCAGCAGCCATTGTGATTGCTTCAGCTTGCGTTGGGTTAACCTTTCCGGGCATAATTGATGATCCAGGTTCGTTTGCTGGAATATTTAATTCATTATAACCGGCACGAGGACCACTGGCTAAGAACCGAATATCGTTAGCGATTTTCATTAAATCACTAGCTAATGATTTAAATGCACCGTGCACTACGTTTAAACCGGAGTGAGCAGCTAAACCATAAAATTTATTTTCTTTATCGCTAAATGGAAGATCATAAGCTTTTGAAACGATATCAATGATTTTTTCTGAGAAATGTGGGGCAGCGTTTAGTCCGGTACCAACTGCAGTACCACCCATAGCAAGTTTGTATAAAGTTGGTTCAAGTGAGTCGATAAATTCTAAATCGTGTTCAAGCATGCTTACCCAACCACTAACTTCTTGTCCAAAAGTTAAAGGAGTTGCATCTTGTAAATGAGTACGACCAATTTTTACAACTTTCCAGAATTCGGCTTGTTTTTTCTTTAGTTCGTCAATCATATGAGTTAATGATTTTTTCAATTCATTAACGGCAACACTAGCTGTAACGTTCATAGCAGTAGGGAAAATATCATTTGAACTTTGACCATGGTTAACATCATCGTTAGCTAAAATGGTGATTTCTCCATTGCTTAGTGATGTAGCTAAGTGGGCAAGAACTTCGTTAACGTTCATGTTAGTTTGAGTTCCAGATCCAGTTTGGAATACCACTAATGGAAAATCTTTTCTAAGGTCTTCATCACTTAAATCAAGTAATTGATTAGCGGCTTTAACAATTAAGTCAGTTTTTTCTTTAGGCATTTGACCTAATTCTTCGTTAGCTTTAGCAGCAGCTAATTTAATTTGAATTAATGCACGAATAATTTCGATAGGCATTTTTGAGCCGGCTTTAAAATTATTACGACTTCTTTCAGTTTGGGGACCCCAAAGAGCTTCTGCGGGGATTTTAACAGTTCCTAATGTATCTTCTTCTTCACGATATTCAGTCATTGATAGTTCCTCCTAAATACATCTTAAAAGTTGTGTTGCATTTCACAAAGCATTGTATAACGAACTAATAATTATAGTCAAAGGCAACTTTTATTATAAATTTTTTTTATAACAAAAGATATTTATAACTTATATAGTGAAATTATGAATTATTAATGGTTAAATGTATTTAAAACTATTTATGTTAAAGAAGTGGTGAAATGGTTAAATTAGTAATTGTTAGACATGGAGAAAGTGTTGCTAATCAAAAAAATATTTTTACCGGTTGGAGTGATGTTGATTTAACTAATAAGGGTGTTGACCAAGCACATATTGCAGGAAAATTAATTAAAAATACACAAATCCAATTTAGTGAGGTCCATACTTCATATTTAAAGCGAGCGATTTTGACGGCTAATATTGTTCTAGATGAGATTGACCAAAATTACTTGCCTGAGTTTAAAACTTGGAGATTAAATGAACGTCACTATGGTAGTTTACGGGGAAAAAATAAATTACAAGTTAAGACAGTAGTGGGCGAGCAACAATTAAAGATTTGGCGACGGAGTTATAAAGTAGTGCCTCCTTTACTTGATCAGCGAGATCATGAATTAAGATATGATAAAATCGGGGTTAAAATTCCATTAGGCGAAAGTTTAGAAATGGCTTGGCAACGTGTTTTGCCATATTGGGTGGATCACATTGCTCCTAATTTAATCGATGGTCATAATCAATTAATTGTTGCCCACGGAAGTACCTTAAGGGCATTGATAAAATATTTAGATCAAGTTTCCGATGATCAAATTAGTCAAGTTGAAGTTCCAAATGCTCAACCAATTTTGTATGAGTTTGATCAGAACCTAAAAATTTTAAATAAAAAATTGCTTAAATAAAAAAACGAAATCTAAATAGATTTCGTTTTTTTATTTAAGCAAGTGCACCCATTGGATCCCAAGGAGCTAAAACCTTAGGTGATTGTGCTTGAGCTTTCTTTAGATTGCTTGGTAAATAATTTTTATTTACAACGATTTGGTAAACGTATTTTTCCATCCATGCATCACTCATGACAAAGTAACCTTTATTACCAACTTTGTTACCCCAGCTATTTTCAACTTTCCAGCGAACAGGTTTGTCATCGACTAAATCAACTCCGGTAATTACCATGGCGTGCGTCATTAAACTTTCACCGAATTGTAGTTGGGCACCTTTAGATAACGAAAGATCCATGTCAAATAGTTCATCAACTGCATAAAGTTCAGTATCTAAAATTCCTTTTTTAGAATCAGATGATTGGCCAACGTCACTACCAAACCAAACAGATTCTCCTCGTTTTAATTGATCAATGGCTAATTGTTTAAAGTCATGCATTTCAAGATTAAGATGTTTAACTTGGCGACCCCCAACCACGTTGCCTAACATATCAATTGTGTAGGTTTTGTTAAATGGTTTGTCATCAGTAGGGGAGTTAATGATTGAAACATAGTCGTCTAGATCAACGTTAATATATTTATTAAAGAACTCTTTAGGCGTTAAATCTTGATCAATATGATATTGCTTATCTTTATCACGATATTCAAAATTAAATTTCTTTGTAGGAGTTCCTAAAGTATAAGTAAGCATACGATAAATTTCATTCATCATGATATCTTTGGTTTTTGATAAATGATCTTCGGATGCACCACTAGCTATTAATTCTCTTAGTTGGGCAGCGTTACGACGTAATTTAAGGTTTAAAAATTTATTTAATTGATTAGAACTATTACTACTAAAAGTTTCTGGCATTGCTGACTTAGGTACAACTCCATATTTTTCAACAAGGGCACAGAGCATGTCCCATTGACCACCATCTTGTTGTGGAGTAGCTAGTAACCAAGCAACTTTTCTTGAATCTAAAGGTTCATCGGCGGTTTTAATTACATTTTCTAAAAAATAATTTGATTTTTCAAATTTATCCCAAAAATTAATATAGTTTTGAGAAAGTTCAAAGTCATCGGCAACTTTAAAATTATTCATTAGGCGATGATTCATGGTATTTAAAGCGGCAAACATCCAGCAACGTCCACTTTGTTTTTGATCGGAAACGTCTCCAGTAGAAAGATCAATGGAAAAAACTGGATTCATATTAATATCTGATTTAAAGTCGGAACTAACGGCTAAAATTCCTTGGTGAGTAACCGCACGTTCAACTACACTACTATCTTTACGATTGTCTAAATTGGCTTGATATTGGTTAATTTGGTCAAAATTAATTTCTTTAGTCAAATGAATCACTCCTTTTATTAATTACTTATCTTTAAGTATAAGAAAAAGCCGTTTAAATGCAAACGACTTTTACTTTGTTAGCTATATTAACGAGCGTTTAAAATTTCTGGGCCATCTTCACGACCAACAATTACCGTATTAACCATATCTAAAAATAGGCCATGTTCAACAATACCAGTCATTGAATCAAGATCTTTAGCTAATGCGAATGGATCTTTAATTTCTCCCATATGTAAGTCAATCACATAGTTTTTAGAGTCAGTTAAAATAAATTCATCATTAGCATCTTTTCTAAATTTAGGTTGGTAGCCTTTTTGTTCTAGGCGTTTGAACAATTGAGTGCTTCCATAAGGAATAACTTCAAGAGGTAAGGGAAATGAACCGAGTTTATCTGCCATTTTACTTTCATCAACGATCCACATATTTTTAGTGGAGTTAATTGCTACAATCTTTTCCCATAAGTGAGCAGCTCCGCCACCTTTAATACCTTGGAAATTTTTATCAATTTGATCGGCACCATCAATAGTTAAGTCAATATGATCAACTTCATCGACATTCTTAACTGTGATTCCTAAATCACGAGCTTGTTTGGCAGTACGGTCAGAGGTTGGTACTCCAATGATATTTAAATTTTCTGATTGAACTCGTTTGCCCAAAAAATCTACCATGTATTTAACGGTTGAACCAGTACCCAAGCCAACGATCATTTCATCTTCGATAAAATCAACGGCAGCTTTACCAACTAATTCTTTTAATTCATTTTGTGTCATAAATAAATTCTCCTAAGATTTTAATAATTTTATTCTGATGTACTGAATAAAATTTGTCAATTTATAATAATGGTTTATAATGATATATCTTTACGTATATTATTCTTAAGATCACAATGTTAGGATTGATAAAAATGAAACGTGGCTTTGAAGTGGTTTCAAAATATAAGCAGGATCAACTTAATTTACCGTATCGGACTACCCAAAATGCAGCCGGTTATGACTTTGAAAGCCGAGTTGATATGGTTATTCCATCAATTTGGAAATTAAATTTTTTGAAAGCTTTAAGAGTGATTAGAAAATCTAAAACCCTAAGTGATGAGGAATTAAATGCTGCTAAAGCAGAGCTAAAGCCATTTTTAGTTCCGACCGGCATTAAGGCCTATATGGAAGACAATGAAGTTTTAATCATTGCTAATCGTTCTAGTAATCCCTTAAAACGAGGATTAGTTATTCCAAACGGAATTGGAGTAATTGATGCGGATTATTATAATAATGAAAAAAATGAAGGTGAAATATTCATTCAACTTATTAACTTTGGAATTACCGATATAAAGATTAATAAAGGTGAACGAATTGGACAAGGTATTTTCATGCCTTATCTATTATCAGATCAAGATGCGTCACAAATTAAGCGTAAGCGAAATGGTGGATTTGGTTCATCTGGAAAATAGTTTGTGAATGGCATCCTAAAAATAGTAAATAGCGGTATAATATTTAAGTATAAGGAGAAATTATTTGGCTAAAGTAAAAACTCACTTTGTATGTCAAAACTGTGGTTATAATTCACCACGTTATTTAGGAAGATGTCCTAATTGTGGTGAATGGAATACGTTAGTTGAAGAACAAGAAGTTTCTTTAAAATCAACTACATCGAAAAGCTTACGTAGAGTAGGAAGTAATAACTCTAAACCACAGTTGATTGGCGAAATTAATTTTGAAAGTGAAACTAGATATAAAACTGAATTAAATGAATTAAACCGAGTATTAGGTGGTGGAGTAGTTCCGGGATCCTTAGTTTTAATTGGTGGAGATCCCGGAATCGGAAAATCTACGTTGCTACTTCAAGTTTCCGGGCAATTAAGTAAAAAAGGTAAAATTTTATATGTATCTGGTGAAGAAAGTGCTAGCCAAATAAAAATGCGAGCTGCTCGGTTAAATGTCGATGGTGAAAATTTATATATTTATCCGGAAACTAATATGGACATTATTAAAAATGCCATTAACGATATAAAGCCGGATGCTATGATCATTGATTCAGTTCAAACGATGCAAGAACCTGATATTCAATCAGCGACTGGTTCAGTTACTCAAATCAGAGAAGTAACTTCGGATTTAATGAATATTGCTAAGGGTCAAGGAATTACGGTTTTTGTAGTGGGGCATGTAACAAAAGGTGGGGCCATTGCGGGACCTAAAGTTTTAGAACATATGGTAGATACGGTTTTATATTTTGAAGGTGATCTCCATCATTCATACCGTATTTTACGAACAGTAAAAAATCGTTTTGGCTCAACCAACGAACTGGGAATCTTTGAAATGCGTGAAGATGGTCTACGAGAGGTTACTAATCCCTCAGAAATCTTTTTAGAAGAACGGTTAAAAGATGCCACTGGTTCTGCGATCGTTGTTTCCATGGAAGGAACTCGACCAATTTTAGTTGAGATTCAGGCACTAATTACGGCGTCAGTCTTTGGCAATGCACAACGGACTGCAACAGGCCTAGATCGCAATCGTGTTTCATTAATCATGGCAGTTTTAGAAAAACGAGCTGGATTATTATTACAAAATCAAGATGCTTATTTAAAAGCAGCTGGTGGGGTAAAGCTTAATGAACCAGCTATTGATTTAGCTTTAGCAATTAGCATTGCTTCTTCTTATAAAAATATTGGTACCGATCCTACAGAGTGTTATATAGGTGAGCTAGGGTTAACTGGCGAAGTTCGACGAGTTACTCAAATTGAACAAAGAGTAGCAGAAGCTCAGAAACTTGGATTTAAACGTATCTTGGTGCCGGCAAATAATTTACAAGGATGGACTCCACCAAAAGGTATTTCAATAGTAGGCGTTTCAACATTAAGTCAGGCGTTAAAATTAGCATTACACTATTAGAAAAGTAGGTGGTATGAATGCATCGAAAAAGAATTATCAAATTAATTTTTACAATTGGCGGTGCAGCAATAGGAATTAGTTATTTTCCGATGATGTGGTATTTATTAAATATACCTAGTGGAAATTTAATTAATAATCCGATAACAGATATCTTACTCGGAGCAATTATTTTTTATATTATTTCTTTGTTTGTTAGCAATTATATTTTAAAAGCGGTTGATCAGGCCGAAAAGAATTTAGTTAATTTAAGGCCAGATGAATTATTATCTAGTACGTTGGGACTGATAATTGGATTAGTCTTAGCTTTATTAATTTCCACCATCTTTTTTAGATTTCATTCGGTATTTTTAAGTATCATGATTCCAATCATCATTATGATTGGTTTAGGATATTTGGGCTTGCGCCTAGGATTTGCTCAAAGTAAGCGGATGGGTAAATTATTTACCTTTAAAAATAAAGCATCCGCTAATCCTAAGAATTCCAAATTTGATGAACAGCTGATTGATCATCCGACTGATTTAAATTACCATCACTATAAAATTTTAGATACTAATATTTTAATTGATGGACGAATTTACGATATTGTTAAAACAGGATTTATCGAAGGAACTTTATTAGTACCCAACTTTGTACTGTATGAATTACAATATATAGCGGATTCTAGTGATAGTGTTAAACGGGTGCGTGGCCGTAGAGGATTAGACATTTTAAATAAGTTGCAAAATGAAAATCTAATTCCTATTGAAATTTATGAAAAAGATTACGAAAATATTGATGAAGTAGATAGTAAATTAATTCAATTGGCTAAAGATCTAGATGGAGTCATCATTACGAATGATTACAATTTGAATAAGGTTGTTCAATTTCAACACGTAGATGTATTTAACATCAATGCTTTAGCTAATTCATTAAAACAAAAGGTACTTCCTGGACAGACTCTAAATGTTATGGTGGTTAAGAATGGAACAGAACGCCAACAAGGAGTAGCCTATCTAGATGACGGTACCATGGTAGTTGTAGAAAATGGTAAGTATTATCTAAATGAACATTTAGATGTAATTGTTACCAGCGCTATTCAGACCGATGCTGGTAAAATGATTTTTGCTAAGCCGGAACATGCTGATAAAGGTATTGAAAACAAAAAAGATAATCATAAATAAAAAGAAATCTCATAATTAATTATGAGATTTCTTTTTATCAACCCTTTATTTTTGTGAAACTTCATTGTAAACTTGAAACATTGAACAATAAAACCAAGAAAGAGGCGTTTATATTGGCAAAAAATGCAATTCGAGTTCGATATGCACCAAGTCCAACCGGACATCTCCATATTGGAAATGCGCGAACAGCTATTTTTAATTATTTATTTGCTAGACATAATAAAGGTAAATTTATTATCCGTATTGAAGATACTGATACTAAAAGAAATGTAGCTGATGGAGAACGAAGCCAACTAGAAAACCTTAAATGGCTAGGCTTAGATTGGGATGAAGGTCCAGACAATCCAGGAGATTTTGGACCCTATCGTCAATCTGAACGCCAAGAGATTTATGGTCCTTTAATTCAACGACTACTTGATGAAGATAAAGCCTATGAATCATACAAAACTGAAGAAGAATTAGAGAGCGATCGTGAAGCTCAAAAAGCTCGTGGAGAAATGCCACATTATGAATATGAATATGCTGGTATGACCGATGAAGAAATTAAAGCTTCTATAAAGGCATCACGCGAAAAAGGACTTAAACCCGTTATTCGCTTTAGAGTACCAGTAAATCATACTTATGAATGGGACGATATAGTTAAAGGTAATATTTCCTTTAACTCAGACACAATTGGTGGTGATTTTGTTATTGCCAAACGTGATGGAATGCCTACTTATAACTTTGCAGTAGTAGTTGATGATCATGAAATGAAAATTAGCCACGTATTCCGTGGAGATGATCATGTTGCTAATACTCCAAAACAATTAATGATTTATGAAGCTTTTGGCTGGGATGCTCCTAAATTTGGTCACATGAGTTTAATTACTAGTGCAGATACTGGTAAGAAATTAAGTAAACGTGATGAATCTGTTATTCAATTTATTGAACAATACCGAGCACTCGGATATTTACCTGATGCAATGTTTAATTTCATTACTTTACTTGGTTGGTCACCAGTTGGTGAAGAAGAAATCTTTACTAGACAACAATTTATTAAAATGTACGATGAAACTCGTTTAAGCAAGTCGGCTGCTAAATTTGATTCTAAAAAATTAGAATGGATTAACAACCAGTACGTTAAAGCTAGTGATGAAGATGTTATTATGGATTTGGCCTTAAAACAATTAATTAATGCTGGTAATATTCCGGTAGATCCTGATTCAAAAACAATTGAATGGGCTCGAAAATTAATTAATGTTTATAAACAACAAATGAGCTACATGGCCCAAATTAATGAAATGGCTGATGTATTTTTCCACGAACCAGAACTAGTAACTGGGGATGCGCTAGCTGAACTAGAAAACGAAACTGCTCCGGTTGTTTTGAAAGAATTCTATGCTCGAATTCAAGAATTAACTTTATTCGATAAAGTTCAAATTCTAAAAACTATTAAAGAAATTCAAAAAGATACTGGTATTAAAGGACGTAAACTTTGGATGCCAATCCGAATTGCGGTTACTCATGAAATGCATGGTCCCGAATTACCAGAATCAATTGAATTGATTGGTAAGAAAACTGCTTTACTTCATGTTAAGCAAACAATTGATCAAATTAGTAATAATTAAATATTTAATTTTAAATTGGTCTCATCCATTTATTTGGGAGACCAATTTTTATATTCTTAAAAAAGAGTTTCAAAAATGTGCTATCATTTCAATAAATAATAGTTAAGAAAAGAGGTAAATTTAAATGCTTGAAGTATTTAACACCTTAACTCGAAAAAAAGAAGTTTTTAAACCAATGAATCCGGACATAGTGAATATGTATGTGTGTGGACCAACTGTCTATAACTATATTCATATTGGTAATGCCCGGAGTGTAATTGCCTTTGATACCATTCGTCGTTATTTAGAATTTAGAGGATATAAGGTTAATTATATTTCTAATTTTACAGATGTAGACGATAAAATGATTAACGCAGCCCGAGAAAATCACACTACGGTCAAAGCGATTGCTGATAAATATATCGATGCTTATATGCAAGATACACAGGCTCTTAATATAGAAAAGGCCACAGCTAATCCTAGAGCTACTGATAATATTGATGAAATTATAAATTTCATCCAACAATTAATTGATGATGGCTATGCTTATAATGTTGACGGCAATGTTTACTATCGAGCTCGAAAATTTGATACTTATGGTAAATTAGCACATGTTGATGTTAATGAACTAGAAGTGGGAGCTAGCCAACATGTTGATGTAAAAAATGGGGAATTTGAACAAAAAGAAGATCCGATTGACTTTGCCCTATGGAAAAAATCGGTTGGTGATGAAATTTCTTGGGATGCTCCTTTTGGGAAGGGACGTCCTGGCTGGCATATTGAATGTTCAGTTATGTCAACTAAGTATCTAGGAAATACAATTGATATTCATGGTGGAGGAGAAGACTTAGTCTTTCCGCATCACGAAAATGAGCGTGCTCAAAGTGAAGCTAAAACTCATCAGCAGTTTGTTAAATACTGGATGCATAATGGTTTTGTAACCATCGGTGAGGACAATGAAAAAATGAGTAAGTCCTTAGGTAATTTCATTACGGTGCATGATCTTTTAAAAGAAATTGATGGTCAAGTTTTACGACTATTAATGTCAACTACTCACTATCGTAGACCTATTCAATACACTCAAACTAGTTTGGATGAGGCTCAAAGTAACTTTAAAAAATTACAAAACGCCTATAGTAATTTAAACTACCGATTGAAAAAAGCTGATGAAGGTAACGATATCAAAGTTGATCAAGAAATCCGTCAGATTGAGTCTAAATTTATCGAGGCAATGGATGATGATTTTAATGTTCAAAATGGAATTGCAGAAGTATATGAATTAGCTAAATTATCTAATGTATATGTTGCTAGACCATCAGTATTTAAGGGAACCATTCAAAAATTAATGGACAATTTAGAAAAATTATCTATGATTTTCGGAATCGTCTTGAAAGTAACTGAAATTAATGATGATGAAATTTGGAAACTAATTGATGAAAGAAATCAAGCTAGAAAAAATAAAGATTTTATTCGTAGCGATGAAATTCGAGAGATTTTAAAAAATCAAGGAATTGTCTTAGAAGATACTCCTCAAGGAACACGATTTAGAAAGGAATAACTATGACAGATAAGTATCAACAATTGAACGGAATTGCTTTAGCCTATATGGGAGATGGGGCCTATGAAGTGTTCATTAGAGAACATTTGATTGAACAAGGTTTAACTAAACCCAATCGTTTACAACATGTGGCTACTAATTATGTATCAGCTAAAGCTCAAGCAGGATTAATTGATTTAATGCAACAAGATGAAGTTTTATCAGAAACTGAGTGGGATTATTTTAAACGTGGTAGAAATGCTAAAAGTTATACACATGCTAAAAATACTGATGTGGTCACTTATCGAATTTCAACGGGGTTTGAAGCTTTGATGGGTTATTTATATTTAAGTAATCAAAAAGAACGCCTAGCAGAATTAGCTAATTGGTGCATTAAGCAAGTAGAAAGTGGGAGAGTAAAACGTGGAAAATAATACTTCAGAAGAATTTGTAATTGGTAGACATCCCGTAGTTTCTGCCTTAAAGGGTGGACAAGAAATCAATAAGGTCTTTATTCAATCAGGAATTAATGAAGATGATAAAACGATTGAAGAAGCTGTTAAATTAGCTAAAAAGAAACACCTAGTAATTTCTAAAGTACCTAAGCAAAAGTTAGATAAATTATCTAATAATCAAAATCATCAAGGAATTATCTTGTCGGTAGCTGCTTTTAAATATGCCACTATTGATGATTTATTTATGAATGCGGAACAAAAAAACGAAGATCCATTCTTTGTAATTTTAGATAATATTGAAGATCCGCATAACTTAGGTTCAATTATCAGAACTTCTGATGCTGCTGGGGTACATGGAGTAATTATTCCTAAACATCGTGCAGTTGGCTTAACTGCTACAGTTGCCAAGACTTCAGCTGGAGCAATTGAACGTGTACCGGTTGCAAGGGTAACTAATCTATCTAATACCATTAATGAGTTAAAGGATCGGGGAGTCTGGGTATTTGGGACAGATGTTAAAGGCAATGATTATCGTACTTGGAACGCTAAAGGTGCTAGTGCAATTATTATTGGAAATGAAGGAAAGGGAATTTCACCATTATTAAAAAAACAGGTGGATGAAATGTTAACAATTCCCATGGTAGGAGAAATCCAAAGTTTAAACGCTAGTGTGGCAGCCAGTGTCTTAATTTATCAAGGATTTAATTCTCGTCATCCGCTAAAATAATGGTTGATATTAAGTGATATGAAAGAAGAATTGTTGATTGTAGATGCTTATAATATGATCGGTAATTGGCCGCATTTAAATAAATTAAAGCAGGCTAATCGATTAGATGAAGCACGGGATACTTTACTAGCTCAATTATCAGAATATAAAAAATTTAGAGATGTAAATATGATGGTAATTTTTGATGCTATGTATGTACCAGGTAATGCTAAAAGTTTTAAAAAATTTGATATGGAGATTGTTTGGACTAGCAAAGATCAGACGGCAGATAGTTATATTGAAGCTCTAGCCAGACAAAAACAGAGTCGATTTGTTCAAGTGGTCGTAGCTACAAGCGACCAAGCAGAACAGTGGACAGTTTTCTCAGCAGGAGCTTTAAGAATTCCGGCTAGAGAATTATTAGACGATATTAAACGAGCCAAAAATGAAGTGGAAGTTAAGGCTCGCGAATTTACTGATAAAAGTTCAGTTTTAAGACATTCTCCATTTAACGCTACCCAATTACTTAAATTAGAAAAGCTTCGTGATGAATTGTCTAAATAATATAAAAATAATTATATTTTTATATTGGTATACCTGAAATATTATCTACCAAATATTAGTTCGCTTGTTTGGATTTATAGCCTTTTATAAGCTAATATTCAAATTTACGAAGAGGTGATTTTTTGGTAGAGGATGATCAAAAACTGCTTAATGAAATTATATTAGGTAGTGATCAGGATTTTAAAAAATTATTTGAAAAATATTACCCAGTCCTTAAAAAAATCAAATATGATTATTATGTAGTCGGGATGGATAATGATGATTGGGATCAGGAAGCTCGAATTGTGATGTATAAATCAGTACAAAATTATCAATCAAAATACAGAACTAGTTTTGGGAGCTTTTATCGACAAAATTTAAAGCATCGAGTAATTGACTTAATTAGAAAAACTAACGCTAAAAAAGATTTCCAATAGAAGTCCTTTCTTCGATTAATGCTAATGAAAGTTTTTATGATGCTACTTTACTTGACTTTAAAGCAGTTAATCCGGAAAATTCAATTTTAGTTGGTGAAAGTTTAGAAAAGTTATATAATAAGTGTTCACCTTTAGAAAGAAAAGTTTTATTAACGTTAATTTATGATTTAAGCTTTGAATTGAATCATCAAACATTTACGAATGCTTTCGAAAGATGTAAAACTAAATTTAGAAATGACACAAATTGACTGAAGTATTGAAGAATGCTAAAATTATTTTTGTTTAATGAGGAGGACTCATATGGCTTATAAAAAGGTTGCTCTCGCATGCTCTGATTGTGGATCAAGAAATTATACAATCTCATCAAGTTCTACTAGAACTGAGCGATTAGAAGTTAAAAAGTTTTGTAAATATTGTGGAGGATACACTCTTCACCGTGAAACCCGTTAGTTATTGATATCCATAAGGAGGAAAATGAATTGAAATTTGTTAATTTCTTAAAGAGTGTTGCACAAGAAATGAAATTAGTTACTTGGCCAAATGCACAAGAAACTAAACGCGACACTAGTACAGTTGTTGGAACATCAATTTTAATGGCCATCTTTTTAGGACTAATTGATTGGGCCTTTCAATGGGGATTAAAATTGTTAGCATAGTAAAATTGAATTAAATTTGATATAGTTAATTAAGAAAACCGGCACATGATGTCAGGTTTTTTTATTTGAATTAAAAGGAGTAATTACATGGTTGAATCAGCAGAAAAGAAATGGTACGTTTTGCATACCTATTCTGGATACGAAAATAAAGTTAAAATGAATTTAGATACTCGTAAACAATCTATGGGAATGGAAGATTTTATCTATCGAGTAGTAGTTCCTGAGCAAGAAGAACACGAAATCAAAAATGGTAAAGATAAAGTCAAAATGGATAAAACTTTCCCAGGATATGTACTAGTTGAAATGGTCATGACTGATCAAGCTTGGTACATTGTTCGAAATACTCCTGGAGTAACTGGATTCGTTGGTTCACATGGTCAAGGAAGTAAACCAACTCCACTTTTACCTGATGAAGTTGATTTAATCTTACGTCGTATTGGTATGAGTGCGCGTCATGAAAACTTAGACATTCATGAAGGTGATACTGTTGAAATTATTGATGGTGCCTTTTCTGGATTAAACGGAAAAGTAACTGAAATTGATAATGAAAAGATGCGTCTTAAAGTAAATATTGATATGTTTGGTAGAGAAACTAGTACTGAACTTGAATTTAACCAAGTTGATTCAATCGTTTAAAATTCGGTGAATTAAGAATGGTGATTGAAATGATAGTCTCCCTATTATTAATTTTATTAATAATTGGAGGCTATTTTTTTATAAAGGCAGGAAAGCCTGACAAGATTAAAAATGAACGCCAAGTAAAACAGCAAGTGCCCACGTTATTTATTCCAGGATATATGGGAAACCGATTTTCATTTGGAAGATTGATGCGCCGCTTTCATAAATATTACGGTGCCAACAAATCAATTGTAGCGATTGTTAATAAGGATAACTCCGTAGATATGCGTGGAGAAATTGATGCTTATCGTCCGATGGTACAAATATTATTTAGAAATAAAAATAGTCGGGCTGATTTACAAGCAGCTGGTCTTAGAAATGTTTGCCAGCAATTATACGCTAGTTATCAGGTTGAAGAAGTTAACTTGGTGGCTCACTCGATGGGATGTATTACGGAATTTTGGTTTTTAACTCATTTTTTAAATGAAACTAGTCTTAAGGTTAAAAACGTAGTGGCGATGGGAGGACCCTTTAATGATTCAGAAGTAGCTAGAACTACTAGAAAAATTGAATCACATTATCTAACTAAAAAAGGTCCTATCTATCGTAATAAGATATATATAGAATTAGAAAAAAAGATCGATAATATTCCTGAAAATATTCGAATTTTAAATATTGCCGGAAACATCGGGGATGATGTGAAAAGCGACGGTGCGGTTTCGTTAAGTAGTGCATTATCTTTAAAGTATCTACTAATTAATTCTTCGAAGCGTTATTCGGAATTAGTAATTACCGGTAGGGAAGGCAAACATTCTTTATTACATGAAAATAGTCGAGTAGATCATAAAATTGCTAGATTTATTTGGTAATTAAAAAATTACATTGTTAATGGCGAAATACTATGTTATATTAATACGGTATGTTTTATACATACTAAACGTGGGAGGAAAAATTTTTATTTCCAGTTACCACACACGGACTTAAGGAGGTATGTCTCGTGGCTAAAAAAGTAGCTAACATTGTTAAATTGCAAATTCCTGCGGGTAAAGCAACACCTGCCCCTCCAGTTGGACCTGCATTGGGTCAAGCAGGAATTAATATTATGGGATTCACTAAGGAATTTAATGCACGTACTGCTGATCAAGCAGGCATGATTATTCCGGTTGTTATTAGTGTTTATGAAGATCGTTCATTTGATTTCATCACTAAAACCCCACCTGCTGCTATCTTGCTCAAAAAAGCTGCTGGTGTTGAACATGGTTCCGGCGAACCAAATACTAACAAAGTTGCAACTGTTACAAGTGCACAAGTTAGAGAAATCGCTGAAACTAAAATGCAAGACCTTAACGCAGCTGACGTTGAAGCAGCAATGCGCATGATCGAAGGAACTGCACGTAGTATGGGCTTCGTTGTTGAAGGCTAATTTTCTACGGTAGTATTTGATCAAGCATTGAACTTTGATGTTGCGTGGGAGGTTTAACCGTTATAACCACAAAGCAAGGAGGAAACATTCATGGCTCGTAAAAGAGGTAAAAATTATAAAGCAGCTGTTGAACAAGTTGACGCAAACAAAGCTTATTCAATCAATGATGCTGTTGATTTAGTAAAGAAAATTGATTATGCAAAATTTGATGCAACTATCGAAATTGCATTTAATTTAAATGTTGATACAAAACAAGCAGATCAACAACTTAGAGGGGCTGTTGTCCTTCCTAACGGTACTGGTAAAGACCAAACTGTTGTTGTATTCGCTAAAGGTGATAAAGCTAAAGAAGCCGAAGCAGCTGGTGCTGACTTCGTTGGTGAAGCTGACTTAGTTCAAAAAATCCAAGATGGCTGGCTAGATTTCGATGTTGCTATTGCAACTCCTGATATGATGGCTCAAGTAGGTCGTTTAGGACGTATTCTTGGACCTAAGAACTTAATGCCAAACCCTAAAACTGGTACTGTAACTATGGATGTTACAAAAGCAGTTTCAGATTCTAAAGCTGGTAAAGTTACTTACCGTACAGACCGTGATGGTAACGTTGCTGTTCCTGTTGGTAAAGTATCTTTTGATACTGATAAGTTAGTTGGTAACTTAAAAGCTATCGAAGAAATTATTGTTCGTTCACGTCCAGCTGCTGTACGTGGTACTTACATTAAAAACATTTCAATCTCATCAACTTTCGGCCCTGGTGTTGAAGTTGACGTTGAATCATTCTAACTTAGTTTTAGGTTAGTTGGAATTTGATTATTAAAAAATCCTTATTGACTGGTTTTTACCAACTATGGTAAACTTGTCTATGCTGAATAACGCCTAAGACTCAGGTGGCTTTGCCTTAATATCCTGCCGAGGAAATTTCTTTCCTATGTCTATGGTTGGCATAGGGATTTTTTATTAAATCCCAACGAAAATTTTGGGAGGTGAAATTCGTGAGTGAAAAAAGTATTGCTCTAAAATCACAATTAGTTGATGAAATTGTTGAAAAATTTCAAAATGCTTCATCAGTTGTTATTGTTGATTACCGTGGTTTAACTGTTGAACAAGTTACTAATTTACGTAAACAATTACGTGAATCTGGTGTTCAAATGCAAGTTATTAAGAATAAAATCTTAGAACGTGTAGTTGAAAAAACTGGTTTTGACGATTTGAAAGAAGTTCTTTCAGGTCCAACTGCCGTTGCATTCTCATCTGATGATGCAATTGCTGGTGCAAAAATTTTGCATAACTTCTCAAAAGAAGCTCCTGCTCTTGAACTTAAGGGTGGAGTTATCGAAGGTAAAGTTGCTTCAGTTGAAGAAATCTCAACTTACGCTACATTACCAAGTAGAGAAGAATTATTGGCTACTCTTGCTAGTATGCTTCAAGCTCCTGTTCGTAACGTTGCTTATGCCGTTAAAGCAGTTGCTGAAAAGAAAGAATCAGACGATGGCGACGCTGCCTAGTTTTGATTTAAATTAATTAAAATTAATTCCCTAAAATGGAGGAAAATAAAATGGCTTTCGATAAAGACAATATTATTGCTCAATTAAAAGATGCTTCAATTACTGACTTAAACGACTTAGTTTCATCAATTGAAGAAGAATTTGGTGTTTCAGCTGCTGCTCCAGTTGCAGTTGCTGGTGGTGCAGGTGCCGATGCTGGTGCTAAAGACTCATTTGACGTAGAATTAACTGCTGCAGGTGACCAAAAAGTTAAAGCTATTAAAGTTGTTCGTGAAATCACTGGTCTTGGCTTAAAAGATGCTAAAGGTCTTGTTGACGATGCACCTTCAATGGTTAAAGAAGGCGTTACTGAAGACGAAGCAAACGATATCAAGGCAAAACTTGAAGAAGTTGGCGCTTCAGTTACTGTTAAATAATAAATTTAATATTTATTATAAAAAGTCATTCCGTATGGAATGGCTTTTTTTGTTGTATTAAAATAGGCATATTACTTGTCGATTGATTATTTCCTTGGCATAATTAATATAAATAAATTGTTAGACATGGAAGGGGTAACTTTGAAAAAAATTAAAGATTTTATCAATAGACGAGGGACCTTATTGAGACTTGTATTTGTATTAGCAGTTTTAATATTTGTTATTGGTGAAGCTGGCAAGATTTTAAAACAAGTTAATGGTGATAAATTACAAGCTAGCTTATCAAGTCAATCACAATTATCGTTAATAATCATGGCAGTATGCGGATTTGCTGCTGTTTTACCTATGCTTACATATGATTTTACAATTGTAAAATTTCTGCCAGGAAAATTTAAGATCGGATATATTGTTAGAAGTGGCTGGATCGTTAATAGCTTTACTAATCTATTTGGTTTTGGTGGTTTATTGGGAGCTAGTTTACGCGCCCATTTCTATAGTAAAAATGCGACCAAAAAACAAATTTTATATGCAATTTCTAAAGTGGCACTTTTCTTATTGGCAGGTTTGTCTGCCTTATGCTTAATTTCATTAATAATGATATTTGGTTTTCGAATTGGGAGTATGTATGCCAAATATTGGATTTGGTTGTTGGGCGGTGCCTTATATTTCCCTGCGGTCTTGTTAGTTACACATTTAAATAATTCTGAATTTTTTAGCGATTTATCCTTAAAAAAGGAACTTGCCATGGGAACTGGTTCATTTTTTGAGTGGCTTTGTGCTTTAGTATTTTTCATAATAATTGGTATGCTAATGAAAATTAATACTAATTTTGCGAGCGTGATACCAATTTTTGTAATTGCTAATGTAGCCGGAGTAGTTTCACTTATACCTGGAGGCTTAGGTTCATTTGATGTATTTATGATACTAGGATTGAGCTATATCGGGGTAAGTGAAAGTACAGCCATTGTATGGATTTTGTTCTATCGAGTTTTTTATTACATTCTTCCATTTTTATTAGGAGTAATTTTATTTATTCAAGATACTGGTAGTAAGTTAAATCAACGGCTTGATGGGCTACCAAGAATGTTAATTGAACGAATATCCCAAATTATTTTAACCGTATTTATGTATTTTTCTGGAATTATTATGTTATTGTTAGCCACTTTGCCTAATGTGGTAATTTTTAATAAGTTCTATCCAATTATTGCTCCATATACCTTCTTTTATATTGGTCAAATTACTAATATTGTAGTAGCTTTTTTACTTATTGGATTTGCAAGTGGTATTTGGGCCAAAACCAAACGAGCTTTTTGGCCTACCGTAATTGTTCTAATCATTTCGATTATTAATACCTTAATAAATGAATCCTTTACCTGGAATATGATTATTTTCTTACTAATTATTTTAGTAATTTTAGGATTCTCCAAAAAAGTATTATATCGTGATAAGATGTCTAATTCTTGGGGATCATTGATTTTTAATGGTTCAATTTTTGTTGTTACCTTAATTGCTTATGTAATTGTCGGAATTGTGAATAGCAATAATACTGGTTTTAAACTAAATAATGCCTATGTCTTTCCATCACAACAAATTTGGATTTCTGGATTGACTGGCTTGGCAATTGCTTTAATTGTCCTTATATTAATCAATCGTTATTTAACTCATGGTAAACCAAGTTGGATGAAAGAAAAATTAAACACCGGCCGAGTTAGAAATATTATAGAAAATTATGGTGGTAACGAAATAAGTCACTTAGTATTTTTACGTGATAAAAATGTTTATTATTACACGGTTGATGGTGAAGATCAGGTATTTTTTATGTATCGAATTAATGCCGATAAATTAATTATTATGGGTGAACCAGTTGGTAATAAAGCTTATTTTAATCAAGCTATCGATCAGTTTATGGAAGATGCTGATAAGCAAAATATGAAACTAGTATTTTATGAAGTTAATGAAAATCTAACCATGTTATTGCATGAAAAGGGATTTGACTTTATTAAAGCTGGAGAAACTGGTTTAGTAGATGTGGATGAATTTACTTTAGCTGGTAAACGCCATCGTGGTGAACGAGCTTTAATGAATAAATTTGATCGTGATGGGTATCAATTTGAAATTATAAATCCACCATTTAATAGTGACTTTTTATTGGCACTTAAAGAAATTTCAGATGAATGGCTTAATGGGAAGACTGAAAAGGGCTTTTCATTAGGATATTTTGATAATAATTATTTAAATGAAGCGCCTATTGCGATTATGAAAGATAAAGATGGTGCAATTGTAGCCTTTGCTAATTTAATGCCTAGCGGAGGAACTGATACTACCTCTATTGATTTGATGCGTTCAAGTGACAATGCTCCTTCAGGAATTATGGATGGTATTTTTGTTAACTTGTATCAAGCTTCTAAGGATAAAGGCTATAAGTATTTTGATCTTGGAATGTCACCTTTATCGAACGTTGGAATATCTAAATTTAGTTTTCCTGATGAAAAGATGGCCCATTTAATTTATCAATATGGATATAAATTTTATAGTTTTGAAGGTTTAAGATCCTATAAAGATAAGTATGTTGATAAATGGACCGCTAAATATATTGCTTATCAACGCTCAAGTTCACTAGTCTTTACAATGATGCAAATCCTAACGGTAGTTAATAAACGAGTTGGTAAAAATAGTAAGAGTATTTTAGTACCTAAAATATTTGAACAATATTTTGATAGTAATAAATAAGGAGCGATTGATTGAAATGAAATTTATGGTCTATAACGTTATTGAAAGTGAAATACCTTTTGTAAAAAAATGGAGTGAGGATAATGCCATTGAAGTTGATTTTACAGATAAACTTTTGGATATAAATAGTGTGGAATT
The DNA here is from genome assembly GCF_020616595.1 of Lentilactobacillus laojiaonis. Classification (GTDB taxonomy): domain Bacteria; phylum Bacillota; class Bacilli; order Lactobacillales; family Lactobacillaceae; genus Lentilactobacillus; species Lentilactobacillus laojiaonis. Next base: position 912,028 of record NZ_CP085278.1, on the reverse strand, counting down.
AGCCAAAAATTATGATGGAATATCTACACTACAATTACAACCTATGGAAAATGAATTGTTTGAAAAAATGCACAAACTAAATATTCCGGTTCTAACGATTCGAAATGTCGGAACTGATAACATTGATTTAGTTGCTGCTAAACAAAATGATATTTTGGTGACAAACGTACCAACCTATAGTCCCGAAAGTATTGCAGAATTTTCAGTTATGATGAGTTTATATCTAACTCGAAAAGCCGGATATATGCAAGATTTACTCCATCAAAAACATCAATTTCATAATGAAGATCACTTTATTGGTAAATTAATTAGTGATATGACGGTTGGAATTATCGGGACTGGCCATATTGGAAGAGCCGCAATTAAGTTATTCAAAGGCTTAGGCGCAAAAATAATTGCCTATGATAAATTTGCAGTTGATACCGACGATGGTGATATTGAATATGATAATGATATAGATGAGTTATTAAGACAGGCGGATATTGTTGATTTGCATGTTCCTGGTAGCCCTGATAATTACCATTTAATTAATCGTGAACGTTTAGATATTATGAAAAATAGTGCTATTTTAATTAATACAGCTAGAGGGTCATTGGTTGATACACAAGCGCTAATCTATGCGCTTGAAAATAGTATTATTGCTGGTGCGGGACTTGATACTTTTGAAGATGAACCAGGAGATATTTTAGACACTAAGTCTAACCAAACCTTAAATGATCCTAATATTATAGCGTTAGCCAAAATGCCGAATACTATCGTAACTCCTCACGTAGCCTTCAACACCCAAGAGTCAATTGAAAATATGGTAAATACTTCTTTAGACAATTTAAAGACAGTAATGTTAACCGGAACTTCTGAAAATTCAGTAAATTAAAAGCCAGTTGTTAACTGGCTTTTTTTATTGATTATGAATGTGTTAAAATTGTAGCTATACTATTAACAGTTAAGAGGAAAATGATGACAGAACAACAACACTATTATACGGAAAATCCCGATGTGGCTCATAATCCTATTAAATGGAATTTTGACTTAGTAGGTCGAAAATTTATTTTTACATCGGATAATGGAGTATTTTCAAAACATACTGTAGATTATGGTAGTCGGGTATTAATAAATAATGTTAACTTAGATAATTTACCAGAAGGCCCAATCTTAGATCTAGGAACTGGCTATGGACCAATTGGCTTATCAATTGCAACTTTGGTTCCTGATCGAAATGTAGAAATGGTAGATGTTAATCTTCGCGCTTTAGAATTGGCTCAGCAAAATGCTCAGGCTAATCAAATTAGTAACGTAAAGATTCATCAAAGTGATATTTATGATCAGGTTGATGGTAAATTTGCAGCAATTGTGACTAATCCACCAGTTAGAGCAGGAAAAAAGGTGGTTGATGAAATGATTGCTAAAGCTGATGAACATTTACTAACGAATGGCACTTTAACAGTTGTTTTACAAAAAAAACAAGGGGCACCATCAGCTAAACGATTAATGGAAAAAACTTTTGGAAATTGCCAAATTATTAAGCGTGATAAAGGATATTATATTTTACAAAGTACTAAGGAGTAATCTTTAATATATGGATGCAAAATATTATATGAATGAGGCTTTAAAGGAAGCCAAAAAGGCTCAGTTAATTGATGAAGTTCCAATCGGAGCAGTCATTGTAAAAGATGATCAAATAATTGGTAGGGGTCATAACTTAAGAGAACATTTAAAGGATGCAACTAGTCATGCTGAAATTATGGCCATTCAAGAAGCTTGTCAGACATTGAATAGTTGGCATTTGGTTGATTGTACTATGTATGTAACCATTGAGCCTTGCTTAATGTGTGCTGGTGCAATTGTAAATTCGCGGATAAAAACTGTATACTTTGGCGCTAAAGATCCTAAGGCAGGAGCGGTTCGAAGTCTCTATACTGTGTTAGAAGATGAACGTTTAAACCATCGTCCTAAGGTAAAAGCTGGATTATTGCAGGATGAAGCTAGCCAAATTATGAAGAATTTTTTTAAAGCCGCTAGAAAAAAACATAAAAATAAGGCTAGTAATTAATCAATTTTGATGATATTATATAGTATGCCGAAAGGCTAAGAGGCAAGGACGAATTACGAATCGTGTCAGATCCGGAAGGAAGCAGCACTAAGTAATCTCAGTCCTGTGCCTCTTATTTTATATAAAATTAAACTCCCGGTTATTATTCAACTGGGAGCTTTTATTTTATTGAGAAAAAATTTGGAAAATTACTTAATTCATACTATAATTATAAAGATGTTTTTATCTTAATTTGGCATTAAAAATGGAGGGGCAAAATGGGTTATCAAGCATTATATCGTGTATGGCGTCCACAACGATTTGATGAAATTGTGGGTCAAAAAATCATTACCCAGACTTTAAAAAATGCCTTGATCACTCAGCGCATTAGCCACGCTTATTTATTTACCGGACCTAGAGGAACGGGAAAAACTTCTGCTGCAAAGATTTTTTCAAAAGCAGTCAATTGTCGTAATTTAAAGGACGGAGAGCCATGTAATAATTGTGCTACCTGTTTGGCAATTAATGAAGGAAGTTTAAACGATGTTATTGAAATTGATGCGGCTTCAAATAATGGAGTGGAAGAAATTCGTGATATTCGTGATAAAGCAAAATATGCGCCGACTCAGGCTGATTACAAAGTTTATATAATTGATGAAGTTCATATGTTATCTACGGGAGCTTTTAATGCACTATTGAAAACACTTGAAGAACCGCCTACCAATGTTATATTTATTTTAGCAACTACTGAACCTCATAAAATTCCGGCTACAATCATTTCTCGAACTCAACGATTTGATTTTAAACGAATTAAATTTAGTGAAATTTTGCAACGAATGGAATTTATATTAAAAGAAAAACAGGTTCAGTATGATGAATTGGCTTTAAAAGTGATTGCTAAGGCCGCTGAAGGTGGTATGCGAGATGCTTTAAGTATTTTGGATCAAGCCACTTCTTATGGTGACGGTAAGGTTACTTACGACAATGCCTTAATGGTAACAGGTAGTGTTACGAAAAAGTTTTTAGTAGATTACTTTAAACAAATTCAATTAAAAGATACTAAAGAAGCTTTATTAACGGTTAAGAAATTATTAAATGATGGTAAAGATCCTCAACGATTTATTGAAGATTTAACTAGCTATTGTCAAGATATTTTACTTTATAACCAGGCACCTGAAATGATTGAAGAAGAAGATTTGGGGATGTTTGATGATGACTTTAAAGACCTTGCCCAATCTATCTCAGAAGATTTTATTTATCAAGCAATTGATATTATTAACGAAACTTCGCAATCAATGCGTTTTACGGATCATCCAGATGTATATCTCGAAGTCCTAACTGTCAAATTAACCCATTTAAACAAAGTAGAAGCTACTAATTTATCTTCAGCTAGCGTTGATAACTCAGTGATAGAGCAATTAGAGAACCAAGTTAATGAGCTCAAACAAGCTTTAGAGACACTGCAAAAGAAGTCTAACACTATATCAGAAACACCTAAACCTAAGCCCCAAAAAACGACTTCTAAGCAGCATGTTAAAATTAATTTATCAGGAATCTATGGGGTATTAGATCAGGCCACTCGTAAAGATTTGAACTACTTTATTAATTTATGGCCAGAATTAATGAATTCTTTATCAGTTACTCAGCGAGCCTTGATGCATGTATCTAAGCCAGTAGCAGCCAGTGATGATGGAATTATCGTAGCTTTTGATTATTCATTCTTATATCAAAAGGTAAATGATGATATTGAGTTAATGGATGCGTTACAAAATGGCTTGGATCGTTTGACTAACCGAGTACCAAAAATTATTTTTGTCCCTGAAGATCAATGGCCAGCAATTAGAAAACAATATCTAAGTAACAAGCAACCAAATAAAGAAGCTTCCGGTGTAGAATCAGCCCCAAAATCTGATATTGTCGCCGAAGCTGAAAATTTATTTGGTAGTGAAATTTTAGAAATAAAAAATGATTAAAATGAGGTAATTAACTATGATGAACGGCATGAACATGAATAAAATGATGAAACAAGTTAAAAAGATGCAAAAACAAATTGAAGAAGAACAAAATCAACTAAATAAAGAAAGCTTTACTGGTAAAGCTCCAAACGATTTAGTAACTGTTACTTTTAATGGTGACCGTACTATGACAGATATTCAAATCAAACCAGAAGCGATTGATCCTGACGATCCTGAAATGTTATCTGATTTAGTATTATCTGCAGTTAACGATGGATTAGCTAATGTTGCAAAAGCCACTGAAGAAACTATGGGTAAATATACTAAAGGCTTAGGAATGTAATTAAATTAAAGAAGGTAAGTTATGCAATATCCCGCACCAATTGCTAAGTTAATTGATAGCTATATGAAACTTCCGGGAGTGGGAGTTAAAACAGCAACCCGCTTAGCGTTTTATACAGTTGATATGCATGAAAATGATGTAAAAGAATTTGCAAGTGCATTAATCGCAACTAAAGATGATTTACATTATTGTAAAATTTGTGGAAACCTAACTCAAAATGAAATTTGCGATATCTGTTCTGACAAATTAAGAGACCAAAGTACTATACTAGTAGTTGAAGAACCTAAAGACGTAATGGTAATGGAAAAAATGCAGGAATATCATGGACTTTACCATGTTTTAAATGGAGTACTTTCACCAATTGAAGGTAAAGGACCGGAAGATATTAATGTAAGTTCTCTAATTAAACGACTTCAAAAAAATGAAGCTGTTAAGGAAGTAATTGTAGCCACTAACGCTACGCCTGAAGGGGAAGCAACCGCAATGTATTTAAGTAGGTTAATTAAACCAGCTGGGATTAGAGTTACAAGATTAGCTCATGGATTGTCAGTGGGTACTGACATTGAATATGCTGATGAGTTAACTTTATTTAAAGCAGTTGAAGGAAGAACTGAAATATAATTTTGAAGGTGAGGTTATAGCAATGGCACTATTTAAACGAAAAAGTATTTCTCAACAGTATGATGAAGAATTATTAGATTTAATTAATGATTTAAAAGAAGATTGGGATTATGCACAAAAGACCCAAGCAGCAATTGCAGATAGTGACATTGAAATTGAAGAAAGTACTCAATTGGCAAAACGGAAGTATTTTTTCATCTATAACGAGGCCAGACGCAGAAATATAAAGAATAATCGAATTCAATCTTCAGTGATTGATTCGGTAACTGAGATTTATTAAGAGTGAAAATGTAAACCTTCTTGGTTTAATTTAGTCACTCTTTTTTTTAGGAAATAGACAGTTAATCCAAGTTCAAGTACAATTAGACATAGATATAAAAGTTAGGAATGATTGGGTGAAGGGACAATTTATAACGTTCGAAGGCTCTGATGGAGCAGGAAAAACATCGGTTATGAATGAAGTTTTACTTTTGTTAAAACAACATGCAGATTTAGATATTGTAGTCACTAGGGAACCAGGTGGCAATCAAATTTCAGAACAAATTCGAGAAGTTATTTTAGATCGTAAAAATACCTTAATGGATGCTAAGACGGAGGCTCTTTTATATGCGGCAGCTAGACGCCAACATCTAATAGAAACTGTAATTCCAGCACTCGAGGCTAATAAAATAGTTTTGTGTGATCGATATATTGATAGTTCAATTGCCTATCAAGGAGCTGGTAGAAAGATTGGTGAGCAAGAAGTAGCTGAGATGAATTTGTTTGCTACCGATGGATTAATGCCCGATAAAACTTTGTATTTTGATATTCCTGTTGAAGTTGGTTTAAAACGTATTAGCAATAATCGTCAAACTGATGATATTGATCGTTTAGATGTTGAAACGATTGAATTTCATAAGCGAGTTAATGCAGCTTACCAACATTTAGTTAAACAAGATCCGGAAAGATTTATTGTAATTGATGCTACTCAACCGCTATCTGATGTGGTTGAAATGACTTATCAAGCAATTCTTAATAATATTTAAGGTTGGGATTAAAAATGAAATTAATTATTGCAATTGTACAAAATAAAGATGCTGGTAAATTACGAACTAAATTTGTGGAAAATAATATTATGGCCACTAAACTAGCTTCGTCAGGTAGTTTTTTAAAAACTGGCAATGTTACTTATTTGTTGGCAGTTCAAGAAACTGAAGTCGAAAAGGTTTTAGAGATCATTAAAGAAAATTGTTCTACTAGGAAACAATATGTATCACCAACATCAGTTTTAGGAATAGATACTAATGATCATTCTGCTCCGTATGAGGTACAAGTTGGTGGGGCAACCGTGATGATTTTACCTATTGAAGCTTTTCATCAATTTTAGAGGAAAATAAATGTCAGAAAAAAATCTTGTCTTAACTGCTAAAATTAAACAGCCTAAAATCACTAATCAATTTATGAAATTAATTGCTTCAGGTCATTTAAGTCACGCGTATTTGCTTATTGGTGGCGTAGGAGTTGGTGAGTTGGATGTTGCTAAAACTTCGGCCATGCGGATTTACTGTCAAAATGTTCAGGATAATTTTCCTTGTGGTGAATGTTTTGAATGCCAACGGATTTTAAATGGAGAGCATCCTGATGTAGTGGAAATAAAGCCAGAAGGTCAGACCATTAAAGTAGAACAAATTCGCTACATTAAGCGTGAATTTTCAAAAAGTGGGTTGGAAGGCTCTAAAAAGATCTTTATTATCCAAGATGCTAATAAAATGACTAACAGTGCTGCGAATAGTTTGTTAAAATTTATTGAAGAGCCAATTGGTAATACTACTATTTTTTTAATTAGCCAAGAAAAAAATCAAATTTTACCAACTATTATTTCTCGAACTCAGGTTATTGATTTTCCAAATTTAGATTTGAATTTATTGAAATCTGAATTAAAAAATGCCAAAATTTTACCAAATCAGGTAAATTTATTACTCTCAATTACTAATGATATGAACCAAATTTTAGTTTGGAATGAAAATAATTGGTTTGAACGGGTGGTAATTCAAATAGGTAATTGGTTTACTTATTTGGAAAAAAATGATGCAATGGCCTTTCCATTAATTCAATCGGACTTAATGCCACTAATTAGTAATCGTAATCAACAAGATATAGTAATTGATGTTATTGTAGAACTATTTAAAGAATTATTAGAAGTTAAGGTATTTAACGTTAACGAAGAGAGTACTAAATTTCTGAGCATACTAAATATTATTAAAGATATGGCTGAAAAGTTGCCATATCAAAAAATTATTAGTATTTTGGAAATAATCTTAGATATAAAAAAACAACAAAAAGTTAATGTAAATTTTCAAAATATTATGGAAGCAACTACATTACAAGTCATTGATATTATTCAATCATAAAAAGGGTGAAGATAATTGGACAAACGTGAAGTATATGATGAATTAAAAGGTATGGATGCGCAGTTAAGTTTAATTAGTGATAGATTTTCACACTTGTATGAATCATTAAACGAATTAGTTGAAGAAAATAGTGAATTAGCTATTGAAAACCAACATTTAAGAGATCGAATTGATCAAATTGAAAACAAAGCAGCTGATGATTCGGAAGAACATTTATCAAATTCACGCAAAAATCTAGAAAAATTATATAATGAGGGATTCCATGTATGTAGTCAATTTTACGGTAAACGTCGCGAAGACGATGAAAGCTGTATCTTTTGTACTGATGTAATTTATGGCCGTCGTTAATAATTAGTGAGGCAAATTTATTTTGAATATTCAACATAGTTTTGACGTACCACACAATGAGGGGACTTTATACTTAGTTCCAACTCCGATTGGTAACTTAGAAGATATGACCTTTAGAGCAATTAATATATTAAAATCAGTTAATTTAATTGCTTCTGAAGATACTCGTAATACCCAAAAATTATTAAATCATTTTGAAATTGAGACTAAGCAAATTAGTTTTCATGAGCATAATTCGCAAGCTAAAATACCTGAACTAATTGAAAAATTATCTACGGGAATTAGTATTGCTCAAGTAAGTGATGCAGGGATGCCTTCTATTAGTGATCCTGGTCATGATTTAGTGAAGGCTTGCATCGATCATGACATTCCAGTCGTTCCATTACCTGGAGCTAATGCTGGTTTAACATCTTTGATTGCCTCGGGAATTGCTCCCCAACCGTTTCAATTTTATGGATTTTTACCTAGAAAACCTAAAGAACAAAAAAATGTCCTTCAAGAATTAATTAATGAGCCCGAAAGCCTTATTTTTTATGAAGCACCTCACCGACTAAAGAAGACTTTGGAAAATATGTTAACAGTTTTAGGTGAACATCGAAAAATTTCGGTTTGTCGAGAGCTGACTAAAAGACACGAAGAATTTATTCGTGGCACTTTAGGAGAAATTAATGATTGGGCCAAAGAAAATGAAATTCGTGGTGAATTTGTGTTAATCGTGGAAGGTAATTCCAATCCTAAAAAAGCAGATAGTACCTTAGAATCTCAATTAAAAGAAATGCCAATCAATGAACAAGTGGATTTCTTTATTAAAAATAATAATTTATCAGTTAATGAAGCAATAAAAAAAGTTGCTAAATTAAATGATACTAAGAAGCAAGTTATTTATAATGAATATCATGATTTAAATTAATATTTATAGTAGGAAGAAGTTTTTAATTTGGCCAAAAAATTTACTAGTGAACATACAGTTTTATATTATGAAGGTGACGTAACCAATCATGTTACGATTGCGATGTTACTAAATATGTTGATTTTAAATTCGGAAGAACAAAATATCAATTTAGGAATTGATCATCATACACTTGCAGAGCAAGGCGTAGGCTGGGTAGTTACTTCCTATGACATACAAATTAATAAGCTCCCTAAAGTTGATCAAACCATAAAGATTACAACTAGTGGAACTTATCGAAATAAAATGTTTGCCTATCGTGAATTCTGGGTTAGAGATTCACAAGATAATTTATTAGTAAAAGTAAATAGTATCTGGGTTTTAATCAATGAAGAAACTCGTAAAGTAACTCGCTTGCCCGAAGAGATTGTTGCTCCCTATGAATCTGAAGTAGTTAAAAAAATGCCCAAGCTACCTAGACCTAATAAAATATTAACTGAACAAGCTAATTCTAAAAAATATCAAGTTAGATACAGTGATATTGATTTTAATGGCCATGTTAATAATTCCAAATATTTGGATTGGATGATCGATGGATTAAGTATGGAATTTTTATTAAAAAACCAACCAAGTAAAATCGCCATTCGATTTGAAAATGAAGTAAAATATGGTCAATTAGTAACTAGTGAGGTTGAAATCAATGATAATGTAACTAATCATGAGATTTTATCTAACGGAAACTTGTCAGCTAGTGCTACAATTGAATGGAAAAATAATTAATAATCAAAGGAATTATAATGAAAACTTTAGCGATCGATACATCTAATCAGCCTCTGTCTATTGCCGTACTAGATGGAAATGAATTATTAACTGAGTTGACGATGACAACCCATAAAAAACATGCTGAATTTATTAACGGAGTGATAGCTGATTTAGTGAAAAAAGCCAATTTACAGCCCAGCGATTTAGATCGAATTGTAGTGGCTGAAGGTCCTGGATCATACACAGGAATTCGAATGGCAGTTACAGTAGCTAAAACCTTATCGATGACTTTAAACATTGAATTGGTAATGGTTTCTAGCCTTTTATCGTTATCATTGAATGTTGATTCCGACAAATATCTTATTAATCCTATTTTTGATGGTAGAAACAACAATATGTTTACTGGATTATATCAGCGCCAGCAAGGAAAGCTTATTAACGTTATAGAAGACCAACATACTAATGTAGATGATTGGTTAAAGAAACTAAAAAACTTTGATCAACCCATTATTATTTTGGGACAAACTGAATCATTTATTGACACTTATAAAAAAACTTTGAATAATCAAGTTGTTGTGGCTAATAGTTTAACAAATATTCCCAGAGCTGCAAAAATGGGTATTTATAGTAATAATTTAGAGCCGGTAAATGATATTAATTCAGTAGTTCCAAAATATTTAAGATTGACTAAAGCCGAAGCTGATTGGCAAAAACTACATCCCAAAGAGGGCGACGAAAACTATGTTGAGAAAATTTAAAAAATGGTATAAGAAAAATTTCTATGATAAGGATGCTAGATTACGTGAACGTTATTTAGATATCAAAAATCACGATGTAGTTATTAATGGAACCACTTATTTTCTAGCAAAAGCGATGATTCCTGATATTCCTGAAATACTAGGAATTGAACGCTCTGTTTATGGTGGTCAGACTCCCTGGGATGAAGTAGCTTTTCAAAATGAATTGAAACGTAAGGAAGATCGACTTTACTTTGTTTTACGTCGAAATGATATTTTGGCAGCTTTTATTGGCTGTTCTTTAAATAATGATGCAAAAGATTGTCATATAACCAATGTCGCGGTAGCTCCTCATTTTCAAAACCATGGATTGGGATATTTTTTGGTTACAACGACTATAAAAAAAGCTCGCCAAATGGAATGTAAGCAAGTTACTTTAGAAGTTAGAATTAGTAACTTAAATGCTCAAAAGCTCTACCATGACTTAGGTTTTAAAGATGCTGGTATTAAAAAGAATTATTATTATGGAGATCATGAAGATGCTTTAAATATGGTTTTAGATTTAACCAAAATTGACAATAGTGATCTACTTTAATTTTTAAAGGAGAATTATGAATAGAAATTTAATTTTATCGTTTGAAACTAGTTGTGATGAAACTTCAATTGCGGTAATTGAAGATGGACATACCATCTTGTCAAATATTGTTGCTACTCAAATTAGAAGTCATCAAAGATTTGGTGGCGTAGTTCCTGAAGTAGCAAGTCGTCATCACATCCAACAAATTACTAGCTGTATTGAAGAAGCTTTAAATGAAGCTAAGGTAGGCTATGATGATTTATCAGCGGTTGCAGTTACTTATGGACCGGGATTAGTTGGGGCTTTATTAATTGGGGTTACAGCTGCAAAAACGGTAGCATGGGCTCATAATTTACCGTTAGTTCCAGTTAACCATATTGCAGGTCACATTTATGCTGCTAATCTTGAAAAAACAATTGAGTTTCCAGCTATGGCACTAGTTGTTTCTGGTGGACATACCGAATTAGTTTATATGCCAGCAGAAAATCAATTTGAAATTATTGGTGAAACTAGGGACGATGCTGCTGGTGAAGCTTATGATAAGATCGGAAGAGTTCTAGGAATAAACTATCCGGCAGGTAAACAAGTTGACGAAATGGCTCACTTAGGTCATGATACTTTTAATTTTCCTCGTGCAATGGATAAAGAAGATAATTTTGACTTTAGTTTTAGTGGTCTAAAAAGTGCTTTTATTAACACCGTTCACCATGCTGATCAAATTGGTGAAAGCCTAGATAAAAATGATTTAGCAACCAGTTTTCAACAAGCGGTTGTAGATGTTTTAGCGGATAAAACCATTCGTGCAATTAATAGTTTCCCTGTTAAACAACTTATTGTGGCTGGCGGAGTAGCTGCCAATCATGGTTTAAGAGAACGATTAACTCAAGAATTAAAAAATATGCCAACTGAGCTACGATTAGCTCCGTTGCCATTATGTGGTGATAATGCTGCAATGATTGGATCAGCTGGTGAAATGTTATTTAGACATCATGTTTTATCAGATGAAGGCTTAAATGCCGAACCAGGATTAGAATTTGATTATATAGAAAAATCGTAGACAAGAGTCTACGATTTTTTTATTCACTAAATTCTTCTAATTCTATGCTGGCATTTTCCCAATCTTGTTCAACAGTTACGATATCAGTTGTAATCTGGTCCAATTGGGTTTGTAATTCTGATAATTTAGAAACATCAGTATAATTTTCTTCAGATGCCATTTCGGCTTCAATTTGATTTTTTTGTTCATCTAATTGAGATAATTGGTTCTCTAAATCTTCAATTTTTCGATTTAGTTTACGAAGTTTTTTCTGGTTTTCTTTATTTAATTGATAGTTAGTTTTATCAGTTGATTGGGTAGATGAAATAGTGACTGCGTCTGAACTATCATTTTTTTGGTTTTCAGCAATGGCAAGTAATTCTTCTTTTTTCTCTAGATAATAATCATAATTTCCCAGATAAGGGGTAGTTTTTTCGAAGCTTAATTCGACTACTGAAGTGGCAACTTGATTGATAAAATATCGATCATGAGAAACAAATAAGATGGTACCTTCAAATTGCTGAAGTGCTTTTTCCAAAACTTCCCGACTGTCGATATCTAAATGGTTAGTGGGTTCATCTAAAATTAAGAAATTATCGTGACGCATTGAAAGTTTCGTTAAAAGTAAACGAGCTTTTTCTCCACCTGATAGATCACTGACAAATTTTTCCACATCATTACCAGAAAATAAGAAGCTTCCTAGAATTCCTCGGATATCTCCTTCGGGAGTGGTAGGATGATCATCCCATAATTCATTTAAAACAGTCTTGTTACTATGTAAATTACGTTGTTCTTGATCATAATAACCGGTTTCAATTCCAGTACCAAATTGAATTTTTCCATCGATAAATGGGATTTTACCTAAAATACTTTTTAGCAGTGTTGATTTTCCCACTCCATTAGGGCCAACAATGGCAACTGCTTGGTGTTTCTTAATTTCTAAATTTACATCCTGGGACAAAAGCTTATTTGGGTATCCAATCTTAGCATCAGTAATTTTCAAAATATTGTTTCCACTTTGCTTAGTGGGGGTAAATGAAAAATGGGCAACTTTATTATCATTAATAGGTTTATCAATCTTATCCATTTTTTGGAGTTGTTTACGACGAGCTTGAGCTTGTTTAGTAGAAGAAGCTCGAACAATATTTTTATCAATAAAGGTTTCCAGTTTATCAATTTTCTTTTGTTGCTTATCGTATTCTTTTAATTGAGTTGAAATTTGCTGATCTTTTTGCTTGATAAAGCTAGAATAATTTCCTTTGTAATGCGTCAGGGTATGATTAGATAAATCATAAATTTCATTAACAATTTTATCTAAAAAGTAACGGTCATGCGAGATCATTAATAGAGCCCCTTGATAATTTTGGATATAGCCTTCTAACCAAGCAATAGTAGTAACATCTAAATGGTTGGTAGGTTCATCTAGAATTAACAATTGGGGCTTTTCTAAGAGCAGTTTAGCTAAAGCTAATTGGGTTTTTTGACCTCCGGAAAGTTCGGAAATGGATCTTTGATAATCCTTTTCTAAAAATCCAAATCCATGCAATACACCACGAATTTCAGCTTTATAACCATATCCGTTGTTTTGTTCAAATTCGTTTCTAATTCGATCGTAAGTATTGGATAATTTTTCAAATTGTTCCGAATTTTGAATCGGATCTAATTTGCTGATTTGAATTTCTAATTCATGAATTTTTGCTTCCTCTTCAATTAATTCTGAAAAGACCGAAAGCATTTCATCATAAATGTTTAAACTCGTATTTAAACCGGTATCTTGTGCTAAGTATCCGATTGTAAGACCTTTTTTACGATTAATGGTTCCGTCATCAATTGATTCATCGCCCATAATCATTTTAATTAGTGTGGATTTACCAGCGCCATTGCGGCCAACTAATGCAATTCGGCTTTTATCTTGGACCGTTAAATTAACATTAGTAAATAAATCTTCGCCACCAAATCGTTTGGTAACATTTTGTGCTTGTAAAATTATCACAATATTTCCACCTTTCAATATAAGAGTTATTTTATCATAATTTATTAGGTAATTAAGAAAATTTTAAATTAAATAATTGAATTCATTTTCACATAATGCCATACTATGGTAGAATAATTAAGAAAGCATATTTCACAAAGTAAACATATTTAATTTTTAGGAGGAACATTTTTATGGCTACCGAAAACATCCCAAGAGCAACGGCAAGACGACTTCCAATTTATTATCGGTATCTAAATATTTTATTAACATCAGGAAAAGATCGTATTTCATCTACCGAGTTGGCAGAGGCCGTTAAAGTTGATTCGGCAACTATTAGACGTGATTTCTCATATTTTGGTGCCTTAGGTAAACGTGGATATGGTTATGATATCCAAAAATTACTTAACTTTTTTAAACAAATTTTAAATCAAGAACATCTTACTAACGTTGCTTTAGTAGGTGTTGGTAACTTGGGACACGCTTTATTAAACTTTAATTTTCATAGAGACAGTAATGTAAGAATTTCAGCGGCTTTTGATATTAACGAGGACATTGTTAATACCATTATGGAAGGCGTGCCAGTCTATCCTATCTCTGAATTATCTGAACAATTAGAGAATCAACAAATTGAAGTGATTATCTTAACAGTTCCGTCAGCAGTGGCTCAAGAAGTTGCAGAGCAAGCTGTTGAAGGTGGGGTAAAAGGAATTCTTAACTTTACTCCATTAAGATTATCAGTTCCAGACAATGTTAGAGTACAAAATGTTGATCTAACTAATGAATTACAAACTTTAATTTATTTCATTGACAATTATACAGAAAAAAAGGATTAACTATAGGTTAATCCTTTTTTTATTTGTATTTTTTTACTAAAATGTATTGCAATTATTCACATTTAATAATATATTATAAACAAGCAGTTAGCACTTTTAACATTAGAGCGCTAACTATGCTAATTCAGTAAAAAAATGGAGGGGTTTAACGTGTTAAAACCATTAGGAGATCGCGTAATCATCGAAACACAAGACGAAGAAGAAAAATCAGTTGGTGGCATTTTATTAGCAAGTAATGCTAAAGAAAAACCACAAACTGGAAAAATCGTTGCGGTTGGAGACGGACGTCTATTAGATAATGGCCAAAAGGTTGCTTTAAATGTAAAAGTTGATGATGTGGTTATGTTTGATAAATTTGCCGGTACAGAAGTAAATTATGATGAAAAAACCTACCTAGTTTTACATGAAAAAGATATCGTTGCAATCGTGGAATAATAAAAAATAAAATATTTGGGGTGAAAAGTAATGGCTAAAGAACTTAAATTTGGTGAAGATGCAAGAAGCTCAATGGTAAAAGGTGTTGACAAACTTGCTAATACTGTAAAAACAACAATTGGTCCTAAGGGACGTAACGTAGTATTGGAACAAACTGCTGGTAATCCAACTATTACTAACGATGGGGTAACCATTGCTAAAGCTATTGAATTACCTAATCATTTTGAAAACATGGGGGCTAAATTAGTTTCTGAAGTTGCTTCAAAAACTAATGATATTGCTGGTGATGGTACTACTACTGCTACTGTATTAACTCAAGCAATTGTTAACGAAGGAATGAAAAATGTGACTGCTGGTGCTAACCCAGTGGGTGTCCGTCGCGGAATTGAAAAAGCTACTAAAGCAGCCGTTGATGCTTTACACAAAATGTCTCACGAAGTAAAAACTAAAGATGACATTGCCCAAATCGCATCAATTTCATCAGCTAATGAAGAAGTTGGTAAATTAATTGCCGATGCTATGGAAAAAGTTGGTAATGATGGAGTTATCACTATTGAAGAATCACGTGGGGTTGATACTAGCTTAGATGTAGTTGAAGGTATGCAATTTGATCGTGGTTACATGTCACAATACATGGTAACTGATAATGAAAAAATGGAAGCAAACTTAGAAAATGCTTATGTATTATTAACTGATAAAAAAATTAATAATATCCAAGATATCTTGCCATTATTACAACAAATTGTTGAACAAGGTCGTTCATTATTAATTGTTGCTGACGATATTGGTGGTGAAGCATTACCAACTCTTGTGTTAAATAAGATGCGCGGAACCTTTAACGTAGTTGCAGTTAAAGCTCCTGGTTTTGGAGATCGTCGTAAAGAACAATTACAAGATATTGCTATTTTAACTGGTGGTACAGTAATTACTGATGATCTTGGATTAAATCTAAAAGACACAACTATCGACCAATTAGGTCAAGCCGGTAAAATTACGGTTACTAAAGATTCAACTTTAATTGTGGAAGGTTCTGGATCAAAAGATAACATTAAAGCTCGTATTGATGAAATTAAGAATCAAATTGAAGGAACTACTTCTGAATTTGATAGTGAAAAATTAAAAGAACGTTTAGCAAAACTTTCTGGTGGAGTTGCAGTTATCCGAGTTGGTGCTGCTACTGAAACTGAATTAAAAGAACGCAAGTATCGTATTGAAGATGCTTTAAATGCCACTCGAGCAGCGGTTGAAGAAGGCTTTGTTGCTGGTGGTGGTACTGCATTGATTAATGTTATTGCTGATGTTGAAAATGTTAAATTAGATGGCGATGAAGGCACAGGTGTTAAAATTGTACGTCGTGCTTTAGAAGCTCCAGTTCGCCAAATTGCTGAAAATGCTGGGGTTGATGGCTCAGTTATTGTTGAAAAATTAAAGAATGAAAAACCGGGTATTGGATATAATGCTGCTAATGGCGAATTTGTTGACATGGTTGCCAATGGTATTGTTGATCCAACTAAGGTTACTCGTTCGGCATTACAAAATGCTGCTTCAGTATCTGCTTTATTATTAACTACTGAAGCCGTAGTGGCTGAAGAACCTAAAGAAGAAGCTCCTCAAATGCCACCAATGAATCCAGGAATGGGAATGTAATTTAAATTAATCTAAAAATGACCGAATTTTATTCGGTCATTTTTTTATTTGTGTATTATAATCGAAAATAAATAAAGACTTGTTTTTATTAATATTTAGTACTATGATTTTATAGTTTAGTGCACATATGCAATTATTTTACTTAGGACTTAAACTATATATATAAATATAAAGGAGTAATTATTTATGTGGCGATATATTAAAAGGTTATTAATTGGTAAACCTTTAAAGACCACAGATGAAGGCGGACAGTCGTTAACTAAATTTAAGGCTTTAGCCTTGCTTTCTTCAGATGCCTTATCATCAGTGGCTTACGGTACTGAACAAATCACAACGATTTTGATTACATTGTCAGTAGCCGCTTTAATGTATCAAATTTGGGTTGCTGCATTAGTATTGGTATTACTTGCAGCAATTACTTTATCTTATCAACAAATTATTCATGCCTACCCATCTGGTGGTGGTGCATACGTGGTAGCAAGTACAAACTGGGGAAGAGGGGCTGGTTTAGTAGCTGGTGGATCGTTATTAGTTGATTATATGCTAACCGTAGCGGTATCAACTACTTCAGCCACTGAAGCTATTACTTCAGCCATTCCGAGTTTATTGTCGCATCAGGTTTTGATTTCTTGTTTAATTGTTGTAGGGATTATGTTACTTAATTTAAGAGGGATGCGAGAATCGGCATCATTCTTAACCCTACCAGTGTACTTATTTATTGTAATGATTATTTTTATGATTGTGTATGGTGGCTATAACATAGCAACTGGGAACATTCATTATCATGCAGCTGCTCGAATGAATGCCCCTGTTGAAGGGATGACCTTGATCCTATTCTTTAGAGCATTTTCTTCTGGTTCTTCTTCACTGACCGGTGTTGAAGCAATTAGTAATGCGGTACCTAATTTTAAAAATCCAAAGAGTAAAAATGCTTCAGCAACATTAGCTATTATGGCAACTATTTTAGCCATTTTCTTTGGTGGAATAACTTTTCTAAGTTATTATATGGGAATCGTTCCAAATGGTCATGAGACAGTGTTATCACAAATTGGTGAAGGGGTATTTGGTCACGGTTTAATTTATTATATTTTACAATTATCTACTGCAATGATTTTAGCGGTTGCAGCTAATACCGGATTTTCCGCTTTCCCAATATTAGCTTATAATTTAGCCAAAGATAAATATTTACCACATGCTTATTTAGACCGAGGAGACCGATTAGGTTATTCTAACGGAATTATTTCCTTAGCTATTGGTGCCGTTGTCTTGATAATGATTTTCGGTGGTAAAACTAGTTCCCTAATTCCGCTTTACGCAGTAGGGGTATTTATCCCATTTACTTTATCTCAGTCAGGGATGATTATTCATTGGTATCGTAATCGTGGAAAAATGTGGCAAGGTAAGGCCTTTATTAACTTTATCGGGGCATTTATCTCAGCTTGCTTAGTTATTTTCTTATTCTTACTTCGTTTTGCAAATGTTTGGCCATACTTAATTGTTATGCCAGTGTTACTTAGAATATTCTATAAAATCCATAAACACTACAAATTAGTTGCTAAACAATTACGTATTGCAGAAGATAGTGGCGAGCAAGAAGCTAAGAAACTAGATGGTGCAACTGTAATTGTATTAGTAAGTAATATAACTAAAGTTACCGCTAATGCGATTAGTTATGCAGAATCAATTGGTGATTATGTTATTGCTATGCACGTTTCATTTGATGAGAATCCAGAAAAAGAACATGAAACTGCTGAAGAATTTAAGCGAGATTTCCCAAATGTTCGCTTTGTTGATATTCATTCATCTTATCGTTCAATTGCCAAACCGACTTTAAGATTTTGTGATGTAATTGCTAAACGTGCTGCTGATCGTAATTATTCAACTACTGTTTTGGTTCCACAATTTATTCCTAAGCATCCATGGGAAAGAATCTTGCATAACCAAACTAGCTTAAGATTAAGAGCAGTATTAAATTCTAGACAAAATATTATTATTTCAACTTATAACTATCATCTTAAAGAGTAATAAAAAAGTCTCGATCATTGATCGAGACTTTTTTTTATTACTCTTTAATTATTTAACAACACCCATTAAGTGAGCGAAGGTTGGAACAACTAAGTCAATAACGATTGAAATGATAACAACTGAAATTGATGCCATTGAACCAGGAATTGAACCTAATTGTAAGGCTTTAGCAGAACCAACAGTATGTCCGGCAGTACCAAGACCTAAACCAATACCGATTTCATCTTTAAGATGGAATACTTTGATTAACCATCCGCCAAGTGCGTAAATAAGAACGGCATTAACAATGCAGGCCATAGCAGTGATAGCAGCGTTACCACCGATAGCAGTTGAGATTGGCATAGCCACAGCAGTTGTTGCAGCTTGAGGAAGCATTGAAGCAATTCCGGAATTGTCCAAACCAAATAGTTTTGCGACCCAGTAGATTAAGAATAATGAAATAAGCACACCGATAATTAATGATAGCAATATTTCTAACCAGAATCGTTTAACAATATCATTACGTTTGTACAAAGGAACTGCAAAGGCAATTGTTGCTGGATTTAAGAACCAGAAAATAATATCTCCACCTGGTTTGTATGCGTTAGTATAGAACCAAGTAACATCAACGCCAAAGGCTTTAGCCATTAACCATAAAACAAAAATTCCTAGAACCATTCCGACGAAGAGTGGTTGGAATAGGAAAAATCCATGACTAATTTTGAATAGCCATTGACCAATTAAAAACACCACAATTGATAAGAAAATACCAAAAATTGGTGTACCAAGATATGTAATAATCGTATCTTGCATTATATTCATCCTTTCAAAGTGAAATTATTCATCGATATCTACATTGCTGTGGAATACATCTTTCTTGATTTTAATAAAGAAAGTGGTAACAAGACTCACAACAACTAGTAAGATTACTGTTGAGATAACAATTACAGCTACTAATTGAATACCTTGTGCTTTCATAATGTTTAATGAAGCAGTTAATTGAATACCTGATGGGACAAATAAGAAGGCAATTAAACTAATCATAAGGTTAGCAAATTGTTCAACCCATTCAACTTTAACAATGTGTAAAGTTAGTAATAAATATAACAATACTAATCCAATAACTGGAGTAGGAACCGGGAAAGAAACCGGAAATAGTGGTGAGATTAAACTAGAAATAAATAGAACGGCAGCAAAAATTCCCATTTGAATTAAAATAGGAGCTGGTTTTGCTTCAGTTTTTTGTGACACATCATTTTTTTCAGCCAATGATAAGACTCCTTTCGTTTATAAATTAAAAATAATCGTTACCAATCAACCATTATATATGGTTTTTATAAATTTCACAAACTATATTATAAAATAATACAATTATATTCAATTTGTTATGAATACCTAAATGTATCTTGTTTTTAGACAACGACACGGTATAATTATATTTAGTATAAAATGTGAGGACTTTAATTTGAAATTTGAAATAATTGTATCGATTTTTGCTACAATCCTAATTTCGGCGATTCTAACTCCATTTATAAGGATTTTGTCGTTTAGAGTAGGAGCAGTCGATAAACCAAATAAACGAAGAGTAAATAAAATATCAATGCCCACTATGGGGGGCTTAGCAATCTTTCTGGCATATACATTTTCTACCATGTTTTTGTTAAGGTCTCAAATGCCAACTAGGTTTTTGTGGGGAATCTTTGGTGGCGAAGTAATAATAATATTAACGGGAATAATTGATGATATTTTTGAATTAAAACCCCGACAAAAAGTCATTGGCATATCTCTAGCTGCATTATGGGTATACTTTTTTGCGGGAATTAGAATGACTACTATATCGTTACCATTCGCGATGATCCATTTGGGATGGTTGAGCTTACCAATTACCTTACTATGGATTTTAGCTATTACTAATGCAGTTAACCTAATTGATGGATTAGACGGACTTGCTACTGGAGTTGCAATAATTGCTTTAACCACTATGGGAATTACTGGGATCTTCTTTTTAAATGTTGGAAATACCTTTGTAGCTGTGATGATTTTTTCATTAGTTGCAGCTTGCTTAGGATTTTTACCCTATAACTTTTTTCCAGCTAGGATATATCTAGGTGATACCGGATCACTGTTTATTGGTTTTATGATTTCAGTGTTTTCACTATTCGGGTTAAAAAACGCTACTTTTATCACAGTAATCATGCCAGTTATCATTTTAGGAGTTCCTATTACAGATACTGTTTTTGCGATTTTTAGACGATTACTTAACCGGGTATCTATTTCAACTGCTGATAAGCATCACTTACACCATCAATTAATTCAAATTGGTTTAACCCATCGCCAAAGCGTATTAGTAATTTATGGAATTGCTTCAATATTTTCGTTAATTGCTTTACTATATCCGATTTCAACTATTTGGGGATCGTTGTTATTAACGGTTGCCGTGTTAGTTGGTTTAGAGTTATTTGTAGAAACTATCGGATTGGTTGGTAAAGATCGTAAGCCATTTTTAAATGCAATTAAACGATTAGTAAAGGGAACTACAAGTAAAAGTAATAAATAAAAAACACTTTCTATCATAGAAAGTGTTTTTTTTATTTATTATATGGAATTGCTACGATTTTTTGATCTTTAAGAGAACTGGTAACTTGTCCGTTAAATAATTCTGTTACTTGATCGACTAATTTAGCAGCTTCATTAACATCAATATAAATTGTAACGGATATCTTAGCTTGATAATTTACGTCAGATATTTCTAAATCATGATTTTCAAGATAGTACTTTAAACGATCATACTGATTATATTCAATCGTAAACTCAACGGATTGTTGTTGAACTAATTGGACCATTCCTATATGTTCAATAGCTTCAGAAGTGGCATTAGAATAAGCTCGAATTAATCCTCCGGCGCCTAATTTAATTCCACCAAAGTAACGTGTAACAATTGCTAAAGTATCGTGCAATTGATTTTTCTTTAAAACCTCTAAAATAGGTACTCCAGCGGTTCCAGAAGGTTCACCATTATCACTTTCACGAGCAATTTGATCTTTATCTCCAATTAGATAAGCATAGCAATTATGGTTAGCTTTTTTATTATCTTGAGTAATTTGATTGATGATTTCTTTAGCTTGATCTTCTGACTTAATCGGTGCCAGAGTACAAATAAATTTTGATTTTTTGATTTCTATTTGATGCTGTCCAAATTCATTAATAGTTAGATATGGTTGATCCATTATAAAACTCCTTTGTTACGTATTTAATAACTTAGAGGTGAAAGTTTATGATAAATGAAATTAGTGAGTTATATGGTCGTAGATTAATAGCAACTAATTTAAGTGATCAACTAAAAAATGATAACCGATTAAAATTTACTAATGGGCTTAAAATTAATCGTAGCTGGATAATTTGTAAACGGTGTGGAACTCAAACTAAGAAACGCTTAGCAAAGTTACCTAACGATCAATATTATTGCCCAGTATGTATTCAAATGGGAAGAATTGATACTTTAAATCAATTAGTATATGTAGAGGAGCCTAATCAATTCGAAGCGGTCTTAAATCCGATAACTTGGAACGGAGAACTAACTCCATTGCAACTTCAATGTTCTAAACAAATTACACAAAACTTCGTTGACGGTAAGGACCATTTATTATGGGCAGTTACCGGGGCTGGGAAAACGGAGATGCTATTTAACGCAATTAATTGGGCCTTAGAGAATGGATTAAGGATTGCTTTGGCTTCTCCTAGAGTTGATGTATGTTTGGAACTATTTCCGCGAATACAAGCAGCATTTGAGTCGATCAATATTAGTCTACTTCATGGAAAATCTACTATGAATTACCAATATTGTCAATTGACGATTTGTACTATACATCAGTTAATGAAGTTTTACCAAGCTTTTGATGTATTAATTATTGATGAGGTAGATGTTTTTCCATACGCTGGTAATTCAATGTTACACTTTGCCGTTAAAAATGCTCTAAAGCGTAACGGCACTAAGTTATATTTAACGGCGACCCCAGATTTAGATTTATTTAGAATGATTAAACATCATACTATTTCGGTTAGTTACTTACCCAAAAGATTTCATAATCATTTATTGCCTGAAATTAGTTTGCTAAGGCAAAAAAAGTTGAGAGAAAATATTAATGTAGGTAGCATATCCAATAAACTGATTAAAATTATGCGGAGCAAAGTAGAGGCAAAAATTCCATTTTTAGTGTTTGTGCCCCACATTAATGATTTAGAAATCCTTAAACGAGTATTGGGGAAATATTTTGATCGAATCATATTTGAAACGGTTTTTGCTAATGATCAAAATCGGTTAGCGAAGGTATAGAAAATGCGAGACCATGAATTTAAATTCTTAATAACTACCACTATCTTAGAACGGGGAGTAACTTTTCCAGGAATTGATGTTATGGTTATCAATGCAGATAGTGAAATTTTTTCAACTTCGGCATTAGTTCAAATTGCTGGGAGGGTTGGTAGAAGTATAACTAGACCAACTGGAGAAGTTTTATTTATTTATGAACACTTAAATAAAAACATTCGGCAGGCACAATACCAAATTAATCTAATGAATCGTAAGGCTAAATCTATATGAAAAAATGCCTATTATGTGAAAAAACAATGGATATTGAGTTTAAAGTGAAAGAATTATTTAAACTTAGTTCCATTGAAATCGACGAAATTTGTATAGCTTGCCAGAAAACTTTCGTCAAACTTAGTGATTGCGCTACTTGTAAAATTTGTGGGCGAAGATGGCCCTCAAGTTCTATATGTCAGGACTGCTACCGTTGGAATGATTTAAGTGATTTTAAAAATACTGCCTTATTTGAATATAATTTTGCAATGCGAGAGTATATGCGTCGATATAAGTTTTTGGGTGATTATAGATTAAGAAAAGTTTTTCAAAAGGATCTATTAGCATCAATTTCTAAACCGGAAATGGTAGTTCCAATTCCAGTTAATAAAAGTACTTTATTAACTCGTGGATTTAACCAAGTTACCGGCTTACTAGGAAAATTAAGTTATCGAGAAATTTTATTAACTAAGCAGGCTAATAAATCCATTTCCCAATCAAAAAAATCACGTAAAGAGCGGATGAAATTAGAACAACCATTTTTAATTGATTTAAAAGAAATTAGTAATATTTCACTTAATCAAAACATTGTATTGGTTGACGACGTTTATACCACTGGGACGACCATTAGATTAGCTGCGGAACTTTTGATGGATTATGGTTTTAAAAATGTTCGGGGACTAACTTTAGCCCGATAGTTAATTTATGAGTCAAATAGTTGTTAATTTTTACGGAGTTAATCTATAATTAATGTACAGACAACGAAATGAAAGATCGCTGTTGATTTGTAATGGTGAAAGGAGAGATTGTTATGCTTACTTATAACATTCGTGGTGAAAATATTGAAGTTACTCAAGCAATTCGTGAATACGTTGAAAAGAGAGTTAACAAATTAAATAAATTTCTTGGGGATGTTGAAGCAACTGCGCACGTTAGTTTAAAAGTATATCGTGATAAAGAAGCTAAAGTGGAGGTAACAATTCCTTTACCATTTATTACTTTAAGAGCTGAAGAAACTTCAAGTGATTTATATGCAAGTATTGATTTAGTAAATGAAAAACTCGAACGTCAAATCAGAAAATATAAAACCAAGGTTAACCGTAAAGCTCGTGAAAAAGGCTTTAAACAATTTGAAATTGAAGGTATTGGTGAAATGGACGAAGCCGCTAATGAAGCCGGCGCTAATATTGATAGCGCTGAAGGCGTAGAAGAAGTGGAAAATCCTGAATCAGAATTTGATGTAGTTCGTGTAAAACGTTTAGAATTAAAACCAATGGATAGTGAAGAAGCCATCTTACAAATGAATTTATTAGGTCACAATTTCTTTATTTATGAAGATAGTGAAACTCAAGATACTAATATTGTTTACCGTAGAAAAGACGGCCGTTATGGTTTAATTGAAACTAATGAATAAAACTTAAGCTAAGTCAATTTGACTTAGCTTTTTATATTAAAAAAATAAATTGTAAATTTAATCAAAATAAAATATAAATTATGTCATTGAAATGCTACAATTGATTAGTATGCAATTAGAAAATATAAAAATATAAAAACAATTACTTATTGAAGGGAAGCCGAATATGCCTAATTTATTAAAAAAATGGGTCGAAAGCGATAAGCGCGAATTAAAGAGAATCGACCAATTGGCAAATAAGGTTGGGGCCTATGCTGATGAATATAGCCAACTTAGTGATGAAGCCTTAAAAGCCAAAACACCTGAATTTAAACAACGTTATCAAGATGGAGAGACTTTAGATGATCTATTACCTGAAGCTTTCGCTGCGGTACGTGAAGGAGCTAAACGTGTATTAGGATTATATCCATTCCATGTTCAAGTAATGGGTGGAATAGTTTTACATGAAGGTAACATTGCTGAAATGAAAACTGGTGAAGGTAAGACTTTAACTGCTACTATGCCAGTTTATTTGAATGCCATCTCTGGTAAAGGGGTTCACGTTGTTACTGTTAACGAGTATTTATCAGAACGTGATGCCACTGAGATGGGCGAACTTTACAA
Source organism: Lentilactobacillus laojiaonis (assembly GCF_020616595.1). Classification (GTDB taxonomy): domain Bacteria; phylum Bacillota; class Bacilli; order Lactobacillales; family Lactobacillaceae; genus Lentilactobacillus; species Lentilactobacillus laojiaonis. The sequence goes on along the minus strand of NZ_CP085278.1, from coordinate 886,851 downwards.
TTGGATGGGATTAAGTGTTGGTGTTAACTTAGCTACTAAGCAAGCTGATGCTAAACGCGAAGCTTATAATGCTGACATTACTTATTCTACCAACAGTGAATTAGGATTTGATTATCTTCGTGATAACATGGTAGTTTATAAAGAAGATATGGTTCAACGTGGACTTAACTTTGCCATTGTCGATGAAGTTGATTCAATTTTAATTGATGAAGCTAGAACTCCATTGATTATTTCTGGTCAATCAAACGGTAGTTCACAACTTTATGTTAGAACTGATCGTTTTGCTAAGACTTTAACTGAAAACGAAGATTACAAGTTAGATTTAGAATCAAAAACAGTATCTTTAACTGATGAAGGAATTAAAAAAGCTGAAGAATACTTTAACTTAAGTAATCTATACGATACTGACAACACTGCTTTAACCCACCATATTGATCAAGCATTACGTGCTAACTACATTATGTTGCTTGATAAAGATTACGTGGTTAGAGATGACGAAGTTGATATCGTTGATTCATTTACTGGTCGTATTATGGACGGTCGCCGTTTCTCTGATGGTTTGCATCAAGCTATTGAAGCTAAAGAAGGTGTAACCATTCAAGAAGAAAGCAAAACTATGGCTAACATTACTTACCAAAACTTCTTTAGAATGTATAAAAAGTTAGCTGGTATGACTGGTACTGCTAAAACTGAAGCTGAAGAATTTAGAGAAATCTATAACATGGAAGTAATCTCAGTACCTACTAATAAACCAGTTATTCGAATTGATGAACCAGATATTTTATATCCAAGTCTAGAAACTAAATTTGATGCAGTAGTAGAAAAAATTAAAGAACTACATGCTAAAGGCCAACCATTATTAATTGGTACTGTAGCTGTTGAAACTTCTGAATACTTATCAGATCGATTAGATAAAGAAGGCGTTCCTCACGTAGTCTTGAATGCCAAAAACCATGCTAAGGAAGCTGATATCGTTGCTAATGCCGGACAGATGGGTGCGGTAACTATTGCTACTAATATGGCTGGTCGTGGTACTGATATCAAACTTGGACCAGGGGTTGTTGAAGCTGGTGGTCTAGCAGTTATTGGTACCGAACGTCATGAATCTAGACGTATTGATAATCAACTTAGAGGACGTGCCGGTCGACAAGGTGATCCAGGAATGTCTCAATTCTATCTATCACTTGAAGATGATTTAATGTTACGTTTTGGTTCTGAAAGAATTAAAAACTTCTTAGATCGCATGAAAGTTGATGGAGAAGATGCAGTTATTCGTTCTAAAATGATTACTAAACAAGTAGAATCTGCTCAAAAACGTGTTGAAGGTAATAACTACGATTCTCGTAAGAATGTTTTACAATATGATGATGTTATGCGCCAACAACGTGAAGTTATCTATGGTGAACGTCAACAAGTTATTAATGAAGAAACATCATTAAAATGGGTAATTATGCCAATGGTTGAACGTACTGTAGATCGAATTGTAGATTTGCACACTCAAGGCGAACAAAAAGATTGGGATTTGCAAACTATTTTAGACTTTACTATTAGTGCCATGGTAAATCCTGATCAAGTTAGCTTATCCGATTTTGAAAATAAATCTGCTGATGAAATCAAACAGCTACTTATGAATTTAGCTAATGATGCTTATAAACAAAAAGAGGATCAACTTTATGATGCATCACAAATGCTTGAATTTGAAAAGGTAGTTATTCTTCGAGTAGTTGATGCTCACTGGACAGACCATATTGATGCAATGGATCAATTACGTCAATCAATTGGTCTTCGTGGTTATGGACAACAAAACCCATTAGTTGAATATCAACGAGAAGGTTATGCAATGTTTGAAGAAATGGTTTCAGATATTGATTATGATACTACTCGCTTGTTTATGAAGGCAGAGATTAGACAAAATATGCAAAGATAAAGCAAAAGCCGAGGGCAACTCCTTGGCTTTTTGTCTTAAATGGAGAAAATTATGGAATTAAGTGAAATCAAAAAGCAAATTACTAAGATGCAAGAAACTATTAATAGTTTTAGGAGGTCACTTTGACTTCGATAATTTAAATGAAGAAATTCAAATTAATGAAGCCAAAATGGCTGAACCAAATTTTTGGAACGATCAAAAAACTGCTCAAAAATTAATTGATCAAAATAACTTATTAAAAAATAAGGTTGATAAATTTAGAGTATTAAATGAAGCAATTGAAGATATCCAAGTTAATATGGAATTATTAGGCGAAGAATATGACGATGATTTAGCTAGTGAATTAGATGATGAAATTAGTGAGTTAAGTCGTAATTTGGATCAATATCAGCTCAATTTGTTATTAGATGGTAAATATGATCACAATAATGCTATATTAGAAATTCATCCCGGAGCTGGTGGAACCGAATCACAAGATTGGGGCACTATGTTATTAAGAATGTATACCAGATGGGCGGAACAACATCAATTTAAGGTAGAAACTCTAGATTACCAAGTTGGTGATGTAGCTGGGTTAAGTAGTGTAACTATTTTAATTAGTGGTGAAAATGCTTATGGTTATTTAAAAGCTGAAAAAGGTGTCCATCGTTTAGTTAGAATTTCACCATTTGATTCAGCAGGCCGACGCCATACGTCGTTTGCCTCGGTAGAAGTAATGCCAGAACTAAATGATGATGTAGAAATCAATATTAACAATGATGACTTAAAGATTGATGTTTACCGAGCCAGTGGAGCTGGTGGTCAACATGTTAATAAAACTTCTTCAGCGGTGCGCATAACTCACTTACCTACGGGAATCGTAGTAGCTAGTCAAGCCCAAAGATCACAATTACAAAATCGTCAAACTGCCATGAACATGCTGAAGTCGAAATTATATGAATTAGAAGAGCAAAAGAAGGCCCAGGAAAAGGCTCAAATTGCTGGTGAACAAAAAGAAATTGGCTGGGGTTCTCAAATTCGTTCGTATGTATTCCATCCTTACTCAATGGTTAAAGACCATCGAACAAATTTTGAAACTGCTAATATTAATAATGTTATGGATGGAAATTTAGATCCATTTATTAATTCATTTTTACAATGGGAATTAAAAAATAAAAATCCACAATAAAAAATGCCTCTAATCAATGATTAGGGGCTTTTTTAGTTACTAAAAATGATGATATAATAATTATCAGTTAATATTAAGGGAGTAACGATATGAAGGTTATATGGGCGATTATGTTTTATGTATTACAACCACTTCTTTGGTTGGGAATATTAATGACATATATGAATTATAAGAAACGGATCAAAAATGAACGGAAATGGTTTACTTCATCAATTTATATCGATTTTTTTGAAGGTCGGCATTTTCTTAGAAGTGCATTAATTTTAGGATTGATAGGATCGTTAGTAGGACTGGCTTTAGGAATGGTCTTACCAATTAAATTTATCTTAGTTTATGAATTGATAATGGTTATTTTATTACTTATGCGACAAAGTCTGAGCATTGTTGGCGTATGTTTAAGTGTGGCAGCCCTATTTTTTACTAAAAATTTAGGCTTTTGGGGATCAATTAATAATGTATTAAGTGACAAAGGCATTAATGAACGTTTTTTTAATTTTGATAATGCCAATTTCCTAATATTCTTTACTTTATTAATCTTTTTAACGGGAATTTTTATTAAGCAAAACGCTGGAAAATTTACTTCACCAGAAATTACATATAATCAACGAAGAAAACGCATTGCTTATTATCAATTTAATGAGTTATCAATAGTACCAATCTTCACTTTAGTACCTGGAGACTGGTTTGTTAATCATTTAGCATTTTGGCCAGTTTTTGATGTTAACCATCACCATTATGCATTTTTATTTTTCCCAGTATTGATTGGTTTTAAATGGACGGTTAAACATGCGATTCCAAGTAAGCTTTTTAAATCTCTAAGTAGAGGAATTATTCAAACAGGATTAATTGGAATTGTTGGAATTATCGGTAGCTATTTTTATCCAATTATAAGTATTTGGGCAATTTTAATCATGCTAATTAATTATTTAAGAGTTATTATTTCAAATAAGCATACTGATAATAAAACTGATTTTGATTATAGCCAAGTGATTAATGGGGTCCGAATTATTGCTATCCAGCCGCATACCCCAGCTTCTAAAATGAACTTATTAATTGGTGATGTTATTTTAGAGGTAAATCATATTAAAATTAATAATGAAGACGATTTATATCGAGCATTATCAACTAATTCAACATATTGTTATTTAAAAGTCATCGATCGGAATAATCAGCTAAAAGTAACAGAAACAGCAATTTTTAAAGATTCACCAAGTGAGTTGGGAATTGAAACTTTTGCTGAGAAAGATTAAAATGCATTACAATCCTAGTGATTGTAATGCATTTTTTTATTAAACTAGGGTAAAATGAAAGTATATATTATTTGGAGGAATTTAAGTGAACAAAAAATTAACTAAATCAGCAACTGATAAAGTTTTAACTGGTGTATTGGGTGGGATTTCTAAATATTTTAATTGGAATTCAACGGCTGTGAGAATTATATTTGTAATTTTATGTTTATTACCGGGATTAAAATTTATTGGCTTAGTTTGTTATCTTTTAGCAGTCATCTTAATACCATCAAGTTATAAACGAACGGGATTTGGGGGTTTTACTGATCAATTTACAGCTTCTAGTAAACAACCTAATCGCTCAAGAAAGCATTTAACCGATGTTGAAGAAAGTAATGTTGAAGAAAAGTAATATTAAAGAAAGGAAATGATTTAAATGAAATTTTTTACAACCATCATTATAGATACCTTAATTTTTTTAGCTATTAGTGGATTTTTCCCAGCAAGCTTTTTTGTGTCTAGTATTTGGATCGCTATAATAGCGGCCTTTGTTTTAGCGATCTTGAATGTTTTAGTTAAACCAATTTTAAGTTTATTGTCGTTACCCATTAATTTTTTAACTTTTGGTTTATTTAGTATTGTTATCAACGGTTTTATGTTGGAATTAACTTCATTTCTTGTGGGAAGTGGATTTAGATTTTCATCATTTTGGATGGCGATGTTAGTCGCAATAATTATGTCCGTCGTAAGTACAATTATTACAAATAATTCCACAAACGATTAATATATTAGGAGGTTTATTTATGGCAAATACTGTTACCGTTGCAGACTTGGTAAAAAATTCTCGATTAGATGTATATTCCGGACAAGAATATTTAGCAGATAAAGAGATTACTACTAGTGATATTTCAAGACCAGGTTTAGAATTAACTGGTTTTTTCAATTATTACCCAGCTAATCGAGTCCAATTATTAGGAATAACGGAAATCTCATATGCTAAAGGAATGCAACACGATGAGCTATTAAAAGTCATGGAAGAGATGTGTCAACCACAAACTCCCGCATTTGTAATTTCAACTCAATTAGATCCACCAGAAGAATTACTTGAAGCTGCCCAAAAAAGTAAGATTCCAGTATTGGGATCGAAACTAACCACATCACGAGTTTTAAGTAATATGACCAACTATTTAGATGATAAATTAGCTGAACGCCAATCAATTCATGGTGTTTTGGTAGATGTATATGGACTGGGAATTTTAATTACCGGTGATAGTGGAATTGGTAAAAGTGAAACCGCTCTAGAGTTAGTCCAACGAGGACATCGATTAATTGCTGATGATCGAGTTGAAGTTTATCAACAAGATGAACAGACTTTAATGGGAACAGCACCTAAAATCTTGAGTCATTTATTAGAAATTCGCGGAATTGGTATTATTGATGTAATGACACTATTTGGAACGGGAGCCATTAGAAGCCAAGCCAAGGTAGTATTAATTATCAATTTAGCTTTATATTCCAATGATGCTAAATATGATCGACTTGGTAACGGGATGGAAGAAGTTCAAATATTTGATGTTAAGATCCCTAAAATGACTATTCCAGTTAAAACTGGTCGAAACCTAGCTATCATTATTGAAGCAGCAGCTATGAACTTTAGAGCTCAATCAATGGGATATGATGCTACCGAAACTTTTGATAATAATTTAAATAATTTGATTAAAGAAAATAGCCAAGAAGATACCCATAAAATGGCTGAGCAAAAGGAAATTAATAAATACAATAAATCATTAATTGATAATGAAAATGAAAGTAAGGATAAAGATAAGTGAAACAGTTAGCATTAAATCCAATCGCCTTTAGTTTTGGTCCGATTAGTGTTCGCTGGTATGGAATAATTATTGCTAGTGCGGTATTTATAGCAGTATTTTTAGCGACTAAAGAAGGCAAGCGACAAGGAATTGACCCTGAAAATATATATGATATGATTTTATGGGCAATTCCTATCTCGATAATTTGTGCAAGAATTTATTATGTAGGATTTGAATGGTCATATTATAAGGATCATTTATCGGAAATTATTAGAGTTTGGGATGGTGGAATTGCCATTTATGGATCCTTAATTGGGGCAATAATCGTAATTATCTACTATTGTCGAACCCACTATTTGTCTGTTTGGAAGATGTTGGATATTGCAGCTCCAACCGTAATTTTAGCTCAGTCTATTGGACGTTGGGGTAACTTTATGAATCAAGAAGCTTTTGGAAAGGTTACCACATTAGCATTTTTGCAGGGATTGCATTTACCCAAATTTATAATTAACCAAATGAATATTGGTGGAATGTATCGACAACCCACTTTTTTATACGAATCCGTTTGGAGCTTTTTAGGATTCTTGGTGTTAATGGTTTTACGCCATAATCCTAAACTATTTAAAAATGGTGAGTTATTTTTAACGTATGTAATATGGTATTCTTATGGTAGGTTCTTTATTGAGGGCATGCGAACGGATAGTTTAATGTTAGGAAATCTTAGAATTTCTCAAATTCTTTCGATTTTACTATTTGTTGGCAGTATTGGAACCTTTATATACCGAAGAAAAAAATTAGATCTTGCGTGGTATATTAATTAAATATTTAACTTAGGTTTAAGGAGAATAAAAATGACTGAAAAAGTAGCAGTTTTAGGTGCGGGTTCTTGGGGCAGTATCTTAGCTAATGTTTTAGATGAAAATGGTTCATCAGTTAGACTATGGTCATATAAACCGGAACAAGTGGCAGAGTTAAATGAAAAGCATACAAATGAACAATACATACAAAACTTTAAGTATTCCGAGTCATTAGTTGCCACTAATGATTTATCTGAAGCAGTTTTAGATGCTGATACAATTTTATTTGTAATTCCAGCTCAAGCAACTCGTGGGGTGGCTAAACGAGTTGGAGAAATATTAAAAAATACAGATAAAAAGTATAATATTGTGCATGCTTCAAAAGGTATCGAAGAAAATACTTATAAACGAATTTCAGAAATTTTATCCGAAGAATTACCCGTTAAAAATGTTAAATCAATTTCAGTAATATCTGGACCTAGTCAGGCTGAAGATGTTGCTAAAAAGGATATTACTTTAGTAACAGTTGCTAGTCATAACTTAAAAGATGCCGAATATATTCAATCATTATTTATGAATAATTATTTTAGAGTTTATACTAACGATGATGTTATTGGAGCTGAAATTGGAGCAGCTTTGAAAAATATCATTGCCTTAGGAACGGGGGCTCTTTACGGTTTAGGTTATGGTGATAACTCTAAAGCGGCCTTAATGACTCGAGGACTTGCTGAAATTTCTCGTTTAGGAACTTCCTTTGGAGCTAATCCCATGACTTTTATTGGCTTATCCGGAGTAGGTGATATTATTGTAACTGGTACTAGTTCTAACTCTAGAAATTGGCGAGCTGGTAAACAAATTGGTGAAGGAAAATCAGTTAAAGAAGTTATTGATAATATGGGTATGGTAATTGAAGGCATTGCTACTACTAAGGCAGCTTATGAATTATCTAAACAACGTGGCATTGATATGCCAATAACTAGTGCAATTTATCATGTTTTATATGATAATGTAAATGTTAAAGAAGCAATCAACGAATTAATGAGACGTCATGGACGCTCAGAAATAGATTAATAGGAGTTAATATTTGATGAATAAAAATAAAAAAGTAACTAAAGCAATTATTCCAGCCGCTGGGTTAGGAACTAGATTTTTACCAGAAACTAAGGCACTTCCAAAGGAAATGCTACCAATTGTTGATACACCAACTATTCAATTTATTGTTGAAGAAGCTAAAAAATCAGGAATTAAAGATATTATTATTGTTATCGGTAAGGGCAAACGTTCTATCGAAGATCATTTTGACTCAAATCCAGAATTAGAAGCTAACTTAGAAGCTAAAAATAAAATTGATATGCTAAAATCAATTACTAAAACTAACGATATGAATATTTACTTTATCCGCCAATCTCACCCACGTGGTTTAGGTGATGCAGTTTATACTGCTAGAAGTTTTATTGGTAATGAACCTTTTGTTGTTATGTTAGGTGATGACGTGATGGAAGATAAGGTTCCGTTAACTAAACAATTAATGGATAGTTTTGAAAATACCGGAGCTTCTACATTAGCAGTTAAAAAAGTTCCACACGATCAAATTTCAAAATACGGGGTTATTGATCCAACTGAAGAAGTTAGTGACGGTCTATATAACGTTAGAAAATTCGTTGAAAAGCCATCTCCTGAAGATGCTCCAAGTGATTTAGCAATTATTGGAAGATATTTATTAACTCCTGAAATTTTTGATATTCTTGAAAATACTCAAAAAGATGCCAGTGGTGAAATCCAATTAACAGATGCAATTGATGAATTAAATCAAACTCAACGAGTATTTGCTCATGAATTTAAAGGTAAGCGATTTGATACTGGTAACAAATTAACTTGGTTAGAAACTAATATTGTATTTGGTCTACGTCACCCAGAAATTGCTGATGGACTTAGAGATTACATTAAAGACCTAGGTAAAAAACTTGAAAAAGAAGACAGTGGTAAATAAGACTGGACATTTACACTTATTAATAGTAAGCTATCCTAAACTAATGATTAGGGAGGAATACTAATGACTGAAAAAAGTTATGATGTTGTAATTATCGGAGCTGGTCCTAGCGGAATGACAGCTGCATTATATGCCTCTCGAGCTAATCTTTCTGTAGCGATGATTGATCGAGGAATATATGGTGGACAATTGAATAACACTGCAGAAATTGAAAATTATCCGGGATATAAATCCATTAAAGGACCGGATTTGGCTCAAAACATCTATGATGGTTCCGTAAACTTTGGAGCTGAATATGTATATGGCAGTGTTGAAGCCATTAAAGACAATGGTGCAACTAAAACTGTAATTACTGATAGTGATGAAATTGAAGCTAAAGTAGTTATTATTGGTAGTGGCTCAGATTACAAAAAACTAGGCGTTCCCGGTGAAGAAGAATATGGTGGCCGTGGAGTTTCATACTGTGCGGTATGTGACGGAGCCTTTTTCAAGAATCGCGATGTCGTTGTAATTGGTGGCGGTGATTCAGCAATTGAAGAGGGAATTTACCTATCTAAAATTGCTAACAATGTTAATGTAATTCATCGTCGTGACCAATTAAGAGCTCAAAAAGTTAGCCAAGATCAAGCTTTTGCTAATGATAAAATGCATTTTACCTGGGATACTAATGTAGTTGAAGTTTTAGGTGATGAAAATAAGGTTACAGGTGTTCGAGTTGTAAATAATAAAACTAACGAAGAATCAATTATTGAAACTTCTGGTGTATTTATTTACGTAGGATTATTACCTATGACCAAACCATTCTTAGATTTAGGAATTACTGATCAAGATGGTTGGATTGTTACTAATGATAAAATGGAAACTAAAATTCCTGGAATTTATGCAATTGGTGATGTTCGTAAAAAAGATTTAAGACAAATAACAACGGCAGTTGGCGAAGGTGGAGTAGCTGGTCAACAAGCCTTTAAATATATTGAATCTATCAAATAAAAAAGTTTTGCTATTTTAGCAAAACTTTTTTTATTTCAAATTTGGCGAAAGTATGTTCGTATGGTAAAATATAGTTACGTATTTGTGGGGATTTTCCCACTTTTTTTATTTGTACCTTGAAGGAGGCTTTTGCATGATTGAACGACAAAATAATAATAAATTTGATTTGGTTTCTAAGTACTCACCTACCGGAGACCAACCGGAAGCAATTAAACAGTTGGTGAAGGGAATTAATGAAAATGAAAAGTCACAAATTTTATTAGGAGCAACAGGAACTGGTAAAACATTTACAATTTCTAACGTAATTCAACAGGTTAATAAACCAACTTTAATTTTGTCTCATAACAAAACCTTAGCTGGACAGTTATATGGTGAATTTAAAGACTTTTTCCCTAATAATGCAGTAGAATATTTTGTTAGTTATTATGATTACTATCAACCAGAAGCCTATGTACCTTCAAGTGATACTTATATTGAAAAGGACTCCTCAATTAATGACGAAATAGATAAATTAAGGCATTCAGCCACTAGTTCTTTACTAGAAAGAAATGATGTTATTGTAGTTGCTTCAGTTTCTTCGATATTTGGACTGGGTGATCCCAAAGAATATCATGATCATGTAGTTTCACTTCGAGTTGGTCAAGAACTAGATCGAGATAAGTTACTAAGAGAATTAGTTAATATTCAATTTGAAAGAAATGATATTGATTTTCAACGAGGTAGATTTAGAGTACACGGGGATATAGTAGAAGTCTTTCCAGCATCAATTGATGATCATGCTCTAAGAATTGAGTTCTTTGGGGATGAAATTGACCGTATTAGAGAAGTTGATACTTTAACAGGAGAGGTTTTAGGCGACCGCGAACATGTAGCGATATTTCCAGCGACTCATTTTTTAACTAATGATGAGATTATGAACGTTGCTTTACCTGAGATTGAAGAAGAGATGCAACAACAAGTTAATAAGTTTGAAGATGAAGGCAAATTACTTGAAGCTCAAAGGTTAAAACAGCGAACTACTTATGACATTGAAATGATGCGAGAAATGGGATACACCAGTGGAATTGAAAATTATTCTAGGTTCATGGACCGAAGAAAACCAGGAGAACCACCCTATACCTTGCTAGATTTCTTTCCTAAAGATTTCTTATTGGTGGTAGATGAATCTCACCAAACTATGCCACAAATTCGTGGTATGTATAATGGAGATCAGGCTCGAAAGCAACAATTAGTAGACTACGGTTTCAGACTACCTAGTGCCTTAGATAACCGTCCATTAACTCTAAATGAATTTGAAAAACATGTTAACCAAGTTATCTATATGTCAGCTACTCCGGGACCATATGAGTTAGCGGAAACTGACAAAGTTGCTCAACAAATTATTCGTCCAACTGGTTTACTTGATCCAACAATTGATGTCCGTCCAATTATGGGACAGATGGATGATTTAGTTGGTGAAATTAATCAGCGAATTGAGCATAATGAACGAACTTTCATTACTACGTTAACTAAAAAAATGGCAGAAGACTTAACTGACTATCTTAAAGATCTAGGGATCAAAGTTAAATATCTACATTCAGATATTAAGACTTTAGAAAGAACTCAGATTATTAGAGATTTACGTTTAGGAAAGTTTGATGTGCTGGTAGGAATTAACTTATTAAGAGAAGGTATTGATGTACCAGAAGTTTCGTTAGTAGCAATTTTGGATGCTGATAAAGAAGGTTTCTTACGAAATGAACGATCCTTAATTCAAACAATTGGTCGAGCTGCTCGAAATGAAAATGGTAAGGTTATTATGTATGCAGATAAAATTACCGATTCAATGAAAAATGCTATCGATGAAACGAATAGAAGACGCAGCATTCAGATGAAATATAATGAGGAGCATAACATTGTTCCACATACTATTAAAAAAGAAATTCGCGATTTGATTTCAGTTACAAAAGCGAATGAAAACACTGGCGAAAAAGATGATTTCATCGAAAGTGATTTCTTAAGTATGAGCAAAAAAGATCAAAAAGAAATGTTAGACAATTTAAATATACAAATGGAAGAAGCCGCTAGAAAACTTGACTTCGAGCAGGCTGCAAATTTAAGAGATACTATTTTAGAGTTAAAAACTAGTATCAAAAAATAGGAGGCACTAAGAGTGGCAATAGACAATATCGTTATTAGAGGGGCTAGAGAACATAACCTAAAAGATGTTAATGTTACAATCCCTAAAAATAAATTAGTTGTTATGACTGGATTATCCGGATCAGGTAAGAGTTCTTTAGCTTTTGATACATTGTATGCTGAAGGTCAACGAAGATATGTGGAAAGTTTATCTTCGTATGCTCGTCAATTTTTAGGACAAATGGATAAGCCCCAGGTTGATTCAATTGATGGTTTAAGTCCTGCAATTTCAATTGATCAAAAAACTACTTCTAAAAATCCACGATCTACAGTTGGAACGGTTACCGAGATTAACGATTATTTTAGACTTTTATGGGCCAGAGTGGGAACTCCTATTTGTCCTAATGACGGTTCAATCATCCAAAGCCAATCCGTAGATCAAATGATCAGTCAAATTGAGCAATTACCTGAACGCACTAAAATTCAAATTCTTTCACCAATTGTTAGAAGTAAAAAAGGTCAACACAAAAAAGTATTTGATAAAATCAAAAAAGAAGGTTTTGTGCGAGTTCAAGTTGACGGAGAAACTCGAGATATTGAAGAAGATATTGAATTAAGTAAGACTAAGTTACACACCATTAATATTGTGGTGGATCGAATGATTGTAAAAAATGATATGAATACCCGTCTATCAGAATCACTAGAATCAGCACTTAGACTAAGTGATGGATATGCCATTATAGACTTTTTAGGACAAAGAGACCCTATGATGTTTTCCGAACACTATGCTTGTCCAATTTGTGGATTTACAGTTGGTGATTTAGAACCGCGCTTATTCTCATTCAACTCACCAACGGGAGCATGTCCTGAATGTGATGGATTGGGAGTTAAATTAGAAATTGATTTAGACTTAATTGTTCCTGATGATACTTTAACCTTAAACCAAGGAGCTATTGCCCCATGGAATCCAATTAGTTCTAAATATTATCCCAATTTGTTGGCACAAGTATGCCAGGCTTTTAAAATCGATATGGACACACCATTTAAGGACTTATCAGATAAACAGAAAAATCTAATTCTTTATGGATCTAATGGTCAGGAATTTCATTTCCATTATGAAAATGATTTTGGCGGAGTTCGTGATGTAGATACGACATTTGAAGGGGTAGTTAACAATGTTGATCGTCGTTATCATGATACTAGTAGTGATTTTACTAGAGACCAAATGCGTACCTATATGACCGAGTTAACTTGTCGTACCTGTCATGGATATCGTTTGAATGATAAAGCTCGCTCAGTTAAAATTGCAGATTTAAATATTGCAGAAGTCTCGGCAATGGATATTCAAGCTGAACTTAATTTCTTTAAGGAACTTAAATTGAGTGAACAAAACGCGACTATTGCGGCGCCAATTTTAAAAGAAATTTCTGATCGTCTAACTTTTTTAAAAAATGTTGGTTTGGATTATCTAACCTTATCGCGTTCTGCTAGGACCTTATCTGGAGGAGAAGCTCAACGAATTAGATTGGCTACGCAAATTGGATCCAATCTAACCGGGGTTTTATACGTTTTAGATGAGCCGTCTATTGGACTTCACCAGCGAGATAATGATAGATTGATTGAGTCTTTAAAACACATGCGAGACTTAGGTAATACCTTAGTGGTAGTAGAACATGATGAAGATACTATGCGTGCTGCTGATTATTTAATTGATATTGGACCTGGTGCAGGAGCCAATGGTGGAAATGTAATGGCATCTGGAACACCAGAAGAAGTTGAAAATACTAAACAATCCATCACGGGACAATATTTATCGGGTAAAAGATTTATTCCCGTGCCTTTAGAACGTCGCAAAGGTAATGGTAAACAATTAAAAATAACTGGAGCAGCTGAGAATAATTTAAAAAATATTAACGTAACTATTCCGTTAGGTGAATTTGTGGTAGTAACTGGGGTTTCCGGATCAGGTAAGTCTACTTTAGTAAATGATATTTTGAAAAAAGAAGTGGCTCATAAACTTAATCGTAATTCTGCAAAACCTGGTAAATTTAAAAAAATAACTGGAATAGAAAACCTTGAAAAAATTGTTAATATTGATCAAACACCGATTGGAAGAACTCCACGAAGTAATCCAGCAACGTATACTGGAGTGTTTGATGATATAAGGGACTTATTTGCTAATACTAATGAATCAAAACTTCATGGTTTTACTAAAGGTCGTTTTAGTTTTAATATCAAGGGTGGTCGTTGTGAAACCTGTCATGGCGATGGAATCTTAAAAATTGAAATGAACTTTTTACCCGATGTATATGTTCCATGTGAAGTCTGTCATGGTAAACGGTATAATGCCGAAACATTAGCAGTTGAGTATAAAGGGAAAAATATCGCAGATATCTTAGCGATGACCGTTGATGAAGCTTTGGAATTCTTTAGTGCCATTCCTAAGATCACTCGTAAGCTACAAACTATTCAAGATGTAGGATTAGGCTATGTAACTCTTGGCCAACCAGCCACTACTCTTTCTGGAGGAGAAGCTCAACGAATGAAATTAGCTTCCGAACTTCATAAGAAATCAACTGGTAAAAATTTATATATTTTAGATGAACCAACTACTGGATTACATTCAGAAGATATTCGTAAATTATTGAATGTTTTGCAAGCATTAGTTGATAATGGTAATTCTGTCCTAATTATTGAGCATAATTTAGATGTAATTAAAAATGCGGATCATCTAATTGATTTAGGACCCGAAGGCGGTAATGGCGGTGGCCAAGTAGTTGCTACCGGTACACCAGAAAAAGTTGTAGAAGTAAAGGGTAGTTATACTGGTAAATATTTAAAACCAATTCTAGATCGTGATACTAAATTAACTGAACAGGCAAAATAAAAAGGTGTTGCAGTCAACTGCAACACCTTTTTGTTTAAATAACGTATTTATGGAACGCCTGGTATGATATACTACAATCATGTAATAATGAAAGGAAAATGTTATGAAAAATAATAATCAATTTGTACTCATTACTGGAATGAGTGGCGCTGGAAAAACAGTTGCTATGCAAAGTTTTGAAGATTTAGGATACTTTTGTGTCGATAACATGCCTCCAACACTATTTCCGAAATTTAAGGAATTAATTAGAACTGAAAAAGAAATTAAAAAAATTGCCATGGTTATGGATCTCCGTTCTCAGGTTTTCTATGATGGCATTATTGAAATATATAATGATTTACAAAAAAATGATGATAAAGCCGAAGTTCTGTTCTTAGAATCTTCTGATGAAAAATTAGTATCACGTTATAAAGAAACACGCCGTGCACATCCATTAGCTCGAAATGGTCGAATAATTGACGGAATTGAGAAAGAACGTGAATTATTAGAAGGTATAAAGAAAAGTGCCGACATGGTAATTGATACTTCAGAAATTTCACCAAGAGATTTACGAGAAAAGATTTTTGATCGATTTGAAATTGTAGATGATAACTATAAATTTCATATTGAAGTTATGTCATTTGGCTTTAAATATGGAGTTCCATTAGACGCCGATATCGCTATGGATGTAAGGTTCTTACCTAATCCATATTACGATAAAAAGATGCGTTATCAAACTGGATTAGATCAAGACGTTAAAGATTATGTTATGCAATCTACTG
This sequence comes from Lentilactobacillus laojiaonis, assembly GCF_020616595.1. GTDB lineage: Bacteria > Bacillota > Bacilli > Lactobacillales > Lactobacillaceae > Lentilactobacillus > Lentilactobacillus laojiaonis. Next base: position 871,176 of record NZ_CP085278.1, on the reverse strand, counting down.
GGGCTGATGAATTTTATGAAAAATTAGCTTCATTAATTGAATTTACCTTACCTGCTTATGAAAAAGAGGGTAAATCTAGTTTAACAATTGCAATTGGTTGTACTGGTGGCCAGCATCGTTCTGTAGCTATGGCTCAGCGATTAGGTGAACAATTATCTAAAGAATATCCAGTTAACATTACGCATCGAGATATTGAAAAACATAAAAGGGCTGGGACGGGCCAATGAAAAAGAAACTAACACAAACTAAACCTAAGATTGTGGTTATTGGTGGTGGAACCGGATTACCCGTCATTTTAAATAATTTACGTAATCGAAATGTGGATATTACCGCAGTAGTAACGGTAGCTGATGATGGTGGCTCATCCGGAATTTTAAGAGATTATATTAACGTGGTTCCACCTGGAGATATCCGTAATGTGATGGTATCGCTATCCCAATTACCAGAGTTAGAACTCAAGTTATTTCAATATCGATTTAATAGTGCGGATCAATTTTTTGCTGGTCATGCGATTGGTAACTTAATTATTGCAGCCTTATCTGAGATGGAAGGCGGTATTTTTGATGCGGTTCAACAACTTAGTGCAATGATGAAAGTGGATGGCCATGTATTCCCGGCAGCTAATGAACCACTAGTTTTAAATGCTGAATTTACCGATGGCACAGTTTTAAGTGGTGAAGCTGAAATTACAGCCGCTAATAAATTGATTAAGCGAGTTTGGGTAGAGAGCAGCGATATCAAGCATAAACACCGTCCTCAGGCTAAACAACAAGTAGTGGATGCAATTATGGAGGCTGACCAAATCGTTTTAGGACCGGGGAGTTTATTTACCAGTATTTTACCTAATTTAATGATTGAAAATGTAGGTAGAGCGGTGATTGAAACGGATGCTGATGTAGTTTATATATGTAACATTATGACTCAAAAAGGTGAAACTGAAGGATTTACTGATGCTGACCATGTTCGAGTTTTAAATGAACACTTGGGAAGTAATTTTATTAATACGGTTTTAGTTAATAGTCAAATCGTAACGGAAGAATATATTGATCGCAAAAAATGGAATGAAGTAGCTCATCCGGTTAGTCATGATTTTGAGATGTTGAGTGAAATGGATTGCCGAGTGATTACCGCCGATTATGTAGAACTTCGAGACAAGGGAGTCTTTCATAATGGAAAAGAAGTGGTTGATGAATTAATTAATTTAATTGGTCGACCTAATATTTAACGATAAGAGGTAATGAAATGTCTTACGCTAGTGAAGTAAAAAAAGAACTAACTTCATTAAGCGTCCACAAAGAAAATGCTAAAGCCGAATTAATGGCCTTAATTCGGATGAATGGAAATTTAGGAATAGTTAATCACCACTTTGTTTTAAATGTCCAATCAGAAAATCCAGCAATTGCTAGGAGAATGTATAAACTACTATCCAAATTTTATGGAATAACTAGTGAATTAAGTGTGCGACGTAAAATGAAGTTAAAGAAAAATAACTTATATATTTTAAAAGTAAAAAATCGAGCTGCTGATTTATTAAAAGATCTAAAAATATTTGATGGCGCTGAAATAGTTAACCGGGTGCCTGATGAACTATTAAGTGATGATAATAAAGTTAGATCATATTTACGAGGAGCTTTTTTAGCTGGTGGATCGGTAAATAATCCAGAAACTTCACGCTACCATTTAGAAATTTACTCATTGTACGAAGAACACAATGAGATGGTTGCTGAAATGATGAATCGATATGGGTTAAAAGCTCGTACTACCCAAAGAAGAAGTGGGTATATTACCTACCTTAAAGAAGGGGAAAAGATAGCTGATTTCTTGCAATTAATTGGGGCTACTAGTTCCATGCTAAAATTTGAGGATGTCAGAATCGTTAGAGATATGCGTAATTCGGTTAACCGATTAGTTAATTGTGAGACAGCTAATTTAAATAAAGTTGCCAATGCAGCTACTAAACAGATTGAAAATATTAAATTAATTGATGAAATGGTTGGTATTGACCAACTACCGCAAAAGTTGCAAGATGTTGCTTATGTTCGACTAAAACATCCAGAAGTTAGTCTAAAGGAACTAGGAGAACTTGTTAGTGGCGGTCCGATTTCAAAGTCGGGGGTTAATCATCGTTTAAGAAAAATTAACGAATATGCTGAAAAATTAGCATAAAAAAAGACTTAGCAATTGCTAAGTCTTTTTTTATGCTCTATTTCTTTTCATCGGTACTATTTAAAATACCATCAAGTAAACCATAATCTACGGCTTCCTGAGCAGTTAGATAATTATCACGTTCAGTATCTAATTTAACTTTTTCAACACTTTGACCTGAATTTTCAGCTAAAATTTCAGTAATCATTTTACGTGCTTTTAAGATTTCTTGAGCAGCGATTTCAATTTCAGTTTGTTGACCTTGAGCTCCACCTAATGGTTGGTGAATAAGAACTGTTGAATGTGGTAAAGCAAAACGTTTGCCTTTAGCACCGGAAGATGCTAGCACACTGGCCATTGAGGCTGCCATACCAATAACAATAGTTTGTACATCAGATTTAATAAAATTCATAGTATCGTAAATTGCCATTCCTGAGGTAATTACTCCACCGGGAGAATTGATGTAAAGGTAGATGTCTTTTTCAGAGTCTTGGGCATCTAAGAATAATAATTGGGCAATAATTGCATTTGCCATATTATCTTCGATTTCACCAGATAGCATGATAATTCTATCTTTAAGCAAACGAGAATAAATGTCGTAGGCTCTTTCACCGTTAGATGATTGTTCAATAACAGTTGGCACTAAATTCATTAGAGATGCCTCCTTAAGATTTATATACTTGGAACTTCCAAGCTTATGGGCCTATTTTACTAGAAAGGTCAAAAAAGGTCAAATAAATTGTTCTTAAATTTCACAAAAAAATATTAAGGTTTTTATAAGCATAATTTTTAGTTTAAAAACTTAAAAATGTTAATCTGTAAGTAAGAAATAACGGGAGGGAAAATGATGGAAAAAGTGGAACGTAATGCTGATATTTTAGACAACGTTAAGTTGATAGATGATCCTAAACCAACAATTGAAATTACTAAACTTAAATTTAAAAATCATACCTTGTATTTTAAGGGAATTAACTATGCTAATTCACCAATTACAATAAAGTATGACGATCAAGATGTATTAACTACAAAGCAAAATCAAAAATATTTTTCATATCATTTTCCTTTTAGAGGTTACAAAAATTTTTCGATTGAAAATGAAAACTTTAAACATATTATTTCTAAGTATGATTATGCCACCGATACTCCTGAAATTATGAAAAGTGTGTTTGGAAAACGTTATTGGAAATTAACGATTAAAACTCCTAAACATAGTTTGGTAAAATTAACCTTGGGAATTAAAACCTATACTTTAAAGAGTCATTTTAAAACGGAGATTACCTTTAAAATTCCGATTAAAGAAGTGGGTAGAAACAAAAAATTTAATATCTATGCCACTAAAAAGGGTTTAAAAACTAGTCCTAATCTAATTGCAATTATAAAAAAATAGATTAATCCCAATATTATGGGGTTAATCTATTTTTAATTATTTATATGAAAACGTAGCCAAATCCAACATAGTTAAGCTATGATTGGTTGAATAATTCACAATTTCTCATAATATAAAGTGCACCTGGAGGGAATCGAACCCCCATCTCAAGAACCGGAATCTTACGTGCGATCCATTACACTACAGGTGCAAAAAATATACTCATCTAAATATACAAGATTTTTTTAATTAATTCAAGTGAGTGAATAACCCTAGTTGATTCAATTAATTTTAGGCCGTGAAGCCTTGCAATTAATGATTTGTCTGCTATAATTTCAATATAGCAATAGGTTAATAAATACTTGATTATATGTTCACAAAGTTTGCTGACTTATGTTGATTTTAGTGTTATTATTACTATTGTAGTACGACAAATTATTTAATTTCCTAAAGGAGGAAACACAATTATGACTGTAAAAATTGGTATTAACGGTTTTGGTCGAATTGGTCGTTTAGCTTTTAAACGTATTCACCAACTTAACTCAAATGATATTGAAGTTGTTGCTATTAATGATTTAACTACTCCTTCAATGCTTGCTTACTTATTAAAATATGACTCAACACATGGTCGTTTCCCTGGTGAAGTTTCATCAACTGATACTGCTATTATTGTTGACGGTAAGGAAATCCCTGTATATGCAGAACGCGATGCTGCTAACTTACAATGGGTTAAAAATGATGGCGTAGACTTTGTACTTGAATGTACTGGATTCTACACTTCAAAAGAAAAATCACAAGCTCACATCGATGCTGGTGCAAAACGTGTCTTAATCTCAGCTCCTGCTGGCGCAATTAAGACTGTTGTTCCTGGTGTTAACTTAGACCAATTAGACTCAAGTGATGTTATTGTTTCAGCTGGTTCATGTACTACCAACTGTTTAGCACCAATGGCTTACTGGTTAAATGAAGAATTTGGTGTTCAAGCCGGAACTATGACTACTGTTCATGCTTTCACTGCTTCACAACAAATCCTTGATGGTCCTAAGAGCAAGAAGAAACGCTCAAACCGTACTGCTAGTGCTAATACTATTCCTCACTCAACTGGTGCTGCTAAAGCTATTGGTTTAGTAATTCCAGAACTTGATGGTAAATTACAAGGACATGCACAACGTGTTGCCGTTGTTGATGGTTCATTAACTGAATTAGTATCTATCTTAGACAAGAAAGTTACTGCTGACGAAATTAATGCAGCAATCAAGAAACACACTGTAGACAACCCTGCATTTGGTTGGAATGAAGACGAAATCGTTTCATCAGATATTATTGATGATGATCACGGTTCAGTATTTGACCCAACTCAAACTGAAGTTACTACTGCCGGTGATGCTCAATTAGTTAAAACTGTTGCTTGGTACGATAACGAATGGGGCTTCACTTGTAACATGGTTCGTACTTTGCTTAAATTTGCTACTCTTTAATATTAATAATTAAATTGTAAATAGTTTAAATGAAATGGCGGAGGAGGAAAACTCCTTCGCTTTTTGTTTGAAAAAATATTTTTCTTGGGAGGTCATTAAAATGGCAAAATTAACTGTTTCAGATCTAGATCTTGATGGTAAAAAAGTTTTAATGCGTGTAGATTTTAATGTTCCAATTAAAGATGGTGTGATTGGTGATGATAACCGTATCGTTGCTGCACTACCAACTATTAACTATGTATTAGACCACAATGGTAAGGTTATTTTATTCTCTCACCTTGGCCGTATTAAAAAAGAAGAAGACAAAGATGGTTTATCATTACGTCCAGTTGCTGAACGTTTATCAAACCTATTAAACAAACCAGTAATTTTTGTACCTGTTACTGAAGGTGCTCAACTTGAAGATGCCATTAATAAAATGGAACCAGGTCAAGTATTACTTGTTGAAAATACTCGTTTTGAAGACGTTGTTAACGGCGAATATGTAAAACGTGAATCAGGTAATGATGCTAAACTTGGCGAATACTGGGCATCATTAGGTGATGAATTCATTAACGATGCTTTTGGTACAGCTCACCGTGCACATGCATCTAACGTTGGTATTTCAGATGCTATGCGTGACAATGACAAACCAGTTGCTGCTGGTTACTTAATGGAAAAAGAAATTAAGTTCTTAGGGGATGCTGTTGATAATCCTCAAAGACCATTTGTTGCCATTTTAGGTGGTGCAAAGGTTTCTGATAAAATTGGAGTTATTGAACATCTTTTAGACAAAGCTGATAAGATTATTATCGGTGGTGGTATGACTTATACTTTCTACGCTGCTAAAGGAATTAAAATTGGTAACTCACTTGTTGAAGATGACAAGATTGATGTTGCTAAACAAATCCTTGAAAAGGGTGGCGACAAAATTGTCTTACCAGTTGATAACGTTGTAGCTGATGCATTCAGTAATGATGCTGACCACAAAGTTGTTGAAGGCGATATTCCTGATGGTTACATGGCTCTTGACATTGGACCTAAGTCAATTGAAGACTTTGAAAATGTTTTAAAAGATGCTAAAACAGTTGTTTGGAATGGACCAATGGGTGTATTTGAAATGTCAAACTATGCTAAAGGTACTTTAGCAATTGGTGAATTCTTAGGAACTCTTAAGAATGCAACTACCATTGTTGGTGGTGGTGATTCAACCGCTGCGGTTAAACAACTTGGTGTTTCTGATAAATTAACCCACATCTCAACTGGTGGTGGTGCCTCACTAGAATATCTAGAAGGCAAAACTTTACCAGGTATTGCTGCTATCAGCGACAAATAGACAATAAAAAAGAATCTAGCTAAGGCTAGGTTCTTTTTTATTGTCTATTTGTCATAATATAGTTTAGAATTGAAGAATAATAAACTAAGGGGAATGATATTATGCGCAAACCGTTTATTGCAGGAAATTGGAAAATGAATTTATCATTAAACGATGCGGTAACTTTTGTTAAGGAATTAAATAATAATTTACCGGATCCTAAAAAAACTCAGGTGGCCATAGCGGCTTCGGCTCTATTTTTAGAATCGATGATTCAAAATAAGGGAGAAGAACCGTTAATTATTGCAGCTGAAAATTGTTACTTTGAAGATGAAGGCGCTTTTACGGGTGAGATTAGTCCAAAGGCATTAAGTGAAATGGGAGTAACTCATGTAATTATTGGTCATTCAGAGCGCCGAAAATATTTTAATGAAACAGACGATATAATTAATAAGAAAATTCATGCAGTTTTAAGAAATCATATGATTCCGATACTATGTTGCGATGAAACTATGGGTAGAAGGGAATCTGATTCCAAAATTTCTTGGGTAGTTAGTCAAGTAACTGCTGGATTAAAGGGAGTTAGTTCAGATGATGCTAAAAATATCATCGTTGCTTATGAACCAAGTTGGGCAATTGGGACCGGTCAAACAGCTAGTACCGATGAAGCTGAAGAGGGTTGTTATTTAATTCGACAAACTATGGCTGATTTATATTCGGACGATATTGCCAATGAAATTAGAGTTCTATATGGTGGTAGCGTTACGGATGAAAACGCTGAAGATATTCTATCTCGAAAAGACATTGATGGTGTTTTGGCAGGGGGATCTAGTCTAAATGTAGAATCCTTCATCAATTTAGCCAATTTAAGTACAAAATAACGCTAAACTTATATATTTTTATTGAAATATTCCCAATAAACTAATAAAATTAAGGTGAGCCTTGTTCTAAAGGTCACAACTTTCGTTAAGGAGAGATATTAATATGTCAATTATTTCTGATATTTATGCACGTGAAGTCCTAGATTCACGTGGTAACCCAACTGTTGAAGTTGAATTATATACTGAAGATGGTGCAATGGGCCGTGGGATCGTTCCTTCTGGTGCATCAACTGGTGAACATGAAGCCGTTGAATTACGTGATGGTGATAAAAACCGTTTCATGGGTAAAGGTGTTCAAAAAGCTGTTGATAATGTAAATAACGTTATCGCAAAAGAAATTATTGGATACGATGTAACTGATCAACTAGCTATTGATAAAGCTATGATCGAATTAGATGGTACTCCTAACAAGAGTAAATTAGGTGCAAATGCTATTTTAGGTGTTTCTTTAGCTGCTGCTCGTGCTGCTGCTGATGAACTTGAAATGCCATTATACAACTACCTTGGTGGTTTTAATGCACACTTATTACCAACACCAATGTTAAATGTTATCAATGGTGGAAAACATGCTAACAACAAGGTTGATTTCCAAGAATTTATGATCATGCCTGTTGGTGCCCCAACAATTACTGAAGCAATTCGTTGGAGTTCAGAAGTATTCCACAACTTGAAAAACTTACTTAACGAACGTGGATATTCAACTGCCGTTGGTGATGAAGGTGGATTTGCTCCTGACCTTAAGAACAACGAAGAACCATTTGAAATTTTAGTTGAATCAATTCAACGCGCTGGTTACAAACCAGGTAAAGACTTTGCAATTGCTTTTGACTGTGCTGCTTCAGAATTCTACAATACTGAAACTAAAAAATATGACTTAGTTGGTGATGGTAAATCATACACTGCTGATGAATTTGTTTCATTACTTGAAAGCATCGTTGACAAATACCCAGTTATCTCAATCGAAGATCCTTTGGATGAAAACGAATGGGAAGATTGGCAAATGGCAACTGAACGACTTGGCAAGAAAGTTCAAATCGTTGGTGATGATTTATTTGTTACAAACACTGACTACCTTGCAAAAGGTATCAAATCAGGTGTTGCTAACTCAATCTTAATCAAACTTAACCAAATCGGTACTTTAACAGAAACTGTTAGAGCAGTTGAAATGGCTCGTGAAGCTGGTTACACTGCAATTATTTCACACCGTTCAGGTGAAACTGAAGATACTACAATCTCAGACTTAGTTGTTGCTCTTAACTCTGGTCAAATTAAGACTGGTTCAATGAGTCGTGGCGAACGTATTGCTAAATACAACCAATTAATGAGAATTGAAGATCAACTTGGATCAGTTGCTGAATACAAAGGTATTAACTCATTCTACAACTTATCAGAACAAGCTCGTAAAGATATTGCAAGCAAATAATAATTAAAAAAGTTGCCTAATAGGCAACTTTTTAATTTATAGGAATCTCTATTGCGTATTTACTATTTGTAAATACTTAAATGGAGGTTCCTATTTTGTTAAAAAAATTTTTAATTTTATTGATGAGTTTCGTAACTGTAGTATGGGTAAGTGATGCAATAAGAGCACAGGCAAGTAGCCAGTGTAAAGTAACAATTAATCAAACTTTTTATCAATATGATACGAATGGTGTTAAAAATGCTAAGAAGGTTCAGTTAAACCGGTTAGTCAATTTAGGAGAACGACTAGTTTTACCTATCTATGAGCATTACACAACTAAGCATCAAAATACACAATTGACTATTGATAATGACATTAGTATTTTTCCTAAATACTATGCCAACATGGCCGTTGTAAATATTCACTATGTCGATGAATTAAATAATCAAGAAATTGCTAAGACCCAGAGCCTAACTAAAGGAAGCATTTATGGGAAGTATATTGCCGAATCGTTAGAAATCAAAGATTATAAACTTAATCAAGAGGACCAACTAACCGGACTAATTACTAATGAAGTCCAAGACGTTTATATTACCTATCATCGAGTGACAGATTCAAATGATGCTTCCGTACCTGATTATCAAAAACCAGACATAACTAATCCGAAAATTCCGGATCATTCAGAAGTTAGCGAAAATCAACCCAATGGTCAATTACAACCTGATCCAGGTGAAGATTCAAATAAGGATCCCGAACATAATGTTTCGATTCACAATGAAACCAATGATGTAGCTAATAATTATTTCAATACTGAAAATACTATTAGTGTAGATAAAAGTAACGTAACTAATACCAAAAATATTAATTCTGAAATTAATTACTCACAGACTACTTTAACTAACCTTAAGCAATATAAAATTTCCCATCAGACAAATAATAATAGCTTAAAATATGTAAAAGGAGCTAATTCTAATAAAAAACAACTTTACCGTCGAATTAAACGCCGACATAGCGCTCAGATTAAAACCACTTTACCTAAAACTGGGGAGCCTGATTTTAGTTTTTATCCAATGATTTTGTTAATTTTACTAATATACAGAATGTTAAAATTTAAATTAATAATGTAGCTTATTTTATATATTTATGTTAAATTTAATATTAGTAAACATGGGCCGAAGAAATGGTAGGAGGCTATAAAGTGTATAATTTATTATTAACATTATTAATCATTGATTGTGTATTAATTACTATTGCTGTATTAATGCAACCTTCAAAAACTAATGATGCCATGTCAGCATTAACTGGTGGTGCAGATGATTTATTTGCCAAACAAAAGCCACGAGGCTTTGAGGCATTTATGCAAAAAGTGACTGTTGTTTTAGGAATTATCTTTTTTGCCTTAGCTTTAATGCTATATTGGATATCATCTCATTAGATAAAACCCCCTGTTTAATACATGGGGGCTTTTTTTATAAAATTAAATATAAATAAAATTAAGAATAATAGAGGAATATATATTGCAAGATTTAGATTTGAAAAACGAAATAGAAAGTTTATTTCGAACTAACGCTGATAAAGAATTTAGTGTAGAAAATATTGCTGATGAATTAAAGTATCATGGATCAGCTGCATTTAAGTTAATTGTTCAAGAATTAGCTGTTTTAGAACGGGAGGGAGTAATTATTGCTGTTTCAGATGATAATTTTAAAATGAATCCTGAAAAACAAAAATTAGTTGGGACTTTTCATGCCAATGATAAAGGCTTTGGATTTGTAGCCTATGATGAAGTTTTACCAGATGCTTATATTGCACCTGATAATACTATGAACGCTTTGAACGGTGATACAGTTGAAATTGAAATTGTTAAGGCTGCAAAATCCGGATCCGATCGAGGACCAGAAGGTAAAGTAGTTGCTATTACCGAACGAAAGTACCAAACTGTAGTTGGTGGTTTTACCCAAACCGATGATGATAAGGGATACTATGGCCAAGTTAAATTAACTGACAAAAAAATTGCTAAGTATAAATTTTATATTACTGATGTCGGTCTAAAACCTACTACTGGTGAAGTAATTACTGCAGAGATTGTTGAATACCCAAGCAAGGAACATCCTGATTACATGGTCGGAATCGCCAAGAGTGTAATTGGTTCAGTTGATGATCCCGGAATTGATATTTTACAAATTGTATACGCTCATGATATTCCATCTGAATTCCCACAAGAAGTATTGGAAGCCGCTGATAATATTCCTGATCACGTTACTGAGGAAGAAATGCAGGGCCGTGAAGATATAACTAATCAAACTCTAGTTACTATTGATGGTGAATCATCTAAGGATTTAGATGATGCAGTTACAGTTTGGAAATTAGATAATGGTAACTATCATTTAGGAGTTCATATTGCAGATGTTAGTCACTATGTAACTCCTGGTAATGTAATTGATAAGGAAGCTTACAAACGTGGTACATCAGTTTATTTAACCGATCGAGTTATTCCTATGTTACCTCGTCGCCTATCTAATGGAATTTGTTCATTAAATGAAGGCGTGTTAAGACTTTGTGTAAGTTGTGATATGGAAATTGATCCTGATGGAAATATCGTTAAACACCGTATTCATCCTAGTGTAATGAAATCTAAAGCTCGAATGACTTATACAGCAGTTAACCAAATTTTAGAAGCACACGATGAAAATACTAGAGCCCAATATAAAGAATTAGTACCAATGTTTGAAGACATGGCTGAACTTCACCGTATTTTATACAAGAATCGTAAGCGAAATGGTTCTATTGATTTTGATGATCATGAAGCAGAAATTATTGTAGATGAAAATGGTAAGGCCGTTGATATCAAGCTACGTGTTCGTGGATTATCTGAAAAAATGATTGAATCATTTATGTTAGCAGCTAATGAAACAGTTGCTCAAGATTATTACGAAAAGAATGTGCCATTTATTTATCGTATTCACGAATCACCAGATGCTGACCGTATTAAGAACTTTTTTGAATTCTTAACAGCCTTCGGAATCAATGTTAAGGGTGATCCAGATCATGTAAGTCCTAAAACCTTACAAAACATTTTGAAACGAGTAGCTGGTCAACCAGAAGAAACCATGGTATCAGTGATGATGCTAAGAAGTCTTTCCCAAGCTAAGTATTCTGAACAATCATTAGGACACTTTGGGTTAGCAGCCCCTTATTACACTCATTTCACTTCACCAATTCGTCGTTATCCAGATACTACCGTTCACCGTCTAATTCATTATTATGATGATAATGGAATTAACGCAGAAAGTAAGAAAAAATATGCCGATGTGCTTGATGAAATCGCTATTCATTCTTCTGAAACTGAACGTCGCGCAGTTGATGCCGAACGAGATACTGACGCAATGAAGAAAGCCGAATACATGGCTGATCATGTTGGTGAGGAATTTGAAGCTGTAATTAGTTCAGTTCTTAAATTCGGAATGTTTGTTGAATTACCAAATACGGTTGAGGGATTAGTTCATATTAGTCGTATGAATGATGATTATTATGAATATGTTGATAAGTTTATGGCTTTAGTAGGTAAAAATACTAAGCGAACTTACAAAATGGGTCAACCAATTCGGGTTAAGGTAGTGAACGTCGACGTTGAACAAAGCGCCGTAGATTTTGAAGTAGTTAACCCGGAAGACACACCAACCAGTGATTGGTTACCTAAGCAACCAAGTCATAATAATAAGCGCCGTGGTAACCGCAATGGTAGCAAAAATGGTGACCATAAACGTAGCAATAATGATCGTAAACGTAATAACAACGGTCACTCTAATAATCGTAAATATTCAAGTCACAAAAGTAATTCCAAACAAAACAATAACCACTAGTTTAAATTGAAAGTTTGGTGATTTTAATGGTTAAGAAAAAGCCAACTAAAAATGATGAAAATTTAATGGCGCAAAATAAAAAAGCTCGCCATGACTATAGTATTTCAGAAACCGTTGAAGCAGGGATGGTATTAACGGGAACTGAAATAAAATCTATACGCGATCGTAGAATTAATCTAAAGGATGGCTTTGTTCAGATTAGAAAAGGCCAAGCTTATCTAATGAATGTTCATATTAGTGAATATGATTATGGTAATCAGTTTAATCACGATCCTTTGCGTAATCGAAAGCTTTTATTACACAAAAAACAAATTTTAAAATTAGGTCAAGCTACTAAGGATAAAGGGGTAACCATTGTTCCTTTAAAAGTCTATTTAAAAAATGGTTTTGCTAAAGTGTTAATTGGTGTTGCTACTGGTAAACATGAGTATGACAAGCGCCAAGCGATTAAAGAGCGTGACGAAAAACGTCAAGTAGATCGTATTATGAAACATTACTAAATAAAAAGATCACCTCAAAATGAGGTGGTCTTTTTAAATTGCACTTAAATTTGGTTGTTTAATTTGATGCTGAATAATTGTTACGATTGCAATAATTAGCGGTTCCTGGCTAATTTTATTACTAGTGATTTGATAAACGGAATTTTTACTAAAACTAACTGGAGAAATTTTAGCTATTTGGTGAATGCCTCTTTGAATTATAAATTTATCAGATTGATTATTTCCTAAAACTATCCAGTTAACTCCATTAATATAGATAAATGAGTGGATTAAGGAAGTGTTTAACACCGATGAACCAATAAATTGATCTTTATAAAATAAGTTAAATTTTGGATTATTACCATTAGTAACTTGCTCAATCTTGGCTAATGTCTCATTTCTAATAGAGTAAATACAAATTTTATTACCAACATTTCCCCAATTTCCAGTAACGATATATTTAGTATCTTTATATTCATCGATAATTCTAGTTTTTTGAAATTGATCTAATTCGGCTTGGTTAAAAAATAAAATCCGACTCATTAGGTTAACCCCCTTTGTTTAGAATATTTTAACATGTTCTTAAGTAAATATCGTTAATATATATATGTTATGTTAAAATTACTAGTGAGGTGTTGATTAATGAAACCATTTATTCATAATGATTGGTGGGATATATTAAAGCCAGTTTTTGAGACCGAATCTTATCGTAACCTACATAATTTTTTAGTTAACGAATATAATACGAAAGTGATCCATCCAGATATGAATCATATATTTGAAGCTTTTAATTTAACTTCGTATGCTGATACCAAGGTGGTTATCTTAGGTCAAGATCCATATCATGGACCTAATCAAGCGCATGGCTTGAGTTTCTCAGTGCAACCGGGAATAAGTATCCCACCGTCATTAAGAAATATTTACCAAGAATTAAATTCAGATTTAGGAATTACGCCAGTTAATCATGGTTATTTAGTTGATTGGGCTAAACAAGGAGTTTTGTTGTTAAATACAGTATTGACTGTCATCGATGGACAGGCTAACTCTCATCAAAATATGGGATGGGAAAACGTTACTGATTATGCAATTAAAGCCTTATCCAAACGAGATAAACCCGTAGTTTTCATTTTATGGGGACGCTCTGCTCAAGCTAAAATCAAACTAATTGATACGACCAAAAATGTAATCATCAAGGCACCTCATCCAAGTCCGCTATCAGCAAATCGTGGATTTTTTGGCTCTAAACCTTTTTCAAAAACTAATGCTGCATTGGCTTTGTTTGGAGAAACTCCCATCAATTGGCAGTTACCTAAACAACCAATGGGTTAAATATTGGAGGATTTGTTATGGATTTATTTGATATTTTAAAAGACAAGGTTTCAGGTAAGAATGTAAAAATTGTATTCCCTGAAGGTGAAGATATTCGCATTTTGGGTGCAGCTGCTCGATTAGCTAATGAAGATTTATTAAAACCAATTATTTTAGGAAAACCTGAAGAAGTCCAACAGTTGGCTAGCAAACACCAAATTGATGTTAGTGAATTAGAAATCTTAGATTATCAAAATCAACCTAAAGAGATTATAGATTCAATGGTAGCAGCAATTGTTGATCGTCGAAAGGGAAAAACTTCCGAAGAACAAGCTCGCCAATGGTTAACCGATCCTAATTACTTTGGAACCACTATGGTTTACTTAAATAAAGTAGATGGAATGGTTTCGGGAGCTAATAATCCAACTGGTGATACTGTTAGACCAGCTTTACAAATTATTAAAACTAAGCCGAATGTTAAATTAATTAGTGGTGCGTTTATTATGCAAAAAGACGATCAACGCTATCTATTTGCAGACTGTGCCATAAACATTGATCCTGATGCTAATAGTCTGGCTGAAATCGCAGTCCAAAGTGCTAACTCAGCCAAAATTTTTGGAATTGATCCAAAAGTAGCTATGCTTAGTTTCTCAACTAAGGGCTCTGCCAAGGGTGAAGTAGTTGATAAGGTACAAGAAGCCACTCGTTTAGCTCAACAAATGGATCCAGAAACTCCAATTGATGGGGAATTACAATTTGATGCTGCTTTCGTACCATCAGTAGGTGAGAAAAAAGCTCCCGATTCAAAAGTGGCAGGCCATGCTAACGTATTTGTATTTCCAGACTTACAATCAGGAAATATTGGATACAAAATTGCTCAACGTTTAGGGGATTTTGAAGCTATTGGACCAATTTTACAAGGCCTTAATCAACCAGTATCTGATTTATCTCGCGGATGTAACGAAGAAGATGTATATAAAGTAGCAATTATTACTGCTGCTCAAGCTTTAGCTTAATTTTAGTAATCCAAACACTTAATGGGGTTTGGATTATTTATTTAGGATGGATTAAATATGAAAACAATTGAAGTTAAATCTGCACAAGACACCATGAATCTGGGCGAAAGACTAGCCAGCTTATTAAATCCTGGCGACTTAGTTCTATTAGATGGCGATTTAGGGGCAGGTAAAACAACCTTTACTAAGGGTTTAGCAAACGGATTAGGAATTAAGCGACCAATTAAAAGTCCAACTTTTACGATTATACGTGAATATAAAGAGGGAAGAATTCCACTATACCATATGGATATTTATCGACTGGAAAATGGTGGAGCTGAAGAATTGGGATTAGACGAATACTTTAATAGTGATGGGATCAATGTGATCGAGTGGTCTAAATTTATTGATGACTTATTACCTGATAACTATTTAAGAATAATTTTTAATCGAGAAGACGAGTTAGATAGCGACTTTCGAAAAATTACATTTGAGGGCAGTACCCCGAAAATGGAAGCTGTGGCTAACGAATTAATAGGAGATTAAAATGGCTGATGAAGTTAATTTAAGACGCGCTGAACCTCGTGATGGTAAAAATATTTTGGAATTGTTGAGACAACTTCAAAAAGAATCCGATAATTTTATTGTTGATTCTAATTTAGACGAAATTACTAGTGAACTTGAAAGTCGTCAAATTGAATTAATTAATCAAACTAGGACCAACATCATAATAGTTGTTGAGTTTGATAATCAACTAATTGGTTTAACTACAATTGATCAAATTGATGATAATATTGGTGAGCTAGGAATTGCTATTTTGGAAGAATTTCAAGGTTACCATTTAGGTACTAACTTAATGGAGATGACTCTAGATTGGGTAATTCAAGTTAGCGATTTATCTCAAATTTTTTTGGAAGTATTTAAGACTAATCTTCCAGCTATTAACCTATATAAAAAATTCAAATTTGTTGAAGTCGGGGAAACTGATAATTCAATTAAAATGGAGTTAGATACAAAATAAAAAAGCTACCTAATATATTAGGTAGCTTTTTAAATTGCCTTAACAAATTCCTTAATAGCAGAATTTCCAAATTGAGCATGTTGAGCAATTAAAATATTTGCACATGCCAAACTATCATCCAAAGCATTATGATGGTGATTTAAAGTAATATTTAATTCATCACATAAGGTATTTAATTTATGATCACTAAAGTCTGGATAAAAGTTTTTAGAAGTTTTTAAAGTATCTAAAGTTAAATAGTGTGGTAGTTCTAAATCATAACGTAAGAGTGAATTTTTTAAAACACTATTATCAAAGGATGCGTTATGGGCTACTACTAAATGATTTTTTACAAACAGTGGTGAAATATGTTGCCATAATTCAGGGAAAGTTGGAGCATCTAATACGTCAGCTTCATGAATTCCATGAATATTAGTATTTCGCCAGCTAAAGGGAACTTCTGGATTAATTAAGGAGTAAAGTTCTTTAGTAACTTGATTGTTGTTAACAATAACTAAAGCTAGTGAACAAGCACTGGCTCTTTTTTGGTTGGCAGTTTCAAAGTCCATTGCAATAAAATTCATATTATTTACCCTCATTAAAATAATTAATTAGTATATTATACAAGGGCTAATGTTAAAAAACAAATTAGTTCAGAACTAATTCAATCGGACAATGATCAGATCCTTTAATATTTGGAAGGATATCGGCTTTTTGTATTTTTGATTCAATTTTTTCGGAAACTATAAAGTAATCTAGGCGCCAACCAGAGTTATTTGCTCTTGCATTACCACGAAAACTCCACCAAGTATATGCATTACCTTGATCGGGATGTAAGTATCTAAAAGTATCTGTAAAACCATTAGATAATAATTCTTGAAAGCTTTGACGTTCTGGTTCCGTATAACCAGCTTTATGAGTATTACTACTAGGGTTTTTTAGATCGATTGAAGATTTAGCAATATTCATATCAGCACCTAAAATAACCGGTTTAGTTTGCTTTAATTGATTTATATATTTAGTTAGGTCTTGATTCCATTGAATATGATCATTCAAACGTTTTAGACCTTCACCAGAAGTAGGCTCGTATGCATTAACAAAATAAAAATCATCAAATTCTAGAGTAATTGCCCGACCTTCGACATTATCACTATCTGAAGTTAATCCATTATGTACGGAAATGGGTTTAATTTTTGAAAATACGGCGGTTCCGGCATAACCATTTTTATCAGTAGCATAATCCCAATATTGATAATAATCTTTCAATTCTAGTTTAACTTCATTGGGATCAACACGAATATCTTGAATAGCGAAAATATCAGCATCTAATTCCGAAAATATATCCATAAAGTTATGTTTAAGAGCTGCTCTAATGCCATTAACATTCCATGAAATAAATTTCATAATAAGATCTCCTAATTAGTTAATTATTTAAACTAATTATATCAGTGAAAAATGTTAATAAGGGTTTTAACGACTTGTAATAATCCGTGGTACAATTAAACCAATTATATTATTGGGAGGTTATAAAATTATGAACTATCAAGTTTTAGTTGATGATTTACCAGAAATCGAAATTTATCTAAATGAACCATTATCAAAATACACCCATACCAAAACTGGAGGTCCAGCGGATGCGTTAGCATTTCCAAAGTCAGTAGGACAAACTCAGGCTTTACTAAGTAAAGCTAACGAATTAGAAATTCCAGTTACCGTTTTGGGAAATGCTAGTAATTTAATTGTTAAAGACGGAGGAATTCGCGGGTTAACACTTATTTTAACTAGAATGAAAAAAATGGAACGCCATGAAAACCAAATTGTTGCTGAATCGGGTGCAGCTATTATTGAAGTAACCAAGTTTGCTCAAAAAAATTCATTAACTGGTTTAGAATTTGCTGCAGGAATTCCGGGTAGTGTTGGGGGCGCTGTTTTCATGAATGCCGGGGCCTATGGTGGAGATATTAAGGATGTAGTCTTTGGGGCAGAAGTCTTAACTAGAGATAACCAGGTAATTTATTTAAATCATGACGAATTGGATTTCGGTTATCGTCATAGTAGTGTACAAGCTAATGACCAAATTGTTTTATCAGCCACATTCAACTTAGAGGTTGGAATTGCCAATAAAATTCAAGAGGAAATGGATCATCTAAATGAATTAAGAGCTCAAAAACAACCACTAGAGTTACCATCATGTGGTAGTGTATTCAAACGTCCCGAAGGCCATTTTGCAGGTAAACTAATTCATGATTCCGGATTACAAGGTTTTCAAATTGGTGGAGCTCAAGTATCCACTAAGCATGCCGGATTTATAGTAAATGTTGATCATGCTACAGCAACTGACTACTTAAATGTTATTAAGCATGTCCAAGAAACTGTTTTTAATGATTCTGGGATTCACTTAGAAACTGAAGTACGAATTATTGGAGACGATCCGCAAAATTAAATTTAGGGGGTTATGACTTAGTGCATATAATTGAAGCAGTCATTTTATTAGTGTTCTTAGTTTTATTATCGAATATAATAAATCATTTTATTCCAGATATTCCGGTAAGTTTATTTCAAATTTTATTGGGATTAGGGCTAACCTTACTTACCAAGATGACCATTCCTTTGGAAACTGATTGGTTTTTGCTTTTATTTATCGCTCCCTTACTATTTAATGATGGTAGAAGATTTCCCAAACAAGAGCTGTGGAAATTAAGAGGTCCAATTTTAGCTAATGCTATTTTATTAGTATTTTTAACCACCGTAATTGGAGGATTTATCCTGCATTTGATTGTTCCTAAAATGCCACTTTCGGTAAGTTTTGCTTTGATTGCAATCTTATCGCCAACGGATCCGGTGGCAGTACAATCAATTTCTAAACGAGTTAATTTACCTGAAAATGTATTGCATGCGGTTAGTGGTGAAAGCTTGATTAATGATGCTAGTGGATTAATTGCCTTTAAATATGCAATTGCTGCTACAGTTACGGGAATTTTCTCAATTCGCTCAGCAATTGGAGATTTTATTTATATAACTTTAATTGGTTTGATTAGTGGCGCAATCATTATTATCTCGTTTAAAATTTTAGAAGATTGGCTGTATCGTCAGGGAATTAATGATGTAATTTTCAATACCGTTTTACAAATTATTACACCATTTATAATTTATTTAATTGCTGAGGATGTTTTTCATGCTTCGGGAGTAATTGCAGTAGTAACTGCCGGAATTATTGTCCAAATTTATGGAAAAACCCCGGTTTCAAACCAACCTGAATTAATTTTAGTTCGTGAAAAAACTTGGGATATTATTATCTATACGTTAAATGGACTGGTCTTTGTTATTTTAGGAATTGAGTTGCCGGTTGCAACTACTGAATTAATTAAAAGTGATGATTTTAATACATTATATGCAGTTTTGCTTTCATTCATTGTTTGGTTAATCTTGTTTATTGTACGAGTTTTATGGATTTATTTTTATCAGGTATTTAATAAAACTAACGGTAAATCTAATTTTAAAATTGCATTACTAACTGGACTTTCTGGAGTTAGAGGGGCCGTTACGATGGCAGGGGTTTTAACTGTGCCATTAGTTATTAGTTCCAATCGACCTTTTCCGATGAGATCATTAATGCTGTTTGTAGCGGCTTTAGTAATTATTATTAGTTTAGTAATTGCGGTAGCAGTTTTACCATTAATTTCTAAAAATAAGGGTCCAATTTTAACTCGAGCTAGTGCTAGTGATGATCAAGCTACTTTGGATGAAATTCCGAATCAAGTTGATCAAGCAAAACTAATTTCTGAGGATCAAGCTCGAATATATATCATGCAGTCGGCTGTTAAAGCCTTAGAAAAGAATCAAAATGATTCCAATCGTCGAGAAACTTATGATTTAATATTTAATTATCAGTTTTTAATTAGAAATCTAGAATTTAAATTGGGCGATCGAGCCAAAATTAATAAAATTTTGTCAGATGAGATTGCTCTTAGGCGAGTAGCTTTATCAGGGGAGCATTTGGCTTTAGAAGACCTGGTTGCCAAGAAACAAATTTCTATGAACTCATATTTAATTACTAATGAAACGTTACACAGACAAGAAAAACGTTTAATGAGTATGGGTGAATCAAATTTCAAGGTGAGCCATGGTTTTAAATTTTGGCTTCGAAGAATTAAAGATCGAGTCACACTTATTTATTTTAAAAATAAGCAATTAAATGATGAAGAAATTCAAAAAGATTTTCCAACCATTCAAAAAGCAACTGCAAATGGAGCTATTAGGGCTTTGTCAACTTATTTAAATCGAAATGATATTAATAAAGATAAATTTAATAATCAATCGGTTTATCATTTGATAGTGCATTACCGTAACCAAATTGAACTAGCCAAGCTTCCTTATGGAAAGAATAATCGTAATAATGAAATTTTAAATAATCTAAAATTAATTGCTTTAGCGGCAGAACGAAATGGAATTCAAAAATTAGTTCAAAAAGGAAAAATTGATGGATTAATGTCTGCTAAATTACGGCAATATGTAAATTATTCTGAAACGGTACTAAATACTGAAGATGAAAATATATAGAAAAGAGACCAGATTTAACTGGTCTCTTTTTTATTATTATTTGGATGGCTAATGATATGGAGGAACCATAGGATTATTAATTGAATAAATGTTAAAACGGCCATAAATAAGAAGGCATCTTTGCCTAACATATTTAAAAATGGTTTTATGAAAATGGTTGGAGTTAAAAATAAATAAACCGTGTGAATTCGTAAAAATCTACCAATAAATATTCCAATTGATGAAAGAATTGTAAGAATTATAGCAATAACATAGCTATAAAATTTATTTAATTTGTAACGATCTGTGATTGATTTGGCTACCTTTATTAATCCCCACATCCCAATTAGGACACTTACAAAGGTGCTAATAATTAATAATGTGAAGTTTAACCACATAAAATTATTTAACCTTAGTAAACCATCTGCGCCATATGGATTTAGTAATGATAAATGAAAAAGATCGGTTAATAGGTAAGGGGTGTTTGGATAAAATAACATCCAAATAATTATGAGAATCCAAAACAAAAAGGAAGATTTAGGTTTATTAGAATCGATATGGAAACTCAATTCAATAGGAATAAACGCTAGAAAGGTGTTTAATAACAAAAATGTAAATGGTGGTTTGGCAAAGTAAACTAATATTAACATCCATATAATGTAAAATATTCTAATTTGCCATTTATGTAACTTACTCAAACTAATTTTCCTCCTTTTTCTACAATTACTATTAAACTATTATTAATCAAGAAATACTATAAAAATGAATTATTTATACTATATTTTTATAATTTATTAAAATGCAGAAAACCTAGTTTAATTTTTTAAATATTTTATCTGGCAATGCTATAATAAAATTAAGTAATTATTAAGAGGTGCGTAATGGATTGGTCAAATTTATTTACATGGCACATGTTTATTAATCTAATAGACATAGTTGTAGTTTGGTTTTTAGTATATGAAATATTAATGATGGTTAAGGGCACTAAAGCAATTCAATTACTTAGAGGAATTATCATCATTATAATTATCAAAGTAGTGAGCTGGTATGTAGGATTATCAACCGTTTCCTGGATTATGGACCAAGTTATTAATTGGGGAGTTATTGCGGTAATTGTAATTTTTCAACCAGAAATTAGAAGGGCCTTGGAACATATTGGCCGGGGATCGCTATTTTCCAGAAACAATCAACAAAATCAAGAGGCAAATCAGTTAATTGATTCATTAGATAAAGCGATCCAATATATGTCAAAACGTAGAATTGGGGCATTAATTACTATCCAAATGAATACTGGATTAGAAGAGTATATTGAAACCGGGATCAAATTAGATGCCGATGTAACTGGTGAATTGTTAATTAATATCTTTATACCTAATACTCCTTTACATGATGGTGCTGTAATTATTAAGGATAATCGAGTTGCCGTTGCGGCGGCATATTTACCACTTTCTCAAAGTAATCTGATTCCCAAGGAATTAGGAACAAGACATCGTGCAGCGGTTGGTATTTCTGAAATTACGGATGCTTTAACGATAGTAATTTCTGAAGAGACTGGTGAGGTTTCAATAACTCAAAATAATAAGTTATTAAGAGGAATGTCTCAGGAAGATTATTTAAATTATTTCCGAGGACAGTTAATTAAAGGAAACCAAGAGAAATCAAAGAATTTATTTGAAAAAATATATACTAATGTTGAAAAACATTTTAAAAGGAGAAAACAAAATTGAAAAATTTCTTTTCTAAGAGATGGTTTTATTTGTTAATCTCACTATTTTTTGCAATAATGCTCTTCTTCTATGCGGGTAGCACCAAAATGGATACAATTAGAAATCCCTATGTACGCAAAAATGAATCAATTAGGTTAACATCCACTAAGACTGAAACTTTAAATGTTCCGCTATCCCTTACAGTTAATAGTAATAAATATTTTGTAACGGGCTATCCTAGAAATGTAAAAGTGGTAGTTTCTGGTCCTTCAGCGTTAATTACAACAATTGCCAATACACAAAATTTTAGTGTGTATGCTGATTTATCAAAGTTATCAGTTGGTAAACACACGGTAACGTTACAACAAGAAGGATTAAACAGTGAGTTAAGATATAAAATCATACCAAGCAAAATAAATATTGATATACAACCTAGAAAAACAGTTGATTATTCTTTAGATATCCAATATCCTAAAGATAATGTTGCTCCCGGTTATAAAGCAGGTAAAGCTACATCAGATACTCGTAATGTACAAGTTACGGGTTCGTTAGACCAAATAAATCGAATTTCTAAAGTGGTCGCTAAGTTGAATTTCCCACAAAATTCAACCTCAACTGTTAATAATCAAGCGATTGTAGAAGTACTAGATAAGAACAATAAAACTATAAACGCAGTAGCAACTCCTTCAACGGTAAATGTTAATTTGCCTATTACACCTGGAAAAAGTAAAGAAGTAGGTATTAAATTACAGCCTAAAGGTGTTGAAAATGATGGGGAATTCACACTAACTAGTGATACTAAAAAAGTCAAAGTGTTTGGCACCGATAAGCAATTATCTAAAATTGATGAAGTTTTAGTTAATGTTGATACAAGTTCGCTTAAGAATAAAACCGAGGAAAAAAAGGTTCATTTGGATGCTAAACTTAATGATGTAGAAGGCTTTGATCCCGAGAACATAAATGTAAAAATTAAGAATAACAATTAATGATTGTTAATTGAAATGAGGAATAACTAATGAAATATTTTGGTACCGATGGCGTTAGAGGAATTGCCAATAAGGATTTGAGTCCAGAACTAGCATTTAGATGTGGACGAGCAGGAGGATATGTCTTAACTCGTCATTCCGATAGAAAGCAACCTCAAGTTTTGGTTGCTAGAGATACTCGAATTTCTGGTCAAATGCTAGAAGAAGCCTTAATTGCAGGATTATTATCAGTCGGAATTGAAGTGCTTGATTTAGGAATTGTAACTACTCCGGGTGTGGCTTACTTAGTTCGTAGTCAAGAAGCTGATTCAGGAGTAATGATTACTGCATCACATAATCCAGTAGAATATAATGGTATTAAATTCTTTGGTGCTGATGGTTATAAATTGTCTGATGAAATGGAAGAAGAAATTGAAGCTATTTTGGAAGATCCAATTGATAATTTACCCAAACCAGCAGCTGAAGGTTTAGGTACTTTAGGAGATTATTACGAAGGTAGTCAAAAATATATCCATTTCTTAGAACAAACCATTTCCGATAATCTTGAAGGACTAAAAATATGCGTTGATGCTGCTAATGGTGCAAGTAGTAAATTAGTTACCAATTTATACGCTGATTTAGGAATTGATTTTAAAACAATGGCAACTAATCCCGATGGTTTAAACATTAATGATCATGTTGGTTCTACGCATCCAGAGGCTTTACAAAAAATGGTTGTTGAAGAAAATGCCCAAGCAGGAATTGCCTTTGATGGTGACGGAGATCGTTGTATTGCTGTAGATGAAAACGGAAATATCGTTGATGGTGATACTATTATGTACATATGTGGAAAATATATGTCAGAACATGGTAAATTACGTCAAAATACCATTGTAACTACTGTAATGAGTAATTTGGGAATGTATAAAGCTATGGAAAAACAAGGCCTAGTTAGTGTAAAAACTAAAGTTGGTGATCGCTACGTTGTTGAAAAGATGAACGAAGAAGGTTATAACCTAGGTGGCGAACAATCTGGTCATATTGTATTTTTAGACTTTAATACAACTGGTGATGGAATGCTTACTAGTCTTCAATTGTTATCAATTATGAAGGCTACTGGTAAAAAACTATCTGAACTAGCTAGTGAAGTTAAAGTTTATCCACAAAGATTAATTAACGTAAAGGTTAAAAATGAAGATAAAAATCATGCAATGGATAATGATAATATCGCTAAAGTTATTGCTGAAGTAGAAAAGGAAATGAACGGCGACGGTCGAGTATTGGTACGACCTAGCGGAACCGAACCGTTACTTAGAGTAATGACTGAAGCTCCTACTCAGGAACTTGTCGATAGATACACTCAAACTATTGCTGATGTAGTTAAAGATGAAATTGGAATAGATTAGCAAAAAGAAGGGATGAAATTAATCCCTTCTTTTTTATTGGGGTATACCAGTTAATATAATTGACAAATGCATTTAAATAATATACATTATATGTGTTGTTAAATAAGTGATTTAAAAATTATATTAGAAAATTATAAATGTATATACCAATTTTGATAGGGGGATTTTATTATGTGCGGAATAGTTGGAGTTACTGGAAATGATAATGCTGTAAAAATTTTATTAGAAGGTCTAGAAAAACTAGAATATCGAGGCTATGATTCAGCAGGTATTTATGTTAATGATCAAACCGGTGAAGACTATTTAATTAAAGAAAAGGGTCGAATTTCTGAACTTGAAAAAGCAGTTGGACCAGAAGTACATGGTTCTACTGGTATTGGTCATACTCGCTGGGCCACTCATGGCGGAGTTAGCGTTGAAAATGCTCATCCACAATACTCCCAAGATCACCGTTTTTATCTCGTGCATAATGGGGTGATTGAAAACTTTAAGGAATTGAAATCCGATTATTTAACCGGAACCACCTTTACTAGCCAAACTGATACAGAAGTTGTAGTTCAATTGGTTGATAAATTCGTTAATGAAGGATTAAGTACTAAAGAAGCTTTTGTGAAAACCATTGGTTTATTAAAAGGCTCTTCTTATGGATTTTTATTAATGGATAGTCAAAATCCTGATACTTTATATGTTGCTAAAAACAAAAGTCCGTTATTAGTGGGCGTGGGCGATAATTTTAACGTAGTTTGTTCAGATGCTTTGGCAATGATTTCATCAACCCACAATTTCTTAGAATTAAAAGATGGTGAAATTGTAACCATTACTCCCGACAAAGTTGTCATTGAAGATCAATCTGGAAATATTATTAATCGTGATCCATTCTATGTTGAAATGGATTCTCAAGATACCGACAAGGGAACTTATCCTTACTATATGTTAAAGGAAATTGATGAACAACCTAACGTTATGCGTAATCTAGCTCAAAAATATTTATCAGATAACGACATGCCAAATATTGATGAGAACTTAATTAAAGCAATTAAAGAATCCGACCACATTCATATTGTGGGGGCAGGAACTAGTTATCATGCTGGATTAGTAGGTAAAGCTTTATTTGAAAAATTAACCAATATTCCAACCGATGTACATGTTGCTTCTGAATATGCTTATGATGAACCATTACTAAGTAAGAAACCATTCTTTATATTCTTAACTCAAAGTGGTGAAACTGCAGATAGTCGTGAAGTGCTAGTGAATGTTAATGAGCAAGGCTATCATAGCTTAACCATTACAAATGTGCAGAATTCTACTCTATCTAGAGAAGCAGATTTTACTTTATTGCTTAATGCCGGACCTGAAATTTCTGTGGCTTCTACCAAAGCTTATACTGCCCAAATTGCAGTGGAGGCTATTTTAGCTAAAGCAGTTGGAATGGCTAAGGGTCAAATTGTTGCTGATGAATTTAATGTTCGTCAACAATTGGGATTAGTAGCTACTGCTATGCAAGCCATTATTGATGAAAAAGATTCTATTGAGGAGTTGGCTAAACAGTACTTTGTAAAAGCTGATAAAGCCTTTTATATAGGACGAGGAATTGACTACTTTGTTTCCTTAGAGGCAGCTTTGAAACTTAAGGAAATCTCTTATGTGCATGCCGAAGGATTTGCATCAGGTGAATTGAAACACGGTACAATTGCATTAATCGAAGAAGATACTCCAGTAGTAGGAATAATTACTCAACATAAAACTGCCGGATTGACTAGAAGTAATTTGCAAGAGACCCTTTCTAGAGGAGCAAATATTTTAACTATTGTATCTGAGGATTTAGCAAAATCAGATGATAATATTGTCATTCCAACAGTTGATGAATTATTATCTCCATTAGTTAGTGTTGTTCCCACACAGTTAATTGCTTATTACACTAGTCTAAACAAGGGATTAGATGTTGATCGTCCAAGAAACTTGGCTAAAAGTGTAACCGTAGAATAATTTAAAAAACGTCTTTCTCATTTGAGAAAGACGTTTTTTAGTTTATTTGCAAAATTTAAGAATGTGTTTTACAATTGGACTATACCAAAATGGAGGGTGAGTAAAAATGAACATTATTGTTGTTGATAATTTAGCTCAAGCTGGACAAGCTGGTAAAGATGTATTTGCAAAGGAATTAAATAACGGAGCAAAAGTTTTTGGACTAGCAACTGGAAGTACCCCAATTTCTACATACGATGCAATTGGAAATAGTGACTTAGATTTTAGCGATTGTATTTCTATTAATCTGGATGAATATGTTGGATTAAAATCAACTGACTCCCAAAGTTACCATTACTTTATGCAAAAGCATTTATTTGACAAGAAACCATTTAAAAAATCATATGTTCCTGATGGATCTAATTTAGATGCTGCCAAAGCAACTGAAGATTACGAAAAAATTATTAATCAAAACCCAATTGATTTACAAATTTTAGGAATTGGTCGTAATGGTCATATTGGATTTAATGAACCTGGAACACCATTTGATTCACTAACTCATGAAATTAATTTAACTGAATCTACTATTGAAGCTAATGCTAGATTTTTTGAAAATATTAACGATGTACCTAGAAAAGCATATTCAATGGGAATTGCTTCAATCATGGGTGCTAAACATATTTTATTAGAAGCTTTCGGTACTCAAAAAGCAGAAATTATTAAAGCAGCGTTAGAAGGACCAGTTACCGAAGATGTTCCAGCCAGTGTTTTACAAAAACACCCTAACATTACAGTAATTTTAGATCGTGATTCCGCAGCTCAATTAAACTTAAATTAATTAAAAAAAGCGAAACTTATTAGTTTCGCTTTTTTATTTTTTAACAAATTGATAATTATAGTATAAATTTTAATTAAAAAGGTTGATCAGCTTACTTGTTAATTTATCATAAAAGTATATTCAACGGGGGGATACGATATGAATAAACAGGTAACGCATTTATTAACTATGGTTGGAATATTATTTGGAAGTATTGTTTTTGGGGAAAATTCAGTACATGCAGATGCAACCATTCAAAATAATTTTATTAATAATTATAGTAATGATGTTAAAAAAGTATCAAATAAATATAATCTATATGGTTCAGTTATGCTGAGCCAGGCAGCTATTGAGAGTGGTTGGGGACAAAGCCAATTAACTACTCAAGCTAATAACTTTTTTGGAATTAAAGGAGCTTATAATGGCTCTTCGGTAGCTATGCCAACTACTGAATATGACGAAAATGGTAAGTTATATAGCACTAATGCTAATTTTAAAAAATATCCGAGTGACTATGAATCGTTTGTTGATAATGCTGAACTACTTAGAAATAATCCCATTTATTCTGGAACCTGGAAAGAAAATAGTAATACATATTCATTAGCGGCCCAAGCTTTAACAGGAACGTATGCAACAGACCCTAATTACGGTAATACCATTGTTAGTGTAATCGAACAATATGGTTTAGATAAAATAGTTGATGCTAGTGATACTAACAATAATTTAGGAAATAATATTAGTGGTGGTAATGATGCATTTGTACCGGCGAGTGTGAAATATTATGCTGGTGATGCTAATGAAAGTATCCCATTATCAAAACAATATAATAAGTATTATTTATATAATCATGTAAAAGGCGCCTATAAAAATGTAACGAAGACAAAATTTTCTAAGCTCAATGTTAATGCTAAAACACCGGTATATTTAGATATGCGAGGTGTGAAGACTAAATCTAATACTACTTGGTATCGAATTAGATTTAGTAATAATAAAAATGCAAAGAAATATTGGGTTTATAAAGATGCTTTGAGTTTTTCTCCAATAACTTATAAGAAAACTACTCAAACTATCACTATTAATCCGCAAGCTGATTTGAATATTTACAATCATGTATATAATTCTAATTATCTAGCTAAAAAAACTGGAAAATTAAATATTAATCAAAAATACGTAGTTAATGATTTAGCCATCCAAATTGATAGTCAAAATCAGCAACCGATAGTTTGGTACCGCATTGTTAATGGAAAAACTACTGGCTGGATAAACTCCGAAGCGGTTAATCAAGTTATGAAAAACGTAATTTATGCCCCAGTTGATTTTAGTAAAACTATTAATCCAGCAACTAAATATAAGCTTTATAATCATATTAAAGGCAGTTACCCCAATATAAAAACCTATTCGATGAGTCAATTAAACTTAACTAATCGTTTAACAGTAAAAATTAATTTAGTGGGCTACAAAGAAGATACTAAAACAACCTGGTACCGAATTAATTTAAATAATCGAAATTATTGGGTATATTCTAAGGCGTTTATTTAATTACTAAGTGAATATTGATTTTTTTCTTTTAATTTCGTATACTAGTCATTACTGTTGTCTTATGTAAGTGGAGGAACGAAACTTAATGAGAAAAATTTTAAATGTTTTTTTACTAACTTTTGCGATTTTGGTTGGTATTAATTTAGGAAATTGTATGCAGGCTAATGCCTCAACCAATACTGATTTTATTACTAAGTTAACACCCGCAGTTAAAAAAGCTAGTAAAGAAAATGGGTTATATGCGTCAGTTATGATGGCTCAAGCGATTGTTGAGAGCAATTGGGGTAATTCCAAACTATCATTAGATGCTAATAACTACTTTGGTATTAAAGGTAGTTATAATGGTAACTCAGTTACTATGCAAACAGATGAAGAAAATTCAGATGGTAGTCGATACACCATTGACGCTGATTTTAAAAAATATGGTTCTGTTGAACAATCAATTAACGATAATGCTCAATTGCTAAGAAATGGTCCTAGCTACGATAATGATTATTATTCCGGAACTTGGAAAGAAAATGCATTAAATTATTCTGATGCAGCAATTGCTTTATCAGTTAAATATGCTACTGATATTGAGTATGGTTATAAAATCATTAGAATTATTGAACAATATGATTTGGATAAATTAGATAGTGGTAATGATACTACTAACATTAATAAACAAATTCAAAAGGGACTAGATTCTCAATTTACTAGCGAAAAGACTAGTAGTGAAAGCACTCCTGAAGATACTTCTATCGAGAGTCACCCAAATTCTTTAAAGAACGTATCTGGATATAAACTAATTTCGCTAAAGGATAAAAAAGAAAAAACATCTAAGGATCTAACTTGGGTTCTTAGTGATGTAACTTCAGCGTGGTTATTAAGAGGTTGGTAAGAATTTTACCAACCTCTTATTTTTATTAAAAAGTTTGGTATAATGGTAAGTATTGAATTTTGAATAAAAAACATTATTATAGGATGAAGTGTAATGTCAGAAGATTATAAAATAAAAGTAGAAAATGTAACAAAAGAATACGAACTATTTAAAACACAATCAGAAAAGTTAAAATCCTTTTTTGCTATAAAAAATAAAAAAGTTCCACATTTTTGGTCATTAATGGGGGTTTCACTCGAGGTTATGCCTGGTGAAACTTTAGGTTTAATTGGGGTTAATGGTTCAGGTAAATCAACTCTATCAAATATCATTTCAGGAATTATCCCTCAAACTACTGGTAAAGTAGATGTTCGTGGAGATACTTCTATCGTAGCCATTAGTGCCGGGTTAAGAGGAAACTTAACTGGAAGAGAAAATATTCGTTTAAAATCCTTAATGCAAGGATTAACTAACCATGAAATTGATGAAATGATGCCGGAAATTATTTCATTTGCTGATATTGGTGATTTTGTTGATCAACCAGTAAAGAGCTACTCAAGTGGGATGAAATCTCGTTTAGGTTTTGCTATTGCAGTGCATATTAATCCTGATATTTTGATTATTGATGAAGCTTTATCAGTTGGGGATGATACTTTCTATGAACGCTGTTTAGAAAAAATTAACGAATTTAAAGCTGCTGGAAAAACCATTATATTTGTAAGTCATTCATTAAAACAAATTGAACTTATGTGTGATAAAGTCGCATGGATTAACTATGGTCAATTAAAAATGATTGGTGAAACCAGTGAAGTAGTGGCTGAGTATCGTAAATTTACTAAGTGGTTTAAAGGAATGACTAAAAAAGAGAAAAAGAAATTCCAAAAAGATCAAAAAAATATTCAAAAGAATTTTGATATTAAAGCCTATCAAGAACAAGTTACTAAGGAAAAAATGGCTGAAAATCCTAACGATAAAAACATTCCAGCTAAAGTTAACAAATTATTTTATGGTAATGTTTTGAGCGAAAAGATGCCTATGATTACTAAAATCTTTACAGGCTTAGTATTAGTAGCTTTAGTTTTTGTATGTTTAGTTAATGTTTCAGGTCATCCTTTGACTAGTGTTCTAAGTGACCCTAGCTTACTATTACATCCGGAAATGCATTTAAACATTAAATAAAAATAAACTAATGGCTATTTAGCTATTAGTTTATTTTTGCGGTGAAAGAAGTTGATTTAAATTGAAAAGTCATGAAGTTTTAACTCTAATTGAAGAAATTACTAGAAATGATGGCAGTAAATATATTGAAATTAGTAACATGGTCCAAAATGGTCGAGCAGAATTAGCGGCCGAACGTCAATTTATTAAAGAAGTACGGATATTACAATTAAATATTCCACACTCAGTCCATGTTATAAATTATGAAAATTATATTAATGAAAATTATGAAATGCCTACAGAATCAATGGATCACTTTGAAGAATGGCAAAAAACCGAAGAAATGCAAAAAGAAATTGATTTAATCTTAAAGGAAAATCATATTGGATAAATAAAAACCAGCCAATGATGGCTGGTTTTTTATATGTTTAATTCGTTAGGTTCAGCGATGATTTGTTGTTCACCGTTATCATAAACTACAGCTGATTTAGGATAACTATTTCGATAAGGAAATGGAGTATCGAATGTAGCTACTAGTTCATTATTATCATTGATATAATCATATGACAGGGTTTGATTGTTATTTACCAGATCAAATTTTACTAGATTTGATAAAGGAAAGATATTTTTTAAATTTTGGTCTAATAAAAACCAAAATTCATCAATTAAAGGATCTGGAAGTGATGAAATTATTGAGTAACTTGCAAACCTAGGCGCATTAGAACTAAACATTTGCTTACCTCCAATATAAATAATTTTTAATTATAGCATTAGTTTAGAAGATTATCATTGTTATTACAACTATATGAATATATAATTAGTAATGAAAATAATTTATATTGAAGCGGTGATCAAAATGAGTGAAGAAAATGATGAATTGTTAGAGGATGCAATTGATGTTTATTTATCATCTTTAAAGTACTTAAACTATTATATTTCAGAACCCGCTGAAAAGTATGGCTTATCTTTTGAACAATTTTTGATCTTAAGAAAAATTGCCACACAAAAAAATGTTACTTTGATGGACATTGCTAGTGAGCGAAATGTTACTAGGAGTGCAATTTCCAGACAAATTAAAGTTTTACTCAAACATAATTATATTTATCAAGAACCATCACCCAGTGATAAACGCAAATTTTATTTGCATTTAACTGCCGATGGAGCTGAAGCTGAAAAAGATATTTCTTTATTAGCTGCTAATAGGTTTGATAAGTGGGTTAATTATTATGGAAAAGATAAGGCTAGGGAAATTATTGATTTTATACATGATTTTGCTAACTCTCAATTACTGAATTAGATTAACTATTTAATTCCGTTGACATTTGCCAACGGAATTTTTGATGTCGTTTTGAATAAATTATTTAATTATAATACGAATGGAGATTTACATGATAGACAGTGGTTTTGTTGGAGAATTATTAGGTACCATGATTATGGTAGCAATTGGGATTGGTAACGGTGCTGGATTAGGTCTTAAAAAAACTTACTCTAGAACTTCTAATAATTGGTTACTAGTTTGTTTTGCGTGGGGGCTTGCAATTTCGATGGGAGTTTATACCGCATCTGCAGCCGGCTCAGCAGGACACTTAAATCCAGCCGTAACAATTGCTTTTGCTATTTGTGGATTATTTCCTTGGCATAGTGTATTGCCATATTTAGCTGGTCAATTCATTGGAGCATTTTTAGGTGCAATTATTGTTATTATTATATATTATAAGAATTTCCAAATTACTAATGCTGATGAAGGAAATAATGTAAGTATCTTTGGTTCTGAACCATCAATTAAAAGTCCCATCCATGATTTCATCGCCGAAGCAGGTGCAACTTTTGCGTTTGTATTGGTATTAACTCATCTTGGCGATTTTACAGTAGGTCTAAAACCATTTATCGTTGGTATGTTAATTATTGCTATCGGATTAGGTTTAGGAAATATTACATTTGCTATGAATCCTGCTCGTGACTTTGCTCCTCGTTTAGCCTATACAATTTTACCAGTACCTCATAAAGGTAATGCAGATTGGAAATATGCTTGGGTTCCATTCTTTGGACCAATTGTTGGTGCCATCTTGGGAGCCGGATTATCTACTTTAGTATAGTTAAAAAGAGTTTAAAATTTTATTTTAAACTCTTTTTTGTTATATAATTTAAAAGGAGGGGATTAAATGACAGAACATTCTAAATATGATATTAATATTTATATAGAAAAGCGACTTGACCCTCTAATTGATCATTTGGATAATCAAGTTAAAAAGTGGAAATTTTTATTAAACCTAGCAAAAATTGTACAGTTAGTTTTAACTTCATCAATTCCGGTTCTATCAACATTTGTAGAAAGTAATTTATACATATTACATATAATTTCATTGTTTGGTGCTATAACTACAATTATTTCTGGACTTACTTCTTATTCTAATATTAGTAGTAAGATTGATCATGATACGATCATGTTAGGTCAATTAAAACAAGAAAAAATCTATTTTTTGATGAAGGCTAAACCATACATTGGATCTAAAAATGATGATGATATTTTGTTAGTAGAACGAGTAGAAGAAATTATTACTAAACATAATCAGAATAATGAAAAACTGAAAATATTGCATCGAAAAAGAAAATAGGATTCTCTTTACGAGAATCCTATTTTTTATTTACCAAACATATTTTTAATTTTGTCGGTAATTCCAGAACCATCATTGCCTAATAAATCTTTGGCACGTTGATAGTAATCGCCTAGGTCATCTTTGTGATCTTCAATAAATGATTTGGCTTGATCAACATCACCATTTCTAACTAAATCTTGAACTTTATCAATAATACCTTTTTGATCCATAACATTATCTCCTTCAATAATTTTTTAAGCTAATCCAATTGTACCAAATTATTGGCTAAATTAGTTGTTATGTGCCGTAGTTATCATCTTTTTATATAAAATTACATATATTTCACTTGCTGTTACAAATTGTAAAGCTACTGATAAGCTCTTGAATTATTGATGTAGTAACATAATTGATGTTAAATAAATTAAAAATAAATAAAAATAAATTTTATACATAAAAAGGAAGTAAGGTTTTGAATTCTAAAATTATTAAAAAGATGTTATTAGTTATTGCGGCTGTCCCGATGATTGGTTTTTCTGGATTGGTTGCTAAAAATGTTAAAGCTAGTGGTTTTGATGACGTATATAGTGTTGCTAAAAGTAAATTAGGTGACCCATATACTTACGGAGCTGTAGGTCCTAATACTTTTGACTGTTCTGGATATACTCAATATGTCTACAAAAAGGCTATTGGAGTGAACCTATCAAGAACTGCTCAATCTCAATATAATACTACTCAAAAAGTTTCAGCAAGTAACCTACAAAAAGGTGATTTAGTATATTTTGGTGGTAGTAAATCAAGCATCTCACACGTTGGTATTTATATTGGAAATGGCCAAATGATTGATGCTCAAAATCGTGGTGTGGTAATTGAAAATATCAATGCTGCATGGTGGAATAAAGTTGGATATTCACGCCCAACCAACTTAAATAGCAGTAACTCTGGTTCAATGAACTCTAATAATGTAGTATCTAATGATACTAGCTCAGTAAAATATGTTGCTGTAAATGATCAAAAAGAAATCAAAAATTCAGCTAAAGATAA
The DNA here is from genome assembly GCF_020616595.1 of Lentilactobacillus laojiaonis. Classification (GTDB taxonomy): domain Bacteria; phylum Bacillota; class Bacilli; order Lactobacillales; family Lactobacillaceae; genus Lentilactobacillus; species Lentilactobacillus laojiaonis. Next base: position 836,373 of record NZ_CP085278.1, on the reverse strand, counting down.
TTTTTACAACCATGTTTTAACTGATAGTAAGTACTCTGCAAAATTTAAAAATTATGGTTCAGCATATAAAGGTAAAACTGTAACTATTAATATGAAAGCTACAGATGCTAATGGTAATGTTTATTATCGTTGTTATTCTAATGGTACTTTGCTTGGATGGATTAAAGGTTCATCATTATGCTCAAGTATCTCTTACCAAAAAGTTCAACGTACTATGACAGTAAGTAATACACCAACTTCAGCATTTTACAATCACGTAACTGATAGTAAGTATTCAGTTAAGCGAGTAGCTGCTGGTGCTAGTTACGCTGGCAAAACAGTAACTGTTGATATGCAAGCTACTAAATTTGGCTGGAATACTAATTACTACCGTTGTTCATACAATGGTAAAGTGATCGGTTGGATTTACGGTGCTTCATTAAATTAAAATTAACTAAAAAACCCCTAATAATATTTATTATTAGGGGTTTTTATTAATTGTTATTATTTTTTAATTCAATATTTTTTTATCATCAGTATTTTTTAACATAAATGCGATAATAATTCCAAGAATACCAATGCCTGTAGCTACCCATAATGAGGCTTGGGCTCCATGAATTAATGCAAGATGCATTCCAGTAGCAAATTTTACAGAGTTGATTTTTTCTTCAGCGGCTGCCGGCGAACTATTAGTAGCAACATTTTGCATGATTGAAATAAGTGATGCAGTACCAATAGCTGCTCCTATTTGGCGAGTACCATTATTTCCAGCAGATCCGTGAGAAACTAACTGTTTAGGTAGGGAGTTCATTGCCATTGTTCCAGCTGGCATCATGGCAAATGCTAAACCAACGTTACGAAGAGCATATAAAGTTATAATCTCCCAAATTGGTGTGTCTAAAGATATAAATGATAGTAATAGTGTTGATAGGGACATAATTGTAATTCCGAAAATAATTGCTTGGCGACCCTTATTTTTATCAACTAGGGACCCAGAGATCGGTGCTAGTAGGAACATTACAATGGCTCCTGGTAATAATGATAACCCACATTGCATTGCATTTAAATCACGTACATTTTGTAAGTATAATGGTAAAATAAATTCTACCGCTACCATAGAAATTTGTGCAATGGCTCCAATAATAGAAGCTAAAGTGAAGTTTTTAACTGAAAAAATTCTTAATTCAATCATTGGATCTTCAATAGTTAATTGACGCCAAATCCAACCGATAATTAATATTAAACCAATAACAATTGGGGCAATGGTATCCATATCTAATTTGTTGTTAGAAATTTCCGAAATACCATAAAGAAGAGCTCCAAAACCTAGGGTTGATAATATAACTGATAATATATCAAGTTTAGTATATTTATGAGATACTACATCAGCCATAAATAACAAAGACATTATCAAAGTAATCGCAATAATTGGAGCGGTGATACCAAAAACCCAATGCCAACCAATATGATCAACAATGTAACCTCCTAAGGTAGGTCCAATTGCTGGTGATAGTCCAAAAACAATTCCTAATGCCATAGTGGGTTTTCCGGATTCAGATTTATCAAATACTGAAAATAAAATTGTCATTGATAAACCTGAGAGAATTCCAGCCCCGATAGCTTGAATTAAACGCCCAGCTAGTAGAGTTAAAAAGTTCATGGAAATAAAAGAGACTGCAGTTCCTATTAAGAAAATAGTTAGGGCAGTTGAAACTAATTTTTTTGTATTGAATTTTTCGGCCATCCAAGCAGATATGGGAATAAGAATCCCGCCGATTAATGAATAACCGGTAGATAGCCAATTAACGTCTGAAACGGAAACACTAAATGATTTCATAATTGCAGGTTGTGCAACTGCTAATATGGTTTGATTCAACATAGCTACAAATGCGCTTATGATAACCACTGATACTAGTAAAGTTCGGTTGTAACTTATCTTTTTCATGATGTTCCTCCAATAAAATATCTAACAATTTAGTTAACTAAATTGAACGTTGACTATTGTATAACATAATATAATATTGTCAACAATTAAGTTAACTAAATTGTTAATAAAGGATATAATGTAGTTTATAAATATTTCAATTAAAGGAGGCATAGAATGAGCCAAGCGAGTGATATAAATTATTTGATGCGAGACATTCAGGTAAGAGAACATTATTTATCTGGAAAATTAACGAGTCAATATAATCTAACTGAGTCTCAAGCAAAAACTTTAGGTTTCATTGAAGAATTTCCAGGAACTAATCAAAAAAGGATTGCAGACCATTTTGGATTGAGTAATGCAAGTACCTCAGCTATTATAAGTAAGTTAGAATCTAGAGATTATGTTGAAAAGAAACCAAATGTTGGATCACAAGATAGATCTAATAAGCTTTATTTAACTGCCAAGGGAGCTAATATTTCTATTGATATTAGAAGCGAATTATCCAAAATAGAAAACATTACAACTGAAAATTTAACGGATGAAGAATCAGCAAATCTAATTGTGCTACTCACTAAAGTTAAAAAAAGTTATTTTAATTAATTATATAAATAATATTTTTATATAGGCATTAGTTCGCAAGAAAGTATTGTATAAAACGGGTATAAGTGAAACCAATAATTGGAAGGCGGTAATCACGTGCAAGCATTTTCAACAGTAATTTTTGTTATTGGAATTTTAATTTTGATAAACGCGACAACTTGGCCAATTAAAATTATAGGCATTATTTGCCTAGTTACTGGTTTTGTTTTAGATAAACAATTTATAAACTATGTAAAAAACCACTACCTTAAAAAGTAGTGGTTTTGTGTATTATTAAATTTATGTCGAATGCATTAAAGGATCTGGATACCGATAAAAATTATTGTAAGTAGGGATGACATCAAAAATTAACGTAGGTCGTGTGATTCTTACTAAAAATCTCTTTAAGAAGTTTATTGGAACCACCATTTTCTTTAAAGTAATAGATAAAGTATTTGTAGTAGGTTCTTTCATACAAGTTATTGGAGTCTTTCCAATCTTCACCAACTTCACCAGTAACTGTATTTTGGGAGGCTGCTTTTTTACCATCGCGTGTTCCTTTAACTTTTCCACCAGTTAGCTGTCCTTTTTTATAAGAAGGATTGACTACACTTTGGTATCCTCGTGCCCAATCATGATTAAAACCTTCAAGCGGTAGGGATAAATTATCACCATTATAACCATCTTTATAAGCATAATGCTTGCTATCTTCAGTTTTACCCACTTTCGTTCCGTTAATAAAATCAATATTTTTACTATATACATATTTAGAGGTAGAGGTGAATTTGATTTTTGATTCACTCTGCTGCTTATTAAATTTATATATACCGAGTCCGACAATAGTAATTAAAACGATTATCGACGGAATTGATACCAAAATAAATATTTTTAATTTCTTTTTCATAAAATCCATTTACCAATCTAAATTATTTTAAATAATACTTTCTATAAAATTTTGTTCATAAATATATTAAAAAATAAAAAGCCTATGATATTAGCATTTTAAGTGCTAACCGTCATAGGCTTTTAGTAATCAATGGAGACGGCGGGAGTTGAACCCGCGTCCGAGCATATCGCCGCATAAACCTCTACGTTCATAGATTTATTATTTAAATTTCACCGTTTAAAACGCCATAAATCAAGGCAACCATAAACGGCTAATCTGATTATTCTCTTTACTTAACTTCAGATGGGAGCTAAGCACGTGAGTCTGCTTATTATAGGACCCAGATCTAACCCACAGACAAAGTTAGTTGGATCTACGCTAAGCGCTTATTAGGCAGCTAATGCGTAAGAGTTTGAATTATTTTTTGCAGTTATAATTTAAAACTGAACGGATTAACGTGAACGTCGCACGAAACGCAATCTATGCTCGACCTATACCCGTCGAATCCATAACGTCCCCAAATTATATGGTTATATTCTACCATATAATTACTAAATAATCTATGTGATTAAATTAAGCCATAATGTTTTAATCCGTTTACGATTCCATGATCAGTGTTGTTAGTAGTAACATAATCGGCAATTTCTTTAACGTGTGGCAAACCATTTCCCATTGAAATTCCATAATCTGCAAAATTTATCATAGAAACGTCATTATTTCCGTCGCCAAATGCATATGTTGGAATTCCTTGTAAGTTAGCGTTTTTTATGAGTTCTTCAATACCATGTTGTTTAGAATTTCCCGTATTGATAACATCCATACTAAATGGAGTATTTCTATAAAAGGTTAGGGTATCCTTAAACCTATTAAGATAATCCTCATCGTGACCGACTGTTAAAACAATCATCATATAAATAGGATTATTTTCTGCGAATTCTTTAGCTCCTAGAGCGGGAACAATACTGTTAACGGAATCATATGCTCCTTTAGTAAAATCAGTATTAAAATTAATTTTAGAATCTTTATCATTTAAGACAGCTATCGAATCACCAAAAGATTTGGCATAATTTGCTAAATCACTAATGACTTCTTTACTCATTTCACTTTTGTAAACTGGCTTGCCTTCGTAGATAACATAATCACCATTGGCAGATACAACCGTATCAATTTTAGTATCTTCTAAAATTTTAGTTATTTCAAAAATATTTCTTCCAGTGGCAATAACTGGTAAAATGTTATTTTGTCGTAGTTGATCCATTGCTTGAGCAACTTCCGTATCTACTTGAGTGAACTCATTTAGTAGGGTATTGTCAAGATCAAAAAATGTGATTGCTTTATACATTATAACCATCCCTTTGAACGATATTTTAAATCTATCTAGAGTTTAGCATACTAAATTTGTAATTTTTAGTCCCAATTAAATAAATTCTTGGTAAAATGGAAAGTATGGAGTTGATTAGATGAAGAGTAAAACCATTGTAAACGAGGAAACACGAGAGTTTTATGTTAGACTCCGAAGAATGGCTAGGGATTATTGGTATCTTAGCGAAGAAAATGGTACAGAAATTAATCAATTAGTAAAAGTTGATTTACCAAATACATTAAAAAATAAAGAGATTTTAATTAATAAAATTAGTATTTTTAATCATCAAATTTGGTATCATTTTAATTATGGTTCAATCAGTGGTTGGCTTTTAAAAAAGCATTTAAAAAATAACTTTAGAAGGTTAACAATTGAACCCATTAAGCAGAATTCGGAATCAGATATTGATAATGAATGTGCAGCATTTCTAATGATGTTAAGATATGCTGGAAGTTCGATTAGTCCAACACAACTAAAAAATGAAATATTAAAACTAGATTTAAAGCAATCCAATATGCTTAGTTTAGGACAAGTAGTTATTAATGAAACTGATTCAATCAAAGATTTAAGTAAAATGAGTTTTAAACAGATTAAGCGTCAAATTTTAAGAAAACGGCCAATCGTTATTAAAACAAGTGGATTAAATAATTTAAAATCAAATATTATTATCATAGTAGGATTTAATCATAAGACTTACTATTTTAATAATCCTTGGACGGGTAGTTTAGAAAGTTTAACTCAACAGCAGTTAAAAAAATTATGGATAAAGGGAAATTTGGAAGCAATAAGTTACTGAAAGTGGGAAGAAAATTAAAATGAAAATTTTAATGGTTGAAGATAATAAGTCGGTATCTGAAATGATGTCAATGTTTTTTGATAGAGAAAAATGGGATGTTGTATACGCATATGACGGTGAAGAAGCAATTGAGAATTTTAAATCAGAGCCAGATAGTTGGGATTTAATTACGTTAGATTTAAATTTGCCAAAAAAAGATGGCTTAGCAGTAGCTAGTGATATTAGAAAGTTATCACCAACGGTTCCAATTATTATGCTAACTGCTCGTGATTCTGATAGTGATCAGGTGTTAGGATTTGACATAGGAGCGGATGATTATGTAACGAAACCATTTAGTCCTATCACCTTAATTGCTAGAATGAAAGCTTTAATTCGTAGATCAAAACTTAACCAATCAACAAGTTCGGATAACGAATTTGATAATTTTGATGTAGAAACGGAACACTTTAAATTAAACTCAAACACTAGAGAAGCCTATCTAAATGGAAAATTAATTGAAGGACTTACTCCAAAAGAATTTGATTTATTAAAGACACTTTCCAAAAAACCTCGACAGGTATTCTCAAGAGAACAGTTGTTAGGGTTAGTTTGGGATTATGAATTTTATGGAGATGAGCGAACGGTTGATGCTCATGTAAAAAAATTACGTCAAAAAATTGAAAAGGTTGGGCCACAATTAATCCAAACCGTGTGGGGGGTTGGTTATAAGTTTGATGATAGCGAGGTTAATAAATAATGAAAATTATTTATCAACAATTAATTGGCTTTTTTGTCATTATCGTTATTATTATTTCAATCTCAGGTATCGCTTTTAGCCAATTAACTAAAAATTTTATTTACGATGATGCATGGAATAATTTAGAAAATCTAAGTAATACTTCGATTAAGCGCGCTTCTAGTATTAGTGAAGATGGAAAAAATGTTTATTTTAATTTAGATAGCTTAAGTTCTAGCAATGAATTTGCTAGAAGCGAAAAAATTAATTTTACAGTTTATGACAATGATAAAAATGTTATTTATACTTCAAATAACGACCGTAAAAATAAAATTAGTTCAAAGAATTGGCAACAATTAAAACAGGGCAAAGTTATTGAAAAAGCTAATGATAGCAAGGATAGCTATCTAAAAAAAGATAGTGATAGTGTTATTGAGGTATTAAAACCTTATTACAGTAATGGTAAATTAATCGCTGTTGTTTCCGCTAGTACGTTTACCTCACAGCTAAATGATAAAATTAGTCGGATTAATGATCAATTAATAGTGGTATTTTTAGCAGCTGTAATAGTTGGGATGATTATTAGCTTTATACTTGCTAATCGTTTAAACAAACGAATTCAAAAATTACGTGATAGCGCCAATAAGGTTTCAGCAGGCGATTATACCGTAAGGCTTAAAAGTAAGAATAAAGATGAAATTGATGATTTAATTAATGATTTTAATGAAATGACCGCATCGCTTAATCGTTCTGATTTAGAAATAAAACGCCAAGAAGAACGGCGTGAAGAATTCTTAGCTAATGCGGCTCATGAGATGCGTACGCCTTTAACCACTATTAATGGAATACTAGAGGGGTTTAAGTATGATGTCATACCTAATAATGCTCGTGATCATAGCTTAGAATTGATGATGAACGAAACCCAAAGATTAATTAGATTAGTTAATGAAAATCTTGACTATGAAAAGATTAGATCTAATTCGATTAATTTACAAAAAAGTAAATTTAATTCAGTTTCAGCTATTAAGAACGTTGTTGAACAATTAAATAATAAGGCTCAATTGCATGATGACAAAATCATAATGAACTTCCCTGAAGAACTTTTTATTAATGCTGATTATGATAGATTTGTACAAATTATGGTAAATATAATAACTAATTCCATTCAGTTCACAGAAAATGGTACAATAGTGATATCCGGAAAACAAATTGAAAATAAAATCGTTTACAAGGTTGCCGATTCAGGCATTGGGATGACTGAGGACCAGGTTAAAAATATCTTTGAAAGATACTATAAAGCTGATTCTTCCAGAAGCGAGAAATTTGGTGAATCAGGTTTAGGCTTGGCGATTGTTCATCAACTTGTTGACTTACATAATGGTAAAATTAAAGTTGAATCGACACCAGGTAAAGGGTCGACATTTACGATATGTTTTCCAGATGAATAAGGTGAATTGATTCACCAAAAAGGCGAGGGAATAATTATGTCATATATTACTTTTGATGATTCAGCATTATCTAAGTTTGTTCATGATAATGAAGTTCCAGAAATGCAAGCTATGGTTAATGCCGCAAATGATGAACTAAGAAATGGTACAGGAGCAGGAAGTGATTTCCGTGATTGGTTAGATTTACCAACCAATTACGATCATGAAGAATTTGACCGTATCAAAAAAGCAGCTGCCAAAATTCAAAGTGATTCTAAGTACTTAGTAACTATTGGAATTGGTGGATCTTATCTTGGTGCACAAATGGCACTTGACTTCTTACACTCAAATTTCTATAAAGATGATAACCAAGCAACCCAAGTAGTATTTGCTGGTAACTCATTAAGTTCGTCTTATTTATCAGATTTAATTAAAAAAATTGGTGATGATGATTTCTCAATTAACATAATTTCAAAATCAGGAACAACTACTGAACCAGCAGTAGCTTTTAGAGTATTCAAACAAATCTTAGTTGCAAAATATGGTGAAACTGAAGCTAATAAACGTATTTATGCTACTACTGATGCCCATAAAGGTGCTTTGAAACAAGAAGCTGATGCCAATGGTTGGGAAAGTTTCGTAATTCCTGATGGTGTTGGTGGTAGATACTCCGTATTGACTGCGGTTGGTCTTTTACCAATTGCTGTTTCCGGTAGTGATATTGATAAATTAATGGAAGGAGCTCGTGATGCACAACACGAACTAACTGATACTGATTTATCTAAAAATGATGCTTATCGTTACGCTGCCTTAAGAAATATTTTATATCGCAAGGGATATACTACCGAAATTCTTGAAAACTATGAACCAAATATGAAGATGCTTTCAGAATGGTGGAAACAATTAATGGGTGAATCCGAAGGTAAGGATCAAAAAGGAATCTACCCATCATCAGCAAACTTCACTACTGATTTGCACTCATTAGGTCAATATATTCAAGAAGGCTTAAGAAACCTATTTGAAACAGTTGTTAAGTTAGATCATCCCAATAGTGACATTACTATTCCATCCGAAGATAATAATTTAGATGGTCTTGAATATTTACAAGGTAAATCATTGGATTGGGTTAACACTAAAGCTTACGAAGGAGTTGTTATTGCTCATACCGATGGTGGAGTACCAGTAATGACAGTTCATATACCTGATCAAACTGAATATTCTCTAGGATATTTAATTTACTTCTTCGAAATTGCGGTTGCAATTTCTGGATACTTAAATGGTATTAATCCATTTAATCAACCAGGGGTAGAAGCTTATAAAACTAATATGTTTGGTTTATTAGGTAAACCTGGATATGAAGAAATTTCTAAAAAATTAAATGAACGATTAAAATAAAAAAAGAGGCCGATTGATTGGCCTCTTTTTTAGTCAAAATTTTTACTAACTGAACCAAATTAATCTATAATTAATCTAAAATATATAGATTAAGAAGGCGAAATAATGGGATTTTTATCTGGTTTGCAAAAATTACACACTAATTATTTAAAAAATAAAGAATTAGGGAATGGACTAGATCCTTTTAATCCTTCGAATGATGAAAAAAATTGGATGCAATCCGTCAATGATAAGGTTAAACAATATCAAAATAGTAATACTACTACCTTTGGTATGATTACGGATACGCATATTGATTTAAATGGTACTCAAGCAACTAAAAGAGCCTTACGACATGTTCAGGCAATTTCATACTATGCTGACACTTATGGATTGGATTTTATTTTAAATAATGGGGATTTAGAGGATGGTAATAAGCCTAAAGCTGATTCGATAGTAGATGTTCAAGCGGGAATTGAAGCCCATCAATTAACTAAGGTGCCTTTTATTGTTACCCAAGGAAATCATGATGATAATTCTGGTTATTCTAGAGATCAGGATAATCGCTCATTTGCTGCAATAATTAATGATCAGGATGCTTATCCTATAAGGCTATCTCAATATAATCAATGGCTAAAAACCAATCCTAATGATCCTACTAATCCTTATGGATATTATGTAGCTAATGATAATTTAGTAGTAATTGTTTTAAATTCATATGATGTTCCATATATATCTAGAGGATTAACATCAGTTTATATTTCACATGGTCGTTCAGAATTTCGCCAAGCACAAGTTGATTGGTTTATCAATACTTTACAAAGTGTTCCAAATGATAAACAAGTCTTGATTGAATCGCATAGTTCACTAAGAGGAATTTGGAAAGACGAAAATCATGCTAACTTTCAACATGCCGGAAATGTGATCGTTGGAATTATTGAAGCTTTCCAACAAGCAACTAGTTATACCGGCAGTGGATTTGGACCTAATAAAAAAGACGTAAGGGGCAATCCTATTGCTCCACTACCAGAAAATGATCCTAATTATAAAGTAAAAGTAAGTGTAGACTTTTCTGATAAGCCAAGTGGTAGAGTTATTGCAGTAATGTCCGGGCATGCCCATGTTGATCGTGATGTTAAATTTAATGATGTGTTATATATAGAAAGTTTATGTAGCGCATATGATCGTGGTGCAGTTCATGGACGACAGATTGGTCAAGAAAATGAAGACGCTTGGGATGTTATAACTATTGATCATAGTAAGCGAACCATGACAATGATTAGATATGGAGCGGGTAGCGATCGCTTGTTTAATTATTAATACATTAAAAAACCGATAAGCAATCTGCTTATCGGTTTTATTTATCGTATTAAATCACCCGCACGGGGCTCGAACCCGTAACTCCGCCTTGAGAGGGCGACGTCTTAAACCAGTTTGACCAGCGGGCAATAAACTGTAATATTACTTTATCAAATATAAATATGTTTGTCAATTTATAAAATATTATTGACATATTTGTTATCCCTATATATCATTAATATGTAATATTTTTGGGCATTCGCCAAATTGGTAAGGCAGCGGACTCTGAATCCGTAATTTACTGGTTCGAGCCCAGTATGCCCAATAGACGAATTTCATACATTTTAATTAGTAGTTAAATGATGTTATATCAACGTTTAACAAAAGTACAGTGTTCATAAAATTGCACTGTTTTACTGTTTAGCTAACCTTTATTGGTTAGCTTTTTTATTATCTGATTTTCAGAAAGCATAATATTTAAGATATTAAAACCACACCTTAATAAATGATAAAAACGAGAATATTAATGCAACAATCGAAAACAACATAGTTAATTTTTGTACGGTTTCTTTTTTCATTGTCAAACTCCTTTTTGGTTAGCTTTTTTTATTATTTGATAGGCTTTAGCGAAATTAATCACGGCCCTAGATAATAGGAATATCATGAAGATATACTTCACAATCTGCAAAACCTCTCCTAGTATAGTCACGTTTACCACCTCTTTTTGGTCTAGAATGATTGAGGAGTGTGAATGCACCTATCTTGCTAAGCTTCGTTCAGGTAGTTACTCCCTCGCTTGACTATAATTTTATTGCATACTATATATAGCATGCAAGGCAAATTTTTTATAAAATTAAATTTAATATTTTTCCAATAAAAAAGCCTCCAACTAATTAAAGTTGGGGGCTTTTTTAAGATTTTATTAACGGTAGATCATTAATCTGTATACCTATTTTTATCATAACGTTGGATGGAGTAATTTTTGGTGTAATTTGAACTATTTCTAATCATAGACATTTGGTCATAGATAATATGTTCTTGCAAAGATTCGGCAGTATCCATTTCAATTTTATTATCTTGAATAGCCCTTTGCAAAAATTCAAATTCGGCCTTAAAAGCATCTAAGAATAATTGATAAAATATTTTTGGATTTGGGTTGGCCTGTTGCATGCGGCGATGACGGTCTCGATAGAAACTACGGACATCGTGTAATTCGATACTTGTAGCTTGAATATCAGAAATTTCTTTTAAGTACTTCATCACTTGATTAAAGCCAGCATTTTCGATCGGTTTAATATCTTCATTATGAAGTTCAAATTGGTTAACCCAGTAAAATTGTTCCGCTAATTGCGGAGAGGTTAGAAACATATCTTGGACGGTTCCAAGATCACGATATAATTTACCAATATGCAATCCAAATTTTAAACGTAAGATAAAGTTAGTTAATAGATTTCCTGTAGCTGTCTTTAAACTAAGGTTTAAGAATTCAAGATAGTAAATATACTCATCTTCAGTAATTTTTTGTAGAGTGAATAATTCAGTGATAGTTTGTTTTTCAATTTCGTAGGCTTGTCGATAAATTTGATTACGTTTTTTATGATTTACAATTTTATGAGAATGTAATTGTCGACTAAGCGTGTCTACAACAATTTCGGCTTCTGGACGATGATCAGTTGTTTTTTGAATGGTGTTCATGGCTACCATGATCATTTCTCTAAACCATTGATCAAACGGTTTAACTTCTTCGTCAGAATCACTTGGTTTAGTTAGTTTAGGAACAAATATTGCTGCTAATACCATACTAATTATGATAATTGTAAGGACAATAAAAATTAAAGCATCACGATTAATAATGGCATTTTGATTAATCGACTTGGGCAATAAAAGTGCCAATGCTAAAGAAATAGTTCCACTAGCACCACTAAAACTCATTATCCAACTATCATGCCAACGACTACTACGCTTTAAATGCATCCAAACCAAGTATCTAGTCCAAATTAGGCGAATCAAAAATTTAAATACGTATATAGTTAACCCAATTAAAATTAAAATAAAAATGTTTTGAACTCCGGTATCTAGAATCTCACTAATAATGGTTGGTAGTGAAATTCCTAAAATTAAAAAAATTACTCCGGTTAAAATTTGTTCTACTAATTCCCAAGCATTTTCTTGCACTAATTGTAATTTGCTTGAAGTTAGTTGTAGATTATCGTTTTCAGCACCCTGAACTAGTCCCGCAGCGACTACCGCTAAAATTCCCGATAGATTTAATTCATCAGCTAAAAAATATGCAATAAAAGGGACTAACACTTCGAGGATTACCATAATTAAGGGTTCATCATCTCCTATAGCAAACAATATAGATCTTAGGAAATGAGCTATAAAACCTAATATCATTCCAAATAGCAATCCACCACCAAATTCTAAAAGAAATTCAGATACAGCTGTGCCAATAGAGAAGGTACCACTTAAATACATTGTCAGCGCAATGTTTAAGGTTACAAAGCCTGTAGCATCGTTAAATAGTGATTCGTTTTGTAAAATAATGTAGGGAATTTGTAAATTCTTATTTGGGTGAGAAAAAGCACTGACTGCGGTGGCATCAGTTGGAGTTACAATTGCTGTTATGGCTATTGCTAAGGATAGCGGAATAATTGGAAAAATTCCGTGAATTAATGTCCCAACTCCAATTACTGTAATTAAAACTAAAACAATAGATAATGAAATGATGTTAACAAAGCCTCGTCCGATCCAATAACGAGATGCAGACTTAGCATCGTTATAAAGTAGGGGAGCAACAATTATGAACAAAAATAAACTTGGGTCGAAAGTAAAATGCCGATATAGTGGAATAACTGACAAAATAACTCCCATTACTATGTATATAATCGGGAGTGGAAGCTTTGATAGATGGTGTTGAATCATTATTGAAGTTATTATACCCAAAAAGATAATAATTATAAAAAATGCAGTTGTCATAATATTTTAACCTCGATATGAATTGTTATGCTATTATTTTAATACAAAAATAAGCTCATCAAAGGAGTATTGTCTCGTTTCGAAACATAACTACTACCAATGACGAGCTTAATTTATCGAACAACTAGTTAAATTAAAGATTTTATTTAAAAAGAACTCTATTTATAAATAGGGTTCTTTTTTGGCTTACCAGCCTTCAACGATTTTACCATCTTGATATACATGGTAACTTAATCCGTGGCTTCCCATACCATTATTTGAGTAGGTAGTATGTTGGCCTCTAATCCAATAATATGATTTTCCATTGTCATCTTGTCTTAGATCATTGGATCCAGCAGACCAAGTAACATTTTTGTCGGAACCGTTATATTGTGATTTTACTAAATCGATAGCTTGGCTAACTGATGTAACTTGAGTTGCTTGACTATCGGTACTATTAGCTTTGTTAACGGTATTTTTATTAGTATCGGTAGATTCATTTGTATCAGTAGTTGATGAAGTAGCATTTGAATTTTTACTATCATTTTCGTTTGAATCGGTATCGTTACTCATTTGATTAGAGTCACTGCTACTGTTGGAATTGTTATTTGTATCAGTATTATCGGAGCTAGTATCAGTTGAAGCTGATGAGTTACTTTCATTATTGTTATTAGAAGTATCATCTGAACCATTATCACTAGTATTATGGCTATCGTCATTTTTAGCGTTATCATTTGATGAATTTGAGCTAGCTTGCTTAGAAGTAGCTACTTGGCTATCGTTAGATTTTGATGAGTTGCCACTACTACAACCAGCTAAAGTAATAGCTAGTAATGCAGATGATGCAATTAAAATTCCCTTTTTCATTAGGTAACCTCCGTTGTATGTAATTAACATTAATACGTTTAGTATAGTATAAATTAAAAATAATCAAAAGAAAGTGTTTTTTTTAAAAAAGATTTTAATTGGTTATTATATTAAAAAATACTTAATTAACTCTATTATTCCAATTTTATATTAGTAAACTTAGCAATAAGATTATAATTAGTTAACTACATCAACCGTTATTACAAAATAGTTATTATTATTTTATCTTTATGGTATAATTGCATTTGGTAATTTCAGGCAATTACCAAATTTCATACCTACAAAAAAGTGTGCCCATTTGGGCACACTTTTTTGTTATTCAAAGGATATATCTATTAAATATTTATGTTGGTTAACTAAATGACTACTTGTTATCCAAACGTCAGAAAAATTGGCATCGGTTTGATTAGTCATATTATAGTAGTAGTCTAATAAATCATTATGCATGGTAATGAATTCTGAAGACATTTTATTAACTGCTAATTTTTGATCTGGAAAATACAACTCGACGTTCCCCATGGGTACGGAGTCATCAATAAACATTTCAAGTGCATTGTTGTATTTTTGCTGAGAAAATGCAATTTTTGAAGGATGATTTTTTATGTAATACAAAGCATGATAAAGCGTATCTGAATTACTTGGCATAGGATTGCCTCCTTTTATAATGCAATTTTACCAAATTATTTTATTTATGTAATAAATTATTATTAAGTTTTGAAAAGATCGTTAAAAAGCGTATAATTATTCCTATTCGGTAAAACTTGTTTTAATATTTATTTATGAATTTAGGAGGTCAAGTAATTGATAAAATTAGCCAAATCAAGACTGTCTTTTGGGGCAGTACTTGGAGCAATTTTATTCATGATTCTTCAGGTATCTTGTGATTTATTTTTACCAACCGTTACAGCAAATATTGTTGATAAGGGGATAGCACAAAATAACATAGGATATATTTGGAATCAAGGAATAATGATGATTATTGTTTCTATCGTAGGGGTAGCTGCTGCGGCAGGAAATGTTTATTTTGCTTCAACTCAATCAATGAAACTTGGTGCAAAAATTAGATCTGATCTATTTAAAAAGGTCATTAATTTTTCGAGCGAAGATATTGATAAATTTGGAGAAGCTTCATTAAATACCCGTACTACTAACGATGTGGTTCAAATCCAAAATGTAATGGTTCAAATCTTAAGAATGATGTTAATGTCACCAATTATGTTAATTGGCGCTGGAATTTTAGCATATATTAAAAGTCCACGACTAACTTCATCATTTGCCATTGCCATTCCAGTTTTGGCAGTAGCGGTAATGATTGTGATGTTCTTTGCAGTACCACTCTTTAAGAGTTTACAAAAGAAAACTGATGACATTAACTTGGTGTTTAGAGAAGGTTTAACTGGAGTAAGAGTAATTCGAGCATTTAATCAAGATGACTTTGAACAAGAACGATTTGACAAAGCCAATAAAGATTTTGCTAATACTGGTATGCGAGTATTTACAATTGTTTCATTTATTATGCCAATCATGACATTGGTACTTAGTTTTACTAACGTAGGGATTATTTGGTTAGGTGGAAAATTAGTTTCTGCCCAAGCCCTTCAAGTTGGTAACTTATTATCTTTCATTACTTATTCAGCACAAATTTTAATTAGTTTTATGATGCTATCATTAATTTTTGTATTTATTCCACGAGCATCTGCATCAGCTGCCCGAATTAATGAAGTTTTGGATGTTAAAGATTCTATAACAGATCCTAAAAACCCGGTTTCAACAACTAGCGAAACTAAGCAACCATCTTTGAAATTTGACCATGTTAATTTCCGTTATGCCAATGCGGAAAAACTTGCTTTAGAAGATGTTGATTTTGAAGCCAAGGGTGGTCAAACGGTGGCCATTATTGGGGGAACTGGTTCTGGTAAATCTTCATTAGTTAACTTAATTCCACGACTATTCGATCCTGAAAGTGGTGAAATTTCATTAAATGGTGTAGATATTAAAGATATGACCCAGCATGATTTACACGCTCAGATCTCAATTACACAGCAAAAAGCTATTTTATTCTCAGGTACTATTCGAGAAAATATGCTTTTTAGTAAACCTGATGCCACTGATGAAGAAATTTGGCATGCATTAGATGTGGCTCAAGCTTCAGACTTTATTAAAAATGATAAAGATGCCGGCTTAGACTATATTGTTGAACAAAACGGTGAAAACTTCTCTGGTGGACAGCGTCAACGATTAGTTATTGCTAGAACTATTTTAAAACCAGCGGATGTTTATATTTTTGATGATTCTTTCTCAGCACTAGATTTTAAAACTGATTCTGAATTGCGAATGGCTTTAAATCATGACGAACAAGTTAGTCGTGGAATTAGTGTAATTGTTGCTCAAAGAATTTCAACAGTTGCCAGTGCAGATTTAATTTTAGTTTTAGATAATGGTCAAGTAGTTGGTAAGGGAACTCATCAAGAACTTGTTGAAAATAATCCAATTTATCAAGATATTATGAATTCTCAAATTAAAAAAGAAGAGGGGGGTCTTATTGATGCAAAATAAGCGTCCTGATAATTTTTGGCGGGCTTCTGCTAGGCTAATTAAATACACTAGACATTGGATCCGGGGTATTGTGTTAGCAATTGTAATGGCCATTGGAGCCGTTATTTTACAAATTGTAACTCCTAAAATTTTAGGTAAAGCAACAACTGAAATTTTTAAAGGAGTAATGGCAGGTACTTCACAGCTAAAAGCTGGTATTGCAATTAAGTCTTTCCCAATTGATTTCAAAAAAATTGGCATAATTATTTTAGAAGTAGCAGTGCTTTACTTATTAGCCAGTTTAGCTCAATTGATTCAACAAATTGTAATGAGTAGAATTTCTCAAAAAATTGTTTATCAATTAAGAAAAGATCTTAAAGCGAAAATGAGACGTTTACCAATTTCATTTTATGATACTAATTCAAATGGTGACATTATGTCTCGAGCAGTCAATGATATGGATAATATCAATACCATGCTTCAATCAAGTTTGACTCAAATGATTACGAGTTTCTTTACATTTTTTGGGGTTTTAATCATGATGCTTACAATTAGTTGGAAGCTAACCCTTGTAGCTTTAGCAACTTTACCATTAAGTGCTATCGTGGTAGGGATTATCGCACCTAAATCACAAAAACTTTTTGGTGCTCAGCAAGCTGAACTTGGTACTTTAAATGGTAAGATTGAAGAAGATTATGCCGGTCAAAGTATTATTAAAACTTTTAATCGCGAAAATGTAACGATTGAAGATTTTGAAGAAAGTAATCAAAAATATTACAAGGCTTCTTGGAAAGCCCAATTTTTATCAAGTTTTGTTTTCCCATTGATGAACCTTATTAAGAATTTAGATTACGTGTTTGTAGCAATCATTGGTGGTATTCAAGTTACTAATGGACAAGTTACATTAGGTAACATCCAAGCTTTCTTACAATACACTAATATGTTTTCACAACCCATTACACAGTTAGCAAGTTTGACTAACACCATCCAATCAACAATTGCTTCTGCTGAAAGAATTTTTATGATTTTAGATGAACCAGAAATGTCGACTGAATTGGCTGATGTTCCGTTTGACGAAAATGACAAAGCTAAGATTCATTTTGAAAATGTTAACTTTGGGTATGTACCTGATCGTCAGTTAATTAAGAATTTTAATTTATCTGTAAATCCTGGTGAAATGGTAGCGATTGTTGGACCAACTGGAGCTGGTAAAACTACAATTATTAACTTATTAGAACGTTTCTATGATATTGATTCAGGTTCTATTAAGATGGATGGTTTAGATACCAGAGACGAAACCCGTCCAAAACTTAGAAGTCACATGGCAATGGTGCTACAAGACACATGGTTATTTAAAGGTACCATATTTGATAATATTAAGTATGGTAAGGAAAGTGCTAGTGAAGAAGAAGTATACGAAGCTGCTAAAATGGCACATGCCGATACTTTTATTCGCCAGTTACCTGATGGATACAATACGATATTAAATGAAAATGCAAGTAATATCTCACAAGGTCAACGTCAATTACTAACTATTGCAAGAGCGTTTATTGCTAATCCACAAGTTTTAATTTTAGATGAAGCTACTTCTTCAGTTGATACTAGAACCGAAGAATTAATTCAAGATGCTATGGATCGCTTATCACAAGGAAGAACTAGTTTTGTAATTGCGCATCGACTATCGACTATTCAAGGTGCAAATAACATTGTTGTTATGAACCATGGACAAATTATTGAAACTGGTAACCATAATGAATTGTTAGAAAAAGAAGGCTTTTATGCCGACTTATATAACTCACAATTTGCTGGTAACGATTTAGCATAAAAAAGCGAAAGGAATGATTTCCTTTCGCTTTTTTGTTATAGAATATAGGAGAGGTGAGTTGATGCATTTTAAAAAAACTGAAAAAATTATTAATGACATGTTAAGTGACGGCTTAATGCCAGGAGTAAGTTATGCAATTATTGATCACGACCAGATCAATAAACGTATTATGGGTTTAGCTGAAATAACCCCTAATAAAGTTAAATTAACAGACCAGTTACAATATGATTTAGCATCCTTGACCAAAGTAGTTGGAACCGTACCGGTAATTATGAAATTAATTGAAGAGCAAAAGCTTAATTTATTCGACCCAATTCAAAAGTATTTACCTGAATGGCAGGATTCTCAAGTTAAAATTATAAATTTAATTACACATACTTCAGATATAGTTGGATATATTGAAAATCGAAATAAATTGGCACCAAATGATTTAAGAAAAGCCTTATTAAATTTAAAAGTAGGAAAAAATTTCGCAAAACAAATTAAATATCAAGATGTTAATTTTATCTTTTTAGGATGGATTGCTGAAAAAATTCTAGGTATTTCTATTCAAAAAGCTATAACTGATATAGTAATTAATCCATTAGGTTTAAAGCATACGACGTTTACTCCTAGTAAAATTAATTCAGTACCAACAGAAATTACTAATGACCGTGGCTTGATTAGAGGAGAAGTACATGATCCTAAAACTTATATTTTAGGTGAACATAGTGGAGCAGCCGGATTATTTTCAACGTTAGATGACTTAATTATTTTTAGCCAATGGATTATGGGTCAAGTATTCAATGATCAAGTTGTTTCAAGTAAATTTTTAAATGAATTATTTGTTGATCAGACTCCGATGAAATCAAAAAATCGTTCCTTAGGTTGGGATTTGCGATATAATTTTAAAAATGTTCCCTATATTGTACATACCGGGTTTACTGGAACTATTTTGATTATTAGCCGTGAATTAAAACGTTCCTTAATCTTTTTATCAAATCGAGTTCATCCAGAGCCTAACCAAGAATTTTTAATAAGACGACAAATTCTAATTGATACATTCATTAATGAAAAATAAAAAGACTAGGAAATTTTCCTAGTCTTTTTATTTAGAAGGTTTCTTCAACAACTAAATTATTTTGTTCTGTGAAGTCGGTATCAGGATATTTCTTTTGCAAAGCGTTAATTAATAGGTGTTTTGCAATTTGTGGATTTCTAGCTAAAATTGGACCATGGAAGTAGGTTCCGTAAGTGTGTTTATAAATAACCCCTTCTGATTGGTCGCTACCATTGTTTCCGTTACCTTGTAGTACCTTACCTAAAGGACGTTCACCTTTACCTAGATAAGTCATTCCTTGGTGATTTTCAAAACCATGGTATTGTTCACCAGTTTCTTCATTTTCAATAATAATATCACCAATAAAACGATGATTTTCTTGTTTTTCAGTGTAGTGATCTAAAGCACCAATTCCAGGTAGTTTATTATTTTCAGCATCGACATAATAGTGACCTAATAATTGGTATCCGCCACAAATGGCTAGTAAGGATTTATCATTTTCAATAAAGCGGGTTAATTCAGTTTTTTTATTTTGAATATCTTTTGAAACAATTGATTGCTCAAAATCTTGGCCACCACCAAAAACGGCAATATCATAATCATCAGCGTTAAATGGTTGGTCTAAACTAACTACTTCAGCTGAAATATCAATATCCATCTTAGCGCCTAGATATTTCAAAACCAATACGTTTCCCATATCTCCATAAGGGTTCATTAAATCACCATATAGATGTGCAACTTTTAATGAGTATTTCATTAATTAATGCCTCCTTTAATATAACCTTTTTCAGCGAACATTTTACGTAATTGCATCATCGCTGTATAGGTAGCTAAAATATATACTTTTTCAGTTGGTTGATTTTTAATAGCATCAACTACTTTATTTAATTCGGGAATTATATCATGTTTTTCTTCGGGAACACCAGCAACTTTAAGTCTAAAGGTGATATCTTTATATCGTTCTCCCCCAGTAATAAAGTGCTTAATATTCATTTGTGGTAATCGCTCAAAATCACCGTCCCAAATCCAACTAGTGTCAATTCCGTCGGCATAATTAGCGTTTAACAATCCAATAAATGAAAATTCATCTGGATCAGTAGAAATCATGTCAATAACTTGATTTAGACCTACGGGATTTTTAACAAGAATTAAAGTGACTTTTTTGTCTTCAACATTAATTTCTTCTTGGCGGCCAAAAATATGTTCATCTTTTTCAAAGGCGTGTTTAATTTGTTCAGGACTAACTCCTAAGAAACGACCAACTGAATAGGCAGCCAAAGCGTTATAGATATTATAAACTCCACCAATGCCAATTTTTAATTGGAAATTATCAACATCAAAAGTAGAGTTAGTTGGTTTTAAGTCATCAATGTTAGTTACTTGATAAGTTAATTCGGGACGTTTATATCCACAATGAGGACAGAAATATTTACCTAAGTTTGAGTAAGTAATAAAGTTATAATGTAAAATGTGCTGACAAACTGGACATAATACTCCATCGGTATTAGGACTAGCTTTAATGTCACTATCTTTTTGATTATTAAATCCATAATAAATTACAGGATTAGGTAAATCTTTACTATGAAAAATTGGGGCATCGCCATTAGCAATAATTGTAGCATTGGGTGCTAATGCTACACCGTCCAGAATTTTTTGATAAGTTGTGTAAATTTCACCGAATCGATCCATTTGATCTCTAAAAATATTAGTAAATACAAACGCTTTTGGTTGAATATATTTAGTTACTTTAATAATGTTAGCTTCATCAACTTCTAAGATAGCTAGAGGACGTTTTCCCTTAGTACTTGGTGCAGTCAAGAAGGTAGTTACAATTCCTTGTTCCATATTAGACCCAGTAGGATTAGTTAAAACATCGGTATATTTTTCACGCAAAACTTGAACAGTTAGTGCAGTTGTCAAAGTTTTTCCGTTGGTTCCAGTAATAATAATTACATCGTAATTTTTTCCTAAGGTTGCTAAAATATCTGGATCTATTTTGGTGGTAATCTTGCCAGGTAGAGAACTTCCACCTTTCATAAAAGTGTGTAAAAACCAGTATGAAGATCTACCTGCAGCGGTTGCAAATGTACTTTTGAATGACATGTTTACCTAGCTCCTATTATCTAAAATCGATTTTTATTAATAGTAAATTTTATCATATATTTTAATTTGATGGACAATCTTATATCTATTTTTTAAAAAATACAAGTTTTCAAATGCTAAATTAATAATGCCTATCGAAAATGTATAAAAAATTTTGTATAATGAAAAAGTATAATTTGAAGAAAAAGGTGAGAATATGGCTCAATTATTTTATCGATACGGTGCAATGAATAGTGGAAAGACAATTGAAATTATTAAAGTGTCACATAATTATGAAGAGCAAAATAAAAGTGTCATTATAATGACAAGTGCCGTCGATACTCGTGAAGAGCATGGAATGATTGAGTCTAGAGTGGGACTTAATCGAAAAGCTGTGCCAATTTTTGACGATACCAATGTTTTTAATAAGGTTCAAGAAGTTAATCCTAATGCAAGTTGTATTTTGATTGATGAAGCCCAGTTTTTAAAAAAAGAGCATGTTCTCCAACTATCTCAAATAGTTGATGAATTAAATATTCCTGTTATGGCATTTGGGTTAAAAAATGATTTCCAAAATCATCTTTTTGAAGGTTCTGAAGCATTATTACTATATGCTGATAAGATTGAGGAAATGAAAACAATTTGCTGGTTCTGTGAGAAAAAAGCAATAATGAATGTTCGCTTTAGTAATGGTAAACCAGTTTATGAAGGCGAACAAATTCAAATGGGTGGCAACGAATCATACTATCCGGTTTGCAGACGCCACTATAATAATCCACCAATTAAATAAGGAAACGAGGAAATTAAATTAATGGATGAAGTTTTTGAAAAATTACAAGCGGTTGTAGATCGCTATGATGAAGTTAATGAATTAATTAGTGATCCAGAAATTATTTCAGATAATAAAAGATTTAGAGAGTTATCTAAAGAAGAAGCTAATTTAAGAGAAACAGTTAGTGTATATAACCATTATCAAGATGTTACTACTCAGCTTAATGATGATGAAGAAATGTTACGTTCTAAAATTGACGATAGTGATTTAGAAGCTATGGTTAAGGAAGAAATTTCTGATTTTAAGACCGAAAAGGCTGAGTTAGAAGATCAATTGAAAATCTTGCTATTACCTAAAGATCCTAATGATGAAAAGAATATTATTATGGAAATTCATGGTGCTGCTGGTGGTGATGAAGGTAGTTTATTTGCTGCTGATTTGTTTAATATGTATACTCGCTATGCTGAAAAACAAGGTTGGAATATTGAAATCGTTGATCGTAATGAAACTGAAGTTGGTGGTTTCAAAGAAATCGTATTAATGATAACTGGTAATAATGTATATTCTAAGTTGAAATACGAAAATGGTGCTCACCGAGTACAACGAGTTCCAGTTACTGAATCAGCAGGTCGAGTGCACACTTCTACAGCTACTGTGGGAGTTATGCCTGAAGAAGAAGACGTTGATATTGAAATCGATCCTAAAGATATTCGTACTGACGTTTATCGTTCATCTGGAGCTGGTGGACAACATATTAATAAAACCTCATCTGCAGTTAGAATGACTCATTTACCTACTGGAATTGTAGTAGCAATGCAAGATGAACGTTCACAACAACAAAATCGTGCTAAAGCAATGCAAATTTTAAAGAACCGTGTATATGATTACTACTTACAACAAGAAAAGGATCAATATAATTCTGAAAGAAAATCTGCGGTAGGGACAGGGGACCGTTCGGAAAGAATTCGAACTTATAATTTCCCACAAAACCGTGTGACGGATCACCGTATTGGTCTAACATTGAATAAATTAGATCGAGTAATGAATGGTGAATTAGAAGATGTTATTGATGCTTTAGTCTTATCTGACCAAGCTAAGAAGTTAGAAAACTTAAACAATAATGAATACTAATATGAATATTCCAACTTATTTTGAAGCCCGTAACTGGGCTTCTTTGCTTACTAAAAATATCGAAGAAATAGATAGATATGATATTGATTTACTAATAACTAAACGACAATCAATTAGTACCACTGAATTATTATTAAGAAATCATAAAATAATGAAATTGGCCGACTGGAACCAGTTTAAAACGGATGTTGAAAAATTAATAACCGGGTATCCAGTACAATATATTGTTAATAAAGCTGATTTTTATGGAAACGAATTTTATGTTAATGAAGATGTCTTAATTCCTAGAAATGAAACTGAAGAATTAATCGATGCAATTCTTGATGATTTTCCAATTAATGGCGAACCGTTAAGAGTTTTAGATATTGGAACTGGTAGTGGGGCTATTGCGGTTACTTTAAAAAAGTATCGTCCCAATTGGCAATTAGTAGCATCAGATATTTCATCGGCAGCATTAAGAGTTGCTAAAAATAATGCGGATAATAATCAGGTAGATGTTAAGTTCGTGTTAAGCGATTTATTTAATAATATCGATGGTAAATTCGATTTAATTGTTTCTAATCCACCCTACATTTCAGCCAATGAAAAAAATGTAATGGATAAAAAAGTGCTCGAATATGAACCCACCTTAGCACTATTTGCTGCTAATAATGGATTGAAAATTTATCAATCAATTGCTGATGAGGCTAATGAATATTTAAATAATAGGGCAAGTTTATATTTGGAAATTGGTTACAAACAAGGGCCAGCTGTCCAACGTTTATTCCAAGATAAATTCCCTAATAGTAAAGTCGAAATAAAACAAGATATTACCGGAAACGATAGGATGATTCGACTTAAGAGGTAATGATAATGAAAACTAAAATAATTAAAGCAGATCAATTGAAACAGGCAGCCCAATTAATACGGCAAGGAGAATTGGTAGCTTTTCCGACAGAAACGGTTTATGGTTTAGGGGCCGATGCAACTAATGAAGAGGCTGTAAAAAAAGTCTATCAAGCTAAAGGCCGACCAAGTGATAATCCATTAATTGTCCATGTGAATAGTATTAATATGGTAGAAAAATATGTTGGTGAACTTAATACTGATAGCCGAAAATTAATTGAAAAATTTTGGCCTGGGTCATTAACATTGATTTTCAAAATCAAACCAAATGCTTTATCAAAAACGGTAACTGGTGGTTTGGACACAGCAGCGTTTAGATTTCCTAAAAATCAATTGACTTTGGATCTTATTCAACTAGCTGAAAAACCATTAGTAGGCCCCTCGGCTAATACTTCTGGAAAACCTAGTCCTACTTCACCGGAACATGTTTATCATGATTTAAATGATAAAATCGCTGGTATTTTAGATGATGGATCGACCAAAGTAGGGGTTGAATCTACAGTTTTGGATATGTCAGTTGATACACCGACTATTTTAAGACCAGGTGCCGTTACAAAAAGGGATCTTGAGGAAGTTTTAGGAAAAGAAGTTAATGATGAATTTCATCATGTTGGTATTAGTGAAACTCCAAAAGCTCCAGGAATGAAATATAAGCATTATGCTCCTAATGCACAAGTATATATTGTCAAACCAGAAGATAATTGGGATGATGTAATTAAATGGATTAAAAATAATTATCAAAAACCAGTTGGAATAATGGCATTTGATCAAGATATTGCTAATTTTAAGTGGCCAGAAAATGTCATGTTAAAATCACTAGGAAGCGATGTTAATTCTGCTAGTCGTTTATTATTTAAATTACTAAGAGATTTTGATAGCCAACCGGAATTTGAAATTATATTTACTCAGGGAGTAGTTTCTAAGGATTTAGGTGAAGCGTATATGAATCGTTTAAATAAATCCGCAGGAAAAATGTACTTTGATCAATTATAAGTAGTACTAGATAAGGAGTGAATGGTATATGAATTACAATTATCAATCTGAAGATCCAGAATTATGGAACGCTATTGACAATGAACAACGACGCCAAGAACAAAATATTGAATTAATTGCATCAGAAAATATTGTTTCTAATGCAGTCATGGCCGCTCAAGGCTCAGTATTAACTAATAAATACGCTGAAGGATACCCAGGCCATCGCTATTATGGTGGTTGTGAATATATTGATGTTGTAGAAAATTTGGCAATTAATCGAGCTAAGGAATTATTTGATGCTGAATATGCTAATGTTCAACCTCATTCAGGCTCTCAAGCAAATCAGGCAGTTTATGCTGCCTTTTTAAAACCTGGCGACAAAATTTTAGGAATGGGTATGGATGCAGGGGGACATTTAACTCATGGTTCTAAAGTCAGTTTTTCAGGTAAAATTTATAATTCATACTCATATGGCCTAGATCCTGATACTCAGCTATTAGATTATGAAGAAATTATGCGAATCGCTAAAGAGGTTAAACCTAATTTAATTGTAGCCGGAGCATCCGCCTATAGTCGAATTATCGATTGGCGTAAATTTAGAGAAATTGCTGATGAAGTTGGCGCCTATCTTATGGTTGATATGGCACATATTGCTGGGCTGGTTGCAGCTAAATTACATCCCAACCCAGTTGAATATGCTGATGTAGTTACTACTACCACTCATAAAACACTAAGAGGACCTAGAGGTGGCTTAATTTTAGCAAAAAGTGAATATGCTAAAAAAATTAACTCTGCTGTATTTCCCGGCAGCCAAGGTGGCCCGCTAGAACATGTAATAGCTGGAAAAGCTGCCGCATTTTATGAAGATTTAAGACCGGAATTTAAAGATTATGCTAGTCAAATTATTAAAAATGCTAAGGCAATGGCAGAAGTTTTTAATAATTCAAGCAATGTATCAGTATTAACTGGTGGAACTGATAACCATCTTATGAGCTTAGACTTAACTAAGACTTCATTAAATGGTATGGAATTACAAAATATATTAGAAACGGTTAATATAACTACTAATAAAGAATCGATTCCTAATGATCCTCTTCCACCCACTAAAACTAGTGGTTTAAGAATTGGAACTCCGGCGATTACTACTCGCGGGTTTAAAGAAGACGATTGTCGATTGGTTGCAAAATTAATCTTACAAGTTATTGATAATCCTAATAACTCGGATAACTTAGCTGATGTAAAACAACGGGTGAATGAGCTTACTACTAAGCATCCTATTGGATAAATAAAAATAAGATAAAGTAAATGTTTACTTTATCTTATTTTTTTAGGTCAACGGTTTAAATTTGTGATACAATATTTTGGATATAAAAAGGAGTGTAAGACTATATGGGTAAATTTCAAGTAATGGATCATCCTTTGATTCAACACAAATTAACAATGATCAGAAATAAGGATTGTGGTACTAAAGAATTTAGAGAAATTGTTGATGAAATTGCAACTTTAATGGCTTTTGATGTTTCAAGAGACATGCCTCTTGAGGATGTTGACGTTCAAACTCCTGAAGGAATTGCACATGCCAAACAAATTTCTGGTAAGAAAGTTGCAGTTGTTCCAATTTTAAGAGCTGGAATTGGAATGGTTGATGGAATTTTAAACTTAATTCCAGCAGCCAAAGTCGGACATATTGGTATGTATCGTGATGAAGAATCTTTTGAACCACATGAATATTTTGTGAAATTACCATCAGATATTGATCAGCGCCAAGTTTTCGTAGTCGATCCAATGCTTGCAACTGGTGGATCAGCAATTATGGCAATTGATGCTTTAAAACGCCGTGGTGCTAATAATATTAAATTTGTTTGTTTAGTAGCCGCTCCTGAAGGAGTAGAAGCATTACGAAATGCACATCCAGATATTGATATCTATACTGCTGCTTTAGATGAAGGATTAAATGAAGACGGTTATATTATCCCAGGTTTAGGGGATGCCGGAGATCGATTATTTGGTACTAAATAGTAAAAAATTAAAAGGCTAATTTTAGCCTTTTTTTATTTTATTTAATTTTAATTTTGACAATAAATTTCAATCAAAATTTTAATTAAAATAAATTAATAAAAACCTATTCATAGCAACATTTTTAATTAACATAAAATTTAATATTTTCTTTTGAAATTTAGTTCAATTGGTGGTATTATTTCAATTGTATTTGGACGCATTTTAACCTCTGTGTTCATTACCATCGCAATACTTCGAATTCGGGATAAAAACCTAATTCTGGTGGGTTGTTGCGGAAACTTTAATGTGGAAAGAGGTGAGAACAAGTGGGACAGCCTACTTCTACTTTTCAATTCCTAGGATTAACGTTTAACTTAGCAAATATAATTTCAGTATTAGTTGCTTGCTTAATTGTTTTTTTATTAGTCTTTGGACTTTCTAGGCATATAAGCATGCGACCTGGTAAGGGACAAAATGTTCTAGAAGCTATCGTTGATTTCACAAATGGTATTGTCAAAAGCTCAATACCTGGTGAAGCAAGTAAAAGTTTAGGATTGTGGGCATTTTCGTTATTCCTATTTATTTTAATATCTAACTTGCTTGGTTTATTCCTGCATGTTGATATTTCAGGAGTTACATACGTAAAGAGTCCAACTGCTGACCCAGTAGTTACTTTAACTCTTTCGTTGCTAACTTTAACAGGAGCGCAATTCTTGGGAATTGAGAGCTTAGGTTATAAGGGTCATTTCACTAATTACCTTAAACCATTTAAGCCATTTATTATTGTAAACATATTCGAAGAATTCACTAATTTCTTAACATTAGGACTTCGTTTATTTGGTAATATTTTTTCTGGTGAAATGTTATTATCAATGATTACAAGCATGGCGGTTAAAGGCGGCCCATTGATGTGGGTAGTAATGTTTCCTGTCGAAATGGCATGGCAAGCATTCTCAGTTTTCCTTGGTTGTATTCAAGCCTATGTTTTTGTAACACTAGCATCAGTTTATATTTCTCGAAAAATAGAACTCGAGGAATAATATATTTAAGGAGGAATTTTTATTATGGGAGCAATTGCTGCAGGTATTTGTATGGCAGGTGCCGCTATTGGTGCCTCACTTGGTGATGGAATGGTTATTTCAAAAATGTTAGAAGGTATGGCACGCCAACCTGAATTATCAGGTCAATTACGTACTAACATGTTTATTGGTGTAGGTCTTATTGAAGCTATGCCTATTATCGCCTTCGTTGTTGCTTTATTAGTAATGAACAAATAATTAAAACTAATAAAACAATTTAATAACTAAGTTTTGAGAAGGAGGTGCCAATAGATGTTTTCTTATTCTGTAGTTGGAGCTGAACTTTATACTGGTGATATGATTTTTGTTATGCTCAGTTTCGTAGTCTTAGTATTTCTTATTAGCCTAGTGGCTTGGAAACCAATTACTAAGATGATGAATGATCGTGCAAACAAAATTTCCAGTGATATTGATTCTGCAGAACAAGCCCGTACTCAAGCGAATGAACTAGCTCAAAAGCGTCAAGCAGAGTTAGATAACACTCGTAATGAAGTTAGCGGAATTATTAATGACGCTAAAGAATCTGGGCAACAGCAACGTGATCAAATTATTGGTAAGGCTCATGAAGAAGTTACCAATATGAAAGCAACAGCTGAAAAAGATATCGAGCAACAACGACAAGAAGCGTTGGCTAATTCTCGAAAAGATGTTGCATCACTATCTATTGATATTGCATCCAAGATCATTTCAAAAGAAATTAATGAAACTGATCAACAAGCACTCGTTGATTCTTATATCGAAGGGTTGGGAAAGCAAAATGAATCAAGATAATGTAATTGCAGCAGATAAGTATGCAAAAGCTATGTTTGAAGTTCTACAAGAGAATAATCAACTAACTGATGGATTGGAAGAACTACAGTCATTAAAAACAATTTTTACTGAAAATTCACAATTATCAGAAATTTTGAATGATCAATCAATTGATAATAATTTTAAAGCTTCACTTCTAAAGCCTATCTTAGATAATGCTTCAGATTTTACGAAAAACTTTTTAAATATTATTGATAAAAATAGTAGATTTAATGATTTAGTTCTAATTATTGATCAGTTTGAAAAAGTTTATAACGATAAAATGAAGATCGTTCATGCAGAAGTAACTTCGGCTACTGAACTTAATGATGATCAAAAAAATCGTTTAGCTAAAGCTTTTGAAAAACGTGTTGGAGCTAATAAAGTGATTTTAAAAACTAAAGTTGATAGTTCAATTATCGGCGGTGTCATTATGAAGTCTGATGATACAACTATTGATGGAAGTATTAAAACTCGAATTAATAAAGTTAAACAACTTTTATTAAATTAACGATATCTATTTAGAGAGGTGAAACTTATGAGCATTAAAGCTGAGGAAATCAGTGCTCTAATCAAACAACAATTACAAGGTTATAATAATGAACTTGATGTTGAAGAAACAGGTATCGTTACATATGTAGGTGACGGTATCGTTCGTGCTCGTGGCCTTGAGAATGCTTTGTCTGGTGAGTTGCTCGAATTTGACAATAACGTTTACGGAATGGTTCAAAACCTGGAAGCCGGAAATGTTGGTATCATGGTTTTAGGTGATGATACTGGAATTCATGAAGGTGACTCTGTAAAGCGTACTGGTCGAATTATGGAAGTTCCTGTTGGTGAGGAACTTGTTGGACGTGTAGTTAACGCCATTGGTAACCCTATTGATGGTAAAGGTCCAATTAAAGCAGCCGATCATAAACCAATTGAGCATAAAGCACCAGGTATTATGGATCGCCAATCAGTTAGTGAACCTTTACAAACTGGTATTAAAGCGATTGACTCATTAGTTCCAATTGGACGTGGTCAACGTGAATTAATTATTGGTGATAGAAAAACTGGTAAAACTTCAATTGCGATTGATACAATTTTAAATCAAAAAGATCAAGATATGATTTGTATCTACGTAGCTATTGGACAAAAAGAATCAACTGTACGTGCATCAGTTAATACACTTGAAAAATATGGTGCAATGGATTATACCATTGTTGTTTCTGCTGGTCCTTCTGAACCTGCATCATTACTATATATTTCACCATATGCTGGTGCAACTATGGGTGAATACTTTATGAATAAAGGTAAACATGTTTTGATCGTGTATGATGATCTATCAAAACAAGCTGATGCCTATCGTGAATTATCACTTATTTTACGTAGACCACCGGGTCGTGAAGCATATCCTGGGGATATTTTCTATACTCACTCACGTTTACTAGAACGTGCTGCTAAGTTAAATGACAAGTTGGGTGGCGGTTCAATGACTGCATTACCAATTGTTGAAACTCAAGCCGGTGACGTTTCTGCTTATATCCCAACTAACGTTATTTCAATCACCGATGGACAAATCTTCTTAAACTCAGATATGTTCTATTCAGGTGTAAGACCAGCTGTTGATGCTGGTACTTCAGTATCTCGTGTTGGTGGTGATGCCCAAATTAAGGCTATGAAGAAGGTTGCAGGTACCTTACGTCTTGATTTAGCTTCATATCATGAATTAGAATCATTTGCACAATTTGGTTCTGATCTTGATGCAGCAACTCAAGCTAAATTAAACCGTGGTGCAAGAACTGTTGAAGTTTTGAAACAACCACTTCATTCACCAATTGCCGTTGAAAAACAAGTGCTTATTTTGTACTGTTTAACACATGGTTATTTGGATAAACTTAAAATTGATGATGTTTTACGTTATCAAAATGAAATTTTTGCATACTTTGATAATTCACAAACTGAATTGCTAGAAGAAATTTCTAAGACTGGTCAATTACCAGACACTGATAAGTTAGATTCAGCAATTCAAGAATTTGATAAGATGTTCCAACCTTCTAAAGAAGATAGTCTTGAAGAAGAAATTGAAAACAATAATTAATTCAGAGAAAGGTGAGATTACATGGCAGCTTCGTTAAATGATGTTAAACACAGAATTACATCAACTAAAAAGACACGCCAAATAACTAGTGCAATGGAAATGGTTTCTCAATCAAAATTAAACCAAATCCAAAAACAAACAACTAATTATGACATCTATGCAAGTCGTGTTAAAGCGGTTGTTATGCACTTAGCCAAATCACATTTTCTTGATGGAATTAACCAATCTTCAGCAACTAATTCTAATAATGAATCTAAAAAGACAGCCTACATGATTATTACTTCTGATCGAGGTATGGTTGGTAGTTATAATAGTAATGTTTTGCGTGAAGCTAATAGTTTTATGGAAAAACATTCAGGTGATGTTAATAATAGATCAATTATTGCCATTGGTGGAACAGGTGCTGATTTTTATAAAAAACAAGGTGCTAATGTAATTTACGAATATCGTAATGTTAGTGATGTACCTACCTTTGATGAAATTAGAGGAATTGTAAAAACAGTTACTTCAATGTATGAAGATGGCGTTTTTGATGAATTGTATGTTTGTTATTATCACTTTGTAAATCGTATTCAATCTAAATTTAGAGCTGAAAAAATGCTCCCAATTGATAGTGAATCGATCGAAAGCGATGCTAGCAAGGATATTAGCGAAGAAAATATGACTATGGATTATGACATTGAACCTTCTAATGAAGAAGTGTTAAAAGTTATTTTGCCTCAATATTCTGAAAGCTTAGTATATGGAGCAATTCTAGATGCTAAAACTTCAGAACATGCTTCAAGTTCAACTGCTATGAAGTCGGCATCTGATAATGCAGATGACTTAATTTCTAGTTTAGAATTGCAATATAATCGTGCTAGACAGGCTGCAATTACTACTGAAATTACTGAAATTACTGGTGGTCAAGAAGCACTTAGTCATTAATTTAAATTTTTTAGATGGAGGAATTAACTAAACATGAGTACTGGTAAAGTTTTACAAGTTATTGGACCAGTTGTCGATGTTGAGTTTTCCGCAGACAACCAATTACCAGAAATTAATACAGCATTAGTAATTCATGGAGACGGAGAAGACACAGTTGTGGCTGAAGTTGCTCTTGAATTAGGAGATGGTGTAGTTAGAACTATCGCTATGGACGGAACTGATGGTTTACGTCGTGGGATGGTAGTAGATAACACTGAAGATTCAATTTCTGTTCCAGTTGGTAATGATACATTAGGTCGAGTATTTAATGTTCTCGGAGAACCAGTTGATGGCGGCCCAGCATTTGGACCCGATGCTACACGTTGGCCAATTCATCGTGATGCACCAAAATATGATCAATTAAACCCATCAACCGAAATTTTGGAAACTGGTATTAAAGTTATCGATTTACTAGAACCATATATTCGTGGTGGTAAAGTTGGATTATTCGGTGGTGCCGGAGTTGGTAAAACTGTTTTAATTCAAGAATTAATTCATAATATTGCTCAGGGACACAATGGTATCTCTGTATTTACCGGAGTTGGTGAAAGAACTCGTGAAGGTAATGATATGTATTATGAAATGAAAGAATCTGGCGTTTTGGAAAAAACTGCCATGGTTTATGGACAAATGAATGAACCACCTGGAGCACGTATGCGTGTTGCACTTACTGGTTTAACCATCGCGGAATACTTCCGTGATGAAATTGGCCAAGATGTTCTTTTATTTATTGACAATATCTTTAGATTTACTCAAGCTGGTTCTGAAGTTTCTGCCTTATTAGGCCGTATTCCTTCAGCCGTAGGTTATCAACCAACATTGGCTACTGAAATGGGTCAATTGCAAGAACGTATCACTTCAACTAAGAAGGGTGCCATTACTTCTATTCAAGCTGTTTATGTTCCTGCCGATGATTATACCGATCCAGCTCCAGCAACTACTTTTGCTCACTTGGATGCAACTACTAACTTGGAACGTTCTTTAACTCAACAAGGTATTTATCCAGCCGTTGATCCGTTGGCTTCAACATCATCAGCTTTGGATCCAAATATTGTTGGTAAGGAACACTATGATGTTGCTACTGGTGTCCAACGTGTTCTTCAAAGATATCGTGAATTACAAGACATTATTTCAATTCTTGGTATGGATGAATTATCTGATGAAGAAAAGACGATTGTTAATCGCGCTCGTCGTATTCAATTCTTCTTATCACAAAGTTTCTCTGTTGCTGAACAATTTACTGGACTTCCAGGAAAATATGTTCCAGTTAGTGAAACAGTTGAAGGTTTCAAAGGAATATTAGAAGGTAAATATGATGATATCCCAGAAGATGCCTTTAGAAATTGTGGCCCAATTGAAGATGTTTTGGAAAATGCCGAGAAAATGAAGCAAAATGCCAATAAATAGGGAGGGATTCTAATTGGCTGAAAATTCAGTTATTACGGTTAGTATCGTTACTCCTGATGGAAAAGTTTATGAGCATACTGCTGATATGGTAGTTGTTACCACACTATCGGGACAACTAGGAATTTTACCAAACCATATTCCTGTTATTGCAACAATTGCTGTTGATGAAGTTAGAGTTAAGCATGATGATAAGGAAGATAAAATTGCTGTTAATGGTGGTTTTATTGAATTTTCTGGTGATACTGCAACAATTGTTGCAGATAGTGCTGAAACTCAAACTAGTATTGATGTGTTAAGAGCACAACAAGCTAAAAAACGTGCTGAACAACGTATTGAACAAGCTAAGGCGGCTGAAGATGCTGATTCTTTGGCTAGAGCTCAAATTGCTTTACGTCGTGCAATTAACCGTATCAATGTTGCAGGTAAATAAAGACCAAGAACTTTCTTGGCCTTTTTTTATTGGAAATTTATAAAATGATGGAAGGCAATGAATATGAGATCAATTGGCATTCAGGCGTTAATCACATTAGTGACATATTTTATTTGTATTATTATTTCCTTTTGGAGTATTCAAGAATTACATATTGAAAAAAGAATTCCCATGAGACCCTACCAGGGAAAGCTATTTATTGTGTTAATTTCTATTGCTCTGGGGTATTTAGTTTCATCATTTTTCTTATCTTTTATCGATAATGTAAGAAATTTAATTTTTATTATTAAATAAAAACGATTGTCCTGAATAGGGCAATCGTTTTTTTCTTTAATAGAAGATTAAAAAAGTTTTTAACATTATTATGGTATAATAAATCCTTGAGATTAAAGTTTTTTGGAGGGAAATTGCAGATGGCAAAAGATGTTGGTATTGACTTAGGAACTGCAAATGTATTAATTTATGTTGCTGGAAAGGGAATAGTTTTAAATGAACCATCGGTTGTAGCTATTGATATTAAAACTGGCAAAGTTTTATCGGTAGGTACTGAGGCTTATCAGATGGTTGGTAGAACTCCCAGCAATATTCGAGCCATCCGACCTTTAAAAGATGGTGTTATTTCAGATTTTGATATTACTGAAGAAATGTTAACTTATTTTATGAATAAGCTAAATGTTAAAGGCATTATGTCAAAACCTAAGATTTTGATTTGTGCACCAACTAATATTACAGAAATTGAAAGAAATGCTATTACACAAGCAGCTGAAAAAGCTGGTGGTAGTAAAGTTTACTTAGAAGAAGAACCTAAGGTTGCTGCTGTAGGTGCTGGTATGGACATTTTCCAACCCAAAGGAAACATGGTTATTGATATGGGGGGCGGTACTAGTGATATCGCTGTTTTATCTTTAGGTGATATTGTAGCAAGTAAATCAATCCGGGTTGCCGGTGATAAAATGAATAGTGAGATTGTGGCTTATATCCGCAAACATCATAATTTATTAATTGGTGAACACACCGCTGAAAAAATTAAGATTGAAATTGGTAGTGCAAAAGTAAATCCAGATGAGATCAAAGAAATGGAAGTTCGTGGTCGTGATGCCATTAGCGGAATGCCCGAATCAATTACTATTAATAGTAAAGAAGTAAGCGATGCTATCCATGATACCATTCAGTTAATTGTTGATGGAGCTAAAGAAGTTCTTGAAGTTACTCCACCAGAATTAGCATCTGATATTGTAGATCGTGGAATCATGCTTACTGGTGGTGGAGCTCTCTTAAGTGGAATTGATCAAGTAATTTCTGATGAGTTAACGGTTCCGGTAATTATTTCTGAACGACCACTAGATAATGTTGCTAAAGGTGCTGGTATTTTATTAGAAAGATATAATAAAACATCAAATAAAAAGGCTGAATCAAAGGAATAAACATTGAAAAATATTTTAATATTTCTAGTTAAGGGATATAAAAAAATTATTTCACCAATATTACCTCCTAGTTGCCGATATTATCCAACTTGTAGTAGTTATATGATTACTGCTATTAAGAAGCATGGAGCATTTCTAGGGACCATAATGGGGATAGCTAGGATCATTCGATGTAATCCATTTGTTAAGGGCGGATATGATGAGGTTCCAGATAGGTTTAGTATTTTTAGAAATAAAAAATCTCAATCTGAATATCGAAAAAGTATGCATCTAAAATAATTTTTGAAAGGTGAATATAATTGAGTAAAGCAAAGAAAAGTATTGATGTTGAAATTAAGGAAAAAAAGGATTCAACTGGAAATTTAGTTAACGAAGTATCTATTTCTGGTAATGTTATTGGATCTATTGCAGAAAATAACGATAAGTTTGATGTTAAAAATACTGAAAATGGATCATATCGTGTAAATACTTTTGATGAAGGTGTTCAAACCCTTATTAAGGATTTTCACTTGCATCATTAAGATCTGTTTATTTTTAGAAAGGGGTGCAAATAGTGGATTCAAGGGATGATTCAGAATCAAGAATTGATTGGGGAATTGTTTTTTGTGTATTAATGTTAGCAATTATTGGCCTATCATCAATTTTTGTTGCAGCCACTCATGACACTAGTTCTACAAGTGTAACTAAGCAGGTTGTCTCTCAATTAATGTGGTATGCGATTGGTACAATTGCCATTGTCGTTTTAATGCAGTTTGATTCTGAGCAATTATGGAAATTAGCACCATATGCCTATTGGGCAGGTATTATTTTATTAACGGCAGTATTGGTTTTATATAGTAGAGCTTACTATGCAAATACTGGTGCTAAAAGTTGGTTTCAACTGGGACCACTAACTTTTCAACCGTCAGAAGTTATGAAACCGGCATACATTTTAATGATGGGTCGAGTAATTGTTAATCATAACGATAAATATCCGCATGACACAAAAAACGACTGGATATTATTATTGACCATGGGTATGTGGACATTGCCAGTGGTTGTCTTGCTAAAATTGCAAAATGATTTTGGTACTATGTTAGTGTTCTTTGCTATCTTTGGGGGATTAGTAATTGTTTCAGGAGTTACTTGGAAAATTATTATGCCAACTATAACTACGGTAGCAGTAATCGGTGGAACAGCATTAGCGTTAGTTATTCCAGAATCTGGAAGAAAAATCTTAGAGCATTTTGGATTTAAGGCTTACCAATTTTCACGTGTTGATACTTGGCTACATCCTTCTGCTGATACTTCTAATCAAGGATATCAATTATGGCAAAGTATGAAAGCCGTAGGATCAGGTGGAATTTTTGGTTCAGGTTTTAATAAGTCGCATGTATATGTTCCCGTTAGAGAATCTGATATGATTTTCTCTGTTATTGGCGAAAACTTTGGATTTATTGGGGCATGTGTTTTAATTTTCTTATACTTTTTATTAATCTATCAAATGATTCGAGTTACTTTTGATACCAGAAATGTATTTTATGCATATATTTCAACCGGTGTTATTATGATGATTTTATTCCATGTATTTGAAAATATCGGTATGAGCATTGGACTATTACCTTTAACTGGTATTCCATTACCATTTGTTAGTGCTGGGGGATCAGCCTTAATTGGTAATATGATTGGAATCGGGTTGATAATGTCGATGCAGTATCACAATAAGAGTAACATGTTTGGTTCAGATAAAGAATTTTCATAAAATCAAGTTAAAAGCATCTAAGTTTATTACTTAGATGCTTTTTTGCATTGACAAATAATAATTTAGATTATATAGTTAGTTACACAAGTAATTAACTATATAAGGAGATAACCTGTGAATAAAAAAATATTAGATGTTAAAGATGTAACCAAAGTTTATAATTCAAACGGTAGTGAACCATATGAAGCATTAAAGGGAATAAGTTTTTCAGTTGATCAAGGAGAATTTGTGGGCATAATGGGAGCTTCTGGATCGGGTAAGTCTACCTTGCTAAATATATTAGCTACCTTAGACCAACCAACTAGTGGTCAAGTAATGGTTGATGGAAAAAACTTATCTAATCTATCAGCTAATCAAATGGCGGAGTTTAGAGCTAAAAAGTTAGGTTTTATTTTTCAAGATTTTAATTTGTTAGAAAACTTAACGGTTCGCGAAAATATCCAATTACCGCTATCATTGCAGAATATAAAAGCAAAATTATTTAATAATAAAGTTCAAGAAGTAGCTAGCCAATTAAATATTCAAGATATTTTAGAAAAATATCCTAGTCAAATATCTGGAGGTCAAAAACAAAGGGTTTCATCAGCTCGAGCATTAGTATCTGATCCTTCATTGATCTTAGGTGATGAACCAACGGGAGCTTTAGATTCACAAAATGCTAGAGAATTGCTAGATACTCTTAATGATATTAATGAACAAGGAGTGTCCATTTTATTAGTAACTCATGATCCTTTTTCAGCCAGCTTCTGTAAGCGAATCTTATTTATTAAGGATGGCCAAATCGGTGAAGAAATAAAATCGGATGGCCTTAGCCGATCAGAATTTTATCAAGTCATTCTTGATAAATTAGGAACTTTTGAACAATAGAGGAGAATATAGATGTTAGTTAAGCTTTCTTTGAACAGTATTAAATCACGTTTTAAAGATTATCTAGTATTATTTTTTGGATTAATAATTTCTTCTGCAATATTTTATATGCTTGAAGCAATTGCTACTAATAACCAATTTACAGAAGGAAATACCATAATTAGTAGCATAAAATTTATTTTTCAATTTGGTTCAATTTTACTTGGAATCATTACCCTGGTTTATGTATCTTATGCCAATAATTTTTTAGTAGGCATGCGTAAACATGATTATGGATTATTCATGATGTTAGGAGCTAAAAAGGGTAAAGTTAGCCAACTAGTAGCTATTGAAACCATGTTTGTTGGAATTATTTCCACAGTTTTGGGGATAATATTAGGAATATCATTAACCGGTGTTTTATCTAAATTAATAATGAAGCAATTAGGAATTTCATTAAAACACTTTAGTGTAATTTACTTTCCGGCTATTAAAATAACTTTAATTTTATTTATAATTTTATTTTTAATTGCATCGATTTTAAATATTATCACGTTTAGTAGAACTAGTGCCTTAACTCTGTTACGCTCCAGCCAGGCTACGGATTGGAAAAAAGCTAGTAATCTTAAATTAATTATTCAATCGATTTTAGGATTAGTATTACTTGGAATTGGATATTTTGCGTTATGTGACATCAAAAATTTAAAATTATCATCAATTCCTATAGCTCTAGTAACAATTGTATTAGGAACTTACTTTGTTTTTAATGCATTAGTAAGTATTCTTATCACTCAGTTACAAAAAACTAACTTCGGTCAAAAACGATTAAATAATTTTACTTTGGCTCAATTAAAATTTAGAATTCGTGATTATACTAAGATTTTATCAGTAGTTTCCATCTTATTTGCACTATCTCTAGGAGCCATAACAGTTAGTTATGAAATGAATCATCAGGTTGAAAAATATGCGAATGTTAATTCAATGTATTCAATTGCTGTAGTTAATCCGGATAAAAATATTAAAACCAATATCCAAAAACTTAGTGACGCCAGTGTTCAACAATATGATCAAATAACTACTAAAAATCGCATCTATTACAACAAATCACAAATCAATGCCCGACCATTTGAATATCAGGATGTCAATAATTCGGGCGAGATTAAGGGAATTAAGAAAGCAAGTATTCGTGAACTTAGTAACCCTAACTCTACTGCTTATTCAAACTTTTTGAACGTGAATGGTTATAGTAGTAAAAAAATAATTTTTGTCAGTGATCAAAAATTTAATAGTATTCATCAAAAAGTTAATCATTTAACCTTGGTAAAAGTAAAACATACTACTGAAAATAATATAATACTAGATAAAATTGTAGCCATGCAGTCTAAACAATTAAAAGTAAAAAATGTTGAAAATCTTCCCGGATCATATGGTTACTTTAAATTACTAAAGGGTGTTTATAGTGGCATGGAGTTTATGGGGACTTTTTTAGGATTTGCATTTTTGGCAATGTTAGCAAGTTGCTTAATGTTTAAAATTTTAAGTGGAGCAACTGATGATCGTCAAAGATATCAAATGATAAATAAATTAGGAGCTCAAAAATCAACCCAAATTAATTCGATTATTCAACAAGTAGGATTGTTATTCTTATTACCGGCGATTTTAGGAATAATTGATGTAATATTTGGTCTACAAATGTTTGATCAAATGGAACTTATTAGCGATCCTTATAGTGATTTAATCTTGGTTTTATGCGGATTTTTATTTGTTTACTTGTTGTATGGACTTGTAACAGTCATAATGTATATTAAAATAGTATTACCAAAAATAAAAATTACTAAGTGATTGGTTTGAAAAATATGAAATTTAAATTTAATGATACGGATCCAATTTATTTACAAGTGGCAAATCAAATTGAAGATGCTATTTTTAACGGATCTTTTTTAGAAGAAGAACAAATACCGTCTACAACTGAAATTTCTAAGAACTTTCATATTAACCCAGCAACGGTTTTAAAAGGGATGAACATCTTAGTTAATAAATCCTTGATTTATAAAAAGCGCGGTTTGGGGATGTTTGTATCAAAAGGTGCCCGAGAAATTATTATCGAACATCGCAAAGAGTTATTTTATGATCAATTTGTAACCGACTTTGTACGAGAAGCCAAAAATTTGCATATTAGCGAAGCTAATTTACTAGATTTAATTAAGCGAGGATACAATAAATGAGTGAACTAAAATTAGAGCAGATAAATAAAAGCTTTGGGAAAAAAACTATTTTATCAAATATCAACCTAAGCTTTTCTGAAAATAAAATTTATGGGTTATTAGGTCGTAATGGTGCTGGTAAGAGTACTTTATTAAATATAATTGTTAATCGAATTTTTGCTGATAGTGGAATGGTAAGAATTGATGGCGAAAATATTAATGATAACGATCGAAAACTTGATTTGATGTACTTAATGAGTGAGGTTGATTTATATGCTAATGGTGACAAATTAAGCAAAATCCTAGAAAATACCGAGAAGTTATATGGTGGATTTAACTGGGAACTATCCGAAAAATTAGCTAAGAAATTTGAAATTAATTTAGACCAAAAATATGGAAAATTATCAACTGGTTATCATTCAATTTTTAAATTAATTATTGCTTTATGTGTTCCAGTTAAGTTTGTAATTTTAGATGAACCAATTTTAGGTTTGGATGCTAATCATCGAGATTTATTCTATTCGGAACTTCTACAATCATATTCAGATAATCCTAGAACTTTTATTATTTCAACACACTTAATTGAAGAGGTTACTAATATTATTAGCGATGTTGTTATTTTGGATAATAGTAGGATTTTATTAGCAGCACCGGTAGAAGAAATTTTAGATCAAGCATACGGTATCGTTGGACCTCAAAATGAGGTGGACGATTATACTAAGGGACTAAATATAATTGGTACTGATAAAATGGGTAATTTAAAAACTACTTATGTATATGGTAATTTAAACGATAATCCCGTCCCTGATACAGTGCAAATTTCAAATCTTGATTTACAAAAATTATTTGTACTGTTAACTAGTAAAAATGGAGGAAATAATTAATTATGAAGATTGGTCCAACTACTAACTATTTATTACAAAAGCAACTGAAAATTTTGGGATTAGCATATATTTATTCATTTGCCTTTTTAATTGTTTTACCATTTTTATTATATTTATTATCAGGAGATATAAGTGCATATTCATTTTCAAATGCACTGGTGGACACTCCAATTAGTGGCATCTTTTATATTTACATGATTGTAATTTCGCTATTATCATATGAAAATTTTAAATTTTTAATTCAAAATGGAATTTCTAGAAAAACATTTTTTATAAGCCAATTAAAAGTATATTTAATAATTGGTTTAATTGGTAACATCATAAACCAAATTTATAATTACTTAATTGTATATCCTCTAAATATGGATACTTTTAAGTCATTAAGCTTATTTCAGTCATTTTACGAAAATACATTTAGTAATCCATTTCTTAATGGTGTTTTAGGATTTGTATTTGGTTATTTAATGATTATGAGTTACTCATTAACTAGTATGGCTATTGGTAGCTTTTTATCGTTATTTTCAAGAAAAATGCAACGAGCAATTATTATTATGATCCCCATTGCCGGAGTTATCACTTTGGTATTTTTGGTAAAATTAGTTATTGATCATCAATTTATTGATACTTGGATGGCTGATTTTGCAAAATGGTTGTTAGGATACGCTAATGATGATCTTACTACTGCTAAACCTTATCATTTAATGGTATGGTGCTTTGGATGGGATTTAATTATGTTATATCTTTCTAAGGTATTCTATAGTAAAAAACAAATTAAAAAAGCATAAAAAAAGAACCCTTGATAGGGTTCTTTTTTAGGCTTTTTGAAGATCTTCAAAAAGTGAATAATAGAAGTTTGCACGTACACCATAATAATATGGGATTAACCAGATAAAACCAATGCCTAATGTTACTATACTTAATAAGAACCAACCAACGAAACTTATTTCTAAGACGAAGAAGTCCCATTTATGTCCATTCATTAGTTCACGACTTTTAGTAATACAGTCTAAAAAGCTAATATCAGTTTCACCATTATCAACTTTGGTTTTATAAACAAAGTAGGTTTGGGAATAGGCATAGGCTTTAATTATTCCAGGAATAATTAATAGTAGATACCATAAAATTATAAAGATTCCTTGGATGATAAAAAGTACCAAGGTGGAAACAAAGTATTTTTTGGTAAATGTTTGAATAGTCTCCACAAGAGGTTCGGATGGAGCTTGTTTGGTTCTAATCCAATCTAGGAAACCATAACTAACAGCTACTACAGCAAAGGTGGTAATGGCTGAAGTGAAAATGGATAGTAAGGTATGACCATTAAATAACATTCCAAAAGAAATATCATTAGATGAAGAAATTGAACTCCTTACAGAAATATTAAATAAGTAGTTTAGAAATAAAATAACGTATAAGGAAAGACAAAGTAGCATGGCCGTCTTCCAATTTCCTTTAAGCATCGACTTAACTTGCTCTTTTAAAACTCTTCTTTTTTCCGTATCCAATTTAATTCACCTTCTTTTTATTATCTAAGATATATAATAGCATATATAATTAATTAATTGATTTTGTAAGTTTTATAATTAATAGGTTATAATTTGTTCTAAAATATAAGTTTTAATGGTATACTTAAGTTTCTGAATATATACGAATGGGATGAAAAAATCATGGATAAAAATAATGAAAAATTACATGTAGCTTTATTGTTTGGTGGAGACTCATCAGAACACGATGTTTCAAAACGTTCTGCACATAATATTTATGATGCTATGGATAAAAGTAGATATGATGTTAGTCTATTTTTAATGACTAAGAATGGTATCTTCTTAGATAATGAAGCTTCAAAGCGCATCTTTGAAGGTGAAGCTGAAGATGATGTTGTGAAAGAAGAATTACCTAAGTTAGATATGAACGATCCATTAGCTCCAATTGCTAACTTATCAAAAACTAAGAATATTGATGTCTTTTTCCCAATTATTCACGGTAACTTAGGTGAAGATGGAACTATTCAAGGTTTATTACGCCTATTAAATAAACCATTTATTGGCAGTGCTGTGTTAGGATCAGCTATGTCATTTGACAAGGATACTACAAAACGTATGTTAACTTTGGCAGGAATTCGTAATACTCGTTATGAATTATTAACTCCTCAGACTGCTGAAGCTTTCAGTTATGATCAATTATCTAAAGAATTAAGTTCAATTCTTTTTGTAAAGCCAGCTAACCAAGGATCTTCAGTTGGAATTCATAAAGTTGAAAACAAAGAAGAATTTGATGAAGCATTAAAAGATGCCTTTAGATATGATGATAAAGTATTAGTTGAAGAAGCTATTAATGGTCCTGAAGAATTAGAAATTTCAATTTTAGGTAATGAACATCCAATTGCCTCACACGTTGGATCAATCAAAGTACCTGCTGAAGATGCTTTCTACACTTATGACAACAAGTTTGTTGATGCTAGTAAGGTAGAATTTGATATCCCTGTTGATATTCCTGAATCATTAGCTGATGAAATTACTAAGATGGGATTAGATACCTTCAAAACTTTAGGATTAAAAGGACTATCAAGAATTGACTTCTTAGTATCTAAAGAAGGGGTTCCATATGTTGGTGAAGTTAATACCTTACCTGGATTTACTAACATTAGTCTATATCCACAACTTTGGGAAGCCACTGGTATTCCTTATACCGAATTAATTGATCGTTTAATTCAATTAGCTATTAGTGAATATGATCACCAATCAAATATTTTACATGACTTTAAATCTTTAGATCCTAAAGACCAAGAACTATAATAAAAAGGCCGCTTTTAGCGGTCTTTTTATTTTGGGTATTGAAATCTTAATTAATATAGTTTATGATAGGCTAGTTATATTATTAACAATGAATCGAAATATAAGGAAGGTAATAAATGAATACTATATCAGGTAAGGCAATTTATCAGGCTAGAACAAAGAAGAATATTTCACAAAAGGAACTTGCTAAAGGCATTTGTACGCAAGCTACGATCAGTGTCATTGAAAATCAAAATATTTGTTCCAGCTTTAAATTAATTAGTGAAATTTGTTATCGATTAAATTTAGATTTACGTGATGTTATTCTAGCTAATAAGTATGCTGATAAGATGTTTGTTAAAATTGAAACGGAAATAAGAAATCACGATTATAATGCTGCTCAAATTGAATTTAAACACATCCAAGAGCACAGATTGGAAGATGAGGTTTCTAAAGTTCGTTATTATAGTTATGGTGGGGTAGTCTTCTTATTAAATAAAAATTATGATGAGGCACTATACTATTTAAATAGCGCTTTACAACAATCTGGTGATTATATAGGGATGGATTTATATCGAGCTATTGCCACTCTGGGATTAGGTTGGTGTTATAAAAAATCTGGGTATACTTCTAAAGCAGATAGTCGC
The DNA here is from genome assembly GCF_020616595.1 of Lentilactobacillus laojiaonis. Classification (GTDB taxonomy): domain Bacteria; phylum Bacillota; class Bacilli; order Lactobacillales; family Lactobacillaceae; genus Lentilactobacillus; species Lentilactobacillus laojiaonis. The sequence goes on along the minus strand of NZ_CP085278.1, from coordinate 791,690 downwards.
TCATTAAAATATGTTAATGATGCAGTAGATATTATTAAGCAATATGACGTTAATTCAAATCGAGAACTAGAAATTGCAGCAATAATTTACTTCTCCATATCAAAATATTATCTTGAAATAGATAAGCCACAAAAGGCTTTGAAAATAATTGATAAGATCATTAAAGCTCTTGTTAGTAAAAAATATATGTATAAATTAGATGAGCTTTTAAAATTAAAAGCCCAAGCTTTAAAGGTTATGGGTAAATATGAATTGAGTTACGGCAATGAATTATTTTCACTTTGTATGGGGAATTTACATAGTTACGATCAAGTCTTTGATAATGAACGCTTGCTAGAGTTTTTAAATAAAATAAAAGATCTGTAAATAAAAAAGGCCCTCTTAATGAGGACCTTTTTATTTATCATTATTGTTATTGTTTTTAATATAATTGTTGTTTAGATCAGTTCTAACTACCAAGACATCACAAGCAGCACTACGAGTAACGTATTCAGTAACTGAACCGATTAAAATACGTTCTACAGCATTTAAACCAGTAGCACCGATAATAATTAAATCGATTTTTAGATCAGTTGGCATGTCTTTAGAAATAATGGTTTTAGGTGATCCATATTCAATTGAATAATTAACACTATCTAATCCAGCCTCTTTAGCTTCTTGAAGATACTTATCAAGAGTTTCTTTAGCAGTTTTGGTTACTTGTTCAACCATGGAAGTATCAAAACTAGAGATATTTTGGAAAGATCTAGTATCTATTACATGTACTAGGTGTAGTGATGCCTGATTCCTAAGTGCAATTGAAACAGCTTTTTTAAAAGCTAATTCAGATTCATAAGAACCATCAACAGCTACTAATATTTGATGATATTGTTGTAACATATACCTCACCCCTAAAGTTATTTATTCTAATTGTAATATAACTAAATTAAAAATCAAATATTAATTATTTAAATATCATGGTCGTCAATAAATATTGTATCGAAGTAAGTGCAACTGTAGAAACTAATAAATAAACTGCAATAAAAATGATACTTTGAATAATTAATGAAGCAATACCAATAATTCCGATAAATAATAGAATGCTGCCACTAATTTTTAAGATTTTAGCTAATCTATCTGATTTGGTTGGATCTAAATTAAAAAAGGGCTTGTTACGGTGGTTGATGAGATATCCACCCACAAATAAATTAATTATTATTGCAATAATTATTAAAATATTAACTAACATGCTTTTCTCCATTAAGATTTATTTTGTAAGTTTTTAAGATTATTATAACGTTCTTTAAGGGCTTTTTCATAGCTACTATTTTCTTTAGGCTGATAATAGCTAACATTTTTTAGTTTACTAGGTAGATATAATTGTTTAACCCAGTCGTTAGGAAAATCATGTGGGTATTTATAATCAATCCCGTGCCCTAGTTGCTTAGCACCACTATAGTGAGCATCTTTAAGGTAGTTAGGAATATCACCGTAGCTGCCTTTTTTTATGTCACTTAGGGCTTTATCTATGGCGGTAATTCCTGAATTAGATTTTGGGCTTAGGCATAACTCGATAATAATATCAGCTAATGGAATTCTGGCTTCCGGTAAGCCGACTTGTTTAGCGGCGTCAACCGCAGCCATAGTTCGCTGGCAAATATTAGGATTTGCTAAGCCGATATCTTCATATGCAATCACAATTAAACGTCTAATTAACGAATTTAAGTCACCAGATTCAATCAAACGAGCAGCATAGTGGAGGGCAGCATCTGTATCAGATCCTCGAATTGATTTCTGTAATGCAGAAATTACATTATAGTGAGCATCACCATCTTTATCCTGAGTTAAAGCTTTCCGTTGAATACATTCTTCAATGATGGATAAAGTAATCTTAATTTGACCATCAACTTCCGGCGTGGATTTAACAGCGAGTTCTAGACCATTAAGTGCTGATCGTAAATCACCATTAGTAGCGTGAGATAAAAAATTAAGTGCTTCGGGAGTGATTTCGACTGGATAGTTACCTAATCCTTTGGTTTTATCATTTAAAGAACGCTGAATGGCTGATTTAATGTCATCAGCATCCAATGGATAGACTTGAAAAATATCTGTACGACTACGAATTGCGGGACTAATGTTAATGTATGGATTCTCAGTAGTAGCTCCAATTAAGATGATTGATCCATTTTCCAAAAGCGGAAGTAAAAAATCTTGTTTAGTTTTGTCTAACCGATGAATTTCATCTAAGAGCAAAACTACTGTACCACTTAATTTAGCTTCTTCAGCAACGATCTGAAGATCTTTTTTACTATCAGTAGCCGCATTTAATATTCTAAATGCAAATTTGGTCGAGCCAGCAATTGCACTAGCAATACTAGTTTTACCCGTGCCAGGGGGTCCATATAAGATCATTGATGATAACATATGAGCCTTAACCATTCGGTCAATAATTTTTCCATTACCCACTAAATCTTGTTGACCAACCACTTCTGATAAATTAGTTGGTCGCATACGAAAAGCTAGGGGTTCATTTTTGGCCATAAAAACCTCCTCTATTGATTTTCAATATCAATATCATTTTGATTAATGGCGGTATTGCTTGCGTAAACCAAGCCATAATTATTATCTCTAATTCCAAATAATTTGTCGGTCTTAATTATAAATTTTACATTATATTTAGTAGCTAATTTAATGTATGGAGATAAAAAAGAGTGGCTTAAGTTGCCATTTAAAATGATTTGTCCGGTATTATTTGATTTTAAAATATCTTCAAATTTATCAATATATTTTTTAGATTGTAAGTCGGCAACGTTAATTGCCGTAATTATTCTTTCTCTAAAAGTACCTAGATATTTTCTTTGTTCATCAGGATTAATCATGTTGTTGTTTGAGATTGAATGATCAATGCGTTGTTGTAAATCGTTATTGTTATCCATATTAAATTCCTCCGTAATTAAATATTAATATTTTAATTACATTATCTAAGATTTTTAAGTATAAAAAAAGCATTTTGCAATTGCAAAATGCTTTTCAAATAAATTAAAGTTTGTTGTAGTATTCAACGATAAGTGAGTTATCAATATCTGCATCAAGTTCATCACGTTGAGGTAGGCGAACAAGTGAACCTTCTAGCTTATCAGCATCGAAAGTAACATATTGTGGACGACCAACAACTGCTTCAACAGCATCTTTGATTACTTGTAGATTTTTTGATTTGTCACGGACACTAATTACTTGACCAACTTTAACTTCGTATGATGGAATATCAACACGTTTACCGTCAACGGTAATGTGTCCATGGTTAACTAATTGTCTTGCTTGACGACGAGTAGTAGCTAAACCTAAACGGTAAACCATGTTATCTAAACGTTGTTCAAGTAAAACCATGAAGTTGTCACCATGTTTACCTTCGCGAATTTTACCTGCGCGAGTAAAAGTATTTGCAAATTGGCGTTCGCTTAAACCATACATGAAACGTAGTTTTTGTTTTTCACGAAGTTGTACACCGTATTCTGATAATTTTTGACGACGACCTTGACCATGATCACCAGGAGCATAAGGACGACGAGCAAGTTCTTTACCAGTACCTGAAAGTGAAATTCCTAAACGACGTGAAAGTCTCCAACTTGGACCTGTATATCTTGACATAAAATGATTCCTCCAATTGTTTTTTGGAGTAAAATAATCCAAGTGCATGCTTAGTATTCGTGCATATAACTTTGCTATTTTCACTTAAGCAGCCGTTAAGTTACTAATAGAACCATTGAGGCAATCATATGTTGACGAGCTTACCGCATACTGCTACATTATTTTACACAAATTGTATTTTATAAATATTATGTAGCTTTGTCAATGGCAATTGATTGTTATGTAATTTTTAAATTTTGATAATTGTTTGTTGAGTTTTAATAAATTAACTGGTATGACTTACTTACTATGATATAATTCAAATTGTTATACATATCGAATAAATAATTTATTTAAACATTTTGTGAGGGATGGGACTATTGATGTTAAATGTTTTTTTAGGAATTATAGCAATTGCTGGAATTGTATATTTATGCATAATTTTTTGGCAAAAGTATACAGTCAAACAAGCAAATAAACTTTATGAAAGTAAACACGAATTAGGAAGCATTCCTTTAAACGATGAATTTAAGCTTGCCAACGATCTTAGACTAACTGGTGAATCTAAGCAAAAATATGATAATCTATTATCTGAATATGAAAATCTAAGAGGTGTAACCTTTCCAGATATTGAAGAAGGAATTAAATTAGTCAACGAAGATGGTAAAGGAATTAACTTTATTAAGACTAGACGAGACTTAAACTTAGTACATAATATGATGGAAGACGCTGATTTAAGTATTAAAGAGATTCAAGCTAATCTTGCACAACTACATGAATTGAATAAGCAGCATCATTTGTTAGTTAAAGATTTAGAGATAGAGTATGAAAATCTTAAGTCAGAAATCTCTGAGCACAAAGAAGAAATTTTACCGAGCTTTGATGCGATTCAATTAAAAATGGATGAAGCTAATAAAACTTTCTTAGAATTTTCAACCTTAACTGAAAATGGGGACCACGATAAAGCAGAAAAAGTTTTAGGAACACTAAATAACGAAATTATTGATATCAAAAATGATATGAAAAATATTCCTTCAGCCTATGATAAATTAAAAAATGTTTTTCCAGTTCAAATCGATGAACTCAAAAAAGGATATAATTTTAGTGTAAATCAAAAGATCAACTTTAAAGATGATAACTTTAATGGAAGAATTAACAATTTAAATGAATTAATTAACCAAAGTTATGAAGCACTCTCACAATTGGATTTAGAAACTAGTCAAAGTATTAATACCAAAATTGCTACAATTGTAGATGAGATGTATGCACGAATTGAAAAAGAATATTCGGCACAAAAACGAGTTGAAAAAAATACTAAAAAAATTGATGAATATCTTGAATTTATTAGAAAGCAAAATGTTAGTTTGACTAGAACCTTAACCAAAATGAATTCTAACTACGTTTTAGATCATTCTGAAACGGAAAATAATCGTCAAATTACAGAACAAATTAAAAATATTGCTAAGACTGTTAATGACGATAAAGGTGCTATGAAAGATGGCGATGCAATTTATTCATTAATTGATGAACAACAATCTAAGACCATCAAAACTCTAAAACAAATTAAAGATACTCAAGATGAACTTTATAATTCATTAATTGAATTACCATCTAAAGAGCAAAATGCCACTCAAGCATTAAAAGAATTTGATTTAGAAATGAGAAATTGCAAACGACATTTGGATAGTCTTAACTTACCTGGCATGCCTAATGATTATACTGAACAATTTAATGGAGTAATTAAAGAGATTACTAAATTAGATACTGCTATGAATTTACCTAAAATTAATATTGACGAAATTTCAAAGCAGCTAATCATTATTCAATCAGACATGGATAATTTAAATGAGTATACGGATAAATTAACTGACAATGCAATTTTAGCCGAACAGGCATTGCAATTTTCAAACCGATTTGTTCATTCTAGTGAAACCATTGCAACTGCTCGAATAAAGGCTAAAGAATATTTTGATAAAAAATTTGAATATTCAAAGAGTTTAACTGTAATTGCGACAGCTCTTGAAAATGAACAAAGTGGCTCATTTCAAAAAATAGAAAATGAGTATTTTGCTAAAAAAAATAATCCTAATAAATTAGAAGAAATTAATAAAAAGGCTGATTAAATTTTAATCAGCCTTTTTATTTTTATGAAATTGGTGTATTATTTATTTTTATATAAATTATTGGAGTCGAACCAATTAATTTGTAAGAGGGTATATAATGATTTATTTCGATAATAGTGCCACAACTAAGGCTTGGCCAGAAGTTATTGATACTTATGCCAAGGTTAGTGAAAATGTATGGGGAAATCCTTCAAGTCTTCATAAATTCGGTGATAAATCTTTTCAGTTGTTAGAACAGTCAAGAAAGCAAATTGCTAATTTACTGGCTGTTAATCCTGATGAGATTTATTTTACCAGTGGAGGCACTGAGGGTGATAATTGGGTTATCAAGGGAACTGCAATTGAAAAAAGTGCATATGGGAAGCATTTAATAACATCGGAAGTTGAACATCCGGCAGTTAGAAACTCTATGGAACAATTGGAAAAGTTAGGTTTTGAAATTACCTACTTACCAGTTGATGAAAATGGGCAAGTACAAATCGAAGATTTAAAAGCAGCTCTAAGACCCGATACTATTTTAGTGTCAATTATGGCTGTTAATAACGAAATTGGAACCATTCAACCAATTAATGAAATCGCTGAAGTTTTAAAAGCATATCCTAAAATTCAGTTTCATGTTGATGCAGTTCAAGGAATTGCAAAAAACATTTGGAGTCAAATTTTTAATGAACGAGTTGATTTTGCAACTTTTTCAGGACACAAATTTCACGCTCCTAGAGGAACCGGATTTATATATGCGAAGCGAGGTAGAAAGCTAGCTCCGCTATTGACAGGTGGAGGTCAAGAAAAAAATCAGCGTAGTGGAACCGAAAATGTTCCAGCAATTGCTGCAATGGCTAAAGCTTTAAGAATGGTTTTAGAACAAGAAAATCAAACTAGTTTGAATGAACGAAATATTAAAAATAAAATTATTGATCATGTTAAACAATTTGATAAAGTAGTTATTTTTTCAAAAGATAATGAAAAATTTGCGCCGCATATTTTATGTTTTGCAATTCAAGGGGTTCGTGGTGAAACCATCGTGCATGCCTTTGAAGAGTATGACATATATATTTCAACAACTAGTGCTTGCTCTTCTAAGAAAAAGATGGCTTCTAGTACGTTGAAGGCTATGCAAGTTCCTGATAGTATTTCAACCAGTGCAATTCGAATTTCATTAGGTGAAGAAAATACTATGCAAGAAGCTGATAAATTTATTGAAGCGTTTGATAATTTGTATCAAGAATTTGATAGATTAAGTTAAGGAGATTTTATGAAGTATACCGAAATTATGGTTCGTTATGGTGAATTATCAACCAAGGGTAAAAATCGCAAAGATTTTATTAATCGCTTGGGAGATAACGTTCGTCAAGCACTTTATGGCATTGATGGATTAAAAATTATCGTTAACCGTGATCGCATGCATGTTAGACTAAATGGCGGTCAAGATGATGATAAAGTTATAAATATTTTACAAGGTGTTTTTGGCATTGAAAATCTTTCTCCATCAGTTAGAGTAGAAAAAAATGTCGAAGATATGCAACAAATGGCAGTTAAAATGATTTTAGATCAGTATGTAACTGGTAAGACCTTTAAAATCACTACTAAAAGACAGGATAAAGAATTCGAATTTAAAACCTTTGAAGTTAATAATTTAATCGGAGATGCTGTTTTAGAAGCAATTCCAGGAATTAAAGTGGATGTTAAAAATCCAGATATTGAATTACGAGTTGAAATTCGATCAAATGGAATCTACCTATCTTCAGAAACTATTAAGGGAGCTGGGGGCTTTCCAGTTGGAACTGGTGGCCGAGCTACTATGATGCTTTCTGGAGGAATTGATTCACCTGTAGCTGCTTATATGGGAATGCGACGTGGTGTTAAATTAGATATGATTCATTTCTATAGCCCACCTTATACTAGTGAACAAGCTTTGGCTAAAGCTAAGCAACTAACCTCTGTATTAGCACAATTTTCGGGTAATATTAGATTTATCCAAGTACCGTTCACTAAGATTCAGGAAGAAATTAAAGAAAAAGTTCCTGAAGGTTATTTAATGACGGTACAAAGAAGAATGATGTTAAAGATTGCTTCAATGATCACTGAAGAATCTGGCAGAAATGGTATTTTCAACGGAGAGGCTTTAGGCCAAGTAGCATCACAAACATTGGAAAGTATGCGAGCAATTAACGATGTTACAACGATGCCAGTTTTACGACCATTATTATCAATGGATAAAACAGAAATTATTAAAATTGCTGAAAAAATTGGTACTTATGATCTTTCAATATTACCATTTGAAGATTGTTGTACTATTTTTACACCACCAGCTCCTAAAACTAAGCCAAATCTTGAAAAAACTCGTCAATTTGAAAAAAATATTGATGTAGAAAGTTTAGCAAGAGAAGCAATTGATAATATCCAAATTACAACTATTCATGCAAATGAAGATTACATGAATGAAAACGAAGAAATTTTTGCTGAATTACTTTAGTTTCTAGATTTAATTGACAGTAAGCGGATAATTAGATACCATAATTAACGTTAATACGAAATTAAGACCAGGTAAGTAAAATTAAATATGTTTTCAGAAAAAAAGTTGATTGCTGTGAGACTTTTAACAGTTTAATTTGAAAGTAAGCTTGCGAGTTTCATTTCTAATTTATTAATTAGACGGAGATCAAGCCGTTATTTTTGATTCAAGTGGGAATAATAATTTATTCCAATTTAGGTGGTACCGCGAAGCACTTCGTCCTATTTTATTAGGAGAAGTGCTTTTTATTTTAAAAAAATATTAAAGGAGTAATTGTATGGCATCTAATAAAGAAATGTCTAAAAAGTACAATCCTAGCGAAGTTGAGGAAGGCCAATATCAAACTTGGCTAGAAGAAGGAGTATTTAAACCTAGTGGTGATAAGAAAGCAAAACCATTTTCGATTGTTTTACCACCACCCAATGTTACTGGTAAATTGCATTTAGGTCACGCTTGGGATACTACTCTTCAAGATATGATCATTCGTCAAAAACGTATGCAAGGTTTTGATACCTTATGGTTACCAGGAATGGACCACGCCGGTATAGCAACCCAAGCAAAAGTTGAGGCTAAGTTACGCGAAGAAGGAATTAGTCGATACGATCTAGGAAGAGATAAATTTATTGATCAAGTTTGGGAATGGAAAGATAGTTTTGCAGATACTATTCATAAACAATGGGCAAAATTAGGACTTTCATTAGACTATGATCGTGAAAGATTTACGTTAGATGAAGGCTTATCAGAAGCTGTAACTAAGGTCTTTGTTGATCTATATAATAAGGGCTTAATTTACCGTGGAGAATACATTATCAATTGGGATCCACAAGCTAGAACAGCCTTGTCAGATATTGAAGTAATTCATGAAGATGATAAGGGAGCCTTTTATCACGTTAAATATCCATTAGCTGACGGTGTAACTTACAACGGAAAAGACTATATTGAAATTGCTACTACTAGACCTGAAACTATGATGGGGGATGTAGCGATTGCGGTTAGTCCCAGTGACGAAAGATATAAAGATCTAGTTGGAAAAGAAGTCATTGTACCGTTAGTTAATCGTAAGGTTCCTATTATTGCTGATCAATATGTGGATCCAGAATTTGGTACTGGAATGGTTAAAATTACTCCTGCTCATGATCCTAACGATTTCTTAGTGGGTAATCGTCATAACTTAGAACGAATTAATACAATGAATGAAGATGCCACTATGAATGAAAATGCTGGTAAATATAATGGTATGGATCGTTTTGAAGCTAGAAAAGCAATTGTTAATGATTTAGAAGAATTGGGCTTAATGCTAAAAATTGATCCAATTGTACATTCAGTTGGACATTCTGAACGAACTGGGGTACAGGTTGAATCCCGTTTATCAACACAATGGTTTGTTAAAATGAAACCTTTAGCAGAAATGGCATTAAATAACCAAAAAACTGATGATCGAGTAAATTTTGTTCCTGAACGATTTGAAAACACCTTTACTCATTGGATGGATAATGTACATGATTGGGTTATTTCTAGACAATTATGGTGGGGACATCGAATTCCTGCTTGGTATCATAAAGAAACTGGCGAAATTTACGTTGGAGCAGAAGCCCCTAAAGATATTGAAAATTGGGAACAAGATAATGATGTGTTAGATACTTGGTTCTCATCTGGATTATGGCCATTTTCAACAATGGGTTGGCCTAATGAAGAAGCTGAAGATTATAAACGTTATTTCCCAACTAATACGTTAGTTACGGGATATGATATCTTATTCTTCTGGGTATCTAGAATGATCTTCCAAAGTTTAGAATTTACTAACGAACGTCCATTTAAAGATGTTTTATTACATGGTCTAATTCGTGACGAACAAGGACGTAAAATGTCTAAGTCATTAGGTAATGGAATTGATCCGATGGATGTTATTGATAAATACGGTTCAGATGCTTTGCGTTGGTTCTTATCTAATGGAACTACTCCTGGTCAAGATTTGAGATTCTCATATGACAAGATGGATTCAGCATGGAACTTTATTAATAAAATCTGGAATGCCAGTCGATATGTAATTATGAATTTAAATGATATTGACACCCCTAAATTGCCGGACCAAAGTGAATGGCAATTGGCAGATCAATGGATTATGAGTCGCTTAAATGAAGTTATCGGACATGTCACTCGTGAATTTGATAAATACAATTTTGGTGAAGCTGGTCGTGCTCTCTATGAATTCATTTGGAATGATTTCTGTGATTGGTACATTGAAATGAGTAAAGAAGCTTTAAGTAGTGATGATGATCAATTACGTTCTAATACTCAAAATATTTTGGCTTATGTATTAGACCAAACACTAAGATTATTACATCCAATTATGCCATTTGTAACTGAAAATATTTGGCAAACTATGCCACATGATGGTAATTCGTTAGTAACTGCTAAATATCCAGAAGTTAATGATGAATTTAATAATCCTAAAGCAGAAGCTAATATGGCATCCTTAATTGACTTAATTAAAGCAGTTCGTAATATTCGTTCAGAAGCTAATGCACCATTGTCATCTGCTGTCGATATTTTAATTAAGACTGATAATGTTGATTTGAAAGCAATTTTTGAGGAAAATAAAGAATATATCGATCGCTTCTTGCATGCTAAGAATTTAGAAATTGGTAATGATTTAGATATTCCTAACTTATCAATGTCTGCAGTTATTACTGATGCTACTGTATTTATTCCGTTAGAAGAATTGATTAGTTTAGATGAAGAAGTTAGTCGTTTAGAAAAAGAGATTAAGAAGTTTGAATCTGAAGTAGAACGCACTAATAAAAAACTATCTAATGAAAAATTTGTAAGTAATGCTCCAGAATCAGTTGTTAATGAAGAAAAAGAAAAACAAGCTGATTATCAAAACAAATTAAAAGCTGCTCAAGAACGTTTAGTTGAAATTAAGAACCAATTAAATAGCTAAAATGGAAGTCTCTAATCTATAATGGTTAGAGACTTTTATATTGGAGGAAATATATGAATTATTTTGAAGCGATTAATTTTATTCATAGCCGACCAAGATTAAAAAAGAAACCAACTTTAGATCGAATGCGGGAATTATTATCAAATTTAGAAAATCCGCAAAATAATTTACCAACCGTTCACATTGCCGGTACTAATGGTAAAGGATCCACTTTGGCATATCTAAGGAACTTATTACAAATTAGCGGTAAAACGGTTGGAAGTTTTACTTCGCCATTTATGATTTCATTCAATGAACGGATTAGTGTAAATGGAATCCCCATAACTAATGACGAATTATTGAAAGTTTTTAAAATAGTTTATCCAGTAGTTCTTAAAATGGATGAAAATCAAAATGGCCCGACAGAATTTGAAATGATTACAGCCATGATGCTGGTTTATTTCAAAAATCATCCGGTAGATATTGTGTTAGTAGAGGTAGGAATTGGTGGAAAATATGATTCAACTAATGTCATCAATCCATTACTCTCGATAATTACGACAATTGGCTTTGACCACATGGCTATTTTAGGGGACACCTTAGAGAAAATCGCATTCCAAAAGGCGGGAATCATCAAAGAAAATGTTCCGATAGTGGTAGGAAATGTAGCGAAAGATCCTTTAAAAGTGATTAGTCAGCAAGCAACATTACTAAATAGTCCCATGCATTATTTAAATCGAGATTTTAAAGTTAATTACCATAACATGAATAATTGGAAAATTAAGTTTGATTTTAAAAATTCTAATTTAACGATTAAAGATTTAGAAAGTACGTTAATTGGAAAGTATCAAGCTGAAAATGCTGGGGTAGCTATTGAAGCTTATTTAATATTAATGGAGCAATTTAAGCAAAAAGTTAATACTTCAGATATTTTAAAAGGCATTGAACATACTACCTGGATGGGAAGATTTGAATTATTATCTAAAAATCCCAACGTCTTTATTGATGGAGCACATAATGAACCAGCAATCAAGGAGATTTCTGAATTTATTACCAATAATTCGGATTTTAGAACTGGTAAGCTATATATTATTGTTGCCATTTTGGCCGATAAAGAAGCCGAAACAATGTTATCGACGCTTAGCAATATCAATGATGCCCAAATAATTTTAACTAGGTTTAAACAGCCAACTAATCGTGAAATATTTGATGTTGGTTTGATTAAACACCATAAGAATTTTATAAATTTAAAAGTAATTGATAACTGGAAGGTTGCAATTAATCAAATATTTGGAATAATGGACAAGGAAGATAGTTTAATAATTACTGGTTCTTTATATTTTATTTCTGATGTTAGAAATTATATTAAGGAAAAATTTAATTATAGATAATATTAATTTAATATGAATTATTTATTAATTTGATATGATATACTTGAAGTATTAAATATACGATAAAACTAACTAAAATACATAGTTAAAGTGAAGGGATGAATAACTTGTTTGGATTAGGAACTAAAAACATTGGTATTGACCTTGGTACAGCCAACACCATTGTTTACGTTGACGGAAAAGGAATTGTACTTCGTGAACCATCCGTAGTCTCAAAATCTACTAAAAATGGTGAAATCATTGCTGTTGGTGAAGAGGCTCGCGATATGATTGGTAGAACACCAAGTAGTATTGAAATTGTTCGACCAATGAAAGATGGGGTAATTGCTGATTATGATACTACAGTAGCTATGTTGAAATACTTCATTGGAAAAGCTCTGGGTCATTCATCAGGTAAACCATATGTTATGGTATGTGTTCCAACTGGAATCACAGCTGTTGAAAAACGTGCTGTAATTGATGCCACAAAAGTTGCCGGTGCAAGGGATGCTTATGTGATTGAAGAACCATTTGCTGCAGCAATTGGTGCTGGTTTACCAGTAATGGATCCCACTGGTAGCATGGTAGTTGATATAGGTGGGGGTACTACTGATGTTGCTACTATTTCACTTGGTGGTATTGTTTCTAGCCGTTCAGTAAGAATTGCTGGTGATAAATTAAATGAGTTTATTTATCAATATGTACGCCAAAAATATAATCTTTTAATTGGTGAAAGAACAGCCGAACAATTGAAATGGGATATTGGAACTGCTTCACCTGAAGTGGCTGAATCAATTAATTCAGTACCAGTTCGAGGTCGTGACTTGGTAACTGGTTTACCAAAATCAGTTGACGTAACCGCAGTTGATATTAATACTGCAATCGGTGAAGGAATTCAAGAAATCATTTCAACTATTAAAGAAACCCTAGAAGAAACATCACCAGAGATTGCTGCTGATGTAATTGATCATGGTATTGTTTTAACTGGTGGTGGTGCATTATTGCGTAATTTAGCTGATGTTATTGCTGACGCAACTCAAGTTCCAGTTTCAATTGCTAAAGATCCCTTAGACTGTGTGGCAGTTGGTACTGGTGAATCATTAAAGAGTATTGATATAATTAAGAAAAAACAATAATTATTCGGGGATTTAATAGATCCCCGTTTATTTATTAACGAATAATAAGTGGAGGCAATTATGCAAAAATTTTTCTCCAACCGAAAATTAGTAATTTTTATTGTTTGTTTAATTATTAGTTTTGGGTTAATAACATTATCAGTTTCTGTTAGAAATAAGCGAAATACTCCACCAGTAGTCCAACAATTTGGAAATGACGTAGTAGGTTTTGCTAATCGTGTCGTTTCTGTACCTGTAAATGGTATCAGTGGTGGCTTTTCTTCAATAAAAAATTTGCTAAATACCTATGAAGAAAATGAATATCTAAAATCTCGTGTAGATGAGCTGGCCCAAACCCAAGTTAGAGAACAATCTTTAGAAAATGAAAATCAACAACTAAAACGCCAACTAAAGATCGGTAGTACTTTAACGGGATATAGTAAAATCAACGCAGCAGTTATTACTAGAACTCCTTCATCTTGGTCAAGTCAAATTATTATCAACAAGGGGCAAACTAGTGGTGTTAAAAAGAACATGCCAGTAACTGCTGATAAAGGTTTAATTGGTACGGTTTCAGAAGTTAATAAAACTAACAGTAAAGTGGTTTTAATTTCGAATATTTCATCAGACTCTAATCGTTTTGCGGTACAAATAATTAACAGCGCAGGCGGAGTTACTAACGGAATAATTAATGCTTATGAAGCAAATACTAACCAAATTGTTATGGGAAATATAACTTCTAAGTCAAAAATTAAAAAAGGCGACAAAGTTTCAACCAGTGGACTGGGCGGTATTTTACCTAAGGGAATCTATGTTGGAAAAGTTAGCAAGGTTGCTAAAGATGACTACGGTTTAGCTAAGAAAATATATATCACTCCTGCAGCTAATCTAAATGATTTAGAAGCAGTTTCGGTAGCTGTTAAAAATGGTAAAGAAGGTGATTAATTGCAACGCAGTGGATCAGAAAAAAAAGTTTTTTTTATTGGCTTATTTATATCTTTTTTTCTAGATGGTTCAATTAGTCAAATGTTTGCATCATCTTTATATCATTTTCCGTATGCAATGGTTCCATATCTAACAGTTTTATGGTTGGTTTTGGGATTTATGTTTTCAACTACTAAAATTAATTATGTTTTATGGGCAATAGTTATTGGGTTTATTTTTGATCTATACTACACTGGTATATTGGGAATTTTTGTATTCATATTTCCATTAACGATTATGTTAACAAGATTGTTATATCAAATTTTAACTCCAAGCTTTTTTAGTAGTTTTTTAATTTATTTTATTGATGTAGCATTTGTTGCCGGACTAAGTTATGTTGTAATGTCAATGATTGGTCAAACCCAGGTTACCTTTAGCAACTTCTTAGTAAACACCTTAGCACCAACATTAGCTCTCAATTTAATATTATTATTAATACTATATTTTCCTATTTCTGGGCTATATAATCGTTTTAGATAGGAATTTTAAAGGGGATTAAATCGATGCAAGATGCTGCTGTTTTAAAAGGTACCAATGATGGATATGAATTGGTTTTAGATGAACGTGCTAGTATGAATGAAATCTTTAGTTCATTATCAAAATTACTTGATAAGCTCAAAACTCAAACGGCTTCTGTTTCTCCAAAAGCGATTAAGTTTGATGTTTTAACTGGTAATCGACTATTAACTTCAGAAGATCGAAAAAAATTAGAGGAAATTTTTTCTAATTATGAATATTTTTCAATTCATAAAGTGTTGTCAGAAGTTATTTCTAATGAACGAGCTGAAAAAATTCGACAACAAGAAAATGTTCATGTAGTTGATCGTATAATTCGTAATGGTCAAGACGTTCATCTTGAAGGCGATGTAATATTTTTAGGAACGGTTCATCAAGGTGGTAAACTTTTTGTAAGTGGTAATTTATATGTTATGGGAAATGTACATGGAATTGTCCAAGCGGGCTATCCGAATATAGAAACAAAATTAATTATTGGTGATTTACATAACGCACAACAGGTTCGAATTGGGGAACAATTTGAAATATTAGACGATGTTTCTGAAAATAACCTAACTAGAGAATCAGTAGTTTATGTTAATGATCTCCATGTTATAGATTATGGAAAAATTGAAGATTTAAAACGTATTAATCCAAAATTCTTCAATATGGTTGGAGGAGTAATCAATGGGTAAAGCATATGTAGTTACATCGGGAAAAGGTGGAGTTGGTAAAACCACAACTACTGCCAATCTAGGCACTGCCTTAGCAATGATGGGTAAAAAAGTTTGTTTAATGGATTTGGATATTGGTTTAAGAAATCTAGATGTTGTTTTAGGACTAGATAATAGAATTATGTATGATATCGTTGATGTGGCTAATGATCGAGCTAAATTATCACAAGCGCTAGTTAAAGATAAACGTTTTGATGATAAACTCTATTTATTACCAGCCGCACAAAATACTGATAAGAGTGCATTAAATGAAGATCAAGTTTTAAAGATCGTTAATGATTTAAAACCCAATTTTGATTATATATTTATAGATTGTCCAGCCGGTATTGAACAAGGTTTTATGAATGCAATTGTCGGTGCTGATAGTGCGATTATTGTTACTACTCCAGAAATTTCTGCGGTTAGAGATGCTGATCGAGTAGTTGGTTTACTTGAAAGAAATCCACTTCAAGAAGAGCCTCATTTAATCATTAATCGAATTAGAAGACACATGATGCAAGATGGTTCTATGATGGATGTTGATGAAATTACGCATCACTTAGGAGTAGAATTATTAGGAATTATTTTTGATGATGACGCTGTAATATCTACTTCTAACCATGGAGAACCGATTGTTTTAGATCCTGATAATCCAGCTGGTCAAGGATATCGTGACGTGGCAAGAAGATTAGAAGGCGAATCAGTACCTTTAATGAAAATTGAACAGGAAATCCATAAGTCATTTTGGAAACGAGTTTCTAGTTGGTTTAAAAAAGACTAACTTGACGTTCAATTAAGATTGATTTAATATAGTTAATATTAATTTAATATTAGAACGACATTGAGTAGAACTAGGTTATTAATTAATTTAAGAGAGTCTCGACTGGTGGAATGAGATAATTAATGATAACCTTTCACGTCTATGAGTCATTTTCCTGAATGAATTTAGTAGGGAAAATCGTTAAACACGTTATTGTTGAAGTTTAGAAATAAACTCATAAGGACTGTAGTGATACAGTTGAATTTGAGGTGGAACCACGATAAAATCGTCCTCTTAAGCTATTGGCTTAAGAGGACTTTTTTATTTCTAAACTTTTTGAGGTAATTAATTGCGAAGTTAATTACAAATTGAGGTGGAACCGCGACCAAATCGTCCTCTTAAGTTCATTGAAGAACTTAAGGGGATTTTTTTATGGAGGAAAAAATGCTTAATTATATTCAACAAATTTTACCCGCCTTATTAGGAGGGACTAAAGTAACTTTATCGATCTTTGCTATAACACTAATTATTGCAATTCCATTGGGGATTTTATTAGGAGTAACCTTAACTAGCAAATTTAAGCCTATTAAATGGCTACTAAATACTTATATTTTGATTATGCGCGGAACCCCGTTGCTTTTACAATTAATATTTATATTTTATGGTCTTCCTTTATTAGGAATTGTTTTTTCCAGATACAATGCAGCATTGATAGCATTTATATTGAATTATGCTGCTTATTTTAGTGAGATATTTAGAGGTGGATTTCAATCTATTCCTAAGGGACAGATTGAAAGTGCCAAATTATTACGATTGAGTAAATGGCAAACTTTAAGATATGTATTAGCTCCTCAAGTATTTAAAATTGTTTTACCATCAGTTGGTAATGAAACAATTAATTTAATTAAAGATTCATCATTAGTTTATGTTATCGGAATTGGTGATTTACTTAGAGCTGGTAATGTGGCTACGGCTAGAGATGTTACTTTACTACCATTAATTTTAGTTGGAATAATTTACCTAATATTAACGGCCATAACAACCTATATTTTAAAGGCTATTGAAAAAAGAACCAATGTTTGGCGTTAAAGCTAAAGGAGAAGTAGGATGCTAGAAATTAAAAATTTAACCAAAAAATTTGGTAATAAAACAATTATTAATTCTTTATCAATTAAAATTCCAACTGGCCAAATTTTAGCAATTGTTGGACCGTCTGGAGCTGGAAAAACTACCTTGCTAAGATGCATTATAGGACTAGAAAATGTTGACTCAGGAGAATTTTTTTGGAATGGTCATCAATTTGATCCCACTAATTCAGATCCCAAAAATTCAATTGTCGGTGCAGTTTTTCAAAATTATCAGTTATTTCCTAATTTAACGGTTATGGAAAATATTATTTTAGCTCCTGTAAAAGTTAAAGGAGTGGCAACTAAACTTGCCAAAGATGAAGCACAAAAGATGCTGGATCAATTAGATTTAAGTGGTAAAGAAAATCTTTATCCGTATCAATTGTCTGGAGGCCAACAACAACGAGTTGCGATCGTTAGGGCTTTAGCGATGAATCCCAAAATATTATGTTACGATGAGCCAACTTCTGCCTTGGATCCAGATTTAAGAAAAGAAGTTGCTAAATTAATTTTAAATCTAAAAAAAGATGCAGTAACGCAAATTGTGATCACTCATGATATGGAATTTGCTGAAAATGTCGCAGATGAGATATTAAAAGTGACACCAATCAAATAAATAGGTGATTTTATGATGAAAAAATTAAATTTAGTAACTTTAGTAATTCTGATTTTTACATTAACTTTAAGTGGATGTCGGATTAAAGATCGTAAAGATTTAAAACAGGATCCAAACACATGGTCTAAAATAATGAAAAATAAAAAAGTAGTTATTGGTATTGATGATTCATTTGTGCCAATGGATTTTCAAACGAAAAGTGGAAAAATCGTTGGTTATGATGTGGACTTAGCACGAGCCGTATTTCAACAGTATGGAGTTACTGTTGAATTTCAACCAATTGACTGGTCAATGAATACTACTGAATTAAATAATGGAACGATTGACCTAATTTGGAATGGCTTTACAATTAATGAACAAAGAGAAAAATCAATGCTATTTAGTAAACCATATTTAAAAAATGGACAAGTTTTGGTAAGTAAAACTGATCAAAAAATTACCAATCCACAAAAAATGAATAATCGAGTTTTAGGAGTTCAAACTGGCTCAGCGGGGTCTATGGACCTAGACAAGCATCCAAAAGTTTTAAAAAAATATATAAAAGATAATAATCCTATTATGTATGACACTTTTACAGATGCATTTATTGATCTAAATGCTAACCGAATTCAAGGACTGCTAATTGATCAAGTGTATGCCAATTACTATATTAATAAAATGCAAGCAAAATATATTAAATATAATGTGACGCCAGTTAATTATCCGAGTGAATTTTATGGGGTCGGTATGAAGAAAAATGATACTAAATTAAAAAATAAAATTGATTTTGGCATTAATAAATTAGCGAAAAATGGAGAATTAGCCAAAATCAATCGTAAATGGTTGGGACAAAAAAATGACTAAACGTAAGTTTAGTCATTTTTATATTGTAGTTTTAATTTATTTATTCTAGTATGGTATTTATTAGATTAAGGGAGATAGAAATGCATTATTCAATTCAAGAAGGTGTTGACTTAGATGTCATTAACACCAAAAAATTTAAAAATTCAATTATTGTTATTAACTTTACCGCTCCATTAAACAGTGAAAACTTTGCCTATAAGTCATTATTGGCGGAAATGTTAGAAAATAGTTCACAAAAATATAATAGTGAATTAAAGATATCTAGAGAACTATCAAAAATGTTCGGAGCTAATTATGGGGTTAGTGTATTTAAATATGGTAACCAGCACGTCCTCCAAATTAAAATTTCGTTTCCAAATGATGCATTTATACCCGGTAAAACTGAATTATTCCATCAAATAATACTATTTTTAAAGGAAGTAATTGAAAAACCATTAGTTGAAGATGCACATTTTCAAAATGATTTTTTTAAGCTTCATCAGAAAAATATGATTAATTATGTAAATTCAATTATTGAAAATAAAGAATATTATTCAAAAATCAAGTTACAAAGTTTATTTTATGACCATGATGATCCACAAGGTCAATACATTTTGGGAACTAGTTCTCAATTGGCTAGTGTAGATGCCAATAGTCTATATGAATTTTACAGACAAATGATTTCTCAAGAACAGGTTAATATTTTGGTTGCCGGTAATTTTAATTCGGAAATTATTTTAGATGAAATCAAAAATTTTGATTTTATTACACAACGACAGGTTCAAAAATATCCCATTCCAAGTATTCCTAATGATAAAACTGAAGTTAGCCGTCTTGAAGAAGAATTTGTAGGATCACAGTCGGTAATTAACTTAGGATACTATTTACCCGTGTATTATGGTGATGCCAATTATTTTGCAGCAACTATTTTTAATCAATTGTTTGGTGGCACTGGTCAATCGATGCTTTTTACTAATGTAAGAGAAAAATCGGGATTAGCATACGATATTCATAGTGGTTATAGTTCGCTAACTGGGATGATTAATGTACAAGCTGGGGTAGAATTATCCAAAGTAGATCAAGCAATTCAGGAAATTGAGGATCAACTTAGATTAATTCAAGCCGGTCAATTTGATATAAAATTGATTGACAATATCAAAAATGCAATGATTAATCATCACTTTGCCGAAAATGATTATTTAAGAACAATTGTTGATCGTGAGTATATTCAATCCGTGCTAAAAATTTCTTGGAATGATGAGGAATGGATCGAAGGTATTAATCGAGTTAGCAAAGAAGATGTAGTTAAAGTCGCTAATCAGATGAAATTACGAGCAATTTATCTTTGTAAAGAAAAGTAGGTATAAGTTAATGAAAAAAATTAATTATAATAATTTTAAAGAGACACTTTATTGGGAAAAATTACCAAACGGCTTATCAGTTTATCTTTTACCAATGAAAGATTATAAAAAAACTTATGCCGTTTTAAGTACTAATTTTGGCTCAGTGGATACTTCATTTAATGTTAATGGCAAATTAATTCAGCAGCCAGCGGGAATCGCACATTTTTTAGAACATAAACTATTTGATAAGCAAAATTATGATGTATTTGAACTATTTAATAAAACTGGTGCCAGTGCTAATGCTTTTACTAGTTTTACTAAGACCAGTTATTTATTTTCTACAACTATGAAAGTTAGAGAAAATCTAGATATCTTATTAGATTTTGTCCAACAACCATATTTTACAGATGCCAAAGTAGAAAAAGAAAAACATATTATTAAACAAGAGATTAATATGTATAAAAACGATCCGGATAATCAATTGTATTTTGAAACAATTGCTCAAATGTATCCGGACTCTGCCATGGCTAAAGATATTGCCGGATCAGTTGAATCGATTAATCAAATAACGGTAAATGATTTAAATACTGCTTACGATACTTTTTATCAGCCCAATAATATGAGTTTATTTGTGGTTGGAAATATTGATCAAGACGAAACTCTAGAGTGGGTTATTGAAAACCAAAATAGTAAAAAATTTAACGAAGAAATTAAATTTAAACGTAATATCAATCTACCAAAAAGTGAGGGAACTCATAAAGAATTTTTAGATTTCGATGTTGTTCGCCCCAAGGTAGCTATTGGAATCCGTGGTAACGATTTGGTTCCATCAGGTGATGAAAAAATTAAATATGAAATTGCTATTTCACTATTTTTTGACCTTTTCTTCAGTGAGAATGCAGATACTTATAATGATTTATTTAAAAATGGCATTATTGATGACTCATTTTCAACTGAATTTGATAATCAGCGAGCATATCACTTTGCTATGATAGCTAGTGATACAGACGATGCCGATAAATTTATTTCATCACTAGACAGTGTGTTAAATAAAATGTTAATAAATCTAGATGGTTTAGAAGATGAGTTTATTTTACAAAAAAATGAACAACTTGGAAGCTACATTGCCATGATGGATTCTCAAGAAGCAGTTGCTAATCAATTTGATCCATTTGATGAAGTTTTTAATACGGTTTATGATGAGGTAAGAATTTTAGATGAATTAACTTTTGACGATTTAAAGAAATATAGTCATGCATTTATGGAAAATGCGAGTTTTCAAGTCAAAGTTATAAATAATTAAACATCTTATAATTTTTTTATAATATTTATACTATTGCCTTATGATATACTTAATTTTGAACGAATTTAACGAGTATGGAGAGAGTTATATGAGCGAAAATGAAAATATTACAATTGGACAAAAATTAAAAAAAGTTAGGAATGAAAAGGGTTATTCCTTGGATGATTTACAAAAATCAACCAAAATTCAAAAGCGTTATTTAATTGCCATTGAAGATAATGATTTTGATGCTCTCCCCGGTGAATTTTATGTACGGGCATTTGTTAAACAGTATGCAGATTCTGTAGGTCTTGATGGTAATGAGTTATTAAAAGAATATCAACACAATTTACCCAATACGGAAGATCCTGACTACATCGAACGAACTACTGAGCCTAATTCAGAAACTCGTTCGGAACAAAGAAAAGTAGAAGTACATAATGAAAAAATCCGCCATTACTTACCAATCGTGTTAGTTTCTGTTGTAATTTTAGCAATTTTAATTGCTATTTGGGTGGCTGCAGCCAAAAATACCCATAAATCAACTAAAACAGAAATTAATACTGAAAGAGTAACGGTTTCTAGTGATAAAGATGACAATAAGGATAATATAAAAGTAAAAACTAGTGACGATGAAAATAAAACTAGCAATACTAAGAAATCCGATGATAAGAAGAAAAACGATAAACCAGCTTCCAAAGAAGTTAGCTTTAAACAAAGTGCGGCTTCAGGAAGTAATCTTACTTACAGTGTTAGTCATGCTAAAAGCAAAAATCTAACTATTTCAGCAACTAATAGTGCTTGGACATCTGTTAGTGTTAACGGCACTACTACTTGGCAGGCATCTCAAACTAAAGGACAAAAGAAAGTAGTTAAAATTCCTGCAAGCAGTAAAACAGTAAGTGTTAACATGGGAAACGCAATAGCAACTAATATTTCAATTGATGGTAAGAAGATCAAATTAGCTAAACCCCAAAGTGGTAGTAGTTCTCAAGTTAGGGTTGTAACCTTAAACTTTAAATAGTATTTTAGGAGGTCACGATGAATTTACCAAATAAATTAACTGTTTTTCGAATAATTTTAATTCCATTTTTTATATTAATTTTATCAGTGCCAACTGCATTAGGTAGTGTAGAATTTGGTGGAATTACAGTCTCCGTAGTAAGAATAATTGCTACAATTATTTTTATAATTGCATCATTAACTGACTTTTTAGATGGTCAAATCGCTCGTCGAGGACATTTTATAACTAATTTTGGTAAGTTTGCCGATCCACTAGCTGATAAAATGTTAGTAATGACAGCCTTTATTTTCTTAGTATCAATGGGAGTAGTTCCGGCCTGGGTTGCTTCAATTATTGTTTGTAGAGAATTAGCTGTTACGGGACTACGACTCTTAATCGTTGAAAATGATGGTAAAGTTTTGGCAGCTGCGTGGCCAGGTAAAATTAAAACTACCACGCAAATGCTATCGATTATTTTATTATTATTAAATAATCCTTACTTTAATTTAATAAATATTCCAATGGGTCAAATTTTATTGTATGTATGTTTATTCTTTACAATTTATTCAGGAATTGACTATTTTATTAAAAATCGTTCAATTTTTTCAGATTCATTTTAATTATTAAGAAGATAATTGGTTAAGTTATCTTCTTTTTTTCGTACTTAAAATTTGAAAGGAGAAAATAATCTTGAATTTGTCAATGAATGTAGTACAGTTACTTACTAATAAAAAATTAACGATTACAGCTGCTGAAAGTTTAACCGGAGGTGCTTTTCAAACCGCAATTACCAGTGTATCGGGAGCATCTAAAATTTTTTATGGTGGCTATGTGACCTACTCTAATGAAGCTAAGCACGAATTATTAAAAATTGATAATCAAATAATTAATAAATATGGTGTAGTTAGTAAAGAGATTGCTATGGAGATGGCTAAAAATACCATGAATTTAATGAAAACAGATTTATCAATTTCATTTACCGGGGTGGCCGGACCAGAATCTTTAGAAGGAAATCCTCCAGGAACTGTATGGATTGGCTTGGCTTATAAAGAATTGTTAATAGCTAATTGTTATCATTTTATTGGTAATCGGGAGCAAGTTAGAAAGCAGTCTGTCGATACGGGAATGCAATTAATTATAAAAACTTTAAGGGAACAATAGTTCTCATTTTGTATTGATTTTTTGATCAGATATTAGTACAATATTGTAGTTAACTTTTTTCTAATAATTAGGGGAAAGCAGGAGGGTTTAAATGGCTGATGAAAGAAAAAAAGCCTTAGATGTGGCTTTAAAAAGTATTGAAAAGGAATTTGGGAAAGGCTCAATCATGCGAATGGGTGATAAAGTTGATACCCAAATTTCAACAATTCCTACCGGTTCATTAGCACTTGATGAAGCGTTAGGTGTTGGTGGTTATCCTAAAGGAAGAATTATTGAAGTCTATGGTCCAGAAAGTTCTGGTAAGACTACTATTGCTTTGCATGCAGTTGCAGAAGTTCAAAAACGTGGCGGTACAGCGGCATATATTGATGCTGAAAATGCTATGGATCCTGCATATGCAACTAATCTAGGCGTCAACATTGATGATTTATTGCTATCTCAACCAGATACAGGAGAACAAGGCTTACAAATCACTGATGCATTAGTTTCTAGTGGAGCAATTGATATTGTTGTAATCGATTCAGTTGCTGCGTTAGTGCCAAGAGCTGAAATTGAAGGAGAAATGGGTGACGCTCACGTAGGGTTACAAGCACGTTTAATGTCACAGGCTCTTAGAAAATTATCTGGAACGATCAATAAGACTAAGACCATTGCTATCTTTATTAATCAAATTCGTGAAAAAGTTGGAGTTATGTTTGGAAACCCAGAGACTACACCGGGTGGACGAGCACTTAAATTTTATTCAACAATTCGTTTAGAAGTTCGTCGCGCTGAACAAATTAAAGATGGTGCAGACATTATTGGTAACCGTACTCGAGTTAAAGTTGTAAAAAATAAGGTTGCTCCTCCTTTTAAGAAGGCTGAAGTTGATATTATGTATGGTAAAGGAATTTCACAATCTGGTGAATTAGTTGATATGGCTGCTGAAAAGGATATTATTAATAAGGCAGGATCTTGGTATTCATATGGTGAAGAACGAATTGGCCAAGGTAGAGAAAACGTAAAAACTTATTTAGAAGAACATCCAGATATCTATAATGAAGTTCTAGTAAAAGTGCGTAATGCATACGGAATTGGTGAGATTCAAGAAGATGCAGAATCTTCTACTGATGATGAAAATGTTGTAGAATAATTTTAAATAAAAGCCGATTAAATTTTAAAATTTAATCGGCATTTTTTTATTTTTATTATGTAGAAATAGCGTTGACACTTAACTTGTGAAACCGTAAAATAAAAGTTGTGTAAATAATTAAATAATATCTGATAATAAGATTAAGTAATTAATCATTTTTGATGATTTGGAGGTGGAGCCATTTGATTATGGTTGAATTAATCCTCGCAATCATCGCTATTGTTGTTGGTTTTATAATTGGTAGATACTTACAAACTAAGACTCAAGAACATACTTTGAATGCTGCTAAGGAAACTGCAAATAGTATTATTGAAGATGCCAATAAAAAGGCTAAAGATACTGTTAAAGAAGCTATGTTAACTGCTCAAGAGGATAGTCATCGCTATCGTTCTACAGTTGAAAAAGAGCTTAAGGAACGAAGAGCAGAAATTCAAAAGCAAGAGGATCGTTTGTTACAAAGAGAAGAATCTTTAGATCGCAAAGATAGTATATTTGAACAACGTGAAAATGTACTTACTAAAAAAGAAAAGAAGATTTCTCAAGAAAACCAAAATTTACTAAAACAACAAGAAAAAGCCGAGTCACTTATTCAAAAACGACAAGCAGAGGTTGAACGAGTTGCTGCATTTACTCAAGAAGAGGCTAGAAAATTAGTTTTAGATGAAACTAGCGAAGAGTTAAGCGACGAAAAAGCACGTATGGTTAAGGATAGTTATTATCAGGCACAGGTCGAAGCTGATAAAAATGCTAAGAATTTAATCGTGCAAGCGATTCAACAAAGCGCAGCAGACATTGTTTCTGAAACGACTGTATCAGTTGTAAATCTTCCAAACGAAGACATGAAGGGTAGAATTATTGGTCGCGAAGGACGAAATATTCGAACTTTTGAAACTTTAACCGGAATTGATTTAATTATTGATGATACACCGGAAGCTGTCGTTTTAAGCGGTTTTGATCCAATCAGAAGAGAAGTTGCTAAAATGGCTTTAGAAAAACTTATTAAGGATGGAAGAATTCATCCAGCCAGAATTGAAGAAATGGTAGATAAGAGTCGTAAAGAATTGAAGCAACGTATCCAAGAAATTGGTGAAGAGGCATTATTTAGTTTAGGAATTCACTCAATGGGACCAGAAATGATTAGATATGTTGGTCAGTTGAATTTTAAAATTGATAATGGTCAAAACTTACTTAGTCATTCGATTGAAGTTGCTAAGTTAGCTGGTGCATTTGCATCTGAATTAGGTGAGGACGTTACATTAGCAAAACGCGCAGGGTTATTACACGATATTGGTAAAGCAGTTGTTAATGGGTCAGAAGGTTCAAGTATTGAATTAGGTGTTGAGATAGCTAAGAAATATCATGAAAGTCCCGTTATTATAGATACAATCAAAGCTTATAATGACAATTATCAACCTGAATATGTAATTTCAGAATTAGTGGTAGTTGCTGAAAAAATTGCACTTACTAGACCAGGTGCTTATAGCGATTCTCTAGAGAGCTTTGTACATCGATTGGATAGTTTGGAAAAAATTAGTGATTCATTTGATGAAGTTGAGAAGAGTTACGCTATTCAAGCTGGACGAGAAATTAGAGTAATAGCTAAGCCTAATTATATTACCGATACCCAAGCAATTAATTTATCCCGTAATATTAAAAAGAAGATCGAATCAGAAATGAAATATCCAGGTCACATTAAGGTGACGGTTATTCGTGAAGTTAGATCAGTAGAATATGCAAAATAAAAGACCAGTTAATAACTGGTCTTTTTTATTTTAGTTTAAGCTGTTAAAATTAATTTATTAATAAAGATGATAAGGAAAAATTATGAGATTACTATTTATTGGAGACATTGTTGGAAATAAAGGAACTGAGGCCGTTGTTAATAATTTAGCATTAATTAAAAAGGAATTTCGTCCACAGCTAACGATTGCAAATGGTGAAAATTCTACTTCAGTTGGTAGAGGAATTAGTAAAAATATTTATAAAGAATTGATGGGTTCAGGCGTTGATGTTATTACTTTAGGAAATCATGCTTGGAATAATGCAGAAATTGTTGATTTTATTGATGATGCAACTAAACTAATTCGCCCAGCCAATTTTCCTGGTAAAGATGTTCCCGGAAAAGGATACGTAGTAGTAAACGTTAATGGAATTAAAGTAGGAATTATTAATTTGCAGGGAAGAATATTTTTAAATAATCTAGATGATCCCTTTACACTTGCGGATGAAATCATCGATAAATTAAAGGCAGAAACTGATATAATTTTTGTTGATTTTCATGCCGAAGCAACTAGTGAAAAATTAGCTTTTGCGACTTATGTTACTGGAAGAGTATCAGCGGTAGTGGGTACCCATACCCATGTTCAAACTAATGATGCGCGTATTTTAAATAAATACACGGCGTTTTTAACTGATGCAGGTATGTCAGGACCAACTGATGGTATTTTAGGGATGCATGCTGACAACATCATTCAGCAATTTATTAATCAACGGCCAACTAGATTTAAGGTAGAAGAAACTGGACCAACTATTATTTCTGGTTGTTATATTGATGTTGATAATGAATCTGGTAAAGCTCAAAAAATTAAGACATTTAAAGTTATGAATGATCAAATTATTTAAGAGGTAAGTGGAGAATGGCAACTAAAGAAACTACGCCAATGATGGAGCAATATCAAAAAATTAAGGATCAATACCCTGATGCGTTTTTATTTTATCGCTTAGGAGATTTTTATGAATTATTTAATGATGATGCAATTAAAGGCTCACAGATTTTAGAGTTAACATTAACTAATCGTAACCGCAAATCGGAAAATCCAATTCCAATGTGTGGAGTTCCCCATAAAGCGGCTAAAAGTTATATTGATACATTAGTAGATTTAGGATATAAAGTAGCATTATGTGAACAAGTAGAAGATCCTAAAACAGCTAAGGGTATGGTTAAAAGAGAAGTAGTGCAATTAATTACTCCAGGAACTAAATTTGACAGTGGCTTGCAAGAAGCTAAAAATAATAATTATTTAGTGGCAATGAACCGCATCAACGATCAATTTAATCTAGCATATGTAGATCTTTCGACTGGTGAATTAAAGGTTACTTCGTTAAATAGTGAAAATGATTTATTAAATGAAGTTATTAATTTACAAAGCAAAGAAGTTGTCATTCAAACTGATTTTAGTGAAGCTATTTTAAATAGTTTTTCTAAATTAAATATTTTAATTTCTAAGCAAGCCGAGATTGTTAATACCTCTTTGGTTAATTATTTAACACAAAGTGAAGAGCTAACTGGCGAACAAAAAAGTGTATTAAAGCTTTTATTATCATATGTGTCTACTACTCAAAAGCGAAGCTTAGAGCATATTAAAGCAGCGGTTTCGTATAAAATTTCTGATTTTTTAGAAATTGACTATAACTCTCAAGCCAACCTTGAGTTAACTAAAAATATTCGAACTCAGAAAAAATCAGGCTCCCTATTATGGCTATTAGATCAGACTAAAACTGCCATGGGGGGTAGAAAGTTAAAACAGTGGATTGAACGCCCCTTAGTAAATTCTCACAAAATTGACGAGCGCCAAAAATTGATTCAAATCTTTTTAGACAATTATTTCGAAAGAAAACAATTGCAAGATGAATTGGTTAAAGTATACGATTTAGAACGCCTAATTGGGAGAATATCATTTGGAAGTGTTAATGGTAGGGACTTGATTCAACTAAAAAATTCTTTAAATCAAGTACCAAAAATTAAGTATATTCTTGATAGTTTAAATAATTCGACGGTTAATAAATTAATCCAAAATTTTGTTCCAATCGATGATGTAGTAGAGTTGATTGAAAAATCAATTAATGAAGATGCTCCAATATCAGTAACTGATGGAAATATTATTAAACCAAATTATAATCAAAGATTAGATGAATACCGGGATGCTACGGCTAATGGTCAAAAATGGCTGGTTGAATTAGAACAAAAAGAGCGTCAATTAACGGGCATTAATAACTTAAAAATAAAATATAATAAGGTATTTGGATACTATATTGAAGTTACTAAATCAAACTTAGACAAGGTTCCTGAAGATCGCTATCAACGTAAGCAAACTTTAACTAATGCTGAACGATTTTCCACTGACGAATTAACGAATAAAGAAAGTTTAATTTTAGAAGCTCAGGAAAAAAGTAAGGATTTAGAATATCAACTATTTGTTGAAATACGAGAAAGTATTAAAAAATCCATTAAAAGAATTCAATTAATTGCTGATATTGTTGCTAAAATTGATGTTTTACAAAGTCTTACTGAGATTAGTGAGGAATATAAATTTATTTATCCTCAAAGATCAATAGATCATGATGTTGAAATTATCGATGGCCGGCATCCGGTGGTAGAAAAAGTATTAGGTCATCAAAAATATGTACCAAATAGCATTGTTATGGATAATGATACTAATATTTTATTAATAACTGGACCTAATATGTCCGGTAAAAGTACTTATATGCGTCAATTTGCACTGATTGTAATTTTGAACCAAATTGGTTGCTTTGTTCCAGCTAAATCAGCTAAACTACCAATTTTTGATAAAATATTTACTAGAATTGGAGCTGCTGATGATTTAATTTCTGGTGAAAGTACTTTTATGGTAGAAATGAAAGAGGCTAATAATGCTTTAAAAAATGCCACTAAAGATAGTTTAATTTTATTTGATGAGATTGGTCGTGGAACCGCTACTTATGATGGTATGGCCTTAGCTCAATCAATCATTGAATATGACCATGACCAAATTAAAGCTAAAACTCTATTTTCAACGCATTATCATGAACTAACGGAATTATCGAATAACTTAGTTAATTTAAAAAATGTTCATGTTGGAGCTACAGAGGATAACGGAGAATTAATTTTCTTGCATAACGTAACTAATGGTCCGGCTGACAAGTCGTATGGAATTCATGTGGCTAAACTAGCTGGGTTACCAGATGCCTTATTAACGCGAGCTGATAAAATATTACAAAACCTTGAAAGTGATGATAAAAAAGTTATACCAAGTATTCCTGATTCATCAGAGCAAATGGAACTGCTAGAAGATCCCGTTATTTCAAAACCAAATTCTACTATTTTAGATGAACTATCTAACTTAGATTTAATGTCAAAAACCCCAATGCAAATTATGAATCAAGTGTATAAATGGCAACAGAAATTAAAGTAGGTGATTAGTATGCCAAAAATTCATGAATTATCAACTAATTTAGCTAACCAGATTGCTGCTGGTGAGGTTATTGAGCGTCCTGCTTCAGTAGTAAAAGAATTGGTAGAAAATTCAATTGATGCCCATAGTACGGAAATTGATATTTCGGTAATTGATGCTGGTATCAAATCTATCGAAGTGATTGATGATGGAGATGGAATTGAAAAAACGGATGTTAAAACCGCTTTTTTAAGACACGCCACTAGTAAAATTACTCGTCAAAAAGATTTATTTCGAGTAAATACACTTGGATTTCGGGGTGAAGCTTTACCTAGTATTAGCTCTATAGCTGATGTAACATTAAAAACTTCAACTGGTGAAATGGGTACTAAAGTTAGGTTTAAAGGTGGTAAATTAATTGAGGAAACAAGTTCTGAATCTAAAAAAGGAACTAGTATTATAGTTAACTCGATTTTTTATAATACCCCAGCTAGACTAAAGTATTTGAAGTCTCAAAAAACGGAATTATCTAAAATTACAGATGTAGTTCATCACTTAGCTTTATCTCATCCGGAAATTACCTTCACATTAAATTCTGATGGTAAAGAATTATTACGAACTTCAGGACGAAATAATCCGTTACAAGTCATTGGTTCCATTTATGGCATTAAAGCCGTAAGCCAAATGACAAAATTTGAAAACCTACAAAATGATATTACAGTGAGTGGTTTTTTTAGCTTACCAGAATTAACTCGATCATCTAGAAACTACATTTCAATCTTTTTAAATGGTCGTTATATTAAAAATTTTCAGTTAACTAGAGCAGTAATCTCTGGCTATGGATCTAAGTTAATGGTAGGTCGATTTCCGTTGGCGATAATTTCTATTGAAATTGATCCAAGATTGGTTGACGTGAATGTCCATCCCACTAAACAAGAAGTACGAATTAGCGAGGAAAACTTGTTATCTAATTTAATTAGTAACGGAATTAGTGAAGCGTTAGCCAAAGCAGTTTTAATTCCAGAAGTAGATGAGAAATTTATCCCACGAGAAACTAATTTTGCTAAAGCTAGTGACGAAAAAAATGTTGAATTAATTAAAACGCAACCACTTGCTAAAAAATTAACTGATTTAAATCGAATTGTTGAAGATAATGATCCCATAATTATTAAGAGCAAGTTAGATTTAAATAGTGAGGAAATTCAAAACTTTGATAAAAAGGTATTAGAAAATAGTGCCAATTTAAATTATGAGGATTTAATTGAGCCTGAATCTCCCCAAATTGAACAAATTCAATTATCAACTAAAGTAAATAACCATTTTCCACAGTTAAACTATATTGGTCAATTTCATGGAACCTATCTATTAACTGAATCTTCGGAAGGACTATATTTAATTGATCAGCATGCGGCTCAAGAACGGATTAATTATGAATATTACCGTGAAGAAATTGGAAAAGTTGAACCCACCCAACAAAAACTATTACTTCCGATTATTTTAGATTATTCGATTAGTGATTTTTTACTGATTAGTGAAAAAATGGATTTATTAAAGAAAGTTGGTCTTTATTTAGAACCATTTGGGCAAAGTAGCTTCTTAGTCCGATCTCATCCTACCTGGTTTAAGGCGGGCCAAGAAGAGGACACTTTAAAAGAGATGATTGATTATATTATTAATGAAAAAAATATTTCAATTGCGACATTTAGAGAAAAAACGGCCATTATGATGAGCTGTAAGCGAGCAATTAAAGCCAATCATCATTTGGACGATCAACAAGCTAGAGAACTGTTAACTAGGCTTCCTAATTGTGAAAATCCCTATAATTGTCCACATGGACGTCCAGTTTTAGTCAAATTTACTAATGAGGATGTCGAAAAAATGTTTAAACGAATCCAAGATTCACATGATACAATTTCTTCAATAATATAAAATTAGTTGTGGTACAATCGATTGGTATCATTGAATTTAGTAAGGGGACAAAGGAATGTTTGAATTTTTTGAAGGTCAGATAGTGCAGACCACTCCAAGTTATATTGTTTTATTAGTTAATGGGATTGGGTATTTAATTTATACTGCCGATCCATTTAAATATGAACCAGATGAAACAAAAACAATTCGTATCTATGTTCATCAAACTATTAGCGAATCAGCTCAATATCTATATGGATTTTATGAATTTGAAGACAAGCAAATGTTTGAAAAATTGTTATCGGTATCTGGTATTGGGGCGAAAAGTGCTTTGGCCATTTTAGCAGGTAACGACCGAAGTGGCTTAATTAATGCGATTAATAGTGATGATATTAAATTTCTAACTAAGTTCCCGGGAGTTGGTAAAAAAACTGCTCAACAAATTATCTTAGATTTAAAAGGTAAGTTAGAAGAATTTTCTCAGGATTTATTTACTCCAGAGCAATCGATCAGTCACACAGAATTATCTAATGAATTTATGGAAGCTAAGGCAGCTTTGATTGCTTTAGGCTATAGCGAAAAACAATTAGATAAAATTAGTGATCAATTGTTATCAAGTGGAGCAACTAGTACTAATGAATATTTAAGTACTGGTTTGAGCCTATTAACTAAATAAGGAGATGTAAGAATTGTCAGATAATGATGAAAGAATTGTATCTCCCCATGATGTTGATGATGAACCCAACCTAGAGCAAAGTTTACGTCCACAGTATTTGGATCAATATATTGGTCAAAACGACATAAAGGATGAATTAAGCGTATATATAACTGCTGCTAAGCAGCGAGAAGAATCATTAGATCATGTTCTTTTATACGGCCCCCCAGGCTTGGGAAAAACTACTTTAGCTATGGTAATTGCTAATGAACTGGGAGTTAATGTTAAAACAACTAGTGGTCCAGCAATTGAAAAATCAGGAGATTTATTATCGTTATTAAATGAATTAAACCCAGGGGATGTTTTATTTATTGATGAAATTCATCGTTTACCAAAAGCGGTTGAAGAAATTTTATATTCGGCAATGGAAGATTTCTTTGTTGATATCGTGATTGGGCAAGGTCCAACTGCTCATCCGGTACATTTTCCATTACCTCCGTTTACCTTAATTGGTGCCACTACTCAGGCTGGTATGCTATCAGCTCCCCTTAGAGATCGTTTTGGAATTGTTGAGCACATGAATTATTATGAAGTTTCAGATCTACAAAGTATTGTAAAAAGAACGGCTGATATATTTAATATTTCGATTCAAGATCAAGGAGCAATAGAAGTTGCTTTAAGATCTCGTGGAACTCCTAGAATCGCTAACCGGTTATTAAAACGAATTAGAGATTTTGCTCAAGTTGCTAATAAGGATGAGATTGATTTAGAAATTGTAAGATATGCTTTAACCTTATTAAAGGTTGATAGTATTGGATTAGACGCTACTGATATTAAGTTACTTAAAACGATGATTGAGTTTTACGATGGTGGTCCAGTGGGTTTAAATACGCTGGCTGCCAATATTGGTGAAGATGCTGATACAATTGCTGAAATGTATGAACCATACTTATTACAAATTGGTTTTATTAAGCGAACGGCTCGAGGTAGAATGGTTACTTCTACCGGTTATCAACACTTGGGTTACCCAAACAACTTTAAAAATTAAATGCAAAGGAATTTTATTTTGGAAACTAATTACACACTTAATGATTTTGATTATAATTTACCTCATGAATTAATTGCCCAAACTCCGATAAAGGACCGTGACACTTCACGGTTACTAGTAATGGATCATCAGACTGGTAATTTAAAAGACCAACATTTTTATGACATTATTGATTATTTAAATCCTGGTGATGCTTTAGTAATGAACAATTCTAAGGTTATGCCGGCAAGAATTTATGGTGAAAAAGAAGAGACTCATGCTCATATGGAAGTTTTGTTGCTTCATAATATTGAAGGTGACAAATGGGAAACTCTAATGAAACCAGCTAAGCGAGCTAAAGTTGGCACAACTGTATCGTTTGGTGATGGTAAATTAAAGGCAGTTGTTACTAAAGAGTTAGAGCACGGTGGTCGAGAAATTGAATTTAAGTACGATGGTATTTTTATCGAAATTCTTGAACAATTAGGAGAAACACCACTTCCACCTTATATTAAAGAAAAATTAGATGATCCAGATCGATATCAAACAGTATATGCCAAAGAAATGGGATCGGCTGCAGCTCCAACTGCTGGTCTTCACTGGACTAAGGAATTATTACAAAAAGTCCAAGATAAAGGCATTAAACTAGTATATTTAACTCTACATGTTGGATTAGGAACCTTTAGACCCGTAGACGAAGAAAATATTGAAGATCATAAAATGCACAGTGAATTCTATCAGTTGAGTCAGGATGCAGCTGATACATTAAATGAAGTTAAAAGTAATGGTGGTCGAATAGTTGCCACAGGTACTACTTCAATCAGAACCTTAGAAACTATTGGAACTAAGTTTAATGGTGAAATTAAAGCAGATTCTGGTTGGACTGATATTTTTATTAAACCAGGATATGATTGGAAAGTGGTAAATGCCTTTATAACTAATTTTCATTTACCTAAATCAACTCTAGTGATGTTAGTAGCCTCGTTTACTGGAAGAGATAACATATTAAACGCTTATCACCATGCTATTGATGAAAAATATCGCTTCTTTAGTTTTGGCGATGCTATGTATATATATTAAGGAGCATTAGATGGAACCAGCAATTACTTACAAATTAATCAAAAAAGAAAAGCATACAGGAGCTCGATTAGGTGAAATAACTACGCCCCATGGAACCTTTAGAACCCCAATTTTTATGCCGGTAGGAACACAGGCAACGGTTAAAACTTTAGCACCAGAAGAACTTGATAAAATGGGTGCGACAATTATCTTAGCGAATACTTATCATCTATGGGAACGCCCAGGTGAGGATATTGTTAAGGCAGCCGGTGGTTTGCATAAATTTATGAATTGGGATAAAGGAATCCTAACTGATTCCGGTGGTTTCCAAGTATTTTCATTAGCTAAAAATCGTAACATTACTGAAGAAGGCGTTTCATTTAAAAACGAACTTAATGGTTCTAAAATGTTTCTATCACCGGAAAAAGCTATTCAAATTGAAAATGCTCTAGGACCAGATATCATGATGAGTTTTGATGAGTGTCCTCCTTATTATGAAAGTTATGACTATGTTAAAAAATCAGTTGAGCGTACTAGTCGTTGGGCTGAACGAGGATTAAAAGCTCACCAAAATCCAGATTGGCAAGGACTGTTTGGGATTGTGCAGGGAGCTGGATTTGAAGACCTAAGAAAACAATCGGCAAGTGATTTAGTAAGTATGGATTTTCCTGGATACTCAATTGGTGGTTTATCAGTGGGTGAATCTAAACAGGAAATGAACCGAGTGTTAGATTTTACTACCCCATTACTTCCGGAAAACAAGCCACGTTATCTTATGGGAGTCGGAGCAACTGATTCGTTAATTGACGGAGTAATTCGTGGTGTAGACATGTTTGATTGTGTTTTACCAACTAGAATTGCTAGAAATGGTACCGTAATGACTTCTCATGGTAGATTGGTAGTTAAAAATGCAATTTACGCTAAGGACTTTAGACCATTAGATGATAACTGTGATTGTTATACTTGTCGCAACTATACACGAGCTTATATTCGTCACTTATTGAAATGTGGAGAAACTTTTGGTCAACGATTAGCCAGTTACCATAACCTACACTACTTAATTAATTTAATGAACCGAGTACAACAGGCTATTATTGATGATAATTTATTAGATTTAAGAGCCGAAGTATTTGAACAATATGGATATAACAAGCCAAATCCTAAAGCCTTTTAATTTAATTCATATGGACGTTCAAAAAGTATTTTGTTAAAGTAGTTATATAAATAAAAAGTAGGTGAAAATATTGTCTAGTTCAGTTTACTCAATTTTAATGATTGTTGTTTTATTTGCTTTAATGTATTTTTTGATGATTCGTCCTCAAAAGAAACAAGAACAAAAGCGTAAAGAACAATTATCTAAGATTAAAAAAGGTGATCAAGTTGTTACAATTGGTCGTTTACACGGTGTTGTAGATGAAGTTAACGAAAGCGAAAAAACAGTTACTTTAGATTGTGATGGTATTTATTTAGTATTTGATTTAAATGCTGTTGCTCAAGTTTCTGAACGCAAAGTTACTCCTGAAGTTAAACCCGATGAATCCGAAACTAAAGATGATTCAAAAGAAAATGAAGATAAATAAAAAGTAAAGCTAGGGAATCTCCCTGGCTTTATTTTTTATTGTAAAAAAACATACGTTCGGTTAAAATTTAATTAATATAAATTTATTAATTGAGTGATGAAAATGGGATTTAAAAATCGAAAAATAATTCATATAGATATGGATGCTTTTTACGCATCTATTGAGGAACGCGAGGACCCTAGCCTTAAAAATAAGCCACTAGTGGTTGCCAACGATCCCAGAAAAATGGGTGGTAAAGGCGTAGTTTCAACGGCAAATTATATTGCTAGAAAGTATGGTATTCATTCAGCTATGAGTTCACAAAAAGCGCTTAAACTTTGTCCTCAAGCTGTTTTTAGATTTACCGGATTTAAGTTATATCGAGCAGTTTCCAATCAAATCCATGAAATATTTCATGAGTATACGGATAAAATTGAATACTATGCTTTGGATGAAGCGTATTTAGACGTTACTGAGAATAAACTTAAAATATCTAATCCAATTAAAATAGCTACAATGATTCGAAAAGAAATTTTGGCTAAAACCAAACTAACGTGTTCAGTAGGCATTTCATATAATAAGTTTCTTGCCAAGGAAGCTTCTGATTATGCTAAGCCAAATGGGCTAACCATTATTGACGAACGAGATGCAATTGATTTTTTAAAAATTTTACCAATTGAAAAGTTTAGAGGCGTTGGTAAAAAAACATTGCCCAAAATGCATGAAATGAATATATACAATGGTGAAGATCTATTGAAAGTATCAGAAACAATTCTTATTCAAAAATTTGGCAAATTTGGGTATTATCTTTATAGAAGAGCCCGAGGAATTGATCAAGCTGAAGTCCAAGCAACTAGAATAAGAAAATCTATTGGCAAGGAACGTACTTTTTCTAGAAACTTAGTTAGTCGTGAAGAAGTTCAAACTCATGTAAAAGAAATTGCTAAGTTAGTTGAAAATGAAATGCTTGCTAAACGAAAGCATGGAAAAACTTTAGTTTTAAAATTAAGATATGATGACTTTAAAACCATTACTAAGCGAGTAACCTTTGAAGAATATATTAAAAATGATTCCAAAGAGTTTACTAAGTTAGCAATGGATATTTTCGATGAAGACATAGACCACTTCAATGGATTTAGACTAATTGGAATTACTATCACGAATTTGGATGATTTAACTTACCAAAATATTAATTTAGAACTATTTATCTAGTTTGAATTTCCGTTCATTTACGGTTATACTAAAGTATTCAATAATTAATGGTTGGAGATAGTAATTAATGACAATTCAAAAAGAAATTCTTGATTCAATAAAAAAATATCAAACAATTATTATTCATCGACATCAACGACCTGATCCAGATGCGATTGGATCACAAATGGGTTTGGCAGAAATAATTAAAGCTACTTTCCCACAAAAAGAAGTTTATTGTGTCGGTAAACAATATCATGGATTTGATTGGATGGGAACAACTGATGACATTTCAGATGATAAATACGACAATGCTCTAGTTATTGTTGTGGATACCGCCAATCAACCTCGAATTGATGACGATAGATATAATAAAGGGAAGATGTTAATCAAAATTGATCATCATCCCAATGAAGATATTTATGGAGATATAGTTTGGGTTGAAGAAAATGCTTCAAGTTCATCAGAGTTAATTACTGACTTTTATAAAGAATGTGAAATGGATTTAAAAATTAATGACAATGCCGCTCGACTACTATATGCCGGGATTGTTGGAGATACGGGACGATTTAAGTATCCATCGACTTCATCACATACTTTTGAAATTGCCGCCTTTTTATCAAAGTTTGACTTTTCAACTAGTGATGTTAATCAAATTGAAGATGAGATTGACATTCCATTAGCTAGATTATCAGCTTATGTCTATCAAAATTTAAATATTTTAGATAGTGGGGCCGCTTATATGATTTTAACTAATGAGGCTTTAGAGCCATTTAATCTAGGTGATGATAGTACTTCAGCGGTGGTACCATTACCGGGAAATATTAAAGAAGTTGTAGCTTGGGCCATCTTCGTTGAACAAAAAGATGGTACTTATCGTATAAGATTAAGATCAAAAGGCCCTGTCATTAATGAATTAGCTAAGGAATATGGTGGCGGTGGCCACCCGTTAGCTAGTGGGGCTATTGCTAAAGATGATGCTCAAATAAAAGAAGTTATTAAAAAATTAGATGAAATATCTAAAAATAACAATAAATAGGAGAATTTATGACAAGTTTTAAAGAATTTAATTTAAAACCTTTCTTGCTAGATGCAATTAGTGATTTAGGATTTAGCGA
Organism: Lentilactobacillus laojiaonis; assembly: GCF_020616595.1. Lineage (GTDB taxonomy): Bacteria > Bacillota > Bacilli > Lactobacillales > Lactobacillaceae > Lentilactobacillus > Lentilactobacillus laojiaonis. Next base: position 752,915 of record NZ_CP085278.1, on the reverse strand, counting down.
GCCAACTCCGGTCCAAAGTAAAATGATTCCATATATTTTAAATGGTCGTGATGTTGTGGGACAATCAGCTACTGGTAGTGGAAAAACGCATGCCTTTTTATTACCAATTTTTAATCAAATTGATCCTGAAAAGCATGTTGTTCAGGCAGTTATTACTACCCCTAGTCGTGAACTTGCTTATCAAATTACTGATGCAGCCAAACAAATCATTAAATTTAATGATAAACCAATTCAAATTGGAAGTTATATTGGTGGAACAGATAAAAAACGTCAAATTGAAAAACTAAAACGTGAACAACCTCAAATTGTTGTCGGAACTCCTGGTCGTATTTGGGATTTAATCGATAATGGTGGACTGGATGTGCATTCTGCTAATCAATTGGTAATTGATGAAGCTGATATGACATTAGATTTAGGATTTTTAGATGTAGTTGATAAGATTGCAGCCAGTTTTGGAAAAAATGTTCAAATGATGGTATTTTCAGCTACTATTCCACAAAAAATTAGTGTATTTTTGAAAAAATATATGGATAATCCAGTTGTTGAAGAAATCCCTGTAGAAACAGTGATTAGTTCCACAATTGATAATTGGTTAATTTCAACTAAAGGTAAAAATAAAAATCAATTAATTTATAATCTTTTAACTATGGGTGAACCTTACTTAGTATTAATTTTTGCTAATACCAAACAAAGGGTAGAAGAATTAACTGATTTCTTAAAACAAAATGGTTTAAAAGTAGCAATGATTCATGGTGGTATTAAACCTCGTGAAAGAAAATCTATCATGAAACGTGTGCGCAACTTAGAATTCCAATTTGTTGTTGCAACCGATTTGGCTGCTAGAGGAATTGATATTGAAGGAGTATCACACGTAATTAATGATGATATTCCTGAAAACCTTGAATTCTTTATTCATCGAGTTGGTCGTACTGGCCGAAATGGGATGCCTGGAATTTCAATTACGCTTTATGAACCAGATGATGAAGCTAAGGTTACCGAATTAGAATCAATGGGTATTGAGTTTAAGCCTAAAAAACTTTCTAATCACGAAATCGTTGATTCTTATGATCGAAATCGTCGTAAAACCCATCGTAAAAAAGGTGAAAAACTTGATCCTACCATGATCGGTATGATTAAAAAGAAAAAGAAGAATATTAAACCTGGTTATAAACGCCGAATTAAAAATACGATCTCTAGAAAACAAGAAATGGATCGCCGAGTTAAAAAACGTAATGAAGCACGTGCTCAAAGAAAGCAAAAGAAAAACAGCTCTACTAGATATAAATAGATCTAGATTGAATTGACATATTTTAGATTCAAACTGTATAATTTTATTGACTAGAAAACATGCTAATTTTTATTATTTAAAAGAGACATCTTGGTTGGTGTAAAAGATGATTTAATTTTAATTAGTGCTATTTCAAATTTGTCAAACGCTGCTCAGCGTTATCGAGACAAAGTGGTTACGAAAAAACATCGTTGCAATTAGAGTGGTACCGCGCTTTTAGCGTCTCTTTTAGCAATGATGTTTTATTTATTATAGGGAGTAATTAAATGAAAAAATTAAGTAGTAGTCAAATTAGACAAATGTATTTAGACTTTTTTCAAGAAAAAGGTCATACAATTGAACCAAGTTCATCATTAATTCCGGTTGATGATCCCACTTTATTGTGGATTAATTCCGGGGTCGCTACTATGAAAAAATATTTTGATGGTAGTGTCGTTCCAGAAAATCCAAGAATGACCAGTTCACAAAAGAGTATTCGAACAAATGATATTGAAAATGTTGGTAAAACTCCTAGACATCATACCCTATTTGAAATGCTTGGTAATTTCTCTGTGGGAGATTATTTTAAAGAAGATGCCATTAAGTGGGCCTATGAATTATTAACTTCTGAAAAATGGTTTGCTTGGGATCCAAATAAACTCTATATGACAGTTTATCCTAAAGATACTGAAGCTAAGGAAATTTGGCTATCTGTTGGCGTCCCTGAAGATCACATTATTGAAGTTGACGATAATTTTTGGGATATTGGTCAAGGACCTTCAGGACCAGATTCAGAAATCTTCTATGATCGTGGACCAGAATTTAATAATTTATCAGAAGATGATCCAGAAAATTATCCTGGTGGAGAAAATGAACGTTATTTAGAAGTTTGGAATATTGTATTTTCTCAATTTAATCACAAACCAGATAATACTTATGAACCACTTCCTAGAAAAAATATTGATACGGGAATGGGATTAGAACGAGTAGTTTCAATTTTCCAAAATGCAAAAACTAACTTTGAAACAGATTTATTTTTACCTATTATTCATAAAACCGAAGAATTAAGTGGTAAAAAATATGGTGAAAATGCTGCTTATGATGAATCATTTAGAGTAATTGCCGATCATGCTAGAGCTATTACAGTTGCTATTGGCGATGGCGCTTTGCCATCTAACGAAGGTCGTGGCTATGTAATTAGACGTCTAATTAGAAGAGCGATTGTTAACGGTCAAAAATTAGGTATTGATAATTCATTTATGTACTTATTAGTGCCAATTGTAGGTGAAATTTTAAGATCTTACTATCCAGAAGTGCTCGAACAAAGCGATTATATTTCTGATGTTGTTAAATCAGAAGAAAATCGTTTCAATGAGACTCTCTCTGATGGTATGAAGTTATTAAATGAAGTCATTGATAATGCTAAACAAAATAATGTTAGTGTAATTGATGGTCCAACTGCATTTAAGCTCTATGATACTTATGGTTTCCCATTGGAATTAACTAAAGAATCTTTAGAAGAAATTGGACTTACAGTTGATGTTGACGGATTTGCTGCAGAAATGGAAAAACAAAAAGAACGTGCTAGAAATGCTCGTAGCAGTGCTAAATCAATGGGTGTACAAAGAGATCTCTTAGTTGAAATTAAAGATCCTAGCGAGTATGTTGGATATACTAACTTAGTGGTTAATGATGCTGAATTAACAGTTATCGTTAAGGATGAAAGTTTAGTTGATACTTTAAATGCTGGAGAAACTGCTGAAGTAATTTTTGATAAGACTCCTTTCTATGCTGAAATGGGTGGCCAAGTTGCTGATCATGGGGTAATTTTAGATGAAGATGGCAATTTAGTTGCTAAGGTAGTTGATGTTCAACATGCACCTAATGGTCAAAACTTACACACAATTGAAGTAGTTCAATCAATGGCTAAAAACAATAAGTTTATATTAAAAGTTGACAAACATTACCATAGTAAAGTAGAAAAAAATCATACTGCTACACATTTATTAGATCAAGCTCTAAGAAATGTATTGGGTGGCCATACTCAACAAGCTGGTTCATTGGTTGAACCTAGTTATTTAAGATTTGATTTTACTCACTTCGGTCAAGTTACTAAAGAAGACTTGGAAAAAGTTGAAGAATTGGTAAATGAACAAATTTTTAAAGAAATTGAAGTTAAAACAGTTGAAACTGACCCTAAAACTGGTAAAGAAATGGGAGCTATTGCTTTATTTAGTGAAAAATATGGTGATAAGGTTCGCGTAGTTAGCATCGGAGATTTCTCAATTGAATTTTGTGGTGGTACGCACGTTAAAAACACTAACGAAATTGGATTATTTAAAATAGTTTCTGAATCAGGAGTCGGTGCAGGGGTTCGAAGAATTGAAGCAGTAACTTCTAGCGAAGCTTATGAATTACTAAATTCTAAAACTGAAATGCTAAATACTATTGCTGATAATTTAAAGGTATCTCAAGTTAAAGACCTTCCTAATCGAATTGATCAACTACAACTAGAAATTAAAGAATTAAAACAACGCCAAGAATCTTTAGAAGCTCAACTTGCTAATCAACAATCACAGTCCATTTTTGAGCAAAAGAAAACTGCAGGAAATTACACATTGGTGACTGGAATTATAAAAGATTCTGGAATGGATCAATTACGTCAATTAGCAGATACTTGGAGAAGTAAAAATATTTCGGATGTTTTAGTGCTAGGTACTGGTAAAGGCGATAAGGCCAATTTAATTGTTGCAGTTAATGATTCTAGTATTGCTGCTGGAATTAAGGCTGGCGATTTAATCAAACAAATTTCACCAAAAATTAATGGAGGCGGTGGCGGCCGTCCAAATATGGCTCAAGCCGGTGGAAAAAATCCTGCGGGGTTAAATGATGCAATGCTAGCTGCTAATGAATGGCTAAGTAATCAAAAATAATATTACAATTTTATTATGTTTTTTTATGCGATTGTAGTTTAACTCAATTTCGTGTAAAATTAGATAAACAATTAAATCATAAAGAGGGTAATGCAATGAACTCATTAGATAACACCATGTTTTTTGATTTTAAAGAAGATAAGCCAAAAGACATTCGTGACACTTTGTTAATAGTTTATAAGGCGTTAGAAGAAAAGGGATATAATCCTTATAACCAAATTGTTGGCTATTTGATTTCTGGTGATCCTGCATATATTCCTCGTAATAGTGACGCTCGTAATTTAATACGTCGCCATGAACGCGATGAAATTATTGAAGAATTAGTTAGGTTTTATCTTGATAATCAAACAAAAACTACGAATACTGATATAAATTCAGAAGAGAGTAATTAATGAAATTAATGGGGTTTGATGTTGGCTCAAAAACAGTTGGAATCTCGGTAAGTGATACTTTAGGCTGGACGTCTCAAAGTATAGAAATTATTCCGATTGATGAGGAAAATGAGATTTTTGGACTTGATAGAGTTGAAGAGTTAGTTAAAAAATATCAAGTAGAAGGATTTGTTGTTGGTCTTCCAAAGAATATGAATAATTCTTTGGGCCCACGAGCAGAAGCTTCACAAAAGTATGGTAAAATGTTAAATGAAAGATTTAATTTACCAGTTGACTTTCAGGATGAGCGATTAACAACTGTTCAGGCCGAACGAATGTTAATTGAAAAAGCAGATGTATCAAGAGGCAAACGAAAAAAAGTTATTGATAAGTTGGCGGCTAGCTTAATTTTACAAAATTATTTAGATGCTAACGGAAAATTAACTAAAAAGTGAGGAATTTAATATGGCAGAACCAGTTCAACAACAAATTACATTAGTAGACGAAAACGGTGACGAAGCTTTATACGATGTATTATTTACATTTGAGTCAGAAGATTTTAATCGTTCATATATTTTTATTTATCCTACAGGTAAAGCAAATGATGAAGAAATTGAAATTTCAGCTTATGCAATGCCTAAGGGCGATGATCCTGCTGATCCACAAGGTGGAGAATTGCAAGCAATCGAATCAGAAGAAGAATGGGATATGGTTGAATCAGTATTGAACACCTTCCTTGGCGAAGATGAAGAAGATTCACATGACCATGATGAAAAATAAATAAGTTTATAGAAAGGATTGAAACAAAGCTGAATTAGTTTTGTATCAATCCTTTTTATAATTTTTAAAGGAGTTATATGATTATGGCAAATATAAAACAACGTTTTAAAGCAAAAATTAATGGAAAAAATTATACATTAGTTGGTAATAACACAACTGAGCATATGCAAGCAGTCAATAATCTTTTGAATGAACAAATTGATCAGCTTAAAGAGAGCATGCCTAAGGCTTCAGTGGAAGAGATTGCTATATTAATTGCATTTAATTCATTATCAAATCAATTATCTATGGAAGAAAGTAAAGCCCAATTTAATCAAAAGGAAGACTAATATTAAATATGTTTTTAAATGTGATAATTCTCTTAATAATTGTTTGGGGCTTGTACAAAGGCTACCATCAAGGATTCGTTAACGAAATAATCAATTTATTTGGTTATATAGTATCTTATTTAGGGGCTTTTATATATGCTAAGCCACTAGCAAAAATGATTTGGGATTTGATAGATCATAGTAATTATCTGACGGTTCCTTCTGTCTGTGTAACTATTAGTTTTTTTATAATTTTTACAGTAATCTGGCAAATTTTTAGGCTAGTAAAGAAAATACTAACTCCAATTACTAAATTACCAGTAGTTAATCTTGCTAATCGATTGTTAGGTGGATTAACTGGAGGAGTGATACGTTATTTAGTATTATTTTTAGTAATTCACTTGTTATTATTATTTCCAGTAAAAATTTTTGAAGATCAATATAACGAATCCCAAATTGCCCAATTTATTATTAATCAAACTCCAGTGATCTCAAATCAAATAACCAATCAATTTACAGTATATAAAAATGAGGTGAACATTTAATACATGAATAATAAAGTATTACAAACTCTAGAATATAATAAAATAAAAAATCAACTTAATGACTATATTGTCACTGATCAGGGTAAAAAATTTGTTAGTCAACTAGAACCACAAACGCAACCTAATATTATTAATCAATTATTGATGGAAACTTTTGATGGCGCTAATATTGTAAGATTAAAAGGAGAAATTCCTATACCTAAGATATTAGATATCAATCCCTATTTAAAACGCCTATCAATTGAAGATGCTAGTTTATCAGGTACGGAGTTATCCCAAATTCTTAAAGTCTTAAGAGCAGTGCAAGCAGTTCGGAAGTTTTTTGATAATTTTGAAGATGAAACGGTTGAACTAACCCAAATTCCAACCATTATTTCTACTTTAAGTTACTTGCCTGATATTACGGATCAAATGATTCGCTCAATCAATGAAGATGGTTCAATTTTAGATACGGCATCTGTAGAACTAAGTCATATTAGACAACAAATTGCAAAAATTCAAAATACTATTCGTGCTAAAATGAATCGCTATCTTAAGGGTTCCACAGCCAGTTACTTAAGTGAGCCTTTGGTGACAATTCGTGAAGAACGTTTTGTTTTACCGATTAAGGCGGAATACAAACAAAAATTTGGTGGCATTATTCATGATCAAAGTGCTTCCGGACAAACTTTATATATTGAGCCTAACGATGTAGTTGAGACAAGTAACGAATTAAGAAGAGAACAACTCAAAGAAAAGTATGAAGAACGTAAAATACTTTTAGATTTAAGCAATCAATTAAGACCCTATATTGATGAATTAAAAAATAATGTTAATATTTTAGGCCATTTGGATTTTATCAATGCTAAGGCCAAGTATGCTCATAAAGTAAAGGGGATTATGCCAAAAGTTTCTGAAGCAAACTTAGTGAGTTTAAGACAGGCTAGACATCCGTTGATTGATCAAAGCAAAGTAGTTGCCAATGACATTATATTGGGCGATGAGTACAAAACAATCATCATTACGGGTCCCAATACTGGTGGTAAAACCATTACTATCAAAACTTTAGGAATTCTTCAGTTGTTGGGACAATCTGGTTTGTTTATTACTGCCAATGAAAATAGCCAAATTGGTGTGTTTGATGATATTTTTGCAGATATTGGTGACGATCAATCTATTGAAGCTAACCTTAGTACTTTTTCTTCGCATATGAATAATGTAATAAGTATTTTAAACCAAGCAACTGATCATAGTCTTATATTACTTGATGAGCTGGGAGCAGGTACTGATCCTAAAGAAGGTGCGGCCTTAGCTATGGCTATTATTGATCAAATCGGTGTAATTGGTAGTGAATTAATTGCTACCACTCATTATCCGGAACTAAAGGCTTATGCTTATGATCGTTATTCAACTATCAATGCTTCCATGGAATTTGATATTGATAGTTTAAAGCCTACTTATCAATTGTTATTAGGAATTCCTGGACAAAGTAATGCATTAAATATTGCTCAAAAACTGGGAATGGACAATAATATTATTGACACGGCCCGTTCATTTACTGATGAGCAAAATCAAGACATTAATAATATGATTGATGAATTGGTAGAACAGAATAAAGAAGCTCGCCAAAATGCAGAAGAAACTAAAGCTGACTTAGAAGAAGCCCAAAAACTATTTAATGATTTGAAAGATAAATTTGATAAATATCAACTTCAAAAAGAAAAATTATTTGAGCAAGCTAGAATTGAAGCTAATCAAGTAATTTCAGATAGTAAACAAAAAGCCGATAAAATTATTGAAGATTTAAGACACAAGCAAGCCAATCTTGCTAGTGCCACAGTTAAAGAAAATGAATTAATGGATGCTAAGGGAGCTTTAAATTCCCTAGAAATTGCTCCTAATTTGAAGCACAATAAGGTACTTAAAAAAGAAAAAGCTAAGCATGATTTCCATAAAAATGATGAAGTTTTAGTTAAGTCATATGGACAAATGGGAACGCTAGTACAAAAAATTGGTGATAGTGAGTGGGAAGTCCAATTAGGTATTTTAAAAATGCGAATTGATGAAAGTGATTTAGAAAAATCAAAGGCTCCTAAAGAACCCAAGAAAGTGCGTACAAACGTCTCTAGAACTAAATCGGCAGGTATTTCACCAACGTTGGATCTACGTGGTGAACGCTACGAAGAAGCTATGTATCATTTAGATCAATATGTGGACTCTTCATTACTTGCAGGATATCCAAGCATTACCATTATTCATGGTAAGGGAACGGGTGCCCTAAGAAGTGGTGTTAATAACTATCTAAAAAAACACCCACGTGTCAAGAGCTACGGATACTCTGCTCCTAATGCTGGTGGCGATGGATCGACGGTAGTTAAGTTTAAGTAAAGATAGTTGCAATTTGTAAAAAAGTTGCTAGAATATTTTTAGACAAGGAGGTCGTAAAGAATGGTTACAGAAACAAGTGATAAAACATTTGAAAATGAAACAAATAACGGAATTACTCTAACTGACTTTTGGGCAACTTGGTGTGGACCATGTAGAATGCAATCTCCAGTTGTTGAGGAATTAGCAGAAGAAATGCATGAAGTTAAATTTTTAAAAATGGATGTTGATGCTAATCCAGAAACTGCATCTAAATTTGGAATTATGAGTATCCCTACTTTACTTGTAAAAAAAGATGGACAAGTAGTTGACTCAATTATTGGTTACCATAGTAAGGATCAATTAAAACAAATCTTGTCACAATATACTGACTAAAAAATAAAGTCATAAACCAATGTGGTTTATGACTTTATTTTTTAGTAACTTCTTCGTCTACTATTTCTTCTTGTGGAATTTCTGTCGTTTCATCAAGAACAAAATAGCTAGCACCTTCATCTGTTTGGACAGGGGTTTTGGTAATATAGGTAATAATCTCAACAGTAGCTTTGTTTTTATTAATTTTTTCAATTTCTGATTCACAATCAAATCTACTGGTTATTTGACAAGTTTCACTAATAAATCCTGCTTCTAAGAAGAAATCAGGACTGTCGATTAGACCAATTCGTTTTTTTATTAGTTCTCCGGATAACATCCACGTGATCTTTTGTCCGTTATCTTTTATTTTTGACAAAGTTCCTAATCCGAATTGCTCGAAGAATATTGGTAATTTATCGATAGAAGTTAGAGTATATTGACGAGCCAAATGTTTACCTGCCCAATATAGAATTTGATGAGTATCGTCGCCTAAAATATCAGGTAATAGACTATCTCTAATAAGTTCTTGACCTAAATAATTAGATAAATTTTTATTTTCTAAAAATTGCTTATATGTTTGATCATTCATAGTTGCAAGTCTCCATTTTTAATAGTAATTTCATTATACATTAATTTAGAATTTAGGGGTTATAATGTGTTAACATAATGTTTAGAAAGAGGCGATTAAAATGAATAATCAACCGATTGGATTGATGGATTCTGGAGTTGGCGGATTAACAGTATACAAACAAGTATATAATTTGCTACCTAATGAATCATATGTATTCGTTGGCGATCAAGCCAATCTTCCCTATGGCGAAAAAAGCCCTAAGGAAGTTTTAGATCTAACCAAAAGAATTACTGAATGGTTAATTAAAAATAAAAATATTAAAATGCTAGTGATTGCATGCAATACGGCAACGGCAGCGGCATTACCCAAAATTAAGAGTATGTTCGAAATTCCAATTATTGGTGTTATTGAACCTGGTAGTTACATGGCAGCTACTCAAACTAAAAATAATAAAATTGGCATTATTGCTACGGACGGTACTGTTAAATCAGGAAAATATAATGAATTAATTAGTGAATTTAATAATGAGGCCCAAATATATTCATTAGGTTGTCCTAGATTCGTACCAATGATTGAAGATGGGTTAGCCCATACTCCCCAAATGAAAAAAGTAGTTGATGAAGATCTTGCCTTTTTTGATAATACTGAAATTGATACTTTAGTTTTAGGATGTACGCATTATCCAATAATTCAGGAATTAATCCAAGATCGTCTAAAAAAGGTTGTTTTAATTAATCCTGGAATTGCTACTGCTAATACAGTCAATGAATATTTAGTAAATCATCATTTACTATCTGATCAAGTGATTGGTAATTCTGAATTTATTTCTACAGGAGATACAGAACAATTTACACAAACTGCTAATGAATTGCTCAATCGAAAGGATATAAAAGCCCAACATATTGATATTTAAAGGAAATTATTATGGAAAAACCAGAAAAAATTGTAATTGCTACAAATAATGAACATAAGATAAATGAATTTAAGGCAGCGTTTGAAAAAATTGGTATAAAAGTAATTTCTCAAAGCGAAATTGTTGATAATTTTTCAGTAGATGAAACCGGAAGTAGCTTTGAAGAAAATGCTAAGTTAAAAGCCCAAGGATTGGCAAATCTTACTAAGCTACCCACAATTGCTGATGACTCAGGATTAGTAGTTCCCTCGCTTAATGGTGAACCTGGAATTTATTCTGCTCGATATGCCGGTGATCACGATGATGAGGCTAACAACCAAAAACTGCTAAGAAATTTACAAACCAAATCTGATCGTAGTGCCTATTTTGAAACAGCCTTAGTTTTGATTGTTCCCAATGAACAAAGTATTATAGCTAAGGGCAGAGTTAATGGCAAAATTTTAAAAAGCCAACGTGGTGATAATGGATTTGGTTATGATCCATTATTTTATATTCCAGAATTTGAAAAAACTATGGCCGAAATGACCACTAATGAGAAAAATCAGATTAGTCATCGAGGACGAGCAATTGAAAATTTAATGGAAAAGATTGCAAATTGGAGATAATATAGTGAAAATTTTAGTGGTAAGTGATAATCACGGTGATTATGAAATAATTGAAAAAATAGTCCAAAAATTTAAAAACCAAGTGAATTTGATTTGTCATTGTGGAGATTCAGAATCATTACTTTCTGATCCGATTAATCAACAGATGGCTATAGTTAAAGGAAACATGGATTTTGAATCATTTGATAATAATCAATTAATTGAAATTGAAGATAAAAAAATTCTGCTTACCCATGGACACAAGGAAAATGTTAACCAGGGAATGCTGTCACTAGAATTACTTGCTAAAAGTTACCAAGCTGACGTGGTATTGTTTGGACATACTCATCAACTCCAAGCAATAAGGGATGATGGAATTTTATTTGTTAATCCTGGAAGTATTTCATATCCGCGAGGCGTATATCAAAATCTAAAAGGCACGTTTGCAATAATTGAAGAATGTCACGGCTCTTATCAAGTCCAGTACTATAATCGGGAATTACTGCCAATTGATGATTTAAAATTGGAATTTAGCTAATAATTAATTTTATTGATATAGAAGGTATTTAAATGATAAGCAAACCATTAGATGATGTAATGAAAAAATATAATAAAAGTTACATAATTACTGGTGAAAAAGTTGCTACTGTTAATGAAAATAATGATTTACAACACGTATTTTTAGTATTAACTAAGATAAAGTATTCAAAAATTCCGGTATTGGATAATGATAATCATTTTAAGGGATTTATTTCTCTAGCAATGATTACGGAAAAAATGTTATTGGAAAACAACATTAGTGCTAAGTATCTAGATACGATTACCGTAAAGGACGTTATGCAAACCAATGTCCCGGTAATTAATGATCCTAGTAACCTAGAAGTAATTATGCGATTTTTAGTTGACGAAAACTTTCTACCAGTAGTCGATGATAATAATGTATTTTTAGGAATCATTACTCGTAAAGAAATTTTCAATGTAATTAATTTTACTACCCATACATTTGATTATTACTATCAAACTAAAGAAAACAAAAAAGACGACTAATTAGGGTCGTCTTTTTAATTATTTTGATTTAGAATGATGGGGCTGTTGGGTAAACTGATGTTATTTTTTTGAAGGGCATCCAGATAAAGGGCTAAAAACTTATGTTGAACGTTTCCCTGAGCTCCATTCTTAGTTGTTATATTAACTTGATAGACTAAGCTACCATCTTGAAGTGAAATTAAACCAATTATATTAGGGGGAGCAATGATATCTTTGTAGTTTGAGATATTTTCATCGTTAACATTTTTAATAATGGAATTAATTTTTTCAATTGGTGATTCTGGAAAAACTCTAATTTGGATAATTGCCACCATGTTGTTTCGAGACATATTACTAATTGTTAAAATTAGTCTGTTAGGAATATAATTTTGTGAACCGTCAATTCCAATGATTTGGGTAGTACGGATACCTATGTAAGAAATGGTCCCGCTGATACCGTTAATTAATACGAAATCTCCTACTGCTATTTGATGTTCTAGAATAATGAAAAATCCACCTAAGATATCATTTACTAATCCTTGAGCTCCAAGCCCAATAACTAAACTAAAAATTCCGGCACTTGCCACTAACGTACCGATGGGAAAACCAAGCGCGGTTAAAATAGAATAGATCCATAAAAACCACATACAATATTGAAAAATATTTAGAGATAAAGTGTAGAAAGTTTTAATTCTTTTATCAGTAACATCATTGGCATGTTTTTTTTCATATTTTTTATAAGCATGGTCAATAATGATTTTACCGATTTTTTTAATTATTAAAATACCAATAGTTAGTATGACAATAATAAAAATTTTTTGAACTATTTGAGAAAAAATATTTTGCCAGTCAATTGACTTAATCAGATGGTTAACATTAGATTTAAAAAAGTTTTTCATACCTATCACTCCAGTTAACTAATTTTAACAAACAATAATTTAATTTCAAAATAAAAGTAGGTACTATATCATTGTAAAATTGCATTTCCAATGATATTCTTAATATAAATTAAGTGTTTGTATTGAGGAGGAAGTTGAATGACAGGTGGACAAATTGCTGGTTTAATTGCAGCGATTGCATTATTACTTTTAGTTATTTTTATTGGATTATTCTTATTAAAAATCAGTAAAACTGTTTCAGAAATTAATTTAACAATTCGTTCTTTAACAAGTGATGTTGATGTGATTTCTAAACAGACTGATAAAGTAATTGCAACAACTAATACTTTTGTAAAAGATGTTAATGAAAAAGTTAATATATTAACACCAGTATTTCAAGCAGCAGCAGATTTAGGTACGAGTGTTTCTGATTTAAATAATGCAACCCAAAACTTAACTAAAAAGGTTAAAGATAACAGTAAGACAGGGGCAAAAGCTGGAGTAGCTACTAAGGTTGGTAAAACAGCTTGGAATATGTACCAAAATCGTCGTCAAAATAAGTCAAAATTTTAAAATAGGGATGGTGTAAATATGAGTAAGAATTTAGCAAAAGGTTTATTTGTAGGGGTACTAGGTGCTGGTATGTATGCTGCATATCAAATGATGAGCGATCAAAAGAAAAATAAATTAAAACGTGATATTAAAAACGTAGCTAACAATGCCAAAGATCGTGCTTCCGACTATGCATTCTATGCTAGTGATTTAGTTGATGATTTAAAAGAAGTTGTTAATGACCAAATGAATTCAACTAAAGAAAATTTAAAAGTAGCTTCTAGTGATGTTAAAAACCAAGTTAAACAATATGGTTCAGAAAATTCTTCTAAACTACAAGAAGCTAAAACTCAATTTCATTCAGCTCAAGATCGTTTAAGAATGGAATTACAAGCTGCTAAGAATGACACAACTAATATTGATAAAATGCAAGAAGACATTGTTGTCTCTTCTGACGAAGCTTTAAAAAATTTGCACCAAGATAAAAAGGCTGATATTAAAAAAGATATCCAACCTAAACCAGCAACTGATCAAAATAATAACAAATAAAAAAGCTTAGGAATCAAATTGATTCTTAAGCTTTTTTATTTATCCAAAATATTGTAATTCTTTTGAAGTGTGTGTAAATGGTTCGTTACCATTTTCAGTGATATGTACACAATCTTCAATTCTAACGCCAGCAACGCCAGGAATATAAATTCCAGGTTCAATTGAGAAACACATACCCGGTTGAAGGATCATTTGGTTACCTTCCATGATAGATGGAAATTCATGTTCACTCATGCCCATTCCATGACCTAAACGGTGAATGAAGTATTCGCCATAACCAGCTTTTTCAATGATGTCGCGAGCAACTTTGTCAAGTTCCTCTGCAGTAATTCCTGGTTTAGCATAATCCTGAGCGGCTAATTGAGCTTCAAGACATACTTTATAAATATCCATTTGTTTGTCTGTAGGTGTACCAACAGCAATGGTTCTTGAAGCATCACTAATATAACCATCCCATACAGTTCCTAAATCAAATAATACTAATTCATTATTTTCAATTTTATTTGTACTAGTTGCTCCATGAGGTTCAGCAGCATGGGCTCCAGCTTGAACTAGAGTTTCGAAGCTCATTTGCATAATGCCTTTTTGCATTAAAGCATATTGTAATTCAGCTACAACTTCTTGTTCACTACGACCAACTTTGACTGCTTCAAAGCCTTTTTCAAATGCAAAGTCAGCCCATTGTCCAGCAATCTTTAATTTTTCAATTTCATCGTCAGATTTAATTAGTTTCATTTTTTGAATCATAGGAGTTAAATCTAATGAAAAATTAGAAGCTGGCAAAATTCGACGATATTCTTCGAAACGAGCAACGTTAAGATTTCCTTTTTCGATAGCAATTTCTTTAACGTCAACTTCTCTTTCTTGAATACGGTCATGAATCATATTCCATGGATTTTCATGATCTAAATATCCATAAACTGGGTTAGTCCATCCAGTATCTTTAATTGCTTCTACTTCTAAAGCTGGGGCAAAGATAAATGGATCTTGATGTTTAAAAATAATTAACATCAATACACGCTCAATCGGATCGCTATAAAATCCGGTAAGGTAATCAATGGTTTCAGGATCACTAATAATTGCTAAATCAGCATTATTTTCTCCGATCCATTGTTGAACTTGTTCAATTTTGGTCATAAGAATCACTCCTTAATTAAATTGTGTCCAGTATAACACATGATTTAAGCAAGATTACTTGTAAAATTGAAAAGGTTTTAATATTATGTATTTGTAACCGCTTACTGGTTTGCTATTGAAATTAATTTTTGGTATATTGAAATTTGTTATGAAAATAAATGAAAACTTATGTATCATGGTGAGGAAGGTGTGTCATGGAAAAACAAACGATAACCATATACGATGTAGCTAGAGAAGCTAACGTATCTATGGCAACCGTTTCACGGGTTGTTAATGGTAATACTAATGTAAAGGCTGACACTCGTAAAAAGGTAATGGACGTAATTGAAAAATTAGATTATCGTCCTAATGCTGTTGCTCGTGGTTTGGCAAGTAAGAAGACAACGTCAGTAGGAGTAATCGTCCCGGATGTTACTAATATTTATTTTTCTTCATTAGCTCGAGGAATTGATGATGTTGCTACAATGTATAAATACAACATTATTTTGGCCAATTCTGATGCTAATGACCAAAAGGAAATTAGTGTTTTAAATAACTTATTAGCTAAACAAGTTGATGGAATAATATTCATGGGTAATGAAATTACTGATAATTTAAGAGCAGCATTTCAACGTACTAGAGTACCGATTGTTTTAGCTGGTTCAGTTGATGAACAAAATACTAATCCAAGCGTTAATATTGATTATGTTAAAGCTGTTAAAGAAGAAGTTAAAGTCTTGTTGGATCATGGTAATACTAGAATTGCTTTTATTTGTGGACCGATGTCACAAGCAATTAACAGTAAGTTTAGGCTCTTAGGTTATAAAGAAGCTCTAAAAGAAGCGGGAATACCTTACGATGAAAATTTAGTTTTTGAAACTAATAATAAATATCGTGAAGGATTAGAGCTAAAGGATCAATTGATTGAAGCTAAAGCTACTGCAGCAATGGTAACTGATGATGAGTTAGCTGCAGGTGTATTGAATGGGATGACTGATGCTGGTATTGTGATTCCTAAACAATTTGAGTTAGTAACTAGTAATGATACTAAATTAACTGAAATTACTAGACCAACTATGTCATCAATCACTCAACCGCTTTATGATATTGGAGCAGTTGCGATGCGTTTATTAACTAAGTTAATGGATAAAGAAACTGTTGAAGATAAAGAAGTCTTGCTTCCATTTGGAATGATGAAACGAGATTCAACCAGATAGATTAATAACGGAAGGTGAAAGTCCTGAGAAAAACTAATTATAAAAATAATAAGCCGGGAATATCGGCATTGTTGGGTATTTTATTATTTATCTTTACGATTGGTCTTGGTGTCCAAGCAACTTTCCTAAATAAGGAAAGAATTGAAAGAGATGTTGTTAGAACAAATATAAGTCAAAGAGTAGTTGATGAAATTAATCAAAATTATTCTCACTTTAATAAGTTAACAATAACTGTAACTAAACCAGAAATTGATTCAATTTTTATTTCACAAATTGATCGAGTATGGAGCAATCAAAGTATAAACTTCAATAATTCGACTACTAGAAATCTAATTGAACAGAAGATTAAAAATCAATTTCCAGCAATTTCACCATCCTCAGCTGCATTTTCGTTGCTTTCTGAAAGAATAATTAATTTAACCGTCACTAGTTTAAATCAACAAGTTCAAAATATTAATGCTAATCAAGATGTACAAAAATTTCAATCGATTAAAAAAACAGTAAAGATTTTAACTGAAGTAATTGGTGTAATTTTAGTTGTATTAATAATATATATTCTTTTCAAGAAATTATTATTTTATACATTAGGTCATGGAATGATAATCTCTGCTTTTATATTATTAATTGTTGGCTTGATTACTTATATCTTTAAAAATAATATAACTTCACCGGTTCCCATTATTATGCAACCACTTAGTGTTGGCTTGGTTAGTTCGTTTATAACCTATATTATTTTAGCGGGAATTATTGAACTAGTTATTGGTATTGTGGCTTCATTTATTAGTTCTTTATTCAAAAAGTAGAAAAATAATTTGCCAAAAATAAAAGCAGGCTCTAATTTGTTTTAGAGGCTGCTTTTTATTAATTAAATTATGATTCGTAATCAATGAATTATCGAAAGTTCTAATTATATCAATAAATTTGCTAAGCATACTAAGTATACCTGCTAACCTTGAAACCATGCTCTTAGTTTGATAAAATAAACAGGTATGTAAACAGTAAATTAAATTAATTAAGAAAAGAGTTGTTTTAGATATGTCAGGACATTCAAAATGGCATAATATCCAAGGCCGTAAAAACGCCCAAGATGCTAAACGTGGTAAGATTTTCCAAAAAATTTCACGTGATCTATATCAAGCTGCTAAGGCTGGTGGAGTTGATCCAGATAGTAATGCTCAATTACGTTTGGTAATGGATAAAGCTCGTGCTGCTAATATGCCAAAAGATAATATTCAACGCGCTCTTGATAAAGCTTCTGGAGTAGGCGGAGCCAAGTTCGAAGAAATTACTTATGAAGGATATGGACCTGGCGGATCAGCTGTTATGGTTTCAGCTCTTACTGATAACAAAAACCGTACAGCTGCTGCTGTTCGTTCAGCATTCACTCACCATGGTGGTTCATTAGGATCAACTGGTTCAGTTTCATATATGTTTGATCGTAAAGGTTACATTGTAATTTTACGTGAAGAATTAGATACTGACGAAGATACTATGTTAATGGATGCTTTAGATGCTGGTGCAGATGACATGAATACTTCTGATGAAGTATTTGAAATCTTCACTGATCCAGCAACATTAACTGAAGTACGTGATGCACTTCAAGCTAAAGGTTATGACTTAGATACTGCTGAAGTTACATTGTTCCCAGAAACAACTACTGAAGTTCCTGCAGACAAAACTTCACAATATTCTGGTTTAATCGAAGAATTAGAAGAAAATGACGACGTACAAGATGTGTACGAAGCCGCTACTTTACCAGATGGTGAATAATTAAAAAGAACTAACTTTAATTAGTTAGTTCTTTTTTTGTGCAAAAAATTAATAAGTCACTGTCGTATTTTATATTAAAGGAGTGAAAATATGACAGTTGAAAATGATTTTCGGCAATTATTAATAAGTGCAATTAGTAAAAGGGCTAGTGATGTTTATATTTTGCCACGTGGCCAACATTACCTAATAAAGATTAGGTATCAAGATCAATTAGAGATTTACAATTTATTAAGTTTAGAATCTGGTAAACGACTACTTAATTATTGTAAATTTATATCTAATATGGCGATTAGTGAGCAGCGACGACCTCAGTTAGGATCTTATGAGTTTAACTATAATAAAAATAATTATGCACTAAGATTTTCTTCAGTTGGTAATTTTAACAATCAAGAGTCGTTGGTAATTAGGATAATTTATCCACTAATAAATTCTAATACACTATTTTTTAATCCAAGTAAATTTAATTATTTGGACGAAGTTATTCAGCAACGGGGCTTAGTTTTATTCGCTGGTCCAACAGGTTCCGGCAAGACTACTACTATTTATAGATTAGCTAAAAAGTATGCTGAACAAAAGATTATTATGTCGATTGAAGATCCTGTTGAAATCAAAGAACCCAATTTTTTGCAGCTACAAGTTAATGCAGAAGCTGATATGTCGTATTCAGAATTAATTAAAGTAGGATTAAGACATCGACCAGATATTTTTATAGTTGGTGAAATTAGAGATGAGAGTACTGCAAAAGCCACAATAAAAGCTGCTCTTAGCGGTCATTTAGTTTTATCAACCATCCATGCTAGTGATCCAATTGGAGTGATTAATCGCTTAAAGGAATTAGGGATTAGCCAAAATTTTATTAATCAATCTCTAAATGGAATAGTTTATCAACGTATTTTACCAACTTTAAAGGATTCAATTGGCAAGTGTATGTTGGTGGTACATAAATTTAAAGAACTAGACCATGAACAAAATTATAATTGGAAGGATTGGCAGGATGAATTGGAAATTTTATTTGAAAATAAACAAATATCTGAATATACCAAGCAAAAATTCTATTGGGGTTAAAAAATGGAACAGTCAGCAGCAAACTAAATTTTTTCAATTGATTTCAGAGCTATTACGAATGGGTTTTTCTATTCAGGCAGCATTAACTTTTTTAATGAATACGGAAAAAGATTTGTTATCTGGTATTGCCTATATTCTTGAGGAATTAAAGGATGGAAAAAGTTTAGTAAATGGATTATATCCACTAGTTAATTCGGAAACCTACTATCAACTAATGATTTCAGAGCAACATGGTGAACTGGTTAATAGTTTTGAACAAATCTCTAAATTTAATAAAATCAAGCTTAAGCAAATCAAGAAAATTCATGATTTGATGTTATATCCTATATTTTTAATCCTACTTTTAATTCTGTTAATGGTAGGGATTAATTTATTTATAAAACCTCAGTTAGATTTGATTACTAATACTAAAAATCCGCAGATAAATTATTTTAATATAGTGGCTTTGGGCTTAATAATTTTGGCATTATCGGGGGCACTTTTTGGCTACTATAAAAAATATGCATCCGTAATTCAAAGAATTGAATTTCTAATTAAAATACCAATTATCGGTAAAATAACCAAATATTACTTATCGTATTATATTGCTAATACTTTGGCGATTTTATTGAAAAATGGACTAAGTCTAAAAGAAATTAATTTTCTATTCAAAAGTTTTCCCAGAGATTCCTTACTATACTATTTAAATTTTGAAATAGAGAATATGCTAATTGAGGGGACTTCGTTAGAAAAATTTTCAAGGCAATATTCGTTTATTTCAAAAGACCTATTTAAACTTTTAGCAATTGGAAATAAGGTCGATGATTTAGCTAACAATATGTTTGCATATGCAAATTTGATGTTTAAAAAAATGATAAAAATTACAAATCGGCTAATAAGCATTATTCAACCGACTATGTTTTTAATAATTGGTATTACCATTATTTTGACTTATTTTCAGTTGTTAATGCCTCTATATAATTCTATGAAAGGAATTTAAGCAATATGAAAAGTAATCGTAAAGGATTTACCTTAATTGAAATGACCATTGTGTTATTTATTATTTCATTACTAATTTTAATAATTATTCCTAATTTATCGAATCAGCGAAAACATGCTAAGAAAATTCACACCTCAGCAATGGTTTCGGTAATTCAATCGCAAATTGATGCATATGGTAATGATTTTCCTAAAGACACGCAAATTAATTATGGAGAATTAAAGGAAAAAGGATATTTAACGGATAAACAAATTAACCAAGCTAAAACGGAAGGAATTGAAATAGTTAATAATGAAGCTAAGAAGTAGAAAGGGGTTTACATTAGTAGAAGTAATAATTGGTTTATTTATAGCTAGCAGTATTTTAATTACTACCTTAATGATTGCTGAATTAGTAACCAAGAATAAAATTTCTGAACGCCTATTTTTTCAAGCGTTTGATGCTAACTTTAATGATGTTCAAAGAAATTGCCAAATTAAGCATGAAAATGCAAAAATTATTTTCAGTAATCAGAGTGGAATTTTATTTTATAAAAATCAGGTTTTAGTTAATAAAATCAAAATCCCTAAAAAGTTATGTTTAGCTAGTTATCACCAAATTAATATTACTACTAATGGTTACGTAAAACCGCAAACTATCAATTGGCTAGATAATTCAAAAAATATTGCCTATAAGCAAATTTTTCAATTGGGATGGAGTGGATATAAGCTTGTGGAAAAATAAAAATGGATTTACATTAGTTGATTCAATTATCGGACTAACAATTTTATCAACTTTTATAATTTTATTTGTGCAGTCAAATAAAATTATGAATCAAAAAATTAAAGAACATGAAGTTCAAGTAATTAAATGGCGTAGTAAATATGAAAAAAGTTTTTAAACATCGAACAGGAGCAATTTTAATTGAAGAAATACTTAGTTTAACTATCTGCTTATTTTCATTAGTTTTATCAATGTCATTAGTCAGTGCAATTCAACATAATCATAAAAATTATATTTTAGAATATCATGATTTTTTATACACTATTGAATCCAATTATTATAAATTTGAAGTGATAAGTTGTGATAAAAAACATGTAATTCTTTATAATGCTAATAATGATAAAGAATATCATTTAGAAAAATATAAAAATATGCTTAGATTGACTGGTAAAAGTTTAGGGCATATTAGAGTTTTAAGTAATGTTGGGGATATATCTTGGTCATACCGACACAATAAATTATATACAAAGGTAATTTTTGATGATAAAACATCTTATGATAGCGTCTCATGGTTTAAAAATAAGTCCTGATAGACAGGGGACACTAACCGTTTATGCGATAATTTTCACAGCTTTTTTAAGTGTAGTATTATTTTATGAAATTTCTGTTTTTAACAATAAAATTGATAACTATAATAAAATAATTAGTTTTTATCAAATTAAAACTAATGAGAATTATAAGAATTCTACTTTTAAAGAAAAAAATTCACAAAGTGATAAAAATAAGTGAATTATATTTTGAATTTTCTTTTATAATATAGGCTTAGACTAATCATAAAACTAACTTGAATTAGTGAAGTCAAATCTGGTACTATTTACTAGTAAGATTAGGGAGTGATAAATTGTCTGAAAAACAGGTTGAACAACTATATGGAGTTCTAAATGAATCGGCTGCTTTTTTGCAGAAAAATGAAGAATTATCCTATATTGATTCATTGATTCAAACCATTAATCTCATCCAAGATGAAGATTATGATGGTTATGAACAATTAAGTGAAATAAAGAGTAATTTAGATTTATCTAAATTTTCATCTGAAGATATTAGAAAAGCAATTCAAATGGCAATTTTAACAGCTATTAGAATTGATAATATTCAACCAACTTATCAATTAACTCCAGATACCATTGGAGATATTATTGCGTACTTAATCAGCGTAATTTATCAAAATACTGAAAAATTAAGTATACTTGATCCAGCATTAGGAACAGCTAATTTAATTGAAACTGTTTATTATCAATTAAAACAAGCTAATCCTAAAATGCAAATTGATTTATCTGGAATAGAAAATGATGATGCAATGTTTGAATTAGCTGCACAAAGTTTAGAAATTCAAAAATTATCTAGTGACTTAGTTCATGAAGATTATATTCAAGATGTGGTTATTCCTAAAGTTGATGTAGTAGTTTCTGACTTGCCAGTTGGTTACTATCCAATTGATGAGAATGTAACGAATTTTGAAACTAAAGCTAATACCGGACATTCATATGTTCATCATTTATTAATTGAAAAATCAATGGACAATTTAAAAGATGGTGGATTTGGATTTTTCCTTGTACCTAGTCAATTATTTCAAACAACTGAAGCCAAAGGATTACTTAAATGGATGCAGGGAAATGTTTATTTACAAGGAATGCTAAATTTACCAGCTGAGATTTTTAAAAATAAAAAATCTCAAAAATCAATTTTGATTCTTCAAAAAAATGGTAATGGAATCAACCAAGCTGATCCAATCATGCTGGGTGAATTTCCTTCATTTAAGAAACAAGATGATTTTAAAAAGTTTTTAGATGAAATTAGCGCTTGGGAAAAGCACGAATTAAAATTAATTAAGTAATTAAGGAGATTTATTATATTATGGGAAAATCAATTGCAATTAATGCAGGAAGTTCAACTTTAAAATTTAAACTATACGACATGCCATCCGAAAAAGTTATTGGTAGTGGTGCGATTGAACGAATCGGACTAGGATCATCAGATGTGGAAATTAAATACGATGACGGTAAAAAGTTTGAGGATACCTTAGATATTGATAATCACGAACAAGCAATTCAATTAGTCCTAGATAAATTACTTAGTTTAGATATCATTAAAGACTACAACGAAATTACTGGAGTTGGTCACCGTATTGTTGCCGGTGGTGAAGAATTTACTGATTCCGTAATTATTAATAAGGAAGTCTTAGATAAGATTGAAAGCTTAACTGATTTAGCTCCATTACATCAACCAGCTGCGGTTAAGGGAATTAAAGCTTTCCATAAAATTCTTCCTGATGTAATTAGTGTTGCAGTATTTGATACTTCATTCCATACCACCTTACCAGAAGTTAACTATATTTACAGCGCACCATATGAATATTATGAAAAATATCGTGCTCGTAAATACGGTGCTCATGGTACTAGTTATCGTTACGTATCTCAAAGAGCCGCTGATATGCTTGGCAAACCTCTTGAAGATTTAAAACTAATTGTTTTACACTTGGGTGCGGGTGCCTCAATTGATGCTATAGTAAATGGTAAGTCTTATGATACTTCTATGGGATTTACTCCTCTTGCTGGAATTACTATGGCAACTAGATCTGGTGATATTGATCCTTCTTTATTACAATATGTAATGAAAAAAGAAGGCATTAATGATTTTAACGAAGTAATTGAAATTTTGAATAATAAATCTGGTTTAGTTGGTATATCAGGGGTTTCTGCTGATATGCGTGATATTGAAAAAGTTCAAGATGAAAATCATCGTGCCAAATTAGCCCGTGACATTTTCATTAACCGAATTGTTAGATATATTGGATCATATGTTGCTGAATTGGGTGGCATCGATGCCTTAGTCTTCACTGCCGGAATTGGTGAAAATGATATTACCATTAGACATGATGTTTCTGCTAAATTAGGTTACTTTGGAATTGCAATTGATGATGATAAAAATGATATTCGCGGTGTTGAACGTGACTTATCAAGTGATGATGCTAGTGTAGCTACATTATTAATTCCAACTGATGAAGAACTAATGATTGTTAGAGATATTGAACGCCTAAGTAAATAATCTATAAAGCAACGAAATTATATATTTCGTTGCTTTATTTGTTTATAATTAATTGAGATAGACCTATGAGTTTACGTGAAAGGAATCGGTATAATGGAAAAAATAAGCATTTTACATACAAATGATATTCATTCACATTTAGACAAATGGCCTAGAATTAGGCGATATTTAACAAACGTTAAAGAAAAACTATATCAAAATAATCATTACGATGAAGTTTTAACTTTTGATATTGGGGATGCAATTGATCGAGAACATCCTCTTTCCGAAGCGACCGATGGTAAATACAGTATTAAATTATTGAATGAAATTAATTATGATGGGGTTACTATAGGGAATAATGAAGGAATTACCAATTCACATGAACAATTAAATGATTTATATAACGATGCTAATTTTGATATTATTTTAGCTAATTTAATGGATGGTAAAAACACAATTCCCAGTTGGGCTAAGCCGTATAAAATTATTGAAACGAAACAGCATACTAGAATATTGGTAACTGGTTTAACTTCACCATATGTTGATACTTATAAATATTTAGGATGGAATGTTACCGATCCAATAAACTCATTGGAAAAATTATTAAAGTCACAAAACGGAAACTTTGATATGGTTATTTTATTATCGCATCTAGGTATTACTACTGACCGAAAATTAGCCAAGCGTTTCAGCGATCTAGATATCATAATCGGGGCCCATACTCATCATCTGTTGGTAAATGGTGAAATGGTTAATAATTCACTATTAGCAGCCGCTGGTAAGTGGGGTGAATATATTGGTCAAATTGATTTAGAACTTGAGCATCATAGAATAATTAAAAAAACTGCTAAAGTAGTAGAAACAACAACATTAGAAACAAACTCTGAAGATTTATCTGAAATTAAAAAGTATGTTGATACAGGTGAAAAACTGTTACAACAACATAGATTAGGATTGCTTACTTCACCAATGGAAACTAATTTAATTGGTCCTTCGCGAATAGTAAATGAAAGTCTACATGCTTTAGAAGAATCAACTGGTACGGAGGCTTCCATAATTAATTCCGGATTATTTTTAGATGGTTTACCTATTGGTATTACTGATGAAAATCAAATTCACAAAATTTTACCTCATGCTATGCATCCAATGATTGTGGAGTTAGATGGATATAATCTTTGGCGTATGGTAAAAGAAATGCTTAAAAATAAAAATTTCTTGGTAAAATATCAGCAACAAGGTATGGGATTTAGAGGAAAATATTTTGGTGAATTGAATTTCTTGGGAATTGATTACGATACGAAAAAACAACAATTATTTTGGCATGGTGAATTGGTCTTACCAACTAATCGATATAAGATATCAATGCCTGATCATTATTTATACATTCCATTTTTTCCAACCATTGAAATTATGGGAAAAAATGAAATACTTTATGATCAGACTTTAAGATCAATGTTTGGTAGGTATATTTCCAATCACTATCCTATTGAAAAAGGTGAGTAATATGGATCGAAAAAAGCTTGAAGAATTGATTAGTGAACAAAATGACGGCCGGTTTCCAATGGCTAAAATGTCTCAAGAAAGTGAAACGGAATTATTAATTAATGATCACCGATATTTAATAATTAGTGACGAAAATCATATATTTAATTTTGATGAATTTACTAAAAAATTTAATCCTGCATTAAGTAAGTATGATTATATTGTAGGTGATTTAGGCTATGGTCAGTTAAGATTACAAGGATTTTATGATACTAGTAAGGTGCAGGCTCCGGGACCGTTTATCGATGATCTTCAGACCTATATATATGAAAACTTCAATTTAGGAGCAAAGTATTTTGTTATTCATAATTTAGAAGCTAAAATCTTACCTAAGCGGAGTCGTAATTTTCATAATAGGCATCGTGATAACAATCGAAATTCTAAACGTCACAAGAATACTGATAAAGCTTATATTGATCAAAAAATTACTAAACAAAAAGCCCCTGTTAGTAAAAGAAAAAACAGGGTGGTTAGTGATAAGCAAAATGGTAAACATAAATTTGTAATTAAAGAAAAAAATTCTAAGTAAGGAGAACATTATGAAAAAATATGCTGGATATTTAATTGATTTAGACGGTACAATATATCAAGGAACTCAACAAATTCCTGCCGCTAAACGATTTGTTGAACGGTTGCAGTCTAATAATATTCCTTTTTTATTTGTAACTAATAATTCAACTAAGTCGCCGGAAGATGTAGTGGATAACTTAAAAAATAATCACGATATACAAGTGAATGAAAGTAATGTGTATACTTCATCCCAAGCTACGGCTGACTACTTAAGTGAATATAATAAATTAAGTAATCCCACTGTGTATATAATTGGAGAGAGTGGATTAAAAAATGAAATTTTAAAACAAGGTTTTATTTTTAATGACATTAATCCTGACTATGTCATTGTAGGGTTAGATACTGATTTAACTTATAATAAATTAAAAAAAGCTACGCTAGCGATTCGTAATGGAGCCAAATTTATTGGAACCAATCCGGACTCTAATGTTCCTAGTGAACAAGGTATGATTCCTGGAGCAGGTTCATTAATTCAACTCATTGAATATGCAACGAATGTTTCCCCAATTATTATTGGTAAACCAGAATCAACTGTTTTGAATAATGCTCTTATTAAATTAGGAACTGACCGCGATTTGACATTGGTAGTTGGTGATAATTATCATACTGATATTCAAGCCGCAATTAATAGTAAGATGGACTCGTTACTAGTTTATACTGGATTATCTAAACGAGAAGAGGTAACGGAAGAGTTAGTAGCACCTACTTATGAAATCGATAGCTTAGACGATTGGGAATTATGATAAAAAATATAATTAAATCCTGGATTGTTTTTATTAGTTTTTTATCTTTTTCCATATTTATTACAATTAATAGTATTTGGCTTTATATATGTAGTATAGGTCCCTTAAAGTTAGTTCAAGTTACTGGAGTGAGCAGCAATCACTTAATTAGTGAATATACCAATATAGTTAATTATTTAGAAAATCCATTTTATCATAATTTGAATTTTAAATATTTTACAAGCTCTTATAGTGGAATTTTGCATTTCCAAGATGTTAAAAAACTAGTTATGGTTAATAATTCTATTTTATTAATTACGGTGCCCATATCCTTTTTAATTATAATAAGAATGCTTAATAACCAAAATTTATGTGAATTTATATTACCAATTCGAACTTTAGCTGTCTTTTTGATTTTTTTGTCAGTAATGATGTTTATTAATTTTGATGGAGTGTTTATTGGCTTTCATAAATTATTTTTTAGGAATGATTACTGGATTTTTGATCCAAAGTTAGATCCAATAATTAATGCATTACCAGACAGCTATTTCGCACTATGTTTTGGATTTTGTTTATTAATCTTTATAGTTTTAACTACAATATTATATTTTTATGCTTTAAAGCAAATAAAAAAACACTACTAGGTTTAGTAGTGTTTTTTAAAATGCTCTTACTATTAAAATTATTCCATAGACTAGGAAATATAAACCAACTAAAAATACTAGTGATAAAGCAGAAAAGATTGGCGTGATTAACAAAATAATTCCTAAAATCAATCCGATGACCGAAATAGTTACTGAAAACCAATAGTAGCCTTTATTTTGTTGCTTAAAAAATTTAGAAGCCCATAAATCGGTTGCCGAATCATAAATAAACCAGATAGCAAATAAGATTGCTACAAAGACTGGGCCAAAATTACGGCTAAATAATAATATAATACCAATAATAATATCAGCAATACCATTAAATACAACCATTCCAGTACTTGTATTATCGATATTAGCAATTAAATTTTTTAAAGATAACTCAAATATTCCACCAATAATAGCTAAAATTCCTGCTAATACAATAATAGCCTGGTAGCTAGATATAGGATTTCGTAAAATGGTAATTGATGATAGTACGAATATAATACCTACAATTAATTCAAATAGGTTAAATTTCTTAGTGTATGAATTCATAGTATCGCTCCTTTTAAAAGTTTTCTTTAATAATGGTACAAATCAATGCTAGCATATTGAAAATATATTGGGTTAAAAGACGCCTATAGTTAATGATTAATTGTGAAATAGTTACCAAAAATCGATGGAAATTTATTAAAAATTGTGGTATATTTGTTTTAGATATTAACTTTATTGGGAGAATTAAATGATTACTTTAAATATAAATGGAAACCTTGGCAATCAACAAATTACTTTATCAGATAACTCAGTTGGTCAACTTTCTGGGGTTAGAGTATTTAGCTCATTTACTAGTGGAAGAGACGTCGTTCAATGGACATTTGTAACAATTGGTAATGTTCATGAAGGCTTCGTTTATGCTGGTGATTTCGCTGAAGGTCAAGAAATCTCTTCGATTAATGGAAATACAATATACAAAGTTCACTTTGTAAAATAAATTTTTTAGAGTAAGACTTTAGTTAATTAAAGTCTTTTTATTTTTATGGAGGAAATTATGATAGAAGTTGGAATTGATAAAATCGGATTTTATACTAGTAATTATTATTTGGATGTTGTAGATCTTGCTAAAGCTAGAAATGTTGATCCAAATAAATATCTAATTGGAATAGGTCAAAAAAAACAAGCTGTTATTAATCCAACTCAAGATGCAGTAACAATGGCTGCCAATGCCTCGATTAATTTTTTAACTGAACAAGATAAACAAGATATCAAGATGATTATTTTCGGAACGGAAACGGGAGTAGATAATTCTAAATCGGCAGCAGTTTATTTACAAAACTTATTAGGTATAAATAAGAGCTCTAAGGCCTTTGAAATTAAGCAGGCTTGTTATGGAGCAACTGCTGGTTTACAGATAGCTTGTGATTATGTAAGATTACACCCTGATGATAAGGTCCTAGTAGTCGGATCAGATATTGCCAGATACGGTATTAAAACTCCTGGTGAAATTACTCAAGGTGGTGGGGCAGTATCTATGTTGGTTACTGCCAATCCAGAAATTATTGCTATCAATGAAACAAGTACATTTTATTCAGAAGATATTATGGACTTTTGGCGACCAATTTATAGTAGAAATGCATTGGTTGATGGCCACTATTCTAATGAAATATATTTACAATTCTTCCAAAAAACCTACCATGAATATTTACAACAAACTGGTAAAAAAATTGATGATTTTGCTGCCTTACTATTCCATTTACCATTTACTAAAATGGGAATTAAGGGGCTTAAGTCGATTTTAGATGAAGATAGTGATGAGTATAAGCGTTTATTAGAGCATTTTGAAAACGCTAGAAATTTTAATGCTAATGTAGGGAACCTATATACCGGATCATTATATTTAAGTTTTCTATCATTAATTGCTAACGACCATGGTTTAAAAACTGGTGATTTAATTGGGTTCTTTAGTTATGGTTCTGGTGCCCAAGGCGAATTCTTTAGTGGAAATATAAAAAACATTGATAATGATAAATATCGTTTACCTATTGAAAATATGCTAAGCAAGCGAAAAAAACTAAGTGTTGCTGAGTATGAAAAAATCTATGAAATTACTTTACCTAATGATAATAGTGATTTTGAGTTTGATATTTCTGATGATAAGGCAAGATTTGTCTTAACCGGAAGAAAAAATGGTCATTTAGTCTATGAAGAACAATCGGATCGTATGTTATAATAAAAAAATCATTTACTCATAGCTGGTAATTATTAAGGAGAGAACTCAATGGCTAAAAAAGTATATTTAGCATCACCATTTTTTGATAAGGAACAACTTGAGCGAGTACAACGTGTAGAAGCTGCATTAGCTCAAAATCCTACAGTAAGTTCAGTATTTAGTCCTAGAACCGAACAATTAGAACAATTTGAAGAAGGTACTAAAATTTGGGCAAATGCTATTTTTAAAAATGATATTAATGAATTAGAAGATAGCGACATTATTTTATCTGTTGTGGATTTTGTAGATGATTTTGTTGATAGCGGAACTGCCTTTGAAGTAGGTTATGCAGTGAAAGCTAAAAAACCAATTGTAGTTTTCCATGAAAAAGATAACATTTTAAACTTAATGATTTCAGAAAGTTTAGTGGCTCATCTTACTAAAATTGACGAATTAGTAAATTATGATTTCGATAATTTAAAAGAAATTCCTTATAATGGAAAAATGATTTAAATAAAAAAGAGCTAGCCAATGCTAGCTCTTTTTTATTTAATATTTTTACGATACAATCCGATTACTTT
Organism: Lentilactobacillus laojiaonis; assembly: GCF_020616595.1. Classification (GTDB taxonomy): domain Bacteria; phylum Bacillota; class Bacilli; order Lactobacillales; family Lactobacillaceae; genus Lentilactobacillus; species Lentilactobacillus laojiaonis. Next base: position 722,737 of record NZ_CP085278.1, on the reverse strand, counting down.
TCCAAGGATACTAACATTGTTTAAGATGATGGGCTCGAATGCATCATTTTCTGGTTGCAATCGATAATAGTCATCTTCTTTGAAAAATCGTTTGCAGGTAGCTTCGTTTTCATCAGTTAGAGCAATCACAATTTCACCATTATTGGCAGTGGATTGCTTCTTAACAATAACATAGTCACCGTTTAATATTCCGCAATTTATCATACTGGTTCCTCTAATTTGAAGCATGAATAATCCGGATTCTTCATTGGCTAAATTAGGTGGCAAGGGGAAAAAACTAGTAGCTTCTTCAACAGCTAAAATTGGTTCACCAGCAGTTACCGTTCCTAACATTGGAATTTTATCCGTGTCTTTAGATATTCCAAGAAATTCAAGACCGGCTTCAGTAACTTCGAGGGCTCTTGGCTTGGCCGGATCCTTTAGGATTAATCCACGTTTCTCTAATCTTGAGAGATGACCATGGACGGTTGAAGTCGAAGACAGGTGGACAGCTTCACCAATTTCACGAACCGTTGGTGGGTAGCCATGTTCGCTAACTTTATCCCATATGTAATTTAAAATTTCAAATTGTTTATTGTGGGGGACTTTGTTCATTTTAATAACCTCATTAATGGAAATTTATTATAATTTAGAATATCATATCAGATAAGGGTTTGCAAACGTGCGTTCGTTAGTAATTGAGATGTTTATATAATAATATTATTTGTTATAATATTTATAAATTAACTTTGAGGAGAAAATTATGACTGATAAAAAAATTGATCAAATAGAAGATAGTGTCATGAAAGAAATCGTTCCTAGAATAAACGAATTAGCTCATAAAGCAAAAGCTGAAGGGCTAACTGAGTTAGAAAAAATTGAACAGGGCGACCTAAGAAAAAAATATCTTGCTCGTTTTAGAGAAAACTTTAAGACACAAGTTGAAATGATCAAAATGTATGATAAGAATGGAAAAGAAATAACTTCTGAAAAAGTTAAAAATATTCAAAGAAAAAAAGGTTTAAGAGACGATTAGTAATTGTTTTTTTAATTGTTCTTTTATTTTCCTTGTATATTGTGTAAAATTAATTAATGATAATGTACAAGGGAGGCCGAATAATTGGCAACTTGGATTTGGATTTTAATAGTTATTTTAGCTTTAGTCCTAGGACTTTTTGGCGGATTTTTCTGGGCAAGAAAATATATGGAAAAATATATTCAAGATAATCCACCGATTGATGAAAACCAATTACGTCAAATGATGCTTCAAATGGGGCAAAAACCATCTCAAAAGAAGCTTAATCAAATGATGAATACAATGAAAAATCAATCAAAGCGTAAAAAATAAATTTTCAAAATAAAAAGGTATCCCTTTGGGATACCTTTTTATTTTGAAACATCTTCATATTTAAAATCAGGATTCACTGACTTATCTAATTTATCAAAAGCAGCTTGCATTTGTTGCTCTAGTTCTTGTTGATATGTATCGTCTAATTTACGTTTACGGTCAACATAAATAGGGTCACCAAACGCAACATAGACCGGTTTTCTACTCAATAGCTTCTTAAAAGTTAAAGGACCTTGATAAACAGTAGGCACTAATGGAACTTTAGAAAGTTGTGCTATTAAATTAGCTCCACCCTTTAATTCACTAGAATGTCTAGTACCAGATGGAAACATAATCAAGGATAAGTCGGTCTTTTTTAATGTTTTAACAGGAGTTTTAATTGCGGATGGACCTGGATGATCTCGATCAACAGGAAAAGCGTTAGCGTTGACTAAGATCCATCGCAAAATAGGGTTTTTAAATAGCTCTTTTTTGGCCATAAAACTAAATTTCTTAGGACTAGCTGCCAAAGCATAGTAAATTGGATCAAACCAAGTTCGGTGTGGACCAACCAAAATGTAATTTCCTTTGGGTAACTTTTCTTTATTTAAATAGTGTGAATTACCATTTATAATAAAAACAATCATTCTTACAATTACTCTAGCAAATGAGTAAAACATACAAATTCCTTCTTTTTAATTGGTATTTGATAATGTTACATTATAATGATAGGATTTGGCAAGTTAATTAAAGAGTAAATAAAGGTAGAAATTATGAATATTGATTTATTAAAAAATGAAAAAATTGATCAACTATATAGTAACAACGTTAAAATCATTCAAAGTACTGAAGTGTTTTCATTTTCATTAGATGCAGTATTACTAGCTGATTTCACCAAAGTTAGTTCAAAAAGAATTAAGAAAATTGTTGATCTATGTGCTGGAAATGGAGCAGTTGGGCTATTTTTAAGCCAGAAAACCGCTGCACAAATAACCGAAATAGAAATTCAACCTCGCTTAGCGGATATGGCTAATCGTAGTATAAAATTAAACGGCTTAGAGAATCAATTTAACGTAATTAATGATGATTTAAGTAAATCTTTGGATTACATAAAAAAGGATTCGGTTGATGTGATTACCTGTAACCCGCCTTACTTTTTAAATTATGATACAAGTAAAAAGAATGACAATGAGTATATGGCAATTGCTAGGCATGAAATAAAAACTAATTTAGACAAGATCATGATGATTTCATCTAGTATGCTAAAAACTAATGGAAAAATGTATGTAGTATTTCGCCCTGATCGTTTATCAGATTTGCTTATAAATATGCGCAAATATCATTTGGAACCTAAACAGATTAAGTTTGTGTATCCACAGCAAGGAAAAAATGCCAATATGGTATTGGTAGAAGCAATTAAAGATGGAAAAATGAATGGATTAAAAATCCTTCCTGAAATTGTTGTTTACGATAATGGATCCTATACAGACTATGTAAATGGTTTAATTTATGGAGAATAAAATTTCTAAGCATTACATGTATGTTATTGAATGTATGGATGGTTCTTTATATACTGGATATAGTTTAGATGTATTTAGAAGATATCAGCAACATGTTGATAAAAAGGGTGCTAAATACACTAAGTCACATCCACCTAAGCGCTTATTGTATTTTGAAGAATTTGATAATAAACATGATGCAATGCATGCTGAATACCAGTTTAAAAAACTAACAAGAAAAAATAAGATTAAATATCTATCTAAAAGGAAAATTTATTTATAATGGTATTTAATATTAATGATTGGAGAGTTTGATTATGAAAATAATGGCCTATGGAATTCGTGATGATGAAAAACCATTTTTAGATCAATGGATTAGTGAAAATACAAATGTAACAGTTGAATCAACTGCAGAATTACTTGATGAAAACACTGCTAAACAAGCTGCAGGTGCTGACGGGGTGGTTGCCTATCAACAAATGCCCTATACAGCAAAGGTGTTAGATACATTAGGTGAATTAGGTGTTAAAAATTTATCATTGAGAAATGTTGGTGTTGATAATATCGATGTAGCAGCGGCTAAACGAAATGATATAAAAGTTACTAACGTACCAGCTTACTCTCCAGAAGCTATAGCTGAATTCACAGTTACTCAGTTATTACGTTTATTGAGAAATACGAATACGTTTGATAGAAAACAAGCTCAAGGAGATTTGAGATGGGCACCAGACATTGCTGATGAACTAAATCAAAAAACTGTTGGTGTTTATGCTACCGGTAGAATTGGTCGAGCAGCCATAAAAATTTATCAAGGATTTGGTGCCAAAGTTATTGCATACGATATTTATCGTAATCCTGAGCTCGATAAACAAGGTATTTATGTTGATACTCCTCAAGAATTATTTAATCAATCTGATGTAATTTCTTTACATGCTCCAGCTACTAAGGAAAATTTCCATATGATAAACGAAAATTCTATTAATCAAATGAAAGATGATGTAATTATTTTAAATCCCGCTCGTGGTGATTTAATTGATACAGATGCTCTAATAAAAGCACTTGATAACGGTAAAGTTAGAGGAGCAGCTTTAGATGTTTATGAAAACGAAGTTGGCGTATTTAATAACGAATTTGATAATTTTGAAGCAATTCCAGATGAACGCTTAAAAAATTTAATGCGTCGAGACAATGTCTTAGTAAGTCCTCATATCGCTTTTTATACTAAAAAGGCAGTGCGAAATATGGTATATTTTGCCATGAATGCCAACAAAGATCTGATTGAAAGTGGTACATCTGACAAATTAGTTGAACTATAAATTTATGCTTGCGATATTAATGAAACTTAGATATACTTTTATAAGTATTGAAATACACACCTAGTGTGATTATCTTAACAGTTGCCAGTATGGTTATTGAGGTAGTTGATCACTAGGGAGGAAAAAACAAATGGAGGCTATATAATGGCTGTTATTTCTATGAAACAATTATTGGAAGCTGGTGTACACTTTGGTCACCAAACTCGTCGCTGGAATCCAAAAATGAAACAATTCATCTTTACTGAACGTAATGGTATCTACATCATTGATTTACAAAAAACTGTTAAATTAATTGATGTTGCTTACAACTATGTAAAAGATGAAGCATCAAAAGATTCAATTTTCTTATTCGTTGGTACTAAAAAACAAGCCCAAGACGCAATTGCTGAAGAAGCAACTCGTGCAGGCCAATTTTATGTAAACCACCGTTGGTTAGGTGGAACTTTAACTAACTGGAATACTATCCAATCACGTGTACGTCGCCTTAAAGAACTTAAAGCAATGGCTACTGATGGAACTTTTGATCGTCTTCCAAAGAAAGAAGTTTCATTACTAATTAAACAACAACAAAAATTAGAACGTTTCTTGGGTGGTATTGAAGATATGCCACGTATCCCAGACGTTATGTTCGTTGTTGACCCACGTAAAGAACAAATTGCTGTTAGTGAAGCACAAAAATTAAACATTCCTATCGTTGCTATGGTTGATACTAACTCAGACCCAGACCAAATTGATGTTATTATCCCATCAAACGATGATGCTATTCGTGCAGTTCGTTTAATTACTGCAAAAATGGCTGATGCTATTATCGAAGGCCGCCAAGGTGAAGATGATGTAAACGAAGAATCATTCGTTGCAGAAGATAGCAAAAACGATTCAATTGAAGAAGTTGTTGAAAACAACGACTAATAAAAATAATTATTAGCATTTAGGCTGACTCAAATTTAGAGGACCGTATTGGCCTTAAATTAAGTCAGCTTTTATTATAATTAAGGAGGCCATAATTATGGCAAATATTTCTGCATCTCAAGTTAAAGAATTACGTGAAAAAACTAGTGTTGGTATGATGGATGCTAAAAAAGCTTTAGTTGCTGCTGATGGTGACTTTGATAAAGCTATTGCATTTTTACGTGAAAAAGGTATTGCAAAAGCTGCTAAAAAAGATGGTAATGTTGCTGCTAACGGTTTAGCACAAGTTGCTGTTCATAATAACGATGCAGCAATTGTTGAAATTAACTCTGAAACTGACTTCGTTTCAACTAATGATACATTTAATGACTTAGTTGATATGGTTACTGATGTAATTGCTATTAAGAAACCTAACTCAATGGAAGGTGCTTTAGCATTACCAACTCCAAAAGGTACTATTAACGATGCAATTATTGAAACAACCCAAATTACTGGTGAAAAAGTTTCTCTACGTCGTTTCGAAGTAGTTAACAAAGATGATAACCAAAACTTTGGTTTCTATTTACACAATGGTGGTTTAATTGCTGCTTTAGTTGTTGTTGAAGGTGCTGATGAAGCTACCGCTAAAGATGTTGCAATGCACGTTGCCGCAACTAACCCAGAATTCTTGGACAAAGACCAAATTTCTAGTGATCGTTTAGCTGAAGAAAAAGAACGTCTTACTCAAGAAGCTCTAAAAGAAGGCAAACCTGCTAATATCGTTGAAAAAATGGTAGACGGCCGTATGCACAAATACTTAGCAGAAATCTGCTTAGTAGACCAACCATTTGTAAAAGATCCAGACCAAACTGTTGGTCAATACGTTGCTTCAAAGAATGGAACTATTAAGAGTTTTGTTCGCTATGAAGTTGGTGAAGGTATTGAAAAAGTTGCTAAGAGTTTCGAAGATGAAGTTCGTAGCCAATTAAAATAATTTTTAATTTAAATAGGGATTGTCCAATTGTAATTGGACAATCCCTATTTTTTGTTAAGAGATTTCAAAGTTATAAGAATTATTGTTGATGTGGCGCAATATATGATAAAATTAGATCTGACTAATTACATGAATTGTAGGAGGCAGTACAATGGCCAACATAAAATATAATCGAATTATTTTAAAATTAAGTGGTGAAGCATTAGCTGGTGATCGCGGAAATGGTATAAATCCGCCGGTTATCAAAGATGTTGCCCAAGAAATTAAAAACATTTATGATCTAGGCATCCAAATTGGTATAATCGTCGGTGGCGGTAATATGTGGCGTGGAGAAGCCGGTGCTGAAATGGGAATGGAACGTGCCCAAGCAGATTATATTGGTATGTTAGGAACTATTATGAATAGTTTAGCTTTACAAGATATCTTAGAATCATTAGGAGTTCCAACAAGGGTCCAAACTTCTATTGAGATGCGTCAAATAGCTGAACCTTACATTAGAAGAAAAGCCGTACGACACTTAGAAAAAGGTCGTGTAGTAATTTTTGCTGGTGGAACTGGTAATCCATACTTCTCAACTGATACTGCGGCAGCATTAAGAGCAGCTGAAATTGGAGCGGATGCAATCTTAATGGCCAAAAATGGAGTCGATGGAATTTACTCAGCAGATCCTAGAACTAATGAAGATGCAGTTAAGTATGATAAATTAACTTATATGGATATTTTGAATAAAGGACTTAAAGTAATGGACTCAACCGCTAGTTCATTATCAATGGATAATAAAATTCCATTAGTAGTATTTAATTTAAATGAAGCTGGTAATATTAAAAAGGTTGTAACTGGTGATACTATCGGAACAACTGTTGAGGAGAAGTAATTATGGCACAATCAGAAACTATTATAAATGATGCTAAAGAAAGAATGAAAAAAGCAGAAGAGGCATTGAATCGCGACCTAGGTGGAATTCGTGCTGGACGAGCAAATGCAAGTTTATTAAACCGAGTAATGGTCAATTACTATGGGGTTCCTACTCCGTTAACTCAGATTGCATCAATTACTATTCCGGAAGCTCGTGTGATCTTAGTGACACCGTACGATAAAACTGCTTTAGAAGATATTGAAAAAGGAATTTATGAAGCTGATTTAGGTTTAAACCCGGCAAATGATGGATCGGCTATTAGATTAGTTGTTCCAGTTTTAACAGAGGAAAGACGTAAGGAAATTGCTAAACAAGTTAAGGCATCTGGTGAAAGAAGTAAAGTAGCCATTCGTAATATTCGTCGTGATGCTATGGATTCTGTTAAAAAGAGTAATAAAAATGATGAATTAACTGATGATCAATTACATGATGCTGAGGAAAAAATTCAAAAAGTAACTGATGCTTCAATTAAGAATGTTGATAAACAAGTTGCTGATAAAGAAGCTGAAATTATCAACGACTAAAGGAGATTTTAGTATGGCAAATGAAAATGAAAATTTCGAGGTAGTACCAGGATCAGAAGAATTTTCTAAAATGCTTTTTAAACTAAACGAACCATTAAATGATAGAAATTTAAGTATCTTAAACTACGGTGGTAATTCGTTACAAGAAATTCAAGATAATTTGTTTACGATGCCCGCTTATATTGCAGATAATTTTAATTTATTTTTTATTGTTTCACCATTGATTGAATCTGACTGGGTAATTGCATTTTCAACTGCAACTATTGAAAATGGTAATGAAATTACTGATTTATCAGAACCAATGACTACTGGTGAAGGGCTAAATATGTTAGGTGAAGTTAGCCCTGAAGATGCAAACCAATTATTAAAATATTTTAATACATTAGTTGAAGCCAATCGTGGTCAATGGCGAATGGTAGAAAAAAACTAAGGTTTAGAATTGTTCGTTATTAGGGATGAGTTTAAAACCTCATCCTTTATTTTTTAACATGAGAAGGTGAAAAAATGTTTTTAAATTCTAAAGAATCAATTTCTCTAGATGTTAACAATGTTCCTAAGCATGTCGCCATTATTATGGATGGTAACGGTCGTTGGGCTCAAAAACGACATTTGCCAAGAATTGCCGGCCATAAAAAAGGTATGAATGTAGTAGAGGATGTAACCATTGCTGCTAGTGAGATTGGAGTTAAGGTCCTAACATTATATGCATTCTCGACTGAAAATTGGAAGCGTCCTGAAGATGAAGTTAATTACATAATGAGCTTACCCGAAAAATTCTTTGATAAATTTGTACCTAAATTAATTGAAAATAATGTTTCGGTTAGAGTTATGGGATTAATTGATCAATTACCAGCAAGTACAAAAAAAGCTGTTGATGATGCGGTATCTAAAACTAGTCACTGTACAGGAATGATTTTAAATTTTGCGCTCAATTATGGTAGTCGGATGGAAATCACTGATGCAGTTAAAAAGATTTCTCAACAAGTCAAAGATAACCAACTATTACCTAGTGAAATTGACGAAAAAATTATTGATGCAAATCTAATGACTGGGTATTTAGAAGAACTATCAGATCCTGATGTGGTTATTAGAACTAGTGGTGAAGAACGCATTTCTAACTTTTTGTTATGGCAAATTGCTTATAGCGAGTTTATATTCACGGATATCTTATGGCCTGATATAACTAAGAATAGTTTTTTAAATCTAATTTTGGAATATCAATCAAGAAATCGACGCTTTGGTGGATTAAAAAATAAATAGTTAAGGGTAGGGATTGCATTTGAAACAAAGAACGATCACAGCAATTATTGCATTAATAATATTTATTCCAATAATAATAGCTGGTGGTATTTGGATAGATATTGCAGCGATGGTATTAGGAATTGTTGCAATGTCTGAATTACTAATTATGAAAAAAAAGATAGTTGTTTCGTTTGAATCAATTATTTCTTATTTGGGGGTTAGTGTCTTAATTCTGCCAACTTTATGGCAAAATATTTTACCAAAAGGCGTTAGTCCAACATTTTTATTTTATATTTTTGTAATGATTTTATTAATTATTACAGTAGTTTCAAAGAACTTGTATTCATTTGATGATGCCGGAGTAACTACTTTAGGTATGCTTTATATTGGTATGGGATTCCACTTTTTTATTGTAGCTAGAAGTATTTCCTTATATGTATTATTGTATGCCTTATTTATTGTTTGGTTAACCGATAGCGGTGCTTATATCTTTGGCAAGCGTTTTGGCAAACATAAATCATCTCCAAAAATTAGTCCTAACAAAACATGGGAAGGCTCAATTTACGGTACTATAGCTGCTACAATTTTATGTATGGTTTGGTTATCATTTTTCCCTATTACTGGATATTCATTTTTACAAATGCTTATTATGACAATTATTTTATCAATTGTTGGGCAGTTCGGTGACTTAGTAGAATCTGCTTTTAAACGATTTTATGGAGTTAAAGATTCAGGTAAAATTTTACCAGGACATGGTGGAATTCTAGACCGTTTTGATAGTTTACTATTTGTTTTACCGGTTTTACACCTGTTAGGAGTTATTTAAATCGAAAGGGGGTAATAATTTGATAACGACTATCATTGTTTTTATCATTGTGTTTGGAATCTTGGTAGTGTTTCATGAATTTGGTCACTATATTGTTGCTAAAAAATCTGGTATTATGGTTCGCGAGTTTTCAATCGGAATGGGACCAAAATTATTCTACTATCGTAAAAAAGGAACGACTTATACAGTTAGACTATTACCAATTGGTGGTTATGTTAGAATGGCTGGCGGTAGTGATGATGAAGAAGAAATTAAACCAGGGACACCTGTAACCTTGAAATTAAACGATCAAAACATTGTTACTAATATCAATACCAGTAAAAAGCAAACGTTATTCCAGGGAATCCCACTAATTATTACTTCAACTGATTTAGAAAAAGATTTATGGGTTGAAGGATATGAAAACGGGGATGAATCTACTGTTAAAAGATATTCGGTGGATCATGATGCGATAATTATCGAAGAAGATGGAACCGAAGTCCAAGTAGCACCAATTGATGTCCAATTAGGATCAGCTTCCTTACCCAAAAGAATGTTAACTAACTTTGCTGGAGTATTTAACAATTTTGTGTTAGCTATTGTAGTTTATACAATTTTGTCATTTGTTCAAGGTGGGGTATTAACTAACACTAACAAAGTTGATGTTTTACCAACTGATTCTATTGCTAAGGATGCTGGTATTCGATCGGGAGATAAAATACTATCAGTAAATAATCATCAAACTGATAATTGGACAGAGATTGCTCAGCAAATTCAACCTAATGCTGGTAAAAAAATTAACGTAAAAATTCAAAGAGATAATTCGACTAAAGAATTGAGCTTAACCCCTAAAAAACAAAAATCCGGTGAAAATACCATTGGAGTAATTGGAATCACGCAAAGTCTCGATCATAGCTTTAAAGCTAAAATCCTTTCTGGGTTTACTCAAAGCTGGGAAATGACTAAGCGATTAGTCTTAGCTATTGCTAGCATGTTTAGTGGTCACTTTAGTCTCAATGATTTAGGTGGCCCAGTTGCCATTTTTGCAACCACTTCTCAAGCTACTAAATTTGGACTAACTGGAGTCCTTAGCTTTTTAGCATTCTTATCATTAAACTTAGGGATTGTTAACTTAATACCTATTCCTGGATTAGATGGTGGGAAATTAGTATTAAATATAATTGAAGCAATTCGCAGAAAACCAATTTCAGAAAATACCGAAACAGTGATTACACTGATTGGTTTTGGTTTCTTAATGTTACTAATAGTATTAGTAACTTGGAACGATATTCAGCGATACTTTTTACATTAAAATAAGGAGTCATTATATTAACTATGAAACAATCTAAAATTTTAGCACCAACTCTTAAAGAAGTTCCAAGTGGAGCTGAAGCTCTTAGTCACCAAATGCTACTTAGAGCGGGATACATTCGTCAAATATCAGCTGGTATGTACGCTTACTTACCATTAGCATATCGTGTACTAGCCAACATTCAAAAAATTGTTAGAGAAGAAATGGTTACAACTGATGCCCAAGAAATGTTAATGCCAGATGTTTTACCAGCTGACTTATGGCGTGAATCAGGACGTTATGAAACTTATGGTCCCGAACTATTTAAATTTAAAAATCGTCATGAAACTGATTTTATCTTAGGACCAACTCATGAAGAAACCTTTACTCAACTAATTCGTGATTCAATTAAATCGTACAAACAATTACCATTATCACTATATCAAATCCAAAGTAAGTATCGAGATGAAGATCGTCCCCGTTACGGACTATTAAGAAGTCGTGAATTTATCATGAAAGACGCATATTCATTTGCTGCGAGCGAAGATGATCTTGACATGACTTATCAATTAATGGAAAAGGCTTATACTAATATTTTTGATAGAATTGGTTTAAATTATCGTGTCATTATTGGTGATGGTGGTGCTATGGGAGGCTCAGATTCTAAAGAGTTTTCAGCTATTGCTAAAATTGGTGAAGATACGATTGTTTATTCAGATGGTAGTGATTATTCAGCTAACCTAGAAATGGCTACTAGCCAATTTATTAGTAAAGATTCAACTGAAAAATTACAAGAGTTAAACAAAGTTGCCACTCCAGATGCTAAAACTGTTGAAGAAGTTTCACAAGTATTAGATATTCCATCTGAAAATATTTTAAAATCAATTCTATTTATTGCTGATGATCAACCCGTATTGGCAGTTGTTCGTGGTACTGATGAAATTAATGATGTAAAATTAAAAAATTATTTGGATGCTAACTTCTTGGATATGGCTACTGATGATCAAGCTAAACAATTTTTAAATGCTAGTTTCGGATCTCTAGGACCAGTCGGAGTTGATGAACAAGTAAAAATTATAATTGATCAAAATGTTGATAATATGGTTAATTCAGCAGCTGGTGCTAATGAAGATGGTTATCATTATCTAAATGTTAATCGGGATCGTGACTTTAGAGTTGATGGTGTCACTGATATTACTTTAGTAAAAGAAGGCCAACCATCTCCTGACGGTAAAGGTAAATTAGTATTTACTCGAGGAATTGAAATCGGACATATCTTTAAATTGGGTACTAGATACTCTGAAAGTCTAGGAGCTAATATATTAGATTCTAACGGAAGAAGTACTCCAATTATTATGGGATCATATGGTATTGGAATTAGTCGTTTATTATCTGCTATTAGTGAACAAAATGCTGATGAAAATGGTTTAGTTTGGCCACTTTCAGTTGCTCCATATATTTTCCATATTATTCCAGTTAATGCTAAAAACTCAGAACAAATGGATGCAGCCAACGATTTAGAAAATCAATTAAGTAATTTAGGATATGATGTATTGGTTGATGATCGTAAAGAACGAGCTGGAGTTAAATTTGCTGATTCAGATCTAATTGGAATTCCTGTCAGAATAACAGTTGGTAAACAAATTAGTGAAGGTATAGTTGAAATTAAAATCCGAAAAACTGGTGAAGTGATTGAATCATCTATTACGGACCTAATTGATAATATTAAAAATCTACTATCTAAAATTGCATAGTTGAAATAATCTTTCGATACTGTAAAATAGATAGAGATGAATTGAGTTTTAGAACCGAGAATTTTCTCGGTTTTTTTGTTTAATGATGTATAGGAGGATTGAATAAATTGGATATTGGAAACACTGAGCTATTTAAAAAATTATTATCTCAAATTAGATGGGATGATGATTTAGCAAAAAATAAATACTTCCAAGCTGCCGAAGTAAATAAAATAGTTATCCATGAAAAAAGTAGACAATGGCAATTTAATATTACAACTAACCAAATCCTACCTTATCCAATACTGGAAAAGTTCAAGCAAAAGACTACCGCAGCGTTTTCTGATATTGCCCAGGTTACAATAAGAATCCAGGCAAAGGATTCTACGTTTAGTCAAGAAATATTGCAAGAATACTGGCAAGCAGCGGTTAAAAATAGTGGCGCAGGTTTACCGATGGCAAAAGAACTTTATGATAATCGTTTTCCATATTTGTCTAATCGACGAGTTGAATTTGCGGTTGAAAATGAAGTCATTAAAAATTTTTTGGTATCTAAACTATTAGGATCAATTGAAGAATTTTATCAACAAGCCGGTTTCCCAAAGTTTAGTATTCATACGGTCATTGATGAAGACCTATCTAAGGAAAAAATTGATACCTTCAATCAAATTAATGAACTTAACAATTTAGAAATTCAGAAAAAAGCCACAGAAATTATCTCAAATAATCATAGTGTATCTCAGTCTAATGATAGTAGGCCTCAAATCGGTAAAAAAATCAAAAATGATTTACCAACAATGCCTCTATCAGATATTTTAGATGAAGAACGCTCAATTATAGTTGAGGGGTATATTTTTAATAAAGAAATTAGAGAATTACGTTCAGGTAGAAAGCTGTTAATGCTTAAAATAACTGACTATACTTCTTCAATTCAAGTTAAAAAATTCTCTAATAAAGGCGAAGACGAATTATTTGATCAAATTAATGAAGGCGATTGGGTTAAGGTTAGGGGAAATGTCCAAGAAGACAATTATTCTCATGAATTAACTTTAAATGCCAATGATATCAATTTAATCAAAAAAGAAAGTCGTAAAGATACGGCTGAAGATGGTAAGAAAAGAATTGAACTACATCTTCATACTACAATGAGTCAAATGGATGCCACGAATAATATATCTGATTTTGTTAAACAAGCTAAAAAATGGGGACATGAAGCAATTGCTATTACTGACCATGCGGGAGTTCAAGGATTCCCAGATGCCTTCCATGCAGCGGAAAAAAATGACATTAAAATGATATATGGAGTGGAAGCTAACCTAGTAGATGATGGAATTCCCATTACCTATAATGATCAACATGTTCCACTAAAGGATGCAGTTTATGTAGCTTTTGATATTGAAACTACTGGTTTATCAGCCATCTATGATAAAGTAATTGAGCTTTCTGCGGTTAAAATTCAAAATAATAATGTTATCGGTGAGTTTGAAGAATTCATTGATCCAGGATTTCATTTATCTGATCAAACTACTAACCTTACTTCTATAACTGATGAAATGGTACGAGGATCTAAAAGTGAAAAAGAAGTTTTTGAACTGTTTAGAGAGTTTTATGGAGATGCTATTCTAGTAGGACATAACGTTACTTTTGATGCGGGATTTTTAAACACAGGTTATGAACGATACGATTTAGAAAAAATCAGTAATCCAATTATTGATACTTTAACCTTAGCACGCTTCTTATATCCACATTTAAAAGGTTATCGTTTAAATACTTTGGCTAAAAAATTTGATGTTGTTTTAGAGCACCATCATAGAGCGATTTATGATGCGGAAACAACTGGACATTTGAATTATCTATTTTTAAAGGATGCTAACAAGCAATATGGAATCGAATATCTTGATCAATTAAATGACCATATGACGGATAATGATTCCTATAAGCATTCAAGACCTAGTCACGCAATCCTACTAGCTAAAAATCAAACTGGTTTAAAAAACATGTTTAAATTAGTTTCGATGTCAAATGTAGACTATTATTACCGAGTTCCTAGAATTCCAAGAAGTGTTCTAGAAGAATATCGTGAAGGCCTTTTAGTAGGTTCTGCTTGTGCAAATGGGGAAGTCTTTACTTCAATGATGCAAAAAGGTGCGGAAGAAGCTATTCAAAAAGCTAAATTTTATGACTATATAGAAATTCAGCCCAAAGCAGCTTATGAATCACTTATTGAGCAGGAACTAATTAAGGATGAAAATAATCTAGAAGAAATCTTAACTAATATGGTTAAGTTAGGAGAACACTTAGATAAACCGGTAGTTGTTACAGGTGATGTTCATTTCTTGGATGCTCATGACTATATTTATCGTAAAATTTTAATCAATTCTCAAGGTGGAGCTAATCCATTGAACCGTACGATTTTACCCGATTTACATTTTAGAACTACTGATGAACTCTTAGACGATTATAGTTTTTTAGGAGAATCAAAAGCTTTTGAAATAGTAGTAGAAAATACTCATGTTATTGCTGATCAAATCGATGAAGTATCACCATTAAAGGACAAATTATATACTCCTAAAATGGACGGTGCGGAGGACGAAATACAAAATCGTACAATGGATACAGCCCATCAAATGTATGGTGAAACTCTACCTGAAATTGTTGAACAACGTTTGGAAAAAGAATTAAAAAGTATTATTGGAAATGGATTCTCTGTAATTTATTTAATTGCTCAAAGACTAGTAGCCAAGAGTAACAAAGATGGATACTTGGTAGGTTCACGTGGATCAGTTGGATCCAGTTTAGTTGCCACTTTAACGGGAATTACAGAAGTTAATCCATTGCCACCACATTATCGTTGTCCGCAATGTCAATATAGTGAGTTCTTTACAAAAGGAGAATATAGTTCAGGATATGATTTACCAACTAAGGAGTGTCCTAAGTGTGGAACGGAATTAATTGGAGATGGACATGATATTCCTTTTGAAACTTTCCTAGGCTTTACCGGTAATAAGGTTCCAGATATTGATTTAAACTTCTCGGGAGATTATCAACCAATTGCCCATAACTATACGAAAGTATTATTCGGTGAAGAAAATGTATTCCGAGCGGGAACAATTGGTACTGTTGCCGATAAAACGGCCTATGGTTATGTAAAAGCCTACGAGCGCGATACTGAGCAAATATTTAGGCAAGCAGAAGAAGATCGCTTAGCTAAGGGAGCGACAGGAGTTAAACGAACGACTGGACAACACCCGGCAGGAATTATTGTTGTTCCTGATTATATGGATATTTATGACTTTACTCCAATTCAATATCCGGCTGATGATCAAAGTGCTGCTTGGAAAACTACGCATTTTGATTTCCATTCCATTCACGATAACATTTTAAAGATTGATATCTTAGGACATGATGATCCAACAATGATTATAATGCTCCAAGACCTATCAGGAATTGATCCAAAATCTATTCCAATGGATGATCCCGGGGTTATGTCATTATTTTCTAGTCCCGAAATTTTAGGAGTAACTGAGGAACAAATCCAATCAAAAACTGGTACTTTAGGTGTTCCAGAATTTGGAACTCGGTTTGTTCGGGGGATGTTAGAAGAAACTCATCCGAAAAACTATTCTGAACTTTTACAAATATCAGGATTATCACATGGTACGGATGTTTGGATTGGAAATGCCGATGAGTTAATTAAAAATGGAACAGCAACTATCGCTAATGTAATTGGTTGTCGTGATAATATTATGACGGATTTGATTCATTGGGGATTAGATTCCGAACTGGCCTTTCAAATTATGGAACACGTCCGTAAAGGAAAGGGTATCCCTGATGACTGGCAGGTCAAAATGCGGGAGGCGGATATTCCTGAGTGGTATATTGAATCATGTCTTAAAATTAAATACATGTTCCCAAGGGCTCATGCGGCTGCCTATATTTTGATGGCCTTAAGAATCGCTTACTTCAAGGTATATTTCCCATTAGTATACTACGCAGCTTATTTCTCAGTTCGGGCTGATGATTTTGATATCGTCTCCATGTGTCGTGGAAAAGATGGTATCAAAAATGCTATGAAGGAAATTAATGATAAGGGTATGGAAGCATCCACTAAAGAGAAAAATTTATTAACAGTTTTAGAAATTGCTAATGAAATGGTCGAACGTGGATTCGAATTTAAGATGGTTGATTTAGATAAATCCGATGCTAGTGAATGGCTAATTGATGGAAATACATTGATTGCTCCCTTTGATTCAGTACCTAGTTTGGGATTGAACGTTGCTAAGCAAATTGTAGCTGCCAGAGAGGATCGACCTTTTATTTCTAAGGAAGATTTAAGTAAACGAGGTAAAGTTTCAAAATCATTAATTGATTTTATGACTGAAAATGGCGTACTAAATGATCTACCTGATGAAAATCAACTTAGTTTATTCGATATGATGTAATAAGTTAAGCAATTATTATAAAAATATGTTATAATAATTACTATTAAATAACTCGTAAAGGAGTGAGCAGAAATGCTCGCTCTTTTTATTGGAAATTTTTAGGAGGTTAATATTTGAGTGAAGTAGTCGATAGAGTAAAAGAAATTGTTGAACCAATTTTAGAAGAACATTCTTTTTACTTATATGATATAGAATTCTTAAAAGAAAATAAGAGTTGGTATTTACGAGTATATATTGATAAAAAAGGCGGAGTAACCATTGATGATTGTGTGATCATTAGTGATGAATTGAGTGAAAAATTAGATGAAATAGATCCGGATCCAATTCCACAAGCTTATTATTTAGAAGTTTCTTCACCAGGAGCCGAACGTGCTTTAAGAAATGATGAAGAGCTAAAACAAGCAATTGGTGAATACGTTCATGTATCATTTTATCAACAAATTGATGGTAACAAATTCTATGAAGGTACTTTAGAACAAGTCAATGATGATAATTTAGTTTTATCAAATAATAATAAAAAGTTTGAAGTTCCAAAAAGTGCGGTCGCAAAATCTAGACTTGCTATTAAATTTTAATAAAAGGGAGTAAAAGAATTATGAGTAAGGAACTTTTAGGTGCACTAACTTCATTAGAAGAAGAAAAGGGCATTAAAAAAGAGATTATTATTGAAGCTTTAGAAGCTGCTTTAGTTTCAGCTTATAAGAGAAATTATGGACAAGCTCAAAATGTGGAAGTTATTTTTGACAGTAAAAAAGGTGACTTACATGTTTATTCAGTTAAGAAAATTGTTAATGATGATGAACTTGAAGATGATCAACTAGAAGTTAGTTTAAGTGATGCTGTTCAAATTAATCGTGGTTATGAATTGGGCGACGAAGTTAAATTTGAAGTAACTCCAAAAAACTTTGGTAGAATTGCTGCCCAAACTGCTAAACAAGTCATCATGCAACGTGTTAGAGAAGCTGAACGTGAAATTGTATTCAACGAATACAGTAAGTATGAAGATGAATTAGTTACCGGTGAAATTGAACGCCAAGATGCTCGTTTTGTTTATGTAAATTTAGGCAAAGTTGAAGCGGTAATGGGTTTACGCGACCAAATGTCTAACGAAGTTTATCGTCCTCAAGATAAAATTAAAGTTTATGTATCTAAAGTTGAAAATGCTACTAAGGGTCCTCAAGTATTTGTAAGTAGAACTGCTCCGGGTATGTTGAAACGCTTATTTGAACAAGAAATTCCTGAAGTTTATGATGGTACTGTTGAAATTGTTTCAATTGCCAGAGAAGCTGGAGATAGAGCAAAAGTTTCTGTAAGATCAAATAATTCTGATATTGATCCAGTTGGTACAACCGTCGGACCTCGTGGCCAACGTGTTCAAACCATTGTAAATGAGTTGCATGGTGAAAACATGGATATTGTTGAATGGGATGCAGATGATGCTAAATATATTTCAAATGCATTGAATCCAGCTGAAGTTATTGCAGTTATCTTTGACAAAAATGCTGAAAGAAGTTGTACTGTAGTAGTTCCTGATCATCAACTATCATTAGCTATTGGTAAAAAGGGTCAAAATGCTCGTCTTGCTGCTAAGCTAACTGGTTATAAGATTGATATTAAACCAGAATCAGAAGCTCAAGAATTATTAAATTCGATTGCTAATGATGAAGTTAATAACTCGGTTGATACTAATAGTGACCAAGGATTTGATGAAGAGCACTATGTAGATGAAATTAATTCTGATCAAAATGAGAATGATTTTGAACAAGATGATATGAATTAAAATATTATTTTAGGAGATAGAATTAATGAAAAAAAGAAAAATTCCGATGCGTAAAGACGTTGTAACGGGTGAAATGGCTCCCAAAAAAGAATTAATTCGAATCGTTAGAGACCAAAATGGCGATGTTTCAATTGATGAAACTGGTAAAAAGTCTGGACGAGGAGCTTATATCTCTATAAATGTTGACATTGCTAAAAAAGCTAGGGATAAAAAGATATTAGAAAAAACTTTTTCAACTAGTTTAGACGATCAATTTTACGAAGATTTGATTGCGTATGTTGATCATAAACAAGCCAGAAAAGAGCTATTTGAAAATGGACAATAAGCAATCCGTTTTAAATTTTTTGGGTATTGCTAAAAGAGCTGGTAAAATAGTAACTGGACAAGATATTATTTTGAGCAATATTAAGAAAAATAAGGTCTATTTTTTATTCATTGCTAAAGATAGTGGTCAATCGACCATTAAAAAATTCAATGATAAGGCGAAATTTTATCAAGTTCCAGTTAACAATAATCTATCAAAAGATGAAATAAGTAGTGCAATTGGTGCTCAAAGGACTATGATAGGTATAACCGATCGTAAAATGTCACAAAAATTATCTGAAATTGTTTAAGCAAGAGGAGGATGATTATGAGTAAAAAAAGAATTTATGAGTTAGCAAATGAGCTAGGTGTGTCAAACAAGCAGGTTGTTGATGTGGCTAATAGCCACGGATTTAATGTTAAGAGTCACATGTCTTCATTAGATGAGGAACAAGTAAATCAGATTAAGCACGATTTAAATAAAAATACGAAATCTTCTGCTAAAAATAAAAAAGCAAATCAGATTTCTAAAAAAGAAGGTAAAATTATTACAAATCAAGATAATAAGCGTCCAACTAATAATGGACCACATAAAAATAATAGTAACAGTGCTTCAACTCGTACTAATTCAAATAATGGAAATAGTTCTACAGCTAAAAGTACTAATTTTAGAAATACTAACAACAGTAACAATCGTTTTGGTAATTCTAACAATAATTCTAACCATAGTAAGAAAGCCAATAAAAAACGTAATAAAAAACAATTTAAACAAAAAAATCAACGTATGAAACAAACTGAGCACCATGGAGCACCGGAACGTAAAGAACGTCCATTGCCAGAAGTTTTAGTTTATACTGATGGAATGAATGCTCAAGACTTAGGAAAACTTTTGCATCGTGAACCAGCTGAATTGGTTAAAAAATTATTTATGTTAGGTGTAATGGTTAACCAAAATCAATCACTTGATAAAGATACAATTGAAATATTAGCTGCTGATTACGGAATTGAAGCCGAAGAAAAGATTGAAGAAAACATTTCCGATATTGATAAAATGTTTGATGAAGAAATGCATAAATCTGATCATTTAGTTAAACGTCCTCCAGTAGTTACAATTATGGGACACGTTGATCATGGTAAAACCACTTTACTTGATTATTTAAGACACTCACACATAACTGCTGGTGAAGCTGGTGGAATTACTCAAGCAATTGGTGCATATCAAGTACGTAATGGAGATAATTTAATTACCTTCTTAGATACTCCCGGACACGCTGCCTTTACAGAAATGCGAGCACGTGGTGCTAATGTAACTGATATAACTATTTTAGTTGTAGCTGCTGATGATGGGGTAATGCCACAAACTGTTGAAGCAATTAATCATGCGAAAGCCGCTGGTACTCCAATTATTGTTGCTGTTAATAAAATTGATAAACCAGGTGCCAACCCGAACCATGTAATTGAACAATTAGCTGAATATGAACTAATTCCTGAAGCATGGGGTGGCGACACAATTTTTGTTAATATCTCTGCTAAATTAGGCCAAAATATTGATGAATTATTAGATATGATTGTTTTACAATCAGAAATGTTAGAGCTAAAAGCTGATCCTGATCAACCTGCAGTTGGTTCAGTAGTTGAAGCTCGTTTAGACCAAGGTAAAGGTTCAGTTGCTACTCTATTAGTCCAACAAGGAACTATGCACGTTGGAGATCCAATTGTTGTTGGTACTACATTTGGACGAGTTAGAACGATGACTAACGAACGTGGTAAAGATATCAAAAAAGCAACTCCATCAATGCCCGTTGAAATTACTGGGTTGAATGATGTTCCAGAAGCTGGGGATCACTTCGTTGTATTTGAAGATGAAAAATCAGCTCGTGCAGCTGGTGAAGCTAGAGCGAAAGAAGCTCAAATGCGTGAACGCCGTAAGACTAACCATGTTACTCTAGATAATTTATTTGATTCATTAAAAGAAGGCGAAATGAAATCTGTAAATATCGTAATTAAAGCCGATGTTCAAGGATCGGTTGAAGCTTTGGCTAACAGTCTTAGAAAAATTGAAGTAGAAGGCGTTCAAGTTAATATTATTCATACAGCTGTTGGGGCTATTAATGAAAGTGATGTATCTTTAGCAGAAGCTAGTGATGCTATTATTATTGGATTTAATGTCCGTCCTACTCCACAAGCTAAGGCTCAAGCTGAGGCTGATAATGTTGATATTCGATTACATCAAGTAATTTATAACGCTATTGATGAAATTGAATTAGCTATGAAGGGTATGTTGGAACCAACTTATGAAGAGCAAATTACTGGTAATGTAGAAGTTCGTGAAACTTATAAAGCTTCTAAAGTTGGTACCATTGCTGGTGGTATGGTTACTGATGGATTCATCCAAAGAGATAGCAAAGTGCGCTTAATTCGTGATGGTGTTGTTATTTATAGTGGCGAATTAAACAGTTTGAAACGCTTTAAAGATGATGTTAAAGAAGTTAAACAAGGATTTGAATGTGGTTTAACAATTGCAGATTATAATGACATTAAAGTCGGTGACGTTGTTGAAGCATACGTAATGAAAGAAGTTCCTGTCCAATAAACTGGAGGTAATTTGAATGGCACAATATCGTGTTGGTCGTTTGGAGCAAGAAATTCAAAGAGAAATTAATGATATCTTATTAAAAAGAGTAAGAGATCCACGGGTACAAGGAGTAACAGTAACGGGTGTTGAAGTAACTGGTGATCTTCAACAAGCAAACGTTTATTATAGTATCCTTTCCGACAAAGCTCATGATGGCCAAAAAACCGAACAAGGTCTTGAAAAAGCAACTGGTTTAATTAAAAAAGAGCTTGGTTCTAGACTAAGTATTTATAAAACACCAGATATTCATTTTAAGCGCGATGATTCTGTTAAATACGGAGATAAAATCGATCGTTTACTTAATGAATTAAATAGTAAAAAATAATAAAAAAGGTTTAACAGCAATCGCTGTTAAACCTTTTTTATTATAAATATGCTTGATAGAATAAAGTTCCAGCAAGTATAATTGCACCCAATGAAATGATGATTTTAAGTAATTTTATATTAGCATGGCGAACAATTATTGGTCCAAGATATCCGCCAATAAAGAAACCGCAACCTAATGGAATTATCCACGACCAAAGCAAGGTGGTATGTAAGCCATATACGATAGATGAAATAATATTCGCACATGCGAACGTAAAGTTTTTTTCAGCATTATAAGTAGCAAAAGAAAATTTACTAATTACTCCAAGTAATACTAGCATTAAAACACCGGCGGCTGCTCCAAAATAACCAGAATATACACCTACTAAGAAGACTCCGAAAAATGATAGAATTTCTGAACCGACACCGACATGATTGGGTCTTACAGGTTTAGGGAGTATCTCGGCAATAGCAGCAAATAAAATAAAAAATGGCACAATCTTTTTAAAAATATTTTCTGGTAAAACAAATAAGAGCAAGGATCCGCTAATACAACCGATTAGTGTAATTGGTAAAATTAAAGATAATTCTTTTTTGGATCCTTTGAGCTCTTTTAATGAAGCAAAAGTAGAACTAACTCCAGAAAATACCAATGAAACTGTATTAGTAACATTAGCTAAAATGGGTGATAATCCTAAAGCTAATAATGCCGGATAAGAAACTAAGGAAGCTAGCCCAGCGATAGTTTGACACAATCCTCCTAATATTCCAACGATAATTAAAATGGTAATTAACAAAACGTCATCTCCATAAAAGACTAATTAATATTTATTTTTATTATACGACTGCCTCGATATAAGTTTTAGTTTTTTTAAGTTATTAAATTGATTGTGTTATAATTTTAGCATGTATTTTAAAGGAGTTTAGTAATGAATGGAATAATTGCACTATATAAAGAACGTGGTATGACTAGTCATGACTGCATTAGTAGTTTGAGAAAAATTTTACATACCAAAAAAATTGGCCATACAGGTACGCTTGATCCTGATGTAGATGGGGTTTTACCAATTTGTGTTGGAACGGCCACAAAACTAAGTGAATTAATTATGAATTCTGGAAAAAAATATCGTGGTGAAATTACTCTAGGTTTTTCAACCACTACCGAAGATATCAGTGGAGAAATTATTGATAAGAAACCAATTCTAACCCCATTAGATAATGAACAAATTAATAGCTTATTAGAAAAATTAACTGGAGATATTGAACAAGTTCCTCCTATGTATTCAGCCGTTAAAATTAATGGCAAAAAATTATATGAATATGCTCGCGAAGGAATAGAAATTGACCGTCCTGCCCGCCTCATTCATATTAGTTATTTTAAACAAATTAAGGATTCATATTATGATGAAGTTAACCAAACTCAGACAATTTATTTTGAAGTTGGTTGCTCTAAAGGAACTTATGTAAGAACTTTGGCGGTTGATTTTGGTAGATTAATCAATGTGCCGTCAGTTATGTCTGACTTGACTAGAATTGAAAGTGGTGGATTTACCATTGCTGATACTTCAACTTTAGCTGAAGTTAAAGAAAAAATGGATAATGATGAAATTGTTGAAATACTACATCCACTGAAGGCTGCATTAACTAAATATCCCACTGTTTTAATTGATGACAATCTTTGGAATAATTATGTAGTAAATGGTGCTTTTATTAAACCTAGCTTACTTAATATCGATTCAAAAATAATTGCGTTAGAATATCAAGGTGATATCCAAGCACTTTATCAATTTGATAGTGAAAAGAACTTATATCGTCCATATAAAATGCTAAAAACTATTTAAAGTAGGTAAATAAAAAGATGAAAATTAATTTTTTACATCATCCATTAGATGAAACCCATAAATTTGAAGATCCTGTAGTTTTGGCTATGGGATTTTTTGATGGTGTCCATTTGGGCCATCAAGAAGTAATTAATACAGCTAAAAAAATTGCTGATGATTTAGGCGTTAAATTGGCTGTTTTAACTTATGATCACCACCCAGCTCTCGTATATAAAAAACTTTCTCAACATGATAAAAAATATTTAACATTAAAAGATGAAAAAATGCGTATATTTAAAGAGTTGGGTGTTGATCAAGTTTTTGTTGTAAATTATTCTTACAAGTTTCAAGATCAATCTCCACAGGAATTTGTTGATAACTACTTAGTTAGATTTAATGCGGTAACGGTAGTTGCTGGATTTGATCACACTTATGGAGAAAAAAGCATCGCTAATATGGAAAATTTAGCTTCACTAGCTAAAGGACGATTTGATGTGGTTACGGTAAATCCAATTCTAGAAAATGAAATCAAGGTAAGTTCTACTAATATTAGAAAAGCTTTAGACAAAAGTAATGTTACGTTAGCAAATAAGTATTTAGGACGAACCTTTCAGACTACCGGCTTAATTGTTCATGGTGATCAACGTGGACGAATATTAGGATTTCCGACTATTAATATTGAACACGATGAAAGACAGTGGTTACCAGGAATAGGCGAATATGTAGTCGAGGTAAAAATTGGGGACCGAGTTTATCAAGGAATGGGATCCATTGGTAGAAACGTTACCTTTGAACCCAATCGACCGGTTACTGTTGAGATTAATCTATTTGATTTCAATGAAAATGTTTATGGTGAAAATGTAACTATTAGATGGCATAAGTATTTAAGGGGAGAAATTAAGTTCGATAGTGCAGATGAATTAATTAAGCAATTACATCAAGATGAAATTGTTGCGAGAAACTTTTTCATTAATTAGCACTCTATCGGATTAATTGCTAAAAAATATTCAAAAAGCATTGACTCACCTAGATATTTTTGTTAAATTATAAGTGTGCCTTAGCACTG
This sequence comes from Lentilactobacillus laojiaonis, assembly GCF_020616595.1. Classification (GTDB taxonomy): domain Bacteria; phylum Bacillota; class Bacilli; order Lactobacillales; family Lactobacillaceae; genus Lentilactobacillus; species Lentilactobacillus laojiaonis. Next base: position 697,871 of record NZ_CP085278.1, on the reverse strand, counting down.
TTGATTATAGAGTGCTAATAAAGAGGTGATTTATATATGTTAACGGAAAGACAAAACACCATTCTTCAAATTATTATTCAAGAGTATACTAATTCTGGAGTTCCTGTCGGATCTAAGTTTTTGGCAAATAAACTGGCTAATAAAGTTAGCTCAGCAACTGTTAGAAATGAGATGGCAGTTTTGGAACAAATGGGTTTAATTTCTAAGACACATTTTTCATCAGGAAGGGTACCTTCAATTGAAGGTTATCGGTATTATATTGATAATTTGCTTCGTCCAGATCCCTTAGATACCAATGATGCTGATTTTATTCGCACCTCGTTTGATACTAATTTCAATCAAATTGATGAAATTGTTCAAGAATCAGCAAAGGTTTTATCAGATTTGACAAGTTATACTGCCTTAACAATAAATCCGGATCAAGGGAAAAATTTATCGCTTGGTAGGTTTCAATTAGTTAAGCTTGATGAACGGCAAGTAATGGCTATTCTAGTTACGGATACTGGTCAAGTTGAGAATAAAATTTTTCAATTAGATTATGCTCCTGCTGATGAGTTAAGAATTATTGTTAATATAGTAAATGATCAATTAGTTGGTCATTTGCTACCGGAAGTTTATCGTAAGTTAAATGTTGAATTACCAATTATTTTGTCTAGATATTTAAAAAGTCCAGACCGAATATTAGATACATTAAGTGAAATGCTAAATAACATTAGTCAAGATCATATTTTTGTAGGTGGTAAATTAAATTTACTTCAATTTTCGGAAAATCAAGACATTAAATATCTAAAGCCACTTTATCATTTATTGGATAACGGTAATGACATGTTTGATAGTCTTAAAGACAATAATGGCAGCGATGTACAAGTCAAAATAGGTTCTGAATTAAGCAATGAACTATTAAAAAACTATAGTATTATTACCGGTAAATACGATTTACAAGAATATGGTCATGGACTTATTGCAGTTTTAGGTCCAACCAGAATGCCATACTCAAAAGTTATTGGTATTGTTGAAGCAATGAAAAATGAAATGACAAAAAAAATTCTTGGTTATTATGGTAAATAATTAACCACGGGAGGCAATTGTATGGCTGAGGACAAGTCAAAAGAACTTCATGAAGAAGATGAAGTTAAAGAAGATGAAGTTTTAGACAATAACGATGAAACACAAGATGATCAACAATCTAAAATTGATGAATTAACTTCTAAACTTGATGAAATGGAAAATAAATTTCTACGTTCACAAGCAGAAATTCAAAATATCCAAAATCATGCAAAAAAAGAACAAACTAATTTGATTAAGTATGAAGGTCAAAAATTAGTGACTGAGTTATTACCAATCATTGATAATTTACAACGAGCATTAAGTGTTAAGGTTGATGATGAAAGTGGTAAGCAACTTAAAACGGGTGTACAGATGGTAACTGATCATTTGATTAAAGCCCTTAAAAATAACGGTGTTGAGGAAATTCAATCATTAAATCAGCCGTTTGATCCACAATTTCACCAAGCGGTTCAAACAATTGATGCAGATGAGAATAATCCAAAAGATACTGTTGTCCAGGTACTACAACCAGGATATCTCTTAAAAGATCGTGTTTTAAGACCAGCCATGGTAGTTGTAGCTCAATAATAAAAAATGAATGGAGAAATAAATTATGGCAAGTAATAAAATTATTGGTATTGATTTAGGTACTACTAACTCTGCAGTTGCAGTTTTAGAAGGTAACACTCCCAAAATAATTCCTAATCCAGAAGGTGCAAGAACTACACCATCTGTAGTTGCATTTAAGGATGGCCAACCACAAGTTGGTGAAGTTGCAAAAAGACAAGAAATCACTAATCCAAATACAATTGTTTCAATTAAGAGCCACATGGGTGAAGAAGGCTATACTGTTGATGTTGAAGGTAAAAAATACACTCCTCAACAAATATCAGCAATGATTCTTCAATACATTAAAGGCTTTGCCGAAGAATATCTAGGTGACACTGTTGATAAAGCAGTTATCACAGTACCAGCCTACTTTAATGACGCTCAACGTCAAGCTACTAAAGATGCTGGTAAAATTGCTGGTTTAGAAGTAGAACGTATTATTAATGAACCAACTGCTGCTGCATTGGCTTATGGTTTAGATAAACAAGACAAAGATGAAAAAGTATTAGTATATGACCTTGGTGGTGGTACTTTTGATGTTTCTGTTTTGGAATTAGGTGATGGTGTATTCCAAGTACTTTCTACTAATGGTGACACTCACCTTGGTGGGGATGACTTTGACCAACGCATTATTGATTGGTTAATTGATGGTTTCAAACAACAAAACGGTGTTGATTTATCTAAAGATAAAATGGCCTTACAACGTCTTAAAGATGCAGCTGAAAAAGCCAAAAAAGACCTTTCAGGTGTAACTGAAACAGAAATTAGTCTTCCATTTATTTCTGCTGGTGAAGCTGGACCTCTTCACTTACAAACTAATTTAACTAGAGCTAAATTTAATGAATTAACTGCAGACTTAGTTGAAAAAACTAAAGTACCTTTTGAAAATGCCTTAAAAGATGCTGGTTTATCTACTAGTGATATTGACCAAGTAATCTTAAACGGTGGTTCAACAAGAATTCCTGCTGTTCAAGAAGCTGTTAAATCATGGACTGGTAAAGATTCAAATAAATCAATTAACCCTGATGAAGCGGTTGCTTTAGGAGCTGCTGTTCAAGGTGGTGTTATTACTGGTGATGTTAAAGATGTTGTCTTACTAGATGTTACTCCGCTATCATTGGGTATTGAAACAATGGGTGGTGTGTTTACTAAGTTGATTGACCGTAATACAACTATTCCAACTAGCAAGTCCCAAGTATTTTCAACTGCTGCAGATAATCAACCAGCTGTTGATATTCATGTTTTACAAGGTGAACGTCCAATGGCAGCTGACAATAAAACCTTAGGTCAATTCCAATTAACTGATATTCCTGCTGCTCCAAGAGGAGTACCACAAATTGAAGTTACTTTCGACATTGATAAGAATGGTATTGTAAATGTTTCAGCCAAGGATAAAGGAACTGGTAAACAACAACAAATTACCATCAAAGATTCTTCAGGTCTTTCTGATGAAGAAATCGAAAAAATGATGAAAGATGCTAAAGAAAACGAAGAAGCAGATAAGCAACGTAAAGAATCTGCTGATTTAAATAATGAAGTTGACCAATTGATTTTCCAAACTGATAAGACTTTAGAAGATGTTAAAGGTAAAGTTTCAGATGATGAAATTGATAAGGCAACCGAAGCACGCGATGCTCTTAAGAAAGCACGTGAAGAAAACAAAGTTGATGAAATGAAAGCTAAGAAAGATGAATTAAGTAAAATTGTTCAAGATTTAGCCGTTAAATTATATCAACAACAAGAACAATCATCTGATACACAAGCTAATGATAATTCTGGTAACAACGATGATAATACCGTTGATGGTGATTTTAGCGAAGTTGACGACGATAAAAAGTAGTTAGTTTTTCTTAAAAAGCCAGGGTCCAATTTTGGGACTTTGGCTTTTTATTAATTTGTGATATCTTAATATATACCAAATAAAAGAGGAGTATTTCATGGCTAATAAAGACTATTATGAAATTCTCGGAGTTTCGCGAGATGCTAGTAATGATGAGATAAAAAAGGCTTATCGTAAATTATCAAAAAAATATCATCCGGATCTTAATAAGGAACCCGGTGCAGATGAAAAATTTAAAGAAATAACTGAAGCTTATGAAGTCTTGGGAGATGCAACTAAGCGAGCAAATTATGACCAATATGGTTCTGCAGATGGTCCACAAGGCTTTGGTGGTGGTTCTGCTGGTGGATTTTCTGGATTTGATGGCGGCGGTTTTGGATTTGAAGATATATTTAGCCAATTTTTTGGTGGTGGTTCTCAACAAAGTACAGATCCAAAGGCCCCAAAACAAGGTCGAGATTTAGAATATCGAATGGATTTAAAATTTGAGGAAGCCATCTTTGGAGTTAAAAAGAAGATAAAATATAATCGAAGCTCAGAATGTGAAACTTGTAAGGGTTCTGGCGCTAAGCCAGGAACATCACCTGAAACTTGTCACAATTGTCATGGAGCTGGTTATGTAAATGCTGAAGCTGATACTCCATTGGGAAGAATACAAACTAAACAAGCATGCCCAGTTTGTCATGGTACTGGTAAGGAAATTAAAGAAAAATGTCCAACTTGTCACGGTAGTGGTCATGTAGAACAAAAACATGAAGTGGAAGTTTCTGTTCCTGCTGGTATTGAAAATGGGCAACAAATGCGACTTCAAGGCCAAGGTGAAGCCGGTAAAAATGGTGGACCTTATGGTGACCTTTATATTGTATTTACAGTTGAACCAAGTCGAGACTTTGAACGCCGAGGAACAACCATATATGCTGAAGAATACATTGGATTTGCTAAAGCTGCTTTAGGTGGCGAAGTTAAGGTTAAGACAGTTTATGGCGATGTTTCATTGAATATTCCTGCTGGAACACAAAGTGGTACAGTGTTTAAGCTAAAAGGTAAGGGTGCTCCTAAACTTCATAGCAATGTAAATGGTGATGAAAAAGTAAAAATTCATATTATTACTCCTACTTCACTTAATAAAGCTCAAAAGGCTGCATTGCTAGATTATGCTAAAGCAAGTAACGAAGAAGTTAACAAAGGCAACTTTTTCGATAAAGTAAAAGATGCTTTTGACGGTAAAAACTAATTAAAAGATCGGATAAGTATCCGATCTTTTTTAGTATCTAAAAATAACATGTTATAATTAAAGTTAGTATAAGAATTGAAAGTGAGAATTAATATATGGATTTTAATAAAATGAAAGAGCATCAAAAATTTATTAGGAACTTTTCAATTGTTGCTCATATTGACCATGGTAAATCTACCTTGGCAGATAGAATCCTAGAGATGACAGACACTGTTTCTAAACGTGAAATGAAAGACCAATTACTTGATAATATGGAGCTTGAACGTGAAAGAGGAATTACTATTAAATTAAATGCAGTTGAATTAACTTATCATTCAGATGATGGTAATGATTATGAATTTCATTTAATTGATACTCCCGGACATGTTGATTTTTCTTATGAGGTTTCTAGAAGTTTAGCTGCATGTGAAGGAGCCATTCTAGTAGTTGATGCTGCCCAAGGGATTGAAGCCCAAACACTAGCTAATGTATATTTAGCAATTGATGATGATCTAGAAATTGTACCTGTAATAAACAAAATCGATCTTCCATCTGCTCAGCCCGAAAAAGTGCAAGAAGAGATTGAAAATGTTATCGGAATTGATGCTACAGATGCGGTTATGGCTAGTGCTAAAAAAGGTATTGGTATTAAGGAACTATTGGAACAAATTGTGCATAATGTTCCAGCTCCAACTGGCGATGTTGAATCACCTTTAAAGGCCTTAGTATTTGATTCGATCTACGATGATTATCGCGGAGTAGTTTTAAGTGTTCGATTGTTTGAGGGAACGGTTAAACCAGGAGATAAAATTCGTTTAATGAATAGTGGTAGTGAATATGAAGTTACTGAAGTTGGGGTTAACTCACCTAATCCGGTAAAACGTGAATATTTAATGGCTGGTGATGTAGGATATATAACTGCTAGTATTAAAGACATTGAGCAAACCCGAGTGGGGGATACTGTAACTAATGCTAATACCCCAGCTGATGAGGCTTTACCAGGGTATCGTGAAATGAGTCCAATGGTATATGCTGGTTTGTATCCAACTGATAATGCTAAATTTGATGATCTAAGAGAGGCTCTTGAAAAGCTCAAATTAAATGATGCTGCACTAGAATTTGAACCGGAAGTATCTCAAGCTTTAGGATTTGGATTTAGATGTGGATTCTTGGGGTTACTCCATATGGATGTTGTGCAAGAAAGATTAGAACGTGAATTTAAAATCGAATTGATCACCACCGCACCATCAGTAACTTATAAAGTTAATCTAACCGACGGCGGAATTAAAGACGTTGAAAATCCATCGGAAATGCCAGATGTAACCGAAATTAAAGATATTGAAGAGCCCTATGTAAAAGCAACCATTATGGTCCCTAATGATTATGTTGGAGCTGTTATGGAGTTATCACAAAGTCGACGAGGGATTTTTGAAACTATGGAATATCTAGATGAATATCGGGTAAATGTGGTTTATCATATGCCATTATCAGAAATAATTTTTGATTTCTTTGATAAATTAAAGTCTAGTACCAAAGGTTATGCCTCATTGGATTATGATTTGGAAGATTACCGTGCCAGTGACTTAGTTAAAATAGATATCTTATTAAATGGTGATAAAGTGGATGCTTTGAGTTTTATTGCTCATAAGCAATTTGCTCCACAACGTTCTAGAGAAATTGTTGATAAATTAAAAACTATTATTCCACGACAAAATTTTGAGATTCCGATTCAAGCAGCTATTGGATCAAAAATTATTGCTAGGACAAATATAAAAGCATATCGTAAGGATGTTACTGCTAAGATTCACACAGGTGATCCGGATCGTCGTGCTAAGCTATTAGATAAACAAAAAGCTGGTAAAAAACGTATGAAGGCAGTGGGAAAAGTTGAAATTCCTCAAGAAGCATTTATGGCAGTTCTCCAAACCGGCGATGAACAAAAATCAAAATAAAAAAGCCTAGACATATTGTCTGGCTTTTTTTATTTTTAGATAATTAATTCGTAATTTCATATCCATTAATTAATAATTTGATTTTTAATTAATAACGCCCATGGTATAATTAATTAAGCAATTTATTAATTAATAAATTGACATTGAATCGCTCCTAGATTAACATTATTACTTATACATTTCTAACTAAACAAAATGATTGTGTTTTTATATTCTTTCTATTATTATAGATATAATATGTTTAAATCAGTGTTTTTAAATTAATAAATATCTATTTACTTACAGTTTAGCTAAGGGGGTGCACAAATATGTTAAATAGGACTAAGCAATTTTTAAGAAATAATGGTTATCATTATCGGAAGGAATATATTCGTCCGTTATTGATTCCTGATAATATTTATATATTTAAATTCGGTCGTAAAAATCTAGATAATCGTTTAATTATTAGATATCGTCATAAATGGACAGGCCGTCAAAGTATAAGTGAGATAGATTTAAGATTGCACAAGCAAAAACATCCGCGTGTATTTGCTAACGAGTCAGAACTCCTTCATTATTTAGAAGGACATCTGCTTAGGCATGAAAAAGAAGTTCATAAAGAAGAAGTTCAAAAAGAAGAAAATCTGGCAAAAGACTAAGGTGCATCCGTTGGTGGTGCATCTTTTTGTTTAAATAAATTGAAAATGAGGAATATTTTATGAAATGGACACAGGTTTCGGTATTAACAACAAGTGAATCAATTGAAGCAGTATCAAATATTTTTATGGAACTCGGCGCTGAAGGTGTAGCAATTGAAGATTCTAAAGACTATGAAAAATTAAAACCTGGTAAATATGGAGAGCATGGAGAGATTGTTGATCCTAAAGACCTAATTCATATAACTCAAGGAGCATTAGTATCTTCTTATTTCCCAGACTCTCCAGACTCTATTGATGTCGAAAGTTTAGTTCCGAAATTAGAACAACGAGTTATTCAATTAAAAGAATTTGGGCTAAATCCAGGACCTGCTGAAGTTAAAACTACTGCAATTAAAGACGAAGATTGGTCAACTGCTTGGGAACGTTACTACCATCCAGTTAGAATAACTCATTTTATAACTATTGTACCAAGCTGGGAAGATTATAAATCTAGTTCCCAAGATGAAAAGGTTATTCGTTTAAATCCGGGAATGGCCTTTGGCACAGGAACTCATCCAACTACTAGACTTTCATTACAAGCTCTAGAAACGGTTATTCAAGGTGGCGAAAATATTTTAGATGTGGGTACAGGTTCGGGAGTTTTAAGTATCTCTGCTAAACTAATGGGTGCTAATAATATTAAAGCTTTTGATGTGGATGAAGTTGCTGTTGAATCAGCACAAAATAATTTAGACTTAAATCCAGTGGCTAAAGACATTGAAGTTTCTGCTAACGATCTTTTAAAAGGAATTAATGAAAATGTAGATGTAGTAGTAGCTAATATTTTAGCTGAAATCATTATTCCACTAGTGCCACAAGCTTGGGATAATTTAAAAGAGCACGGATATTTCATTACTTCTGGAATTATCAATGATAAAATTGAAGAAGTAAAAGCAAAAATTGAAGAACAGGGCTTTATTATTTCACAGATTAGTAGGATGAAGGATTGGTATTCAATTATTGCAATTAAGCCAGGTAAAGAGGACTAGATAGGAATGCAACAGTACTTTGTAGATCAAATAGTAAATTCTAATGAATTAGTTAATCTTGATAAAGCATCCAATCACCATCTTGTGACGGTGATGCGCGCTAAAATTAATGAACAAATTGAAATAGTTGATACAAATAAACAGGTTTTTTTAGCAAGTATTCAATCAATTGAAAATAAACAAGCTAATCTGAAAATCAAAAAAGAAATTGATAGGGATAATGAATTACCGATTGATGTCACCATAGTTTGTGGACTGTCTAAAAACAATAAACCCGAACTAATTGTACAAAAATCAACTGAATTAGGAGCTAGTCAAATTATTTTTGTTTCCATGAATCGTTCTATTACTAATTGGAAAAATAAAGCCGAGTCAAAAATTAAAAGATTACAAGAGGTTGCATTAAATGCTGCCCAACAATCGCATCGTAACGTGATTCCGAAAGTTAAATATATTCCAAACTTGTCAGAAATTATGAACTTAAAAGTAGATGCTAGAATTGTGGCATATGAAGAATCTGCTAAGCAGGGTGAGACGAGTACATTAAAACAAACCATTATGAATTTAAATAATAAGGGTTCATTGATTGGGGTCTTTGGTCCTGAAGGTGGTATTGATGAAAGTGAAATTGATTTGATGTTAAAAAATAATTATAAATTAGCTGGATTAGGTCCGAGAATTTTGAGAGCAGAAACAGCACCTTTATATTTTCTTTCATCAATTTCTGTAGTTAGTGAGTTATAAGGGTAAGGGAAGAGATGACGATAAATGTCTAAAAATAAAAATTGGTCAATCGATGAAGTAATTAATAAGGTTTCTGAATATATGGATCAAGGTGAAATTGATACCATAAAGAGAGCCTATGAATTTGCTAAAATCGCTCATAAAGGTCAGGTACGAAAATCTGGTGAAGAGTATATTGTTCATCCAATCCAGGTTGCGGGAATCTTAGCAGATCTTCACATGGATTTTGCAACCATTAGTGCGGGACTTTTACATGATGTGGTTGAAGATACAGGGGTTGAAGTAATTGATATCCAAGAATTATTTGATAAAGATATTGCTTTAATTGTTGATGGTGTAACTAAGATTAGCAAAATTAAATATAAATCATCTGAAGAACGATTATCTGAAAATCATCGAAAACTTTTATTAGCTATGGGAAAAGATATTCGTGTAATGATTGTTAAGTTAGCAGATCGACTCCATAATATGCGAACTTTGAAATCTTTAAGACCGGAAAAGCAGCGTAGAATATCTCGGGAAACACTTGAAATTTATGCACCAATTGCTGATAGATTAGGTATTGGAACCATTAAATGGGAACTAGAAGATACTGCCTTACATTATCTAAATCCGCAACAATATTATCGAATTGTACAATTAATGAATTCCAGACGTGATCAACGAGTTAGTTATATCGATGATGCTATTGAAGAAGTTAACGATACAATTGACGAAATTGGTATTAAAGCGGAAATTTATGGACGTCCTAAACATATCTATTCAATTTATCGCAAAATGGTTGATCAACATAAACAGTTTAACCAAATTTATGACCTTTTGGCATTACGGATAATTGTTAATTCAATTAAGGATTGTTATGCCGTGTTAGGTGCTATTCATTCTAAATGGAAGCCTATGCCAGGAAGATTTAAAGATTATATTGCGATGCCAAAAGCTAATATGTATCAATCCTTGCATACGACTGTCATTGGTCCAGAAGGAAAGCCATTAGAGGTACAAATTAGAACTGAGCAAATGCATCAAATTGCTGAGTTTGGGATTGCAGCCCATTGGGCATATAAAGAAGGTAATTTTGAGGGTGTCCCAGAATCTGGTGATAACAGTAAGCTAAATCTAGTTAAGCAAATTATTGAATTACAAGAAGAAACTGATAATGCTGCTGATTTTATGGATGGAGTTAAAGGAGAACTATTCGGTGATCGAGTCTATGTATTTACCCCCAAAGGTGACGTTTATGAAATGCCTAAGGGAGCAGGTCCGTTAGATTTAGCATATATGATTCATACTGATGTTGGTCATCATACAACCGGAGCCAAAATTAATGGCAAGATAGTTCCTTTAGATCATCAAGTTAAGAACGGTGATATTGTAGATATTGTAACTTCATCAAATTCATCTGGACCTAGCCAAGATTGGCTTAAATTAGTGCATACTCGACGTGCCAGAAATAAAATTAAGCAATTTTATCGTCAAAAAGATCGTGATGTTAATATTGAATTAGGAATGGATGAATTAAATAAAAAGCTCCATGAAGAAAATTATGATCCTAAAGAAATTTTAACTGATGAAAATCTTGAAACAGTTGCTCAAGATATGCATTATCAGCATGCAGACGACTTATTGGCCGCGATTGGTTTTGGAGACGTTCAACCAACCGGTGTCATTAATCGATTAACTGAAGAATTACGTGCGATGGCTAAACAAGCTATGCAAAATAAAGCTCAAAAAGATGTACTAGAAGATCACCAAACGATTAAAAGTGAAAAAAATAGTCTACAAAAACGTGATCTTGATAAATCTTCAAACGGAATATATATTGATGGAGTAGATAACTTGCTAGTTAGACTTAGTCATTGTTGTACGCCGGTTCCTGGAGATGATATTCTTGGCTATATCACTAAAGGTAGAGGGGTTTCAGTTCATCGTAAAGGCTGTCCAAATATGAAAAAAGCCGAAGAAAATGGTGAACGAGTAGTAGCGGTATTTTGGGCTAGTTCAAAGAACAAAAAACCAATCTATACTGCTAATCTATCAGTTGAGGGATATAATCGTTCTGGTTTAATTGCAGATGTAATCTATGCAATTAATAACGTTTCTAAAAATGTTACCTCGATTAATGGAAAAGTTGATAAAAATAAAATGGTAACTATCTCATTGTCACTAATGGTAAGAGATACTGAACAATTAGAAAGGGCAATTGCAACAATTCGAAATGTTTCAGATGTATATGTTGTAAGTCGAGCTTTTAGGTAATTATTATGAAAGTAATTTTGCAAAGAGTTAATCGAGCTAGTGTAAAGATCGATGATAATTTAATATCTTCAATTAATAAGGGATATTTATTATTAGTAGGTGTTTTAGATACTGATGGCTTGGAAGAAATTGAGTATTTAGCTAATAAAATTAGTAAAACGCGAATTTTTGAAGATGAAAATTCTAAAATGAACTTAGATATTCAGTCAGTAAATGGAAAAATATTATCTGTTTCCCAATTTACCTTATTTGCTGACACTAAAAAGGGAAACCGACCTAGTTTTGCTAAGGCTGGTGAACCAGAACATGCTAAATTAATATATGATCAATTTAATCAAGCTTTAAGAGATCGAGGAATTGATGTAAAAACTGGTCAGTTTGGAGCAGATATGCAAATTAGCTTAGAAAATGATGGGCCAGTAACGCTTATATACGATACTGACCAAAAATAATTTTATCTAGGAGAAGCCATGATTAATCAAATTTTTTGGGATTTTGATGGAACTTTATTTAATACTTATCCTAATATGGTAGCTGCTTTTAGGGATAGTTTAATTAATCTAGGGATTGATGAAATTGAAATCGATGATAATGATATCTATCGCACGATGCGTAAAAGCTCGGTAGGAGCGGCCATTCAAAAGTTTAGTTCTCAATATGGTATTAATAAAATTTTTTTGCAAAATGAGTATACTAAGTTAGAACCGGAATATGTTAATTCATCAAAACCATTTCCAGGAGTAATGGATGTATTGAAATTAGTTTTAGAAATTGGCGGGAGCAATTATTTACTAACTCATCGAGATGAACAAGCTAATCAATTGTTAGCTAATTATGATTTATTGCCTTATTTTAAGGATACCGTAACTAAAAGTCAGGGATTTAAACGTAAACCTAATCCTGAATCGTTATTATATTTAATTAATAAGTATTCAATCAATTTATCGGCAGCGGTTATGATTGGTGATCGAAAGTTAGATGTTGAAGCTGGAAATAATGCCAATATCTTTAGTTATTTGTTTGATCCAGACAATCTCATCATACTAATTAATAAACAAACCTTCAGAGCTAGCAATTTTGAAGAAATATATAATAAAATAAAAAATAGCGCTATTTAGCGCTATTTTTTATTGAAATAATTATTTAATCCCGCTTTTATATCCTTAGCAATTTGTTTTTGGTAGTTAGGATTTCTAATATATTTAAAATCTTTACTATTATTAATATAGCCAGATTCTAATAAGACAGAAGGGACCGTTGTATCTCTAATTACTAAGTAATCACCAAATTCAACTCCTCGATTTGTTAAGGGAAGATTACTTAGTGATTGGTTGATGGTATTAGCTAAAGCTAGAGAACTTTCATTATGATAATAATAAGTCGTAAACCCAGTCGCTGAATTATTTAGATCTGACGAATCAAAATGAAAACTTAAAAATAAATCAGCATGATTTTTTTCGGCTAACTGTGGTCGCTCGTTTAAGGAAACGTATTGATCGTTATTTCTAGTTAGAATTACATTGGCACCACTGTTTTTTAATTCCTTATAAACTTGGTTAACTAGCTGCATGGTATATGCTTTTTCGTATTTTCCCTTAATAGAAAGGGCCCCTGCATCTGTTCCGCCATGTCCGGGATCTAATACAATGGTGGCTTCTGACAATTTCGAATAATTATCTAATTTTTTATTTAATAGCCAAGTAGGTACCCATCCGGTTTTGCCGTTAGAATTGATTTTGCTCCAATTATTCTTTTTGGTAATGATTTTAAATTTTGAATTACTTTTTAATTTTGTACTAACAGGATAATCTATGGAGGGACCACTGTGCATTTCTAAGTTATTAATTTGTATATGATTAGACTTTGGATACAACCTTGCTATCAATAATAAGAAAGCCAAAATAGTTACTATGAAAGTCAAAATTATTCGAAAGTCAACTTTTTTATTTAACATTCAATCACCTGTAATATTTAAAAATTATTTGGTACTAACGGTAATTATTATAATATATAAAAACGTTATTGACTTTTTTTATTTTATAAATTATTCTAAACTTAATTAGATATTTGGCCGATAAAAAGAGACTATGATTTTATCATCAAAAGAGAGAATTTATTTGGTGTGAGAATTCGTTGATAATTCATAGATGACACTTTTTGATTATTGAGGTAATAGGTTAAACTATTCGTGATGAGCGTTATTCTTAAGAGTCAATTAAGGTGGTACCGTGCAAATGCACCCTTGAAAATTCAAGGGTGTTTTTTTATCGCCATTTTCAAATAGGAGGAAAAAATAAATGAGATTTCAACGTCCAAAAGGGACAGCAGATATTTTACCCGAAGAAGCTAAAAAATGGGCATATATAGAAGAGACTGCGAGAATGCTCTTTACAAACTATCGTTACCATGAAATCAGAACTCCAATGTTTGAAAATTTCGAAGTTTTTTCAAGAACTTCTGGAGATACTTCAGATGTGGTAACTAAAGAAATGTATGACTTTATGGATAAAGGTGATCGTCATATTAGCTTGCGTCCTGAAGGAACTGCTGGCGTAGTTCGCTCGTTTGTGGAAAATAAATTATATGGTCCTGAATTTTCAAAGCCATATAAAGTGTTTTATATGGGATCAATGTTTAGATATGAACGTCCACAATCTGGTCGATTACGTGAGTTTCATCAAATTGGTGTAGAGGCTTTTGGGAGTGATGCTCCAGAATTAGATGTAGAAGTAATTGATATGGGAATGAATTTATTACAAAAATTTGGATTAAAAGATCTTAAATTAGTAATAAATACGTTAGGCGATAAAGAAACTCGTGAAAACTATCGTCAAGCTCTGATTGATTACTTAGAACCACATTTTGATGAATTAAGTGAAGATTCTAAAAATCGACTTCATAAAAATCCATTACGTGTTCTAGATAGTAAAGACAAAAACGATCAAAAATTTGTGGCCGATGCACCGTCAATCTTAGATTTTCTAAGTCCAGAATCTCAAGCTCATTTTGATAAAGTTAAAAAACTTTTAGAGGCTTTACACATTCCATTTACTGTAGATCCTTCAATGGTCCGTGGTTTAGATTATTATAATCATACTATTTTTGAAATTATGGTAAATTCAAAATCACTTGGTGAAGGATATACTACCATTTGTGCGGGTGGAAGATATAATGGGTTGGTTGAGGAATTAGGTGGCCCAGAAGTTTCAGGGGTTGGTTTTGGACTCGGAATTGAAAGACTAATATTATTAATGGATTCTCAAAATGTTAAATTACCAATTCTAGATAACTTAGATGTATATGTAGTGGGAATTGGTGAAGAGACGACTTATGAAACATCTCAGATTGTTAAAGCCTTGAGATCTAATGGATTTTCGGTAGATCGTGATTACTTAGATAAAAAACCTAAAGCTCAATTTAAAACTGCTAATAAATTAGGAGCAACATACACAATTACAATTGGCGAACGAGAATTGGAACAAGAAACTGTTAATGTTAAATCCATGTTAGATGGTAATGAGGTTTCAGTTCCACTTAATGAGGTTAAATCTAATTTTAACGCGGTTTTAACCGATTACTTTAATGAATAATAAGGGAGCATTAAAAATGAAAAGAACAACTTATGCAGGTTTAGTAGACGAATCATATATAGATAAAAAAGTTGTCCTCAAGGGATGGGTACAAAAGCGTCGTGATTTAGGTGGACTTATCTTTATAGATTTAAGAGACCGTGAAGGAATTGTACAATTGGTATTTAGTGATGAATATAGTGCCGATGCTCGTACAGTAGCTGATCAATTAAGAAATGAATATGTCATTGAAATTGAAGGTAACGTAGTAGCTAGATCTGCTCGTGAAGTTAACGATAATATGAAGACTGGTAAAATCGAAGTAGATGTAATTAATGCCAAAATTTTATCAACTTCTAAAACCCCACCTTTTGATATTCAAGATAACGTTAAAGCTTCTGATGAATTAAAATTAAAATATCGTTATTTAGATTTAAGAAGACCGGAAATGCTTCGCAATATGTTAATTCGCAACCGAATAACTCAGTCAGTTCATAGTTATTTTGATCAAATGGGCTTCGTTGATGTTGAAACTCCAACACTAACCAAATCTACTCCAGAAGGAGCACGTGATTATTTGGTACCGTCACGAGTATATCCTGGTTCTTTCTATGCATTGCCACAATCTCCTCAACAATTTAAACAATTACTAATGGGAGCAGGTTTTGATAAATATTATCAAATTGCTAGATGTTACCGTGATGAAGATTTACGTGGTGACCGCCAACCAGAATTCACACAAATTGATATGGAAATGTCGTTTGCTGATCCTGAAGAAATTCAAGAATATACTGAAGGCTTAATTGCTAAAGTAATGAAAGATACTCTAGGAGTGGAAGTTAAATTACCATTTGAAAGAATTAGTTGGGATGAATCTATGGCCCGTTTTGGTACTGATCAACCAGATACCCGTTTTGGAATGGAATTAACTGATGTTTCTGAAATTGTTAAGGACTGTGACTTTAAAGTATTCTCTGAAACTGTTAAGAATGGTAATCAAGTAAAATCAATTACTGTTCCTGGCGGTGCAGACAAGTATTCTCGTAAAGCTATTGATAGTTTTACCAAATATATTGAACGCTTTGGTGCTAAAGGATTAGCTTGGATTAAAGTAACGGATGACGGATTTAGTGGACCAATATCTAAATTCTTTACTGATGAAGCTCTTCAAAAAGCAATGCTAGACCAAACAGATGCTAAATCTGGTGACTTAATTTTATTTGTAGCCGATGAAGCTCGTGTTGTAGCTGCTTCACTAAGCTATTTACGAGTAACTATTGCTAATGAGCTTAATTTAATTGATGAATCTAAATTTGCATTCTTATGGGTCGTAGATTGGCCATTGTTTGAATATGATGTTGATTTAGAACGTTACGTATCAGCTCATCATCCATTTACAATGCCTAATGAAGAAGATGTTCATTATTTAATGAATGATGATGAAGATCCTCATAAAGCCTATGCACAAAGCTACGACATTATTTTAAACGGACTAGAATTGGGTGGTGGATCAATTCGTATTCACACTCGTGAACTTCAAGAAAAAATGTTTAAAGCCTTAGGATTTACTAAAGAAAGTGCAGAAGAACAATTTGGCTACTTCTTGGATGCTTTAGATTACGGATTTCCACCTCATGGAGGTTTAGCAATTGGATTAGATCGATTTGCTAGATTACTTGCTAAACGTGATAATATTCGTGATGTAATTGCATTCCCTAAAAACTCCAAAGCTGTTGAACCGTTGACTAGTGCACCTCAACCAGTATCAACTAAGCAATTAGGTGATTTAGGAATTTTAGTTGAACATCCTGAAGATATTAACCGTCGAGAATAATATAAAAACCCTAACTTACGATTAAGTTAGGGTTTTTATATATGATAGTAATGCTTAATGTTATAATTACTGGTATTAATATAAATTGAAGGGAATATTTTTTTAATCATGGACGATGTTCAAAAAATTTTCAAACGTCATCAATATGTTGCTAAATTATCAACTGCCTTTATTTACGGAATTTTAGTTTCGATCGCAGTTAACTTTTTTTGGAATCCAGGGCATATTTATTCATCTGGAATGACTGGTTTTTCACAAATATTAAATACTGTTAGTTCGAGATACTTTCCATTTACTATTCCAACTGGGATAGGTTTGTTCGCTTTAAATGTTCCACTATTTTTGCTTGCTTGGAAAGCTATTAGTCACCAATTTACAATTTTCACAATTTTTGCAGTCTTCTTATCAAGTTTTATGATTCAAGCTATTAATCCCGTACCTTTAACTCACGATCCAATTATTTGTGCAATTTTTGGGGGAGCAGTAAATGGATTTGGGACCGGATTAGCGTTAAAAAACGGAATATCAACCGGTGGACTTGATATTCTAGGAATTGTTATTAGAAATAAAACTGGGAAAAGTATTGGGTCAATTAACATTGCGTTTAACTCATTGATTATAATAGCCGCTGCCTTAATCTATGGTTGGCCTTATGCCTTTTATTCAGCGCTAAGTATATTTGTAAATGCTAAAGTAATGGATATGACCTTTACTAAGCAACAAAGGATGCAAGTTATGATAATTACTAGTAGACCAAATGCCGTAATAGATAGTGTTCAAAATCATTTACGTCGAGGAATCACTATTGTTCACAATGCTGAAGGTGCTTATCATCATAATTCTACAACTATTCTATTCACTGTAATTTCACGATATGAAATGGGTGAATTAGAAGAAGCTTTACTAGAAGCCGATACTAGTGCATTTGCTAGTATTTCTGATACGGTTAAGATATTGGGACGTTTCTATGAAGATCAACCATAATATTAAATTTAATATAATTTAAAGGGTAAAAATATTATATAAAATTTTTATGGTATAATATTTCAGTGCGTTAACTAATATTTAAACAATTTGAGGAAGAAAATTGAAAGATATTTATATAAAATTGATTCATTTTATCTCGATATTGAATTTATGGAAAAAAAGAAAAAACATTTTCTATTTAATGAGCTTTGATAGTAATGTTGGATTTATTAAAAAAATGGCTCAAAAACTTCCGAAGGGTACCGAATTAGTAGTTTTATATAAACCTGAAACTGAAGCAGCTGCGACTGATTTGGCAGCCTTTGGAATTACTACTAAGTTGGTAAGAAGTAATTTAAAATTTGCCTTAAATATGGTGCCTAAATTAATGTCAGCTAAAATTATTTTTTGTGATAACTATTTTGCATTTTTAGCTGGATTAGCCCATCCTAGCAATATGAAAATTGTCCAGGTTTGGCATGCAGACGGAGCTATTAAAAAATTTGGCTGGGAAGATCCGAAAACTAGTCTAAGATCAAAATCAGATCAAAAAAGATTTCAAATGGTGTATGACCAATTTGATGAATACATAGTAGCATCAAAGGCTATGGGAAATGTTTTTATAAATAGTTATCGAACCAGTGAAGAAAAAATGCAATTACTGGGTTATCCAAGATCCGATAAGTTTTTTAAAAAGAAATGGATTGATAAAGCTAAACATCGAATTTTTAGAGCTGCCCCTGAATTAAAAAATCGACGGGTGATTTTATATGCACCCACATATCGTAAGGACGTATTTAATTTGCCTAGTGGAATTGATGATGCTTTATCAGCTGATCCTAATTCAATTGTAGTAGTAAAATTACATCCGTCATTACGAGGTAAAGAAAATAATATTCGTGAACAGGGAAATCCACGAATAAAATTTTATCATCAGTTGTCGACCTCCGACTTATTGACAGTGGCTGATACTTTGGTTACCGATTATTCATCAGTGGCATTTGATTTTAGTTTACTCAAAAATGCAAGATCAATTATATTTTTCATGTTTGATTTAGAAAATTATGAAAAAGAAACTGGAATTCAATCAGATTATATGAACTGGTTGCCAAGTAAACCAGTTAAAACCGTTGAAGAGTTAAGAAAAGCAATTTTGAATCCAGAAGCTATGGATTTTACTGAATTTAATGATCATTGGAATACTTATAATGATGGTCATGCGGCTTCTAGGGTTATAAAAAGATATTTATAAAATACTAGGTAAATAGGTTAAGGAGTGCCATCTTGTGAAAGAAGTTATAACATTAGTAAAAGAACAATTTGAAAATTTAGGAATTATTTTTAGAATTTCGCGTTATGAAGATAAAGCGGAATACCAAAGTCATTATTTAGGATTGATGTGGGAATATTTATACCCGCTAATTCAAATCGGAATTTATTGGTTAGTATTCGGTATAGGTTTAAAGCATGGAAATTCTACTCACGGAGTTAATTATTTACCTTGGATGGTAATTGGAATTACTCCATGGTTTTTCATGAATAGATCAACTTTAGATGCATCAAAAAGTATTTATCAACGAGTTGGTATGGTTTCAAAAATGAAATTTCCAGTCAGTGTACTACCAACAATTAAAATCGTTGGTAATTTAAGTTCATTTTGGACCATGTTGGTATTTTCTATAGTAATTGGTTTTATTTATGGAATTACACCTTCACTTTATTGGCTCCAATGGATTTATTATTTTGTTGCAATGATTGCTTGGTTAGTTGCGTTTGGTATTTTTAACTCAACTATTTCTGTTTTAGTTAGAGATTATCGAATTTTATTACAATCGGTTATGCGTATGCTATTTTATTTATCAGGTGTACTATTTAACTTTGAAACTGGGGCCTTTCCAGCTCCGTTTGTCAGAGTTCTTCAGCTAAATCCATTCTTTTATATTATATCTGGATTTAGACAATCGATGCTTTCACAGGGTTGGTTCTGGGAACGTCCAACTCTAAATATAATTTTTTGGGGATTTGTTCTATTCTTCTTATTAGTTGGCTCACATCTCCACTATAAGTTCCGATCAAGATTTGTTGATTTAATTTAATTAATGTGAGGGTGAACGTTATAATGAATCAAAAGTTAATTAATTCATTAAAGTTAGTGGCCCGTTATGAACTCATCGTGATGAACGATGGGTTTATTTGTATGCCGACAATTAAAAACTTAATAATTTTTGAAAGCTTTAATGGAAAAGAAATTAATGATAATCCATATGCGATTTATCAACAATTGATTACTGAACAACCAAAGCTAATTGAAACATGCTATTTTAGTGTGAAACCGTCTGAATATGGTCGACTAAAAAAGAAATTTCCTAAAATAAAAATGTTGAAGCGATTTACTCCTAAGTGGGTAAGATACATTGCTAGAGCTGAATATTGGGTTATGAATTCACGCATGCCACTTTGGTGGAAAAAGAATAAGCAAACGACTTTTATTCAAACTTGGCATGGAACACCTCTAAAAAAATTAGGAGTAGATATTTCTAAT
Organism: Lentilactobacillus laojiaonis; assembly: GCF_020616595.1. Lineage (GTDB taxonomy): Bacteria > Bacillota > Bacilli > Lactobacillales > Lactobacillaceae > Lentilactobacillus > Lentilactobacillus laojiaonis. Next base: position 677,633 of record NZ_CP085278.1, on the reverse strand, counting down.
GTTGAAATTCCAGGAACAACTACTCAAAAATATCACCACGACTTTACTATGGAAGCCAAGCGATGGGACTATTTAATTGCTCCTAATGAATACTCGAAAGAAATTTTTAAATCTGCCTTCAATTATACAAATCAATTTTTAGATATTGGCTATCCAAGAAATGATGTTTTATATCATGATAATAATGATCAAAAGATAAGCGAATTAAAAAAATCGATTTTGGGTAAAAACATTAAACATGTAATTATGTATGCTCCAACATGGCGAGATGATAATTTTAAAGCAATTGGTACTTATAATTTTACATTGCCATTTTCATTAAAGGAATTTTTTAAAATAGTTCCAGAAGATTATATGCTTATTATTCGTCCACATTACTTAGTAAAAGATCAGATTGATATAAGTGGATATGAAGATCGAGTAAAAATATTGCCAGATCATGATATGAATCAATTGTACTTAATAACTGACTTATTAATTACAGACTATTCATCGGTAATGTTTGATTTTGCTAATTTAAAACGTCCTATGCTATTTTATTCATATGATTTAGATCATTATCGTGATCAATTAAGAGGATTCTACTTCAATTATGATGCAAATACCTTACCTGGTCCTTTGGTTACAGATGAGCAATCATTTTATAAAGCAATTCGGGAGTATGTTCAAGAAAGTGGTTTTTCAAAGTATCAAGTTAATCTTGATGAATTTAATCATAAATTTTGTAGTTGGGAAGATGGTAAAGCTTCTGAGAAGGTTAGTAATTTAATTTTAAGGGGAATGAATAATGAAAAATGATAATTTTTTAATTGGATCACATGTTAGTTTGAAAAGTCCTAATATGTTTTTAGGATCGGCCATGGAAGCTAAAGATCTCAATGAGAATGTATTTATGGTTTATACGGGTGCCCCTCAAAATACAATTCGAAAGCCAATTGACCAGTTAAAAGCTGATCAGGGAAAGACTTTTATGGATAATAATCATATGTATCAAGTGGTAGTTCATGCACCTTATATTGTGAACTTAGGAAATACTTTTAAATTAGATAATTTTAGTTTTGCAATTGAATTTTTACACCAAGAGATTTTAAGGGCCGAAGCTATTGGAGCAACTCAGATAGTACTTCATCCAGGATCTCATGTTAAAGCGGGACCTAAAAAAGCCATTCAGCAAATTGCTGATGGCTTAAATACAATTATTGAAAGAAATCAAAAAATTCAAATTGCTTTAGAAACTATGTCCGGTAAAGGAACTGAAGTAGGAAGAGATTTTGAAGAACTAGCAGCGATAATTGATAAAGTAAAATACAATGAAAAGCTATCGATTACTATGGATACTTGTCATTTAAATGATGCCGGCTATGATGTTAAAAATGATTTTGATGGAGTATTAAATGAATTTGATCATGTAATTGGTTTAGAAAAATTAAAAGTTATTCATTTAAACGATTCTAAAAACGCATTGGGATCACATAAAGATCGCCATGAAATGATTGGGTATGGTACGATTGGCTTTGAGTCACTTAATTATATAGCCCATCATAATCAATTAACTGAATTACCTAAAATACTAGAAACGCCATATTACAAAGCTGATGATGGTAAGAAATATAATCCACATGGTTATGAAGTTGAAATGTTAAAACAGCAACAATTTAATCCTAATATTATTGGTGAAATGATTGAAAATAATGATTAACTATTTATTTATTTATTTTGATGGAATTCATATCTATACTTTCTAAAATAATAGTGGCGGTTTCTTCAATTGATTTGTTAGATACATTGATAATTAAGCATCCAATTTGTCTATAGAGCTTAGTTGCGTACTCCAATTCCTTTTTTATATTATCTTTATCGGAATAGGGAGTAATAGCGTCTAACCCATATTGAAGCATTCGTTGTTTACGGATTTTGCTAAGCTTTTCAGGAGTATTGGTTAAACCAAAAATCCTGCGTTTGTCTACTTGTTTTAGCTCATCTGGTAATTGAAGACCAGGACCGATTGGAACGTTAGCAACTTTGATATTTTGATTAGCTAGATATAAAGATAGAGGAGTTTTAGATGTACGAGATACTCCTAAAATTACGACATCAGCTTTAGTTAATCCCCTAGGAGCTTTACCATCATCATTAGCTACAGCAAATTCAATAGCGGAGATTCTTTCAAAATAGTCTTCGTTAAGATCGTGTACTAATCCAGGAACTCTTTTCGGCTCTTCATTAATAGCTGAACTAATCATATCAATTGGTTCTTGAATGCAATCAAAGTTATACAGTTTGTTAGTTTGGGCAAAATCAGTAACTTGTTTGATTAAAATTGGATTAACCAGTGTATGAAAAATCATAGCATTTTTTTCTTTGGCGATATTTAAAATACCTTTTAAAATTGATTCGGTTTGGATGAATGGATAGCGTTTGATTTCAATGCTTAAATTGGGAAATTGAGAAACTGCCGTTTGAACCACTGTTTGGGCAGTTGCACCACTAGAATCCGATATAATAAAGATTGTTTGATGTTTTGTCATATAAAAATCCCCTTAATATAATGTTATAAAATAAATTTTAACATATTACTAGATATTTTGAACTTAAACCGTTGACGTTAGGGCGTTAAGAATGTATAATTTATTTCGGACAGTTGTAAAGTTACATATTTAACTTTAAGCAGTTACATTTCGAGCTCGGAGGGAGGGAAATTCATATGGCAAAGACTGTAGTTCGTAAAAACGAATCTCTTGATGATGCTCTTCGACGCTTCAAACGCACAGTTTCAAAAAATGGTACTTTACAAGAATACCGTAAACGTGAATTTTATGAAAAACCAAGTGTAAAGCGTAAATTAAAATCAGAAGCAGCACGTAAACGCAATAACAAGAAAAAACGTCGTTTCTAATAATTAAATTAAAGATCAGGGCCTAATTACTTAGTCTCTGGTTTTTTTTATATGGTAAAATCATTTATATAGTTAATAATAAAAGAAGGCAATTAATAATGAATATTCAAGAACAACTAAATGCTGATTTGAAGACAGCGATGAAAGCAAAGGATAAAGTAAGTTTAACGGTAATTAGAGCATTAAAATCTCAATTAACTAACCAAAAGGTTGAACTAGGTAGAGATCTTACTGAAGAAGAGATGGGGGCAGTTGTTTTAAAAGAATTAAAGCAACAAAAGGAATCGCTTGAAGAATTTGAAAATGCTAATCGTGATGAATTAGCTGAAGAACAAAGAGCTCAAATTGAAGTAACTGAAAGATATGCACCCAAGCAATTATCTGAAGAAGAAATTTCAGCGATTGTTAAAGAAACAATTACTCAGGTTAATGCTACTTCTATGGGAGATTTCGGTAAGGTTATGGGAGCAATTATGCCAAAAGTTAAGGGCAAAGCTGACGGTAATCTAGTAAATAAAGTTGTTAAACGTGAGCTACAATAAATAATTTATTTGATAAGAAGGATGTTAATTGGCAGAAGAACTGGAAAAAAGAGATTTTGTGGTCGGTACTCAAGATAAACTTATTCAGCTAGTTGGGCCACAAAATGAATATGTTAATTTAGTAGAAAAAGAATTGAATGTTAATATTAATGTATTTGGAACTACCTTTAAGATTTCGGGACCACAAGATTTAGTAAACGATGCAGTTCTAGTGATCGATAATATGTCTCAATTAATTGACAAGAAGATTGTTATAAATAATAGTGATTATATTAGTGCAATCAATATGGTTAAAAAGGGTAACATTAGATTTTTTCAAGATCTCTATGACCAGGTGTTAATTAAAGATCTTAGTGGAAAAGCTATCAGAGTAAAAACATTTGGCCAACGTCAATATGTTCAGGCAGTTAAGCATAATGATATAACTTTTGGTATTGGACCAGCCGGTACGGGTAAAACTTATTTAGCAGTGGTCATGGCAATTTCCGCCTTAAAAAAAGGACTGGTTGATAAAATTGTATTAACTAGACCAGCTGTTGAAGCCGGAGAAAGTCTAGGATTTTTACCTGGTGACTTAAAAGAAAAAGTTGACCCATATTTGCGTCCAATTTATGATGCTTTACATTCAATACTAGGTAAAGAACATACTGAAAGATTATTAGATCGAGAAGTAATTGAAATTGCTCCTTTAGCCTATATGCGTGGTCGTACTTTAGAAAATGCTTTTGTTATACTGGATGAAGCACAAAATACCACTAACGCACAAATGAAAATGTTTCTTACTAGATTGGGATTTGGTTCAAAAATGATTGTTAATGGTGATATTTCTCAAATCGATTTACCAAATAAAGGTAAAAGTGGTTTAGTTATCGCCAATCATATTTTGACGGATGTTGATAGTATTGAATTTGTTAAATTTGATGCTCAAGACGTGGTTAGAAATCCAGTAGTAGCCGAGATTATCAAGGCTTATGACAACAAAGAATAACGATAAGGAAGAATAAATGGATTTAGAAATTTACGATAAAACTAAAACAGGTGTACCTGATAAACATATAAACTTAGTAAAAGATATTCTTAACTACGCCGGTAAATATATAAAATTAAGCGATAACACTGAGATGTCCGTTACCTTTGTTAATAACGAAGATATTCAAAAAATTAATAAGGAATATCGAGGAGTTGATCGTGCAACTGACGTTATTAGCTTTGCGATTGAAGATGATGCTGAAGATGACATGCCTATTATTTTGGATGAGGAAATGGCTAATGAAATTCCAAATAACATTGGCGATATTTTTGTTTCAATTGATAAGGTTAGTGAACAAGCGGAATTTTTAGAGCATTCATATGAACGTGAATTAGGATTTTTAGTAGTTCACGGATTTTTACATTTAAATGGTTATGATCATATGAAAGATGAAGATGAAGCTATTATGTTTCCACTCCAACGAAAGATATTAGACGATTATGGTCTCAAGAGATAGTTCGAAACAGATTAATAAAAATAAAAACATTTTTCAATCGTTAGGGCATGCAATTAGTGGTATTTTACGATTAGTAAAAGAAGAACGAAATTTTAAATTGGATCTTTTTATTATCATATTTACTGTTATTTTAGGAATTTTATTGAAAGTTAGAATAAACCAATGGCTATGGTTATTTGTAGCATTTTTTGCTGTTATTGAGGCCGAAGTAGTTAATTCGATTATTGAAAATATAGTTGATTTAATTGTTGGTCCTAAATTCAATGATTTAGCTAAGCGTGCTAAAGATATAGCAGCAGGTGGCGTATTAATATCGGCTATTTTTGCATTTTTTGTTGGAATACTAATTTTTGTTCCAGAAATTATAAAATTATTTAATTAATGAGGAGGATTTATGGAAAATCAAACATTTCACTCAGGATTTGTTTCAATCGTAGGACGACCTAATGTAGGTAAGTCAACATTTTTAAATCGAGTTGTTGGACAAAAGGTTGCGATTATGAGTAATAAGGCTCAAACAACCAGAAATAAAATTCAAGGGGTTTATACTACTGATGATGCTCAAGTTGTCTTTATTGATACTCCCGGAATTCATAAACCACAGAATAAATTAGGCGACTTTATGGTAACATCAGCACTTTCATCTTTAAGGGAAGTAGATGCAGTATTATTTATGGTTAATGCTACTGAGCGTCGCGGTGCAGGTGATAACTATATAATTGAACAACTAAAAAATATTGATAAACCAATTTATTTAGTGATTAATAAAATTGATGAAATTACTCCTGATGATATTATGGTGATTATTGAACAATATAGAGATAGTTTGCCATTTAAAGAAGTTTTTCCAATTTCTGCACTCCAAGGTAATAATGTCGATGCATTATTAGGATCATTAGTAAGGGAACTACCTGAAGGACCTCAATATTATCCTAAGGATCAAGTAACTGATCATCCAGAACGATTTATTGTTTCAGAATTAATTCGAGAAAAAGTATTGCAATTAACTAAACAAGAAATTCCTCATTCTGTAGCAGTATATGTTGAAAAAATTAGTAATGATGAAAATAATAAGGTTCATATACAAGCCACAATTATTGTTGAGCGTCCTGGCCAAAAAGCTATTGTAATTGGTAAAGGTGGTTCAATGCTTAAAAAAATTGGTACTTTAGCTAGAAAAGATATCGAAAATCTTTTAGGTAGCAAGGTATACCTTGAATTATGGGTAAAAGTTGAACCTAAGTGGCGTGATAAGACTTCACTTTTACAATCTTATGGTTATCGTAAGAATGATTATTAAGGAGTAATAACTATTTGAATAGTAATAAAATTCAAGATTTTAATGGGATTATTTTATATACCAAAAATTATCGGGAAAATGACTTATTAATAAAGTTTTTAACTGATCAATTTGGTAAAAAGATGTTTTTAGTTAGAGGAGCAAAAAAACCTCGTTTTAAGATGCGGGCAGCGATTTTACCATTTACTTACGGAACTTATATTGGGGATTTAAGGGTTGATAAACTTTCTTATATAAAAACAGTTAAAGATATTAAACATTTTAATAACATTAGCAATGATATTATTTTAAACGCTTATTCTACTTATATAATGTCATTAATCGACTTGGCATATCCTGATGATGAACCGATCAATGATTGGTATTTAAACTTAATAGATGGGATGAATTTGATTAATAATGGTTTTGATTCACAAATTATTACTAACATTTTTGAAATTCAATTATTAGATGCATTTGGAGTTGCTCCTAATTGGTTAGATTGTTCCATCTGTCATCGTTCAGACTTGAATTTTGACTATTCAGATGCTTATGGTGGATTAATTTGTTCAAATCATTTTTCAATGGATCCCCATCGATATCATTTAGATCAAAAAACGATTTATTTTTTAAGATTATTTTCAGCAATTAATTTTAAAAACATCAAGAATATCAAAGCTAGTCAAGAAACTAAGCAAAAATTAAGAACCACAATTGATCAAATTTACGAAAATTCAGTTGGTGTTAAGCCAAAAAGTAAAAATTTTATTGATCAAATTAATGATTTAAGTCTTTAATGATATTGACAATTACCCACTTGTTACTTATGATTAATATCGTAATTTAAATATTTTTAGCTATGATAAAAGAAAAATACTAATTTGAAAGCTTAGCGAGTTTGGGATAGTGAGAGCCAAATGTTTTAAATTTTTGATTTGGCGCTTTTTATGCTAACAGAAACTAAGTGCTGAGTTTTCTCAGAATTAGGGTGGAACCGCGAAAATATCGTCCCTATGTTGATTGAAATGTTATTTCAATTGGCATAGGGACTTTTTATTTAGGAGGAAAATAATGACTGAAAAATTATCAGTTCAAGAAATCATTTTAAGATTACAAAAATATTGGTCATCACAAGGATGTTTATTAATGCAAGCCTATGATACTGAAAAGGGTGCTGGAACTATGAGTCCCTATACTTTTTTAAGAGCTGTAGGTCCTGAACCATGGAACGCTGCTTATATCGAGCCATCTAGAAGACCGGCTGATGGTCGATATGGTGAAAATCCTAATAGATTATATCAACATCATCAATTTCAAGTTGTTATGAAGCCTTCTCCAGAAAATATCCAAGAACTTTATTTAAGTAGTTTAAAAGAATTAGGAATTAATCCTTTAGAACATGATATTAGATTTGTTGAAGATAACTGGGAAAATCCTTCAATGGGTTGTGCCGGTGTTGGTTGGGAAGTTTGGTTAGACGGAATGGAAGTTACCCAATTTACTTACTTCCAAATTGTTGGTGGTCTAGAAATGGATCCAGTTGCTGTAGAAATTACTTATGGTTTAGAAAGACTATCTTCATACATTCAAGATGTGAATTCTGTTTTTGATTTAAAATGGGCAGACAATGTTTTATATGGTGATATCTTTAAGGAACCAGAATATGAACATTCTAAATACAGTTTTGAATTTAGTAATCAAGAAATGTTAATGCAACAATTCGAAAATTACGAAATAGAAGCTAAACGTTTATTAGAAAATAATTTAGTTCATCCCGCTTATGACTATATTTTGAAATGTAGCCATACATTTAATTTATTAGATGCACGTGGGGCTGTTTCAGTAACAGAACGTGCCGGATACCTATCAAGAATTAGAAATATGGCTCGCCAAGTGGCTAGAGAATTTGTTAATGAACGTAAAAAACTCGGTTTCCCATTAATTAAAGATGAAGACAAACGTCAAGCGTTATTAGCTGACGATAAGGAGGAAAAATAATGACTAATAACTTCTTATTAGAAATTGGTTTAGAAGAAATGCCAGCTCATGTTGTTACAGCTAGTATTGATCAATTAGAAACTCGCGTTAAAAAGTACTTAAAAGATCAACAAATTTCATTTAGTAGTATTAAGAAGTTTTCAACTCCAAGAAGATTGGCATTACTAATTTCTGATTTATCTGAAAAACAACCTGATATTGATGAAATGGTAAAAGGTCCTGCTAAAAAAATTGCAATGGATGCAGATGGTAATTGGACTAAAGCGGCTATTGGTTTTACTAAAGGTCAAGGCGTAAGCACTGATGATATAACCTTTAAGGATATCAAAGGAACTGAATATGTATATGTAGAAAAACATATTAAAGGCCAACCAGTTCAAGAAATTCTTGCTAATTTAAATGACATAATTGTATCTATGAATTTTCCTACTATGATGAAGTGGGGAGAAAACACTTTACAATTTGTACGACCTATTAAATGGTTAGTGGCAATGTTAAATAATCAAGTGATTCCATTTTCAATTCTTGATGTAACTACAGATAATATTTCTCGTGGCCATCGATTCTTAGGTAAAGACGTTCAATTTAATGATGCTAAAGAATATGAAGAAAAACTAACTGAACAATTTGTAATTGCAGATGCAGAAAAACGTAAAAATTTAATTCGTAAACAAATTAATGAAATTGTTAGTGATAATAATTGGAAAGTTAGCATTGACAGTGATTTGTTAGAAGAAGTTAATAATTTAGTTGAATGGCCAACCGCCTTTTATGGTAACTTTGATGATAAATATTTAAAAATTCCAGAGGAAGTTTTAGTAACTTCAATGAAGGATCATCAAAGATTTTTCTATGTAACTGATCAAAATAACACCTTATTACCACACTTTATATCAGTTCGTAATGGAAATAGTGAATACTTAGAAAATGTTATTGCAGGTAACGAAAAAGTTCTTACTGCAAGATTAGAAGATGCAATGTTCTTTTATCAAGAAGATCAAAAATCAAGTATTAATGACTATGTAGAACGTCTAAAGAAAGTAAGTTTCCACGATAAAATTTCTACAATGTATGAAAAAATGATGCGAGTTAAAGTAATTAGTGATATTTTAGGTCAACAGCTTAAACTAACTAGTTCTCAATTACAAAACTTGAATCGAGCTGCAGAAATTTACAAATTTGATTTAGTTTCTGGAATGGTGGGAGAATTTTCAGAATTGCAAGGAATTATGGGTGAAAAATATGCACTCTTGCAAAAAGAGGATCCAGAAGTAGCTGCTGCTATTCGTGAACACTACATGCCCATTTCGGCTACTGGTGAATTACCTGATACTTTGGTTGGTAGCATATTAGCAGTAGCTGATAAATTGGACAGTATTTTAACTTTCTTTGCTGCTGGAATGGTGCCTAGCGGATCAAATGATCCATATGCCTTAAGACGCCAAGCAATTGGAATCGTTAGAATTATTGCTGATCAAAAATGGGATATTGATCTAAACAAACTACTAAATAAAGTTGTTGATGTTGAAGGTAATGAAAAAGTTGCCCCTGAAATTGACCAAAAATCACAAATTCAGGATGTTGTTTTATTTGTAAACGATCGTATCAAGCAATATCTAAATGATAAAAAAGTTAGATATGATATTTCTGATGCAGTTATTGCAAGCAATTCAAGTGATGTTTATTACGTCATTCAAAGTGGATTAACATTGAATGAACATAAAGATGATGCTGACTTTAAGGAAATAATTGAATCTTTAACTAGAGTTTTAAGATTAGCAGATAAAGCTAAAGATATAAACTTACCATCCATTGATGCAAAATTATTTGAAAATGATACAGAAAAATTATTATTTAATGATGTAAATGATATTATGGATGGTTTTGATCAAAGCACTCCTGAAGTTGCTTATCAACGTTTGGCAAGTTTAAAAAATGACATTAACAATTATTTCGATGAAACAATGATTATGTCTGATAACGAGAGCTTAAAAAATAACCGTTTAGCTCAATTAACTGCACTTGCTAACCTAATTTATAAATTAGGTGATTTAAACCAATTAGTTGTTAAATAACAATTATTAAAGCTTGTTTTTATAATAGTTTGAATGTAGAATAGAATATGTATTTCTAAAAATAAATTAGTCGCACATTATTAATTAATGTGCGACTTTTATCAGTAATATTAATAAAAGATGGGAGGACATCATGGTTAAAATTCCTGAAAATGTTGTTGATCAAATACAAAGTCAAACCGACATTGTAGACGTAGTTGGACAGTATGTGCAATTAAAACAATCTGGGAAAAATCTATTTGGTCTTTGTCCGTTTCATGAAGAGCGGACCCCATCTTTTTCTGTATCCGAAGAAAAACAAATTTTTCATTGCTTTAGTTGCGGTCGTGGGGGCAATGCGTTTAAATTTATAATGGAATTAGAAAATATATCATTTCCTGAGGCAGTTGCCAAAGTCGCTGAATTTGTTGGGGTCTCAATTGCCCCTCAGTATATAAAAAATGATAATTCTAATAATTCCCTTAACAATAAGCTAATTGAGATTAATGAGCAGGCTGCTAAATTGTTTAATCATATCCTAGTTAATACTAAGATAGGAGAAACTGCTCTAAATTACCTTCAAGATAGAGGTATGGGTAGTGAAGTTATTGAAGAATTTAATTTGGGTTATGCTCCACCCAATCGAATCCTTAAGTCATTTTTTGATGAACACAAGGTTGACTTTCAACAATTAAGAAAATCAGGACTATTTTCGGAAGACCAGCAAGGAAATTTAAGTGATCGATTTGTTGATCGAATTATGTTTCCGATTAGAGATAGTAATGGTAAGACAATTGCTTTTTCTGGCCGACTGCTTAATGCTAATCCAGATATGCCAAAATATTTAAATAGTCCTGAGACGGATATCTTCAATAAGCGTAAAAACTTATTTAATTTAGATAAGGCTAGATTAAGAATTAGAAATAATCAACCGGCTATTTTATTTGAAGGTTTCATGGATGTCATTACCGCTTATAAATCAGGAATTGAGTCGGGAATTGCTTCAATGGGGACTAGTTTAACTGAGCAACAGATTTATTCAATTGAAAAAATAACCGATGAATTGATCATTTGTTATGATGGAGACAGTGCCGGTCAAAAGGCGACTAAACGAGCTATTGAAATTTTGGCTAACTCAAAATTAAGTATTAAAATATTATCACTGCCTAATCAATTGGATCCAGATGAGTTTATTAAACAAAATGATGCAAGTGAATTTATGAATCTATTGAAACATCCGCAAACTCCCATTGATTTTGAACTTGATTATTTGAGAGAGGATTATGATTTTACTTCAGAGAGCGATAAAAGTCGCTATATATCTGAATCTCTTAAAATTATTTCTAAAATAAATTCGCCGATTGAATTAGATCTATATTTAAGTAAACTATCTAATGAATTTAAAATTGATAAAGAAATTTTAAAACTTCAAATTTCTTCAACGACAAATCCACCTACGCGTATAGATAAAAGTACGAATAAACCAAATAAAATTTTTGAAGTTAATGCAAAAAGTAATAAAAAAGTCACGTTGGTTGAACGCACAGAACAAGCACTGCTTAATCGAATGCTTCATTATCAAGATGCTTGGTTACAAGTAACTAGCTTGTCAGATTTTAATTTTTTACATGAGCCATATCAATTAATATTTTTATTAGCTCAAGAATATTTTACAAAATATGAAATTTTTGATGTTTCTATTTTCAGTAACTTAATCCATGAGCCTGATTTACAAAATTTACTAATTGAAATAGATATGTTACCTTTGTTTGGTGATCCAACCAAACAAGAAATTGATGACTATATTAATTTATTAACCAAGAAAATTCCTGTTGAAACAAGAATAGTTAATAAAAAAACAGAATTTAAAGATGCCGTTAAGCAAAATGATGTTAATAAGCAGCGTCAATTAGCAATTGAATTAATTAAATTAGAACAAGAAAAAAGATCGTATCTTTAATGTTATGACTTTAGGAGGTCATTAAATGGCTAAAAAAGAAATCAAAAAAACAGCACCTAAAACACAACCCTATGAAAAAGAATTCAAAGAACTAGTTAAGGATAATAAACCAATTGGTCATATAACTTATGATGAAATTGAAGATCAAATTATTACTCCATATGATCTAGATGAAAAAGCAATTGAAACTTTGCTAGAAAGTGTTGAAGATTCTGGTATTAGTATTGTTGATAAAGATGGTGAGCCAGATATTCGTGCCCTAAATGCGGCTAAAAAAGTTACCAAAAAAGAATTAAGTGATGTTTCCGCACCAACTGGAATTAAAATTAACGATCCAGTTAGAATGTACCTTAAAGAGATTGGCCGTGTTCCATTGCTAAAAGCTGAAGAAGAAATTAGTCTAGCTAAGCGAATCGAAGATGGTGAAGAAGAAGCTAAGCAAGAATTGGCTGAAGCTAACTTAAGATTGGTAGTTTCAATTGCAAAACGTTATGTTGGTCGAGGAATGCAATTTCTTGATCTTATTCAAGAAGGAAATATGGGTCTCATGAAAGCTGTTGAAAAATTTGATTATCGTAAAGGATTTAAATTTTCAACATATGCTACATGGTGGATTAGACAGGCCATCACTCGTGCGATTGCTGACCAAGCAAGAACCATCCGAATTCCGGTTCATATGGTTGAAACCATTAATAAATTAATAAGAATCCAACGTCAGTTGCTACAAGACTTAGGTAGAGAACCTCTACCAGAAGAAATTGGTGCTGAAATGGATATGCCAACTGAAAAAGTTCGTGAAATATTAAAAATTGCTCAAGAACCCGTTTCTTTAGAAACTCCTATTGGTGAAGAAGACGATTCTCATCTAGGTGATTTTATTGAAGATCAAGATGCAACTTCTCCAGCCGATCATGCTGCCTATGAATTACTAAAAGAACAACTTGAAACTGTATTAGACACACTAACTGACCGTGAGGAAAATGTATTAAGACTACGATTTGGTCTTGATGATGGAAGAACAAGAACTTTAGAAGAAGTTGGTAAAGTATTTGGGGTTACTCGTGAAAGAATCCGCCAAATTGAAGCTAAAGCACTTAGAAAATTAAGACATCCTTCAAGAAGTAAACAATTAAAAGATTTCTTGGAATAAAAATTGCAACAGATGTGAACTTTACTGGTTCATGTCTGTTTTTTTGTTTATTTTTACAATATAATTAGTTTATCTAAATTTTAAGGAGAATTTGAATTGAATAGTGATCATTTATCATCTAGATTAAAAACAGTTGCTGGATACGTTAAAAAAAATAGTCGGTTAGCAGATATTGGATCTGATCATGCATATTTGCCAATTTGGCTAGCTAAAAATAATATTATAAATTTTGGAATTGCTGGTGAAGTAGTTAGAGGACCTTACCAAAATGCTAAAAATGAAATTAGTAAGGCGGGATTAAATAATACTATTTTACCAAGATTAGCTGATGGACTTGCTGCTATTGAAGCTAGTGATCACATAGATACTATTACAATTGCTGGAATGGGTGGAACTTTAATTAGTCAAATCCTCGATAGTGGGGTTGATAAACTTAAAAATGTCCAAAACTTAATTTTACAACCTAATGTGGGTGAAAAGATTCTTAGGGAATGGCTAATGCATAATGGATATAAAATCGTTGATGAGCAAATTTTGGCTGAAGATCGCCATACTTATGAAGTTATTGTAGCTGAACCAGTTAATGATAAAATAACTTATTCCGATAAAGAACTAACTTTTGGACCGTTTTTAGTAAATAATCCTAATGAAGTTTTTTACCAAAAGTGGCGAAGTGAAAAACAACAATTAGAGAATGTGTTAAAACAAATTGAAACATCAAAGAAGCCCAATATTGATAAAATAGATGAATTAAATCATCAAATCAAGCAAATTAATGAGGTAATTGGAAATGAAAGTTAGAGAATTAGTTGATCGATTCGAGCAGTTTGCCCCTAAAGAAATTGCAGTAAAAAATGACCCCGTAGGATTACAAATTGGCAGTCTAGATGCGGATATTCATAAAGTGATGGTGACCCTAGATGTTCGACCAGAAATAGTAGAAGAAGCTATTCAAAATAATGTCGATTTTATTTTTAGTCATCACCCCGTAATGTTTCATCCAGCTAAGAACCTAGACTTATCGGACCCACAAAATGCTATGTACGCAAAGATAATTCAAAATAATATTACAGTGTATTCCGCCCACACTAATTTGGATTCGGCTAATGGTGGATTGAATGATTGGTTAGCTGATGAATTAGAATTAGTTAATCGGAGTGGATTAGTTCCGGGAAAAGTCATGAAAATATATCGCCTGACTGTTCAAGTTCCTAATGTTTATGCTAATGCGGTTAGAATGTCATTAGTAGATGCAGGAGCAGACATGAGTTCTGGACCATATACTGGTTATACTTACCAAAGTGGAGGTACCTTATTTTACGTTCCTCATACACCTGCGGATCCTACAGCTGGATTAGCAGGTGAACCAACTGAGTTAGAAGACTCTCGGCTTGAATTTGAAGTTCCCGAATCAAATATGAAAAAGGTATTAAAAACTCTTAAGGATGTTCATCCGTTTGAAGAACCTATCTACAATATTATTGAACTAGTTGATAATCAATCTCGAGTTAGCATGGGAAGAGTTGGTGAATTAGAAAAAACTAAGACACTAACTGAATTTATTGAATATTGTAAAAAAGTATTTAAAATTGATGGCTTGAGAGTTATAGCTAATGATTTAAATAAACCTATAAAAAAGGTCGCAATTCTTGGCGGAGATGGTGGTAAATATTATAATTTAGCTAAACATAAAAATGCTGATGTTTATATTACTGGTGATGTATATTATCATACAGCCCATGAAATGCTCGCAGCTGATATGCCAGTTATTGATCCGGGACACCATATTGAAAGCATTTGTAAAATTAATTTAGTAGGAATGTTTACCCACTGGGCTAATCAGAATGATTGGGACATCGATATAATAAAATCAGAAATTAATACGGATCCATTTAAATTTATGTAATTTGGAGGCTAATACTAATTATGGAAAAATATGCAGACTTAATACCAAATTTTTTAGAATTTGTTAAAGTAAATACTCGATCGGATGAAAACTCTGGAACTATTCCATCTAGTCCTCGTGAAGTTGATTTTTTGAACAGTTTAGAGCAACGTTTGAAATCTATGGGACTTTCTAACGTACATACTAATCAGCAAAGTGGTTATGTATTTGCTACTTTAGAGGCAAATATGGACAATAAAGTTCCAACTATTGGTTTTATTTCTCATATTGATACGGCTGATTTTAATTCAGAGAATATTAATCCACAGATCGTAGAAAATTATGATGGTGAATCAGTTATTAAGCTAGGCCAATCGGGAGAATATACGTTAGATCCTAAAGTATTTCCAAATTTAAAAAACTATAAAAATCATACTTTAATTACTACCGATGGAACAACTTTATTGGGAGCTGATGATAAATCCGGAGTTGCAGAAATTATTGCGGCCATTAATTATTTGATGCAACATAATGAAATTAAACATGGAACAATTAAAATTGGATTTGGACCTGATGAAGAGATCGGTACTGGGGCTGATCACTTTGATGTCAAAGATTTTGGTGCCGATGTTGCATATACAGTTGATGGTGGACCAGAAGGCGAGTTAAGCTATGAAACTTTCAATGCAGCCGAAGCTAAAGTCCAAATTACTGGTACCAATGTTCATCCATCAGATGCGAAAGATATTATGGTTAACGCAATCCAAGTAGGAATCGATTTTCATCAAAAACTACCTGAACATGACCGACCAGAAAATACCGAAAAGCGTGAAGGCTTTTATCATCTAGATAAATTTAATGGTACTGTGGATGAAGCTCAACTGTCATATATTATTCGCGACCATGATCGCCAAAAATTTGAAGATCGTAAAAAATTGTTTAGAGGAATTGCTGATCAAATGAATTTAGATTTTGGTAAAGACCGGTTAAAAGTTGAAATTCATGACCAATACTATAATATGGGAGAAATTATTGAGAAAGATCCAACAGTTGTCAACGTAGCAGAGCAAGCAATGAAAAATGTTGGGGTTGTTCCAAATATTTTTCCAGTGCGTGGTGGTACCGATGGCTCTAAAATATCATTTATGGGCTTACCTACTCCTAATCTATTTGCTGGTGGGGAGAATATGCATGGTCGTTTCGAGTATGTTTCTGAACAAGCAATGGAGAAAGCGGTAGATACTATAATTGAAATTGTTAAATTGTATGCAGAAAAAGGATAAAAAACTTTGGTCAAAATTGGTCAAACTTTTGAAAAAGTGTTAAAATATAGTTATTAAAAAGGTTAAGCTAATTAGTAGTTAGTTAGCCTTTTTTTAATACTATAAAAAGTGAGGGACCTAGATGAATCCAGATAATTTAACTGAAGCTTTAACCAAAGCATTAGCTCAAGCACAACAAATTGCAGTAACTAGAAAGCAACAAGAAATTACAGTTAGTCATTTATTTAAGTTTTTAGTTCAACCTGGGGAACTAGGAAGACAGATCTATTCCGATCTAGGTCTTAATATAGACGAAGTAAATGATGAATTGGATCGAGAAATTGATGCTATAGCAACTGTTGAAGGAAGCAATATAAGTTACGGACAATCATTATCTGCAAACTTATTTGAATTGTTTCAATTGGCACAAACAGAAAAAGAAGATTTAGGGGACACCTATATTGCTATTGATACAATGGCTATTGCTTTAATGAAGCTTAGTGGCGATCGTTTCAATAATTATTTAAAGGATCAAGGAATTACTTTACAAAAAGTAAAAAATGAAGTTGAAAATCTACGCGGTGGCGAAAAAATTACCTCAAAAAATCAAGAGGATAATTATCAAGCACTTGAAAAGTATGGGGTTGATTTAGTAAAAGCTGCTCGTGATAATAAATTAGGACCAATTATTGGTAGAGATGATGAAATTTTAAGTGTAATTACTATTTTATCTCGTAAAACTAAAAATAATCCGGTATTAATTGGAGAACCCGGAGTCGGTAAAACTGCGGTAGTTGAAGGCCTTGCCAAACGTATCGCAACTAATGATGTACCTGAGAATTTAAAAAATAAAACTATTTATGAATTGGATATGAGTTCTTTGATTGCCGGAGCTAAGTATCGCGGTGAATTTGAAGAGCGATTACAAGCAGTTTTAAAAGAAGTTAAAAAAGCTGATGGACAAATTATCATGTTTATTGATGAAATTCATAATATTGTTGGAGCAGGTAAAACTGAAGGTAGTATGGATGCGGGAAATATTTTAAAACCTATGTTAGCTCGTGGAGAATTGCATCTAATTGGAGCAACTACTTTGGATGAATATCGTCAATATATGGAAAAAGACAAAGCTCTAGAACGACGTTTCCAAAAGGTACTAGTTGATCAACCGAGTGTAGATGATACTATTACAATTTTAAGAGGACTGAGAGAGAGTCTTGAAATTCATCACGGAGTTAGAATCCATGATAATGCTTTAGTAGCAGCTGCCAAGTTGTCAGACCGCTACATTACTGACCGATTTTTGCCAGATAAAGCGATTGATTTGGTTGATGAAGCCTCTGCAAATATTCGAGTAGAAATGAACTCACGACCTACTGAGTTGGATCAGGCTTCTAGACAGTTAATGCGATTAGAAGTAGAAGAAGCAGCTCTAAAAGATGAAGTTGACGAAGCTTCCAAAAAACGACTAACTGATTTACAAAAGGAATTGGCTAATACTAAAGAAAAGGTTAATGAATTAAATGCACGTTGGAATCAAGAAAAAACGGTCATTCAAAAAATCAGTGATAAGAAGCAAGAATTAGATCAAGCTAAAAATGATTTGAATCAGGCTGAAAGTAACTATGATTTAAATCAAGCTGCCGTTTTGCAGCATGGTACAATTCCCCAACTTCAAAAGGAATTGGCTGAACTAGAAGCTAATGATCACTCTACGGAGTGGTTGGTAGAAGAATCAGTCACTGAAAATGAAATTGCAGCAGTTGTAAGTCAACAGACTAAAATTCCAGTTACTAAATTAGTAGAAGGTGAACGTAATAAGCTATTACATTTATCAGAAAATCTTCATAAACGTGTAATTGGACAAAATGAAGCCGTAGATTCAATATCTAACGCGGTTTTACGATCACGCGCAGGTCTTCAAGATCCAACCAAACCGTTAGGATCATTTTTATTTTTAGGACCAACTGGGGTTGGGAAAACAGAATTAGCTAAAGCACTTGGTGAAAACTTATTCGATTCTGAAGATCATATTGTTAGAATAGATATGTCAGAATATATGGAAAAAGAATCAGTTTCTCGTTTAGTAGGGGCTGCACCAGGATACATTGGTTATGAAGAAGGTGGTCAACTTACTGAAGCCGTTAGAAGAAATCCATATACCATTGTTTTATTTGATGAAATCGAAAAAGCTCATCCAGATGTATTTAATATCTTATTGCAGGTCTTAGATGATGGCCGTTTAACGGATAGTAAAGGTAGAACAGTAGATTTTAAAAATACAATTTTAATTATGACTTCTAATTTAGGATCGAACATTTTGCTAGAGAATACAAATGATGCTGGAGATATTACTGAAGCCGGTCGCCAACAAGTAGATGAACTACTTAAAGCCCATTTCAAACCAGAATTTTTAAACCGAATTAGTGATATTATTATGTTCACACCACTATCTCTAAATAATATTGAACAAATTGTTCAAAAAATTATTGATCAATTATCGAATAGGACTCAGGAACAAGACATTAGATTATCAATTAATAGTGAAGCTAAAAAATGGATTGCAGATAAGGGATATGATCCGTTATACGGAGCCAGACCTTTACAAAGATTCATTACTAATGAAGTAGAAACGCCACTGGCAAAATTAATTATTTCTGGTGAGGTTATGCCTCATAGCGAAGTTGATATTTCACTTAAAGATGATAAATTAAATTTTGTTTCAAAAGAATTATAAAAATGCATAAAAAAAGACCGTTATATAAATAATAACGGTCTTTTTTTATGATAGTTTGGATACAAAGTAAACTCCATTAACTCCAATGAGTGCAGCAATTACTGCAGTAATTCCAATTTGTAAAATATCATAGTTCATTAATTCAAGAGCTGAACCGATATAACCGATAACTTCTCCAAAAATAAATGACCAGAATATAACTACAAGATTAGCACTAATAATTTTTGGCATTACATACACCTCCACGTTCATCAAAATTTTAGCACAAATTTAGATAAAAATAAATTAAAGGTCAGCAAATTTAAAATTTGATATAATTAGCATAATAAAATCGAAACGAAGGAATTAAATTGAAATTTTACCCAATTCAGTTAACCAGTTCATATAGTTTATTGAAAAGTCCTATTAAGATTAAAAAAATAATAAAATTAGCTAAGCAGTATGGATATGACACTCTATCATTATCCGATGATAATGTTATGTACGGGAGTATTGAATTCTATGATCAATGTATTAAGTATGGAATTAAGCCCTTAATTGCGGTCAATTTGTATTTACCCGGTAAAATTAATTCAGATAAAGAGTATCATTTTACACTAATTGCCCAAAGTAATTTGGGATATCAAAATTTAATAAAAATATCTTCTCTAAAAATGACTGAGAGTATATTAACTTTAGAATCTATCAGTGATTTATTGAAGGATATTTGGATTATTTTACCATCAGATGGAGAACTATTTGATTTAGTATCACAAAAAAAGTTCGATGATGCCAAAAATTATTTGAATTCGGTTAAACAATTAGGTTATCCATTTAAAATTGGTTTAAATGCTTACTCAGACCAAAAAGCCAATGATTGGCTATTGGCTATGGCTAACAAATATGCTATTCCGGTGATTGCTGATGTACCAGTAAAGTATTATTATGCTCAAGATTACTTTACTACACAGGTTTTGATGAATATTAATGCTGGTACAAAAATGACAAATTTGGGTAAATATTATGTAGATGGCCATGATTATTTACGAAAGCCTGAAGAAGTCTATGAACAATTTAAGCAAGCCGGATTATTATCAGCAATTGATGAATTATCAGTCTTGGCTCAAAAGGTAAATTTAAAAATTGAGCATCGTGAACCGGAATTACCTAAGTTTAATATTCCAAATAACATTAGTAGTTCTGAATATTTAGAGTCACTTTGTATAGAGGGTTTTAATAAGTTAATCAATGAACATCCTGATTTAGATAAATCTAAATACCAAAAACGTCTTAACTATGAATTGAAGATTATTCATAATATGGGATTTGACGATTACTTTTTAATTATTTGGGATGTTATTAATTTTTTACATCAACATGAAATTATTACTGGTCCTGGTCGTGGATCAGTAGCTGGTTCATTGGTGGCATATTTGTTACGAATTACCGATGTTGATCCTATAAAATACAATCTTTTATTTGAACGCTTTTTAAATCCAGAAAGACGACAAATGCCGGATATTGATTTAGATATTCCGGATATAAAACGTGATTTGGTAATCCAATATGTTCATGATAAATATGGTCATTCTAGAGTAGCTCAAATAATTACTTTTGGAACTTTCGCAGCTAAGCAATCAATTAGGGATGTTGGGCGAAGCTTTGGACTAAGCACAAGTCAACTATCTATTTGGAGTAAAGCTATTCCTAACGGACTCAGAATAACTTTAGACGAGGCTTATGAAGAGTCACAGAAATTAAAAAATTTAGTGGCAGACAGTGCGCTAAATAAAAAGTTGTTTCAAACAGCTAAGCAAATTGAAGGTTTACCAAGACATTATTCTACGCATGCTGCAGGAATTGTACTTAGTCAAAGCCCTATTGTTAGTTCGGTTCCTGTTCAAAATGGTAATGAAGGATTGCTATTAACTCAGTATTCTAAGAACTATGTTGAATCAATGGGCTTATTAAAGATGGATTTTTTAGGATTAAGAAATCTAACTATTTTGGAAAATGTTTTAAATTCTATTAAACAGCAAACTAATCAGTTGATTAACCTATCTGAAATTCCTATGAACGATCATAAAACTTTAGAGTTATTTCAAAATGGTGATACTAATGGAATTTTTCAATTTGAATCAAGTGGTATTAAAAATGTATTGAAAAAATTACATCCGGATAATTTTAATGAAGTTGCTTTAGTAAATGCATTATATCGTCCAGGTCCAATGAAAAATATTGATGAATTGATTCTTAGAAAAAGGGAAAATAAACCTTTTAGCATCTTAGATGAAAGCTTAAAGACGATTTTAGATTCAACTTATGGAATTATTGTTTATCAAGAACAAGTAATGTCGGTAGCTACTAAAATGGCAGGATTTTCATTGGGAAAATCTGATGTTTTAAGACGGGCTATGAGTAAAAAAAATCTTGATGCAATTGAAAAAATAAAACAAGATTTTATCAAGGGAGCCTTGCAGAATGGCTATAAGATAGAATTGATTAATCAGGTATTTAACTATATTGAGGAATTTGCCAATTATGGTTTTAATAAATCACATGCTATTGCATATAGTAAGATGGCTTATGAATTAGCCTATTTAAAAGTTCATTTTCCTGGAGAATTTTTTACGGCATTACTTAATTCGGTTTATGGTAATGATGATAAAATTAAGCTGTATTTAAGTGAAGCTAAGCATCGAAATATTGAAATATTCCATCCGGATATCAATTACAGTAAAAGCGATTTTGCATATATAAATCATAAAATAATTTTTGGTTTATCAGGAATAAAAGGGATTAGAAGAGATTTTATTAAAGTAATTTTAGAAGAACGAAATACTAAGGGAAAATTTAGTTCGTTTCAGAACTTTTTGAATAGATTGCCTGTAAAATATCTAAAGGTAGATATTATTAATTCTCTAATCTACGCAGGCTGTTTTGATTCACTAGGATTTAATCGAGCTACCTTAATTAATTCATTGGATGAATATATTGAGGCCATTAAATTGAGTGGAAATTCAATTAGTTTGTTTAAAGAGCTGCAACCTAAAATTTCAAAAATAGATGAATTTTCTAATAATGAAATATTGGAAAAAGAAAATGAGTATCTGGGAGCATATTTATCCGGTCACCCCGTTGAAAAATTTAGATGGTTGGGTGATACAATTGGGTCAATTTCACTTGATAAAATTGATTTAAATCTAAAAAGTGCGATTGTGATTGTATATATAAATTCCGTTAAGGTTATTCGAACCAAAACTGGTCAGCAAATGGCATTTGTTAAAGGAAGCGACGAAGTGGGTGAAATTGAAATAACAATTTTTCCTAATATATTCGATAAATTTAAAAACTGGTTAAAAAAAGAAATGATCTTAGTTATTTCTGGAAAGATTGAATATCGTAAGCAACTTCAGTTATTAGCTAATAAAATTGTTCCTGCTGAAAACCTAGAATTAGAGATACAAAAAAATAATGTCAATAAGCAGCTATTTTTACAAATTGATGAAGATTATAAGCAAAATGAATTAGCTAAGTTGTTAAACGAATTTAGAAAAATATATCCAGGACCCACTCCCGTTATTATTTACAATAAAATATCTTCAAAAAAATGGAAATTAGGAACCAATTCTAGTTTGTCAATTAACTCCAAAATGATGAATGAATTAAAGCAACTATTAGGAGATGAAAATGTAGTTTATAAGTAAAAATAGAAAACCCTTTCATTGGTTTATTTTGCAATTTATTCTAAAAACCGTTTGAAATAGGGCAGACAACCCCTAAAAAAAGTGATAAAATACAACTTGAAATCTAAACGGAAAAACCAATCGATTAATTGGCCCGTCTTGATTGATTATTGGTATTGTCCAAAAACCAAAGGAGAGATTTACTTATGAAGAAAACTAAGATCGTAAGTACATTAGGTCCTGCAAGTACTGATGTTGACATCATTGCTGACTTAATTGAAGCAGGTGCTAATGTTTTCCGATTTAACTTTTCACATGGTGACCATGATGAACATTTAGATCGTATGAATAAAGTTCGTGAAGCAGAAAAGAAAACAGGTAAAACTGTTGCATTTATGTTAGATACTAAAGGTGCAGAAATTAGAACTACCATCCAAAAAGAAGGTAAAATTCCATTTAAAACTGGTGATACATTCCGTATCTCAATGGATGCTAGCATTGAAGGTACTAAGGATAAAATTGCAGTTACTTACCCAGGACTTTTTGATGATGTTCATGAAGGTGGCCATGTTTTATTCGATGATGGTTTATTAGACACTGTAATCGATAAAAAAGATGACGCTACTCGTGAATTAGTCGTTGTTGCTCAAAACGATGGTTTATTAGGATCACGTAAAGGTGTTAATGCTCCTGGTGTTTCAATTAACTTACCAGGTATCACTGAAAAAGATTCAGATGATATTCGTTTTGGATTAGATCAAGATATTGATTTTATCGCTGCATCTTTTGTTAGAAAACCTCAAGATGTTTTAGATATTCGTCAATTATTAGAAGAAAAGAACATGGGCCATGTTCAAATCTTCCCTAAAATTGAATCACAAGAAGGAATCGACAACTTTGATGAAATCATCAAAGTATCTGATGGATTAATGATTGCTCGTGGTGACATGGGTGTTGAAATTCCAGCAGAAAACGTTCCTTTAGTTCAAAAATCATTAATTAGAAAATGTAATGTAATTGGTAAACCAGTTATTACTGCAACTCAAATGTTAGATTCAATGCAAGAAAACCCACGTCCAACTCGTGCGGAAGCTTCTGACGTTGCTAACGCTGTATTTGACGGTACAGATGCAACTATGCTTTCTGGTGAAAGTGCTAACGGTGATTACCCAGTTGAAGCAGTTTCTACAATGGCTCGTATTGACGTTAAAGCAGAAAATGCATTTGCTGAATTTGGTACTGATCGTCCAGTATTCCAAACTAATGATGTTACTGAATCATTAGGTGACTCTGTTGCACGTGTTGCAAAAGAATTAGGAATTAAGACTATCGTTGCTGCTACTACATCAGGTTATACTGCACGTATGATTTCTAAATACCGTCCAGATGCTGATATTTTAGCAATCACTTTCGATGAACGTACTCGTCGTGGATTAATGATTAACTGGGGTGTTCAACCAATTGCTGTTGATAAACCAGCTAACACTGATGAAATGTTTGATTTAGCAGCTAAAAAAGCTGTTGAAACTGGTTTAGCTAAAGAAGGCGACCTAATTTTAATCACTGCTGGTGTTCCAGTTGACGAACGTGGTACTACTAACTTAATGAAAGTTCAACTTATTGGTTCAAAGTTAGTACAAGGCCAAGGAGTCGGTGATAAGACTGTCATTGGTAAAGCAGTTATTGCTGATAATGCTGCAGATGCTAATGCTAAAGTTACTGAAGGTAGTATCTTAGTAACTAAGACAACTGATAAAGAATATTTACCAGCAATTGAAAAAGCTAGTGCCGTAGTTGTTGAAGAAGGCGGATTAACTTCTCATGCTGCTGTAGTTGGTATTTCAATGGGTATTCCTGTAGTTGTTGGTGCTGCCGGTGCTACTGATAAAATTTCTGATGGAGAATTAGTTACTGTAGATTCACATCGTGGAATTGTTTACCATGGTGCTTCAAACGCCATCTAATCTTTAATAAAATAGAGCTGCTGACAAGTTATTGTCGGTGGCTCTATTTTATTAAATGGATATTTTATATAGAAACGTGTAAAATGGATAAAAGAATAAGTGATTTGGAGAATATAATGAATGAATTAATTGCCCAGGTGATTACTGGTGAAGTAACAGATGAAAATGATAAAAGTTATTTTATCCAAAAAGATGGCGTTACCTTCTTACTGGATAAAAGTGAAATTAAAAAACCGTTAAAACTTGGATCAAAATTTACTGGTTTTACATATGAAAATGAAAACCATAAATTTCAAATAACTCGAACTGTTCCCGACATTCGTCGCGATCATTACGGATTTGGTACGGTTGTAAAACAAAAATTTGGGTTAGGAATTTTTGTAAATATTGGATTACCTAATAAAGATGTGGTTGTATCATTAGATGATCTTCCAACTATTAATAGTCTATGGCCACAAAAAGGCGACCAAGTAATGATTGCCCTAACCGTAGATAGTAAAAATAGGATTTGGGGTAAGCTGGCTGATGAATCTATATTTGAGGCTATTGCCCAACCAGTAACAGAAAATATGAAAAATAAAAATGTTAAGGCCCGAGCATATCGTCTTAAATTGGCTGGAACTAGATTGCTAACTGAAGATTATCAAATTGCGTTTTTACATCCCAGTGAACGTCAAAAAGAACCTCGTTTAGGTGAAGAGGTTTCAGGTAGAGTGATTGGTATGTTACGAGATGGAACGGTTAACATTTCTGCTAAGCCAAGAAATTACGAAGCAATTGATGATGATTCTACAATGATTTTAGAAGCTTTAAAGCATTCTAATGATCAATCACTTAATTTTAGTGATAAGAGTACCCCGGATAGTATTAAAAAATATTTTGGAATTAGTAAGGGGTCTTTTAAAAGAGCAATTGGACACCTATTAAAAGCTGGATTAATTGAGCAGTCCGATGGAAAAATATATTTAAAATGATTCAAAAAATTGGAGGATAAACAATTATGCTGTATTTTTATCATAAAAGTTATGAAAAAATTGCAATGGGTCTTCTTTCTTTATCCAAAGATATCAGTGATATGAATTTGATTTCCCAAGAGATTAATTGGTACGATACAAATGATAGTAGGTCATTATATCTATGGAAAAATGATGATCAAAATTGGTCTGGTCTAGTAGGGATTGAATTAAGAAATGAACAAGTAATTGTTCATGAACTTTCATTATCACCACAGGAATTAAGCCAACATAATTTTGATACAATGCTATCTGAATTACAGATGAACTATCCAGATAGTAAAATTGTTGGAGATTTAGACAATGCAATGATTTGCATGCAGTGGGAAAAAGATCGAAATTCAGTTATATCTGAAGATGAAAGTGAGAATGATATAGTTGAACCAACTGATGCAGAGCAATTCTAAAAGCCAAATTAAGGTTCACTTAGATGACTTTGACGGTCCTTTAGAATTACTATTACATTTAATTAATCAATCTAAAATGGATATTTATGATATCAATATTTCAGAAATTACTGATCAATATTTAAATTTAATCGCCAACAGTGATCCGGATTTGGATGCTATTGGTGATTACTTTGTAATGGCCACAAAGTTAATGACCATAAAATCAAAATTATTGTTACCAATAGAAGAATCTGATGATGATTTTGATGATCCTAGAAATGACCTGGTTGATCAATTAATTAATTATCAGCAAATTAAATGGGCTAGTGGCCAATTAAGACAACTAGAACTAAAAAAGGATAGTTTTACATCATTGCCAATAGTTCCTATTGAGATAATTGAACCAGTTATTAAAAATAAACAATTTAAAAGTAACGATATACTAGATAGTTATGTACGGATTATAGACAAGTTTAAATTAAAGTCTCCAAAAATTAAAACGTTGACTAAGTGGAATTACAATGTTGATCATCAGATAATCATTATTAAAAATAAGTTAAATGATTTAGGAAATATTCAATTTGAAAGTGTGATAGTGAGTGGTAATTCTGAAGAAATTATTACTAGCTTCTTAGCGGTTCTTGAACTAGCTAAGTTAAAGGAAGTCTATCTTAAACAAAGTGGTTCTACTGCACCTTTAATGATAGATAAGGGAGAATTATTTAATTAATGGATGAATTTTTAATAATTGAATCAATGCTATATATTGCAGGTAATGACGGAGTCTTATTAAAAGATATTCAAAAAGAACTAAATAAAGATGAAGAAGTCTGTAAATGTATTATCAACGACTTAAACCAAAAGTATTCTCTTGATCCGTATACTATATTTACGATAACTGAAACTAAGGGAATATATCGATTAGCTACCAAGCCTTCAATATATGATAAAATCAAACCCATAATAACTAATACTAATAAGCAAATGTTATCAACATCAGCTTTAGAGGTACTATCAATTATTGCGTATCAGCAACCCATTACGAGAATAGAGATTGATCAAATTAGAGGAGTTAATAGTTCTTCGATATTAGCAAAAATGGTTGATCAAAAATTAATAGAGGTTGTAGGAGTAAAAGATACCATTGGTAAGCCTAAGCTATATGCGACTACTAATTTGTTTTTAAATTATTTTGGATTAGCTTCTTTAGATGAACTACCTGAGATTTCAGAAATGATACAAACAACTAGCGAAGATTTAATGGAAACATTCAATCAAAAATTAAATAAGGATTAGGTGAATTGAATTGAGTGAAAGAGTTCAAAAAGTTATTGCTCAAGCGGGAATTGCTTCCAGAAGAAAAGCAGAGACATTAATTACTGAAGGAAAAGTTGAAATTAATGGTGAAGTAGTTACCCAATTAGGTGTAAAAGTAAACAAAAATGATGAAGTTAGGGTTAATGGTATTCCATTAACTAAGGAACCATTGGTATATATAATTATGTATAAACCTCGTGGAGTAATCACTTCAGTTTCGGATGATAAGCATCGTAAAACTGTTATCGACCTTCTGGATAACGTCCAAGAACGAGTTTATCCAATCGGAAGACTTGATTATGATACTTCAGGGCTACTCTTACTAACCAATGATGGAGAGCTGGATAATCGACTTACTCATCCTAAATATGAAGTTGAAAAGACTTATATAGCAAAAGTTAAAGGTGAGATTAAAAATGATGATTTGAAGCAACTAAGAAATGGGGTTGTAATCGATAAAAAGAAAACAGCTCCGGCTAAGGCAAAACTAATTAGATTTAATCGAGACAGTAAAACGTCGATTGTATCTTTAACTATCCATGAGGGTAGAAACCACCAAGTTAAAAAAATGTTGGCATCATTAGATCATCCGGTAATGAAATTAAGCCGAGAATCTTATAGTTTCTTAAATCTAAAGGGGTTAAATCCTGGAGATTCAAGAAGTTTGAAGCCACATGAAATCGAAGAACTTAAAAAGATGGTAAAATTAAAATAAATAAATTATAAATAATGATATATCTTCAGGAACGGGTTAAAATCCCAACCGGTGGTAATAGTCCACGACCTACAATTTGTAGCCGATTTGGTGAAATTCCAAAACCGACAGTAAAGTCTGGTATAAAGAAGATTTTTGTTTTCTTTGTAGTTTTATACGTTATCTCGTATTAATGGAGATTTATCATTGAAAATTATAGGAGTGTTTTCAATGAAAAATAACAAATTTGTACTAAGTGATTTATTAAAAATGTCAATTTTTGCTGGAGTTTCATATATTTTGATGTTTTTTGCGTTTCCAATTATTCCAGTGGTACCATATTTAAAAATTGATTTTAGTGATGTGCCAATACTAATTGGGTCTTTAATTTTTGGACCATTAGGTGGAATTATCATTGCGGCCATTAAATCAATCCTATATTGGATCACAACTGGTCCTTCGGTTCCTAATTTAATTGGAGTATTCTCATCATTTGTTTCTTCAGTTACGTTAGTTGAATCCTTATACTTAGGCAGAAAACTATTTAGAAAGCAAAATGGATTTAAAAAATCTTTTAATATCATAGCTTTAATGACGTTCTTATTAATTTTAATAATGTCAATTTTGAATTGGCTAGTGGTTACACCGTTATATATAAGTTTAATTGGTCTAAAGATAGGCTTTTCTATTCCAACCTTAGTGTTAATTGGTATCGTTCCGTTTAACTTTATAAAGGGTATTTTAATTGGTATTATATTTGTTTTTGTTAAAAATAAGTTTTTACCAAGAATCAAAAATATTTAACTATTTAGGTGAAAAACAATGCAAATAAAAAATATATTAATTTTATTAGGTAGCATTGATGAATTTAGAAAACCAAATGTTATTAAAAATGTTTTGATAGGTAAAAAAACTGTTTCAACACTTTATTGGGGTATGCAATATGACCTCAATTTTTTATTTGGTGTGATGCATAATTATAAATTTGATGATATCAATAGTTCTTTATTAAAGCTAAGTGATCAAAAAATGATTTTAATAAATGACCTTAATGAATATCGATTAACTTCTAAAGGAAATGTTTTAAAAAAGCAATTAGCTAAATTAATGCCAGAAACTAATCAGAAGATTAGTACAAATCACATTGATCAGTTTAAGGATAGATTTAACTTGGCTAGTCAAGTTGTGTCTGAATTTAGTTATGAAAATAATCATTACTATGCGCAAAAAATTGCGTTCGTTGATGAATATCGAGTTAAACGATGGTATTTAAAACACAAGCATAATTTAGTTGAACCCATGTTCCAAAGTATAAATAATTTTTTAAAATCTATAGATGAAAATCTTGCTGATATATTTATTAATAACTTGGTAGGACATGATTTTTTAGGTAAATCTTTAATTCAAATAAGTTATGAAAAACAAATTAGTATTGATATTTTAGAATTGATTATTAATATTATGTATATGAATTTTTTTAATTATATTATTAGTAATAAAATTATTTTTTTTAAAGAATTAATTGATGATTTATATGTAAAAAATTTAGTAACTAAAAGTGCCACAGAAACATTTCAAATTTATCAGAATTTAAAAGATCTAAAATTAGTCTCTAAACGTCGCTCAATTAAGATTTCTACGGTTAAAGAGCACCTATTAGAAATATCGATCTTAGATCCACGAATATTTCCTTTTAAGGATTTTTTAAATGATGATTTGATCAACAAACTTAATAACATATTTAAAACGAATCCAACAATTACCTTTAATGAAATAAAAACTATCTTAACGGTTGATTTTTTTATATTTAGACTTTATCAGGTCTTTAGGAGACAAACTATTGAAAAGTGAAATTGAACTTAAAAAAATATTAAAAGAACGTTTTTCCTTTGATGAGTTTAAACCAGGTCAACTTGAAATTTTACAATCATTATTTAATCAGCAAGATACGTTAGCGATTTTACCGACTGGCGGTGGTAAAAGCCTAATTTATCAATTTTATGGCGAAATTATGCAGCCTCGAATATTGATTGTTTCACCATTAATTTCTTTAATGCAGGACCAAGTTAACCGTATGAATTATTTAGGGATAAAAAAGGCGATTACTATCAATTCTAGTTTGGATTTTAGCTATAGAAATTATGTAATTAAAAATTTAGATAGGTATCAATATATTTTTGTTTCACCCGAAACTTTAAGTAATAATCAAGTAATTAATCGTTTGATGGAAGTAGGAATTGATCTTTTAGTTATTGATGAAGCTCATTGTATCTCTCAATGGGGACCTGATTTTCGTCCAGAATATTTAAATTTAGGTCAGGTAAAGACAGATTTGGGTGATCCATTGACCTTAATGTTAACTGCAACTGCTAATGAAAAGACTAGATTTGATATTTTAAATGGACTTGGTTTTGATAAAAAAAGGGTAAAAATAATTGTTAATTCCATTGATCGGCCCAATTTATTTATAAATTGTGTTGATGTCCATGATGAAAATCAAAAAGATGAAACTTTATTTAGTATATTAAATAAATTAAATGGATCTGGAATAATTTACTTTTCTAGTAAATCAAAAGCTGAGCAAGTTAGCCAGTTAATTAATGAAAATACTAATAAAGCTAGTTTACCTTATCATGGTGGGATGGATGCTCTACAGAGGTTTAAAATTCAGCAACAGTTTATGAAAGATGAAATTGAGATAATCTGTGCTACTAGTGCATTTGGAATGGGAATTGATAAGTCCAATGTTAGGTTTGTTATTCATTATCATTTTCCCGCTAATATTCAAGACTATTATCAAGAAATTGGTCGAGCGGGTCGAGATCAGTTACCATGTGTATCAATTTTATTGTTTAACTATTCTGATATTAATATTCATAATGGTTTAATTGATAACACCTATCCAGACAGTAGTTTAATTCATTACGCTTACACCCATCCTAATTTACTTGAAACATTTAAGGATGAAAAATCTCAATTGATAAAATTTTACTATGATCATGATTATTCGGAATTGGATTTAATTGAATTATTTAAGCAACGAAAGTCACAAAAGCAGCAGCAGCTAAATCAGATGCTTGAATATATTCAATACCAAGGTTGTAAACGAGAATGGCTATTAAATTATTTTGGGGATAAAAAGAAGCATGATTTAGAGTTTTGTTGCAATAATGATAGCTTATTTAATAATTACTTATTAGTTTCTGATAAGTTATTTGAAACTGGTCACAGAACCAATCAGTCAATGAATTGGCAAGATAAGCTTAAAAAAATATTTTTATTAAAAAATTAAAAGAATTTGGTAAAATTTGGTGTTAGTATTATAGTTGGAAAGAGCAATTTAAAGGAGGGATATAATGAAAAATGATGAAGTTAAGGATCATTCAAAAGAAAATGAACCTTGGAATCAAAAATTTGCTGATGGTAGTGATGATGATGGACATTTATCGCGTGTTCAAAGAAGAAAAGCTGATGAAACTAATAATTTAGTTACTTTAGTTTTGGTGGTATTAATTGCAATTATTGCTTTAGCATCGATGATCTATGGAATCTCTAAACAAAGTGCTATGGGAAATAATTCTAATAATACGGAAACAACTACAATTAAAAAGGATACTGCTAAAAAGAATACGGCGAGTAAATCTAAAAGAAGAAGTCCAAACAACGAAAAATCAGCTAATGATGTAGAAAAAAAGTCAAATAAATCTCAAAATATCTCGAATACTAGCTCAGATAGTAATAAAAATACTTATGATGATAGTACAACTAACGTTGAAAAAAAATCTGCTGAAAAAAAATCAAATGATACCAAAAGCACCAATTCTAATACGACCTCAAAAACTAGTAAAGCTAATGATTCTACTGTAAATACTAGTGAATCAGCTAGTCGTGCTGACAATTCAGTTGCTGATACTACTTCAAATAACTCAGAAGTAGCATCTTCAAGTGATAATAGTACTTCTTCTACTGATACCAGTGAATCATCCGGTACTAGTGAATCAGCTGCCAATGGCACAGCAACAACAAGTTCAAATAATAATTCTAATTCATATGCAACTGTCCAAGCTGGTCAGGGTATGTATCGTGTTGCAGTTAATAACGGTCTAACTGTTTCTCAATTAATGGCTTTAAATGGTCTATCTTCTTCATCGGAATTGCATCCCGGTCAAAAATTAAAAATTAAATAAGGAATTGAGTTATAAATATGCATAAAAATGGTCTACAAGTAGCAATTGATGGCCCAGCATCAGCTGGGAAAAGTACCGTATCTAAATTAGTTGCTAATAAATTTAACTATATCTATTGTGATACTGGTGCGATGTATCGAGCTATCACTCTAAAAGTATTAAACAATCAAATAGCTTTAGATGATATTGAAAAAATCTCGGAGTTGGTACTTGATACTAATATTACCTTTGAACCAAGTGAAAATGGTCAAAAGGTATTTTTAGATGGAAAAGAAGTTACTGAACGAATCCGACAAAGTGATGTTACTAACTCTGCTTCTGCGGTTGCAGCTATTTCGTCAGTTCGTAAACAATTGACTGAATCACAAGAATTATTAGCTGCTAATGGTGGAATAGTCATGGATGGTAGAGATATTGGATCGACTGTATTACCAGATGCGGAAGTTAAAATATTTTTAATTGCGAGTGTCACGGAAAGAGCCGAACGTCGTTATAAAGAAAATTTAAAAAAGGGTATTAATACACCTTTAGATGTACTAAAGCAGGAAATTGAGGCCAGAGATTATAAAGATTCTCATCGCCAAATTTCACCTTTAGTTAAGGCTGAAGATGCTATCGAAATTGATACAACGTCATTGGGTATTGAAGAGGTAGTAAATAAAATTTCTAAAGAAATCGAAAAACAACTCTAAATCCTTATTTTACAGTCATTTAACTGGTAAAATTTTGTACTTTAGGATAAAATTAATCTAGAGTTGTTTCAAGGAGGAATGTTGCATGAGTGAGAATGAAGAAAGAAATGAATTATTAGAAGCATTAAATAGTGTTAATGAAGTAAACGTTGGCGATGTTGTTAATGGTGAAGTTTTAGCTGTTGATGATAATCAACAACTTATCGTAGGTATTGAAGGCTCAGGAATTGAAGGAGTATTACCTAAGAGAGAAGTTGCTTCATCACAAAATTTTAATGAAATTAAAGTTGGTGACAGACTAGAATTAGCTGTTACATCAAGAATTGGTAGCGATAAAGAAGGTGGAAGTTACTTACTTTCATCAAAGAGACTTGAATCAAGAAAAGTTTGGGAACAATTAGTTTCACAAGCTGCCACAGAGGAAACTATTAAAGTAAAAGTTACCCAAATTGTTAAAGGTGGTTTAGTAGTTGATGCTGGGGTACGTGGATTTATTCCTGCATCAATGATTTCTGACCGCTTTGTAAATGATTTAAATCAATATAAAGGTCAAGAATTAGAAGTTAAAATTATTGAAATTGAACCTGCTAATAATCGACTAATTTTATCTCATAAAGCCATTGCTCAAAAACAACGCGCTGAAAGTCGTAAAAAAGTATTAGATACTATTCACGAAAATGATGTTATGGAAGGAAAAGTAGTTCGCCTTACTAAGTTTGGTGCGTTTGTTGATCTTGGTGGTATTGATGGACTTGTTCATATATCACAAATTTCATATGATCGCGTAAATAATCCAGCTGATGTATTAGAAGTTGGACAAACTGTAACTGTTAAGGTATTATCAGTAGATTATGATAAAGAAAGAATTGCTCTTTCTATCAAAGCAACTTTACCAGAACCATGGGATGATATTGAAGATAAAGCACCCGTTGGCTCAACTCTTGAAGGAACTGTTAAACGCTTAACTGATTTTGGTGCATTTGTTGAAGTATTTCCAGGTGTTGAAGGATTAGTTCATATATCACAAATTTCACATGAACATGTTAATACCCCTGGTGATGTATTAAAAGTTGGTCAAAGAGTAAATGTAAAAGTTCTAGATGTTGAACCAGAACGTCATCGTTTAGGACTTTCAATTAAAGCATTAATTGAAAAAACAAACGATACAGAAAATAATTCAGATGATGTTGTTAATGAAAAATCACTTGAAGATGCTCCAGAAGCAGAAACTGGTTTTACCTTAGGCGACATCGTCGGTAATGATGATTCAGATAATAAATAGATTTATGGGGATTATCCTGGTATTAGGATAATCCTTTTATTTCTTATAAATAAAAGGAGGAAACAGTTGATGAGTTTACCAACTGTAGCTTTTGTTGGTCGCCCGAATGTAGGGAAATCAACCATATTTAACCGTATTGCGGGAGAAAGAATTTCAATAGTTGAAGATACTCCCGGTGTAACCAGAGATAGAATTTATGCTCATGGTGAATGGCTGGGTAGAGAATTTGCGATGATTGATACGGGTGGTATTGAAATTAGTAACGCCCCATTTTCTGAACAAATTAGAAGCCAAGCTGAAATTGCTATTGAAGAAGCGGATGTAATTGTTTTTGTAGTAAGTGGTAAAGAAGGACTTACTAGTGATGACGAACAAGTTGCTAAAATCCTATATCGTTCTGATAAGCCAATTGTTTTAGCTGTTAATAAAGTTGATAATCCCGAAAGTCGCGATGGCATATATGAATTTTATTCTTTAGGAATTGGTGATCCATACCCAATTTCTGGGGTTCATAGTATTGGAATTGGTGACTTACTTGATGAGATTGTCAAAAATTTCCCTAAAAAAGACGATGTTGATGACAAAGATGATATTAAATTTAGTTTGATTGGTCGTCCTAACGTAGGTAAATCTTCAATTGTTAATGCATTTTTAGGTGAGGATCGAGTAATAGTTTCAGACGTTGCCGGTACTACACGTGATGCAATTGATACCCATTTTGTATCCGATGATACTAAATTTACTATGGTTGATACTGCAGGAATTCGTAAACGAGGAAAAGTCTACGAAAATACTGAACGATATAGTGTTATGCGAGCAATGAAAGCAATTGACGAAAGTGACGTTGTTTTGTTTGTAATTAATGCCGAAGAAGGAATTAGGGAACAAGATAAGAAGGTTGCTGGATATGCCCATGATGCTGGACGCGGTATTATAATTGTTGTGAATAAGTGGGATACTTTGAAGAAAGATAATCATACTCAAAAAGACTTTGAGAATGTTATTAGAGATGAATTTCAGTATCTGGCATATGCTCCAATTATCTTTGTTTCAGCTAAAACTAAGCAAAGAATTGATAAATTACCAGGTATGATTAAAATGGTTTATAATAACCACGAAAAACGTATTCAATCTTCTGCCTTAAATGATGTAATTATGGACGCGGTGGCAATGCATCCTACACCAACTGTAAATGGTAAGCGTCTAAGAATTTATTATGCAACTCAAGTAGCAACAGCTCCACCTACGTTTGTTATCTTTGTAAATGACCCAGAAATGATGCATTTCTCTTATGAAAGATTTTTAGATAACCAAATTAGAGCTAATTTTGATTTTACTGGTACACC
The DNA here is from genome assembly GCF_020616595.1 of Lentilactobacillus laojiaonis. Lineage (GTDB taxonomy): Bacteria > Bacillota > Bacilli > Lactobacillales > Lactobacillaceae > Lentilactobacillus > Lentilactobacillus laojiaonis. The sequence continues at coordinate 641,834 of NZ_CP085278.1, read as the reverse complement.
AATTAAAATTATCAAACGTAGTCGTAAGTAATTCTTATTGTAGAATAATATTTTTTATTATAAAAGTTAATAAAACGTTGTTTTAATAGTATTCTTATGCTATATTTGAAAAAGAAATGACTTTCATTATTTAATTATTGTCATTTTACATACTAATGAGGAGGTGAATACTCATGGCAAACAAAGCAGAATTAGTTAGTGAAGTTGCAAGCGCAACTGGTTTAACTAAAAAAGATGCTACATCAGCAGTTGATGCAGTTTTTGAATCAATCCAAGCTAACTTAGCTAAAGGTGAAAAGGTTCAATTAATCGGCTTCGGTAATTTTGAAGTACGCCAACGTGCAGCCCGTAAAGGACGTAACCCACAAACTGGTGAAGAAATTCAAATTCCTGCAAGCAAGGTACCAGCATTTAAACCTGGTAAAGCATTAAAGGATGCTGTTAAATAGTATTCATCTTTACAAAAACCAGTTCGTTTAGTCGAACTGGTTTTTTATTTTAAAAAAGTAGGTGTTAAAATGAGTTATTCAGAAGAGTCATTAGACAAATTGGAAAGTGGCAACTTAGAAGAATTTGAAAATAGTTTTAAAAAAGCTTTAGATAATGATACTCCCGAAATTCTTTATTCACTGGCTGAAGAATTATACTCACTAGGTTTTACTAGCCATGCTAAGAGAATCTATGAGCAGGGATTAAAAAATGATCCTGACGAAGATGTATATAAAATTAACTTAGCAGAAATTGCGATTGATGATGATGATATTGATACAGCAATTAATTTTCTCAGTGATATAAATAAAAATTCTGATGAATATTTACGAGCTCTTTTGGTAATGGCAGATTTATACCAGACTCAAGAATTATTTGAAGTTAGTGAACAAAAACTACTTGAAGCTTATCGCATTGCTCCTGATGAACCAGTCATTACTTTTGCATTGGCTGAGTTTTATTATTCAACTAGAAACTATCGTAAAGCGATTGCTGAATATTTAAAATTGATTAGGCAAGGAGTAACTTCACTTTCATCTGTTAATATTGTTGAAAGACTGGGAGTTTCTTATGCAGAAATTGGTCAGTTTGAAAATGCAGTGGGATATTTGGATCAAATTAAACAAGTTGATATGAATTCCGATGTGAAATTTGAACTAGGATTCACTTATCTAAAATTAAAGGATTATAAAAAAGCTATTGGAGTATTCGAAGATCTTTTAGAAAATGATCCTAACTATACCTCACTATATCCGGCGTTAGCAGATGCCTATATTGAAGATAACCAGGTAGATAAAGCTTTGGTTACCATTCAAGAAGGCTTAAGTGTAGATCAATATAATGAAAAGTTATGGTTAAAGGCGGCTAAAATTGCCAATCGTGCTAGTAATGATCAATTAGTTACTGAATATCTTATTAAGGGACTAGAGATTGACCCAGAAAACTATGAACTAATCTCTATGCTTGCTGATTGGTATATTAATAATAATCAGTATCAGGAAGTTATTGATTTATTGACACCATTAAATGATGAAAATTCTTTAGATAGCATTTTAAAATGGAATTTAGCTTCTGCCAATGCTGAATTGGGAAATATTAATGAAGCTGTTCAACTATATCAACAGGCTGAAAATGAATTAGTTGAAGAACCTGATTTTCTAAAAGAATCCGCATTATTTTTCCGTGAAGTTGGAGACGTTCAAAAGAGTAACCAATTAGTGAAACTATATCTTCAAATTGTGCCAAATGATTTTGAAATGAATTCACTTCTAGATGATTATTAAAAAAAGCTTACCAAATTAATTTGGTAAGCTTTTTTATTTGAATAATTTAAATCGCTTAGGGCGTTTATAAGTGAATCCTTCGCCGATTGCTTCGTTTACATTTATAATGGATACAAAAGCTTGTTCATCAATACTTTCAATGATCATCTTTAAGTCATGGAGTTCATTGGGAGCGACGACACAATAGATAACTTTTCTTGGTTGGTTTGAAAAACCACCTTCGGCATCTAAAAAGGTAACACCACGTTCAAGTTGTTCCATCAAGGCTTCAGCAATTCCTTGTGAGTTCTTACTGATAATTAAAATTCCCCTGGCTGTGTAAGCACCTTGTTGGGTAAAGTTAACCAACATAGAAAATATAAATACGTAAATTAAAGTATATGCCATTTGTCGAATGTTTAGATAGACTAATGATGATAACAGTACAACTACGTCAATTATTAATAAGGTTTGTCCCATTTGAACGCCTTTAAACCGTTCAAATAGCCTTGCAACAATATCAACGCCACCAGTGGTACCACCAAAACGATAAACTAGTCCACAACCAAAACCACCAAATATACCTGCACCTATAGCTGAAAGTAATAAATCATGTTCTATGTTGATGGTTAATGGAACTTTTTGCCAAATCCAAAGAAAGACAGCTAGTATAAAGGTTCCATATAACGTGTAAATCATATCTCTTTTACCTAGAAATCGATAACCAATCAAGAATAATGGTATATTGACTAGGATTGTGGAGTAGGCAGGATTAATATTAAATAATGCCTTCAATATAAGCGTTATACCAGTGACTCCGCCGTCAGCTAAATGGTTATACATATTGAAAAATACGATACCAAATGAATAAATACCAGCACCAATTGTCATAACCAACATATCAACAATACTTATGCGTTGTGAAATACTTTTATCTTTGTTCATATATTATCTACCTCTACAAATTAGTCTCAATCCCTAATGATAACAATTAAAATAAATAATAACAAGCAGTTCGCAAATGAGGAACTTTATAATTGATAATGATTCTGTTAAGATTAATTATAATAAACAATAAAGATGGACGGTGATGGTATGCAAATAAAAAAACTTCCTGATGAGTTTTTAGAGGCGTTACCAATTTTAAAGCAAATTAAACAAAATAATTTTGAAGCTTATTTTGTTGGAGGATCAGTTCGAGATACTATTCTTAAATTACCAATTCATGATGTGGATATTGCTACTAGTGCTTATCCTCAAGAAATTAAAACGATTTTTAATAAGACAGTGGATACTGGTATAGAACACGGAACGGTTATGATCTTAGATCATGGAAATGGTTATGAAGTGACTACCTTTAGAACGGAAAGTGGATATCAAGATTATCGTAGACCTGATCAAGTTAAATTTGTTAGATCACTAATTGAAGATTTACAGCGAAGAGATTTTACTATAAATGCTCTAGCTATGGATGAAACCGGAACAGTTGTTGATAAATTTAATGGATTAAACGACTTGGATAATCATTTAATTAGAGCAGTTGGTGATGCTAATGAACGATTTAATGAAGATGCTTTAAGAATGATGCGGGCGGTTCGATTTGCTAGTCAACTTGATTTTGAAATTAGCCTAGAAACCAAAGACGGAATTTACCATAATGCATATCTTTTAGAAAAAATTGCAATCGAGCGGATTCACGTTGAATTTGTCAAAATGATGTTAGGACAAGCAGCTGCTAAGGGTTTAAAATTAATTATTGATACTAAAATGATTGATTACTTACCAGGGTTAAGTGATCATTCAAGTCAATTAGAACTATTATCAAAATTAAATATCCAACTTAAAAATGAAGTCCAGGTATGGGGACTCATATTTAAAGTTTTAAATTTTAATTACTCCGAAATTAACCATATTTTAAAAAAATGGAAGACTTCAAATCAAATTATCGATGATGTTAAATTAACGGTAGAAATATTGAATCAAATTATTGAAAATCAGGTCAATAATGCCGGATTGTTTAATGTTGGAAAAACCAATTTAATTAATGCGATTGAAATAGCCAAAGTGATGGAATTGAATTTTGATGCTGATGAATTAATTCATCAATATGATCAGTTACCGATTAAAACTAAGAAAGAACTCCAGATTACTGGTAAGGATTTGATGGAACAAGACATTGTTAAACCAGGTCCTAAACTTGGGAAAATCTTAATGGAATTGGAAAACTTGGTCATTGATGAGAAATTAGAAAATAATCGAGAGGCCTTAATAACGGCTGCTAAAAATATGAAGGATTGGAACTAAAAAATGGAAACTATGCGGGTTGAAAATTTAAATAAAACATATGGTGAAAAAACCTTATTTGATAATTTAAATTTTATTATTAATGAAAATGATCGAATTGGACTAATCGGAACTAACGGAACAGGTAAAACGTCCTTATTGAATGTAATTTCTGGAATGGATCATGATTTTACTGGGGAGATAATTACTTCTAAATCTTATACAATTGGTTATTTAACTCAAGATCCAGTGTTAGATGATAATCTTTCAATAATGGATGCAGTTTTTGCGGGATCTCAATCAATTTATCAAGTGATTAATAATTATGAAAGAGCCTTAACCAATTATTCAAATAACCCAGAAGATCCAATTATATTAGAAAAATATAATAAAGCTGAAGCAAAAATGAATGAAGAAGATGCTTGGAATGTTCAAAGTAGCGTAAAAACTATTCTTAGCCAATTAAAGATAACTGATTATTCACAAAAAGTAGGGTCACTATCTGGTGGTCAAAAACGCCGAGTTGGTTTGGCTCAAGTTCTAATTCAATCTCCGGATTTATTGATTTTAGATGAACCAACTAATCATTTAGACTTTGATTCCATTGAATGGTTAGAAAAGTATTTGGCCAGCTATAAAGGATCCTTACTTTTGGTTACACATGATCGTTACTTTTTAGATCAAGTTTCCAATAATATTTGGGAATTATCTTTCGGTAATCTATACCAATATGAAGGAAATTATCAAGATTATGTGGGTCAAAAAGCACGTAGAGTTCAAGGAGAAATTGAAGCTGAGCATAAGCAACAGCAATTATATAAATCTGAACTTGCCTGGATGAAGGCCGGTGCTAAGGCACGTTCTACCAAGCAGCAAGCTCGAATTAATCGATTTAATGATATTAAAGATAATTTAAATACTTTGCAATTAGAAGATAATGTAAACATTTCTTTAGGTCAGCAAAGATTAGGAAAACAAGTCATTGAAATTAAGGATGCCGACCTATCTATTAATGATAAAATGATTTTAAATGATTTTAATTTACTCGTTCAAGGAAATGAGCGAATCGGAATTAGTGGTGATAATGGAGCTGGTAAAACGACATTACTTAATGTAATCGCTGGTAAACAGCCGCTGGATTCCGGAATTGTAAAAATTGGTGAAACGGTAAAAATGGCATATTATACTCAAATCACTGAAACTATTCCTGATGATAAACGAGTTATTAATTATTTAAGTGAAGTAGGTAATCAGGTAACTGACAAAAATGGTCAAAAAATTAGTGTAACTGATCTATTAGAGCAATTTCTATTCCCTAAGTTTTTACATGGTACCCTAATAAGAAAATTATCGGGTGGTGAAAAGCGTCGATTATATTTATTGAAATTGTTAATGGAACAGCCAAATGTTTTACTATTAGATGAGCCAACTAATGATTTAGATATTGCTACTTTAACAGTTTTAGAGGACTATATTAAAAATTTCCAAGGAACTGTAATTACTGTATCTCATGATCGTTATTTCTTAGATAAGGTTGCCGATCATCTATTAATTTTTGAAGGTAACGGAAAGATTAAAGATATTCGAGGGTTATTTACTGAATATCTAGTTAATCGGAATGTAAATAATAAAGTTACCAATAAAAAGGATAAAGTAGTATCAAAAGAAAAGAATAATCCTACTAAAAATTCCAAGGAAAAAACTAAACTAACCTATGCAGAAAAATTAGAATGGGATGGATTAGAAGATAAAATTGATTCTTTGGAAAATAAAAAGGCTGAGATTGACCAGCAAATGCAAGAAAAATATGACGATTATAGTAAATTAGCTGAGCTTCAAGCTGATAAGGATAAATTGGATAATGAAATTAACCTTAAAATGGAGCGTTGGGAATATTTAAGTCAATTTGTTTAGGAGATGATATATTGATTTCATTTATTTGGATTGAAGACTTAAACGGAGTAATTGGCTTAAAAAATCAATTACCTTGGAAATTGCCAGCTGACCAACGATACTTTAAAAAAACTACCATGGGACACCCAATAATTTCGGGCAGTAAAACTTATCGTAGTTACAATCATCCGTTACCTGGTAGATTAAATATTGTTTTATCTACTAGTAATGACCGCTTCCCAGAGAAAGTAGTGGTGATGAAAAATTTTAGTGAATTAAAAAAATTTATTGATAATAGTCCTGACGAAGAGTATTTTGTAATTGGTGGTAGCGAAGTATTTAAGCAATTTTTACCCTATGTAGATAAGCTATATCGAACAATTATATATGGAAAATTTAATGGTGATACTTATATGCCAGAAATTAATTATGATAAATTTAAGTTAATAAGTTCAGTAGATGGGGTTATTGATGAAAAGAATCATTTTCCTTATAAATTTGAGGTTTATGTAAATAGTGAATGCGATTAACCATTTAAGTTACAAAGTATATTTGATATAATGACTTACATCTATATTAATTAATAATAAAAGAAACGAGTGGTATTCATGTCAAAAATAAAAATAGTTACTGACTCGTCTGTTGGTTTAACTGAAGATGAAATAAAAAAATATAATATTACTGTGATTCCCTTATCTGTTATGATTGATGACACTTTATATATTGATAACGAAACAATCACTAATGATGAATTTGTAGAAAAAATGGCTAAGTCAGAGGCCTTACCAAAAACTAGTCAACCATCTGTTGGACGCTTTGTGGAAGTATTTAACCAATTGGGTGAAGATGGTAGCCAAGTGCTAAGTATAAATATGCTAGAAGCTATTAGTGGAACAGTTCATACAGCTGAACAAGCAGCAACAATTAGTAGTTCTGATGTAACTGTTATAGATAGCCATACTACTGACCAAGGATTAGGATTTCAAGTTTTAGAGGCGGCTAAGTTAGCTCAAGCGGGTGCCGATTTAGATACTATAATTAAAGCAACTGAAAAAGTTTATGAAAATTCTAAATTATATTTAAGTGTAATGACTCTAGATAATATTGTTAAAGGTGGTCGCTTAAATCCAATTGCTGGTGCGATTACTAACTTCCTAAATATAAAAATTGCTTTAGAAGTTGCAGATGGAAAAATAAAAATACTATCTAAAGGTCGTGGAATTAAGTCAATTAAAAAGACTTTCGCTAAAGTGATTGATGAAATGAAGGCCGTTCCAAACTTAAAAAGAATTGGAATTTCTTATGTAAGTAAAACTGAATTTATCGATGAACTAATCGGCAAACTAAAATCAGAATTTCCAAGTACTGAATTTGTTATTAGGGTTACTTCACCAATTATTGCTACTCATACTGGTGAAGGGGCTTTTGCTTTAATATTTTATGGTGATGACCAAAAATAGTAGATTTTTAATATCTAGTGGTTAGATTTTAAGTAATCTAGCCATTTTTTGTTTATAATTAACTTTATATATTTAGTTAAGAAGGAAATAAACAATGAAAAAGCAAATTTCACGTAAATTAAAATTAACCACCTATTTTTTAATTACTTTCATTATAATTATTGTTATTGGTATTGGTGTAGGAATTTTTCATTATCACCAACAAAACTCTAAACAGCCTATTTATTTAACAGCTGTTGGGGATTCTTTAACTCAGGGAATTGGTGATAATGATAATATGGGAGGATATCCTTATATCACTCAGCAACTATTCGAAAAGCGTGGAAGACAAATCAGTGTTCATAACTTTGGAGTAGCTGGTGATACTACCAATCAAATAAGTAATCGAGTTATTAAAAATAAAAATTTAGAAACTAGTTTAAAAAATTCTAATGTTATTTCCGTAACTACTGGGGGAAATGATTTACTAAAATTATTAAAGAAAAATTTGACCCAAAATGACGAGACTTTGTTAAACAATAACTTAGATTACAGTGAAAAAACTTATGAAAATGAATTGAACCTATTAATTAAGCGTATTAGAAAATATAACAATAAGGCGACTATTTATATTTTCGGTATCTATAATCCAGTGTACGTATATTTTCCTAGTGCTGAGTTTATTCAACAATCCATAACTAGTTGGAATTCTGGCACCCAGAAAGTTATTAAACAACATAAAAATGTTTACTATATTCCGATTGATAAACAATTAACTAAAGGACAGTATCAGTCAAAAAAAGATCAAAAAAAATTATTGGTAAATGCTAATAAGGATGTCACAATGGATAATTTGGAAGATACGCTGAATAATTCAAGTAAAGAGCTTAATGAATACTTATCCAATGATGACCATTTTCATCCTAATAAAAAAGGCTACCAATTTATGGCAAAGCAGTTATATAATTCAATTAATAGAAATAATTACTGGGAGAAATAGTGTATGGAAAAAATTCATAAAAATCCATGGAAATGGGCTTTTTTTGGTTTGCTAATATTAATTATAGGTGGAATGTTAATTGCCTTTTTGATGTTAAAGAGTGATAGTGAAGTTAATAATGATTTTACAGTTTCGAAAGGTAAAACCGTCAATACTCAGTTAGTGTTAGATAAAGGACAAATTAATAATTTAGCTAATTATTTTTTATCAAGTGTGAAAAAAGATGATGAAACTAATACTAAATTTGAGCTTGGTGATAAAGAGGCTAAAATTTTAGGTAATTTAACCCTACTCAATACCAACGTCAAATATTCTCTATTGTTTAAGCCGGAAGTTACTGATGATGGTAACATTAAACTTAAGGCTACCAATATGTCGATTGGTAAATTACCGTTACCAATTAGCATAGTCATGTTGTATATTAAACAAAAGCATCAAACTACTGATTGGGTAAAGATTGATCCTACTAATAAAACCATCTATTTAAATATTAGAGGGATGAATGGAGCTAATGGAATTAATTATGATGCTAAAAAAATTGATATGAATGATGATGGTGAATTTGTATTTGATATATTAATTCCAAAAATGAAAGAGGAATAGAATTAATGAGAAATAGCTTTTATCAGTTTTTGATGACTAAAAGAAATCCAGATAGTACAGAATCTATTGCTGAATTTGCAAATAATGCATTTTTAGATCAATCATTTCCAAAACAAAGTGTTAACTTTGATGAAATATCAAAGTATTTAGAAGAAAATGCTGGTTATCTACCATCAATGGACATTTTTGATGATGTATGGAATCAGTATCAAGAAAGTATATAGGGAGTAATTATGGGAGTAAATATTCAATGGTTTCCTGGTCATATGGCCAAAGCAATTAGACAGTTTGAAGAAAATATTTCATTAGTAGATATCGTGTTTGAAATTGTGGATGCACGAGTACCATTATCTTCAATGAATCCAGAAGTAGCTAGAATTAGTAAGAATCAGCCTCATTTATATATTATGACTAAGCGAGATTTAGCTGATGAAAATATGACTAAGAAATGGCTAGATTACTTTAAAAGTATAAATCAACCAGCAATTGCTATTGATACTAAATCTAAGTTTTCATCTAATGATATCGTTAAAGTTATTGAACCAATTTTAAGAGAAAAATTGGAACGAGAACAAGCTAAAGGAATGAAAAAACGCCCAATAAGGGCAATAACGGTTGGAGTTCCTAATGTTGGTAAATCAACGGTGTTAAATCGTTTAGTTAAACGTCGGGCAGCCCAAGTTGGTAATCGACCAGGAGTAACCAAAGGCCAACAGTGGTTAAAAGCGGGCTCACAATTAGAATTATTGGATACTCCAGGAATCTTATGGCCTAAGTTTGAAACTCAATTGCAAGCTGATAAATTGGCTTTAACTGGAGCCATTAAGGAAGGAATTTATCATAATGATGATGTAGCTTTATATGCTATAGATTTCTTTAGAAAATACCATAAAAAGCAATTAATGAATCGTTATCATTTAAATGATGTAGATTTAGGATTGTCTAATCCAGATTTATTATTAAAAATCACTAAAAATCTTGGGATGAAAGATGATTTTGAAAAAGCTTCAGTTCGAGTAATTCAAGATGTTAGAAATAATAAAATTACAAGATTTACACTTGATGATGTTGAAGAGGTTAGCTTAAATAATGAAAAAAACAATTAAAGAACTAAAAGAACAATTATCTGAGGTAACCCAATTTGATGACCCTATTTTATTAGATGCATTAAGTGATAAGCGTAAGGGAGTAATTGAATTAACTATTAAGACACAAAATCGAATAAAAAAAGAAATGATTAAAAAAGTTGATTTTCAGTGTCGGTTTAAATATGAACGTGAACTTCGAAATAAAAATATCAATATAGTGGCAGGCATTGATGAGGTTGGTCGCGGCCCATTGGCAGGCCCAGTGGTGGCCTGTGCTGTAATTTTGCCAGAAGATTTTGATTTGTTGGAAGTTAATGACTCTAAAAAACTATCCAAATCGACTAGAGAATCATTAGTTCCGTTAATTAAAGAAAAAGCTGTAGCAATTGGTGTAGGAATTGCGGATAATCAAGTAATTGACGAGTATAATATATATGAAGCAACTAAGTTAGCTATGCGTGATGCCCTTGATGATTTAGATATTAAGCCCGAACATTTATTAATTGATGCGATGGAAATAGATACTTCGATACCACAGACTAAATTAATTAAGGGTGATGCTAAAAGTAACAGTATTGCTGCAGCAAGTATTATGGCGAAACATTATCGAGATGAGATGATGAAAGATTTTAGTCTTACTTATCCAGAATATGAATTTGAAGTTAACGTGGGCTATGGTACTAAAAAACACTTAGAAGCACTAAATCAATTTGGTCCAACACCAATTCATCGAAAAAGTTTTAGTCCAGTTTCAAAATTAATCAATAAAAGTTAAATATTTTACGTAAATACTCTTAAAAGGATGTTTAAACAAATGCTTTTAAGAGATTTTTTATTAAGAATACATTTATGTAATGGAATTGGTATGAAGACCGAAAGTAAAATATATAAACATTATCAACAAATTGACTCAATGGAAATTCCTAATATCGATGATGTTATTAGGATAGGTGAGGTTAAACCAAGCTTTCAAGACATGTTTAGACTTTCATACAAAACTTTAATGAGAAGTTCTAGCCTAGTTGAACAAATTGTGGATAATGAAAAATGGATCTGTATTAGTGATCAAATTTATCCTATTCAACTAAAAGAATCATTCGAACCGCCGCTAATTATATTTTATCGAGGTAACCTTTCTTTACTTAATCAGAAATTGTTAGCCATAGTTGGTAGTAGAACTCCAACTGAGTATAGCTTTAATTGTTTAAAAAGCTTGATTACGCAATCGTTTTCACATAAAATAACAATTGTATCTGGGTTAGCTAAGGGAGTTGATACACTAGCCCATCAATGTGCCATTGCCAATGATATTAATACCATTGCGGTCATTGGAACCGGATTAAATATCGCTTATCCTCGAGAAAATGTATTTTTGCAAAATGAAATTGCTAAAAATCATTTATTACTTAGTGAATATCCGAATAATACTCCAGGATATCGAAATCAATTTCCTGAGCGTAATCGAATAATTGCTGGGCTAGTTGAGTCTATACTAGTTACAGAGGCTAAAAAACGTTCTGGAAGTTTAATTACTGCTAATCTAGCATTACAAAATAATCGAAATGTATTAGCGATTCCCGGAAGAATTGATAGTCTATTATCAGAAGGAACTAATGAATTGATCTTAGCGGGAGCTAAACCAATTTTGAATGAATCAGATCTATTTGAGGAATTATCATTTGACACTTTTTAATGGATGAATTACTATTACATAGTTTATTGGTATAATATAGAAGAAAAAATAGCATTTAAGAAAGGAGATTTATTTTATGGTGACAAAAACAAAAGCTAAACGTAAATCACCTAGGAAAAATTTAGTAATTGTTGAATCTCCTGCCAAAGCAAAAACCATTGAAAAGTATTTAGGAAGATCATATAAGGTTATTGCTAGTAAAGGGCATGTAAGAGACTTACCTAAAAGTAAAATGGGAGTAGATATCGATAATGATTATGAACCACATTATATTTCTATCCGAGGTAAGGGCGACACGATTAAAGAATTAAGATCAGAAGCCAAAAAGGCTAAGAAAGTTTATTTAGCAGCCGATCCGGATAGAGAAGGAGAGTCCATTGCGTGGCATCTTTCTCACTTACTGGAATTAAATCCTGAGGATGATAATCGAGTAGTATTTAATGAAATTACTAAAGATGCCGTAAAAGAATCATTTAATCATCCCCGAAAAATTGATATGGATTTAGTGGATGCTCAGCAAGCTAGAAGAATTTTAGATAGATTAGTAGGATACTCTATTTCACCATTATTATGGCAAAAGGTTAAAAAGGGTCTAAGTGCCGGACGTGTGCAATCAATTGCCTTATGGCTAATCATTTCCAGAGAAAATGAAATTAATGCCTTTGTTCCAGAAGAATATTGGACAATTGAATCAGAGTTTAAAAAGGGCCGAAGCAAGTTTAAGGGAAGCTTTTACGGGTATGACAATAAAAAACGCAGCCTTAAAGATAATGATGCAGTTCAAGAAGTTTTAAAACGAATTGATAAATCCGAAGACTTTGAGATTACTAACGTTAATCGAAAAGAGCGTAAGCGAAACCCCCAAGCACCTTTTACTACTAGTACTATGCAACAAGAAGCTAGTCGTAAGCTAAATTATCGAACTAGAAAGACTATGATGGCAGCTCAGCAGCTATATGAAGGAATTAACTTAGGTAAAGAAGGTAGCCAGGGTTTAATTACTTATATGCGTACTGACTCCACTCGTATTTCAAGCATTGCCAAGCATGAGGCATCTCAGTATATTCATGATGAATTTGGTAGTGAGTTTGCTGCAACTAAGCCAATTAAAGGTAAATTACCTGAAGGTGCTCAGGATGCTCACGAAGCGATTCGTCCAACTTCAGTTTATCGTACTCCTGAAAAAGTCAAAGAATATTTAACTAAGGAACAATTTAGATTGTATCAATTGATTTGGTCACGATTTGTAGCCAGTCAAATGACTCCTGCGGTTATGGATACTATGACAGTTACTATTGAACAAAATGGAGTAATTTTTAAATCTAATGGTTCTAAATTAAAATTTGATGGGTTCTTAAAAGTATATAGTGATACTAAAGAAAAGGATAACTTATTACCAGAATTAGTAGAAGGCGATATGGTAAAAATGGTTTCTACTAATCCAGATCAACACTTTACTCAACCACCAGCTAGATATAGTGAAGCAACGCTAATAAAGACGTTGGAAGAAAATGGAGTGGGTAGACCATCGACTTATTCTCCAACTATTGATACTATTCAACGGAGATACTATGTTAAATTAGTTGGTAAAAGGTTTGAACCAACTGAACTAGGTGAAATAGTTAACCAAATTATTGTCAATTACTTCCCTGACATTGTAAACGTTGACTTTACCTCTAATTTAGAAAATGAATTAGATGAAATTGAAGAGGGTAAAGAAAATTGGATTAAAGTAGTTGATGAATTTTATAAACCATTCTCAGCTGAGGTAGAATCTGCTACTGAGAATATGGAGAAAGTTCAAATTAAGGATGAACCAGCTGGCTTTAATTGTGATATTTGTGGGGCCCCAATGGTATTTAAGATGGGTAAATATGGCAAATTCTATGCATGTTCACGTTTCCCAGATTGTCGCAATACTAAAGCTATTGTTAAAGAAATTGGTGTAACTTGTCCAAAATGTCATGAAGGTCAGGTTATTGAACGTAAGTCTAAAAAAAATCGTCTATTTTACGGTTGTTCACGTTTCCCAGAATGCGATTTTGTCTCTTGGGATAAACCAATTAACCGAGATTGTCCTAAGTGTCATCATTTCTTAGTAGAAAAGAAAATTAAGGGCGGAACTCAAGTTATTTGTCCTAACGAAGATTACGAAGAAAATCCACAAAAATAATAAAAAAAGCTATATAACATTTGTTATATAGCTTTTTTTATTATTTAGATGTTAATCGTTTTTTAGAAAATTTGTAGAATGCTAAACCAATACCACCAAAGAAAATTGGTCCAATAATAGTCCAAAATGCAGTTACATAATCATGGTCTAAAATTGGTTGGATAGCAGTAAATAAGATTCCTAAGCAAATTATAATCATCATAATGGTTACTATTACATTAGTAACAGTTTTATTTTTAAAGGCTACGAATGGACGGTCAAGATCTTTTCGAGCTTTAAAGAATGGAAAGGCTCCAATTAAAAAGATGTATGGGACAGTTGTTGAAATATTTCCCATATCTGTAAGAATTAAGTAAAATTGGTTGGCACCAGATCCGCCAAATGAAATTAAGAGAACAATAATTCCAACGATGGCTGCTTGAATCCACATTGCATAAGCGGGCATACCAGCTTCATTTAATTTGGTCATCTTTTTAGGCCAAAATTCTTTTGGAGTTCCGATAATGAATGATTTTAATGGCGAATAAGTAAGAATGAAGAATGATCCAAGATATCCTAAAAACATACTTAGCCCAGTAAATCTTGCTAAAGAAGTTCCGATTAATGCAGAAGTAGCATGAGATAATCCTAAACTTTTTCCGAATACCAATCCTAAGTTGTCCATTAGAACATAGGTAATGTTTCCTAGATTAACATTATTTTTACCTAGAATATTTGTCCAGTTAGTGCTAATTCCCCAAAGAAAAATGCAAAGGGAATAGAAGATAGTGATGGTTAGTGTAGCTGTAATAATTCCACGTGGAAAGGTCTTTTCAGGTTTGTCTAATGAATCAACAATACCTCCCATTGATTCCATACCTGCATAGGCAAAGATTGCGTAAACAACAAAGGACATAATAGCAATTGGTGAGCTAAATAATGGATTGGGAGATTGTGTAAAACTTTGTAATCCATTAACAGGTTGTTGAAGTTCGCCATGATTGGCAATTAAAATAATAATTGAAGCGGACAAGAAAATTCCTGTTAAAATCATTACAAAAGTACCACCAATTGATGATATTTTAGTAATTGATTTTACACCTTTTGATGAAAAATAAGTAATTACGATAATCCAAAGGAATGCTAAAATTCCCACGACTTGCATGGAATTAAATCCCATAAAGTTCCAAGATTGAGTAGTATCATGACCAAAGATCATTGTTGATAATGGAATCCATACTTTTGAAGATGTTGAAACCATCCAAATAATCCAAGATGATAACCAAATAAATGTACCAACAAAAGCGTATTTTTCACCAATAGAGTTTGATAGCCAAGAATAAATACCACCATGAGAATCTTTTAAGGAAGCACCATATTCAGCGAACATTAAACCAGATGGTAAAAAGAAAATAATTGCTGCAAAGATATACCAAGGAATACTTGCATAACCCATTTGATCAAAAGCTACGGTAGTATTACCAAAACCGTAAATTGTTGTGAATATCATTAAAATTAAGCTAATTAATGATATTTTTGTCTTATTCATTTTGCATTAACACTCCTAATTTATAAATTAGTTTCCTGTTTATAATTAAGTAGTGAAAAATCAGTAGAATTCGTAATTAAGTCACTAGTTAATTTTTTGAACGTTTGGATTCCAATTTTTGAATTTTTTAAGTTAACTTTAGTTAAATATCCAGTTAGTTCAGATCCAGATAAATCTTTAGCGATCATATCGGTCTTTTTAATGTTATTTTGAAATTTAATATTAAGCTCAGTTTGTGCTTCGCTTAATTTTCCACCCAATTCAAGGTAATGAGGGTCTACTAAAACACCAACTAATTTATATATCCAGTAGGCTTGATCTGGTTGATATTGAGCCGTACTATTTTTATATTCATCAGGAGTATCAATTGCCCCTGAATAAAATGGAATATATGAACTTTGAGCAGCTACTCCCATGGCGATCCATTGAATTTCTGATAGGCCGATTGGTAGATCTGGACGAGTTTGTAAGATGTGAGATTCTTGAGTTTTGGCTAAACTTACTGGTCTAAAACGATGCTTATCCTTTTCTGAACCTTCACCAATAGGATCAAAATCTGTTCCTTGATAGTGTGAACTTAAAAATTTTTGAGCATCAATAATACTTAACTTCTTATCGGGCTTATTAAAAAATGGCATATCTTTACTAGTAGGAGTGAATTCCTTAGAAGGTGAAAACATTTTAATTCCATACCATACTCGTGGATAATTATAGTGTTCATCTAATAAGCTATCGGTACCAAAGATATTTCTAAAGTTAAAAGTACCATCTAATGAAGGATTTAAATGATTTTCGTTAACAAAATCTCTAATATTATGAGACCACATATAGTTATTATTATCAGAGAAATCAATTTCTTGAATTGAAATCTGATTAGAAACTACAGCGTATGAATCGTCAGGGACTTTAACAGCTACCCAATTATGTCCACCACCAGTTTCCATATACCATGCTTCCTCATGATCAGAAAATAAAATTCCGTTTGATTCGCAGGTTCCGTATTTTTCAATAATACTACCAAGTCTTTGGACACCTTGACGAGCAGTTTCAACGTAAGGTAAAACGACGGTTATCATCGCCTCTTCACCAATTCCATCTTCAACTAACGGATCAAATCCTAAGATTAAGTCGTTGGTATATGTACTTTCGGTAGCACTCATTCCAACTCCATATTCATTAAAACCGTCTTCTTCGAATAATCCAAATTTAGTAGTCCATTCCGGAGTGGCTGAATATTTTGCCCGGTGCTTAGGAAGGGGCATTGTAAAATTATTATCATTAGATTTAAAAACCTGATTAGTGGTAAAATCTTCTCTAGGATGAATTGTATAATTTTTAGGCCATGATGTCTTAGCATCTTCGTTCCTACCTATAATAATAGATCCATCAATAGTTGCCTTTTTACCAATTAAAATACTTGTACAAGCTGAGTATTGCTGTTTAACTGACAAAACTAGTTACCTCCGTTTTATTGATTAATTTATTTTACCATGTTTCTTTTTTGAATAGTTCAAAATTTACAAAAAAATTCATAAAAATTCAATTTTATACGGTTTTTATGAATAAATATGCATTTTTATGCATAAAAAATTAACAATTTGTTGATTAACCTAAAATCGTGTATAATTTTATTATTAAATTTAAGGAGAACAAGAATGCCAATTATAAATATTGATTTAATTGCTGGTAGAAGCGAAGCCCAATTAAAGAAATTAGTTGAAGATGTTACTGATGTTGTATCTAAGGACACTAACGCTCCTAAAGAACATGTACATGTCATTTTAAATGAAATGCAACCAAACCGTTATAGTGTTGGTGGAGTTTTAAAAAGTGACGAAAAATAAAAAGACTAAGCAGATGCTTAGTCTTTTTATTTAAATTTTATTTAGAATATTGTTGTTGTCTATAATTATAAGGTATACTGTTAGTTATGATAAAAAATCCTTATGTTATGCAGAACGGAGACAATGTAATGGATGATCAACAATATATAATGTCAATTGACGAGGGAACCACTAGTGCTCGTGCAATTCTTTTTAACTCAGAAGGAGAAATTGTTGGTAAATCTCAAAAAGAGATTCATCAATACTTTCCTAAGCCTGGCTGGGTTGAACACGATGCTAATGAGATATGGAATGCTGTTCAATCAGTAATCTCAGAAACCTTAATTAATTCTGATATTCCGCCCTATAAGGTAAGGGGAATTGGAGTTACTAATCAACGAGAAACCACAGTAATTTGGGATAAGAATACTGGAGAACCGATTTATCATGCAATTGTTTGGCAGTCTAAGCAAACTAGTGAAATTGCTGATGAACTAAAAAATCAGGGAATTGGTCAGTTAATCCATGAAAAAACTGGATTAATAATAGATTCATACTTTTCTGCAACAAAGATTATGTGGTTATTAGATAATGTTCCAGGTGCTAGGAAAAAAGCAGAAAATGGTGAACTATTATTTGGGACTATTGATTCATGGATTTTATGGAAACTAACTGATGGTCATGTTCATGCAACTGATTATACTAACGCTAGTCGTACCATGTTATTTAATATTTATGATTTAAAATGGGATCAAGAAATTTTAGATTTATTAAATATACCAAGCCAAATTTTACCAGAAATTAAATCTTCATCAGAAATTTATGGATATACTTCTGGATATACTTTTTCTGGGGTTCAAGTACCAATTGCTGGAATTGCTGGTGATCAACAAGCTTCATTATTTGGGCAGATGGCTATTGAAAAAGGTATGATTAAAAATACATATGGCACAGGCGCTTTTATTGTAATGAATGTTGGTAAAACACCAACTCTATCTCACAAAGGATTGTTAACTACGGTAGCTTATGGAATTAATGGCGAAGTTAACTATGCTCTCGAGGGTAGTATCTTTGTTGCGGGGTCTGCTATTCAGTGGTTACGAGATGAAATGGAAATGGTAGAATCTTCTAGTGATTCTGAGGCCTTAGCAACTGAGGCTAGGGATAGTGATGGAGTTTATGTAGTCCCTGCGTTTACTGGATTAGGGGCACCTTATTGGGAGCAAGAAACTAGAGGGGCTGTCTTTGGACTAACTAGGGGAACTAACAAAAAACAATTTGTCAGAGCTACTCTAGAGTCATTAGCTTATCAGACCAGAGATGTAATTGATACTATGGCAGAAGATACAAAAATTGATTTGAAGAGTCTATCAGTTGATGGTGGAGCTGCCAAAAATAATTATTTAATGCAATTTCAAGCAGACATTTTAGATACACCTATTGAAAGGGCATCTATTTCAGAAACTACTGCTCTTGGAGTTGCTTATCTAGCTGGTTTAGCAGTTGGTTATTGGAAAGATATAGAAGAAATTAAATCAACTATTAAAACTAAAGATGAATTTATTCCCAAGATGAGTTTTCAAGAAAGAGATGCATTGTATAGTGGATGGAAAGATGCAGTAGAAGCAACCATTCACTTTCATCATAAATAAAAAAGACAGCTTATAAAGCTGTCTTTTTTATTTAAAGAAAACGTTGAATATATTTAGCTACACCGTCTTCATCATTGGTAAATTCAGTAACATCATTAGCGATTTTTTTAATTTCTGGAATAGCATTCTTCATAGCTACGCCTTTACCAGCAAATTCAATCATTGATGTGTCGTTGCTTTCATCTCCAAAAGCAACGATATCTTTTTGCATGATACCGTAAAAATCAGCTAAAATCTTTACTCCGGTCGATTTTTTGATTCCTTTGGTGGCTAATTCAATAATTGGATATTTGCCACCCCATGGAGAAATTTCAACTAAATCTCCGTAATTTTGATTTATATAATTGATTACATTATTTTTTTGAAGTGGATTGACAGATAAAGAAATACAGATAGGATTATAAGTAAGATTTTTTTGATTTAAAATTTGGTTAGTTTCTAAAATGGTCGGAAAGAACCCAGTTTCAAACTTAGCGCCTTGATTAATCAAAAAAGTTTTTCGATTTTCAGCAGCAATTACGGAGATGCCTAAGGATTTACTTTTGGATACTAAATCGAAGACGATTTCTCGGTCAATTGTATGCTGATATTCTAATTGCCATTTTTTGTCTGGTAAAATTCCTAAATTACCATTAAAATTAATCATTGGAGTCTTTAAACCTAATTCTTTGTAGAAGTTAATAGAAATACGATTTGGACGTCCGGTGACAATACTGACTATATGGCCTTGGCGAGTGGCTTCTTTAATAGTTTTTTTAGTTAAGCTACTAATTGTCGCATTATTAGTTAAAGTAGTCCCATCTAGGTCCAATGTAATTAGTTTTTTATTAATAGTAATCACCTCGAAAATCTTTATAATTATCCTGTAATCATAACGAATAAAGCCAAATTCGTCAATTATAAAAGGCAAGTAAGGAGTATGTAAATGAAGTTACCAATTGATTTTAAAAATAAGTATCGTGAATTGATGGGAGAAGTTGAATCAGAAAAATTCTTTGACAGTTTTGATAATGAAATTACACATGGATTTAGAATTAATCCTTTAAAAGAAAAAGTTATTGACGAAAATTTAAGTAAACCAATTAAATATACAGAATTTGGTTATTATGGAAAAATTAATGGAAAAAGTGTTAACCATCAAAGTGGGGCGATATATAGTCAAGAACCCAGTGCCATGTTTGTTGGTGAAGTTGCTAAACCTCAATTAAATGAAAAAGTTTTAGATTTATGTGCAGCTCCAGGTGGTAAATCAACTCATTTAATTAGTTATATGCATAATACCGGATTATTGGTATCAAATGAAATTGACTATAAACGTTCTAAAGTTCTTACTGAAAATGTTGAACGTTTTGGTGCTACTAATACGGTTGTAACTAATAGTGATCCTAAAACATTGGCTAAAAAACTACCCAATTTTTTTGATCGAATTTTAGTAGACGCTCCGTGTTCTGGAGAAGGCATGTTTCGTAAAAATCCTGATGCAATGGACTATTGGAATTTAGATTATCCAGTGGAATGTGCTAAACGCCAACGTGAAATTTTAATTGAAGCTAATAAAATGTTAAGACCAGGTGGTGAATTAATTTATTCTACCTGTACCTTTGCTCCAGAAGAAGATGAACAAATTATTGCATGGTTAGTTGATAATTTTGATTATTCAATCGACGTAATTAATAAAACTGATAACATGAATGATGGGAGACCAGAGTGGGCTGATAACAATCCTGATTTACAAAATTGTGTAAGACTATTTCCACATAATTTTAACGGGGAAGGCCATTTTATCGCAAAGCTTACAAAGCCTAATTCAGAAATTGAAAGTAAAAAACTAAAGCCATTTAAATTAACTCAATTAAGTAAAGAACAAACTGAGTTGTTAAATGAGTTTATTAATTTAACTTTTAAAACTAGTCCAAAATTTACCAATCTAGTGTGTTTTGGTGATGAATTATTTGTTTTGCCTAATGAAGTTCCAGATCTATCTAAAATAAAAATTAGCAGGTTGGGATTACACCTTGGTACTTTTAAGAAAAAACGGTTTGAACCATCATATGCATTATCTTTAGCAGTTAAACCTGATCAAATTAGTAAGGTGTTACCTATTAGCGAGGAAGAGTGGCAGAAATATGTCCATGGTGAAACGCTTTCTGTTGATCCATCACTTGAAAAAGGTTGGTACTTATTAACTTGTCAGGGACAAGGGATTGGTTTTAGCAAAGTAGTTAATTCGGTAGCTAAAAACTTTTTCCCAAAAGGACTAAGATTTGCAATAAAAAAAGACTAATTAATATTAGTCTTTTTTATTTTATATAATTTTGCAAATTTTGTTGTTTAAGATAATTAATTAGTTTATCAGAAAAGATTTTTTCTGATTTTTTTAGATCTGAAACGTTGATTGAATCTGTTAATAGCATAATTGCTTTAAGACCATAGATCCAATCGTTAACTGTTTCGATAATTTGTGAATCGTCTTTTTTAAATAGTTGATTCAAAAAGAAACCTGCTATGCCAACTGCTTGGCTACCAAGAGATAAACATTTTGCAACGTCTAGTGGAGATTTGATTCCTCCGGAGGCAATAACAGTTAAATCATTTTGATAGGGTAATGTGTTACATAATGATTCAATTGTGCTTAATCCCCAGTCAGCCAAATAATCCATATCTTTATTGGGACGTCGAAAGTTTTCAATTTGAGCAAAATTAGTTCCACCAGTACCGCTGATGTTAATAAATTGAACACCGACTGATTTAAGTCGTTTAATGGTTGACTGACTCATTCCTATGCCGACTTCTTTGACAATGATTGGAATAGGGATGTTATTAACTAATTTTTCTATATTTTTTAAAAATTGAAATTCGCGACTTCCTTCAGGCATGATTAATTCTTGTAGCGTATTGATATGTAGTTCTAAGGCATCAGCATTGATCATATCAATTACTCTTTTAGCATCATCTAAGGAATGTTCTGCCCCCAGATTAGCAAAAATGATACCATCAGGGTTCATCTGTCTTACAATTTTAAAAGTATCAATCACATTTGGATCTTTTAGCGCCACGCTTTGAGAACCAACCGCCATAGCTAAATTAGTTTGAGCGGCGATTTTAGCAATACGTTGATTGAGCTCCTTGGTCCTTTGACTACCGCCGGTCATTGCTTCAATATAAAAGGGCCTTTCTAAGTCAATTGTTCCAATTTTAGTTGAAATATCAATATCATTAATAGATAAATCGGTTAATCCTTGATGAATGAATTTAAGATCATTGAAGGAATCTTGATTTTGATAAAATTTTTGTGCTAAAGAAACATGTTCATCTTTTCGATGAGAATGAGGTGTAATCATATTAAATCTCCCAAGTTAAAAATCAGTAACATGATGTATGTTTAAAGGTAATTCAATGATGTCATTTTCTTTCCACTGGTCAATCATTTTATGGATATCATTATTCTTATTGGAAATAACAATACCACAATCTCCGCCACCAGCTCCTGACGTTTTAGCTGCTGCACCAAAATGAATAGCAATATCACATAATTTTGTTAGTAAAGGAGTTTCGATAGGAACCTCTGTAAAATTAGAAAGTTGGCTTAAAATTTTCCGATTGTTTAAAATCTCTTGTTGAATTAAGCTAACATTATTACTCTTAAAACCGGTGATCATTGAATTAATGCACTGGTCGCTTTTACTAAGAAATTCTTGATAATTTAGTTGCTCTTTATTTTTTTTGACCTCAACCTTATCTACTAAATGAGATGTTGAAGCTGGTGATCCAGTCCACCCAATGGTTAATTTAAGATCATCCGGAATAGGAAGTTGATTAATTTGTAATTTGGGCCAGTTTTGATTGATCAGTTCAATGAGCGATAATTCTACTCGTGCAGTTTTAAGCCATTCATGATCGAAAGTACAATAAGAAATAAATCCACCATAAACACTAGCGGCAATATCGCCTAATGAGCCATTACCTTGTATATCTAGGTGAGCAATAGCGGCTAGTTTAAATAATTTATCTTTATCTAGTGGTAGGTCATAGAATTTACATAAACCCTTAATAGTAGCTACTGTCACGGCAGCAGACGACCCCAATCCGTATTTTTTACCTTTAGGACTGTCAAGCTCACTATTTATTTCTAAATGGTATATTTTCATACTACGATTTAAACTTTGAGCGTATTCTTCGGTTAGTTTAATAGCAGAAATAATATAATTAAAAGTATTATCGCGAGTGTCTAAGACCATTTCAGAACCGTGACGCTTCCAAATTACTGAGTCTTCTTTGTACTGCTTAGAAATTATGCTTCCAAAATTACTACTTTCAGTAATATTGACATTAACGAATTTATTTAGGGCTACAATAATTGACGGGTGACCAGGTTCCACTACGGCATACTCACCGGCAATAAATAATTTTCCTGGAGCTTGTACAGAAATCAAACTTTCAGATCCTTTCTAGAATAATTAATTATTCAATAAATTCAATACCATTTCCAGGCTTTGCTAATATGACATTCTCATTACCTAGTATATTATTAAAGTATTTAACGAGATAGTCAGAATCCTTACTCTTACAAATAACTTTTACATTTGGTCCAGCGTCAATAGTGTAATAACATTCAATACCGTTGCTTCTTAAAGACTTAACTTCATTCATAATATTCAGTGTATCACCGTTAAAATATAAGAAGTCCGGATTAGCGCTTAATGTTAGAGCATGCATACGCATTGCGTTTAATTCACTAATAGTACCTAACTTGGTAAAATCTTTTTTATAAATAGCATTTTTTAATTCTACTAAATCATTATTGGCCACTTTAATCCAAGTAGGATAGTAGGGAGAAGTATCTACTGATATTTTCATACCAGTTCGACTTGAAATCTTCTTTTGTGATTTGTTAGTAGCTAAGGCAATTACATTAATATCAATTTCTTCATCATAGATTGGTTTAGCAAATGAATCCTCATCATTATGACCACCTTGCCATTCAACAAATCCGCCATAAATTGATCGGCAGGCTGAACCAGATCCACGACGAGCTAATCGAGATAAATCACGTTTATTAAGATCTAGTCCAGCAGCTTTACTAGCGGCACCTGCCAAAGCAGCAAACGCAGATGCTGATGAAGCAAGTCCAGCGGCAGTAGGGACATGGTTGGTAGAAATAACTTTAGCTGAAGTATCTATGTGAGCCATTTTACGAATAATATTTAAAAAATTAGAAACCTTGCTAAGTTCAGTTTGATTGGCATTTTGTGAATTGATTAGTAACTGGTCGTTTGATAAACTCTCGTCAAATATTACCGATGTTTGGGTATAAAAAGCATCTAGAGTTAATGATAAACTACTATTTTGGGGAATAATAAGTTCGTCGTTTTTTTTACCCCAATACTTAATTAGAGCAATATTAGTATGTGCTTTAGCGGTTATCAGATTGTTCATGATTCATCTCCGTTGGGATTATTATAGTTTTTAAGGGACTGAATCCAGGTCTTAGTGGCTCCATTTTTTTTAAGTTGCAAGGCGATAGTTTCAGCATCAGATTTATTTTTTGCTAAGGTAATAACACATCCACCTAGGCCACTACCAGTAAGTTTGGACCCCAATCCGTTATACTCGTTTGCGATTTTACATAGTTCATTTATTTTTGGGGTACTAACTCCCAATTTTGATAATTTAACCTGAGAAAGGTTCATTAATTTACCGAGGGTAATTCCGTCACTTTTACTAAGAGCTCTTCTTGCTTGATTAGTTATATCACCTAATTCATCGATAATGGAATTAGCTTCGTTACTTTCAAGGAGCTTTTGTTTTACTAAATTAACAGCTTCTTTAGTCTTTCCTTTAATACCACTATCAGCAATTACTAAATAATAATTAATTAGATCAAAAGATAAGGGTAAATCGATAGTATCTTTTATAAACCAAATAGGTGTATTGGAACTGGAAGCTGCAACGTCGATGCCACTTGGATTACCATGAGTGACAGACTCCTCAACGTTAGCAATTTCTAATAGTAGCTTACGATTAATTTTCTTTTCGAATAAATTGAAAAAGGCTTTAGTAATTGAAACGGCTGTGGCAGCCGAAGATCCCATCCCTCGTTCAACTGGAATTTCACTCTTAATGTCCAGATTAAAACTTAGTTGAGGCTTACCAAAGTATTCTAAAATTTTATTGATTAATACCTTAATTCCTAATAAATTATTATTCATTTCAGAAACATTTCCATTAAAATACTGGCTACTTATTGTTTTTCCGATTTTAGTTAGAGTAATAGTAGCTTGCATTTTTACGGAGTATATTGGTAAAACAATAGATGGTTTCCCATATACTGCACTATGTTCACCAAATAAAATTATTTTGGCATAGCTAATGCCGATCGCTTTATTTTTCAATTATATCTCTCACTTTCAAACAAAAATTATTTTATCATAATTGATAAAGTTAAAAAATTTTAATTTAATCTTTTTAGAGTTTTATAAGGAATACGAAAAAAATCTAATAAAGTGGAAGATACATGCTTTTATGTAGTATTATTAAGGATAGCGTTAGACGAATAAAATAAAGATTTGGTGATTTTATGAACTCACAAACAACATTTTCTGTTGTAGACATTGAAACAACAGGAACCGACCCTAAAAATGACAATCGAATAATTCAGTTTAGTTGCTACTTGGTTAAAAATAATAAAATTATTGATAACTATAGTACTTACATAAACCCAGGACAATTAATTTCAAGTCAAATTTCTCAATTAACTGGAATAACTGATGAACAATTAAAATCAGCTCCGAATTTTGAACAGGTAGCCGAAAAAATCTATCAATTACTTAAAGATACTGTATTTGTGGCTCACAATATAAATTTTGATTTTAACTTTATAAATGAAGAATTTATAAAAATTGGCTACCCAGAATTAGAAATTGATGGTATTGATACGGTTACGTTAAGCCAAATTTTACTTCCTACCTTAACGAGCTACCGATTACAAGATTTAAGTGATTATTTTAATATTTTGCATGTTCACCCACATTTGGCTGATAGTGACGCATTAGCTACAGCTCACTTATTAATCATATTGATTGAACAGGTAAATAATTTGCCGCAGATTACCTTAGATCAAATTATTAGCGTTCATCCGGTATTACCTAAAGAAACATTCAAGGTGTTTTTATCAGTAAATAGAAACCGCCAGCAAGCTAAAATTACCAAAGATTTACCAGAATATTTAATAGTTAGCAACGGTTTAGTGATTAGAAAGAAAAGATTATTACCTGATAGCAAGTTGGAGACTACAAAAATTAAGTATCCAAAAACTAGAAAGGCTAAGTTGAATGTATTACCTAGTAGACTAGATTCACGTAAATCTCAAAATGAGATGATGAATTTAATTTATAATAATTATAGTTATGTAAGTGAAGAACATAAAATAAAAAACTTACTAATTGAGGCTCCAACAGGGATTGGAAAAAGCTTAGGCTACACTTTTCCCTTTAGCTACTTAATTCAACCTAACAAACCAATTGTGATTAGTACAGCAACAACTAATTTACAAGAGCAATTGCAAAATAAAACCATTCCTTTATTAAATGAAAAATCAAATTTTAAAGTCACTAGTAGTATTTTAAAAGGTTCTCGCCACTATATTGACATTGCTAAGTTTAAAAATTGGTTGCCTATTGAGGATCGAACCACTTACACTGATTTCGTTAAGGCTCAAATCTTAGTTTGGCTAACTATGACGAAAACGGGTGATTTAGATGAAATAAATATCAATTTTGATCAATCGCCACTTGTAAAAAAAATTCAACATACTGGCAAAGTTGCTGCTGAATTTGAAGCTGATGACTTTTTTAAATTTAATCTGGAAAATGCAAAACGTTCAAATTTTGTAATAGTTAACCATGCATATTTATTAAATAACCGCGATAAATTTGTTAACCTATCAGAAAAACCATATTTGGTTATTGATGAAACTAGTGAATTTGCCAATGCAGTTATTAAAAATAATGAAGAAAGCTTTTCAATTTCAGAAATCAATACTTTAATTAATCGAATACTATCTAGCATTTATCAACCAATTGATAGTAGTATTTATTACTTAAAAGACTATAATTTAACGATTAGTTCACTAACTAAAATAATTATTAAGCAAATGGATATTTTGAAAAGCAGCCTTTCAGACCTGGTTAATGAAATTAATAAATGGTTTATCTTGAAAAAACATTTATATCGCCAGGGTGATTACTATCAACTTTTGATTAATAACAAAGATATTGTCCTTTTTAAAAAGCAACATGAAAAAATTTTTAATGATATCATCGAAGTAAATGTGATTGTTAAAAAACTAACTGATAATTTTTATAGTCAAATTAATCAAAATATGAGTGGTTTAACTAATAATGATTTAGTTAATGTAGATTCATTTTTAAATTATTTAAATGAGCTATCTGATTTAAATACGCAATTAATTAATGTATTGGATAGTAGTGATGAAATTATTGATCAACATGTGTTCTGGTTATCCATTAGATTGAATAAAGATATTAATAGTTTAAAGATAAACTATGGGTTAACATTAGATAATGATTTTTTACAGTCAGAATTATATAAATTTTTTGAACCAGTAACCTTTACGGGTGCAACTATATTGTCATCTAAAAAATCAAAATTTATATTTAAAAATTTAGGCATCAAGGGTGAAAATACTAAAGTTAAACGATTAGAAAACGATCTTGCTACTTTAGATAATTCTAAGTTGTATCTAATTGATGATAATCAATTTAACAGTGTAAAAACTGATGAATATTATAGTTATGTAGCTAATAGTATTGAAAAAATGTTTTTAGCTGCCGATCATCGCAAAACTTTAGTATTATTTAATTCCCTTAAAGCAATTGAGGAAGTTTATAATCGTTTAGAGGCAAATGATTCAATTAATAATGTAATTTTAGCTCAAGGTATTCATGGAGGAACTGCTAAGATAACTAAACAATTTATAAACCAAGAAAATGCAATTTTATTAGGAACCGGAAGATTTTGGAATGGAATTGATTTTCCTGGTGATCAATTAGAAATGATTATAATAGCACAACTTCCATTTGAGTCACCTAAAGATCCCTATAATCATGCAATCTATTCAATTGCTAAAAATGCGGGACATGATCCTTTTTATACAATTTCAGTACCTAAGGCAACTTTGAAGTTGCGTCAAGGTATTGGTAGATTAATTAGAACTAAAAATGATTATGGAGTGATTGGAATATTAGATTCTCGTTTGCTAGACCATAATTATGGAAAAACTATTATCTCTAATTTGAAAAAACAGGTACCAATTGTTCAAACTTCATTGGATGAAAGTCTAATAGATATAAAATCTTTTTTTGCCAAACATGGAGATAGATCTTAGAAAGAGGATGAGAGTATGCAAAGAAAGCAACATGTTAAGCAACAACGAACATTTGCGATTACAATGGGAGTCTTATTGATTTTAGTAATAGCGATATTTTCAACAATTGTTATTTTGTGGCAATCTAGAAAACCAATGCAAACTGCCAGAAAACAAACAATTCAAATTGCTAAAGAAGCCGGTATTAAAGATGTTGATAAGTTCTATTCATCTAATTTAAATGAAACTTATTATACAGTGAGTGGTAAAGATAAAACTGGTAAAAAGAAATATGTAATTGTTCCTAAGAACGGTGGAACAGCAGTTACTTTACGTTATAGCCAAGGAATAACTGCATCTAGTGCACGAACAGTAGTTAAAAATTATAAAAGCCCTAAGAAGATTTTAAATGTTGGTTTAACCATTGAAAAAGAGCACCCATATTGGAATGTTTCATATGTAAACAATCAAAATAAACTTTGTTTTGCGAATGTAACTTTTAAATCCGGAAAAATACAAAAGGTTATTGAAAATATTTAATTAGATTTACATTAGAGGAATAAAAATGAAAAAATTTAGTCAATTAATATTAGAAAATGGGTCCACGACAGTAAATAATTTATTGTTAACTTACTATAAAAAGATTGGCTTAAAAAGTGAAGAATTATTAGTATATATATTAATCAAAAAAACTGATAGTTTTATTGTTCCGATGCCTAATATTAAAATACTAGCGATTCAAACAGGCTTTTCGGAAAAACATTTATATGCAATATTTCATAATTTAATTACTAATAAAATGGTTAAAATTGTTAGTAAACAAGTTAATAATAAGAAATACGATGCGTATGATTTTTCTAATATGTATAACAAATTAGAAGATTATGTTAATAGCTTAGGTGACGATAATAGTGACCAAAACAAAGCTATATCTAACTCAGAAAAAAATGATAAGCGTAATGTTCGACAAGAAATTTTTTCTAATATTGAAAAGGAATTTGGTCGTACATTATCTCCTATAGAATTGGAAACTATTAGTCAGTGGTTTGATATTGATAACTATGATCCAGATATTATTATGCTAGCTTTAAAAGAAGCGGTTTTAAATCAAGTTAGAAATTTAAAGTATATGGATCGAATCTTAGGGAACTGGGAAAAACAAAATCTTAAAACAGTTCAGCAGATAGAAGATTATTCTAATAAAAGAAATAATCATAAATTAAGTAATGATGAAAATGGATATTCCGGACCGGATATTCCAATTATCGATTTAAATAAGATTTAAAAAGAGCTTGACCATTAAATGGCCAAGCTCTTTTTTTATTCAGTAGTTTTATTAGTAGAGTTGTTATTAGATTTATTGGAATTATTAGTGGTATTAGTTGATGATTTGTTACTACTTGAGTTAGAAGAATTTGAGTTAGAAGAATTTGAGTTAGAAGAATTTGAATTGGTAGTATTTGAATTTTCATTACTACTATTAGTATCTTCAGTGTTATCAGAATTATTAGTATTAGTGTCATTATTTTTACTATCATTATTAGTATTATCTTCTGAAGTATTATCACCATTGCTAGTAGTGTTATCATCTGGAGTTTGTTCGGTATTAGATGAGGTACCACCTTCTGATGATTTATTACTATCAGAAGTGGTTGTTTGTGTTTGGTTGTCCTCTTCTTTTTTTGCTTCATTGGTTACAGAATTATTAGCTTGGTTGGTGTTGTTAGTAGTAGCTTGATTGTTAGTAACTTGATTTGATGTTTGATTGTTTGTTACATCTCCACCAGATCCAGGATATCCAGAAACATAATATTCAGTTTTACCGTTGACCCTAGTAGCTACGACGTCATTTGGTTGAGACCAATCGGTATTAGGGACGTTGGTTGAAACATCTGTCATTACTGATTTATAGATTTCTTGAGCAATTTTAGTTTGCTCCTGTGTTATATAGTGACCAGTTTTATATTGTTGGTCATAACCAGTCCATACAGATAGTGAATAGTTTTGAGTGTAACCTGTAAACCAAGAATCCATAGCAGCTTCTGAAGGTACCTTATCTAGGTAGTCCGAAGGATATTGGGTAGATCCAGTTTTACCAGCTTGATATAAGCCAGTTATCTTAGCTGCTGTACCAGAACCGTTTGAATCAGTAATTACACCCTTTAGCATATTAGTGATCATGAAGGCTGTAGCAGATGACATAACTTTATGTCCTTTACTGCTAAATTCCTTAGTTTGACCATCGGTTGATTCAATTTTGTTAATTAGATATGGTTTGTAGTAGGTACCACCATTAGCAAAAGCGGCGTAAGCAGCTGCTTCTTGTTCGGTGGAAATATAAGCTCCAATCCCGTTTTGTAATTCTAGAGGTTTGTCAAAACTCATACCTAATTTTTTAAGAAAACTAGTAGCTCGATCCATACCAACATTTTGTAAGGTTCTAATTGCCGGAATGTTTCTTGATTCTACTAATGCTTTACGCATTGTAATGGTTCCTTCATATTGATTGTCAAAATCCATTAATTGTTTATCTGATCCTGGGTAGGTAAATGGGGTATCTTGCATAGCTTGGTAAGTTGGATATTTTAAATATTCAATTGCTGGTGCATAATCCATCAATGGCTTGATACTTGAACCACTGGAACGATCAGTTTGTACAGCTCGATTTAATCCGAAAGATACTTTGTTTAATCGATTCCCTTGCATGGCAACTACCTTACCGGTATTAACGTCAACTAAAGTAGCTCCTAATTGGAATTCATTACTTGGATATAAAATACTAGGATCATTATTAGCTACATTGTAAAGTTTCTTTTGAGCGCTAAGATCTAGGTTAGTGTAAACTTTTAGACCACTGTTGGTCTTATATCCACGCTTATTTAATTCAGCAATTGATTCCTTTAAGTAAGCATCAACATATTTATCAGTTGCTTGGGAAGTTTGAGTAGAGCTATGCTTAGTTGCTAAATCAGTAGTAACATTGACTTTTTTGGCTTCATTAGCTTGCTCACTAGTAATTACCTTATTATCTACCATAGCGTTTAATACTTCGTTTCGTCTATTGGTAGCATATTGTGGATAAGTGTAAGGGTCATATGAAGTAGGTGATTGTGGCATACCAGCTAATAGGGCAGTTTGTGATAAATTCAATTCTGATAAAGGTTTATTGTAATAGTATTCGGCGGCAGTTTGCATACCATAAATACCATTACCCATATATACTTTATTAATGTAAAATTCTAAAATTTGATCTTTAGAATATTTTTTATCTACTTGAACTGATAACCAAGCTTCTTGAGCTTTTCGCTTTAAAGTACGATCTTTAGCGTCGGTTGAAAATACCGATAGTTTAACTAATTGTTGAGTTAAAGTACTTCCACCTTGCATTCCGGATGAATTTTTAACATTAGCAAATGCGGCTCCTAATATTCTAACTGGGTCTACTCCATGATGCTTATAAAATCTGCGATCTTCAATAGAGACAATTGCAGACTTTAATGATTGAGGAATATCTTTATTAGAAACATAATCTCGATTTTGTGCTCCTAATCTCGAAATTAGTTTTCCTTTAGAATCATAGAATTTAGTGGAATTATCACTAGAAAGAGCAGTCTTTGATATATTGGGTGAAGTAGCTGCATAAAATGCAAATAACGAAACTCCTCCTAATATTCCAATGGTAAATAGGGCTAAAATAACTTGGAAGATACGTTTAATTGGTCGTGATTTTTTTGCAATTTTGTGTTTTGGTTTTGCCATTTATTTCTCCTTTTTTAACTGGTTAATTAGTATATCTACTCCATCCAAATATGGAATTATTGGGTTTATCTGGTAATCAATTTGTATGGCTTTTTTAAATAAGTCATTTTTTGGAATAGACTTTCTTTCATTAATAATATTCTGTTTATCCCAGTAGTCAATCAATATTGATGCATCTAAAACAAAAATTGTATTATCTAATGTAAACTTAATAATTGCAAAACAGATTCCACCTTGTGCTAAACATTTTCGCATATGTTCAATTTGGTGTTCATGAAAATTACTTAGTGGAAAAGACGTCTTATTTTTAGTTTCTTTTGCATCGAAATCGATATATTTACCATTATATACTCCATTATAATCGGTAGTTGAAGCTTGTTGAAAGTAGGCCTCCTTTATTTTTGCTGCACTTCTTTTGGGATAATCAACGGATACTATTCTTATCGGAGTGGGTTTCTTATGAATAACCGCAATATTATTTTGCAAATAGTATTGATTGCTATCATTAATTTCTGATTCTAAACTCATTCCTCGTTTAGCATAGTTGATTGAGTTATGATTATGAATTTTTGGGGGATTAGAATCATTTTGAATAAATGATTTTCCATTGGGATATTTAATTGTCATGATAACTTCCTTTATATTTTCATAATTCATAAATTAATTATACTTTAAAATCCATATATAATTTACATGAGATAATATTATAAAGGTATATTATAAAACAATTAATTAAAATTTCCAAAATTACTTTATTGTAGGAGATTATTGATGAATAGATTATGGATAACAGGATATAGAAGTTACGAACTAGGAATATTTAACGATAAAGATATTAAAGCCGATGTTATTAAGTGGGCGCTAAAACAGGAATTATCATTGGCAATTGAAAATGGTACTAACTGGATTATTAGTGGTGGTCAATTAGGAATTGAACAATGGAGCTTAGAAGTTGCTAATGAATTAAGGCAGGAATACACTGGTGAGTTTAAAACTGCTTTAATGACCCCATTTAGCAATTTTGGAAATCAATGGAATGAAATTAATCAGGAAAAATTGAGAAATCTTAAAAATAAAGTCGATTTTTTCGGTGAGGTGAGTCAAAGACCGTATGAAAATCCACAACAATTAAGAAATTATCAAGATTTTATGCTTTCTCACACAGATCAATCAATTTTAGTATATGATTTAGAACATACAGGAAAGTCTCAGTACGATTACGATGCGATACAAAATTTTTCTAAAGCACATTCATATATATATAAACTAATTAATTTTGATGATTTGCAGGAATTTGCAATAGAATATCAGGAAAGTTTAAATAATGGTTTGAACTTTGAATAAATTGTGTTAGTATATTATATAGTTTGTTGCAAATTAATGACGAGGTGTAATGGATAATGGAAAATGTTAACTATACTCCACAAGACATCCTTCAAAAAGAATTCCGCCAAAAGATGCGCGGATATGATCCAAATGATGTCGATGGTTTCTTGGATAATGTTATTAAGGACTATGAAACCTTAGGTAAAGAAGTACAAAGTTTGAGTGAAGAAAATGAACGTCTTCGAATGCAAGTTGATGATTTGACCAAACAAGTGTCAGTTGGCCGCAGCCAACCAATTTCATCAACAAGTAGACAATCTGTACAACCAATGTCTAGTGCAACAAATATGGATATTTTAAAAAGATTATCTAATTTAGAGCGACGTGTGTTTGGTTCACAAGATATGAATTCAAACGATTCTCATCGTCTTTAAAATAATTTAATATGGTGTAAATTTTGAGTAATTGCGGCTGGTTTAATATCAGCTGAGGAAAGTCCATGCTCGCACAAGCTGTGATGCTTGTAGTGTTCGTGCTCGGTGAAAAAATAAGCCGGGGTATCCATTATAATGGATAACGGCGGATTGAAGAGCTAAGGTGTAAACTATGCTTAACGATCCTTAAGGTGCCACAGTGACGATACGATTAGGGAAACCTTTTCGGTGGAACGCGGTAAACCCCTCGAGCGGGAAACCCAAACTTATGGTAGGGGAGCTTCACACACGGAAAATGAACCAAGTGTGGGGGAGAGATAGCAATATCTCTGAGATAGATGATTACTACTTACTTAATTTTTCCTGGGATTAAGTAAGCACAAAACATGGCTTACAGGAATTTACACTATACAGGATGGTGGGAGCTTGCTCCCACTTTTTTATTATCTAAAATTATAATTTAAATTTAAGCAGGGTGAAAATATGAAATTTAATCTAATAGCTACATGTGCAGCTGGTATTGAATCATTAGTTGGTAAAGAACTTAGAAAATTAGATTACGATGTAAGTGTTGAAAATGGTCGTGCAAGATTTAGTGGTACGGTTAACGATATTATTAGAACTAATCTATGGTTAAGAACTGCTGACCGAATTAAAATTGTTGTTGGCGAATTTGATGCAATTACTTTTGATGAATTATTTGAAAAAACTAAGGCTTTAGATTGGGATAAATTATTGCCTATGGATGCTAATTTTCCTGTGGAAGGTAAATCACATAACTCTAAGTTACATAGTGTTCCTGATGCCCAAGCAATAGTAAAAAAGGCGATTGTTAATAAACTAAGTGATACTTACCATCGGCATACTCGATTGCCTGAAACTGGTGCTAAATTTCCGTTAGAAGTAGCAATTAATAAAGATCATGTAATGATTACTTTAGATACTAGTGGATCTAGTTTGTTTAAACGAGGATATCGTGTAGCTAAAGGACCTGCTCCATTAAAAGAAAATTTAGCCGCTGCGCTAGTTATGCTAACAAATTGGTATCCAGATATGCCATTACTAGATCCATTTACAGGTTCTGGAACAATTGCAATTGAAGCTGCTATGATTGGTAGAAATATTGCTCCTGGATTTAATCGAGAATTTATCTGTGAACAATGGCCTTGGATTGATAATGATATGGTTCAAAGCGAACGAGATGCAGCTGATTCATTGGCGGATTATGATATTGAACTTGATATTTTGGCAACTGATATTGATGGATCAATGATTGACATTGCTAAGCAAAATGCCCAAGAAATTGGTTTAAGTGAAGATATCAAATTTAAGCAATTAGCAGTAGCGGACTTTAAAACTGATAAAATAAATGGTGTAGTTATTGGTAATCCTCCATATGGACAACGATTAAGCGATCAAGTTAAGGTCCAAAAACTATATAAAGAAATGGGTAAGGTATTTAACCCTCTAACTAGTTGGTCAAAATATTTCTTAACTAGTGATTTAGAATTCGAAAAATTTTATGGTGATAAAGCAACTAAAAAACGTAAGTTATATAATGGAGCTATTAGAACTGATTATTTCCAATACTGGGGTAAAAAAATTAGATAACTATTTTAATCCCTGAATTGCTAAATTATGGGCCCCTTGATTTAGTTTTTCTGGAATCCAATTAGTAATTACAGTATTAAAAGACCGGTTTAATTTAATTAATTCATCAACTTGTGGTTGATAATGTTTAGCATATTGTTTATTAAGACTGTCTTTAATGATTTTACTATCAGTAAAAAACATAATAATTTCATTATTAGTATCAAAATTATTGATCAAAGTCTTAAATCCTAATATGGCTGCTTCAAACTCTGCTAAGTGATTATCTAAGGTGTTTAATTTAAATTTAAATTGATATTGTTGTTTATTTTTAATAATTATGATACCGGCGGAACTTGTTTTGAAGTTTTTATTTACGGCAGCATCAGTATACAGTTTAATCATTTAATTCATTCTTTCTAAAAGGAGTTTTATATTATGATAACTCAAAAAAGACGTTTTTTATATCAACCTGGAACGTTGACTAGTATAATTTGTTGGAGCTGGACGTTGGTAATCTTTTTTATTGGAATAATTACCTGGTTAGAAATTACTCATTTTCAGTGGATAACTTTATTTTTCTTTCTATTTTTCTTGCTAATTTCTTGGATTGAAATTCATTATAGAAATATAGAAATATTTAATGATCAATTTATAGTTAGTCGGGTAATTAACCCGCACTGGTTAACTATAAATTTACATGATATTCAAAAAATAATTGTAAGTAAATATCGCTTAGGGATTATTGTAAATAATAAAATTTATAATTTTATTTTGCCATCTAATTCGGTCATTGAAATTAGTAATTTAATTGAAGAAGCTAAAAATAGAGTTTAGATTGGAGCGAGATTATGAAAACAGATATTGAAATTTCTCAATCAGCTGATTTATGGAATATTAAAGATGTTGCCCAAAAAATTAATATTCCTGAAAATCAATTAGAACAATATGGTAATTATAAAGCTAAGGTCAGTATTCCAACTAATAATCAAAAAACTAAAAGAAAATTAATACTGGTAACCTCTATTAATCCAACTAGTGCTGGAGAAGGAAAAACAACGGTTACTATTGGATTAGGGGATGGATTCACCAAGTTAGGTGAAAGGGTCTGCTTGGCTTTACGAGAACCATCTTTAGGACCAGTTATGGGAATTAAAGGGGGAGCAACTGGTGGAGGTAAATCTCAGGTAGTACCAATGGAGGATATTAATTTACACTTTACCGGTGATTTTCATGCATTAACTGAAGCTAACAACACTTTAGCGGCATTAATTGATAATCATATCCAACATGGAAATGAATTAAATATTGACCCTCGTCAAATTATTTGGAAACGCGTTTTAGATGTTAACGATCGAGAATTACGACAAGTAGTGGTCGGATTAGGCGGTAAGACTTCTGGAGTACCTCGTCAGGATGGATTTGATATAACAGTTGCTAGTGAATTAATGGCAATTTTATGTTTATCAACTGATATTGATGACTTAAAATATAGAATTAGTAACATTTTGATCGGCTATACTTATGACAATCAACCAGTTCGAGTGGCTGATTTAAAAGTTCAAGGAGCTATCACTTTATTACTAAAAGATGCTATTAAGCCTAACCTAGTCCAAACTCTTGAACATACTCCTGCATTTATTCATGGAGGACCATTTGCTAATATTGCCCACGGATGTAATAGTATTTTGGCTACCAAGGCTAGCTTAGATAGCGCAGATTATACAATTACCGAAGCAGGATTTGGCTCTGATTTAGGGGCAGAAAAATTTATGGACATTGTTACTCCTAAATTAAATAAACAGCCTGATACAGTAGTTGTAGTTGCCACTATCCGAGCCTTGAAGCTGAATGGTGGAATGGATAAAAATGAATTAGATACTGAAAATGTTGATTTAATGTTAAAAGGGGTCAAAAATTTAGATCGACATGTATTAGGAATGCAACAGTATGGCAAACCCGTAATCGTTGCAATTAATCGATTCCCTTCAGACACAGATAAGGAAGTTCAAGCTTTACAAAATTACATTAAAGACCAATTACACGTCTCAAGTTCTTTAGTAACTGCTTGGGCAGATGGTGGAGCTGGAGCTACTGATTTAGCAAGTAAGTTGATTGATCTTTGTAATGAGGAACATCAATTCTATCCTATCTATGATGTTAACGAATCAGTTGAAGATAAAATATTAGCTGTTACGAAAAAAATCTACGGTGGAAATAAAGTTGATATTGATAAAAAAGCAATGAAGGTACTTGATAAATTAGCTAAAATGGATGCTAACAATTTACCAATTTGTATTGCTAAGACCCAATATTCTTTTAGTGATGACCCACAAAAATTAAATGCTCCTAGCGATTTTACTATCCATGTTAAAGATATCGTTCCTAAGCTAGGTGCAGGATTTATTGTAGTAATGACTGGTAACATTTTAACGATGCCTGGTCTTCCTACTCATCCGGCTGCCTTGAATATGGATATTGATAACAATGGTAAAATTACAGGTTTATTTTAGTTAGGAAATTAAAGATGATAATTATATATTTAATCATTTCTTGTTTATTGATAACAATTGACCAGATAATTAAATTCGCCATTGTTAATAATTTTCAATTAGGCCAAGTTAAAACGATTATTCCAGGAATTTTTTCTTTAACTAGACTAAATAATACTGGAGCGGCTTGGAGTATTATGTCTGGATCGCAATGGGTATTTATAATAAGTGCAATTATCGCATCGATTATCTTAGTATATTTTTTATTTAGATATCGTTCTAATAAGGCATACGCTGCTAGTATTACGTTAATGCTGGCTGGAGCAATCGGAAATTTAATTGATCGAATTAGTGTGGGATATGTGACTGATATGTTTCAACTAGATTTTATTAATTTTCCAATATTTAATTTTGCGGACTTATGTTTAACTATTGGGGTAATTGTTTTGCTGGTTATATTTATAAAAGAAGAATAATTTTGTAGGAGAACTATATTTTTGGAAACTAAAAAAATTGTGGTTGATCAAGCTGGAGAACGTTTAGATAAATTTATATCAATCGTTAATGAAGAGATTAGTCGATCACAAGCTAAAACTTTAATTGAAAATCAAAATATCTTGGTTAACGGCAAAACGGTCAAACCAAAGTACGAGATTAAAGTAGATGATGTTATCGAAATTAATCTTCCTGAACCCGAAATACTTGAATTGGTTGGAGAAGATATTCCTTTGGATATTGTTTATGAAGATGATGATGTAATTGTAGTAAATAAGGAACAAGGAATGGTTGTACATCCGGCTGCAGGTCATAAAAACCATACTTTAGTTAATGCATTAATGTTTCATTCCCCATTATCTAAAATAAATGGTGAATTACGTCCTGGAATTGTACATCGAATTGATAAGGATACTTCAGGATTGCTGATGGTTGCAAAAAATGATAATGCCCATAAGGATTTATCAGAACAATTAAAAAATAAAACCAATATCAGAAGATACTATGCTTTAGTTCATGGAGTTATTAAAGAAAATTCAGGTACGGTTAATGCTCCTCTAGGTCGTTCACCTAAAGATCGTAAAAAGCAAGCTGTAGTTGCTGGTGGTAGAAATGCAGTCACACATTTTAAAGTAGTGGAACGCTTTGAAAAGTACACTTTAATTGAATGCCAATTAGAAACGGGCCGAACCCATCAAATTAGGGTACACATGAAGTACATTAATCATCCAGTTGTTGGGGATCCACTTTATGGACCTAATAAAACAATTAAAGGAAATGGACAATTCTTGCATGCTAGGGAATTAGGATTTACTCATCCTACTAGTAAGCAATTGATGGACTTTACGGTTCCGTTACCTAAAATATTTAAAGATACATTAGCTTCAATAAGGAATAATAGCTAGCTTGACAAAACTAACTTGTTTTTTTATTCTGATATTAAATTAAGTAAATTATAATTTTAAAACCGGGAATCTTTCCCGGTTTTAAAATACCGATATTTATTAAGGAGTTCACTAAAATGGATAAAACTATATTAGATCAAATGGCTATGCAACGTGCCTTAACCAGAATTACATATGAAATAGTTGAAAAAAACAAGGGCGTTGACAACTTGGTATTAGTCGGAATAAAGACCCGTGGTGTATTTTTAGCTAAGAGGATTGCTAATAGATTAAAGCAGCTTGAAAATATAGATATTCCAGTAGGCGAGTTAGATGTAACCAATTATCGTGATGATATTAGCCATGAAGGTTCTAATCGTGATAAATTTAATAACGACATTAGTTTTTCTATTGAAGGTAAACGAGTAATCTTAGTAGATGATGTATTATATACTGGTAGAACGGTTCGTTCTGCTTTAAGTGCTTTAATGGAAATTCAACGACCTAAGAGTATAAATTTGGCTGTATTGATTGATCGTGGTAATCGAGAATTGCCAATTAGAGCTGATTTTGTTGGTAAAAATATCCCAACATCAAAACATGAAAGAATTAAAGTGTCTGTATCTGAAATTGATAATAAAGATACAGTCGAATTGATTAAATAGACACTAAAGCATTTAATGAGGGATGTAGATGACAACAACAAGGTATTTAATATTAGAAGATGGAACCTCATATGAAGGCAAAGCGTTTGGTTCACTAGCGACAACTAGCGGGGAAATTGTCGTGAACTCTACTATGAATGGCTATCAAGAAATAATTACTAATCAGGTATATCACAATCAGATCATTGTCTTTACGCAATCTTCAATTGGTAACACTGGATTAGACCAAAATTCATATGAGTCAGTCCAGCCCACTGCTAAAGGTGTGGTTGTTAGAGAGTATGAAAATTTAGCCACCGATCATTTTAAAAGAATTTCACTTGATAAATATTTAAAACAACATAATATCCCGGGAATTTATGACATTGATACTCGCCAATTAAGACACCATTTACAAAAAGTGGGAAATATGAAGGCAAGTATTGTGGATGTTGATGATGAGCATGCATTTGACCAATTGACGGCTACAGTTTTAACTAATCAACAAGTAGCTCAAGTTTCAACTCCCAAGCCTTATGCCAATCCTAATGATGGCGATAATGTTGTAGTAATAGATTTTGGACTAAAATTTGGAGTGCTTAGGGAGCTATCAAAAAGAAAATGCAACGTTACAGTAGTTCCTTATGATACTAGCAGTGAACGAATTTTGGATTTGGATCCTGATGGAATTGTTTTATCAACCGGTCCTGGAAATCCTAATGACATTAAGCCTGGGGTTTTAGAAATGATTCGAAATGTTCAATCTGAGGTTCCACTAATTGCATTTGGATTGGGACATGAATTGTTCGCCATTGCTAATGGTGCTAAATTAAACCCATTATTTATTGAGCATCATGGTAGTAATCATCCTATTCGGGAAATTATAACTAATGAATTACTGTTTGCGGATCAAGAGCAAGGCTATCAAATTGATTTTAAATCTGTTGACCACTCAAAACTTTTTATTACTTATTTAGACCTAATTAACGGTTCGATCCAAGGATTAAGACATCGAGATTATCCAGCAGTGTCATTTCAGTTTTCACCGGATGGTTCCCCCGGACCTAAGGATCGCGATGATATATTTGATGACTTTATAGAAACTATGGCAACCAGGAGAAGACAAGCTTATGGATTCTAACATTAATAAAGTATTATTATTAGGAAGTGGACCAACTCAGTTAGGAATTGAAAATGAATTAGATGCGAGCGCTTTTGAAAAATTAATGGCTTTAAAGAAAATGGGAATTAAGGTAATTTTTATTAACGACAATCCTTTTTCAGTAGTGAGTGAGGAAATTCAACCGGCTAATGTTTACTATCAAGAAATTAATTTTGAAAACGTAAAACGCTTAATTGAAAAAGAGAAACCCAATGCAATTTTGCCTACTGTTAGTGGACTTAATGGATTACAAGTAACTTGGCAATTAATAGATAGTGGAGTTTTAGAAAGAAACCATGTTCAAATCTTGGGAATTTCTAAAGATAACATTGCTAAAATTATTAATGATAATAATTTAAATGATTTGCTATCGGAAATTAATGAACCAATCATTTCATCAAAGATAGTTAATGACTACGAAGAAGCTTTTGATTTTGTTAGAGGAATTGGTTTTCCAGTAATTGTTAAGCCAATTTCACCTAATCGAGATACTAGTCGAAAATTGTGTTCAAATGGCGAGGAACTGCAAGCGGCTTTGGAGTACAGTTTTAGTCGTACTTATGTCAATCAATGTTTAATCGAACAAAGTATTGTGGGATTAAAAGAGATTGAAATGGTAGGGGTTAGAGATGTAGTAGGGAATAAAATTTTAGTTTCGGGATTAGAAGACATGGACCCCATCGGAATTCATTCAGCAGACTCTATAATTTTTGCACCTACCCAGACGTTAGTAAGTCAAGAGTATCAGCGATTAAGATCAGCAACCTTTAAAATTATGGATGCTCTTAATTTAAACGGAACCTGTCATGTTCAATTTGCGCAGAGCCGAACGGATGATAAGTATTACGTAACTAAGGTAAGTCCGTTTTTTACAAGAAATACTATGCTAGCATCAAAAGCTACCGGTTATCCAATCTCTTATATTTCTGGATTCTTAGAATTAGGGATTCTGTTGACTGAAATTAAATTGCCGGAAAGATTTGGGAATTCTTTAGCGATCATGGAACCTACCTTGGACCATACGGTTGTTAAAATTCCTTTATGGCCATTTGAAGATGTTCCCGATGCTGATAGACATCTAAACACTACGATTAAGTCGGTTGGTTCAGTAATTGGTATTGGAAGAAGTGTCGAAGAGGCGATTATTAAAGCTATGCATAGTTCTCAATATTCTCCACGAGATATTTTACCAACTGCTCAAAAAATGGATGAAGATAGTCTAATTAGGCAATTGATTCACCCTCTAGAAAATCGGATGTTGATTTTAATTGAAGCTCTTAGAAGAGGCTTTTCAATTGATGAATTATCAGAATTAACTAAAATTGACCAATTTTATTTTTATAAAATCAATCAATTGTTAAAAATTCAAGAATATGTAAAGAACCATCCATTATGTAGTGAAGCCGTTAAGATTGGCCATAAATATGGTTTTGGTGACGGTATGTTGGCTGAATTATGGAATACAGATATTATGAGTATTCGTAAAATTAACCAGGACAATGGTTTCCGGGTTACTTATAAGGAAGTGGAACCGAGTGCTGGCGAGTTCATTGAAAAGACGAATATTTTCTATAGTAGTTATGAATTAGAAAATGAAAGTAGCCCTTTTAATAGTAAGTCAGCTTTAGTTATAGGTAGAGGCGGCAATCAATTAGGACCTAATACCGCTTCAGATTACTATACTACCCAAGTATTAATTGAATTACATAAGTTGGGATTTAAAACTATTATTATGAATACCAATCCTAATGCAGTCTCATTAGTGCCTCACTTAAGTAATAAACAGTATATTGAACCAATTCAATTGGGAAATATATTGAATATTGTCGAAATAGAAAAGCCAGAATATGTTTTTCTTCCTGGTAATCGTCATTATTTAACTAAACAGTTACGCAAATTTAAAAATTTAAAAGTGATTATTTTACCACCAGATCAGGAAAAAACTAGTTTTAATAAAAATAAAGCTAATACGGCAGTTGATCTATTTATTGATGGAAATAATATATTACCAATTACTACTACGACGTTAGATACAGCTAATAATAAGAATAGTTTAAAATATATTACTAATTATTATCAGCCAATGAAGCAACATACTAAGTACGGTAATTATTTAATAGATAAAAGTATTAGCATGTTGAAAAATAGTGACTATCAAGGATTAATCCAAGTTTTATTTGATTATGACTCGCTAACCGACCAATTTGAATTTATTGGTTTTAGACCAATTAGAATTACGGAAACAGCATTCTTATCAAAAATTACTGGAGTTAATTGGGTAAGAGTATTGGTAAAGAAAAATGTTGGAAATGTTGACTTTAATAGATTAGAAAAAATGGTTAAGCCGGATCATTATTTAAGAGTTGCCAATATGATTTCACAGTTTCCTTTCAATCAATTGAGAGCTAATCAACACGCTGGATCAACGCAACAAGAAGTAGGAGCTAGATTAGAATTTAAAAATATTAACTAAAAAAGACAACCACTATTAGTGATTGTCTTTTTTAGTTAATGAGTTAACGATTTCTTCATCAGGATCAACAATAACGGTATTTTGTCCTTCATAAATAACAAAACCAGGCTTGGATCCATTGGGTTTTCTAATCTGTTTAACTTTTACGTAGTCCACTGGAACTTTACTAGAGTCACGAGCTTTTGAGAAATAGGCAGCTAATGAAGCGGCTTGAATGATGGTTTCTTCACTTGGATCAAAGTCTTTAATGATAACATGTGATCCGGGAATGTTTTTGGTATGCAACCAAGTATCTCGCTTATCAGCAGTATGCAAAGTTAGCTGGTCATTTTGTAAATTATTTTTACCAACTAATATAATAGTGCCATCGCTAGCATAAAATGTTTCGGGCTTATTAATTTTTTGCTTAGCCACTTTATGTTTTTTCTTGTGTTGCTCATGATTTTTTAAATAGCCTTGCTGTTCTAGTTCATAACGAATTTCTATTAAATCTTTTGGATCAGCAATTTCGATTTGTGATTGGATATTTTCGAAGTAATTAATTTCTTTTTTAGTAATATCAATTTGTTCATTTAAATAAGTAATTGCATTTTTCAGTTTTTGATAATGCTTAAAATACTTTTGGGCATTTTCAGAAGGTGATAATTGATTTGATAAATCAATTTTAATTGGTGCATTATTATCATAGAAATTTTCTAGTTCAACGGAGGTCATACCTCTATTAACTTTATATAGATAAGTAGTTAAAATTTCTCCTTTAACACGATATCCATCAGCTTTATCAGTTTCCTTAAGTTCTTTAGTTAATTTTTTGAGCTTATTACGATTCTTTTTAAGCTGATTTTTAATTACATGTATTAAAGTAGCTCCTTGTTCTCTCACTCGTTCACGTTGGGAGTTATCTTTAAAATAAGCGTCTAAGAGATTACTTAAACTATCAAAATATTTATTTTTAACATCGATTTGATAGGGAAAAGCAGAAAAATCTAATTTATTGTTAGATTTTTCACTCAATGTAGGTTTAGGATTATTAAATTTTTCAAAAAAACTAATGAAGTTTTCTTTATAGTTATTATTTTGGTGTAAAGTATCAGCTAAAGCCAAGGCGGTTTCATTACCTAATCCTTGAATATGATGTTTTAATTCTTGAGATAAAACATCTACATTGGGAAAATCGTGGATTAACTGTGAGATTATTTCAAAATTTTCCATGCTAAATGGATTAACTAAATCTTGCTTAGGAGGATTAATATAAGTAGCTCCCGGTAAGATCATACGGTA
Organism: Lentilactobacillus laojiaonis; assembly: GCF_020616595.1. GTDB lineage: Bacteria > Bacillota > Bacilli > Lactobacillales > Lactobacillaceae > Lentilactobacillus > Lentilactobacillus laojiaonis. Next base: position 596,983 of record NZ_CP085278.1, on the reverse strand, counting down.
ACGATTAACATCTGAACCAACGTGTTTAATTGCATCAAGAATTTTATTTTCTTTAGGGTCAATTAAGATGATGTTACTGTGTCTAGCCATAATTTCGACGATTAACCTTAAATTCTGTAAGTCACCAAGTTCATTTCTAGATGTAAAATCAAAATACAATACGCGATCATTATCTAATTGGGAAACTTGATTTAAGATAGCTCCACTAAGATATTTTCTAATAACCATTGTAAAATTATTTGGTACTCTGGGATTACTATAAGGAATATCGGTTATTTGAACTCTTGCATAAGTCGGATTAGCTGATAGTAAAAGCTGATGATTGTGTCCGTGTGCTCGAATTGTTAAAATTAATTCATTGGCATAGGGTTGATTGATTTTACTAACTCTTCCGGTACTTAACATGTTTTGAAGTTCATTTTTGATTGAATGCGTAAATGAGCCGTCAAATGACATAATTATACCTCGCTCTCAAATTGATAGTACCTACTAGTATAACGCAAATTTTGGTTAATTACTAAATTTCTTAAATTAATTTGTAAGTCACAAATAATTAAGGTATACTGAATTTTTGGAGGTATTGGCTATGGATGAAATTTTGCTTTCTTTAAATGATGTTTCTAAAAAACATCAATTGCGTATATTACATAATACCAAGGCCAATGGCTTAACAATTGCTGAGTGGAATTTATTAAACCAGATTATTAATGGTAATAACACACAAGATAAAATTTCGATGCAAACTGGTTTAGATATATCAACACTATCTAGGCAGTTGAAACGCTTAGTTGAAAAGTCGATGATAATAAAAAAGGCAATTGGTCACGATAAGCGCCAATTAGTTTATACGGCAACTAATAAAGGTCAGCAATCATTTGAAAATATTGAACTGTTAAATAAGGACCTGGATGGAAAAATTTTTAATCAATGGTCTGATGAAGAAAAACAAGTTATTCAGAAATTGATATTGAGACTAAATAATAGTTTAAGTCAGATTTAAAATTTAGAAGATAGGTGAAATTTAATGAAAATTGCAGTTGTAACTGATAGTACTGCGTATTTGGACGAATCAGAAGTTGAAAAATATGGTATAAAAGTTGTACCTATTCCAGTAATAATAGATGGCAAAAGTTATAATGAAGGCATTGATATTACTAATGAAGAATTCTATGATAAATTGAGAAATTCCCAGTCATTTCCTAGTACCTCACAACCACCAATTGGTCAAATGATTGAATTTTATAATGAATTAGCTGATGAGGGATATGATGCAGTAATCAGTATACATTTAGCTAGTACGATTTCAGGATTCTATAATGCATTAGTTCAAATTGCACCAAGTATAGATCGTATTAAAGTAGTTCCATACGATTCACAAATAACTGTAAAATTAATGGGATATTTGGCCATTGTTGCTAGCAAGTTAGCTAGTCAAGGCGCAGATATTGAAGAGATTATTAAGCAACTTGATGATTTAAAATCAACAATCGATGAATTGTTTATTGTTGATGATTTACAGAATTTAGTTAGAGGTGGACGCTTATCTAATGCTTCTGCATTTATTGGTGGGATTTTAAAAATCAAGCCATTACTAACCTTTGATGATAATAGTCACGAAATAGTGGCTTTTGAAAAAATTCGTTCTCGGAAGAAAGCTTTACTAAGAGTAGAAGAATTATTTGCTCAAGCAGTGGCTAACTCTCCATATCCATTAAGAGCTTTAGTACTTGATGCTAATGATCCGGTTGCTGGGGATGCTTGGACTAAAAGTATTAAAGAAAAATATCCAACCATGACTGTAGAACATAGTTATTTTGGTCCAGTGATTGGTACTCACTTAGGTGAAAAAGCCCTGGCACTAGGTTGGTTAAGAGATTTTGAAAAATAGGCTTCCTATAAAATAGGTAAGCCTATTTTTTTATGCAAACTAATTTTGTAAAAAAACTACCTACTTTTGATATGATGATTTATGTACCATAATAAATTTAGGGGGAGATTTTTTGAAAAAATTACTTTGTTTAGGTTTATTAGTACTTGGGGGAATAACAACATTTACAGAAGTTATTGATAATACATATGCTGATATGAATAATATAATGATGGCCACTCCTATGGCCAATCAAGTATCACTCAATAAATTAGAGCATGCTAATGATCCTGATTATAAGGTTGGTCAAAAGGTAACAGTTTTAGTGAATCATATGGGAATGACAATGAAAGGCGCAACTGCGACGATAGCAGGCGCCTATCATACCCATGTGTATTCCGTAGACTTTTATAATTCAGTGAGCCATAAATATATTAAAAATCATAAATGGGTAATTCAACGTGAACTTAAAGGAATGAAGGATTCTTCTACTCCGCTAAAAGCTGGAGATCAGGTAGTGTTAGAAGCTAACCATATGCCTGGAATGAAGGGAGCTACTGCCAAAATAAACCAAGTTAAAGATACGAATGTGTATATGGTTAACATCCCGGCGTATAAAGGACAAGCTCCTATGAGTGATCATCGCTGGTTTATTCAAGAAGAATTAAAGCCAGTTAAAAATATCAGTTCAACTAATCAATTAACAGTAAAGCCTGGAATGACTTATTGGGAAATTTCACAAAAATACGGTACATCAATTAAGCAATTAGAAAAATTGAATAAATGGGCACCAACCCAAATTCCGGTTAATGCTGATTTAATATATCGATAAGGTAAAAATTTAAGCTGATAAGCTACTAATTTTTTGGGGAGAAAATTATGTCAAAAATTTATGATTCGTATTTTTATAATATAAAAGATATTGATAGGACTGATGGAGCATATAAGGAATTAGAAGTTAACCAAGAGGTTCCAGCTCAAAAATTAAAAATTCCAGAACTATTAAAACCAGATAATCAAACTGAGACCGATACCTTTTATACCGTAGAGGCAAGAACTGGTGAAACCCAATTCTTGCCTGACAAAAAAACTAAAACATTTGGTTATAATGCTAATTATTTAGGAAAGACAATTGTTTTTGAAAATGGTAAAAATATTCATATTAATTTAAAAAATAGTTTACCGATATTGACTACTTTTCATTGGCATGGGTTAAATGTTTCTGGGCCAATTATAGATGGGGGTTGTCATGCACCAGTTTATCCCGGTGAAACCAATCATATTGATTTTACAGTTGATCAACCCGCAGCAACACTATGGTTACATGCACATCCTTGCCCTGCTACTGCTCAAGAAGTTTGGAAAGGCCTAGCAACCATGGTATTAATTAAAGATAAAATTACGGATCAATTGCCCATACCTAAGGAGTATGGAATTGATGATATTCCACTAATTTTGCAGGATCGTAATTTTCACGAAGATAACCAATTTAATTATCGAAAAGATTATGATCCTGATGGTACCCTGGGAACGGTTCCGCTAATAAACGGAACAATAAACCCATATTTTGAAGTTAAAACGCAAAAAGTACGTTTTAGAATTTTAAATGGATCTAATCGACGAGAATGGCGACTACATTTTAGTGACGATTTAACTTTTGCACAAATTGGTTCAGATGGTGGATTATTAGAAGAACCGGTTTATATGAAGAAGTTAATGATCACTTGCGCAGAACGTGATGAAGTTGTAGTTGATTTTGGTAACTACCAACCTGGTGATCAAGTAATTTTATATTCTGATAAAACTCCAATTTTAACATTGAAAATTCATAACTTTAAAAAGGATAGCGATAATCTTCCAGATCACTTAGTTGATATTGTTGACCATCCAGTTACTGAAAATACAAAAATTCACGAAGTTTTAATGTCAGGCATGGATGAAACGGTAGCCATAAATGGCAAGAAATTTAATATGCAGAGAATTGATGATCGCCAGCAAGTAGGTAATACAGAATATTGGGATATAACTAATAATAATGAAGTGGATGGTGGAATGATTCATCCTTATCATATGCATGGAACCCTTTTTAAAGTAGTTTCAAGAAATGGAAAAGCCCCTTATCCTAATGAATTGGGTCTAAAGGATACGATATCAGTAAATCCCAATGAGACGGTTAGAATTAAGGTAACTTGTCCAAAAACTGGGGTATATATGAACCATTGCCATATACTTGAACATGAAGATGGGGGTATGATGGCCCAATTTGAAGTCTTTGATCCCAATCATCCTAAAGAATATCGATTAATGGATATGAATACATTAATGCAGGCTTTTGCAAAAGAATTAAAAATTCCTGAATCAGAAGTCTGGCTTGGTGGGATGGATTCATATGAAAAGACTAATACAGAGATGTAAAAATATATAAAATAAAAGGTTAGAATTTTCCATGATTCTAGCCTTTTATTTTATAAAAATCTGTATAGTGTTAGTAAACATGATACAATAGGTGAGTAAAAATTATGGAGTAGGAAAATATGCGTTAAGTGTTAAGGGAACGGAATGTGAACTTTAAACGAAAGGTCGTTAGGCGACCTGCGATATATTTTCCGCATTCGCCATTATTGGGAAGCTCCTTTTTAAGGAGATGGTTTTTATGATCGGTTTCAAAAAAAATCAATTAAAAACTCAGGATATAGTTATTTTAGGGATTTTAATGGGAATGGAGTTAATTCTAAATCAGATAAATTTAGGAAATCAGTTAATTCAATTTAACTTAGTCTTTTTAGTAACCGCGGTAATTAGTTATTGCTACGGTATGGTTTGGTCAGTATCAATTGCTGCAGTGCTGGATATAGTCGGTACCTTGATTCAAGGAGTACCGTATTTTCCAGGATTTACTATATCAGCAATTGTAGGAGCATTAATATATAGCTTGTTTTTCTATAATCATAGAATTACTTGGATTAGAGTTATTTTAGCTCAGGTATTAATTTCATTATTTGTTAATGCCTTCCTAAATACTTGGTGGGTAAATATTTTGTACTATACACCATTTACTGCATTATTTCCAATGAGACTAGTTAAACAGTTAATAACTACCCCCATTCAAATAATTTTAATTTATTTATTATTAAATTCTAGCCTACTCAAGCGGCTAAAGAACCCAACCAAGTGAGCAAGATACAACACTAATAAAAAGAATCCTGCTAGTATATATTCAACATCAAATAAAGGGGAACCTAATTTGATGTATGTGTATCTTACATTTAAATTAATTTGGAGGTGTTTCTTATGGCTAAAGAAAGTAAAGCAACACGACAATACAATGGTAGTTTAGGTGGTAAGAAGACTGTGGCAACCCACGGACACGAATTTTATAAAGAAATTGGTGCAAAAGGTGGCCGTCAAACAGCCGCAACACATTCAAAAGCTTTCTATCACGATATCGCAGAAAAAGGTAACGCAGCAAAGAAAGCACGTAAATAAAACTGAATATAATAAAAAAGGTCATCTGTTGGAAATCAACAGATGACCTTTTTTGTGTGTAAGTTTTTGTGTGTAGGTTAAGAATATAAAGTTGTAGGTTAGGGATGTAAAATTGATCGGATAAAGTGAATAAATAAAATGGCAAAAAGTCTGATAATTTAAGCTTAAATATAACCAAAACTACAGAAATTTGGTATGATTTAATTGTACGATAATTAGTGATAAATTAGTTAACCAAAACATAGTGCTTAGACTAATGGGAAAAAGAATAATATAGGTAATGGGGTGTTTTAAGTGAATCAAGAGTTATCACGAACAAATCAAAAAAAGCAGCAAAAGCAGGGGGCTAAGCGACGATACATAACCGGGATTGATGGATTAAGAAGTCTCGCAGTAATCGGTGTAATTGTATTTCATTTGGCACCATCGTCACTAAAGGGAGGATTTTTGGGGGTTCCCATTTTCTTAGTATTGGCGGGATATTTGGTAACCTACTTTATGATATTAGATTGGGATAAAGATCGGTCATTACATATTGGGTCGTTTATCAAACGAAGAATTAGTCGACTATATCCAACATTAATTACTGTATTAGTGGGAACAACTGCATATATTACGTTGTTTGAACGTCAATTGCTAACTAATATTAGAGGAACTATTTTAACTAATCTCACTTTTGTATATAACTGGTTTGAAATCAATCATGGTCAATCGTATTTTGATCGAGCCATGGGTGAATCACCATTTACGCATTTATGGACATTGTCATTGGAAGGACAATTTTATATTATTTGGCCCTTCGTAATGTTAATTTTGTTAAAACTATTTAAAAATCGAGTAATTCCAGGAATAATTTTATTTGCTGGCTCCGTAATTTCAGCTGTTGAGATGGCTTTGATCTATGATCCAGGTAATGTTAACCGAGTATATTATGGAACTGATACCCGTTTCTTCGCTTTGTTATTGGGAGCATCATTAGCTTTCTTATGGCCAATGAATCATTTATCAAATAATGTAAGTAAATCTAATCGTAGATGGTTAGATGGGATTGGCTTGTTTGCTATTGTAGCCATGGTAATTGCTTACTTTACTTTATCAGGCTCTGATACTTCAGTTTACCAATGGGGGATGTATGTATTTTCAGCAGTGGCAACATTATTAGTTGCTATGATAGTTCATCCAGCTAGTCATTGGAACGCTTGGCTTACTAATAAGTTATTTACTTACATTGGTAAAAGAAGTTATGGAATTTATGTATATCAATTTCCAGTAATGATTTTTTATGAAAATAAAGTCAAAAGCATTGGAGATCACCCAGTGATTAATGCAATTATTCAAATTGCAATTATCTTATTAATTAGTGAAATCAGTTACCGTTATATTGAAAAACCACTCCGTAACTTTAAATGGTCACAACTTAAAGAAAATAATGGTAAGAGTTATTTAAGTGTAAAAAATATCGCTAGATTAACTGGAGTATTTGCATTAGTAGCTTTAACTACAGTTGGATTAGTTCAACAACCTCAAAAAACTACTGGTTCATCTTTACAAAAGGTAATTAATAGCCGCAGTAAAAAGGCTAATAAAGCTAATGCTAAAGCCATCAAGTTACAGAAGCAACAAGCCAAAGCAGCAGCTGAATATTCACATAATCAAGCCTTAGAAAAACGTGAAATGCAACATTTGAGTAAAACTCAACGTGAAAATATGAAGACTTATCAATTGAGTGCGCGAGATATTGTGACATTAAAACAAACACCGCTTACTTCGGTAGGTGATTCAGTTATGATTGATGTTTCAACTAGCATTCAAGATGTATTTCCGGCCGCAACTGTTAATGGTAAAGTTGGTAGACAGGCTGCAGAAGTAATGCCAGTTCTAAATTCGTTAGAATCTAATGGTCAATTAAGTAAGAATGTCTTACTTAACATCGGAACTAATGGAACAGTTACCAAAGACCAAGTTGAAGAAATCTTAGACTTTTTAGGTAAGGATCGGGATGTTTACTGGACAACTGCTTATGTACCAAATCGTAGTTGGCAACAACAAGTTAACTCTACTCTATATGCAGAAGCTAAGAAGCACAGTAATCTCCACATCATCGATTGGTATGGAACTGCTAAAAATCATCCAACTAGCTGGTTTACAACTGATGGAATTCATCCAAATAATGTTGGGGTAACCCATTTTGCAGGATTAGTTGCTAAGTCAATTGCTAAGGATAAAGAGACCAATGCTAATTAGATTAAAATAAAAAAAGGTATCAGCAATTTTAGCTGGTACCTTTTTTATTAGGTAATAATAATCATCATTTAGTTATAAAAAAATAATTAATTTATTATTACAATATTACATAATGTAATTAAAAATATAATTTTATGAATCCGTTTTATGGTTGATAAATTGGTAATTAGATAGATTTTTTTAATAGAATAAGTAAAACATTTTAAATTAGCCGATGTAAATATGATGAAATTTTTGTAATATACAGCTATTGCTTTTCAATAAATTGTTGATTTAACGGCACTATTTAACGATAATTATGAATTTTAAATTCCAACTAAAAAATATTTAAACCTTGATTTAATAAAGATTGTTACATTTTTTTATAAAACTTATTGTAACTATAATGTCATAGATATGATACATACAAGAAAGTAAATCTATGATAAATTTAATAGCGTCAAAAAGATGACAAGAAAATTATTGGTTTCAAATAGAAAGGAAGAAATTCTTATTTTAAGTCTAAAGAAAATTATCGTTACTAGTTCAGCATTAATGGGTACTATCCTAACAGGAGTAACTCTAGCTAGTGCAAACACTACTTACACTGTTCAATCAGGAGATACTCTTTCAAAAATCGCAGAAAACTATGATACTACGGTTAACTCAATTGCTAACCTAAACAACATTAAAAATGTTAATTTGATTTATGTTGGGGACCAATTAGAAATTGCTGACTCAGCAACTCAAGCTACATCAACTAACACTGCAGCTATTGCTCCTGCAACTAGCTCAGCAACTCAAACTACTTCAGCAAATACTGCTGCAAGTTCATCAGCTGCAACTACTTCAGCAAACACTACTGCAACTAGTTCAGCAAATACTAGTTCATCATCAAATACTAGTTCATCAGCAAACACTGCTGCAACTAGCTCATCAAATACTAGTTCATCAAACAAAACTAGTTCAAGTTCATCAAACTATGGTTCAAGCTCACATGCTGACATCTTAAGTCAAATGGAACAAAGAACTGGAGTTTCAGCTTCAACTTGGAACTACATTATTAACCGTGAATCAAACTGGCAACCATACGTAAGAAACAGTAGCTCAGGTGCATATGGATTATTCCAAAACATGCACATTAGTGGTGGTTCTGTTCAAGACCAAATCGATGCTGCCGTAAGTCTTTACAACCAACAAGGTATGGCTGCTTGGGCACTATAATTAAATAAAGAAAAAGTCATTTAGAGATAAGTGGCTTTTTTTATACATAAAAGTTTTATTGAAAAACTAGTAATAAATGCTATAATTGAAATAAATAAATCGGAGGTGGCTGCAAACATGAGAATCTAATCCAACTAATCATCATTTTTAAAACAATATTTTATAGTAATTCCGTATTGGGGGATGCTATTTAATAGTAATTTAGAAATGGTCTTTAAATTGGATTGGGTTAATTATGGATGTAGACCATTAATTTGACCTAATGACTTAAATATTAGGTCTTTTTTTATATAAAAATTTAAAGGCCGTTTCGTAAAAGGAGACGGTAAATATGGCATATCAATTAAGAGAGTTACAGGCAAATTATGCTGGTAGACAAATTTATGATATTGATAAAATAATCATACCAGAAGGTAAAGTAATTGGTTTGATTGGAGTAAATGGTGCTGGTAAGACTACGCTAATTAAAGAACTTAAGAACAGAGAAAAGCAAATTCGACCTAAGGCAGTGGTGGAACTATTACCACAGCTAAAACCTGATGAAGATATTAGTGGAGGTCAGCAAGTACAAGAGTATATAAATAATGCATTTAGACGACCATCTAACATATTATTGTTAGACGAACCAACCGCCAACTTAGATCTTAATCATCTAAATAAATTAAAATATCAGTTAAAATACTATCCGGGAACAGTAATCATCATTTCTCATGATCGGGACTTTTTAGATGGGGTAGTTGATGAAATATGGGAATTACAGGATGGCGAGCTGCAGACATTTACAGGCAATTATACTGAATTTGTTGATTATAAGACGAATCAACGCGATCAACAAGCAAAAGATTACCAAACCTATAGGAATAAGCAAAAACAGCTACAAAGGGCTTTAAATAAGAAAAAAACAGCAAGCTAGCCGAGCTACTAAGGTACCTAAAAAATATCAAGGTACTAATGAAGCTAAAAATATGAAGCAACATTATAAAGATCAGCAAGGAAAACTTAGCAAGGATACAGCTGCACTTAAAAGTAGATTGCAGCGAACGACGGGTGTCGATAAACCTAAAGAAAGTAAGCCTATTAAATTTAACTTACCCGGAATGGATAATTTAAAGCAATCCACCCTACTAACTGTTAATAATTTAACTGTCAAAAGGGATGAGAATATTTTAATTGATGAGGTTAACTTAAAAATAAAAGCGGGCCAAAATATTGCGGTAATCGGTGAAAATGGGACCGGCAAAACTACTTTACTAGATATGATTTATCACGCCTACAAGCAAAATAATGATGCTAAAATCATTGCCTCACCTAAATTAAAACTAGGCTATTTTCATCAGCAACTTACGCAACTAGATACTACTAAATCTATTTTAGATACAGTAAATGAACTATCGATTCAAGATAATTCCATTAACCAGACCGTTTTGGCAAATTTAGGTTTTGATAGAGCGGACTTTCATAAATTGGTTCAAGTATTAAGTGGAGGGGAACGGGTTAAATTGGCCTTGGCTAGGTTAATGGTTAGTGATATAAATGTTTTAATGTTAGATGAACCTACTAATTATTTAGATATCGTTACCGTAACCGAATTAGAAAAGATGCTAATAGACTATCCAGGAACCGTAATATTGGTAAGTCATGACCAACAATTAGTTGATCATGTTAGTGATTTTGTTTATGAGATTCAAGCTAAACAATTTAATCAAGTAAAATAAAAAAGCCCTAGGGCTTTTTTATTTTTCGTTAGAAAATGCCAAAATGGATGGTAGAGTAACCTCTCTAACGATTTTTTCAATTACTGGTATGGTAACATCACTGTCTAAAGTCCATGAATTATATCTTAGTAAATCAAAATAAGCTAGTTTAACAGTCTCGCTGGGGAGCCCTTTAATTTCATGCTTGCTAATGGCTAATTGTAAAATATAATCCATAATTTTTAAATTAGCGGTTCTCGAATACGCAATGATCTTTTTTAATTGAATATTTTGGGATGAATTAGCAATTCCAAACAAGATTTTAAAATGGTGATTAGCTCCGCGGGTAGATTGCTTAATAAATTCTTTGCCAACGAACATTAAATTTTTTTCCAATGATCCTAAATCGAACTCTAGACTAGTTAATACGTTATTAGAAATTTTGATTTCGTATAAAATAGTTTCTAAAACTAGATCAAATAATTGGTCCCAATATCGATAGAGTACAGATCTACTGGTATGAGCCTGCTTAGCAATTTTGGAAAAATTAATGTGGTTATAGCCATCTTTTTCTAATAAATAATAGGTTGCTTCATATATTTGAATTTGTAACGTGTCGCCACGTCTTCTGGTATCTTTTTGCATGATTTTATCACTCCTGATAGTTATGGTTAGATACGAACTAATTAAAAGTGTACCGTAAAATAGGTAGAAAACAAAAGTGTATCTTAATTATAATATTAATCATCATATTAAATACAATATGTATCTTATTAGTTGGATCAGATTATAATTAAGGAGATTTAAATATGAAAGTTATTGTAATTGGTGGCTCACACGGTGGTTATGAATCGGTTGAAACAATCTATGAAACTATGCCTAAGAATACTGTGGTTAATTGGTATGATCAAGGTGACCTAGATTTAGTAGTTAATTGGAGTAAAGAACGAGTTGATGATGCTAAAGATGTTAGGCATATGACTAATGAAGCTTTAAATAAAAATCATATCAATTTGTTTAGCTTGAGTAAGGTAATTAATATCGATGCTTCAAAACATTGTATTATTGCTAAAAATTTAGTTACCGATGAAGAAATAGTTGATTATTATGATAAATTAATTATCGCAACTGGATCTGATGCTAATAAATTAAGAATTCCTGGAACCAATCTTGATAGAGTAATGACCATGCGCGGGAAGGTTGGAATTAATAAGGTTAAACAACAATTGCATAATGCGCAAATTAAGAATGTAATTATTGTTGGTGGAGGATATATTGGAATAATGGCAGCCAATATGTTTAGCCAAGCTGGCAACAGGTAACTCTAATTAATGGTAGTCAGCAAATATTAGATAATTATCTAGATGATGATTTTATTGAGATACTAATGAATGATTTAAAAATCATCAAGTTGATTTAGAATTATCGCAACAAGTTATCAGAATTAATGGTGATACCACCGTGGCATCAGTAGAGACTAATAAAGGTGAGTATTTGGCAGACATGGTTCTATTAGCAGTTGGCAACAAGGCCTAACACTGAGTGGCTAGATTGGAATTGTTACACTAAATTCTAAGATAGTTAATTGAGGGTTGATGAATATATGCATACGGATCTTGAAGATGTTTTTTGCTTGTTGGGGATGCAACCGAAGTTAGATTTACGCCGACTAATGAAATGAAAAATATCGCTTTAGCTAGCAATGCTCAAAGACAAGCTAAAACTGCAGTAGCTAACTTGAAATTCTAACTTACAGCCATTTTATGGAGTACAAGGCACTAGTGGGTTGGTATTATTTGATAAAGTTTTTGCCACTACAGGAGTTAACTCTAAAATGATTGAATCAGCTGAGTTACCTATAAGTAGTGTTTTAGTAACTTATGATAATCTAATGGATAATGTTCCCGATAGTTTTAGAACTCAAATTCGATTTAAGCTATTTTATAGCAATGGTTGATCACACTATTAAAGGAGCTCAGATTTTGGCTGATAAGGACTTTAATGAAATAATTAACACTATTTTCAGGTGCCATCCAAATGAGAATGGACTATTGAGCAGTTAGCATATGCTGATTTTTATTTTCAACCTCAGTTAACTAACGAATGGAATATTATGAATATTGCGGCACAGAAAGCGTTAAAAAAGACATCGAATGATTAATCGATGTCTTTTTTATGATTAACTTGCTGGGATGCTAAAATATTGTTTGCGCCATTTAGGATTAACTTGATGTGTTCCAGGGATGTAGAAAATGCTCTCGGTCCCCGCCTCATTAGCGTGTTGATAATACCATTTTTTTCCATCTAAGAAAAGCCAGCTGTGTTTCTAATTCGTGAATTTTGTTTTCTAAATTTTTTCTTGTTGGATCATAAATCATAGCGTTGAGGTAACGTATTATCGCCCTCCATACACCAATTCATAAATTTAGCGATTTCTTTAATGGGGATTCCTGACTTTTTTAAGCAATTAATGACTTCAATATATCCTAAATCATTATCATTAAATTGGCGACGACCACCAGCATCTCTTTAATAAAAGGCATTAAGCCAGCTTTATCGTAGTATCTAATGGTATCTTGAGAAACATTGTATTTCTGAGAAATATCACTCATAGTATAATTTGCCAAATTAGTATCCTCTTCATTAATAATATTTGACCTGGAGTTAACTCCAGGTGATATGGTAAGATAACATATAAATGAAAGAAGGAAAATATATTATGAATAAACCGTTAATAGTAATTACTGGAGCTAGTTCAGGGTTTGGATCAGAAATGCTAAACTATTTAATCAAGCAGACTTCCCTATGTTATTGCTGGGTCGTAGAATTGAAAAGATTAAAAGCCTACCTCTTAATTTTGATAATGTAATGGTAGATAAAGTTGATGTTACGGATTATGATGCTTTTTGCAGCTAGTATTAAAAAAGCTTGAAGCCTAAATTTTGGACCAGTTGACCTGCTAGTTAATAATGCTGGGGTAATGTTATTAGGTAATGGTACGGGAACCAGTCCCTCCTAAGGAATGGCAAACTATGTTAGATACAAATGTTTAGGGAGTACTTAATGGAACTCAATTGTTCTAGATGATATGATAAACGCCATCATGGTACGATTATCAATATGTCTTCATTAGCTGGTAAAAAAACATTTGTTAATCATGCTGCCTATGTTGCATCTAAATTTGGCGTACATGGTTTAAGTGAAACAATTCGAGAAGAAGTTTCTAATGAAAATGTACGTATCTCAATGGTTGCTCCAGGTGCCGCTGAAACTGAGTTATTAACTCACGTTACCGATGATCATGCTTTAAGTGATTATCAAGACTGGAAAGAAACTATGGGTGGAATTACACTAGATCCCAAACACGTTGCTGAGACCGTTAAATTTATTTATGATATGCCACAAGAAGTTAATATTCGAGAAGTCGATATTGCAGCGACTAGGCAAGATTCATAAAATAATAAAAAGCTCATTATATTATGAGCTTTTTTTGTTACCCTAATTTGTTGCATATGCAACAAAATGAAAGTATAATTAGAATATGAAAAAAATAATAAGACAAATTGGTAGCATTTATAGAAGCTTAGAGTTTATTAGTAATAAAGAGTTTAAAGAAATGGTCTTTAGGCAATAATTTATATGCCTATTTAGTTTATATTGCGGAAAATCCTGGCACAATCTCAAAGGAGTTAGCAATTGATTTAAAAGTTGATAAGACTACGTATCAAGATCAATTAAGAAATTAGAAATAATAACTTAATTGGAGCGACGCCTAAGTGAAACTAATAAAAAAAGAATGGCATTTATTTGCTACTGAATTAGGATTGAAGAATTACCAAGTAATTTTATCAGAATATGAATATTCATCTAAAAAAAATTTTATCGGGATTAAAGTGATGATGATATTAAAAAGTTAAATGTTATTTTAGACAAAAGTGGAAGTAATGCTAGTTTAGAATGGAATTTTGTTAGAGATGGAAATAAACGAGAATACCTTTAGGATTAAACACAGTGACCTTAAATGATGTCAATGTATTACGGGACATTAGCTGTTTAACGTTTAAAAACGACTTTTGGGCCATATAATACTGAAGCTAATATTAGTAAATACTTAGTTTCAGCCTACTCAATTGATAAGTTATCAACTGAGATAGAGGGTTTGAATACTTATTTTTATCTGGGTATTTAGATGAGATGATGGTTGGCTATATAAAAATAAACGTTAATCAGGCACAAACTGAGAAAATTGGGATGCAAATCCTGGAAATTTGAAAAAATTTACGTAGTAGCAGAATATAAATCATATGGGAATTGGTTCTAATTAATGATGCAAGCTATTAATTTAGCAAAAAGCCTTAATAAAAGTTTATTGGTTAGGGTTTGGAAGATAACCCTTAATGTTTGAGTTTTTACCAAAAAAAGTGGGTTTTATAAGTATGGAGAGCATACTTTTACGATTGGTGATGACCATCAGATTGACTACATTATGAAATGAATTTATACAGATTTTAAATTACCTTAGGAGAAATAATATGCAAAATATAATTATTGATGATAAATTTATAGGGATATTTTTCGCAGATGCTCAAATTAATATATTAATAGTGAATGATATAGACAATCACGACCAAAACGAAGATTATGTAAAATGTTAAAATGATGCCCAAATAGCTGCTAACAGTATATAACACAGGGATGTATTTAGTGGAAAATGAATTATTCAAATTGGCGTAAAATATATCAAAGTTTTAAGAAAAAGAAAGGCGCTCAGTTCATCTATCGAAGCTTTATTAAACGGGTATCTCAGCGAAAAGAAATTGGACATATTAATCCGTTAGTTGATGTCTATAATAGTATTTCATTAAGATATGGCGTACCAATTGGAGGAGAAGATATTGATACTATTCAGGGACCGTTGCATCTTGGTATTGCTAATGGTAATGAAGCTTTTTTCCCATTAGGTGATAGCCAAAATGAACCTGCTTTAAACGGTGAAGTGATTTATTATGATGATGCCGGAGCAGTTTGTAGGTGTTTAAATTGGCGTGACGGTCAACGTACAATGCTTAAAAATGATACAACAAATGCTATATTCTTTATTGAATCTATTAATAAAGACCAGTTAAAGCAAAGTAATGAAGCTATTGTTTCATTACGTGAAAATGATATATAAATTTTTTGGAGTTACTGGTGAAATTATAAATTAACTAAAAATAATTCTCAAGTAACAATTAATTTGTAAATAAAAAGGATGTAAGATTAGTAATCTTACATCCTTTTTATTAAATATAATTTAATGATATTACTGAACTAGATTGATATACAACATCTGAATTATCTAATGAGAACCAATCAGCCCTAGCGACTAAGCCTTGTATCCCAATTCTTTCATCTGATGTTGATAATTGTTCATCATTAATAGTACCATTAAAAATTTGAGTTGGATAAAATGGATCAGATGTACCATTTTTCCATGCTCTAATTTTAGTGTCGTTGTTGACTATAAGGGTGTCGTTATTAGATAGTTTAATTTTTACTGGCAATTTAAATATACCTTCCTTTCATAATGTAATCACATTAATCATAATATATACATAATAAATTAACTATAATTATGACTTAATAATGAAATTGATTATTAATTATTTTCAATATACGTGTAATAAAATACACAATATAAATTGACCTAACACTTAATTAAGTGTTAGGTCAATTTATTATTGTGTATTTTATTACACGTATATTGAAAATAATTAATAATCAATTTCATTATTAAGTCATAATTATAGTTAATTTATTATGTATATATTATGATTAATGTGATTACATTATGAAAGGAAGGTATATTTAAATTGCCAGTAAAAATTAAACTATCTAATAACGACACCCTTATAGTCAACAACGACACTAAAATTAGAGCATGGAAAAATGGTACATCTGATCCATTTTATCCAACTCAAATTTTTAATGGTACTATTAATGATGAACAATTATCAACATCAGATGAAAGAATTGGGATACAAGGCTTAGTTCGCTAGGGCTGATTGGTTCTCATTAGATAATTCAGATGTTGTATATCAATCTAGTTCAGTAATATCATTAAATTATATTTAATAAAAAGGATGTAAGATTACTAATCTTACATCCTTTTTATTTACAAATTAATTGTTACTTGAGAATTATTTTTAGTTAATTTATAAATTTCACCAGTAACTCCAAAAAATTTATATATCATTTCACGTAATGAAACAATAGCTTCATTACTTTGCTTTAACTGGTCTTTATTAATAGATTCAATAAAGAATATAGCATTTGTTGTATCATTTTAAGCATTGTACGTTGACCGTCACGCCAATTTAAACACCTACAAACTGCTCCGGCATCATCATAATAAATCACTTCACCGTTTAAAGCAGGTCATTTGGCTATCACCTAATGGGAAAAAAGCTTCATTACCATTAGCAATACCAAGATGCAACGGTCCCTGAATAGTATCAATATCTTCTCCTCCAATTGGTACGCCATATCTTAATGAAATACTATTATAGACATCAACTAACGGATTAATATGTCCAATTTCTTTTCGCTGAGATACCCGTTTTAATAAAGCTTCGATAGATGAACGAGCGCCTTCTTTTTCTTAAAACTTTGATATATTTTACGCAATTTTGAATAATTTCATTTTCACTAAATACATCCCTGGTTATATACTGTTTAGCAGCTATTTGGGCATCATTTAACATTTTTACATAATCTTCGTTTTGGTCGTGATTGTCTATATCATTCACTATTAATATATTAATTTGAGCATCTGGAAAAATATCCCAAAATTTATCATCAATAATTATATTTTGCATATTATATTCTCCTAAGGTAATTTAAAATCTTATAAATTCATTTTCATAATGTAGTCAATCTGATGGTCATCACCAATCGTAAAAGTATGCTCTCCATACTTATAAAACCCACTTTTTGGTAAAAACTCAAAGCATTAAGGTTATCTTTCCAAACTCCTAACCAAATAAACTTTTTATTAAGGCTTTTTGCTAAATTAATAGCTTGCATCATTAATTTAGAACCAATTCCCATATGATTATATTCTGCTACTACGTAAATTTTTTCAATTTCCAGGGATTTGCATCCCATTTTCTCAGTTTGTGCCTGATTAACGTTTATTTTTTATATAGCCAACCATCATCTCATCTAAATAACCCAGATAAAAATAAGTATTCAAACCTCTAATCTCAGTTGATAACTTATCAATTGAGTAGGCTGAAACTAAGTATTTACTAATATTAGCTTCAGTATTATATGGCCCAAAGTCGTTTTAAACGTTAAACAGCTAATGTCCCGTAATACATTGACATCATTTAAGGTCACTGGTTTAATCCTAAAGGTATTCTCGTTTATTTCCATCTCTAACAAAATTCCATTCTAAACTAGCATTACTTTCCACTTTGTCTAAAATAACATTTAACTTTTTAATATCATCATCACTTAATCCCGATAAAATTTTTTTAGATGAATATTCATATTCTGATAAAATTACTTGGTAATTCTTCAATCCTAATTCAGTAGCAAATAAATGCCATTCTTTTTTATTAGTTTCACTTAGGCGTCGCTCAATTAAGTTATTATTTTCTAATTTCTTAATTGATCTTGATACCGTAGTCTTATCAACTTTTAAATCAATTGCTAACTCCTTTGAGATTGTGCCAGGATTTTCCGCAATATAAACTAAATAGGCATATAAATTATTGCCTAAAGACATTTCTTTAAACTCTTTATTACTAATAAACTCTAAGCTTCTATAAATGCTACCAATTTGTCTTATTATTTTTTTCATATTCTAATTATACTTTCATTTTGTTGCATATGCAACAAAATTAGGGTAACAAAAAAAGCTCATAATATAATGAGCTTTTTATTATTTTATGAATCTTGCCTAGTCGCTGCAATATCGACTTCTCGAATATTAACTTCTTGTGGCATATCATAAATAAATTTAACGGTCTCAGCAACGTGTTTGGGATCTAGTGTAATTCCACCCATAGTTTCTTTCCAGTCTTGATAATCACTTAAAGCATGATCATCGGTAACGTGAGTTAATAACTCAGTTTCAGCGGCACCTGGAGCAACCATTGAGATACGTACATTTTCATTAGAAACTTCTTCTCGAATTGTTTCACTTAAACCATGTACGCCAAATTTAGATGCAACATAGGCAGCATGATTAACAAATGTTTTTTTACCAGCTAATGAAGACATATTGATAATCGTACCATGATGGCGTTTTATCATATCATCTAGAACAATTTGAGTTCCATTAAGTACTCCCATAACATTTGTATCTAACATAGTTTGCCATTCCTTAGGAGACTGTTCCCGTACATTACCTAATAACATTACCCCAGCATTATTAACTAGCAGGTCAACTGGTCCAAATTTAGCTTCAGCTTTTTTAATACTAGCTGCAAAAGCATCATAATCAGTAACATCAACTTTATCTACCATTACATTATCAAAATTAAGAGGTAGGCTTTTAATCTTTTCAATTCTACGACCCAGCAATAACATAGGGAAGTCTGCTTGATTAAATAGTTTAGCAATTCTGATCCAAACCCTGAACTAGCTCCAGTAATTACTATTAACGGTTTATTCATAATATATTTTCCTTCTTTCATTTATATGTTATTCTTACCATATCACCTGGAGTTAACTCCAGGTCAAATATTATTAATGAAGAGGATACTAATTTGGCAAATTATACTATGAGTGATATTTCTCAGAAATACAATGTTTCTCAAGATACCATTAGATACTACGATAAAGCTGGCTTAATGCCTTTTATTAAAAGAGATGCTGGTGGTCGTCGCCAATTTAATGATAATGATTTAGGATATATTGAAGTCATTAATTGCTTAAAAAAGTCAGGAATCCCCATTAAAGAAATCGCTAAATTTATGAATTGGTGTATGGAGGGCGATAATACGTTACCTCAACGCTATGATTTTATGATCCAACAAGAAAAAATTTTAGAAAACAAAATTCACGAATTAGAAACACAGCTGGCTTTCTTAGATGGAAAAAATGGTATTATCAACACGCTAATGAGGCGGGGACCGAGAGCATTTTCTACATCCCTGGAACACATCAAGTTAATCCTAAATGGCGCAAACAATATTTAGCATCCCAGCAAGTTAATCATAAAAAAGACATCGATTAATCATTCGATGTCTTTTTTAACGCTTTCTGTGCCGCAATATTCATAATATTCCATTCGTTAGTTAACTGAGGTTGAAAATAAAAATCAGCATATGCTAACTGCTCAATAGTCATTCTCATTTGGATGGCAACTGAAATAGTGTTAATTATTTCATTAAAGTCCTTATCAGCCAAAATCTGAGCTCCTTTAATAGTGTGATCAACATTGCTATAAAATAGCTTAAATCGAATTTGAGTTCTAAAACTATCGGGAACATTATCCATTAGATTATCATAAGTTACTAAAACACTACTTATAGGTAACTCAGCTGATTCAATCATTTTAGAGTTAACTCCTGTAGTGGCAAAAACTTTATCAAATAATACCAACCCACTAGTGCCTTGTACTCCATAAAATGGCTGTAAGTTAGAATTCAAGTTAGCTACTGCAGTTTTAGCTTGTCTTTGAGCATTGCTAGCTAAAGCGATATTTTTCATTTCATTAGTCGGCGTAAATCTAACTTCGGTTGCATCCCCAACAGCAAAAACATCTTCAAGATCCGTATGCATATATTCATCAACCTCAATTAACTTCTTAGAATTTAGTTTAACAATTCCATCTAGCCACTCAGTGTTAGGCTTGTTGCCAACTGCTAATAGAACCATGTCTGCCAAATACTCACCTTTATTAGTCTCTACTGATGCCACGGTGGTATCACCATTAATTCTGATAACTTGTTGCGATAATTCTAAATCAACTTGATGATTTTTTAAATCATTCATTAGTATCTCAATAAAATCATCATCTAGATAATTATCTAATATTTGCTGACTACCATTAATTAGAGTTACCTGTTTGCCAGCTTGGCTAAACATATTGGCTGCCATTATTCCAATATATCCTCCACCAACAATAATTACATTCTTAATTTGCGCATTATGCAATTGTTGTTTAACCTTATTAATTCCAACCTTCCCGCGCATGGTCATTACTCTATCAAGATTGGTTCCAGGAATTCTTAATTTATTAGCATCAGATCCAGTTGCGATAATTAATTTATCATAATAATCAACTATTTCTTCATCGGTAACTAAATTTTTAGCAATAATACAATGTTTTGAAGCATCGATATTAATTACCTTACTCAAGCTAAACAAATTGATATGATTTTTATTTAAAGCTTCATTAGTCATATGCCTAACATCTTTAGCATCATCAACTCGTTCTTTACTCCAATTAACTACTAAATCTAGGTCACCTTGATCATACCAATTAACCACAGTATTCTTAGGCATAGTTTCATAGATTGTTTCAACCGATTCATAACCACCGTGTGAGCCACCAATTACAATAACTTTCATATTTAAATCTCCTTAATTATAATCTGATCCAACTAATAAGATACATATTGTATTTAATATGATGATTAATATTATAATTAAGATACACTTTGTTTTCTACCTATTTTACGGTACACTTTTAATTAGTTCGTATCTAACCATAACTATCAGGAGTGATAAAATCATGCAAAAAGATACCAGAAGACGTGGCGACACGTTACAAATTCAAATATATGAAGCAACCTATTATTTATTAGAAAAAGATGGCTATAACCACATTAATTTTTCCAAAATTGCTAAGCAGGCTCATACCAGTAGATCTGTACTCTATCGATATTGGGACCAATTATTTGATCTAGTTTTAGAAACTATTTTATACGAAATCAAAATTTCTAATAACGTATTAACTAGTCTAGAGTTCGATTTAGGATCATTGGAAAAAAATTTAATGTTCGTTGGCAAAGAATTTATTAAGCAATCTACCCGCGGAGCTAATCACCATTTTAAAATCTTGTTTGGAATTGCTAATTCATCCCAAAATATTCAATTAAAAAAGATCATTGCGTATTCGAGAACCGCTAATTTAAAAATTATGGATTATATTTTACAATTAGCCATTAGCAAGCATGAAATTAAAGGGCTCCCCAGCGAGACTGTTAAACTAGCTTATTTTGATTTACTAAGATATAATTCATGGACTTTAGACAGTGATGTTACCATACCAGTAATTGAAAAAATCGTTAGAGAGGTTACTCTACCATCCATTTTGGCATTTTCTAACGAAAAATAAAAAAGCCCTAGGGCTTTTTTATTTTACTTGATTAAATTGTTTAGCTTGAATCTCATAAACAAAATCACTAACATGATCAACTAATTGTTGGTCATGACTTACCAATATTACGGTTCCTGGATAGTCTATTAGCATCTTTTCTAATTCGGTTACGGTAACGATATCTAAATAATTAGTAGGTTCATCTAACATTAAAACATTTATATCACTAACCATTAACCTAGCCAAGGCCAATTTAACCCGTTCCCCTCCACTTAATACTTGAACCAATTTATGAAAGTCCGCTCTATCAAAACCTAAATTTGCCAAAACGGTCTGGTTAATGGAATTATCTTGAATCGATAGTTCATTTACTGTATCTAAAATAGATTTAGTAGTATCTAGTTGCGTAAGTTGCTGATGAAAATAGCCTAGTTTTAATTTAGGTGAGGCAATGATTTTAGCATCATTATTTTGCTTGTAGGCGTGATAAATCATATCTAGTAAAGTAGTTTTGCCGGTCCCATTTTCACCGATTACCGCAATATTTTGGCCCGCTTTTATTTTTAAGTTAACCTCATCAATTAAAATATTCTCATCCCTTTTGACAGTTAAATTATTAACAGTTAGTAGGGTGGATTGCTTTAAATTATCCATTCCGGGTAAGTTAAATTTAATAGGCTTACTTTCTTTAGGTTTATCGACACCCGTCGTTCGCTGCAATCTACTTTTAAGTGCAGCTGTATCCTTGCTAAGTTTTCCTTGCTGATCTTTATAATGTTGCTTCATATTTTTAGCTTCATTAGTACCTTGATATTTTTTAGGTACCTTAGTAGCTCGGCTAGCTTGCTGTTTTTTCTTATTTAAAGCCCTTTGTAGCTGTTTTTGCTTATTCCTATAGGTTTGGTAATCTTTTGCTTGTTGATCGCGTTGATTCGTCTTATAATCAACAAATTCAGTATAATTGCCTGTAAATGTCTGCAGCTCGCCATCCTGTAATTCCCATATTTCATCAACTACCCCATCTAAAAAGTCCCGATCATGAGAAATGATGATTACTGTTCCCGGATAGTATTTTAACTGATATTTTAATTTATTTAGATGATTAAGATCTAAGTTGGCGGTTGGTTCGTCTAACAATAATATGTTAGATGGTCGTCTAAATGCATTATTTATATACTCTTGTACTTGCTGACCTCCACTAATATCTTCATCAGGTTTTAGCTGTGGTAATAGTTCCACCACTGCCTTAGGTCGAATTTGCTTTTCTCTGTTCTTAAGTTCTTTAATTAGCGTAGTCTTACCAGCACCATTTACTCCAATCAAACCAATTACTTTACCTTCTGGTATGATTATTTTATCAATATCATAAATTTGTCTACCAGCATAATTTGCCTGTAACTCTCTTAATTGATATGCCATATTTACCGTCTCCTTTTACGAAACGGCCTTTAAATTTTTATATAAAAAAAGACCTAATATTTAAGTCATTAGGTCAAATTAATGGTCTACATCCATAATTAACCCAATCCAATTTAAAGACCATTTCTAAATTACTATTAAATAGCATCCCCCAATACGGAATTACTATAAAATATTGTTTTAAAAATGATGATTAGTTGGATTAGATTCTCATGTTTGCAGCCACCTCCGATTTATTTATTTCAATTATAGCATTTATTACTAGTTTTTCAATAAAACTTTTATGTATAAAAAAAGCCACTTATCTCTAAATGACTTTTTCTTTATTTAATTATAGTGCCCAAGCAGCCATACCTTGTTGGTTGTAAAGACTTACGGCAGCATCGATTTGGTCTTGAACAGAACCACCACTAATGTGCATGTTTTGGAATAATCCATATGCACCTGAGCTACTGTTTCTTACGTATGGTTGCCAGTTTGATTCACGGTTAATAATGTAGTTCCAAGTTGAAGCTGAAACTCCAGTTCTTTGTTCCATTTGACTTAAGATGTCAGCATGTGAGCTTGAACCATAGTTTGATGAACTTGAACTAGTTTTGTTTGATGAACTAGTATTTGATGAGCTAGTTGCAGCAGTGTTTGCTGATGAACTAGTATTTGATGATGAACTAGTATTTGCTGAACTAGTTGCAGTAGTGTTTGCTGAAGTAGTTGCAGCTGATGAACTTGCAGCAGTATTTGCTGAAGTAGTTTGAGTTGCTGAGCTAGTTGCAGGAGCAATAGCTGCAGTGTTAGTTGATGTAGCTTGAGTTGCTGAGTCAGCAATTTCTAATTGGTCCCCAACATAAATCAAATTAACATTTTTAATGTTGTTTAGGTTAGCAATTGAGTTAACCGTAGTATCATAGTTTTCTGCGATTTTTGAAAGAGTATCTCCTGATTGAACAGTGTAAGTAGTGTTTGCACTAGCTAGAGTTACTCCTGTTAGGATAGTACCCATTAATGCTGAACTAGTAACGATAATTTTCTTTAGACTTAAAATAAGAATTTCTTCCTTTCTATTTGAAACCAATAATTTTCTTGTCATCTTTTTGACGCTATTAAATTTATCATAGATTTACTTTCTTGTATGTATCATATCTATGACATTATAGTTACAATAAGTTTTATAAAAAAATGTAACAATCTTTATTAAATCAAGGTTTAAATATTTTTTAGTTGGAATTTAAAATTCATAATTATCGTTAAATAGTGCCGTTAAATCAACAATTTATTGAAAAGCAATAGCTGTATATTACAAAAATTTCATCATATTTACATCGGCTAATTTAAAATGTTTTACTTATTCTATTAAAAAAATCTATCTAATTACCAATTTATCAACCATAAAACGGATTCATAAAATTATATTTTTAATTACATTATGTAATATTGTAATAATAAATTAATTATTTTTTTATAACTAAATGATGATTATTATTACCTAATAAAAAAGGTACCAGCTAAAATTGCTGATACCTTTTTTTATTTTAATCTAATTAGCATTGGTCTCTTTATCCTTAGCAATTGACTTAGCAACTAATCCTGCAAAATGGGTTACCCCAACATTATTTGGATGAATTCCATCAGTTGTAAACCAGCTAGTTGGATGATTTTTAGCAGTTCCATACCAATCGATGATGTGGAGATTACTGTGCTTCTTAGCTTCTGCATATAGAGTAGAGTTAACTTGTTGTTGCCAACTACGATTTGGTACATAAGCAGTTGTCCAGTAAACATCCCGATCCTTACCTAAAAAGTCTAAGATTTCTTCAACTTGGTCTTTGGTAACTGTTCCATTAGTTCCGATGTTAAGTAAGACATTCTTACTTAATTGACCATTAGATTCTAACGAATTTAGAACTGGCATTACTTCTGCAGCCTGTCTACCAACTTTACCATTAACAGTTGCGGCCGGAAATACATCTTGAATGCTAGTTGAAACATCAATCATAACTGAATCACCTACCGAAGTAAGCGGTGTTTGTTTTAATGTCACAATATCTCGCGCACTCAATTGATAAGTCTTCATATTTTCACGTTGAGTTTTACTCAAATGTTGCATTTCACGTTTTTCTAAGGCTTGATTATGTGAATATTCAGCTGCTGCTTTGGCTTGTTGCTTCTGTAACTTGATGGCTTTAGCATTAGCTTTATTAGCCTTTTTACTGCGGCTATTAATTACCTTTTGTAAAGATGAACCAGTAGTTTTTTGAGGTTGTTGAACTAATCCAACTGTAGTTAAAGCTACTAATGCAAATACTCCAGTTAATCTAGCGATATTTTTTACACTTAAATAACTCTTACCATTATTTTCTTTAAGTTGTGACCATTTAAAGTTACGGAGTGGTTTTTCAATATAACGGTAACTGATTTCACTAATTAATAAGATAATTGCAATTTGAATAATTGCATTAATCACTGGGTGATCTCCAATGCTTTTGACTTTATTTTCATAAAAAATCATTACTGGAAATTGATATACATAAATTCCATAACTTCTTTTACCAATGTAAGTAAATAACTTATTAGTAAGCCAAGCGTTCCAATGACTAGCTGGATGAACTATCATAGCAACTAATAATGTTGCCACTGCTGAAAATACATACATCCCCCATTGGTAAACTGAAGTATCAGAGCCTGATAAAGTAAAGTAAGCAATTACCATGGCTACAATAGCAAACAAGCCAATCCCATCTAACCATCTACGATTAGATTTACTTACATTATTTGATAAATGATTCATTGGCCATAAGAAAGCTAATGATGCTCCCAATAACAAAGCGAAGAAACGGGTATCAGTTCCATAATATACTCGGTTAACATTACCTGGATCATAGATCAAAGCCATCTCAACAGCTGAAATTACGGAGCCAGCAAATAAAATTATTCCTGGAATTACTCGATTTTTAAATAGTTTTAACAAAATTAACATTACGAAGGGCCAAATAATATAAAATTGTCCTTCCAATGACAATGTCCATAAATGCGTAAATGGTGATTCACCCATGGCTCGATCAAAATACGATTGACCATGATTGATTTCAAACCAGTTATATACAAAAGTGAGATTAGTTAAAATAGTTCCTCTAATATTAGTTAGCAATTGACGTTCAAACAACGTAATATATGCAGTTGTTCCCACTAATACAGTAATTAATGTTGGATATAGTCGACTAATTCTTCGTTTGATAAACGACCCAATATGTAATGACCGATCTTTATCCCAATCTAATATCATAAAGTAGGTTACCAAATATCCCGCCAATACTAAGAAAATGGGAACCCCCAAAAATCCTCCCTTTAGTGACGATGGTGCCAAATGAAATACAATTACACCGATTACTGCGAGACTTCTTAATCCATCAATCCCGGTTATGTATCGTCGCTTAGCCCCCTGCTTTTGCTGCTTTTTTTGATTTGTTCGTGATAACTCTTGATTCACTTAAAACACCCCATTACCTATATTATTCTTTTTCCCATTAGTCTAAGCACTATGTTTTGGTTAACTAATTTATCACTAATTATCGTACAATTAAATCATACCAAATTTCTGTAGTTTTGGTTATATTTAAGCTTAAATTATCAGACTTTTTGCCATTTTATTTATTCACTTTATCCGATCAATTTTACATCCCTAACCTACAACTTTATATTCTTAACCTACACACAAAAACTTACACACAAAAAAGGTCATCTGTTGATTTCCAACAGATGACCTTTTTTATTATATTCAGTTTTATTTACGTGCTTTCTTTGCTGCGTTACCTTTTTCTGCGATATCGTGATAGAAAGCTTTTGAATGTGTTGCGGCTGTTTGACGGCCACCTTTTGCACCAATTTCTTTATAAAATTCGTGTCCGTGGGTTGCCACAGTCTTCTTACCACCTAAACTACCATTGTATTGTCGTGTTGCTTTACTTTCTTTAGCCATAAGAAACACCTCCAAATTAATTTAAATGTAAGATACACATACATCAAATTAGGTTCCCCTTTATTTGATGTTGAATATATACTAGCAGGATTCTTTTTATTAGTGTTGTATCTTGCTCACTTGGTTGGGTTCTTTAGCCGCTTGAGTAGGCTTTATGTTCTTTTCACCTACATCAAAATTCTGGTGAACTAGATTTTTGAACACATACTTATCACCTAAACTGGTAAAGGTTCCTTGAAATAAGAAGGCAAAAATAGTCCCTAATCCAAAATTAGTAAATTGATGAGTTATCATTAAAGCGATTATTGCCATAATTGTTGGTGGAATATACGATGCCCACATAGCAATTATCGCATTACCATTAAAATACTTAAATCTTAAAATCTGCATTAAATCATCAGCAGGATGTAATACAAAATTAACTCGTTGGTAAATCGAAATCGCAATCCCAATTAAGGCTACTCCTAAAAAATTTAAGAAAACATATACAGCTACCATCATGGGTGTCTTTGCTTCAGGTAAACCACCGTAAATTGAAAATTTACCAATAAAGAAGTTTTCAAACACTTGAATTAAAGCAGAAAAAGGAACCATATAAATTAAGTTTCCAAAAATCCGCTTAACATTAAATTTACCTACTAGCACTGCATTTAGGACTGAAATAAGCATTCCTAAAATCAAAAATGTCCAAAATAAATTCCAATGCAAAGCAATCCCCAAATTAGCTTCGGCAGCTGTCCAATAAGCAGATCCTAAAAATGACGGATGAATTTTATCACTCGTTGCCAAAGTTAAAACATTTCCAGCAGAATTAATTATTAGTGAAATAATAAAATAAAAGGCTATCATTGACGGTGATAAATTTTCATTTTTTGTACTATCATTTACCATTTTATTTTCCCCCAATTAACTAAAATAACTTAATCAACTAAATAATTATTTGACAATTTCGCAAAACTCAATAATTTCATCATTTGGCCCGATTATATTGAAATATTTAATTCCATTTTGCCAATAATCTAAATGTTGCACCTCATTTTCTTTTATCTTATATCCATTTAATTTGGCAGCTTTAAACGCTTCGTCGGCATCACTAACATTTAAAGAGATATGATTAATTGCACCTGTTTGATGAACAGCAGGATCACTATTCCAAATTTCAATAATTAAATGATCCGCTCGCATAAAAGCCACTTCATGTTTTTGGTCTTCCATTGTAAAGCGACCAATTTCTTTGAATCCTAATGATTGCCAAAATTGAATACTATTTTCTAGATCATCAGTTGGAATTCCCACATGTGCTAGATCATCAAAATATCCTGATAAACTTTTATTAAATGCCATTTTATTTTCCCCCAATTAATAGTTATTCAGTGGCTGCTTTTAAGGCCAATGCAAAATTACCCAGCGTTGCTGATCCGTTGTTTTTTGCTAAAGGCATTCTAATATAGTCATTCAAATCCCCTACTTCGAGATATCCATTTAATAGTTCATTAAACTGCTTACGAACTTTATCTAAGAACGGTTCACTAACTACACCACCACCGAATACAATTTCAGCAGGTCTAAACATCGCAGTTGCATCCATTGCGGCTTGAGCAACATAGTAAGCCATTATATCCCAAGTTGGATCACTTAAAGGTACATCTTTACCCGGTTTTCCAAGACGTGCGTCAAACGTAGGACCACTTACTAATCCTTCTAAACAATCACCATGGAAAGGACAGATCCCATCAAAATTAATATCTTCTGGATGACGTTTTAATTTAATATGTCCCATTTCAGGATGACCAGCATCCCCAACAAATTTACCATCAATTACGCATCCAGCTCCGACCCCAGTTCCAATTGTGTAATAAACCAATGAATGAACCGGTTTATTAAAGAGGGTTTCTAGTACATATTCACCATATGCCGAACCATTAACATCAGTGGTCCAATAAATCGGAATATTAAAGTATTGCTTTAGAACTCCCACAAAATTAGTATCTTGCCATCCAGGTTTAGGAGTATTAGTAATATATCCATACTTATCTGAACTGTGGCGAATTTCAATTGGTCCAAATGAGGCTACTGAAATAGCTCCTAACTCATCAAATTGTTTAAAATATTCAACTACTTTTCCAAGAGTTTCATCAGGAGTGGTAGTAGGAATTCTAATACTATCTTGAACCTGATAATTAGTATTACCTACTGCACAAACAAATTTTGTCCCTCCTGCTTCAATACTACCTAATAACATAAATCTTCACTCCTTTATTTTTTAAGCGCTTACATTAGTTAACAACTTAATATTAGATCCTTATCAAAAATATGTCAATCGATTGACATAAAATATTTTTTAAAAATTATGCCGTAGATCCCTTAATCAATTTTACTGGCAAAGTAACCGATTTAACTTCAGTGTTACCTTCAATTCGTTGCTCTAATAGTTCTACTGCCACTTCCGCCATCTGATCAATTGACTGTTGTATAGTGGTTAATTCCGGTAAAAACATCTGTACCATTTTTGACCCATCAAAACCGACTATTTTTAAATCTTCCGGAATTTTATATCCTAGCTTTTTAGCCGTTTGCATTATTAAATTTGCATTTGTATCATTATCTGCAAAAATTCCATCAACTTCCGGGTGTTCTATAAATAATTGATGAATAATTGAAATTTTATCTTCCAAAGAAGAATCAAAATCAATATGATATATTGTTACCGGCAAATTATTTTTATGCATTACATCTACATATGCATTTTGGCGTAATTGATTGGTTGAAGCAATCAATTCAGGATAGTTAGTATGGATTATATGTTTACATCCATCATCAATTAATTGTTGTGTGGCAAGCTTTCCTCCTAAATAATTATCTGATGCTACCACTGGAATGTGATCAGCAATATGTCGTTCGATAGATATTATTGGTAAATTCAAATTATTATATTCTGTTAGTCCTTTATTGTGAGAACCAACGATTAGTCCATCAATTTGGTGATTTAACAACTGTTGTAGATAATTTTGTTCTCTATCTGGATCATTTTGGCTATTACCTAGTAAAGTTTTATAACCTAATTTATATAATTGACTATCTAGTTTAGTCTCAAGTTGGCTAAAAAATGGATCATTCATAGTAGGAAAGACTAACCCAACTAAATTAGTTTTTCTTTCATGCAACTGCCGAGCAATTTGGTTTGGTCGATAATTTAAATTATCAATAGCTTCATGCACTTTATCGATGGTTTTCTGGCTTAAGTAACCACGATGATTTAAAACCCTAGATACTGTTGTTTTTGACACTCCAGCTAATTTAGCAACATCCTCTAACTTTACATTTTTATCGCTTAGCATAATCGACCTCCTATTAGTAATTTAATTATACTATCTTTAATAAAAAATTCCGTTACCTAATTTTGAGGTAACGGAATTTTATTGATAATTAATTATGTAACATCTTTGACAACAAAAAATGTGTTAGTCCTCCCCCAAGAACTAACACATCGTTTTTATATCCCCCAAGGATATCCCCGTGATTTAATCATACTACATAGTTAGTCATAAGAATAAAATAACGTATTGTTAATTTAAATATTACATTGTAATATTTAAGTTATGGTGTAATTTTATATCAATTTAATTAAATTAAAGGAGTTATAAATTGGCAAAAAAGAAAAATAAGAAAACAACTAATAAATTCCCTAGTTTGCTAACCATTTTGGCTGGAATTCTGTTATTAGTTGGTGGCTTTGCTACATATAACAATCATACTTCACCTAATAATTACTTAAAAACTGTCACTAATAAAGTAATTAATAGTAACAATCAATCTACTAATGTAACTAGTTCGCAAAGTGAAATTTTAACGAGATTAGTTTCTTATACCAACCAAAAGTCCGCAGGTCCCACTAGCAACTATTATTGGGAAAATGGTAAATCTAGACTGAGTGGCTTTGACGGCATGAATGCTGGTAATTATAAATTTTCTGCTGATAGTTTAGGTCGATCCTCGACTGCTCGAGCAATTTTAACTTACTCTGAATATCAAGCATCAAGAGGTTCTAGACAGGGGTCCCCTCTTGATCCTCCGGCTTGGCCACATAATCCCAAAGTTTCAATTCATTATGGACTAAACAACCGTACTTATCATGGCTATTTATATAATCGTAGTCATTCAATCGCTGATAGTTTACTAGGTAAGGGGTCATATGATTCTAAATATAATTTCACTACCGGAACTCGACCACAAAATGTGGGAGCCGATCAAGATGGTGGTATGCGATATGCTGAAGAATTAGCTGAAAATTATTGGGTAAATCATCCTAGCCAAACTGCTACAATTTATTACGAAACAACCCCTCTATATAACAAGAATGAAACTGTCC
The DNA here is from genome assembly GCF_020616595.1 of Lentilactobacillus laojiaonis. GTDB lineage: Bacteria > Bacillota > Bacilli > Lactobacillales > Lactobacillaceae > Lentilactobacillus > Lentilactobacillus laojiaonis. The sequence goes on along the minus strand of NZ_CP085278.1, from coordinate 565,411 downwards.
CTCGAGGATCTATTGTTGATATTAAATCTTCCGACAATATAATTGATAAAGAAATCGTAGTTATTAATTCAGTTGAAGGAATTACTATAGATTACAATAATGGTAATCTATAATAAAAACCGCCTATATTTCATAGGCGGTTTTTTATATTATTTTATGTTGTTTTAAATAATTATGTGCTACCTTAGAAGCTTTTTTATGCTTAATTTGCACTTGGTAATTCATTTCTTGCATATCCGTATTAGAGATGCGATTACTTAGTTTTTCCAATGATTTTCTTATTGATGGATAATTTTTAAGGGTCGAACTTTTTAATAATGGAGCTCCCTGAAATGGTGGGAAGAAGTTTTTATCATCCTTTAACGCTACTAAGTCATACTCTTTTATTTCAGGGTCCGTAGTGTAGCCATCAACAATATTAACTTTACCTTTTTCAATTGCTTTATATCGAATAACCGGTTCCATAGTTTTAATTGAACCCATATTCAAATGATAGCTTTTCTTAATTCCAGGATAACCATCCTTTAAGGAATTAAAATCCGGGTCAAATCCAGCCTGTAGTTTATTTGCAATTGGCAATAAGTCTGAAATAGTTTTTAAATTATATTCTTTAGCAAACTGCTTAGTAACTAGTAATGCATAGCCGTTATAGTATTTCATTGGCTGTAAATAATCCATATCATATTGCTTTTTTAAGCCTTGTTTAGCAAGTTGATAAGTTAATTTTGCTGAGTGATCTGTACTATTTGTAGCATTTTTTAAGATTGTTTGCGTAATGGTACCAGTAAATTCTGGATAAACTTGAATTTGGTTACTTTTTAACGAATTAAATAAAAAAGTAGTTGCTCCAAAATTTGGTTTAAGCGTGACTTTTAAATTTTGATTATCTCGTTCAATTAATTCTTTATACATATTAATTAATATATCGGGTTCACTACCCAACTTGCCAGCAATAACTATTTCATTTTTAGGACCAATCAATTTTTGGTATCCAAAATAACCACTAAATATGGCTAATAATCCTAAAAAAGTTATAATTATTTTTTTCTGTGAAAATGATCCAATCCATTTTACTAGAGCTGAAAAAGTAATTGCCAAAATAGAAGATAATATAACACCAATAATTAAGTATGAATTGTTATTAGTTTCTATACCGGTAATAATGTAGGTTCCTAATCCACCGGCACCAATTAAAGCCGCTAGGGTACCTGTTCCAATAATCAAAACTAACGCCACTCGAATACCTCCAATAATTGATGGCATAGCAAGTGGTAAATCAATTTTAAATAAAGTCATCCATTTGGGTAATCCTAATGCTAATTCCGCTTCTTTTAATGATGGGTCAATTTCCGACAAGCCAGAATAGGTTCCTTGAAAAATTGGCATAATAGCATAAATTACTAATGCAATTATTGAAGGCACCGTACCTATTCCAACAAACGGAATTAAGATTCCTAACAATGCTAAGGAAGGGATAGTTTGCATAATACTCGTTATTTGTAAAACAATTTCAGCTAATCGTTTATTTCTAATCAAAACAACCGCTAAGGGAATTGCGATTATCGCAGCAATTAGTAGCGAAACTAATGACAATTCAATATGTTGAATTAATGCTTGCCAAATTTCAGTATGTTGAGTATTAATTGTTTTAATTAAGTCTTGCCACATTTAATTAAACCCCTCTTTCTGAGATGAAGCTTAACAAATCATTAGTAGTGATAACTCGGTAAGTTCCCTCACTAGTTTTAACTTTCACACCATCAGTATGTCCCTTAAGTCCTTGAGATAGTTGATTGATCGTAGCTTCCATAGGTAGTTCTAAATAATTCCCATTATCTTGAGGTAATTGATCATAGCCGTCGAGTATAAAATCACTAAGTGTAATATTGGTATCAATATTTACCGAATCAAAAAACTCTTTAACAAAATTATTGGCGGGTGAATCTGTAATCTCATTAGGTGTCCCAATTTGTTGAATATGTCCATCTTTCATTACTGCTATATGAGTACCTAGTCTTAAAGCTTCTTGCATATCATGAGTAACAAACACTATCGTTACATTAAGCTTTTGATGAAGCTCTAAAACTAAATTTTGTAGTTGCTTTCTAGAAATGGGATCTAGCGCACTAAACGGCTCGTCCATTAATATAATTTTAGGATTGGTTGAAATTCCCCTAACGATTCCCACTCTTTGCTGTTCACCGCCGGATAATTCGCGAGGATAGCGCATAGCATATTCATTTGCGGGCAAACCCACTAAGTCTAATAATTTCCTAGCCTGTTTGACTCGTTTACTTCTAGGAACATGTTTTGCCTCTAGTTGTATTGCGATATTGTCTTGTAAATTTAAATTAGGAAATAACGCAATATTTTGCAAAATATACCCCATATTTAAGCGTAATTTTTGGACGTTAATTTCAGTAACATCTTGATTATCCAGCTTAATGGTACCACTGGTTGGTTCTATTAAACGATTAATCATTTTTAAGGTTGTTGTTTTTCCACTCCCACTTGGACCAACCAAGACAAATAAATCACCAGTAGGTATTGTTAGATTTAAATCATTTAATGCCAGTTGATTTAGATATTTTTTATTAATATGACTAAATTCTATCAATCTATATTTCCTTCCTAATAACTAACTATTTTATATAATTCTCCCGTAAAAATTCTCGCATGGTTTTGGGCTTATTACCTGTTATTTGAATAAAGTCATCACTAATGCCATTCATTAATCCCATTGCACCAGCTTTATACATGGATGCTAATTCATCTCCATCACCTTCATCAGCATACTCCCTTGCAAAATTTTCAAGTGTCATTTCATTGTAGCCTATATGGTGACCAGTTATTTCCGTCATCAAATTTCCTAACTGGTTCATAGTGTAATTTTCTCCCTGTGTTAATAAATATTTTTGTCCACTGTTACGCAAACTAGGAGTTACTGCTACTTTAGCGATGGCCTTTGCACTATCAGACCTTGTAATAAATGATAGTGCCTGATTGCCAACTGGATATATTAACCCTTCCCGTTCAATTAATTCTGGTAAATATGGTATTAATGGATCTGCATACAAAGAATTTTTCAAAATAGCATAGTTTAAATTAGTTCCTGCTAGTCTTCGTGGTACATAAGCATAATAACCCGACATTTTAAATGGATTATTTTCTTGATCAGCAAAAAAGCTAACAAAAACTAAATTTTTAATTTGTGCTTTTTTCATTGCAACTAAACTATTTTCAAATTCAATAATTCGTTGCTTAACATTATATGTAATACTGGGAATATAAATTAAAACCTCACTGTCTTTAAAAGCCTTAACCATTAAGTCAATATTTGCATAATCAATTGGTACAATAGACATTTTAGAGTTATGAAACTTATTAGCTTTAGCTGGGGTATGGACCGCTAATCTAATTTCTTCCTGACTAATTAACTTAGTCAATTCATTGACTACTTTTTGACCAAGATTTCCAGTTGCTCCAGTTATAGTTACCATCATTAACAATCACCGGTCCTTTCCGCCTGTTTAATTAAGATATCATCAACAATATCTTGTAAAGTAATGCTTGCTAGCTTAGTTTGCATAGCCTCTTCAACTTCTGCATATTTTTTTTTCAAAACTTCCTGAATATTGCCACCGACAATACAATCCGGGTTAGTTTTATTATCCACATTAAATAAAGAACGTTCTTCAACTGCTCGCATTATATCTAAAAGTGAAATACTTTCTAATTTTTTTGCTAATTTAGGATTAGCAGTTCCCTTAGTTGTATAAATCAATTTAGCTTCACTTAACTGTGACATCAATCTTCGAACAACTACTGGTGAAGTTCCAATACTACTAGCAATTATTTGACTAGTTAATTTTATACTAGAATAAATTTTAATAAACGCAAGAATATGAATTGCATCACTAAATTTGGTTGACTCTTTCATGATTTCTCCTTAATAGTTGTAACTTTATTAGTTACAACTATTAAAACACAATTTACATAATTTAGCAAAAAAATTATTTATTAGTACCTTTATAATTGCTTAAATTGATGGATCACTTTATCGATTAAATCGTTCTTTTCTTTGTAATGCAAACAATGTCATAAGTTAAAATACTATTTTGATTTTCAGAAATTATATCAAGATATCTTGAACTGAATATAAAAATGCTTTTCCATTTTCAGTCAAATCAAATTATGCATAAACAAAAAATCGTTACCATTTTGGTAACGATTTTTTTAAATTCTTTTATTGTAATAAGCTTTTAAAGCTTCTTTTCCTTTGGTTGTTAGTCCATTAAGATCCGGATTTATTTCGATATATCCAACATCGATTAATGGTTTTGGATTAGCATTAAAATTAAATTCACAAAAATCAATAAGAGATGATAAACTCATTCCAATTTCTGCTTGACCAGAATCAATCGATTCTAAAATATGATATTCATTTTCAGTTAATTCCATAATCTCTTCCCCCTTAATTTAAATTGATTTTAACACTATTTGGACTTCTAGATACTAATTTTGATTTACGCCGTTTTTAACATATTATTCATCATAGAATCATAAATTGGCTTTCCACCTAATAGATCAACTATTAAATATGAAGTTAATGCAACTAATCCTAACGGAACTAGGTGCTGAACGCTACCAACCATCTCTGTTATTAATAGTATTGCAGTAAAAGGAGTTTTACTAATTCCTGAGAAATATCCCACCATTCCGAAAATGATAAAATCAATTAAATATTTTAATGGTAAGAGACCTAAATTAACCATACATACGCCATATAATGCTCCTATTATGGCTCCGAGGGTCAACATTGGTAAAAAGATACCTCCTGGAAGACCAGAGCCATACGCAAGCATGGTAAAAGCATATCGTAATACTAATAATATTACTAGCGATACAATGGTTAATGGAATTTTATATAAACTAACGATTAAACTACTACTTCCCCCTAAAGCATTAGTCCAAAAGTAGCCAATTGGAATTATTAAAGCTAGTGGAACTATTCCCTGATAATTACGCGGAATAAATTTAAACAACTTTTGATATATATTTGGCATGATCAATAAATTTTTTTGAAATAGGAATGCTAATAACCCAATAATCACTCCCATTAATACTACATACCAATAAAATTTTAAAGGTAGACTATGATTTTTAGCCGCATATAAAACGGGTTTTAATCCAAATACTTTCATAGCCACTAAATCAGACGTAATAGCTGCGGAAAATGATGTCATCCATGCTAAAGAAGAGTAACCAAATTCTTCTAGGCCAAAAATTGTAGCTGCAATCGGGGCATTAAAAGCTGCAGATATTCCAGCGGCGGCCCCACCTTTAATTAAGTATCGAATATCTTGATTTGAATTGTGTGTAATCTCTCCATAGCCTTGACCAATCATTCCACCTAACTGAACGGTTGGACCTTCTCTACCTAAAAATACCCCTGTACCTAGAACTAAAACACTTGCTATAAATTTGTTAACTAAGGTTGATAACCAATTTAATTTTAATTTATTTAACAAAATTCCCTTAATTTCTGGAATTCCCGAGCCCATTATATGTAAGTTTTTTTTAATCATTTGACTAACCACTAACCAAATCATTAAATTTATCAATAAAATTACCAACATATAATTAAAATTAGAATTACTTTTTATGTAAAATAATGTAGTTAATTTTAATAATATTTCGATTAATTTTCTAAATATACTAATTACAGCACCAGTTATTCCACCAATAACAATTCCATGCAAAACTAATTTTAATCCTCTAAGATTGCGTGTATCAAAAATATAAATCTACTCCTTTTATTTTGTTCTTAATTTAACTTTAAAATCAATTTTATCTTTTTACAATAAAATTTTATAAAATATTTAAAAATCAAATTTTTTTTAAAAAAGTTAGCTAAATGATAGAATAAAATTCAGTGTAAGATGATTAAATTTTGAACGAACCCTTTATTTAATCCGTTTTACATTAAAGGAATTGAAATTCATACTATTTTTTATTTATAAACATATTAGTAAAATGATATAAATGCTTATAAATCTAAGGTTGTATTTATCTCGAAATTCCTTTAAAATGTTTCTGTTGCGGTTTTTAAATCGCTATCATAAATTACGAAAAAAGAAAGAAATGAGTGTGATTTTATGCCTTTCGTTGTTTTACTATTAGGTATTTTATTCCTATTGTTCTTAATCATTAGGGTAAAACTTAATACTTTTGTCTCACTTATCGTAACTTCAATTTTAGTTGCTTTAGGTCTAGGTATGAATCCAGCAGACATTGCTGATGCAATGAAAACTGGTATTGGTGGTTCACTTGGTGAACTAGCCATTGTTTTTGGATTTGGTGCCATGATCGGCCGATTAGTATCTGATTCCGGTGGATCATATCGAATTGCCCAAACCCTAATTCAAAAATTTGGTAAGAAACGTCTCCAACTAGCAATTGTAATTGCATCATTTATTATTGGTATGTCATTATTCTTCGAAGTTGGTTTAGTTCTTCTTACTCCAATCGTATTCTCAGTTGCTCTTGAAGCAGATGTTCCATTTGTTTATCTAGGTATTCCTATGGCAACTGCTTTATCAGCTACCCAAGGATTCTTGCCACCACAACCTGCTCCTACCGCAGTTTCAACTGCTTTAGGTGCAAATATTGGTCAAGTTCTTTTATTCGGTATTATTGTAGCTATTCCGTGCGTTATCATTGCCGGACCAGTATTTACAAAGATCGCTGAAAAATGGGTTCCTGATGCATTTGTAGTTAAAAAGAGTTTACCAGCCTTTGGTGAAATTAAAGAATTTGATCTTAAAGAAACTCCAGGATTTGGAATTTCTGTATTAACATCATTATTCCCAGTAATCTTTATGGCAATTTCTACCATCTACACTTTCGTAGTTTTTGGTGGAAAAACTCCTAAAGAACCACACGGTTTTTCATCAATCGTTGTTATGCTTGGTAACCCAATGATCGCCATGGTTATTGCACTTCTATTCGCTATCTGGTCAATGGGTATTCACCGCAAACGTTCAATGAAACAAATTTCTGATACCATTTCAACTGCTATTCAATCAATTGCTATGCTACTAATGATTATCGGTGGTGGCGCAGCCTTTAAACAAGTTTTAATTGATGGTGGTGTTGGTAAAGCCGTTCAAGACGTAATGGTTCACGCTAGCTTATCTCCACTAATCTTAGGTTGGTTAATTGCTGTTATCTTACGTGCATCTCTTGGTTCAGCTACCGTAGCTGGTATGACAGCTGCTGGTTTAGTTACTCCATTAATGCACTCATTAAACGCCAACCCAGTATTAATGGCTTTAGCTATCGGTGCTGGTTCATTAGCCTTATCTCACGTTAATGATGCCGGTTTCTGGATGTTTAAAGAATACTTTGATATTTCTGTTAAACAAACTATCCAAATTTGGACCGTTTTGGAAACTATCATTTCAATTGTTGGATTGTTAATGGTTCTTCTATTAAGTCTATTTGTTCACTAAAATGAATTTAATAATAAAAAAGCTAGCCAATTGGCTAGCTTTTTTATTTATCCCAATTTTTCTTGATAAAGTTTTCTCGACCGCCCATCTCTTCAATTTGGTATCTAAAAGGATTCTTTTTATAAAAATCTTGATGGTAATCTTCAGCTGGGTAAAATGGCTTTACCTCTTCAATTGAAGTTACAATTGGATCATTAAAACGACCACTTTCACTTAAAGCCTTCTTAGATGCTTCCGCAATCTTTCTTTGGTTATCATCTTTAACAAAAATTACTGGTCGGTAACTATCGCCTCGATCTTGAAATTGACCACTAGCATCAGTTGGATCAGTTTGTCGCCAATAAATTTCTACCAAGTCTTTATAGCTAATTTTTTCCGGATCAAATACAATCTCAACCGCTTCTGTATGTCCGGTTTTATGACTTGCAACTTCCTCATAAGTTGGATTTTCTGTATGTCCACCGGTATATCCTGAAGTAACCCTAATTATTCCAGGCATTTGATCAAAAGGTTTGACCATACACCAAAAACATCCACCGGCAAAAATTGCAGTTTCTTCCATAAGATACTCCTCCTTACAAAACTTACTTTTAGTTATTTAAACAATCTCTCGTAATCACCATATCCTTGACTACTTAATTCATCAAGTGGAATAAATTTTAAAGCTGCTGAATTAATACAAAATCTTAGGCCACCACTTTCTTTAGGACCATCTGTAAATACATGACCCAAATGAGAATTAGCATCGGTACTACGAACTTCTTCTCTAATCATTCCATGAGAAGTATCCGTTTTTTCAACAATTTCTTTTTCATCGATTGGTTTAGTAAATGATGGCCAGCCACAGCCAGCATCATACTTATCTTTTGAAGAAAATAATGGTTTACCACTTACTACATCAACATAAATTCCATCCTCATAAAAATCATCGTATTCACCAGAAAATGGTCGCTCAGTTGCCGCTTCCTGAGTTACTGCATACTGTTCAGAATTTAATTTCTTTTTTAATATATCTTTATCATATTTTGTCATAACTAAATCCTCCTAAATATTGCAAAATCTACTAAGAAGTTTGGGTACATTTTAGCACATTCATTTAAAATAAAAATAAAAAAGACTTAATATCTCTAACAGATATTAAGTCTTTTAATCTTTATTTCAAAGCGTCAGTTAAAGCAGGAACTACTTGTTTCTTTCTAGAAACAATTCCTGGTAAATCAACCATGTCGTTATCTAGATTAGCATTAAATGCAGCAGCAGCTTCATTTGCTTTATCACCATATACAATCATTTTAGAATTACTGTTCAATACATCGGTAACCATAACTACAAATAAATCATAGTTTTCACTTTGTGCTTCTTTTTGCATTTCTGCCATAAGATCATCTTTACGCTTAGTAACATCATTAAAATCAACCACATTAATTTGGTCAATTCTTACATTGTTACCATTAAGATCAAATGACTTAGCATCAGCATCAATTAATTCTTTATCGGATTTAGAATCAACATTAGTACCTGCTTTAAGCATTTCAATTCCATATTCTTCATAATTAACACCAGCTATTTCAGCTAATGCCTTTAAAGCAAGTTTATCTTCTTCAGTAGTAGTTGGTGATTTTAATAATAAAGTATCAGAAATAATAGCTGACATCATTAAACCAGCGATTTCCTTAGGAATCTTAACTTCTTCACGAATAAACATTTGTGTCAAAATGGTACTAGTACAACCAACTGGTTTAGCCATGTAGTAAAGTGGGCTATTAGTATTGAAATTGGCAATACGGTGATGATCAACTACATGAGTAATTTCTAATTCTTCAATATCCGCAACGCTTTGTTGGAACTCATTGTGATCAACTAGCATAACTGAATCAACATCTGGTTTAGCATTAGTAATTACTTTAGGAGCATCTGTATGGAAATAGTTTAAAGCAAAAACAGTTTCAGGACCCGCTTCACCCAAAGAAACTGCTTGGGTATCGTATCCTCTTTGATTTTGTAAATATGAAAATGCGATTGCAGCAACAATTGCATCAGTATCTGGATTTTGGTGACCAAAAACATATTGTTTCATTGTAAAAACTCCTTAATTATTTAAATTTATTTTTCTAATCTTGAGAAGTAATCTTCTTCTTTAAGAAAAGCATCAAATCTATCTAAAAAGTTCTTTATTCGAGGGATTTGATTCTTATTATTACGATAAACAAAAGATAAATCAAATTTTATTTTAGGATCAAATTCAGTAATCCAAGTATGTTGATCTGATAATTTTTGCTTATCAACACCTAAAATATATGATTTAGGTAAAACCGTGTTTAATTGGGTACTAATGGCAAACTTAAGTATCTGGTCTGGATTAGTATATCTTGCGGCAACTTTAGGAAAATCAATATTGCAGTTTTTAAATGATTCATGTAATAAAGTATTTAGATAATACTCGCGTGGATAGATTACCCACGGATGCTTTTTAGAATCATTTAACTTAATCTTGTTGCGATTTTTATAATTCTCATTATGGTGAATAAACATCAAATCATCCGTAACAATTTTCTTAGAGCTATAAGGTTTCCAGTTCTTTATTGATTCATCCGGTAAATACATAATTGCTAAATCGATTTTATTATTTTCTAAATGTTCCCAAATCTCTTTGCGATTAAGCATCAAGGTATTAATAACTAAATCAGGATTACGTTTGTACAATTCAATTGTAAAGTCTTCAATTACTTTAGTCTCAATTGACGATAAAATTCCTAAATTAATTTCACCAATATTCGAACTAGTAGCTTGCTGAATTTCATCAGTAGCTTCATTTAACAAATCATAAATTTCATGAGTTGTTCTTAACATTGTTATCCCAGCATCAGATAGTTTCAACTTTTTACCAACTGAATAAAATAATGGTGTGCCAACAGTTCTTTCCAACTTTTTAATTTGTTGGGTTAGGGCAGGTTGTGTAATTCCCAAAATTTGTGCAGCTTGGGTATAGTTCATCGTATCAGCTAGCTGTAAAAAATAAGATAACGTTTTTGAAGAAAATATATTCTCCTGGGTCGTTTTCATTCAAATTCTCCTAAATCTACAAGTAATATTAATCATTTATATTAAATAAATATAATATTAAAATTATAAATAATCAATCCGGATATTAATTACTTAAGATTTAACTAATAATTAATTCCATAATCTTTGGTTGAATAACCGCTGGGATACCCTCAGCATCAATATCAATTAAAAATAATCCATTGGAACTACGACTACTTAGGGTAAATTCAGATGGTAAAATATCATGAATTCTTCGTCGATTAGTAATTACTTCTAATGGTGAATTGTCGACTATTAATGTAAAATCAACAACTTTATGGGGATCATTTTTTAACTTCTTAATGATCAAAATACCCTTTTTAGCTCTCGTAGTAATTGGAATATCACTTACACTTTGTTTTTTAAATGCCCCGCGTTGCGTTATTATTCCAATTGTATCTTCAGAACCAACTAATTCAAAACCAACTACATAATCATCTGTTCCTAAATTCATTGATTTAACCCCAGTGGTTCTAGCACCATTAACTGAAATCTCATCAATAGAATATCTTAAAGCCAATCCTAAATTAGATATTAATAATACCGATTTATCTACAATGCCATCCAAATATTTAACGCCAACTACTCGATCCGTATCGGACTTGAATTTTTCATATATTAAAGAATGTTTGCGATAATTTCTACCTGGTTTTAATTTTTCAAAATTAACTCGTTTAATATATCCTTCTTTAGTGGCAATTATAAATTGACCAACTTCATCTAAAGATTTAAATGGATATACTGCAATAATTTCTTCATCTTCATTTAAACCAATAGTTTGGGAAATATGCTCTCCAGTATCTTTCCATTTATAATCATTTATTTCAAAAACTGGACGATAAATTAAATTACCCATATTAGTAAACATAAATAAATGATCACGAGTATTTAATTTTTGTAAGAACATTGAATAGTCGTCTTCTTTAAGACCACTTTCCTTACTATATGAAGCCGTGTATGAACGCATACTACTACGTTTAATGTAGCCATCATGACTAACCATCACTACAACGTCTTCGTCTGGAATGGTAACTTCCATACTAATTTTAAGTTCATCAATGTGTTCTTGGATTTCGGTTACGCGATCTTGACGATAATTTTTTAGAATTGCTTTTAATTCCTTAGATAGAACTTTATCAAGTTCATTTTCATTATTTAAAATTTTATTGTAGGTTTCGATTTGATCAGCTAATTGTTTAGCTTCAGCTTCTAATTGACTAACATCTGTATTAGTTAATCGGTAAAGTTGTAAAGCAACAATTGCATCAGCTTGCTTTTCAGAAAATTCATATTCACTCACTAAATTATCTCGAGCATCCTTACGATTCTGACTAGCTCTAATGGTTTTAATAACCTTATCTAAAATTGATAACGCCTTAATCAATCCCTGAATAATATGTTGGCGGTCCATGGCCTTATTTAGATCATAGATAGTCCTTTTACGAATAATGCTTCGTTGATAAATTAAATATTCTTGCAATATTTTCTTTAAGGATAGACGTTCCGGACGCATATTATTAATTGCAACCATATTAAAGTTATATGAAATTTGTAAATCAGTATTTTTGAATAGGTAGTTTAAAATTCCTTTAGAATCAACATCTTTTTTCAATTCAACTACAATTGATAGTCCTTCTCGGTCAGATTCATCCCGAACTTCCGCAATACCTTCGATTTTTTTATTTATTCTTATTTCATCCATCTTTTTAACTAGTTGAGCCTTATTAACTTCATATGGAATTTCCGAAATAACAATTTGTGATTTATTACCACGAATATTTTCAATACTAGTCTTTGCTCGTACGATAATTTTACCGCGACCAGTTTCGTAAGCCTTTTTTATACCGTCAATTCCTTGAATAATTCCGCCAGTTGGAAAATCCGGACCTTTTACAAACTGCATTAGTTCATCTAAATCAGCATCCGGGTGTTTTTGTAAGTATAAAAGTGCATCAACTACTTCACCTAAATTATGAGGGGGAATTTCCGTTGCATACCCAGCAGATATCCCAGTTGAGCCATTAACCAATAAATTTGGAAAACGAGCTGGTAAAACTACTGGTTCATATTCTGTATCATCAAAATTTAATATCCAATCAACAGTATCCTTATCAATATCCGCAAGCATTTCACCTGCTATTTTACTTAATCTGGCTTCAGTGTAACGCATAGCGGCTGGTGGATCACCATCCATTGAACCATTATTACCATGCATTTCAACCAATGGTTCTCTAACTTTCCAATCTTGACTCATCCGGACCAAAGCTTCATAAATTGAGCTATCTCCATGCGGATGAAAATTACCCATTACATTTCCGACCGACTTAGCTGATTTTCTAAAGCCTTTATCATAGGTATTACCATCTTTATTCATGGCATATAAAATTCTTCTTTGCACGGGTTTTAATCCGTCACGAATATCTGGAAGTGCGCGTTCTTGAATAATTGATTTTGAATAACGTCCAAATCGGTCACCCATGACATCTTCAAGAGTCATATTTTCAATTTTGCTCATAAAAATGTGCCTCCTTTTACTACTTAATTAAATATCTAAAATACTTCCATCATCATCCATATTGAACTTAACATTTTGTTCAATCCATTTTCTACGGGGTTCAACTTTGTCACCCATTAAAGTAGTAACACGTTTTTCCGCTAAGGCTGCATCATCAATGCTTACTTGAATCAGAGTTCTTGATTCCGGATCCATAGTAGTTTCCCACAATTGATCAGCATTCATTTCACCAAGTCCTTTAAATCTTTGTAATGAATACCCTCTAGTAAATTTCTTTTCTGCTGTTTTTAATTCATCATTGGTCCAGGCATATTCAATTTTAGGCTTTTTGCCGTTACTTTGTAATTTATACAATGGAGGCATAGCAATATAAATTCTGCCATTGTCAATCATTGGTCGCATGTATTTATAGAAGAATGTTAAAAGTAAAATTTGGATATGTGCTCCATCATCATCAGCATCTGTCATGATAATAATTTTGTCATAATTAGCATCCTTAATATTAAATTCACTACCAACACCAGCACCAATAGTGTAAATCATCGTGTTAATTTCTTCATTTTTCATAATATCAGCTAATTTGGCTCTTTCGGTATTCAATACCTTACCCCTAAGTGGTAAAATTGCCTGATGCTTACGATCGCGACCTTGTTTAGCTGATCCACCAGCGGAATCTCCCTCAACTAAAAATAACTCATTTTTCTTATAATCTTTAGATTGAGCAGGAGTTAGCTTTCCAGATAATAGTCGTTCTTGCTTATGTTTTTTAGACCCACTACGACTTTCATCACGAGCCTTTCTAGCTGCTTGACGAGCTTGACGAGCTCGAATGGCTTTTTGAACTAAGGTTTGGGCAAATTCACCATTTTCCATTAAGAAATAGCCCAACTGTTCATTAATTATTCCATCTACAATTGATCGAGCCTCGGGAGTTCCTAATTTTTCTTTAGTCTGACCTTCAAATTGTAAAATTTCTTCTGCCACTCTTAAAGAAACTACTACTGATAATCCTTCTCGAACATCACTACCATCCAGATTTTTATCTTTATCTTTCAATAAATTGATCTTTCTGGCGTATTCATTGAAAGCTTTCGTCCAGCCAGATTTCAATCCCGCTTCATGACTACCACCGTCTTTGGTACGTACATTATTTACAAAAGAAAGCATGTTTTCTGAATATCCATCATTATATTGAGCAGATACTTCTACTTCAATGCCTTCCTTTTTACCTTCAAAATACATAATGGGACCTAAAGTATGTTTATCTTCGTTTAAGTAAGCAACAAATTCCTTAATACCAGCTTCATAATGATAAACCTCTTCTTGTTCTTGACCAGCTCTTTCATCACTTAAAGTTATCTTTGTTCCTTTTAATAAAAAAGCAGCCTCTCTAAGTCTTTCAGATAAGGTACTAAAATTATAAACCGTAGTAGTAAAAATTTGTGAGTCCGGCTTAAACGTTACCATAGTTCCATTTGGTAAGCCGGTCTTCCCCAATTTTTCTAATGTGCCAATTGGGTGACCACCATTTTCAAAACTTTCTTGATACTTAATTCCATCTCGTACAATAGTAACAGTTAATTTTGAGGATAGCGCATTTACTACTGATGCCCCTACCCCGTGTAAACCACCGGAAGTTTTATAACCGCCCTGGCCAAATTTACCACCGGCATGTAGAACCGTTAAAATAACTTCAGGGGTAGGTTTTCCAGAGGCATGCATCCCTACTGGCATTCCACGCCCGTGATCTTTAACTGTAATACTGTTATCTTCATGAATAGTAACGTTTATTTCATTACCATAACCAGCTAAGACTTCATCAACTGCATTATCAACAATTTCATATACTAGGTGATGGAGCCCGCGACTATCTGTGGAACCAATATACATTCCGGGACGCTTTCTAACAGCGTCTAATCCTTCTAAAATTTGAATAGAAGAATCTTCATAATCATATTTTTGATTTGCCATATTATTAACAGACTCCTTTTTTGCAATCTATTTTATAATAACCTAATTTTTGTTGGTTGAAAACGAATTTTATTGGCTACAACTATAAAACATGCTAGAATTATAGACATTCCTAATTATCTTATCCTATTTTTAAAAGAAGGTCAGTTATGAATTTAAAGGTTTTACAAATTATTATAATGTTAGTTATTGCATACTTATTAGGTTCTATTCCTAGTGGTGTATGGATTGGAAAAATATTTTTCCATACTGACATTAGAAAACATGGATCAGGAAATATTGGTACCACCAATACCTATCGTGTTTTAGGTCCAATCGCTGGTACCATTGTAATGATCCTCGATATTTCTAAAGGAGTTATCGCAACTCTTTTACCTACATTCTTTAATAATTGGACATTAAATCCCTTAATTTTTGGATTAATGGCTATATTAGGTCACACCTTCTCGATCTTTGACCATTTTAAGGGAGGAAAGGCTGTCGCTACCAGTGCCGGAATGCTCTTAGCATATAACCCGGTTTTGTTTTTAATTGCTGCCGGTTTATGGATAACGTTTATTTTACTAACTAGTATGGTAAGTCTAGCAAGTATCTTAGCATTTATTATTATTACAATTATTATTATTTTTACCCACGACTTACTATTAAGTATTTTAGCAATTATCCTTACGGTATTTATCATCTATCGACATAGCAAAAATATCGTTAGAATATTGAATGGTTCAGAAAATATGGTACCTTTTGGTATTGGCAACTATATTCGTAAGCAGAATAAATAAAAAGATGTTATCTAGATTAATCTAGATAACATCTTTTTATTTATTTCGCTTTTGATAGCCATTTAGCAATTTCATAAGCAGCATCTTCAGCTTGAGCATATAGTCCAACGTTATTTAAGAATGCGTGAGTCATTCCTGGATAATAAATGTAGTGTAGATCTACTCCTGCTTGAGATAATTTCTTCGCAAAATCATAATCTTCCTCATGTAAAGGATCGAATTCATCAGCTACTAATAGCGTCCGAGGAAGATTTTTGGTGATATCATCAGAATAATTTATCGGTGAAACTAACGGATCCAATTTACTAATCTTATTATGAGTATAAGCTGTTCCAATTGTATCAATTAGTGTGGTAAAATCTCCGCTAGCTCCTACTGCTCCACTTCCTGAACCAGTTGGTACCATTTTGCGAATTTGTTCTGAATCAATGGTTACTAATGGATAAAATAGTATTTGCTGTTTAGCATAGCGTGTATCACGATCAGTATAAATTACTGCCGCCGTAATATTAGCTCCCGTACTTTCACCATACAATGTAATGTTCTTTGGATCTATTCCCAATTCACTGGAATGATCATAAAGGTATTTTAATGAAGTATAGTTGTCTGAAATAGCTGTTTCATAATCATATTCAGGCGCATATCGGAAATCAATCGCATAAACTTTTACCCGAGCAACTTGCGATAAAAGATACGAAAAGTCTTCCGTTAAATAAATTGAACCACCAATAAATCCACCACCATGAATATAAACTACTGCTGGTAATGGATTAGATTGGTCAACCAACTTAGGAGTATATTCTTTCATAGTTATCCCTTCGTCAGTAGTAATCAATCGAGTATCCACATATGGAGCCATGTTTTTGCTAACTCCATTCATTCGTGCACGCCAATCAAATAATTTTTTTTCAGTATCATTTCTAGGCTCACGTTCAGCCGATTGCATGGCCTTAGATTTAGCAGCCTGATAATCCTTAGGAAATTTATATTCCTTTTGATATTCAGCTAAAACTGGATCTTCTTGACCTTCTTTTACTTTCGGATCACGCTTAGTTAATGATAATACTCCATTTTGATCTTTTTCAAATTGAGTAATTTTAGCCAAACGTTCTAATTTATCATAATATGTTTCCGTTCTAGGATAAGCATCTGAATTTGACATATTTTAACCTCCTTAATTATTAGAAACTATTCCTTTATTCTTTATTTGTCCTAAAATTACTAGAATTGCTATAATAACTAAACCTACTGCACAGATAATCATTTCTGAAGCAGATGATTTTAGCCCCATTAGAGAAGCCAAACCATTTACCCAAATAGGTCCTATAAATACCCCAATATTTAAGATTATGAGCATAACTGATGATGCCATATTCTTAGAACCCTGAGGAGCTACTAAAGTAACTAAAGTAAATAAATATGGACTAGAAATGGAGTAACCTAACCCAACTACTAATACTGAAATAGTTACTCCCCAAAATGAATCAAAAATGGATACGCCTACAAATCCAATAGCCATTACTATCAAACCAATAGGTAAGACGGTTTTACCCATTAATTTATGAACTTTACCATAAACAAAACCAATGACCATTGCTAATAAAGTATACACAGCTAAAACAGCTGAAGCTTCACTAGCTGTACCGATTTTTTCGGTAGTAAAAATGCTGGCTAATTTAACAGTTAACACCATAAAAAATCCAAAAACAAAGAATGTAATAAACGAAATTAAAATAACTTGAAGATTAACCCGTTGTTTAGCCTTAGTTTGTTGTCCATTCTGATTAGTAGTCTCAGCCGGATTACTATTAGGAATTACAGATCCAAACAAGAATAGAATTGGCAAGGCGATTGCATAAATCCAATATGATGCATGCCAACTAAACATTAATAGATATCCAACTAAGAAGGTAAATACTGAATTACCTAACGATTGAACCGCGCTTTGGTAACCCATCATTGTTGACAATTCATTTCCTGAATAATATTCAGAAATTAAACTAATTGCTAAAGAATTATATAAACCAAAACTTACTCCTAAAATAAATCTAGAAATTAACAAGATAATATAATTATCAGTAAATACTGGTATTATCCCAAATACAAAAACTCCCGCTACTCCAAGTAAAACGGTATGTTTAGCTCCCCAATGAATTGCTAAAAATCCACCAATTAAAATTCCAAATATCAAACCGAAATTTGGAATACTTACTATAGCTTCAATGGCTGAAGACGATTCATGACTTAAAGTTTTCGTCATCGATGGAACAGTGGTAGATACAGCAGGTCCCATCATCAATAGAATCGAAATAGATAATAACGCAATTTTAAATAATGGAGATTTGGTATTTTTAGTCAATATATCACTTCCTTATATTATTTACTAAAAGTATAGCAATCCATGAACTAAAAATGATAAATTATGATTGTGATTTATTAAACTTAAAAAGCACCCTCATTTATTATGAGGGTGCTTTTGATTTAAAAACAAGTTATTTGAAAATTAGCATCAAATTGTTGATCGACTGGTAATTTATTAATCCCAAATTTATTAGTTAGTTTTCCATCACTATCGACAGTATCAGCTAATCCCCACCAAGGTTCAATACAAACAAACGGTGCTTGTTTGGGATAAGGTGACCAAATTCCTACATAAGGAGCATTGTCAATCGTTAATAACACCCCATGATCATTCTTTTTATTACCTATTAAAATCGAAGTTTCTTTTTCGTTAAGTACCTCAACTAAAGCATCTTTATTAAACATCTCATGGTTCAAACTAAGCGGCTTAGTTAAGTTAATATCTGTAATTTTTTTAGGAGCACTGTAAGGTGGCTCTAACGGTATTCTTTTATATACTGCCATTGGCGAAAATTTAACAAAATAATCTTCAAAATCAGTATCTGCAGTTAATGGGACATTAAAGCCGGGATGGGCTCCAATTGAAAATAGTAAGTCCGTATTATCTTTATTAATTACTTGATATGATACGTCTAGTTTATGCTCATCTAGTTGATATTTAACTAATAAAGTAAATTTAAATGGATATACTTTTAAGGTATCTTCACTAGATGTAAGTTCTAATACCACAGTTTTTTCATCATTAGAAACTACCGAAAATTTCATGTCTCTTGCAAAACCATGTTGAGTTAAAGAATAATCTTGATTAGCGTATTCATATTGATTATTCTTTAACCGACCAACAATTGGAAATAAAATTGGTGCATGCCGATTCCAGTAATTTGGATCCGCTTGCCAAATGTATTCCAAACCATCTTCATTTTTAACACTAGTAAGTTCGGCTCCCAATTCATTAACATGAACTGTTAAATACTGATTTTGTAATTTGATCATTAAAAACGCCCCATTCACAAAAGATTTTATAGAATATATCTTGATAGATTTTGATCTTTAGCTAAATTACCTACTTTGTCATTAACATATTGTTCAGTAATTGTAATTTCACCCATTTGCATATCTGGTCCTTCATATAAAATATCTTCTAATAATTTTTCAAGAATAGTATGCAAACGTCTAGCACCAATATTATCAGTGTTTTTATTTACATCTGCAGCAATTGCAGCAATTGCTTCGACTGCTTCTTTAGTAAAAGTAACCTTAATATTATCAGTACCAATTAATGCAATATATTGTTTAATTAGTGCATTATTAGGTTCTGTTAATATTTTAACAAAATCTTCGGCACTTAGGTCATTTAATTCTACTCGAATTGGAAATCTACCTTGTAATTCTGGAATTAGATCACTTGGTTTACTATTGGCAAAAGCACCAGATCCAATAAATAAAATATGATTTGTATCCACCATACCATATTTAGTTTTCACTTTAGTTCCTTCCACAATTGGCAAGATATCTCTTTGGACCCCTTCTCTAGAAACCTCACCGTTATTTTGCTTACCACTACCAGTAATTTTGTCAATTTCATCAATAAATACAATTCCAGTGTCTTCGGCGCGTTTAATAGCCTTATATGAAAGGTCATTTTGATCAACTAAGTTTTCTTGGATTTGATTAGTTAAAATTTCTCTAGCATCCTTAACAGACGTAGTTCGTTTAATCTGTTGTTTAGGCATAATATTGGAAAGCGTATCATTTAAATCAATCCCCATTTGATTTAACATTTCATTTTGGCCACCGACATTAGCAGTAGGCTTATCAACTAAAATTTCAACTTGATCATTTTCTAATAAACCAGCATTTAATTTATCTAAAACCCTTTGACGTTCAGTTTTGACTTCTTCAGTAACTTCTTCAGTTTTTTCATTTAAATCTAGATTAGGCATTTCACCTTTTTGGATTTTATTTAGCATTTCCATAAAATTATTTGCTGATTGATCGTCATTATTTTTATTTTTTGATTTAGCTGGTACTAATAATTTGGCTAGTTGTTCATTAGCTTGGCGTACCGCATCAGCGTGGACGTCTTTATAGGCAATATCTTTTTCAAGTTGAACTGCATTTTCCACTAAATCTCTAATCATTGATTCTACGTCGCCACCAACGTAACCAACTTCAGTAAATTTAGTTGCTTCTACTTTAACAAAAGGCGCATCAACAATTTTAGCTAGTCGGCGAGCAATTTCAGTTTTACCAACTCCAGTTGGGCCAATCATTAATAGATTCTTAGGAGAGATTTCTTCTTGCATTTGTTCTGATAAAAGCATTCTTCTTTGACGATTACGTAAAGCAATCGCTACTGATTTTTTAGCAGTATCTTGTCCAATTACATATTGATCTAAAATACTTACGATTTTTTTGGGAGTTAAATTTGTTTCGTTCATTATTATATATTTCTCCTTATAATACTTCTGAAATTACATTTTGGTTAGTAAAGATATCGATTCCACCAGCAATATTAACTGACTTCTCTACAATACTTTTGGCATCTAAATCACTATTATGCTTTAACGCAGTTGCTGCGGCTAAAGCGAAATTACCACCAGATCCAACAGCTAAAATATCATCATCTGGTACAATAACTTCACCAGACCCAGACACCATTAAAAGATCATCTTTATTCATAACTATTAATAGTGCTTCTAGTTTTTGAAGTGCTTGGTCTCCTCGCCATTCTTGAGCTAATTCAACTGAAGCTCGTGTTAAGTCACCGTCATATTGTTCTAATTTCTTTTCAAATTTTTCTTCAAGATTAAATGCATCGGCAACACTTCCGGCAAATCCTACCACCACTTGGTTGTGGTATATGCGACGTACCTTATGCGCAGTACCTTTCATAATTACTTTTTCACCCATAGTAACTTGTCCGTCACCAGCCATTGCTGTATGACCATTATGTTTAATTGCACAAATCGTTGTCATTTGATTACCTCTTAAATTTTAATTTCTGAATATTATATTCTTTAATATGCCGAATGTTAACCCTTATTTATACTTTCTTAACAGAATCATAAATCAAATAATAATAAAAGGTCTAAGAAGATATCTTCTTAGACCTTTTATTATTATTTATCATGTTTAGCTGACTTTTTAATATCGTGAATAACCTTTTTAGCACGATTATTGGTTTTTTTGTTCTTACTTTTTAGGCGACGTAATGCACTAGCATAATCATTTTTTTCAGTCATAATATTACCTCCCCAAAAACTACAATATATTAATTATGATTATTGACAATAATATATCCATTTAAATAATTTGTAAACTATATACTCCTAATAGTTTTAATAACTAAATGACTGTTAATAACTTATAAATAAAAAAAGAGCTTAGCAAAATTGCTAAGTTCTTTTTAAATAAATTATTTACGAGGACGACGTGATTCTTTAATACGAGCAGCCTTACCTTGTAAGTCACGCAAGTAGTAAAGTTTAGAACGACGTACACGACCATGACGAACAACTTCAATTTTATCAACACGTGGTGAGTGTAATGGGAAGATTCTTTCAATACCAACACCATTACTTACTTTACGTACAGTATAAGTTGCTTGGATTCCAGCACCTTTACGTTTAATAACTACACCTTCAAATAATTGGATACGTTCACGGGTACCTTCAACAACCTTAACGTAAACCTTAACAGTATCTCCGGCACGGAAATCTGGAATATCATTACGAAGTTGACCTTCGTTAATACTTTGAATCAATTGATTTTGACGCATAAATAAATCTTCCTTTCGCCAACATTCATTATCTACTGGACAGCGGAATATTGTTTATAGGGCTTTTAGCCAAATAAAAGTTTACCATATAAATAAAGAATGTGTAAAGGCTTATTTTAATGATGAAATTAGTTTCGATTTTCCTCTTCAATTCGAACTTCTAAGAATAATTCTTTTTGACGTTTAGTTAATTTACTATGATCAATTAAATCCGGTCTACGCAAATAAGTTCGTCTTAAAGATTCTTTTTGATTCCAATCAGCGATTTTTTTATGATCACCACTAGTAAGTACCTCAGGAACTTTCATTCCTCTAAAATCAGCTGGTCGGGTATATTGAGGGCCTTCTAGTAATCCCATTGAAAATGAATCTTCAACCGCTGAGGCGGCATTTCCTAAAACATCTGGTAGCAATCTAGTTGTTGCATCAATCATAACCATGGCTGGTAATTCTCCACCGGTTAATACAAAATCACCTAATGAATACTCATCAGTGACAATGGTGCGAATGCGTTCATCATAACCTTCATAATGACCACAAATAAAAGTAATTTGTTCTTCTTTAGCCAACATTTCAGCATCCGCTTGCTCAAACTTCTTACCAGCGGGGTCCATTAGAATTACTTTACCAACTTGCTTTCCCTCTGATGAAACCTGTTGCTTAATACTTTCATAAGCATCAATAATTGGTTGAGCTTGTAGGAGCATTCCCTGACCCCCACCAAATGGTGAATCATCTACATGTCGATGTTTATCAGTTGTAAATTCACGAAAATTAGTAATATTAAGATCCAAAATATCATTTTTGATTGCCTTACCAATTATCGACTCTTGCATCGGACCGACAAACATTTCTGGAAATAAACTCAATACATCAATTCGCATTACTCAAGACCCTCTAACAATTCTACCGTTACTTTATGGTTTTCTAAATCAACCTTTTTAATAACTTGATCAATTTTAGGCAATAATAGGTCTGACTTACCAGGTCGTTTAACTACCCAAACATCATTTGCCCCAGGTGATAAAATTTCTTTTATAGTCCCTAGCTTATTTTCATCTAAGTCATATACATCCAAGCCAATAATTTGATGATAGTAATACTCACCTTCATCTAGATCATCTTCAGAAATTGCTTCTTCGCTGATTTTAAGTTCAGATGGTTTTAAAAATTCCACATCATTGATATTATCCATACCTTTAAAATGTAAAATAATAAAGTTTTTGTGCTTTCTTACTCCATCAATTTCTAATTGTACCAATTCATTTTTATTAGGTAATTGAGCAAATACTATATTGCCTTTTTGATATCTTAATTCAGGAAAATCAGTTACTGAGACTACTCGCACTTCTCCACGAATTCCCTGGGTATTAACAATTTTCCCAATATTATAATACTCCATTGTTCAATCCTCCTTCGTTTATAACAAAAAAGGTTCCTAAACAAAACAACCGTTTCATTTAAGAACCTATTTTTTTACATCATCAACAATTAAGCGAACTTTTTTACTTCCAATAACTGGAATGCTATATACAATCGTTCTAATTGTTTGAATTACATGACCGTACTTACCAATTACTCGTCCCACGTCACTCTTATTTAAAACTAAATGATATTCGATAAATCTATCTGTATCACTTTGTAAAATTTGAATATCGTTAGGAAAATCAACTAACGGTATAATTATGGTTTTAATTAATTCATCAATATTAATCATGATGATTTTCACTCACTATTTTTTTGCGTACTTAGCTTCGTGATATTTTTGCATGATACCAGCATCTGATAATAAGTTACGAACAGTATCTGATGGTTGGGCACCATTGTTTAACCAACTAAGAATTTCTTCTTCTTTAAGAGTAACTTCAGCTGGTTGAGTTAGTGGATTGTAAGTACCAACTGTTTCGATGAAACGACCGTCACGAGGACTTCTTGAATCAGCAACTACTACACGATAAAATGGACGTTTTTTAGAACCCATTCTCTTTAAACGAATTTTAACTGACATGTGATACACCTCCTATAAATCTTTTAACGTTAATAATATAACAGCATTTCGATAGGTTGTAAAGGTTTTTTTCTTTACACCATAAAATTATTATTTGCGCTTAGCTTTTAAACGTTTCTTCTTATTCTTTTTCATTCGGCGACCCATTTGCTTCATTGCTAGATTTGAAAGTTTTCCACCCATACCAGATCCATTCATTCCAGCAGCATTCATCATATTTTGCATATCGCCCATATTACCATTAGAAACTTTATTCATCATTTTCTTCATGGTATTAAATTGTTTGATCATTCGGTTAACTTCTTGAATAGGTCTTCCGGATCCCGCAGCAATACGACGTTTTCTGGATGGATTTAAAATATCAGGATCTTCACGTTCTTGCTTAGTCATAGAATAAATGACTGCTTTAATATGTTCCATATCTTTAGGATCCATATTAACATTTTGCAATGCTGGGTTATTGGCCATTCCCGGAATCATTTTAATTAAATCTTCCAATGGTCCCATTTTTTGGACTTGTTCTAATTGATCCAAAAAATCATTAAAGTCGAAAGTATTTTCTCGCATCTTTTCAGATAGGGCTTTGGCTTGATTTTCATCATATTCTTGTTGAGTTTTTTCAATTAAGGTTAATAGATCACCCATTCCAAGAATTCTAGATGCCATTCTATCAGGATAAAAGACATCTAGGTTACTCATCTTCTCGCCTTGACCAACAAACTTAATGGGTTTATCAGTCACTGCTCGAATTGACAAGGCAGCACCACCACGAGTATCACCATCTAATTTAGTTAATACCACCCCAGTGATACCTAAAGCATCATTAAATCCTTCAGCTGTAGCTACCGCATTTTGACCCGTCATGGCATCTACAACTAACAGAATTTCATCAGGATGTGCTAAATCTTGAATATTTTTTAACTCATCCATTAATTTTTCATCAATTTGAAGACGACCCGCTGTATCAATAATGACATAGTCATTATGGTCATTTTTAGCTTGTTCTAACCCTTGACGAACAATTTCAACTGGATCAGTGTCAGTACCCATTTGGAAAACTGGAACATCAATTTCTTTACCAACGGTTTCTAATTGATCAATAGCCGCAGGACGATAAACGTCATCAGCAATTAATAAAGGACGAGCGTTTTCTTCTTTTTTTAATTTTAAAGCTAACTTCCCAGCTGTAGTAGTCTTACCAGCCCCTTGAAGACCAGCCATCATAATAATTGTAGGAATTTTATTAGATTTATTTAAAGGAACGGCTTCTTCACCCATCATTTTAGTTAATTCTTCATCAACAATTTTTACAATTTGTTGAGATGGATTAAGTCCTTCTAAAACTTTGGCACCTTTAGCACGTTCTTCTACAATCTTTACAAAGTTTCTAACTACCGTAAAATTAACATCCGCTTCGAGTAAAGCTAACCGAATTTCACGCATGGTTGTTCTTAAATCTGCATCCGATACTTTACCCTTACCACGTAAATTTTTAATAGCATTTTGTAATCTTTCAGTTAATCCTTCAAAAGCCATAATTTCACCACTCTCATCTATTCTTCTTCAGTAACTTCCAAATTTTTAATCATTTTAATTAGCTGTTGGTCATTCGCATAATTTTCAGCAACATACATACTAATTTGATCTAATTTTTGATTTCTTGCTTGATAAAGACGGTATAACCCCAATTTATCTTCATATTGTTGTAATAATTTTTCGGATCTTCGGATATTATCATAAACCGCTTGGCGGCTAATACTAAATTCTTCAGCAATTTCTCCTAAAGAATAATCATCAGCATAATATAATTCTAAATAGCTTTTTTGTTTATCAGTTAATAGTGACTGATAAAATTCAAATAATGAATTAATATAATTGTTTTTTTCAAGTTCCATTTAGAAAATCCCTTTCAACCCAATTTACCTAATATAGCCTACCTTATATGGACTTCAATAGTCAATAGAACTAATAAAAAAAGTCCCTATATTATAAATTAACATAGCGACTGTTTTAATTTTATGATATCAAGCCTTTAAATAATCCATAGACAAATTCATTAGGATCAAACACTTGTAAATCAGTAACTTTTTCACCTAAACCAACATATTTAACTGGTAAGTGAAGTTCATTTCTAATTGCTAAAACAATCCCACCTTTAGCAGTTCCATCTAATTTCGTTAAAACAATTCCGGTTACTTCAGTGGCTTCTTTAAATATTTTAGCTTGGTTCATAGCATTTTGTCCGGTAGTTCCATCCAATACTAATAATACTTCATGTGGCGCATCTGGAATTTCTCTAGTTAAAACTTTTTTCATTTTAGTTAATTCATTCATTAAGTTAACTTTATTTTGCAAACGTCCAGCTGTATCCACTAATAAAATATCATAATTTTCGTTTTTAGCCTTTGTGACTGCATCATATACAACTGCTGAAGGGTCTCCATGCTCTTTTCCCTTAACAATATCAACTCCATCACGTTTAGCCCAAACGTTTAATTGCTCAATGGCTCCCGCTCTAAAAGTATCGGCAGCAGCTAAAATAACTTTTTTGCCTTCATCCTTGTACATTTTAGCCATTTTACCAATTGTAGTAGTTTTACCTACTCCATTAACACCAACAAATAAAATCACAGTAGGTCCAGAAGAAGCCATATTAACTGCATTAGATTCTCCATTACCTTGTTGATCGTATAAGTCAATTAATTTTTTAATGACGACATTTTGAACATCCGCACTCTTTTTAACATTACGAAGTTTAACTTCATCTCTAAGTTCATCTGTAATGCTTAATGCCGTTTCAAAACCAACATCTGATTCAATTAAAGTGTCTTCTAAATCATCAAAAAAATTCTCATCAACACTTCTAAAGTTAGCAAATAAGGCATTTAATTTTTTACCAAAAGAAGATCTCGACTTAGCTAACCCACGTTCATAAACAGCTTCTTTATTATCGCTATCTTCAGCTGGAGTATCGCTTGTCTTTGCTTGGTCAACATTAGTTTCTTCCTCTACTGAGGATGTTTTATCTAGTTCAGATTTATCTTGATCATCACTTAATGAACTATCTGCTGAATCGTTATCTTTTTCGGCGATATTTGAATCGCTTTTATCATCTTTCGATGCAGTATTTTGGCTTTCTATATTATCAGCCGCTGACGATTGATCATCAGTATCTAATGATGTCTTATCTGGGTTAACATTGTTAGTCTGTGAATTATCAGGAGTTTTCTCTGAATCATCATCTTTAGCCGCTAAATTTTCAGATTTTTTAGGCTCTTCTGAGTCATTTGAATCTTCATTAACTGTGGTAGGTTCATCCTTTTGTGAATCATTAGGTGCTAATTTAGGCTCATTTACCTCATTCTTAGTTGGCTCAGCATTAACTGGTTCATTTTCATTGTTATTATTTTCAATTGGTTGATCTTTTTCTGGTTCAGTATTTTTATTTTTAGATCTTTTTTTAAAGATATCAAATAATCCCATTTACTCTACTCCTTGAATTAAGTTTTTTAATTTAACAGTTACTACTTTAGAAACTCCGGATTCTTGCATCGTAACTCCATATAACTGGTCTGCATACTTCATGGTTTCCTTACGATGAGTGATCACTATAAATTGAGTTTGATCATCTAGTTGTGTTAGATAGTTTGCAAATCGATCTACATTAGCCGGATCAAGTGAAGCCTCCGCTTCGTCTAAAATACAAAATGGTACGGGTTTAACCTTTAAAATAGCAAATAATAAACTAATTGCTGTAAGAGCTTTTTCTCCACCAGATAGCAATGACAAGTCACGAAGACTCTTTCCTGGAGGCATCGCCATAATTTCAATTCCACTGTCCAAAATATTATCTGGATCCGTTAAAACTAATTCTGCTTTTCCGCCACCGAACATTGCCTTAAAAGTTTTAGAAAAATTACCTGATACTTGGTCAAAGGCATCTTTAAATTTAGTTGAGATTGTGTGATTCATAGTTTTCATAGATTGCTCTAATTGCTCGTTTGCCTTAAGCAAATCATCTCGTTGTTGACATAAAAAATTATAACGTTCATTGACCGATTGATATTCATCAATTGAATTGATATTAACTGTTCCTAATTCATCAATGCTTTGATTTATCAATCTAATATGAACTAACGTTTCTTCCAAATCATATTCTTTATCATCAAATTCGTGAACATCTTCTTGGGATAATCCATAATCATTTAATAATTTAGCAAAATTTTTATTCAATAATTCCTTAGATTGATTAAATTCACCAGTTAAACTTTGAACGGCTTGCTTACTTAATAATACATTGGTTTGAGTATCTTGTAATATTTTATCAATTTTATCCAAATTATTCTCAAAATCAGCAATATTTTCCTTAATATTTTTAATATTATTAAATTCATCATTTTTTGAATTAATTAATTCTTGAATCATATCATTCAAAGCGTTTATTTCTTGGATATTAGTTGATTTATTATTTCTAATATTATTAATTAATTGGTTTACTTGTTGCTCAATTAACTCTAAATCTCTTTGAATAACCGATTTATTATCTTGATAACTAGCTAAGTCATGTTTAACTACTAGTAAATCGTTTTGAGTTTCTTGATTAATTAGCTTAACTTGTGATAATTCATTATCCTTATCGATAATTTGTTGATCAATCTCTACAATTTGTTGATCGACTTCAGCTAGCTTCACCGATAACTCATCAGATGATAACTCATCTAACTTATCGTGAACTTGTTTGGCCAATTGTTCTTTTAACTTACTTAATCTAACAGAATTAAAAGAAATTTCTTTATTTAATTGATTAATGGTTATGGTTAGTTCACTAATGGATGATAGCACTTTTTGACGTTCGGTTGTAGTCTCGTCTAGCTTAGATTGATCCTGTTTTACTAGACTCTCTTTTTCTATTAGTAACTGTTCCATTTTACTTATTGAATTGACTAAATTATCAATTTCTTGTTTTTGAGATAAAATTCCTTGTTGATTGGAACGAACATTACCTCCAGTCATTGATCCACCTACGTTGACTACTTGTCCATCTAGAGTAACAATTCGATTCTGATAATTAATGGCTTGACCAATAGCATTGGCACTATCTAAATTATCAGCAATAATCACATTTCCTAATAAAAATTTTCCAACCGAGATTAGCTTTTTATCTAATTTAATTAACTCATTCGCAATTCCTACATATCCAGGAACTTTCGAAATAATCTTTCTCTTATCCACAGAAATTGATTTTTCCTTAATCGTAGTTAACGGTAGTAAAGTTACCCTACCCAATTTATTGTTAGATAGATACCGAATAATATTTTTAGCGACTAATTCATCCTTTACAATCACATTTTGTGCTTGGTTGCCTAAAGCAATTTCAATAGCAGTTAAATATTTTTCATCAATCTTAATTTCATCTGCGACCGGACCAATAATTCCTTCAAATTTAGCCTTGTTTTTTAATAAATTCGAAACCCCTTGGTAAAAAACTTGAAAACTATCATGTATTTCTCTTAAATTAGTTAGCTTAATTTTAGCTTGTTCTAATACCTTAGACGCCTCTAACCAATTACTTCTAACTTGGTTTAACTGCAATTTTATTTGTGAAATTTGTGTGTCGATATCACTTAAGCGAGCTTGCTTACTTGATTTTTGATTTAAAACATTTTTTAAACGTTTCTCAGATAATTTAATTTCATCTTCTAAATCCGCCACTTCTTGCCGGACATGTTTATTGCTTACTTGATAATTTTCCAAATAACGTTCATTTTGTTGCTGATGTTCAATTTGATTACTTAGTTTAGTTTGCTGCTTAATTAACTCTACATATTTGTTCCTTAAATCAGCAATTTCTCGATTGATATCTTCCACGGATGTCCCGGTTTTAGGTGATTCAATGTCTTTTTGATGGTCAGCAATTTTTTTCTTAGCTAGCTCAATTTGCGAATCAATCTCTGATAGGTTTAAAACCAAGTTAGCTTGCTTAGACTTTAGAGAATCTAGGTCTTGGTGCATACGCTCTAAATCCTGAGTTTTAAAATTTGATTTTTGTTTAAGTAATGCTAATTTATTTTCGGCATCCTTTATTTGATTCGATAGTTTTAATAAATTGGCTTGCTTATCATCCAATAAGTTCCTAGAAGCTAATAGCTCTTGTTTAAGATTAGATTTACGAGTTTGTAAATTATCCAGAGATACCTCTAATTCACTTAATTTATCTGATTTGTCTTTAATTGAATTTTCTTGAACATCAATTTCATTTATTAATTGTTGTGAGGTCAAGATTAATTTAATCTTATTTAAATGTTCTAATTTACTAGTCTGATTTAAATATTCTTTTGCAAGTTGTTGCTGTTGTTTTAATGGATCTAATCTACTACCGACCTCACTAATAATATCGTTAATACGACTAAGATTATCTTTAGTGGAAAGTATATTCTTATTAGCAATTTGTTTTTGTTGCTTATATTTATAAATTCCCGCTACATTTTCAATAATCGAACGACGTTCTAATGCGTTACTATTAATAATTTTTTCTACGTTTCCTTGAGAAATAATCGATAGATTGCCTTCACCTAATCCAGTATCCATAAACAAACTAGTGATATCTTTTAAACGACATTCACGATCATTAATTAAGTAGGTACTATCACCATTTTTAAATAATTTTCTAGTTATTTTTAGTTCATTAAAAGTATTTTCAATGTATTGATCTGAATTATTAAACAACAAAGAAACGGTAGCATAATTTAGCGACCGTCTCTTTTCAGAACCTGAAAAAATTATATCAGGCATTTTATTTCCTCGTAATGATTTTGCTGACTGTTCACCTAATACCCAACGTACTGCTTCAGTGATATTACTTTTACCACTACCATTGGGACCCACAATTCCAGTAACCCCAGTCGGAAAATTAATAGTAGTCTTATCAGCAAAAGATTTAAATCCGTAAATTTGTATCGATTCTAGTTGCACCTTTTATTCCAACTTCCAACTATTTATTATCATTTGCTTCTAATTTTTTTAAAGCTTGTTGAGCTGCTTTTTGTTCGGCGCCTTTTTTGGAATGTCCAATTCCGATGCCTAACTCTTGATTATCAATCAATAAACGTACTTTAAATTGGCGATCATTTTCAGGGCCAAATTCATCAATCAAAATATACTCGATTTTAACTGGTCCGTCTTGTTGTACCAATTCTTGTAACTCTGTTTTGTGGTCAAAAAACTCATCAAATACTCCTTGATCTAGTTTAGGGAAAATAACTTCACCACAAAACTTTTCAACTGCTGGTTTGCCTTGATCCAAATATAATGCACCCATAAAGGATTCGAAAATATCACATAATAATGAATCGCGTTGGCGAGCATTGGCTTTTTCTTCACCTTTACCTAAACGAATATATTCATCAAAATGGCATTCTCTAGCAAAACTACTAAAGCTTTTTTCATTAACCATAGCAGCTCTTAAACGAGTTAAACGTCCCTGAGGCAAATTAGGGTATCTTTTAAAGATATATTCCGATACAACTAATTGTAAAACCGCATCTCCTAAAAATTCGATACGTTCATAATATTTTAAATGATGTCCCTTATGTTCATTTACATATGATGCTTGAGTAAAAGCCTCGTTTAATAAATCAAAATTTTTAAAATGAATGCCGAAATCTTTGATTAACATTTCATTTAATCCTTTAATCAAAATGTACCTCCTAGTAAAAATTAAATTTAATAATAAAAAATTGAAATTATTCCTAAAAGGAACTAATTTCAATTTGTAGATAATCTAATTATGCTTCTTGTTTTGAAACAATGAAATCAACCGCTTCGTCAATAGTGTTCAATTTTTCTGCATCTTCATCTGAGATTTCTGCATGGAAAGTATCTTCAAGATCTAATACAAATTCTACTAAGTCGATTGAATCAGCATCCAAATCATTTTGAAAATTTAAACTACCAGTAATCTTGTCTTTACTAATATCAAATTGTTCAGATACTAAATCAGTCATTTTTGCTAAAACTTCTTCTCTTTGCATGTTTATCACCTTATATAATTTTAATTTATTCGAATGTAAATAGAATTAAGCATTATTTTTAACGTCTTCTTTAATTCTATCTAATTCTTCTTTATTGTTATTTACATAATCTTTTAAATCATCAATTAATTTAGAATCGATGATAGTTTTGATTTGTCCAATTGTATTTTTAACAACGGTTTCTTTACTACTACCATGTGCCTTAACTACTGGTGCTTGAACACCTAATAATAAAGCACCGCCTTGCTTAGAGTAATCCATCTTATTGGCAATTTGTTTAAAACTATCCTTAAGCATTAATGCTCCTAGTTTAGCTTTAACTCCTCCATCAGATACACTACTCTTAATTAATTTTAGCATAGTTAAAGCAGTTCCTTCAATACTCTTCAAAACAGCATTACCTGTAAATCCATCAGTTACTACCACATCAGCTACACCATTAAGTAATTCACGCGATTCAACATTTCCAATGAAATTAAACTCTTTGTTTTGAGCTAATAATTCATGTACTCGTTTGTGGTTTTTATCCCCTTTATCATCTTCAGTACCATTATTTAGTAAGCCAATTTTAGGGTTTTTAATTTTTAAAATGTTTTGAGCATAAAATTTACCCATGAAGGCATATTGATACATGTTTAATACTTTAGTATCGGCATTTGCTCCGACATCTAACATAACAAATTGATCATTTTCGCCTTCTAGCATAACTGGTAATTGAGTTGTTAAACCTGGACGATCAATTCCTTTAATTCGGCCAATTATAAATAATCCAGCAGCTAATACCGCACCACTATTTCCGGCTGAAAAGAAAGCATCAGCTTGGCCATCTTTAACTGCTTGGGCAGCCAAAACTAAACTGGAATTCTTTTTATTTCTAACTGATTTAACTGGTTCATCTTCCATTTCAATAATTTCATCAGCTTGGATAACCGTAATGCGATCACTATTTTTTAAAAATTGATTTACTTTATCACTTTGACCAAACAATAAAAATTCAATTTCAGGATAAGCATCCCTAGCTTGTTCTATTCCTTGGACGATTGCCTTAGGTGCAAAATCTCCACCCATAGCATCAACAGCAATTTTCAATTCACTCACTCCTTAATCAACAACTAACTTAGTAGTTGTTTTTAAATACTGAAACAATTGTACATTTTCTTGAGTTCTTTGCCAATTACTTTCTTTAACAATTTTCTGAGCTTCAAGATTAGCAACCGTTAATATATTTAAATCTCCAATTGGATCACCTATTTTAAAGGTAGGTAAACCAGATTGCTTTAGTCCCGTTAAATCTCCTTGACCTCTTAATTCTAGGTCTTTTTGTGATAGGTAGAATCCATCAGAACTATCTGAAATTATTTTCATTCTTTTCTTACCAATTTCATTTTTAGGATCAGCAATAAAAATACAGTAAGACTGCTTGTCACTACGACCAACTCGACCCCTTAACTGATGTAACTGAGCCAAGCCAAAATGATCCGCATCAAATATAACCATGGTAGTGGCATTAGCTACATCTACACCAACTTCAATTACAGTCGTTGAAACCAAAACCTGAAACAAGTTATCCTTATAATCTTGCATAATTTGGTCTTTTTCTTCATTACTCATTTGTCCGTGAAGTAACCCGACCTTATATTCTGGGCCCAGTTCATTTTTTAATTTTTCATAAATTGCAACAGCATTTTTCATTTCCATAGCTTCAGATTCTTCTATTAACGGAGTAACTACATAAACCTGCTCATTTTTAGATAATTGTTTGCGCATGAAGCGAAGGGCCGATTCAATTTTATCAGACTTGATCCAAGCAGACTTAATTGGTTTTCTTCCTTTGGGTAATTCGTTAATAATTGATACATCTGATTCACCATAATTAGTCATGGCTAGCGTTCGTGGAATGGGGGTGGCTGTCATTGATAACACGTTAGTAGCCCTTCCCTTATTACTTAATTGGTTACGTTGATTAACCCCAAATCGGTGTTGTTCGTCAATTATTACTAATGATAGGTCAGAATATTCTACTTGGTCTTGAAATAGGGCATGGGTCCCAATCACTAAATCAATCTCTCCAGATTTAATCATTGGTAATAATAATTTTCTAGCTTTTGGTTTTGTTGATCCTGTTAGTAATCCAATATTTACTCCTAATGGAGCTAATAAATTAGCCAACTTATTAGCATGCTGTTCTGCCAAAATTTCGGTAGGTGCCATAATTACTGACTGTTTATTAGCTAAAAAAGTCGCCCAAATAGCGATA
Organism: Lentilactobacillus laojiaonis; assembly: GCF_020616595.1. Lineage (GTDB taxonomy): Bacteria > Bacillota > Bacilli > Lactobacillales > Lactobacillaceae > Lentilactobacillus > Lentilactobacillus laojiaonis. The sequence continues at coordinate 531,111 of NZ_CP085278.1, read as the reverse complement.
GTAGCTACAATAGTTTTCCCACTACCAACATCCCCTTGTAGTAAACGATTCATTGAATACTCACTACCTAAATCAGCTAAAATATCTTGAACCACTCCTTGTTGTGACTCGGTTAGTTCAAATGGGAGCTTATCTATGAAATTTTTTATCTCTATTTGATTAATATCAATTTTAGAATCCACTTTCTTAACGCGATGTTGGTGTTTTAATAACTGCATTCGCATTGAAAATAAGAAAAATTCCATAAATTTAGCCGTTCTAACGGCCTTTTGAGCCATCTCGGGACTAGTTGGAAAATGAATATTCTTTATAGTACTGTTAAAATCCTCCAATAGATAATGGCTTCTTAAGCTGCTAGGAATAAAATCAACTAAATCTTCTTGGTATTCATCTAATGCTGCTTTAACAATTTGCTTAATGGCAGTAGCTTTAATATCCTTATTGGCTGGATATATGGCATCAAATGAGTTGTTGTTTAAATTAGAAATTAATTTCATTCCTTGAAGTTGATTACGCATTTTATCGTAAGTACCGTAAGCGGCAACTTCTTGGTTAATATCGATTTGTTTTTTTAGCCATGGTTGATTAAAAAATGTAATTGAAATGACTTCTTCATTAGTAGTTACAATTTGAAAATTCAAACGACTTTTTTTGTATCCATACCTAGTTAAAGTTGGTACGTTTAAAATTTTACCTTTAACGGTTATTTTTTCACCATCATTGGTATCGCTAACTTTCTTAACCGTTAAGTCATCATAACGTCGTGGAAAATACGTTAATAAGTCAATTATGCTATTAACTCCAAGTTTATTTAACGCAACCTGTTTTTTCGGACCAACTCCAGAAATTTCACTGACTAAATCATTTAATCTCTCATACATTTCTTAACCTCCCTATAAAAATAAAAGTTTGGCAAATGCCAAACTTTTATTTTTCAATATTTTTATTATTCGACTGATATCAAAAATGGATAGATTGGTTGATCGCCCTCATGAACTTCAATTTCAAGTTCATCATCCAATTTAAGAATTTCATCTTTTATATTATTAGCAGTCTTTTCATCTGTATCAGATCCCCAGATAATAGTAATAGCTTCGCTAGTATCATCTAACATTTTAGCTACCATTTGTACAGTAGACTCAGTTAAACTATCATTAACAATTTCAATTTTACCATCAACAATTCCCATATATTGATCTTTTTTAATGGTTAAATTATCTAGTGTAGTATCTCTAACAGCAACTGTTACTTGTCCTGATTTAACAGTACCAAGGTTAGCTTCCATAGAAGCCCCATTTTCTTTTAATGAGGCCATTGGATTATAACCTAGCATAGCAGTAATTCCCTGTGAAATAGTTCTACTATGGATGATTTCCGTTGGTATTTCAGAAACTTGGGCTGCTTGTTCAGCAGATAAAAAGATGTTTTTATTATTTGGTAATACGATTACTTTTTTAGCATTTGATTCGTTAATAGCATTAACAATATCTTCGGTACTTGGATTCATAGTTTGGCCACCACTAATAACATTAGTAACCCCTAAACTCTTAAATAGTTTAGTTAATCCTTCACCAGTTGAAACTGCAATAACAGCCGTTTCCTTAGTTTCAGTACTATCATCAGCTTCTTCTTGGTTTAAAGATTCATCACGTTCGATAATTGTTTCTTGTTGCAAACGCATGTTATCAACTTTTACTTTAGCTAAATCACCAAATGATTGTCCCCAAGCAATTACCTTACCCGGAAATTCAGTGTGAACATGCACTTTTACAATTTCTTCATCATTAACAACTAATAATGAATCACCTAAATTAGATAAATAATCATAGAATTCTTGATATTCAAATTCATGTTCAACTTGTTTACCACGACCAATTCTAACCATGATCTCGGTACAATATCCATAAACTATATCTTCAGGATTAAGTTTACTTTGGACACTTTGGTGATGAGCCGAATCAATCATCTCACTCATTTCAGAATCATTAGGTTGATATACTTCATCACTTTTAGCCTCACGACCATTTAAAATATCATCAAAAGCTTCTAATACAAAAGTCAATCCTTGACCACCAGAATCTACTACTCCAACTTGTTTTAAGACTGGAAGTTGTTCTGGAGTTTTTTCCAAAGCATCTTTAGCATTTTGATAAATCGCATCCATAACTACAGCAATATCATCAGTTTGTTTAGCAGTATCTTTACCGGCTTGGGCACCCATTCTAACAACTGTTAAGATAGTTCCCTCGGTAGGTTTCATTACAGACTTATATGCTGTTTCTGTAGCTGATACAAAAGCATCAGCTACATCTTGCGCTGTTAGGAATGATTTTCCATTAGTTGATTTTGAAAACCCACGAAAAATTTGTGATAAAATTACGCCTGAATTTCCACGAGCACCCATTAGTAATCCCTTAGCAAGAGCATTGGAAAGGTCACTAACTGAATCACTAGTTTCTTTATTTACATAATTTTTTCCACTAACAAGTGAAAGACTCATATTAGTTCCAGTGTCACCATCAGGAACCGGAAAAACATTTAATGAATTAATAAAATCAGCATTTTTATTTAGTTTGCTGGCTGCTGCATCTACCATCGCAATAAATTCGGTATTGGTAATTTTGGTTACTTTCAACTACTTATCCTCCTTGGTTCGTGCGTAAAATTATATTAATCTGATATAACTTGTACGCCCTGGACAATTACATTAACCGAATTAGCAGTTACGCCTAGCATACTTTCTAGATTATATTTTACTTTTGATTGTACATTCTTTGACACTTCAGAAATTTTAGTTCCGTAGCTTACAATAATATAAACATCAACAGTTATATCATTATCAATTTGTTTAACTTCCACACCTTTGGAATAATTGTCTCTTTTTAATATATCATTTACGTTATCGCGTAATTGATTCTGGCTAGCCATCCCAACTACTCCATAATTATCAGTAGCTGCACCACCAACAACAGTGGCAATAACATCATTATCAATGTCTACCATGCCTAGTTGTGTTTTAATCTTAACGGCCATGAGCAATAGCCTCCTTAGTAATTCTATAATAGTTATGATAATTTATATTACCACAATATTAATAAAAACTAAAACCCATTCCTTAATTTATTATCTACTGTCAAGTAAAATTACTTGAAAGAAAGGTATTGCAAAAACAAGGTAATTATGATAAATTATTCAAGTGGAATAAAGCAATGTTTTAAATATAAAACTGCTAAAGAAAGGGGATTGGTTACCCATGGCAAAAGATTATATTACTGGTAAAAGAACTCACTTTGGTAACAAACGTTCACACGCCTTAAATGCAAGTCGTCGTAGCTGGAAGCCAAACTTACAAAAAGTTCGTATTTTAGTAGATGGTAAACCTAAAAAAGTTTGGGTTTCTGCTAGAACTTTAAAATCAGGTAAAGTTACTCGAGTTTAATTTACTCACACTAAAGGCCAAGCTAATTGGTCTTTTTTTATTTAATAAAAAAGAGTCGGATAATTAATTTATCCGACTCTTTTTGTTTAGTTATCTTTACTTTGAATAACGCAAACAATCCCCTGGTCAAAACTAAAACTTACAGTATCCTTAATAAATTCATTACTTGCAAATGAAAATGGATAATTGCCATTAAAATTTTTCAAGGTATATTTGGCATCATCAATATTAAAATTTTCAACCGGCGTCATTAATACAAATCCCAAATATTTTTTACCAGGTTCTTTTTCAATAATGTATTCTCCTGGTAAAAAATAGTTAATAGTATTTTGTCGATCAATAATTCTAATCTTAGATACATATTTTTTAAACCGCGGTTCTAGAACTAACCATAAATTAGAAAGTAAGTGATCAATTCTTCCACCTGTAGCCCCATATATATCAACTCGATCAGCGTGATATTCATCAATAGCAATTTTTAATCCTAATTGGGTATCTGTATCATCCTTTTCAGGAATTGATTTTCGAATATCCTTTACAGATTGACTAACTAAATTAAATTCACTTGAAGTCAGCGAATCAAAATCACCAATTGCTACTAGAGGAGTTATTCCCATATTAAGTAAATATAGGTTTCCACGGTCAATCCCCAACCAATCACCCGTTACCTGATTAAGTTTTAAAGTATCTGGCCAAAGCTCACTGGGACCACCAACCAATAAATTTAAATGCTTGGTCATGAGCTTATTTAGTAACGTCTTTTAGTAATTGAACTTTTTGAGCTGGATCAGCATCATTAAACACATATGAACCAGCTACAGCTACAGTTGCACCAGCTTTATAAGCATCCACAACTGTTTGATCATTAACTCCACCATCAATTTCAATATCAAAATCATAACCCATTTTTTTCTTCAAATCGTCTAATTCGGCAATTTTCTTAATAGTTTCAGGAAGGAATTTTTGACCACCAAAACCGGGGTTAACAGTCATAACTAATACTTGGTCAACCATATATAATACTGGTTCAATTGCAGAAACAGGAGTTCCTGGATTAATTACAACTTCAGCTTTAGCGTCTTTGTCTTTAATCATTTGTAAAGCACGGTGAATATGTGGAGTTGCTTCTACATGAACTCCAACAATATCTGCACCGGCTTCTACAAAATCATTTACGTATCTTTCAGGTTGTTCAACCATTAAATGAACATCCAATACCATATTAGTAACTGGTTTAATAGCTTTAACCCAACCGGCTCCATATGAAATTGCTGGTACAAACATTCCATCCATTACATCAATATGTAAATATTCGGCACCTGCATTTTGAACTAATTCAATATCTTTTTGTAAATTAATATAATCTGCACTTAAAATAGAAGGAGCTACTTTAATCATTATAAATTCCTCATTTCTTATAATTTGGTTTACGATTTTTTATATCGGTATATAGTAATAGATAATTTTCATATCTACTATGCATTATTATACCAGCTAATACATCAGTTTTAACCTGGCAATCTGGTTCATTTACATGCACACATCCTCTAAATCGACATAGTTTAGAAGCCGATTTAAATTCTGGAAAATAGTCTGCTAATTGTTTAGCATCAATTTCAAAAGTATCGTATGAAGAAAATCCTGGTGTATCTGCAATTAATCCATCATTTACATTTAAAAGTGATACCTTACGAGTTGTATGCTTACCACGGTTTAACGATTGAGATATTTCTCCAGTTTCTAAATTTAGATCTTTTGAAAGGTGATTCAATAAAGTCGACTTACCAGCACCAGTTTGTCCCATAATTACATTTTCCTTATTAGCAAATAAGCCTCTTAATTCATCAAGAGATTCATCAGAGAATGGAGTCGCTGGTAAAATAACCGCATAACCAATTTCTCGATAGTTTTCAGCAACGTTAATAAAGAATTCAAATTGTTCATCACTCAATAAATCAGTTTTTGAGAAATAAATAATTGGTGTGATATGGTTAATTTCTAATGCAACCAATTGACGGTCTAATAAATTGCTAGAAAATTCTGGTTGAGTAGCAGCAGTCACAACAATTGCTTGATCGATATTCGCAATTGGTGGCCGAACCAATGAATTTTTTCTAGGGAGGACATTTAATATGTATCCTAAATTATCATCATCCATTTGAAACTCAACATCATCACCTACAATTGGAGAGATGCCTTTTTTTCTAAAATTACCTCTAGCTCTTGTACGATAAATTTTTCCATCTGAAAAAACGTCATAGTATCCGGCCAATAGCTGGTAAATTTTTCCTTTTTTCAATATATCACCTCACTTAAAAAATCACTTCTCTTATATTATAAGAGAAGTGATTTAATTTTGCAGTAACATTAGTCTATATTATTAAATTTGGAGATAATTACATTCTCTATGTTGCTGATTAAATCTTTATTAGGAATAGTCAAACTGTGTATCTTACTATTTTTAGCTAAGAAAAATCCGCTAAAAAATATTATTAAAATAGCGATCAAGGCAATCACTATCCATACATTTTTTATCTTGGTTGCTGGTGCAGATTTTTCGTTGTCCTTTTTTTCGTCATTAATGGGCATAAACGGCATGACTTTGGTTTCATCATCATCTTCATTGATATCATTAGATATAAATTTAGCAACGTTAGCATTGGCGTCATCTAGTGAAACATCTAATTCTTTCATCATATCCTCTACATTTTGATAACGTTCATTAGGATCTTTAGTGGTAGCTTTTAAAACTACATTTTCTAATGCCTGAGGAATTCTAGGATCAAATTCTCTTACAGACGGAATAGGCGATTGCGAATGCTGGATCGCAATGGAAATAGCACTTTCTCCATCAAAAGGTACCTTTCCCGTCAATAATTCATACAAAATAATCCCTAAAGAATAAATATCTGACTGTCTAGTAGCCATGCTTCCTTTGATTTGTTCCGGAGATAGATAGTGAATAGAACCAATGATATTTCTAGTTTGTGTCATTGTATTTTTTGATTCTGCTCTTGAAATACCAAAATCTGTAATTTTAACATATTTTTCTTCATCGATTAAAACGTTTTGCGGTTTTAAATCACGATGAATAATATTATGATTATGAGCTTCTCCAACCGCTGAACATAATTGTTCCATAATGTCTACAACTTCGGCATATGGAATTGGGAAACGTTCTTTAATGTATTGCTTTAAATTCTGACCATCAACAAATTCCATAACTAAATATTGAATTCCATCATCTTCATCAACATCATACATTCCTACTATATGATTGTTATCTAATTCTGAAGCTGCCATAGCCTCCTGCTGGAATCTTTTTTGTGCCTGTGTATTACTACGGAAGTCTAGTCTTAAAATTTTAATAGCAACCTTACGATTGAGATACCGATCATCTGCTAAATATACATCTGCCATCCCGCCTTTACCTATATGATCAATAATTTCATAGCGATCATTTAAAATAAAAGCTTTATTCATCGGCATTTACCTCCGAATCTTTTTGCATAATTAGTACAGTAATATTGTCTTTACCACCATTTTCATTAGCTAAATCGACCAGTATATTACATTTATCAATTAGTGGAATTTCTAAAGCTAAAGTTTGCGCAATTTTTTCATCGCTTACCATGTTAGTCAATCCATCTGTACATAGTAATAACTGATCGCCAATTTCAGCATTGTAAATTCTGAAATCTGCAGTAGCATCGCGATTTATACCCAAACTCTTAGTAATTATATTTTTGTAGGGATTATTTTGAGCTTCTGCTTTAGTTATATCACCATGCTTAACTAACTCATTTACATAAGAATGATCTTCAGTTATTTGAGTTAGTTTATTATCATGAAATGCATATGCCCGACTATCACCAATATTTAAAATTAAGCTATTATAATCTTTTACAGCTGCTGCAACCATGGTAGTACCCATGCCATACAAATTTGCATCGGCATTAGCTTCATCAATAATGGCACTATTTTCTGACTCTAATTGATAACCAAACCAACTTTGAAGTTCTTCTGGACTGGTAAAACTTGTTTTTTCAAACTTTCTACCAATATGGTTTACGGCCATCTTAGAAGCAATCTCACCAGCGTTATTGCCACCAATTCCATCAGCAATTACCGCTAAAATTGTGTTTGAAGCATTTTTAAACGTACCAACGTTATCTTCATTTTTATCACGTACTCTACCTTTAGAAGATTGATAAGCAATTCGCATAGTTTCAACTCCGTTAATTTTTTCTTATTAAATTACATACAAAGAATCCATCAGAAAAGTAGTCATCTGGATAAATATTTAAAAATAAGTTTTCACGATTTGCCTTTAAATTCATTTTGGTTTCAGTGAATTTAACTTCAAATCCTGGGTTTTCTTGAATGAATTTATCAATTACATCTTGATTTTCTTGATTAACAATTGTGCAAGTACTATAAGTAATCATACCATTAATTTTTACTTTTTTGGCAACTGCATTAAGAATTTCTAATTGAACTGACTGAAGTTTTTTAACATCATTAATACTTTTTTCATATCTAATTTCTGGTTTACGTCTTAATAGACCTAATCCTGAACATGGAGCATCCACTAAAATTTGATCAAACGTTTCATCTTCAAATTTAGTAGAAACTTTTCTGGCATCTAATGCAAGCAGCTCAACAACATCATCTACTCCAAGGCGATGCGTATTATAGTTAATTTGTTTTAATTTATTTTCGTGAATATCTAAAGCCACTACTTTTCCACCGGCGTTTTTATCTAATTTTTCAGCAATTTGAGTGGTCTTACCACCAGGAGCTGCACAAGCATCTAAGATAAGCTCATCGGGCTTGATATTCATTGATTCTACAGGAAGCATGGCACTCTCATCTTGGATAGTTAAATAACCATCTTTAAAAAAGCTACTATTAACGACTGAATGATTATCTAATAACAATCCACTTAATGACACCTTGCTATCGGTAACCTCATAATCTTCTCTAAACAAATCATCTTTTAAAATATCTTTATCGATTTTTAGTGAATTATATCGTACCGAATGACTAGGTGCCTCGTTTAAAGATTTTAAAATAGTAATTGTTTTATTTTCACCAACTTGTTTATGCAACTGCTCAATAATCCAAACTGGTACGCTATATTCGATTGACAAACGTTTTATTTTATTTTTTATGTTTGCAACTTGAGGCAAGCCTTGACGATCGATTTGATGTAAGACCCCTGTTACAAAACGTCTTATTCCATCATGTCCCATATTTTTAGCAATTTTAATACTTTCATCAAAAACCGCATGTTTTGGAATTCGATCTAAGTATTCTAATTGATAAATCGCAGTATATAGTAATTCGGTAACCCAACTATCAATTTTTTCTGGATTTTTAATAAAGGGCTTTAATTGATATTCTAAAGTTAATCTATGCTGAATAACTCCATAAACGATATTAGTATATAAATTTGCATCATTAACGCTCATATTACTATTTTTAATAGCTGCATCAATTTGAAGATTTGAGTAAGTTCCACTTGATGTTTTAACAAGGGACTGCACTGCTAATTTTCTAGGATTGTTTGTTGAGTTATTCATTAATTATTACCTGTTGTCCTTCTTTTATACTCTGGCCGATACCATTCAAATAGTCACCAATTTTTTGTTTAGGCTTGCCTGCAGGTTGTAATTCCAAAATAGAAATTACGCTATTTTCTCCTGCTGCAATCCATAATTCTTTTTTGGTTTTCTTAACTACTTCGCCATACTGCAAATCAGTTGATTGATCAATTATTTCAGTTTTCCAGATTTTAGTTCGTTTTCCGTTAAGGAAAGTATATGCACCTGGGTTAGGACGTAGCGCTCTAACTTTAGCATCTACTAACACTGCTGAAACAGAAAAATCCAGTACTTCTTGTTCTGGAGTAATATTAGGTGAAAAGACTACTGCTTGTTCATCCTGTTTAATAGGTTTGATAGTTTGATTAATTATTTTCGGTAAGGTATCAATTAATAGGTCACGACCAACGTAACTTAATTTTTCAAACATACTTTCTGTATCATCATCACTAGTAATATCAATCGCCTGTTTAGCAATCATATCACCGGCATCCATTTTCTTAACCATATACATAATGGTTACACCTGTTTGCTTGTCATTATTCATGATAGCGTATTGAACAGGGGCGCCTCCACGATATTTAGGAAGCAATGAACCATGAACGTTAATTGCCGCAATTTTAACTGATTCTAGTAATTTAGTGGGTAAAAATTGACCAAATGCTGCTGTAACAATAAAATCAGGTTGCATTTGAATAATTTCATCCATTTCTTGACTACCACTAATTTTACTTGGTTGTAAAACTTTGATACCTAATTGTTCTGCCAATACTTTAACTGGAGATTTTTGAATTTGGTGCTTTCTTCCAACTGGCTTATCTGGTTGGGTAACCACCGCTTTAATTTCATAATCATTATCAACTAATGCTTGTAAAATTGGTACTGAAAAACTAGGAGTTCCCATAAATACGATTGAAGTCATTTTATATCACTTTCCTTACATAAAATCTATTGGATCATTATCAATTGAAAATTGTATATCATTTTTTCCCTTTTTTTGTGAACCATTCAATAATTGATTTAAAGTATCTTTCAAATTCGGTTCGTTTTGATACTTAATGATGATTTGATAGTAATATCGATTATTAACTCTAGTTATTAATTTAGGAGTTGGTCCTAGAATAATCGCTTTACTAGATAGACGCTTTTTTAAAAAATTAAAAACAGAGAACATAGTTTGCATAGTCTGGGTTTCAATTTTAGAGCTAGCTGTTAATTTAATTGTATAGTAATACGGTGGATAATTTCCTAAATGTCGAACGCGCATTTCAGTTTTATAGAATAATTCATAGTCTTGGATTTTAGATAATTGAATTGCATAATGGTCGGGATTATAGGTTTGAATAATTACCTCACCTTTTTTATCAGCACGTCCTGAACGTCCAGCAACTTGAGTTAATAATTCAAAAGTACGCTCACTAGAACGAAAATCCGGAAATGCCAAAGCAGAGTCAGCATTTAAAACTCCCACTAAAGTTACATTGGGAAAATCTAATCCTTTAGCAATCATTTGGGTTCCTACCAATATATCAGCTTCATGATTTCCAAATTGATTGATAATTTTTTCATGCATTCCCTTTTTTCTGGTTGTATCTACATCCATACGTAAAACTCGAGCATCTGGGTAAAGGTTTTTAACTTCTTCTTCAAGTTTTTGACTACCCATCCCAAATGTACGCATTCGTTTACTGCCACAATTTGAGCATTTATCAGGGATACTTTCCCTATGTCCGCAATAATGACAATTTAACGTGTGAGTATCTTTATGCGTGGTCAATGTAATATCACAATTAGGGCATTGAGGGACAAATCCACAATCTCGACACATTATAAAGTTAGAGTATCCTCGACGATTAAGCATTAAAATAACCTGCTCATTTCGATCGATTCGTTTTCTAATAGCCACTTGTAAGGCACTGGAAATTCCGCCACTATGAGTTGTAATCTCTTCTTTCATATCCACAATTGAAACTTCTGGAAGAGCCTGATTATTAATTCTGGTAGGTAGTGACAATAATTTATACAAACCTTTGTGAGCCCGGGCCCGAGTTTCTAAAGACGGTGTAGCACTCCCTAAAACGACTGGACAATGATTATATTTTCCTCTCCATTTAGCCACTTCTCTAGTTTGATATCGTGGATTTTCTCCCTGTTTGTAACTACTATCATGTTCCTCATCGATAATAATTAATCCAACATTTTCTAAAGGAGCAAAAATAGCCGATCGTACGCCTACTACTACTTTGGCTTGGCCAGAATTGATTCTTTGCCACTCATCAAACCTTTCACCATCTGACAGTGAACTATGCTGTAAAGCTACCTCATTACCAAATCTTCCTCTAATTCTTTCAACAATTTGTGGCGTTAATGTTATTTCAGGAACCAGTAATAAGGCGGTTTTTCCAGATTTCAAAGCAAAATCGATACTTTGCAAGTATACCTCAGTTTTTCCAGACCCAGTTACACCTTCTAACAAAAAAGTTGTATCGCTTTTATTCTCAATAGACTTAACAATATGATCAACTGCATTCTGTTGAGACTTATTGAGACTAAAGGGGGTAGTTTTTTTAGCCTTACTTGCAAACGGATTTCTTTGCTTTTGAACTAGATATTTATCCAGCCATCCCTTTTTAACAAAATTATTAATAGCATCCATAGTAATTCCCATTTTGATTACTTTTGAGACAATCAGTTCTTGATTAGGGTTTGATTGTAATAGATCTAATAATTTCAATTGAGAAACAGCATTTTTTCTAATTTCATTAACTTTACTTTTTAATTCTTCATTAGATAGCTTATTTTTAATCACGTTAATCATCATCGGTTTAGCATTTTGCAGAAGCTCATAGTTAACGCTAACTTTATTTTGCTTTTGAAGATCCAAAATTATACTGATATCTTCAGTAGATAGCTGGTCACTATTATATTCAATTTCATTATTGCCATTAAATATCTTAGGATATTTTTCAACTACCTCGCTACTAAGAGCCTTAATAACTTTTTTAGTTTTTACATGTAAACTTCCAGGCAACATAGTCTGTAAACAATTAATTTTAAACGAATAAGTTTCTGATGCTAACCAATCTGATAGTTTTAATAACTCCGAATTTAATTGAGGAATTAAATCGATTAAAGAAATTATTTCTTTTAATTTACCATTAAACTCAGTGGAATTATCTATTCCAACAACAAAACCAGTTATGTGTCTCTTACCAAAAGGAACAACCACCCGCATACCTAGTTTAATTTGATCACTTAATTCGTTAGGTATTAAGTAACTGTAACTGCTATTAGTTTGTCTAGTAGGAACATCTACAATAACTTGGGCTATTTGCAATCGTATTCCTCCTCTAGTTCAACAGTTGTGACATTATATCAACAATTTGCTTAGCTATTATATCTTTTGAAGCTAGCTCTGATTTAACTTGTTTTCCATCCTTAAAAATATAAGTTACTTGATTATCATTAGAATTAAAACCAATTCTTTTATCCGAAACATCATTAGCAACAATTAGATCCAGATTTTTATTTTTAATTTTTTTAACCGCATTTTCAATAAGATCATTAGTTTCTGCTGCAAAACCAATCATCACTTGATTATCTTGTTTATTTGATCCTAAAGTTTTTAAAATATCAGGATTTTTAACTAGCTCAATACTTAAATTGTCATTATCAGCAGTCTTCTTTATTTTATGATCAACGACCCGCTTAGGCCTAAAATCTGCAACCGCAGCGGACATAATTAATGCATCAGCACTTGAAAAGGCTTTTTGAGTTTCTTCTAATAGTTCTGTTGAGCTTTCTATTTTTAAAATTTTAACTCCAGAAGGTAATTTAACACTAACCGATCCAACCACTAATGTAACGTTAGCCCCTGCATTTCGAGCAGCTCGAGCAATTGCAATTCCCATTTTTCCAGAAGAATCGTTAGATATATATCTAACTGGATCAATTCGTTCCTTAGTACCACCCGCAGTAACAACAATATTTTTACCAGCTAATGGTGCCTCAAAAAAACTATCTAGCCAGTTAAGTATTTCTTCTGGTTCAGGAAATCTTCCTTTACCAGTGTATCCTTCAGCTAATAATCCATTAGCCGTCTCCATAATAGTTATTCCGTCATCAGATAATTGTCGTAAATTTCTAACAGTCGCTGGATTATCTAACATATGGGTATTCATGCTGGGAATCACAAATTTTGGAGCTTGAGTTGCTAGTAAAGTAGTACTTGCCATATCATCAGCAATACCATTAGCCATTTTGGCAATTATATTGGCAGTAGCCGGAGCAATGATAGCGACATCAGTATCGTCAGCGGTTTTAATATGTGAAATGCTTTTCGGATCGTTTTCAACAAATACATCCGTCAACACTTCGTTTTTAGTTAGAGCTTGAAAGGTTAATGGTGATATAAATTTTTGGGCATCCTCAGTCATAACTACTTTAACTTCGTTACCATTCTTAATTAACAATCGTGCTAGAATTAGGGACTTATATATGGCAATACTTCCAGTTACATATAAAGTAATCTTTTTATCTTTTAACATAAATTTTCCCCCTTAATCTCAAAACCCCCAAAATCGGAATTTTCCAATCTTGGGGGAAACTTTAATTAAACTGATTTTTAATTAAAATCCTTGGCATTTGGATCAATTTTTAAAACGCCTGCTTCAATTTCTTCTAAAGCTTTACCAACAGATTTTTTTGATTTGTATTCATTTAATAATGGTGTAGCACCACCATCTAATTCATGAGCTCGTTTACTAGCTAACATAATTAATGAATATCTTGAATCAATTTTGTCTAATAATTTATCAACAGATGGGTATAATAACATTTTATTTATCTCCTAACATTAATTCATAATCTGGCATAACTCGTGAAACGCGTAAACGTTCACTTTTTATAATATCTTTAATTCTTTCAACAGCATTTTCTACTTTATCATTTAAAACTGCATAATCATAATTTCTCATCATGCGAATTTCTGATACGGCTTTTTCAATTCGCTTGTTAATAACATCCATTTCATCAGTACCACGTCCAATTAGACGGTTTTTTAACTCCATTAAATCCGGTGGAGTTAAAAAGACGAATACGGCATCCGGACAATTTGCTCTAACTTGCATTGCTCCGTTAACTTCAATCTCCAAAAATACATCTTTTCCAGAATCTAAAGTTTCATTAACATATTTCAATGGTGTTCCGTAATAATTATCAACATACTTGGCATACTCTAGCATTTCACCATTACGAATATTTTCTTCGAATTGTTCTTTAGAAACAAAATAGTAATCTACACCATTTACTTCTCCGTCACGAGGTTCTCTAGTTGTCATTGAAGTTGAGTATTCAAAATCAACATCAGGTTCATCAAATAGTGCTTTTCTTACTGTTCCTTTACCTACTCCTGATGGACCAGATAAAACAATTAACATTCCTCTTTTAGCCATTAAAAAAATCCCTTCGCATATTTGTAATACTATCAATTATCTACTTTTTTAATAAATTTTACAAGACTTTTATAAATTGCAATTTAATTCTTGCTTACACAAACATTTGTTCGTATAATTATAAATGTACTAACATAGTTGAGGTGATTAATTTGCAAAGTAAAGTTTTTTATTCCGAGTTCAATTCTATAATGAAAGATAATTTTAAAAAAGTACATAATTTTTTAGATTTTCCAAATCATTTTATTCAAATGCCTCAATTTCAATTAGAAGTATTTTTAAATAAATCCATAAAAAAAGATTACATTGTTAAGATTATTTTCAATAATTTAGACATTTCATTAGTTGGTTCAATTAGTAAATTGAACGATCAATACATTATTAATGTAATTAATAGCAATATAACCAAAATTTTAAATGTTGATACTATTAAAACAATTAATTTAGTAAATAAAAAGGCAGACTAATTATCTGTCTTTTTATTTTTTCTAATTTCGTTTTTTTCTTTCTCAGCTAACTCTAATAATTCCTCAGCATGCGTTTTAGTAATTTTAGTAACTTGAGTTCCTGCTAACATTCTAGCGATTTCATTAACTTTTTGTTTAAAATCTAATAGAATCATTTGGGTTTTAGTCCGGTCATTTATGACTTCTTTTTTTATTAGATAATGTTGGTCACTCATAGCTGCGACTTGCGGCAAATGTGTAATACATAAAACTTGGGACTTAGTTGAAATCGTGAAAATTTTATTACCAATAGCTTGAGCAACTCTTCCCGATACTCCTGTATCAACTTCATCAAAGATTACAGAAGTAACTCCAGAAGCCCTAGCAAAAATAGTTTTTAAAGCCAACATAATTCTTGAGAGTTCACCACCTGAAGCAGACTTAACTAATGGTAACATTTTTTCTCCGGGATTAGTTTGTATATAAAACTCAACCCTATCCTTACCATTAATAGTAAATTGTGGTAACTCATTAATTCGAACTTCAAATACGGCCTTTTCCATATATAAATCGGCCAACTGTTGCTGAACTACCTTTTCAAGGCTAACAATTGATTGTTTTCGCACGGCGGTCAATTGATCAGCTAGTAATATTAATTTTTTCTCTTCATCTAACAACTGCTGTTCTAAATCATCACCATTAGATTGAAATACTGCCATTTCATCCAACTCGCCTTTAATTTGGTCTAAATAATCTAAAATTTGTGAAATAGAATCACCATATTTTAATTTAAGATTACGAATTAAATTTAAACGCTGATCTACATACTCTAGACGTTCTTGATCAAACTCTAATGTAGTTAGTTGATCAGATATTTCATTGCTAGCATCTTGTAAGGTATAAAATGAAGTCGACAGTTCATCACTAATTTGTTTAAAAGCTGGATCTAAATTTTCAATAGACTGTAAAGCGCTCATCGCCAATCCGATTTGATCTAAGGAACTCCCCATTTCACCACCATTGATATTTTGAAATCCATTCATTAAAGTGGTATGAATTTTTTGGAAGTTAACCAGTTTATTCTTCTCATCTTCTAATTCGTTATCTTCATCTTCTGATAGTTCAGCTCTTTCAATTTCATCAATTTGAAATTTCAACATGTCCATTCTTTGAGCCCATTCTTTTTCATTACTACGCTTATCAGCAATTTTTTTCTTTAATTTCAAATATTGACGATATTTTAGTTCATACTCCGTCATTAAATTTTCAATTTTTGATCCAGCAAAATTATCTAGTAAATTAATGTGATAATCAGAATTCATCAATTCCTGATGTTCATTTTGACCTTGAATACCTACAATAGTTTCACCAATTCGTTTCAAATTAGTGATATTAACTAAAATGCCATTTATTCGGCAACTATTCCTACCATTTTTAAAAATTGACCGTTCAATAATAATATCTCCATCGGTATGGTCAATTCCTAATTCATCTAAGATATTATAAGTATAACTATTAGCGGACAACCTAAAATGACCTTGTAGGATAGCTTTATTGGCTCCTGATCTAATTAGATCATGTGAACCTCTTCCACCAGCTAAAAGGCTTACTGCATCGATAATAATTGATTTACCAGCTCCTGTTTCACCAGTTAGAACGGTCATCCCTTTTTGGAAATCTACATCCAAATGTTCAATAATTGCAAAATCAGTAATTGATAACTCCAACAACATTTTATAATCAACTCCACTAATATAAACTCAATAATTCCCTAGATCACTTAATATATTAAAAATACGTTTAGTTGCATCTTCATTTTTACAAATTATCAATACACTATTGTCATCGCCCACCGTAGCAAATACCTCTTGATAATCGATCTTGTCAATCAAGTTAGCGATAACTGGTCCACTACCAGGCAAAGTTTTTAAATTGATAAATTCATTTTGCTTAGCAATTCCGACAAACGAATCGCTTAAAGCTTGCTTTAGTTTAGCTGCGACTCCGTTATTAGATTTATTAGGCAAACTATAGTAATAGTTACCACTTTTTGATGGAACTTTAACCAGCTGCATTTCCTTAATATCTCTCGAAATGGTTGCTTGAGTAGTATAAATTCCTAATTGCTCTAATTTATTAACAAAATCAATTTGATTTTCAATTTCATTATCTTTCAAAATCTTTTTAATAATATTTTGGCGTTCAATTTTTTTCATTAAATAACCTCAAAAATTAATTAATTTCTCTTTTTAAATCGCTATAAGCTGAATTAATAACCTCATCTACTGAAATTTTATTATCAATTACGGCATTATCAGTTGATTTTAAGTGAACTAAGAATTCAATATTCCCAGATCCCCCTTTAATTGGAGAAAAATCTAATCCAATTACCGAAAATCCACTCATTACTGCAAAATCCATTACCTTGTTAATAACATTTTCGTGCACTTTACGATCTCTAACAATTCCATGTTTACCAACATTTTGTTTTCCTGCCTCAAATTGAGGTTTAATAAGTGCTACCACTTCACCACCATTTTTTATAATTCCTTTTAGCGGTGGCAAAATTAATTCTAAGGATATAAACGATACATCAATTGATGCAAAATCAGGTTGTCCATCTTTAAAGTCATCTAATTTACTATATCTAAAATTAGTATGCTCCATAACAATTACTCGTTCATCTTGGCGTAATTTCCAGACTAATTGGTTACTACCAACGTCTAAAGCATAACTTAATTTAGCACCATTTTGTAACATTACATCAGTAAAGCCACCCGTTGATGAACCTATATCTAATACCGTTAATCCTTCAACATCAATATTAAAAACTTTTAGAGCCTTTTCGAGTTTTAATCCTCCTCGACTAACATATGGCATTGGTTTACCTTTAATATGTAGTTCGGTTTCAACGGATATTTTTACTCCCGGCTTATCTAGTCTTTCCTCATTATCACCCAAAACTTCTCCGGCCATAACAGCTCGTTTAGCTTTTTCTCGCGTATCAAATAATCCTTGTTCCACAAGTAAAACATCCACTCGTTTTTTTTCCATTTTTAATCCTCAATATTTAATTCAAAATAAGTAAAAAAGCTATTTAACAAACTAATATCAATTTGTTGACTAATTTTATCTAAGCTTTTTTTACCCATCTTAATAGTTTCCATTAATTTTTTTTGCGCTCCGGCTAACCCTAACAAATTTGTGTAGGTATTTTTATCTTGGTCTTGGTTTACTGGCTTTCCTAGACTAGCCTTATCGCCAACTACATCCAAAATATCATCATATATTTGAAAAGCCAATCCAAAACTATCCGCAAATTTCAATAATTCTTTTTTTAATTCATCTCCATGGCCAATAATTATACCGGCTAAAACTGAATAATGTATTAAATCCCCAGTTTTTCGTCTATGTAACGTTTGGAGTTGCTTAAAATCTAATTTAGTTTTACCTTCATTAAAAATATCGATGCCCTGACCAGCTACCATACCTTTAGGACCAGCTGCTTGAGCAAGTGCCTTTACTAATTTAACCTGGTCATTTATTGGAAGATTATTATTCACTAACCATTGGAAAGCTAGCGTCTGCAAACCATCTCCAGCTAAAGTTGCCATCCCTGAGCCAAAAACCATATGGTTAGTAGGTTTTCCACGTCTTAAATCATCATTATCCATTGCGGGTAAGTCATCATGAATTAAAGAATAGGTATGAATTAATTCAATAGATAAAATCGGTAACAAATCCATATCATTAATCTCTATCCCCAGTGATTTTAAAGTGGCTAACGTTAATAAAGGTCGTAACCTTTTACCACCAGCATCCACCGAGTAAGCCATTGATTCGCCTAATGTTTTTTGGTCACTATTTTTAACAACGTTATTGGCTAAAGCTTCATTGATTATAGGTGTCCATTCATTTTGAAATTCCAAAAGTTGCTTATTCATCAATCTCTCCATCTTGATCAACTTTTTCAAATGCAGATTCATTTCCATCTTCATCAATCATTTTAGCCATTGTATTTTCTGCATTAGTTAATGTACTTTGCAATGAATTACTTAATTCGATTCCCAATTTGAATTTTTCTAATGATTCCTCAAGTGGAACGTTACCTTGTTCCAACTGACTAACAATTTGTTCTAATTCATTCATTTTTTCTTCAAAAGATTTTTCTTCGGCCATGTTATTTCACCTCATTATTTGAAATTTGTATAACTTTCGCTTCAATTACCCCATCCGATAAGTTTACTTTAATTTTATCATCAGATTTAGTGTCATTAACAGAATTAATTAGCGTATTATCTTCATTGGTTACGTAAGAGTATCCTCGTTGCATTATTTTTAAAGGGCTCAAATGATCTAAAGAACTAATAAGTAACTCAAAATCTTGGCGTTTATTATTCATAATTTTAGTGATGTTTTGGGTTAACTTAGTATTCAATAAATCAAGTTGTTGCTGATTACTAAGAATATTTTTATGGGGATTTAGTCGTTCTAATCGATATTTTAAATTATTTAGTTGATCCTTTTGTTTATTTAATAACTCTAGTTCTTGTGAAACTAGGCGTCGCTTACTAATATCTACTTGCTGGCTATAAACCTCATAGATACGTTGTGGATTTTTAAAAATAATAGAATTAGTCGATCGTTGAAGCCGAATTGCTTGATTTTTTATTTGGTGATTTAAATAATTTACTAAACGCACCTTTAAATTTTCTATATCTGTTATTATTTGGCTCAACTTAGGTACCGCTAGTTCAGCAGCTGCTGTTGGCGTAGCTGCTCGAACGTCTGCAACTAAATCCGCAATGGTTGTATCCGTCTCATGACCTACTGAAGAAATTATAGGAATATGACTATCATTAATAGCTCGGGCAACTATTTCCTCGTTAAATGGCCATAAATCCTCAATAGATCCTCCACCACGACCAATGATCATAGTGTCAAAGCCACCTAATTCATTAACTTGATTAATCTTATTAGTAATATCTAAAGCTGCCTTATCACCCTGTACTACGGTTGGAAATAGTACAATTTGTGTAATTGGAAAACGCCTTCTAACAGTTGTAATAATATCCCTAATAACTGCCCCACTAGGTGATGTTATCACGGCTATTTTTTTAGGAAAACTTGGTAACTGCTTTTTGGGCGTATTAAAGATACCTTCTTGAGCAAGCTTATTTTTTAATTGCTCATAGGCTTGATACAATTGACCAATTCCATCTGGTTCCATGTGATCAATATAAATTTGATAACTTCCCGAAGGCTCATAAACTGATAAATGGCCCGTTACTAAAACTTTCATTCCTTCTTCAGGTTGAAATTTTATCTTATTAAATGCTGATTTAAACATTATGGCATTAATTTTAGCATGTTCATCTTTTAAACTAAAATATTGGTGAGAATTTGGTCTCAATCTAAAATTTGAAATTTCACCTGTTAAGTAAACTTTACCTAAATAGGGATCTGCATCAAATTTACGCTTGATATATTTAGTTAAAACACTTACTGATAGGTAATTATTCTCCATTTTCTTTACTCCATTTGGTTAATTCAACAGTTTGTTGCATTAAAGTGGCAATGGTCATCGGGCCAACTCCTCCAGGTACAGGAGTAATATAACTTGCTTGATTTGAAGCATCTTCAAAATCTACATCACCAACTAAATGACCATTTTCATCTCTATTTTGACCTACGTCAATAATTACAGCACCTTTTTTGAAAGCATCTTGTCCTAACAAATGTACTTGGCCAGTAGCTGAAACTACTATATCGGCATTTCGTGTATATTCATAAATATCTTTAGTGTATCGATGAATAATGGTAGTTGATGCTCCGCGATTTAATAATAAAGCTCCCATAGGTTTACCTACAATTGCACTTCTTCCAATAACTACCGCATTTTTTCCTTTAATATCAATATTATAGTAATCCAACATAGTTATAATTCCCTTAGGTGTGCAAGCCACTGGATAATTTGTTGAATCATCTAAAAATAATTTACCTACATTTAAAGGATGAAAACCATCCACGTCTTTTTTAGGATCAATTGCTTTAGTTATTTTTTTCTCGTCAATGCCACTAGGAAGCGGATCTTGAACTAAAATACCATTAATTTGATCATCATTATTATACTTATTAATTAAATCGATTAGCTCATTTTCACTAATCGTCGCAGGTTGGCTATCAACAATAGAATTTATGCCTAATTTTTGAGCAGTTCGATGTTTATTTCTTACATAACGATAACTTGCTTCGTCATCACCAACAATAATAACTACTAGTCCAGGAACAATATTATCTTTAACTAATAGTTTTTTTACTTCATCGCTAGTTTTCTCGTTTAATTCTTTAGCAATTTTTTTCCCATCAATTATTTTTGCCATAATTAATCACCTCTATAAATCACCATACAAAAAAATAGATTTACTAAAAGTAAATCTATTTTTTTGATTCTTCTAATGTATGAGATAAAATTCCATTAACAAATTTTCTTGAGCGATCATCACTAAATTTTTTAGCTAACTCAATAGCTTCATTAATTGAAACTTTTTCAGGTACGTCATCTTCATACTGCATTTCATATATTGCTAATTCAATAATAATTAAATCAGTTTTTGCTAAACGGTCTAATGACCAACTTTTGTTTAAATACTTTTTAATCGTATCATCGATTGATTGACGGTGGTCTAGCACCCCACTAATCAAGGTATTCAAATATTCAGGATAATCTTCACCGTATTTGCCATCAGTTAAGGCTTGGAAAAAATCATTCCAATCAGTTTGGTCATTAGTATATAAAGCAAAAAGCGTTTGAAAAGCAATTTCTCTAATTTGGTGTCTATTTAATTCCAATATTATTCACCATTTTCATTATTTGCAAAAGGATTATTAGGATCAACTGTACTCAAAGTTTCCTTTTCAGGAACAACTCCTTCAACATGTACGTTAACCTCTTGAACATTGAGATCAGTCATAAACAATAATTGTTGTTTAACTTGATCTTGAATTTCTAATGCTACTTTAGGAACAGAAACTCCATAGTTAAGATAAACGAAAATATCAACAATCAATTTATCTTCACTATAAGTAAGTTTTACACCTTTGCTATGTTCTTTTTTACGTCCAAGGAGTTCATTAACACTAGTAGATAATGAGCTTCTCATTCGATTTACTCCTTCTACTTGCGAAGCAGCTATTCCAGAAACAATTTCTAAAACATGTGGTGCAATTTCAATTACACCTAAAGAAGGGTCATCGGAATGAATTAAGATATTATTATCTTCAGCCATAATTAAGCCTCCGTATCGATTAATTATTAATTATGCACGTGAAATGTAACTTGCATCAGATGTATTAATAACAAGTTTATCTCCTTGATTTACAAAGAAAGGAACTTGTAAAGTTAATCCAGTAGTCATAGTAGCAGGTTTTGAGCCACCTGAAGCTGTATCACCTTTAATACCTGGTTCAGTTTCTGCAACTTCAAGAACAACCGTATTTGGTAATTCAACACCTAAAGTTTCATTACCATATTGAACTACACTAACTTCCATGTTTTCTTGTAAGTAGTTAAGTTCATCTTTAATTTGTTCTGCAGGAATTGAAAGTTGATCATAAGTATCTAAATCCATAAATACGTGATCAGTACCATCTGCGTATAAGTATTGCATTTTTTTAGTATCGATTTGAGCTTGTTCCATTTTAGCACCAGCTCTAAAAGTCTTTTCTTGAACTGCACCAGTTCTTAAGTTCTTTAATTTTGATCGAACAAATGCGCCACCCTTACCTGGTTTAACATGTTGGAAACTAATAATTCTCCAAATTGCACCATCGACTTCAATAGTTAGGCCATTTTTAAAATCTGCAGTTGAGATTGCCATAATTTTTCCTCCAATTCAATAATACATGATTACATTATATAATAGATTAACTTAAATTAAAAAAGAAATTAAAATAAAAAGGACCTTTAACAGTCCTTTTTAATTTATTATTTAGCTTTTGGATAAACTGAAACTTGACGTTTGTCACGTCCCATACGTTCAAAACGAACAACACCATCAACTAATGCGAATAAAGTATCATCACCACCACGGCTAACATTTTTACCTGGATAAATATGTGTACCACGTTGACGATAAAGGATTGAACCGCTTGTAACAGTTGAACCATCAGCAGCCTTAGCACCTAGACGACGACCTGCTGAGTTACGACCATTAGAAGTTGAACCTCCCCCTTTATGGTGAGAGAAGAATTGTAAATTCATTGATAACATTCGAATACACCTCCATACATATTAATTTATAGTTATTTGTATAAAATCTGAATAGTTAGTTGCTATGTCTAGCATTCCATTTTCAAAAGTTTGTAAAATGGCATCCGATTTTATTTGTTGAATAGATTCTTTTTTATCTATTGGAATACTAAGTGATAGAAAACCACCATTTTCTTCGTCACTTTCGACATCAACATCTAGTCCTGCAACTTCTTGCAAACCATTAATTGTACTTATCGATAGAACGGATACAGCAGCACAAACAATATCTTGTCCATACTCCCCTGCATCTGCGTGACCTTTAATTGTAAAACCACTGATATAATTATCATGATGGTCAATTGTAGCTCTTATCATTAGCGTATCCCTCGATATATCAAATTAACCTTTGATTGAATCAATAACAACTTTAGTATATGGTTGACGATGACCTTTTTTTGATCGTGAACCTTTTTTAGCTTTGTAACGGAAAATTGTAACTTTCTTTTCACGGCCTTGTTTTTCAACAGTACCAGTAACTGAAGCGCCATCAACTAATGGATTACCAATCTTAGTTGAGTCGCCACCGATCATTACAACTTGATCAAATGTAACTTTTTCACCTTCAGCAGCATTTAGTTTTTCAACATAAATTGCATCGCCTTCAGCTACTTTATATTGTTTACCACCAGTAGTAATAATTGCGTACACGTTGTGCACCTCCTTAAATTTTTGCTTAGACTCGCCGATATTAAGCGCTAAATATTAGACTTAAAAGCTCAATCCGTGCGGTTGTAGCTGTGGAAGCCCACAAATACAACGCTATAAGTATATCTAAAATTATTTGCTTAGTCAATATGAAATAAATAGATACCTACTAAAATTATTTACTTCTTTTAAAGTGCTTTGGATCCTGTTTCTCAACCGTAGTATTATTAAAGATATATTGAATTATTCCACATAATATGATTGAAATCATAATTAATATAAAGAAATACATTTTATGTCCCTCCAAGTGAAGATTGAATTTTAATTATAGTATGATTTTTATTAAAAATAACTGCAATTAATTAGTCTTAAATTTAAATTAATTAAATAAATCATAATAAAAATTAATTTCGTTAAAATATCAGAAAGTTATTGACGTTGAGTTAGTTTTACAATATAATTGTTCTTGTTGATTTGTTACAGTAGCTCAGCTGGATAGAGCAACGGTCTTCTAAACCGTAGGTCGAGAGTTCGAATCTCTCCTGTAACATACTAATTTTTCATATTTACATAACGAATGGGAGTAACTATTAGTTACTCCCATTTTTTTATTTTTAATAAGTCAAAATGTTTGAATTCATTCCAAAATTATTTAATAATTACTAGGTACTTGATTGAGGGAGGAAGATTTATTATGACATTTTACGATTGGATATCAGAATATAAAAATACCGAATTACCAATCGGAAAACTTGCAAGACACATTTACCTAGATCCTAAATATCCTCATCAAATTACTCGATGGGATGATTTAAAACAATACTTAAAATCGATTAATCTACACCAAGATTTTAATGAAATAAGACATGCCTTTGAATACTATCAAATGGATGTAAATATATTTAATGAAATTAACAAGTAAAAAAGCGAACTGATTTAATCAGTTCGCTTTTTTAATAATGATTATTCTGACGATCGTAATTTATTTTATTTTTTCATTAAATGCTTGGGTAATTTCTTCTTCACTAAATCCAAAATCGACAATACCCAATTTTAAAAATAGCATCCATGAATGCTTAAAGGCATCCATATCCTTATTAAAATAACTGTTAAACAACATTTGCTTAATAGCTAAATACTGCTTATTTAAAATAACTTCTTTTTTAGCAAGTTTGAGTTTACCAATCTTTTCTTGTGAATCAGTAATTACTCGATTCCAATTTTTTAAATTAGCAATTAACATATAAAAATAAATAACATCTACGTATTCAAAAATTAGAGTTTCACGATTAGTTCTATTTTCATCATGTTTACCACGATTTTCTTTCCATACCTTAAACCATTCTGCAGTATTAGCAACTTCTGAAAGTTCAACATCTAACGCTACATAGGCATTTTGTAATCGATTATCAGCCGTCCAGTTAATCTGCTTATTATATTCTATCTGGCGATTAAGTAAAATAGATGATTCTAACATTTCTTGTAAATTCATTTTTTACCTTCTTATTCAAAAATCAACGAATTAGATAAAATTTCTAGTGGCTTTTGATTTTTTAAGTACCATTCACGAATAAATGAATAGTCTAATAATAAATCAAACCAGCTTTCTTTTTGATTCTTGTCTCTTATTAAAGCGCCCCATTTAGGATGGTTAGCATTATTTTGGTTTAATACAATTAACTGAATATCATCATTTAAATTCAAAATTGCTTCATTATTTTCACCAGAGGTTAACATAAAACCATTTTCAGCGGCTTTTACAAATAGTTCATCCATAATTGGTTCTTCAAGATCTCCAGCAGCAAATGCGTAGAATTCACCGTTTGTACTATCTAGTATATTAAAGTCTACTTTGAAACCAAATTTTTCTTTTAATAAGCTAGCAAATTTAATTAAAGTTTGAGTAATTCCTTTAATATTTTCTGGTTCTTCAGCTTCTTTTTCAACAATAAAATAGCGAACCAAAGCGTTACTGTTAAAAAAGATTTCTTTAGTTCTTAAATTTAAGCAAAATAGTGGTAGATAGGCATCACTATTAGTAAAAAAATAAGTATCTGTATCTTTAGTTGACTTCACAAAATAAAAACTATCTTCTTTTAATAATAAGAAATAAGCTTTTAATTGTTCGATTTTATTAATACTTTGAATATCAAATTTATTTTTAATTCCGTTTAATTCTAATAACCGTTTCATAAAAACTAAATAAATATCTTCGGCACTGAATTTATTAGGAAATTGAATATTTTGATTGTCTAATTGATATTTAGATAACTTATATGCAGCGGAAATTAAGTCAGTATCATCGCTAGTCACCGTCAAAGTTTTTAGCAAACTGGTATAATCTAAGGCTGCATCTAGACTTTTTTTAAGATCATTTTGGTATGTACTAAAGAATTGAGAAATCCCCACTTCAGTTGATTCCATTAAATTATTACTCACCTTTATTCACCTTCGATCCATTTTTTAGACTAAATAGATAACTTTCGTATAATTTGTTATTTTGATCAACAAAGTCTTCAAAAGTTCCAAAGGTTACTTTAATACTTTGTCTTTCAAAACCTAAGATGGTTTCGTCTTTAGAAAGTTTCAAAATTTTACTTTCATTTTCTTTAATTAAACTAGGAGCTTGTGAGGCTTTTTCGTCAATTCTTTCAATTTCAACAAGTTGATCATCGAGTTGCTTTTTCTCTTCTTTGACCTTACCAGCATCCCAAGGCATGGGATTTTTTTCTGCATTTTCTTTTAAGGCAGCTTGTAATTTTCTCTTTTGTTCATCACGTTCTTTTTGGCCATCCATTAATTCTTCAAGCTTTTCATTTTCGTTAGCAATTTGTTTAATCAATGGATCATTGATTCGTTGGCCTTCTTTTTCGTACTTAAATGATTTAGACAATTTTTCATATTCTTGTTCATCAAAATCAAACTTTACATTGACCGCATCTAAACTACCAAACAAATAATGGTTCCACCAGTTTCCGAAATAGATAGAAAATTTACCTAATTCATACTCATGGTAGTAAAAAAATGGGTATTTTTCCCCTAAATAATCTATTAATTTATCGCTTAAATAATGACTTAATTCTGGAGTTAAATCATTAGCAAGCTTAAATAGGTTATCATCATATTGATTTTCTTCTTCATTAAACGCTTCTGAAAATTTACTTGGATTAATCAATTGATAAATTTTTAAATCGTCTTTATTTTTTAATGACGTTTTTAATTCATCTAAATAATTGATTTTACTGGTTAACTTAGCAGAAAGGTTAGCACTATTTTGGCCGAATTGGTCTTGACTATTTTGATTATCCATAACTTTTCCTCTAATCCTATTTTTTATTATATTTATAATGGTATATGAAAAAACCTAACAAATAAAGGAATTTTAAAGTTTTTTTCAAATAAAAAATGCGATTTACAAAAAAATTAGTAAATCACATTTTTTATCTTAATATTTGTCTAAATATTGATCTCGTTCCCATTCTGAAACTTGAGTACGATATGAATCATATTCTAGATTTTTAGCTTCAATAAATCCGTTAAATAATCGATCCCCTAAAGCTTTTTGCATAACTGCATCATTCGCTAAATCTTTCAATGCATTATGCAAAGTATCTGGTAAATTAGTAATATTACTTGCATTACGTTCTGATTCATTCATGCTGTAAATATTGCGATCAACACTCTCTACTGGTTCAGTTTGATTTTTAAGACCATCTAATCCAGCTTCCAGAACCGTAGCAATTGCTAAATATGGATTAGCAGCTGGATCCACACTTCTTAATTCTAAACGAGTTGAATTACCACGAGCGCTCGGTATTCTAATTAATGGTGAGCGATTTGATCCTGACCAAGCCACATAAACAGGAGCTTCATATCCAGGAATTAAGCGTTTATAAGAGTTTACAATTGGATTGCAAATAGCGGTATAAGCTCTTGCATGAGTTAATAGCCCATTCAAGAAATAATAAGCATCCTTAGATAGTTCCAAGTCTCCTTTAGGATCATAAAAGGCATTTGTACCATCACTATTAAATAATGACATGTTCAAATGCATCCCCGATCCATTAATTCCGCTTAATGGTTTAGGCATAAAGGTAGCATACAATCCAAACTTTCTAGCAACCGTTTTAACAACTAGCTTAAATGTTTGAATATTGTCAGCAGCTGCTAAAGCGTCAGCATATTGGAAATCTATTTCATGTTGTCCAGGAGCTACTTCATGATGCGCAGCTTCTACATCAAATCCCATTTCTTCAAGCGTTAATACAATTTCGCGACGACAATTCTCACCTAGATCCATTGGGGCCATATCAAAATAGCTTCCTTGATCATTTAATTGTTTAGTGGGATGACCTGCTTCATTTAATTTAAATAAGAAAAATTCTGGTTCTGGTCCAATATTAAAACTTGTAAAACCAGCCTTTTTCATATCATCTAAGACTCTAATTAAATTATTTCGTGGATCTCCAGTAAATGGCTTGCCTTCGGTTGTATAAACTTCACAAATTAGGCGTGCAATTTTTCCTTGATCTGTTGCCCAAGGAAAAACCATCCAGGTAGAAAGATCAGGATACAAATACATATCACTTTCTTCAATTCTTACGAAACCATCAATTGATGAACCATCAAACATTATTTTATTATCTAGTAATTTATCTAATTGACTGATGGGAATTTCAACATTTTTGATTGTTCCAAACATATCAGTAAACATCAAACGCAAAAATTTAACATTTTCTTCGCTAACCATGCTTCTAATATCTTCTTTTGAATAATTATGCTTTGTAGCCATTACATTTACCTTCTTTTATTATTTTTTACAATTTATTAGGATTAATAAACGAAGAATTGCTTTCAAATCCACCAATATTTAGCATTTCATTAGCCAACATTCTTCTAACTTCACTATCACTTAATGTAGCATTAGACTTCTTTAATTTGGCTTTATTAAATGCAGCTTTAACATCAGCAATTGTATTGCCTTCATTAAGGTAATCTTTAATTTCTAATAGTTTATCAGTGTCATTTAACGAATACATCCTTCGATTGCTCTGATTTCTTTTTGGCACAACCAACTTGTGAGTTTCGTAATACCTAATTTGCCTAGCAGATAACCCGGTTAATTCCATAACCGTTCCGATTGGTAAAATTGATAATGAACGACGAAATTCCTTTTCTGGCATTAGTTTCCTCCTAAATCATAAAGTAATAATACCATTGTGACCAACGAAGTCAAATATTATGTCACATAATGTGACATGAAGTTTAATCGGCTACATCTAGCCATTTTTTAACATCGATTTCAATTTCTTCTATGCTATTAACTTTTCTAACTAAATCATACCAATGTGGCTTGGTTTTATTTCTAAACCAAGTTAATTGTCGTTTAGCGTAGTGTCTAGTATCCTTTTTAATTTCATCAGTGACTACCTCTATTGAAGATGATCCATTAAAATATGAATCAAATTCGCGATAACCAATGCCCTTACCAGCTGGTAGCTCTATTCCTCCCTGTTGAAATAAAGTCTCGGCTTCTTTTATTAAGCCCTCTTGAAACATCTCATCCACTCGCCGATTAATTCTTTGGTATAGTAATTCTCGGTCCGTATTTAAACCAATTACAAAAGAGTTATAGAAGGTTGGAAGATTACTTTGCTCAGAAAACTTTTCTCCAGTAAATTCGTATACTTCTAATGCACGAATCATTCTTCTGATATTATTCAATGGAATGGTTTCAGCAGCCTTAGGATCAACTAGATTTAATTGATCATGTAACCATTGATTACCATAGAGCTTAGTCGATTCACTTAATTGCTCCCTGAACGCCATTTTTTCGTTTTCAGGACTACTGTTAGTGCCTCCTAAAGATAATCCTTCTAATAAGGCCTGTAAATAAAATCCAGTACCACCTACAATAATTGGAAGTTTGCCTTGTTGATTTAATTCTGAAATAATTTTTCGCGCATCATTTACAAAATCAGCCACAGTATACTGTTGATCAATTTCGCGAATATTAATTAAATGATGCTTTATTCCTTGCATTTCACTGGCCTTAATTTTGGCGGTTCCAATATCTAAAGATTTATAGACCTGCATTGAATCTCCTGAAATTATTTCGCCATTAAATTTTTTAGCTAATTCAATTGATAAATTAGTTTTTCCAACCGCAGTTGGTCCTACAATCGCTAATACTTTTTCCATAAATCTATTCCTCTAAATATTTCTTTAATACCACTGCTTTTCTAGGGTAATCCGTAATTATCGCTGCCATTTTTCTCTTGTAGCAAATCTCCATATCTTCTGTAGTATTGACAACCCAAGGACGAATTTTACGTCCGGGAGCAAAAAAGCGATGCTTCTTTATCCAATTAATTTTTGGATGATAGCTATCAATATAATCATCTTTAAATAATTTTTTAGCAGCTTTTCCATTAGTTTTAAACAATTTAGCTATCTCTACATTTTCATTAAGTTCCCTCAGTAATTTTACCGATCGAGAACTAAAACTGGAATAAATGACAGTAAATGGTAAATTTAATTCAACTAAATAATCATTAACCATTCTTTCAATTCCTTCATAGGGAGTTTTGTCAGTCTTAAACTCTAAATTAAAAATTCCTTGAAAATTATTAGTTATTAGTAACTGAATGACTTCTTGAAGCGTAGGTATTTTTTCATTAATAAATTTAGGATCATATTTAATTCCCGCACTAAACTGTTTCAATTCATCTAAAGTGTAGTCAACAATTTTTCCTTGACCATTGGTAGTCCGATCAATAGTTTCATCATGCATAATAATAAATTGATTGTCCTTAGATAAATGGACATCTGTTTCAATTCCATCTGCTCCATCATCAAGCGCGGCTTGAAAAGCAACTAATGTATTTTCAGGTCGCGTTCCTTTACTTCCACGATGGGCTATTATCTTAGTATTGAGCATCACTTTTCTCCTTTATTATACTTTTTACTAGCCAATTATCCTTAAGTATCGCATAATAGTTATTGTAATAACATTATACAGGAGGTTTGCCTTATGAAAAAATTTACTAAAGGTATTTTTGTAGGTGTCGCTGGAACTTTAGCTGCCGCAGTTGGATCCTTATTAACTTTCAAGAAAACTGTCGTTGAACCAATTGAAAACCAAGAACAAAAATACGAAGACAATCGTAAAAAAGCAGTCCGTAAGAGTCGTTCTGCACATCACGGATAATTGATACATAAAAAAGCTAGGACAATTTTGTCCTAGCTTTTTAATTTTTCTTTTCTTTGCCATCCCAATTTTGATATCCACCTTTTAGGATATAAATTTTGTCATAGCCTTGTTTATTTAAAAGCTTAGTTGCTCGTTTACTTAAAGTTTTACCTTGATCATATAAATAGACTGGTAAATCTGGTCTAATTTGCTGATAAAAGGTTCTCATCGTTGAGTATGGAATATTTCTAGCGCCTAAAATATGACCTGCGTTAAAATTACTTTTTTCTCTTAAATCAACGACTTGTGCTTTACGCATCCCCGCTTTAAATTCATCATTAGTAAGATAAGTGGCCATTCGATTAATTCGAGCATTTTCATATAACCGATAACCAATCCAAAAAATTAAAATTAAAATTAAAACGGTTGCTAAACCAGTATTTGTTGTAATTGCACCCAATCTAAAAACTCCTTAATTAAATATTAATCATTAAATCTTAATGCCAATGAAGCTGCACCGATCAAGCCCGCATCATTACCTAATTGAGCTAATTTCAAGCGAGTTGAATCTCTAACTGCTGGGAAGGCATTATTTTGGAAATAGTGCGTAGTAGGTTGTAGTAAAGTATTTCCCGCGTTAGATACCCCACCACCAATAATAATATTATTAGGATTTAGAGAATTACCAATATATGATAATGCTTTACCTAAATAGTGCGTAACCTTATCAACTACTTGATTAGCTAAAATGTCACCATTATCAGCTAAGAAAAAGACGGTTTTAGATGAAACTTCTTGATTAGTATCTTCTAATTCTTTTAATTGAGAGTGACCATTAAAATCTCTAGCCATATCTTTAGCTAGTTGAACAATCCCTGTAGCTGATGCATATCGTTCAAGACATCCTCGTTTTCCACAAGTACATAAATAACCATTTTCTTCAACGGTGATGTGACCGATTTCTCCTCCACCACCATTAGCACCATGTACCAGACTACCGTCAATAATTACACCGCCACCAACACCAGTGCCTAGTGTTACAAAGACTGCATCATTAGAGTTATTACCCGCACCACGCCAATATTCACCCAGTGCTGCTGAATTAGCATCATTTTCAATAATAATTGGTAAGTGAAGTCCTTTACTGATCTCTTCACCTACGTTTTGTTCTTCTTTCCAGTTAAGGTTGTAAGCTCCAGTAACTGTACCTTTTTCTTGATTAATAGAACCAGGAGTCCCCATACCAACTCCATAAAAATCAGTCGATCTTAAATCTTGTTTACGAATTTGTTCATTAATCGAATGGATAATATCTGGAACGATATGTTTTCCATCATCTGAGATATCAGTAGGAATATTCCATTTACTCAAAATATTTCCATCAACATCCAGAAAACCGAATTTTATAGTTGTTCCTCCTAAATCAATCCCAATAATTTTTTTTGCCACGTAAAAACACCCCTTAGTTATTTTTTTCTTCGATTCGATGTTCATGTTTTAAGACTAGCTTTGCTTGCATAAATTCGCGTTTCTCAATAACATTCGCTTTATACAAATTATCTAGTTCCAATGCCATAACTTCTATGTCCCATATCCGTTTTCCCACATAAACATAAATACCAAATCTTTTTAGAAGTTGTTGGACATCATATAGCGTTTTCATTATCTCACATCCTGTACTAAATTTCACACAAAAACATCAAAATTGCATACCAATTTTAAATAAAATTATAGATATTAAAATTAATAAAATAAGTGCAATAACTTTTTTAGCGGTACTAATCTTATTGTTTGGCAAGCCTACAATATAACTTGCTAAGATCCCGCCAATCAGTCCCCCAATATGGCCTACAATATTTACCTGTGGCATAAATAAATCACTAACCAAATTTAAAATTATTAAAAGTCCAAAATTTCGTGCCATATTATTTATGATTGAATTTTGAAAATTTTCACTCAACATAATAAAGACCCCAAATAAACCAAATATAGCCGTACTTGCTCCCGCAGAAACAGAATCTGAAAAGGCAAAACTAGCTAAATTTCCAACTATCCCTGATAGTAAGAAAATTATAATAAATCTGAGATGACCAAATATTTTTTCTACATATGGACCAATTAAATATATGGTAAATAAATTTAAAAATAGATGGGTAAATCCTATATGCAAAAACATCGGAGTTACTAATCGCCAATATTCACCCGCCATAATATATGGATTGAATTGTGCCCCAAATCTAACCAAATTATACGAATTAGTAGTACCACCATCCAAGGACATGATTATAAAAATCAATACCATAATAATAATTAACGCGTATGTCATAAAAGGTTTGTACTTTAAATTACGAAAATTCATATTTATTCCTCACTAATTATTTTATCAATCGTTACATCAAACTCATCAACCTTCCAAATTGGTTGGTCAAAATATTGTGGTAACGCCGCTAATGAAATAGTATTGCCATGATATTCTTTGAGATATCGATCATAAAATCCAGCTCCAAATCCTAAGCGATGGCCTGCTTTAGTAAAGGCCACTCCCGGAACAATGATTAAATCAATTTTATTTTTAGGATAAACCTGACCATTAATTGGTTCTTTAACCCCAAACTTGGTCTTCTCTAGCTTAGTTTGTTCATCTAACTTAACAAACTCCATTTTAAAATCTGGTAAAGTCCTAGGAACAACTACCGTTTTATTATTTTGATAAGCTTCTTTAATAATCGGCAATGTAGGAATTTCATTGGCCATATTAACCGTGATTCCAATTACTTTAGCATCCATGAATTCTTGAGAATTAAACAACTGTTCATACAACGAAGAGGTATGAAAATTTCCGCCAAAGTACTTATTCATCTTTTCTTTTTGCTGATTGCGAACAATTTTTTTATCCAATTTATCACCTCGGATTTTGATAAATAAAAAAGGTTCTGGGTAAATTACCCAAAACCTTATTTTGTTTCGCGATGTAATGTCACCTTACGTTGGTTTGGACAATACTTGTCAAGTTCTAAACGATCAGGATTGTTACGACGGTTTTTGCTTGATAAGTAATTACGATGACGGCATTCAGTGCATTCTAATGTAATGTGTACACGCATGAAGTAATACCTCCGATAAATTTAAATACAGCTATATTAGTAATAACCTTAACTTAAAACATTCTATCATTATTTAAAATAAATTACTAGACCTTAATGCAAATAATGTTAAGTGTTTTTACTTAACAGTTGAAGTAGATTCAACATCTTTCCAATAAGCAGCATAGATTTTCTTAGCTAATTGCATATTATTGCTTTCAGCATTTACATCTAGATTAGGCATAGCGACAACAACCACAACTCTTGGGTTTGTTGACGGAGCATATGATCCTAAACTTAAAGTTACTGTTTCTGTACCGTTATAGAAAGTTTGAGCAGTACCTGTTTTAGCTGATATTTCTGGACTAATAGAAGCTAGTTGTCCACCAGTTTTATAAGTGTTAGTTCCATGAACTACTTGATAATATCCACGTTTAACTAACGCTTTTTCAGCACTAGTCATCCCAATAGTATTTAATACCGTAGGAGTTACCGTTTCTTTAACCTTACCTAAAGTTCCATCATTATTAGTTCCTCGAATTGATTGAACAACGTGAGGTTTAATACGATAGCCACCATTAGCCATAGTTGACATATATTGAGCGACTTGAATTGGAGTATAGGCATCATAGTTACCAAAGGATAAATCTAATGCATTACCAATATTTGAGTAACCACTAGCACCCTTAATACCAGTTGATTCACCAGGAATATCAATTCCAGTTTTTACTCCTAAACCAAATTGGTAGAAATACCCTCGCATCTTATCAAAAATAGTTGGAGACATCGATAAAGCTCCACCAGGTACATAATTAAAATGAGCTTCTTTCATGGCTAATTGCATCATATACGAGTTAGAAGAAACTTCCATGGCACCAGCGGCATCCAATGCAATATTAGAATCACCGTTTTTATTAAACCAAGAAGATTTCTTAACTCCACCAACGTTAATTGGCGAATCAGTTAGGACACTATTAGTAGGAGTAATAACTTTCTCCATCAAGGCTCCTGATACCATTGCACCTTTAACAACCGAACCCATAACAATCGAACTATTAATAGTTCCTAAAACGTTATCAGTAATTTTACCAGTTGAAGGATTTCTATCAACTCCTCCCAAACCAATTACTGCACCGTTATTTGGATTCATAACCACTGCATAGGTACCAGTAGAATATCCTCCAGCACCTTCCTCAGCACTTTGTACCAATTCCTGTAAATCTGACTGGAATTTAGAATTGATTGTTAGTTGCAAGTTATCCCCTTTTTGGCCGCCATATTTAGTAATTTGCTTAGTAATAGCATTATTACTACCAACCTCAACTTGGGTTTGTGACTTACTACCACTCAAAATAGATTGATATTGTTTTTCAATATAACTTTGACCAACACTATCATTTCTCGAATATCCTTCTTCCAGTAACTCATTAACTCGATCACTTGGTAATCCAGATTTTTCATTAGAAACCGTTCCGATAATACTTTGAACTGATTTACCATTTGGATAATTTCTTGTCCAACTAGTTCCAATGTTTACACCTTTCATGTCAGCTAAGTGTTCCCCAACTTCTGCAATCTCTTTTTGACTTACATTTGAATTTTTAATGTAGGTTGTAGATAGTTGATAAGCCCCACTCATTTTAGAAAAAATCGTAGCTGCATTTTTTTCAGCCTTAGTAAAATGAATTTTATTAGATTTTTGTACATATTCAAGTGATTTATCATATTGAGCATCTGCAGAATATTCTTGAATATCTTTAATCTGTGACATTACTTTTTTTAGATTATCCGAGTTAGATAAATAATAATCTGCTAATTGGCGTTTAGTGAGTTGATTAGTCGGTACCTTGACATACTTGGCTAAATTAGTAGCGGTTTTGTAAAGGTCACTAGACATAACATTAACACCTTTAGTATATGTAATAGCTTGGTGAGTTGAATTACCAACTAAAACTTTTCCAGTTGAATCATAGATCATTCCTCGCTGCACATTTCCCGTTACAGTCGAGGTATCTGATTTACTTACTTCTGCTTTAAACTTATTTCCATTTATGACTTGGAGATAGGCCGCTTGTCCTAATAAAACAATAAACAATACTCCAACCACGATAAATATAATGTTAATTCTAAATGGTAACGAATTCTTTTGCTTTTTATTACTTTTACTTAATTTATTCTTCCTAAAAAATTTCAATTACATTACTCCTCGCTTGAACATAATTTTATCAAAGATCAATTATAAAAACTACCAATAAAGTCCAATATTTAAACTATCTAAAACTTTGTTTAGCCCACCCAATGTCATAATATGCTATCCTTATTATAATATTAATAAAGAAAGGAACCGTTGCAATGAACTCCAAACGCAAGCCAATTTGGCTAAGTTTTTTAGTACCTATTCTAATTGTTCTGATTTATTTTAGTTATCGTGGAATGGCTCCCTTTGGAAAATCCACTCTACTAACTGTCGATCTAGGACAACAATATATTGATTTCTTCGCATACTTTCATAATACTGTTTTACATAACCCTTCCGCTATATTTTATTCCTTTTCTAAGGCACTTGGCGGGGATATGTTAGGAACTTGGAGTTATTATTTACTCAGTCCGCTAAATATCCTACTGCTATTTTTCCCTATTTCTAAACTACCATCAGCTGTTTTAATTATTACAGCCTTAAAATATGGGCTTAGTGGATTAAGTTTTGGATATATTGCAACAAAATTAGATAAAATTCACGGTCCATTCATTCCCATGTTTGCAACTGTCTATGCTTTAATGGGTTGGATAGTTGCCTACCAATTTAATATTATATGGTTAGATGGGTTGATTTTCTTACCATTAATATTTTACGGATTGCTAAAATTGTTAAACCAACAATCTATGTGGTTTTATATTTGGTCATTAGCTTTTATGTTAATGATTAACTATTATATAGCATATATGATTTGTCTTTTTATTGCTTTATATACTTTCGTTAATCTATATCCAACTGATCATAATTTCAAACTTGCTTTTAAAAAACTATTTAGATGGATTAAAGCATCTATAATAAGTTTTTTAATCTCCTCTTGGATAACTATTCCGACGATTATTTCTTTAATGGATAGTAAAATCAGTAATTCTCATGCTAAATTAAATTTTTTAGGAATTGAATACTTTCCATTAAATTTTCTCGGTAAATTTGTTAATGGAACGGTAACTTTTAAACAGTTACCATATGGAACTCCTAACATTTTCGTTGGTAGTTTGGTAATTCTTTTATTTATTTACTACTTTTTATCTTCACAATTTTCGAAAGTAGAAAAAATTCGTAAGTCAATTATCACTTTATTTATTTTAATTAGTATGGTTTATCAGCCACTTGATTTATTATGGCATGCTATGCAAAAACCAATTTGGTACCCTTACCGTTTTTCATTCGTATTATCATTTTGGATGATTATTACGGCAATTGAAGTATTTGCTAAAATCTATAATGACAAGTTAGAAAAGCGGCCATTTATTATTAGTTGTGGAGCAATTCTTTTAGGCTTGCTATATATTTTCTTAGCTAAACTTTTAGGTCGCTTAACTTACTTAAAATTCACTGATTATATTTATGGAATAGTATATATGGGAATTACTATTTCATTAATGTTTTATTTCAACACTTATAAAACAACTAAGCCATTTAAATTCATATTATTTATTTTGGTAGTTTCAGAAATGGGTCTTAATTTATTTACTTCCCTAAATAATCTAACATACCTACAAAACAGTGAATATGAAAATTATATTAAAATGATTAAAAAACCTACGGACCAAGTTGCACAAAAAGATAAGAGTTTTTATCGTGAAGGCTTCACCTTCTTAAGAACTCGAAATGATCCTTTTTCTGGTAATTATCATGGTGGCTCATTGTTCTCATCAACTTTGGAACATAACGTAGCTAATTTCTTTAGTAATACGGGTAATCAAGCCAGTCGAACTACTGTCGCTTATAACCATGCAACTTTATTTACCGATAGTTTATTATCCATGAAATACTATTTTGATAATCAAAATGTACCTTTTGAAAATGATGATAATAATATCAAATACGGAACTCGAGTTTTACAAATGACTAACCATCCCGATATTAATAACTTTAATTTAATTAGTGATGACCACGTTATAAGTACCTATGAGAACCCTAGAATAATGCCGATAGCTTTTGTAGGACAAAATAAAAATGCTCCTATATATCGAAACCTTCCAATTGTATTTCAAGATAGATTAGCCGAACAAATTATGCCAAGCGAAGCTAATATAGAACATCCGTTATTTACTAGAATTGGTTTTCCAAAACTTTCATTTAATAACATAGTTCCTTTTAAACATTTGAATCAATCATTAGTTCATAAACAATTTTTATTAAATGATGCCTCTATTTCCTTCATAATTAAAGCTAAGCCCCATACTTCCTACTATATGACACTAGGTGGAGGATTATCAGCTAAAGAGGTTTCTTTCAACATTAATGGTGTTGATCAGGCAAAATTCCCTGGTCATAAGCACGCAATTATCTTTAATCTAGCAAGTACAAATGCTGAGCCTCAAAATGTAAAAGTAACCCTTAATTTTCACGCAAATGATGTTTTACTAAGTAACGTCAAACTTTATAAATTACCAGTTAGAAAAATTACCAAAATTTCAAAACATGCTCAAAATAATAAAGTAAATATAACTAATATGAGTAGTCGATCAATCAGTGGTAAAGTTAATGTTAAAAAGCCTAACCAAGCCGTTTTAACTACTATTCCATATACTAAGGGATGGCACACGATTGTAGATGGTAAGAAAGTTCCAACGCATACTTGGGCTGAAACTTTCTTAAAGATTCCTCTAAGTAAAGGAACTCATACAATTAAATTATATTACATTCCAAAAGGTTTTATTTTTGGATCTACCATTAGTATTATCACGATCTTAACGATGATTGGATTTATAGTATATAAAAAAAGGATTAGCTAATTAGCTAATCCTTTTTTAAACATTTTTTTAAACATTTTCAACGCTAATAATTTCAACTTCCATACTACCAGCCGGAATATCGATACTAACGGTTTCACCAACACGATGATTTAATAGTCCTTTAGCGATTGGAGAATCATTGGAAATTTTACCAGACATTGGATCAGCCTCAGCAGCTCCAACAATTTGATAAGATTCTGGTTCTTCATCAGGTAATTCTTTAAAAGTAACCTTTTTACCAACTGTTACTTCATCTTTATCACTATCTTTAGAATCAATTATTTCAGCATATTGTAACATATGTTCAACAGTTGAAATACGACTTTCTAGCATGCTTTGTTCGTCTTTAGCAGATTCATATTCAGAATTTTCAGATAAATCTCCATAACTACGAGCAATTTTAATTCTTTCAACCACTTTTGGTCGTTGATTTACTTTTAAGTCGTCTAATTCTTGTTCTAATTTTTGACGACCTTCTTCAGTCATTGGGTATGTTTTTTCAGCCATAATAGTTAACCTCACAAATTTAAATTGTTGAATCTTTATTGTTAATAATTTTATCATTACCGCGTTGCATAAGAATTGATCTAATTTTAGTGGTTAATAAATCAATTGCTACCTGATTATTACCACCTTCAGGAACAATAATATCAGCATAACGCTTAGTTGGTTCTACAAATTGATGATACATTGGTTTAACCGTATTCAAATACTGTTCAATAATACCGTCTAATGAACGACCACGCTCTTGAGTATCTCTTTGTATTCTACGAATTATTCTAATATCGTCATCCGTATCAACAAAAACTTTTATGTCCATTAGATCTCTTAATCTTGCATCATCTAGGATTAAAATACCTTCTAAAATAATAACTTCTCGGGGCTCTTGATGAATTGTCTCAGTACCTCTAGTTAATAAATTATAATCATAAACCGGTTTTTCAATCGCCTTATAATCTAATAACTGTGACAATTGTTCAATTAATAAATCAGTATCAAAGGCTAGAGGATGATCATAGTTAACGTTAGCTCTTTGTTCCATCGTCATATTTGCTTGATCATTATAATACGAGTCTTGCTGTAATATTAGAATTGAATTTTGTGATAATTCATTAAATATTTTACGGCTAACTGTAGTCTTTCCACTACCTGATCCACCGGTTACTCCAATAACTACAGGTCTTTGATTATTATATTTCATCAAATTATTCACCCACCTTATTGATTATCATTATTTCCGACTGCATATCTTCCTATATTTGCTTGGTGTTGATCAAAAGTTTTTGCATAGTATACCTTACGGGTCTTGGTATTAGCTACAAAGTAAAGATATTTTTTTGATCGGTCCCTAGGGTTTAATACTGCTTTTATCGCACTAACACTTGGATTATCAAATGGACCCGGTCCAAATCCAGCATTGGTGTAAAGGTTATACGGTGAATCAGTTTTTAAATCTGACATGGTTAGGACTTTATCATTTCGGTGAATAGCATATAACACCGCAACATCAGATTGCAATGGCATTTTAATATCCACTCGGTTTAATAAGACCCCTGCCATAATTTCGCGATCTTTTTGATCCACACCTTCACGTTCTATTAATGAAGCTAATGTCATAAATTCTTGCACAGATAATTTTTCTTTTTTTATCTTATCATAATATGGGGTTAGTACTTGATTAGTTTTAGCCACCATATCTTCAACTAATAGTGTCAAAGGCATATTTTTCTTAACTTCATAAGTAGCCGGATATAAATATCCTTCTAAAACATATCGAACATCTTTAGCTTTTACTGCTGAAGACAATAGTTTGGGATATGTCTTAGCTAAACGATTAATATATGATTTATCATTCATGAGTTTTATAAAATCATTTTTTGAAAAATCTGTATTCTTATCAATCTCTTTAGCAATTTGATCAATATTAGCGCCTTCTCTAATTAAAACATCTTTTTTACTTGCTTGGATCGGTTCATCACTACCACCTTTTTCTAACTTATTAGCAATAGTTCCCAAGCTCATTGAAGGTTTTAATTGATAATAACCAGCTTTAAATTTAGTCACATTATGAGAATTAATATAGTAGTCAAAGACCATCCCACTTTTTACAATATGATTATTTTGTAAAATAGAACCAATTTGCTTATTTGTAGCTCCCAAAGGAATGTGAATCTGTTTTACATTGTTATCTTTAGGGTTTAATGGTTTTAATGATTCATTAAAATAATGATAACCCAACAAGCCTAATGAGGCTATTAAAATTATCAATAAAGAAATGACCCAAATTATAATTTTTTTACCAAGGCTTTTTTCTTTTTTAGGTTGCTTTTCATCCATGATAGTTTCTCCTCAATAACATCATTTAGCCAATTATTAATTTAGACTATCTAATTTCAGCATTTAGCTCTTCAATTAAATATTTTTTAATCTTATCAAATGCATTGGTAACATCTTCATCTTTTAAAGTGTCATTATGATTTACATAAGTTAGTGAATATGCCAATGATTTCTTGCCATCATCAACATTTTCACCATTATAAACATCAAATAATTCAATATTACTTAATAGCTTACCGCCACGTTTAGTAATTATATCAATAATTTGTTGATTAGTTACCGAATCATCCACAACGATAGCAATATCTCGTTTAATTGATGGGTATTTAGAAATCGGAGCATATTGATTATCTGCCTTAGGTAAATCAATTAGTGCTTGTAAATTCAATTCAAAAGCATAAGTTGGCTTAATTTTAAATTGTTTAGCAATTTTAGGATGAATTTGTCCAATAAAACCAACCTCATGATCATGGATTAAGATTTTAGCAGTTCTTCCTGGATGCATTTCTTTAAGCTCATCTGTGGCAACATATTTTATTTCACCATTAATAGATAAATTATTTAAATAGCGACCAACAATGCCTTTTAATTGATAAAAATCAGCAGCCACCGCAGACTCATCCCAATTACTGGTTAATATTTCTCCAGAAATTACCCCAGCAATATGTTCAACTTCAGTTGGTTTTACTTGATCTTTAGTATCTTTATAAAAGACACGGCCTTGTTCAT
The DNA here is from genome assembly GCF_020616595.1 of Lentilactobacillus laojiaonis. Lineage (GTDB taxonomy): Bacteria > Bacillota > Bacilli > Lactobacillales > Lactobacillaceae > Lentilactobacillus > Lentilactobacillus laojiaonis. Next base: position 488,872 of record NZ_CP085278.1, on the reverse strand, counting down.
ATAAAGCAACATTTTGTACCTTATGAGCATTGTTGTAAGCTATATCGTCCAAAAGCCCACTAATTAAATTCATTCGTAAAGCTTCTCGATCACTAGTCATTGGCCAAATTAATCTAGTCAATTCACTAGGACGCATCAAAAACATCTGAGCTTTTTCTTCAGTCGTTAGAGCATATGAAATAGCTTGAGTTAAACCTAATCCTTCCAGAATATTTCTAGATGATCGGATAATTCTTTGAGCTGAACTTAATGAACCGATTGTTTGTTTACCGACTGGTAAAGTTGTAGCTAAATTATCATAACCATAAATTCTTGCTACTTCTTCTAATAAATCAGCAGCTACAAAGATATCCCAACGTCTTAATGGGACAATAACCGTCATATCACTTTCATTTTCAACTACTTTAAAACCTAATCGGTTAAAGATACTAGTAATTTCAGTTTGTGATAAGTCGGTTCCTAAAACATGATTAATTCGTTGAACTGTAATATTTATTTTATTTTCTGGTTTATCTAATTTAGTTGCTTCAATGATTCCTTTAGCAACTTCACCATCAGATAATTCAACAATTAGACTAGCTACTTCATCTAGCGCCGTGTTAACTGAAGAAATGTCAATTCCTCGTTCAAATCTTTGAGAAGATTCTGTGTGAAGTCCGTGGCGTTGAGCACTTTTACGTACTTTTATAGGATCAAAAACACCGGCTCCTAATACAATATTTGAAGTATCGTTATCTACACTAACTACTTTTCCGTTCATTACACCGGCTAAGGCCATAGGAACCTCATCAGCAATCACAATATCATCGTTAGTAAGTTCAATTTCTGCTTCATTTTCTAAAAGTATTTTTTCATCCTTAGTTGCATATCTAACCGACATATTTTGTCCATTCATGCGATCCATATCAAAGGCATTAATCGGTTGACCATATTTCAACATAATATAATTAGTAGCATCAACTACAGTATTTATTGGTTTAATTCCAGACTTCCATAGAATTTTTTGTAACCATGCGGGACTACTTGTAACCTTAACATTATTAATTACCCTAGCACTGAAAGTCGAAGCTAAATCACTATCAGCTAAAACATTAATTTGTTTATTAGTTGGAGTAGTTGCATTTTCAATTAATTCAACTTTTGAAATTTTCGGAGTTAAATCATAAATTGCAGCTAATTCATGAACAGTTCCTAAAATACTTAACATATCTCCACGATTAGGAGTTACATCAAGGTCAATAATGGCATCATCCATTCCCAAATATGGAAATACTGGTTGACCAACTTGAGTATCTTCAGGGAATAAATAAATTCCATCAGCCCATTCATCTGGAACTAAATCTTTATCTAATCCCATTTCGTCTAATGAACATAGCATTCCGTTAGATGGAATTCCTCGCATTTTTGACTTTTTAATTTTTACATTATTTCCAATTCTTGATCCCGAAAGTGCAGTAATTACTTTTGCACCAACATGCACATTAGGTGCTCCACACACAATTTGAGTTGGTTCATCTTCACCAATTTCTACTTGGCAAATGTGTAAATGATCGGAGTCTGGATGATCTTCCATGGCGACTACTTCACCCACAACTACTTTTTTCATTCCTTCGGCTGGAAATTTAACTGAATCAACTTCAACAGCAGTTCTTTCAATCTTTTCAGCTAATTCATCAGCAGGAACTTCTAAATCTAAGTACTGTTTAATCCAATTATAAGATACTTTCATTTTGTTAGCCCCTTTTACTAAATTGATTTAAGAATCTAATATCATCTAAATAAAAATCACGGATATCGCTAACACCATATTTAAGCATAGCAAAACGATCTGGTCCAATACCAAAAGCAAATCCACCATAAACTTCTGGATCAACCCCGGCCATATTTAAAACATTTGGATGTACCATTCCTGCTCCTAGAACTTCAATCCAACCGGTGTGTTTACATACATCGCAACCCTTACCCATACAATTAAAACAAGTCACATCAACCTCAACAGATGGTTCGGTGAATGGGAAGTAACTAGGTCTTAGACGAATATCAAATTTATCACCAAAAATTTCGTGAGTCATCGTTAATAAAGTTCCCTTTAAATCAGTCATTGTAATATTCTTATCAATTACCAATCCTTCGATTTGATGGAATTGATGAGAATGAGTAGGGTCATCAGTATCTCGACGATAAACTACCCCGGGAGAGATCATTTTTAAGGGACCCTCTTCAAAATTATGAGTTTCCAATGTACGTGCCTGCATTGGAGAAGTTTGCGTACGCATTAAAATGTCATCGCTCAAATAAAATGTATCTTGCATATCGCGTGCGGGATGATCCTTGGGTAGATTCATCATCTCAAAATTATAATGATCTTCTTCAATTTCAGGACCATTTAATATTTGATAACCCATTCCTAAGAACAAGTCCACCACTTGATCAATAATTTGTTGAATAACGTGGGGTTGTCCTTGTAAAGTATGATCAGCCGGTAACGTTACATCAATTTTTTCATTAGCCAATTGTTCATTTAAAGCAGCGTCTTCAAGAACTTGCTTTTTATTTTCAATTGCAGTTGATAAAGCATCTCTAATTTCGTTAGCATAGCTACCAACCTCAGGACGTTGTTCAACTGGAAGGTCACGAATTCCACGTAAAGCGGATGTAATAGGACCTTTTTTACCTAATAAATTAACTCGAATTTCATTTAATTTCTTTAAATCATTAGTTAAAGAAATATCACTTAAACCCTGATCTTTAATCGCAGTTAAATCTTCTCGTAAAGTCATTTTTTCCTCCATGTTTAAAATAAAAAAAGCCCCATCCCATAAAAGGGACGAAGCTTCGCGGTACCACCCTGTTTTATTAATTGGAATCCAATTAATACACTTAGACATCGATAACGGCGATAACCAAATTATTTTATTTAATTATTGTTTTATTTAGGCAGAAAAACGAATTCATCAAGCCTTTTTCCTTGTTTACACCAAGCACAAGGTCTCTATAAAAAAGGGATTTGATTACTACTTTTTTCAATTTACACCATTAATTAGAATAATAATCTAAAGTAGATACTAGGTCAAGACCATTTTAGAACTATTTATACCATTTCTCTGCCCATGCATGAATTTCCTGAATTGCTGGAGCCAATTCACGGCCACGCTGAGTTAATGAATATTCAATTAAAGGTTTATCTTCATATTCTTTACGATTAACAAGACCTTCATTTTCTAATTCTTTAAGTCGTTCCACAATTACTCGATCACTACATTTGCTAACATAGTGAGCAATATCCTTAAAACGTGCCGTTTCATTTTTTAAAAGGACATCAATAATTAGTCCGTTCCACTTTTTGCCTAAAAATTCAAAAGTTTTTTCAAATCTAGGACAAAGGTTAGTATCCACTTCTTCTGCTTCTTCATTTATTTGTTTAACTGTCATTGTTATTCTCCTATATTTTTGGTATCAATTTGTGCATTGTTAAATAATTTTGCTTTAAACGGACTTAAAAATTCATGCGTTGCTTCATAATCATCAACCAATGAAACAATCAAGCTCTCACGATATTTAGGTAACGAAACCGTTAATCCCCACATATGTTTTAAAATAATGTCTTTTTCTTTATCCGATAAATCAGTGATTTTTTCGGCATTTCTTAATGAAACCCTAGGATGAATAAACGCATGTGATCCTAAATTAAATTTAGTAGTACGCCAATCATAATAAAAAAGATCGTGTAATAAACCAGCTCGTGCAGTTGCCCGATAATCCAAATGGTGCTTCTTAGCAATCTTATAACTATCATACGAAACTGCTATTGAATGTTCTAATCGGTTAGAATTATGATGCTGAGTGTAATTTGCCAGTTTTTGAACCATTTCATTTTTCAAAAGATCATCTACTATCTCTAAATAAACTTTATCTTTTTTCCATTCGTTTTTTTGCAAACTAACCCCTCCTAACCTCTAATTAAGGTAATAATACTAGTTTTTGTTGTGATATACAATTAAATTTACTTATTCAAATAAAACATTGCAATTCCAGAAGCAATAGCCACATTTAAAGATTCAGCGCGACCTTTCATTGGTATATAAACACTTTGTACCATTTCTAATACTTCTGAACTAACTCCATTTCCCTCATTACCCATTATTAAGGCAAAATCATTTCCCGGTTTTATATCATATAAACTAACCGCAGATTTGTTTAATTCTGTACCATAAACCGGAATTTTATTTAAATTAAATTGTTTTATCCAATCAATTAGGTTTCCATTATATAACGAAATATGAAATTGGCTACCCTGCATTGAGCGAACTACCTTAGGATTAAAAATATCAACCGTCCCATCACCAAATACAACTCCATCTAATCCAGCTGCGTCAGCAGTTCTCACAATTGTGCCAATATTACCCGGATCTTGTAATCCATCTAATAGAACGAATTTACCAGTTAAAGTTTTTGGAATATTAGTTTCGTTTTGGTCAATTCTTACCACTGCAAAAATTCCTTGTGGAGACTGAGTGTCGCTAATAATTTTAGCAATCTCATCAGTAATTAAATAAACATCAACAGATTTATCTAAGTTTAAATCCTGTAAATATTCCGCATTAACTACTAATATAGAAGTAATTATTTGATGATTACTTAAAGCTTCATTAACTAAATGCCAACCTTCTAACAAATAGCTATTGCTAGCTTGGCGTCCTTTTTTAGTTTGTAACTTTTTCCAATTTTTAACATGTTTGTTTTGATTCGATTTGATAATTTCCATTAATTAAAGGTTCCTCACTCATTAATATTAAGGCGGTGAAATAATATGACTGAAAAAAATACTATGCAAACAGTCCATATGATTGTATCCGGAAAAGTTCAAGGAGTAGGATTTAGAGCCTATACCCTAAAATTTGCCCAACAATTTAATTTATCAGGATGGGTTAAAAATTTACCTACTTCCGAAGTTGAAATAACTGTTAGTGGTTCATCTGAAAATATCCAACAGTTTATCACAATAATTCAAAACTCTCCATCACCTTTTAGTATAGTAACAGATACTAAAATAGATTATATACCGTATAAAGATTTTTTAAACTTTAAAATTCAATATTAATTTAATTGAAATATTTATCATATTCACGTAAGATGTTTTTATTAAGTACCAATTAATAAAGGAGTTATCACTTAATGAAAAAACTTAAACGTGGATCAGTTATTTTATCCTTAACTGGTTTGATCTTTATTCTTAGTGGGTGTGTTCGTACTACTAAATCCGGTAAGCCCTATGGTTTAGTATACGACTATCTTGCCAAGCCAGCACAAGCAATTATGGAATGGTTAGCCCACTATGTAGGTAGTTATGGGTGGGCAATTATTGCATTAACTGTGATTGTTAGAATGATTTTATTACCTATGATGATTAATCAGATGAAAAATTCAACCATTCAACAAGAAAAAATGCAACTTATTCGACCACAAATGACCGAACTACAAAATCGGGCCAAAGAAGCTAAAACTCCAGAAGAACAACAAGCTGCTAGCCAAGCCATGATGCAATTATATCGTCGTAATAACATTTCAATGACTGGTGGAATTGGTTGTTTACCATTGTTAATTCAATTGCCAGTATTTGCTGGATTGTATTCGGCCATTAAATATTCTCCTGAACTTTCACATACAGTTTTTATGGGAATTAAATTAGGAAATACTAGTTGGATTTTAGCAATCCTTTCATTTTTGGCTTATGTTCTCCAAGGATACGTTTCTCTAATAGGTATTCCTGAGGCACAAAAAAAGCAAATGCGTGCGATGCTACTCATTAATCCTGTAATGATTTTAGTCTTTACTATGTCATCGCCGGCTGGTTTAGGATTATACTTCTTCATTGGTGGATTATTTGCTTGCTTACAAACCATCATTATTAATTTATATCGTCCTAAAATCAAACGAGATATTGAAAAAGAGATGGCTGAGCTTGAACCAATCAGCGTTGATGAACTTTTACCTAAAAAAATTGTTAGTGATGAAAGTTCCAATGAAAATCAATCTACACCAAATAAAAATGTAAATAATCATAAACGTAATGCTGGAAAACAAAATATCAAGAGATAAAAAAAGATTGCCGTATGGCAATCTTTTTTATTTTGGATCTTGTTTTAAAATCGGGAAACTAACTTGAAAAATAGTTCCATAACCTACCGAACTTTCAATAGATATATCTCCTTGATAGGCTTTAACTAAGCGATTAGCAATAGCCAACCCTAGTCCATTCCCACCTTTATTACGACTACGAGCTTTATCTACCCTAAAAAATCGATCAAAAACTTTATCTAAATTTTCTTTAGATATTCCTTCACCAAAATCTTGAACAGAGATACTAACCATATTGGTATTACTAGATAGCGAAAGATGAATTTCTTTTCTAGTTTCAGAATATTTTATCGCATTATCTAGCAGAATAATTAGTAATTGCTCTAAATGATTTCGATATATCTTTATATAAGATTCATAATAAGTGTCATCATCAAAAGTAAAGGTAAAATCATCATGAAGCATTTTAAAATCATTATAGACCTGGTTAACCACTTCATTTACATTGGCAATCTCATTACCATAATTAATCTCAATTTGTTCAGCTCTAGATAAATCGAGCATTTCAGTTACCAGGCTCTCCATACGTTTGGTCTCTTGTAAGGATGCATTCAATGACTCTGCTAAAACTTTAGGATCATCTTTTCCCCATCTAAGTAAAAGTTTTAGATGCCCTTGAATAACCGCTACCGGAGTTCTCAATTCATGAGAAACATCTTCAACAAACTGTTGCTGCTGGTGAATATAGCGCTGGGTTTGGTCAATCATACCATTAAAAACAACACCTAAATCAGATAATTCATCATTAGAATTAATTTCTAACCGTTGATCTGAATCGGGATCAGTTTTTAAAACATTAATAGTTTTTTGAATTTCATTCATTGGTAATAGGAGTTTTGCTGCCAACCAATACGATAGAATAGATATGATAATTACCCCAATTAATACAAATATAAATAACGTTTCTAATAATTTATATCGAATTTTATTATAGTTATTAAATTTATTGGATATTCGTAAATAGCCAATTAATTTATTAGTCTTAGTATTTTTTACTAAAAACAGTCCAACTAAGCGTTTATTATGTTGGTCATTAACTATCGTGATTCTATCACTTTGGATAGGCTTAATCTGTTCATATGCTCTATTTCCACTAATTAATTTACCATGAGGATCATAAATTGATACTCTTTGCTGAGGATAATTTTCACCTATTTTTATTTGCTTATCAATCTGATTATACTTACCGAGCTGTTTATTAATAACAACAGCCTGATCATTTAAACCTGCTTTTGCTTGATTTATTAATACATTTGATACTCGATTAAATACTATTAAAGAAAATAAAACTAATAGTATCAACGTTGCTCCAGTAATTAGTAAATTCCATTTCCACTTTAGTGGAATTCTTCTTTTATCTTCATTTTCCATCATTAATTGTATATCCTATTCCTCTAACCGTTTGAATATAGCTGGTAGTATTAGGACGATCAATTTTATTTCTCAAATACCTAATATATACATCCACTACATTAGTCCCAGCACCTGAATCAAAGCCCCATACCTTTTCTAATAAAATATCCCTAGCAAGTGGAATACCAATATTTTCCATTAAAATAAGTAATAAATCATATTCTCGTTTAGTTAAATTAATTACCTCATTACCTCTTCTAACAATACCATCGTCCTTATCGATCATTAGATCTTTAAAGACTAATAAATTATTATCTTCTTTTTTAGTTATGGTATTTTCAATTTTAATTCTTCTCAAAAGAGCCCTAATTCTGGCCAAAAGTTCCTCAATTGCAAATGGTTTAACAATATAGTCATCCGCACCATGATCAAAACCAGAGACTCGATCAATGATTGAATCTCGAGCTGTCATAATAATAATTGGAGTATTTTTAACTTCACGCAACCTTCGTGCTACTTCCATCCCACTTAGTTCTGGTAACATTAAATCTAATAAAATTAAATCGTATTCGTTATTTAAAGCTTCATTTAATCCACTTCGACCATTAGATTCAATCTTAGTTTGATAATCTTCATGTTGTAGTTCCAATTCAACGAATCTAGCAAGATTCTTTTCATCTTCAATTATTAAAATTTTAGTCATTACTACTTCTCCAGTTTATTCTTAATAAAATAATTTTAACATAATTTTTATTCACTAATTGTTCGATAATTCACTTGAAATTTAGTATTTATAGCATATAATTATACATGTTAAAACAATAACAAAGATAGAAAGAGGTTTATTTAATGAAAGCTGCAGTTGTTAGAGATCCAGTAGACGGATACGTAGATATCAAAGACGTTGAATTACGTCCAATAACACACGGTGAGGCCCTTGTTAAGGTCGAATATTGTGGATTATGTCATACCGATTTACATGTTGCTGCCGGTGATTTTGGTGCCGTTCCAGGAAGAATTATTGGCCACGAAGGTGTTGGTAAAGTTATCCAAGTTGCCGATGACGTTGAAAATCTTAAAATTGGCGACCGTGTTTCAATCGCTTGGTTCTTTAAAGGCTGTGGTGCCTGTGAATATTGTAATACTGGTCGTGAAACACTATGTAGAAATGTTCAAAACTCAGGATTTAGCGTTGATGGTGCAATGGCTGAAGAAGTTATTGTTGACGCTAACTATGCCGTTAAAGTTCCCGAAGAATTAGATCCAATCGAAGCTACTTCACTTACATGTGCAGGAGTTACTATGTATAAAGCCCTTAAAGTTGGTGAAACTAGACCCGGACAATGGGTTGAAGTTGTTGGTGCCGGTGGTTTAGGTAACTTAGCAATCCAATTTGCTCACAATGTTTTTGGTGCTCACGTAGTTGCAGTTGATGGTAACGAACAAAAACTACAAGCTGCCAAAGATAATGGTGCTGACATTGCTATTAACCGTCATGATTCCGATGTTAGTGAACAAATCCAAGAAAAAGTTGGCGGTGTTCACAACGCCCAAATTACTGCAGTTAATGCAGATGCATTTACCACTGCAATCAATGCCTTACGTCCAGATGGTAAATTAGTGGCAGTAGCCTTACCACAAGGTGATATGGCTTTAAACATTGCTAAAACTGTTTTAGATGGTATCCAAGTTAAAGGATCATTAGTTGGTACTCGTCAAGATTTAGCAGAAACTTTCCAATTTGGTGCAGAAGGTAAAGTTAAACCAATCGTCCAAACTAGACGTTTAGAAGAAATTAACGATATTATTGATGAAATGAAAAACAATAAAATTGTTGGTAGAATGGTAATTGATTTTACTAAATAATAATGATAAAAGGGATTCCTAATTAGGAATCCCTTTTATAGTACAAATATAGTATAAAAAAATAAACCAACAGAATCCATGGCATTCTAATTGGTTTATTTTTTTAATTATTTAGTGTTTACAACCTGACGGCCATCGTAGAAGCCGCAATTTGGACAAACTACGTGAGACTTACGTAATTCTCCACAGTTTGGACATGCACTCAAGTTAGGAGTATCTAACTTAATGTGTGTACGACGTAAACGTTTCTTAGTTTTTGAAGTTCGACGTGCTGGTACAGCCAATCTAAACCCCTCCTTTATATAAAAATATCCACTAGTGAAATTTTAATGTCTAATTACTACTTAGAATTATCTTCATTAAAATAATTTTTAAGTTTCTCTAGACGTGGATCAACATTTTTGTTTTCTGCCTTTTGATTATTATAATCATCAGATGAAATAATTTCCCAGTCATTTCCGGAAATAAATCCCTTACCGGCTTTTTCATCTTCAGACAGAACCTGCATTGGAATTCGTAAAATTATATTATCTATAATTGCGCTGTTCATATCCATGACAGCATCTTCATCAATTACAAATACAACTTCACTTTCATCGTAACGCTTTTCCGCAGCTTTACTTAATACGTATATCTCCTGTAAGTCAAAATCTAATGGTAACTCAACAGGTTCTAGCGTTCTGGATGACGGAACCACAATACTTCCTTTAACATTTGCCGAAATAATTACATCACCTAAATCAGAGAATGCAGATCCGTTAATTTCAAAATCAGAAGCATTTAAAATTTCTTCGGGATCCTTCGATTGTAATTCTGATGTTAGGTTAATTGTTTCTTTAAATCTAAATGGTTCATTACTAGGGTATTTAATTAAATCCTTATAATAGAATTTCATAGTTTTCCCTCCAATGCAACAAAATTTATTATACCTACATGATAAATGCTTGTCAAGATAGCATTTGTTCAATCAATTAATAATTATCGGTGAATGATATAAATCTTGATCATTCGTACCGATTAATTTAAACAATAACCCACTTCGATAGTCCAATTCAAGATATTTTTGAATGACCGGATCATTTACCTTAGTAATTATCGGTAGACTAACTTGCTTTTTAATCTGATTTAAATATTTTTGGCCTAATCTATTAAATCCTAGGATTCGTATATAGGACTGACGATCTAACATTTCTTGCTCATTAGCTTTAACTAAAATATACGCACATAGTCGCTTAATTCGTGAATAATTAAATCGTTTATTTCTTACTTTGGCTAAAAATTCATCAAAAGAATCGACATTTTGAGCAACGGATTTCAACCGATATTCAATTCCTTCACTCATCTGATAAATTTTATTTAGTTCCGTAATCGATGATTCAAGAATTTGATATCTTAGATAAGGCCAAAATTTATTCCAATGGACTGTTGATTGGTTAATCAATTCATCGCTATTAGGAATTAATTGCATCGCCGCCGAGAAATTGTCATCAAAAATTGCATTACGAATAGAAGTAGCACTAGAAAAATCATTTGAAAGTTTCACATCATTATGTTGGCTATCTCCGACTCGTTTAATGGGAACAATTTTCATTGGTAAATCTAATAATTGATTATTTTTGGCATAGTTTAATCCTAAAATATCATTCGGATGATTAATCTTCAAACCGGTTTGTTCAAAGATATTTTCTTGAATTATTTGAGCATGTGAATTCTTAAAATTGCTATTTCTTTGATCAATCTTTATGTTCTTAACTATTTCATTAAAATCAAATTGAGCATTTTCTACCCCAAATGATAACCAGGTACATTGTAAGTTACCTAGTAAATTAACAGCGCCTCTAGCAAAGATATCAGCCGGTTGAACCGCAAATTTAAAAGGTAATTCGATTACTAAATCTACTGAATTTAAAAGTGCTAGCTTAGTTCTCACCCATTTATCATAAATCGCCGGATCTCCACGTTGAGTCCAATTACCACTCATAACTACAACTGAAACATCGGCTCCAGTTTTTTTCTTAGCTTCTTTTAACTGGTATAAATGTCCATTATGAAACGGATTGTATTCAGCTACTATTCCGACAGCCGTTAGCATTAATTATCACCTACAGTTGGCATTCAAAAAACCAACGTTTAATATTTTTTTCATAAGGATCTTTGCCAAAATTGGTTGTAATAGTTATATTCTTAAATCCAACCTTTTTAAGCAACTCTTGATAAGTTTCAACCTCAAAAGTTACTTCTTGATGTAATTCATTATATTCATCAAAAGCATCCTTTTGTTCGTTATACATTAAAAAGGTTAATTCATGTTCAACGGAATTTTTAGCAAATTCGCCAGCATAGCTGGTCCACATAAAGATTCTTTCATCATCTCGATAATTGTACATATAGCCGGGATAAACTTCATTAGCTTGATAGGGAGTAATAACATCAAATAAAAATTTTCCCTTAGGATTTAAGTGACTAGCCACTTCGCTAAATACTAGTTCTAAATCTTTTAAATTCAATAAATAGTTTAATGAATCATCAAAACAAGTAATGACATCGTAATTGCCAATAGTTGATAAATTACGCATATCTAATTCATAAAATGGGATGGTTACCTGGGCCTCCCTAGCATGCTGATCTGCAATCGATAACATTTCACCTGATAAATCTGCTCCTGAAACCTCATAGTTGTCTTTTGCCAGCATAATGGCTAATTTACCATTACCACAGGCTAAATCTAAAATTGATGAGTTTTGATTAATTGAATTTGTTAAATATTGGAACCAGCCACTGTACATTTCTGGATCAAATAATTCATCATAAAATTCAGCAAACTCCTTATATATCATGATTAATCTTCAATCCATTCGGTAATATTAACTAATGGAGCATCTGACCATAATTTTTCTAGGTTATAGTATTCACGTTCATCTTTTTGGAATACGTGGATAATTACATCACCTAAATCAATCAAAATCCACTTAGCACTTTCTTTTCCAGAAATGCTTTTAACATCAATTCCAGATTCTTCAACTTGATCAACAATTTCTTCTGCAATTGATTTAACTTGACGATTTGAGTTAGCATCAACAATTACAAAGTAATCAGCCATTAAACTGATTTGTTCCATATCCATTACGACAATATCTTCTGCTCGTTTACTGTCTGCAGCTCTAACTGCGATTTGTGCAATCTCTTTTGTATCCATTTTTAAAAATTCCTCATTTATTATATATTAGGTACCCAACTATTATAAGTTTCCAATGTTTTAGGATAAACTGGCTTATTATTATCAACTAAATAGCTTAATGTATGTTTAATTTGATATTTAACACCTTGCGTTAAGCTTTCGTTGGTTATCTCACGGGCATCCGCTACTCCCGGAAAATCTCTGCCTGGTTCAATATAATCTGCCATAAAAATTATTTGTTCAAGCATTGTCATATAACGATTGCCAACTGTGTGATATTTAACTGCGTTTAGTATCTCAATATCATTTACATGTAGCTCATTTTTAATTAATATCCAGCCAACAACTCCATGCCATATAGCATTACCATAGTTTAAAAGCTCATCACTTAAATGATATTCATGAATCGTATTAATAAAGTCTTGGTCTGGTCGCTGCTTAGCGTAGTCATGAACTAAAGCGGCTATACTAGCTTTTTCCAAATTAACTCTATATTTATCGGCTAATTTAAGTGCCGTTTGTTCAACTCTTAGAACGTGTTCAAACCGATCCTTAGTTAAGGCACTATTAACTAATTTTATTAACTCTAGTCGTGAAAAAGGTATTAAATTTTGTGTATATTCAATTTCAATAGCCATATAATTGATGCTCCTTAATATAATTTTCAACTAACTGAGGAACTAAATATTTGATCGATTGTTTATTACGCAAATTAGACCTAATCGCAGTCGAAGAAATTCCAATATTAGGGATATCAACCCAAATAATCGGATATTGTGACTCAAATGAGTAATCTTCTCTCTTAACTCCTACAAAGTGAACTAGGTTAACCAATTCATCAATTTTGTACCATTTAGGCAAATAATTAACCATATCTCCGCCGATTATAAAATAATATTCGTTTTCTGGATGAAGTTGTCGCAACTTAATCATCGTGTCATAAGTATAACTGGTACCTCCACGAATTACTTCTTCCATTTCAATAGCAAATTTTGGATTATCTCTTATCGCTAAATTAATCATATTAACCCTATCTTTAGCATCGATAGCAATTTTTGTGTCAATATGTGGTGGATTATAATCCGGCATAAATCTAACTTGTGATAACCCTAACTGATTTAAAACTTGATCTGCGATTATTAAATGTCCCATATGTATGGGATTAAAGGTACCACCTAAAATACCAATCTTTTTTCGTTTGTTAGACTGGCTTGTTAGGGGTTGAGTTAATTTCTTAGTTGTTAAAACAGTTTTTGGCATATTATTACACCTCTAAATCAAAGTAACGTCCTTAGAAATATCTTGTTTTTCCGGATCATCAGATTCTTTAAATAATACTAAAATTCTTCCGATTGTTTGTACAACTTTAATATTACTATTTTGTTCAATATAATTTTTTACATCACTGGTAGTTACATCAGCATTTTGTAAAATATTAACTTTAATTAATTCACGATTATTTAATACATTATTAACTTCTTCTAACCATATAGAACTCAATCCATTCTTACCGATTGAAAATACTGGTCTTAAATGATTAGCTTTAGCTCTTAAAAATCTTTTCTGTTTGCCAATTAATTGCATAATTTCTCCTCTAAATCATTGCAGGTCGAACTAATACACTAACTCCTTCGGGAGCCCATCCAGAAACAACTACACCTTCAGGGACTGTAATCCATCCAAGTCCTTCAATGACTATGTCACTTTTTTTAGTAATCTTAAATTCATGTCTAACTAACTTAGGCAAATCATCTAAGTTATCCTCAGTTGGTGGATTTAACATACCACCAACATGTTTTTTATAAAATTCATCCGCATTGCTTAATTTTGTTCGATGAATAAATAGATTGTTTTCTACATAAACTGTAAATCCATGTTTTTTGTTACCTGAATTGTAGTCAAATCTACCAATTCCTCCAAAAAATAAAGTTTGTTCTGGATTAAGTTGATATACTTTGGGTTTAACTGTTTTTTGTGGTGAAACTATTTTTAAATCTTTTCCATTTAAAAAATGTGCCATTTGTTCAGGTTGAATAACTCCAGGAGTATCAATCAAGTTTCTTCCATCATCTAAAGGAATTTTAATTTGATCTAACGTGGTTCCTGGAAATCTTGAAGTAGTAATTAATTCACTAATTCCAGTTGATTGTTTGATAATTTGGTTAATTAATGTCGATTTACCTACATTAGTTACCCCAACTACATAAACATCTTTTCCATCACGATACTTATCAATAGATTTCAATAAGTGATCAATATCAAAACTAGTTTTTGCGGATACTAATTCAACATCAATTGGTCGAATTCCAGCTGCATTGGCTTGCTGTCTTAACCAATCTTTGATTTTAGTATATTTAATTGAGCTAGGTAATATATCTACTTTATTACCCACTAATAATACTGGATTACTACCAACAAATCGGTGTAATCCCGGAATCATACTTCCATTAACATCAAAAATATCAACTACATATACAATTAGTGAATCAGTATCTTGAATTTGAGTCAATAATTTCAAGAAATCATCATCTGTTAAACTAACTGGAGTTATTTCGTTATAGTGTCTAAGTCTAAAACATCTTTGGCAATAAACCTCGCCACTTTCAATTCCCTTGTTTAAAGCTGATTTCGGGGTATATCCTAATTTGTCCGGATTAACAGTTTGTACTCGAGCGCCACAACCAATACATGTTATAACTTCATCATTATAAATGATTACTTCATCTTCAGTATTTGCCATATTTTCCTCCTAACGCCATTTAAGGTCTGGATATTTTTTATATAATTGTTTCCAAATTGCATGTTCAATCATTCGATTAGGTTTAGTATTCCAAGCATCGCTAGCTACCAATGGTTTAACTAAAATACTTTTAACTCCACTATTGTTAGATGCCAAAATATCAGTCATTAACTGATCGCCTACCATAATCACTTGATTAGGATTCAAATTATAGTTTTTAATGGCTCGTTTAATTCCAAAATTTAGTGGTTTCAAAGCTCGTGAAATAAACGGTACATTTAATGAAGCAATCGCAGAATTCACTCGATTAAAACTATTATTTGAAATTACGATAACTTGTATACCATTATTATGCATGACAGTTAACCAATTTTTCAATTGATGAGTACTTTTTTTTGTATCCCATGGTATTAAGGTATTATCCAAGTCAGTTAAAATAGTTGTTATCTTATTTGCTTTTAAGAATTCTGGAGTTATTGCATATATATTATTAAACATCCAAGTCGGTTTGAATTTAGAAAACATATAAGCTCCTTAATTAATTAACTTAAATTTATTCAAAAAAACTTTCACCAAACAATGCTGGTGAAAGTTTTTTAATTAAACTTATTTAAGTGCATCTTTAGCAGTATCAGTTAATGCTTTAAAAGCATCTGCATCATTAACAGCTAAATCAGCAAGCATTTTACGGTTCATATCAATGTTAGCAAGTTTCAAACCGTGCATTAATTGACTATAACTCATACCATTCATGCGAGCAGCGGCATTAATACGAGTAATCCATAATTTACGGAAGTTACCTTTATTTGCACGACGATCACGGAATGCATAAGTTTGTGATTTCATTACTTGGTCTTTAGCAGTCTTAAATAGACGATGCTTTGCACCTCTGTAACCTTTAGCTAATTTTAAAACACGTTTACGACGTGAACGTGATACTGTTCCACCTTTTACTCGTGGCATAATGAATTCCTCCTATATTTAAAAAAACTTTTAATTAATTGTGTATTATTAACCTAATAATTCGCGGTAACGTTTGAGGTTAGTCTTGTCCATCATGCTAGTACCTCTTAATTGACGACGTTGTTTCTTAGTCTTTCCGTGAAAACGGTGACTAGTGTAGGCATTAGCACTTTTTAATCCACCATTAGCAGTTTTCTTAAAACGTTTTGCAGCAGCGCGGTTTGTTTTTTGTTTAGGCATTATTATTTCCTCCTTGAATTTTAGATAAAATTATTTTTTATCTTCTTTTGGTGCAAGCATTAAGAACATGCTGCGACCATCCATTTTAGGTTTTTGTTCAATAGTAGCAAAATCAGCAGTACTTTCTGCCATTTTATCTAGTACCTTGCGTCCAATTTCCTTATGGGTAATTGCACGACCTTTAAAACGAATTGAAACACGTACTTTTTCACCTTTTTGTAAGAATTTTTTTGCATTCTTCAATTTGGTGTTAAAGTCATTAACATCAATAGTAGGACTTAAACGTACTTCTTTGACACTAACAACTTTTTGTTTTTTACGTGATTCACGTTCCTTTTTTTGTTGTTCAAAACGATATTTCCCATAATCTAAAATTTTAGCTACAGGCGGTTTAGCTTTAGGAGCAACTAGTATAAGATCTAGGTCAGCATCTTCTGCCAATTTAAGGGCTTCATCTCTTGACTTAACACCAAGTTGTTCACCATTATCACCAATTAATCTAACTTCACGTGCTCTAATGCCGTCATTAACCAACATATCTTTTGCTATGGTAATTCACCTCCATAATTTATAAATCAAAAGCAGAATGGGCGGATAAACATAGTTTACCCGCCCAAAAAATTTCAAGGTATAGTTACCTTTACTCGATATCATGCCCAGCAAATGTATCATTTACTTAGGCGAGAAGCGGGAGCTTCTGCTTTTATTAACTATATGATGATAACATCATACTAGCTAGCTTGTCAATACTATTTATCTTTTTCTAGTTTTGATTCAACAGTATTTTCTGAATTATTTTTACGTGAATAAGTCATAATGTCATTTTGAACATATTTAATGAAGTCATCTAAAGAAACTTCTTTAGCATCACTTTCTCCATATTTTCTAACAGAAACGCTACCTTCATTCATTTCTTCATCACCAACTACTAAAGTATATGGCAATTTGTGAGTTTGAGCATCCCTAATTAAGTAACCCATTTTTTCGCTTCGAGTTTCAACACTTGAACGAATATTTAAGCCACGTAATTTTTCGTTAATCTCTTCGGCATATTTTCCATGCTTATCTTGGCTAACTGGAATAATTGTAACTTGATGTGGTGCAAGCCAGGTTGGGAATGCCCCTTTATAAATTTCAGTTAAGTAAGCAGTGAATCTTTCCATAGTTGAAACAATTCCACGGTGAATCATTACAGGACGGTGTTCTTTACCATCTTCACCAATATAGTGTAAATCAAATCTTTCAGGAAGCATGAAGTCTAATTGAATAGTTGATAAAGTTTCTTCGTTACCTAAAGCAGTCTTAGTTTGAACGTCTAATTTTGGACCGTAGAAAGCAGCTTCACCTTCGGCTTCAACATAGTCAAGACCTAAGCTATCCATGGCACCTTTTAGCATGTTTTGTGCTTTATTCCACATTTCATCATCATCAAAATATTTTTCAGTATTTTGAGGATCACGGTAACTTAAACGGAATTTGTAATCATTAATATCAAAATCATGATAAACCGAAATCATTAATTTAAGAATTTTTTGGAATTCATCTTGGATTTGATCAGGAGTTACAAAAGTATGCCCATCATTTAAAGTCATTTCACGAACACGTTGTAATCCACTTAAGGCACCTGATTTTTCATAACGGTGCATCATACCTAATTCGGCAATTCGAAGTGGTAATTCACGATATGAACGTACACGGTGTTTAAATACTTGAATATGACTAGGACAATTCATTGGACGTAATTCCAATAGTTCTCCATCACCCATATCCATTGGTGGGAACATGTCTTCACGATAATGAGCCCAGTGACCTGATTGTTTATATAAATCTAAATTAGCTAATACTGGAGTATAAACGTGTTGATAATCAGCAGCTAATTCACGATCAGTGATATATCTTTCGATTGTACGTCTAATTGTGGCACCATTTGGCATCCAGTAAGGTAAACCAGCCCCTACTTTTGGATCAACAAAGAATAAATCTAATTGATTTCCAATTACTCGGTGATCACGTTCTTTGGCTTCTTGGCGACGTTTTAGATCTTCTTCAAGTTGACCTGCTTTATAAAATGATGTTCCGTAAATTCTTTGTAACATTGGGTTAGATGATTTACCTTGCCAATATGCACCAGCTACTGATAATAGTTGGAATACTTTAGCTTTACCAGTTGAACTTAATACTGGGGATTCAGCAAGTGATTTGAAATCACCAATTTGATAAAACTTAACTTTTTGATCAACTGCTTTTGAATTAACTAAATCGACTTGGTAATTATCACTACCTACTAAAGATAAAGCTTCATCTAAAGATAGTTCGATTGTTTCAATTGCAAGATTTTGTTTAACAATATTTTGCATTGATTTAGTTAATTGATCTAATTCATCTGCACTAATTTGAGTACCAACTTTATCGGTATCAACAAAAAAGCCGTCTTCATTAGCTATAGCTTCACCAAATAAAATGTCATTAAAATCTTGTTTAATAGCCATTTTTAAAATTTGTGCTGCGGTTGATCTTAAAACTTTTAAACCGTCATCACTATCATTAGTAATGATTTCAATTTTACCTTCGGTATGAAGTGGTTCATTAAAATTAACCAAATTACCATTTAATTTACCGGCAACTGATTTTTTAGCTAAACTAATAGAAATTGATTTAGCAATATCTTCAGCTGTTACACCATCATCAAAATCTTTAATACTACCATCTGGAAATTCAAATGAAAGTTGTTTCATAATGTCAATTCTCCTTTTAATAAATTGAAACCACAAAAAAATCCCTAGTATTTCTAAGAAATACTAGGGACGCAATTAGCGTGGTTCCACCCAATTTACCTAAATTATAGGCACTCTAAAGGTTGGTAACGGAACCCCATCCGTGATTACAATTAAATAATCCAAATTTAAGAAGTGGTAGCACATATCCCTTGAACAGGTAAACTTGCAGACTAGATTTACCCTCTCTTTGATAAAAAATATGTGTCATATCTCCTTAATTAACACTAAAATTATAAAATTAATTATTAAGCATGTCAATAAATTTCTCGACGATTTTCTCCATCCATTATCACTTCTCTAGATAAAAAACGAATTCTTTGCATTAAACGTTTTGCTTTTAAAGGCTCTAATTCACCTTTTTGATTTATACTCAAATGTTCATTTTCTAATTGCTCCATGGAGAAATTTGAACTAAAGAAAGTTGGTAACTTTTGTTGCATTCGATACTCTAAGATAACCCCTAAAACTTCATCTCTAATCCAAGATGACATTGAATCAGCACCAATATCATCCAACATTAAGATCGCTGATTTTTTAACAGCATTAATTTTTTCCATAACTGAATTATCATTAATTGCTGATTTCATTTCAACGGCAAAACTAGGGAAATGAACTAAGGTTGTGTTTTTACCCAGCTTAGCCAGTTCATTAGCAATTGCCCCTAATAAATAGGTCTTTCCAACCCCAAATGGTCCATAAATATATAATCCAGGGGTAAATTGTTTTTCATTGATAGTATTTATAAATTCTAAAGCTCTACTTAATGCAGAAAAACGATTAGAATTTTGATCAAAGCTTTCTAAACTGGCTGACTTAATATCTTTAGGCATTGATATCATTGAAATACGCTTTTCAATACGGTCAGCAGCTTGTTTTTTGATTCTTTCTGGAGAAGCCGCATACGAAATATCGATTAGATGATCGTTCACAACTAGTTCAGGCAAATACCCTGGAGCAAAGGAACTTTCTCCCTTTTCAATTTTCATTTTTACATCATAATATTCATATAATTTTGAAAATGATCGATTAATAGCATCCCTAGTTAACTCGCTTTGGTGTTGATTCAAAAAATATTGAATATCCGTATCATTTAAAACTTTTGAATTGATTCGTTGATATCGATCAGTTAATCCCTTTTTATCCATAATTTTTTGCATGATTTCACTAATATTTTCCAAAATCTCACCTCTTTATCTATGATTTATTTTTATTAAGTTGATCTAGTTGCTTTTGTAACTGTTGTTTTTGACTTTCTGTTAAACCAGTTGTTGCTGAATCATTTTTGCTAGAAGTAGATTTAGCCCAGTCTGGTAAAGTCTCCTTAGCTACTAATTTACGTTTGGATTGCTTTTTAGGTTGAACTTTATTTTGCTTACGCTGCTTAATAACCTCTAGGGCTTGAGATGCAGTTTGAACATTTTTTTGTGACCAATCATTAGCGATGGTATCTACTAAATTTTTATTTAAGGTAGCGTTATTTTCACCAATTAATAAGTGGTAAATTAAGATATTAATGACTTCATTAGAAAATATATGTCGACTAACAATTTCACGAACAATTCGTTGCTCATTATCGGCTACATAACCATGCTTTTGTTTTTTTAATTGTTGTAAAAATGCAATCGGTGCAATTTCTTTCGCCATTGAAATTAATTTATCAACGGCTTGATTACCAGTTTTAGAATTTGCCTGGGGAGTTGAAGTCACCATCTCCTCGGTAACTTTTTTAGTTGGTTCCGAAAAGTTTTTAGCGATAATTTTTCTTAATTTATTAGTATCTAAAGTATTATCAGTTAACTTAATAGCTTGTTTAATATACTTAGATAAAGCAATTTCATCTAATCCATATAGTAAATGCTCTGAAACTATTAGATTCATATTCTTTTTAACACTATCTATATCAATAAAACTATTTTCCAATATATCAGTTAATAATTTAAAATTAAAATCGCTATTTTTTAAAATATTCATACGATCAACCGAAGTAGTTGGCGTTGAAATTTTAACTAAGTTGTCTGCTTTATTTTTTAAATTACTTGTAGAAATTGAAAATTCCTCTAAGGGAGATGCTGAAATATCTCGATCGGGCTTATATTTCAAATTATTAATTAAAATGCGATCAATAATTTTGTTGTAGATATCTTCTCCTACTGAATCAAATAGCATTAAAGACAATATATCCGTTTTAAAAAAATCCTCACTAGTTAGTGGTAAATGCATTTCATATATTAATCGTTTGCTATTAACTTGTGTAAAAGTTGAAATTAAACCTGTGGCTTCCAATTTTTTTCTAGATTTTAAGATATCATCTAATCCCATATCTAAAATACTTTGAAGTTCAATATAGTCATAGACTCGAATCTTTCGTTGGCTTTCAATACTAAATGACCACAATAACGAATATAGACTAAAGCCTTTGTTTCCAATGATTGGTTGATACAAATTAGTTAAAATTTCATAATTAACTGGGCTATTTATGAACTTATTAATCACAATATATTGTGATTTAACATTAATCTGATCATTTCCCATCGATTGATTCCCCTAATTTTTTTGCATTAGTTTTTTCCATAATTTCTTTTAATTCATTAAAAAATACATTCATGTCTTTAAATTGGCGATAAACGCTAGCAAATCTAATATAAGTTATTTCATCAACACTTTCTAAGTCTTCCATTACATACTCGCCAATTTGTTTAGCTGAAATTTCTTTTTTATCAATTGAATGAATCTTATTCTCAACGTGATCTACTACTTTTTCGATAGTTTCTCTACTAACTGGACGCTTTTGAGCAGCTTGTATTATTCCATTAACAATTTTCTCACGGTCAAAAGACTCGCGATTTCCATTCTTCTTAATGACTAATAATGGAGTAACTTCAATTTTTTCGAAAGTTGTAAAACGAAACTCACAATTTTCGCACTCTCTTCTTCTACGAATGGCTTTGCCATCTTCCGTAGGACGACTATCAATAACTTTTAAATGGGATGAATTACAGTGTGGACAGTGCATTAACGTCACCTATTTTCTTCTAAAAATTGATCAATTTGTTGATAAGTTAGATCACTTGTATCGTTATTATTAATTAGAATATCAGCCAATGATTTTTTAATATCTAAAGACCATTGATTCTTTAACCGATGGTTGGCTTCAGTAAAGGTTAAACCATCCCGTTTCAATAATCGATCAAATTGGTTTTTACTATCACAATAAACTACCATTACTTTATCAACTAAATAACTATATCCGGCTTCATATAAAGTCGGAGCATCCAAAAATATAATTTCTTCATCCTGATGATCATTAATTAAATCAACTATTTGTTGGCGTAAACTTTTATTAACTATTTGGGTAAGTATTTTTAAGTATTTAGAATTTTTGAAGACTAAATTTGCCAATTTGCTTCGATTTAATTCTCCATTATCTAGTAAATATTCCTTACCAAAATGGCTTAAAATTTCATTATAAGTTTGGGTACCTTTTTTTTGTAAATCATGTGTTGCCTTATCAGCATCAATCACAAAATAGCCTTTTGATATTAGATATTGGCTAACTAGTGTTTTACCAGTAGCAATACCACCAGTTATTCCGATGACCTTAGCCATTTACTTCACCATGCACTTTTTGACAGTTAGGACAGAAGTGGGTGCCTCGTTGAGCAACTTTAATTTTTTTAATTAGTGTGCCACATCTTAAACATGGCTGTCCATCTCTACCATAAACGTTTAGATAGTTTTGAAATCCACCCGCTTCGCCAAAGGCATTAGTATAAGAATGAACGGTAGTTCCATGACCTTCAATGGCTTTTTGAATTTCTTCGATAATATTAATTCTCAATGTATTAATTTCATCATCAGATAATAGGTTGGCTGGTTGTTCTGGGTGAATTTTGCTTAACCATAAAACCTCATCAACATAAATATTTCCTAATCCCGAGATTTTACTTTGATCAAGTAAAAGTGGCTTAATTTGTTTCTTAGTCTTAGAGAATATCGATTTCATATAGTCAAATGTTAGATCTTCTTCAGTTGGTTCGGGACCAATGGTTTTTAAACCACCCACTGTAAATTCTTCACCTGTTTTAACTAAGGCCATTCGGCCAAATTTACGAGTATCATTGTAACGCAATTGTCGATTTTCATTTAGATGAAAAACAACATGCGTATGTTTATTTAACGTTTGTCCTTCAGGCTCAACATCGTACTTACCTTCCATTCTAAGGTGAGAAACAATGGTCATATCATCACTTAATCTAATTAATAAATATTTTCCTCGACGATCAATTCTTTCGATAGTCTGACCAATCAAATTAATATTAAATTCTTCTGGAGTCATATTAATCATCTTCGGATATAGAACTTCAACTTTTTTTATAATTGAACCAACCACCAATTCAGTTAGTCCTCGACGTACAGTTTCAACTTCAGGTAATTCAGGCATAATACTACCTCCTAATTAATTATTTTGCATCATACCAACTGTGTCCCCAATTACTTTCTACCTTTAAGGGAACTTCCAATTTAACAGCAGAGTCCATGACCTTAGGTATCAATTCCTTAATTTGCTCAAGCTCATATTCCGGAACTTCAAAAATTAATTCATCATGTACCTGTAATAACATTTTAGTGTCTAAGTCTTTGATAGCTTCTTGTACTTTAATCATTGCAATTTTAATAATATCAGCAGCGCTCCCTTGTATAGGGGTATTCATAGCCGTACGCTCTGCAAATGATCGTTTGCTAAAGTTACGATTATTAATATCAGGTAAATATCGACGACGATTAGCAATTGTTTCTACGTAACCATATTCTCTAGCTTGTTTTACAATGTTATCCATATATTCCTTAACACCTGGATATTCTGCAAAATATTTGTCAATAAAAGTTTTAGCTTGCTTACGACTTATTCCAGTATTTTGCGATAATCCGTAATCACTTATACCGTAAACAATTCCAAAATTAACTGCTTTAGCTTGGCGACGATAATCACCATTAACTACTTCATCTTTAGCTAGTCCAAAAATTCTTCTTGCTGTGGCTTCATGAATATCTTCTCCATTTTTAAAAGCCATTTGTAAATTTTCATCGCCAGTAATTGACGCTAAAACTCTTAATTCGATTTGCGAATAATCAGATGAAAAGATTACCCAGTTATTATCGCTAGGAACAAACGCCTTACGAATTTTACGACCATCTTCGGATCTAATTGGTATGTTTTGTAAATTAGGATCAACTGAAGATAAGCGGCCAGTTTGGGTTAGAGTCTGTAAATATCTAGTATGGATTTTATGATCATTAGGATTAATCACTTTAATTAATCCATCAATATAAGTTGATAATAATTTAGAAATTTGTCGGTATTCTAGAACATTTTGGACAATCTGAGCATCTGGAGCCAATTTTTCTAAAACATCAACTGCCGTTGAATAACCAGTTTTAGTTTTTTTAATAACCGGTAACTTAAGTTTATCAAACAAAATTACGCCTAATTGCTTAGGTGAGCCAATATTAAACTCTTCACCAGCTTCTTGATAAATAGTTTGTTCAATTTCACTTAGTCGCTCCTGTAATTTACTTCCCATTTCAGATAAAGTAGTTTCACTGACTGTAATCCCATTAATTTCCATTTTTGATAACACTAAAGCAACTGGTAATTCAATATCCCAATAAAGCTTTGCTTGGTCGTTATCATTTAATTTGGTAAACATTTTATCATGTAAATAGTCGATTGAATAAGTTTTATGAACTAAGTGTTCAAAAAATTCTTCACTATTTGGATCGATAATTTTTTTGGCACCTTTACCGTATACTTCATCATCAGTTCTAATATTTTCATAACCATGTAGTTTAGAAATGGTTCCCACATCATTACTATTATTATTAGTGTCGAGTAAATAAGAAACTAATAGCATATCAAAATCAACATTCTTTAATTCAATACCTAATCGATGTAAACAAACGTAATTTTTCTTAACATCAAATAGATTTTTCTTTACTGTGATATCTTCAAGCTTAGATTTAATAGGTGAAAGTTTCAATAAATCAACATCATTAGAAACAAACCACTTATCTTTAAAGCCAATCGAAAATCCTAACATTTCAGCTTGATGATAATTTTCATCATCTAATTCAATCTGAATAGTTAGTTCATCAAAGCTGTTAATTTCATTAATATTATCAGCTGTAAGTTGGGTATAGTTAATTTTATTAAATTCAAAATCGGATTTTGTTTCAGCAGTATTCATATTTTTTAAAAATGATTTAAAGCCTAATTCTTTATATAGTTTAATTAATTTTTCAGTTTTTGCATTATTAAAATCGATATCATCAAGGCCGATTCCTACTGGTGAATTCCTATTAATCGTTGCTAATTTTTTAGCATTGAACGCTTTATCACGGTCTTCAATTAAATGCTCTTTTAATTTTTTACCTGAAACTGACTCAATATTATCGTAAATAGATTCAATACTACCAAACTGTTGAATTAACTTAGTGGCTGTAACATTTCCTACTTTAGTGACTCCAGGATAATTGTCAGAAGTATCACCTTTTAGTCCTTTAAAATCAACAATTTGAGTAGGTAAAATTCCTAATTTTTCTTTAACAAATTCTGGAGTGAATGTATCTAGTTCAGTTACTCCTTTTTTAGTTACTTTAACAGTCGTTGTATCTGAAGATAGCTGAGTCAAATCACGATCTCCGGTAATTACCGTAGTTTGATAATCTCCGGCATCCTCAGCTAGCTTAACAAACGTTCCAATAATGTCATCAGCTTCATAGTTATCTAATTCATAGGATACAATTCCACGATCTTCTACTAATTCCTTAATATATGGAATTTGCTCTAATAATTCTTGAGGTGTCCTAAGTCGATCTCCTTTATAATCAGAAAAAATAGCCGTTCTAAAAGTTGTTTTACCTGCATCAAAAGCTACTAATACTTTTGTTGGTTCCTCTTCAGCTAGAACTTTGTCTAGCATACGATTAAATCCATAAATTGCACTTGTATGCAATCCGCTATCACTAGTAAATCCATTGGCATTATACAAAGCATAAAACGCTCTAAACGCGATACTATTTCCATCTATTAATAATAATTTTTTCGTCATCGTAGAAGACCTCACAATTAATTTTCTAAATCAATTTTAACATGTTTTCGGTTAAAAAATAAAAAGGTATCAGGAATATTCCTGATACCTTTTTATTTATCTACGATCACTATTTCCAAAAATTGATAATAATTGTAAAAATAGGTTTACAAAATCTAAATATAGTTGAAGTGCTCCATAGATGGCTAAACCAGTAGTAGAAACCTGATTACCATATTGATTATAAATATTTTTCATTTTTTGCGTATCATATGCAGTTAAGATAGTAAAAATAATAACCGCTATAATTGAAAAAACAAATGAAATTAAACTACTTTTTAGGAAAATATTAATTATTGAGGCAATAATTAAAGCAATTAAAGCTGCTGATGCTTGGGCACCAAACTTGTCTAAATTGCGATGGGTAAACAAACCAAAAAGTGTCATTGTGATAAAAATTGTAGCACTAGATAAAAATGCAGCAGCTATAGAAGTTCCACTATATGCTAAAAATATAGTTGAAAACATTGCACCAGTAAGAATTGCATAAACTACTAATATCACTAAGCTAAGAGTTGGTCGTTTCATCGCCTGAAATGAAATAACCATTGGTAAAATAAACCAAGCAATCAATAAAATCCACATAGTTGCTCGACTACTTCCTAAAATAGCCATTGTTTGACTAGCAAATACATTTCCTAATAGATAGGCAGTAGTTGCAGATAATAAAACAGCTAGTGACATCCAACTATACATCTTTGTCAAAAATGAGTTTAATTCATAAGAATTATTAACTACTTTTCGATCATTGGAATAATTATTCAATTTAATTTCCCCTTTTACAAATCAAAGTTAATGGAAGCTTAACAACAATTATATAAATTATCAACTAAATAAATATATTTTTAACTAAATTAATGATTTGCATTCAATTGTTCAATATAGGCATCTTCATATTTTTGAATATCCCCAGCACCCATAAATATGACAACAGCATCTTTAAAATCTAGTAATGAAGTTAAATTATCAACCGTTATGATTTCACTATTATTTCCAATCTTATTAACGATATCTTCACTTGATACGTTCCCAGATTTTTCACGTGGTGAACTATAGATATTAGTTAAGAATACTTTGTCAGCCAGACTCAAGCTGCTTACAAATCCGTCCATTAAAGCTAATGTTCTACTAAAAGTGTGTGGTTGAAATACTGCAACGATCTTTTTATCTGGATATTCTTGTCTAGCCGCATCCAACGTTGCTTTAATTTCTGATGGATGATGAGCATAATCATCAATAATGGTTATATCTTTGACTTTTTTCTCAGAAAAACGACGTTTAACACCCTTAAAGGTTAATAACTCTGATTTAATCTTTTCAATATCAACATGTTCAAAATAAGACACCGCAATGACTGCGAGCGCATTTAAAACACTATGTTCACCAAACAAAGGAATACTAAATTCTCCCAAGTCTTTTCCTTTATATACAACGTTAAATTTAGATCCATTGGTAGTTCTTTGAACATTGATAGCTCTAAAATCATCAGTTTCATTCAATCCATAATAGTAAATGGGAGCACTAGATGTTAATTTTCTTAAGTTCTTATCGTCACCCCAAGCAACAATACCTTTTTTTACTTGATTGGCAAAAGTTTGGAAGGCACTTACTACATCGGCTTCATCTTTATAGTAATCAGGATGATCAAAATCAATATTGGTCATAATTGCATAGTCTGGTGATGTGGCTACAAAATGACGGCGGTATTCATCAGCTTCATAAACAAAGAATTTAGCATCTGGGACACCTTTTCCAGTACCATCACCGATTAAATAATCAGTTGCTGAAACACCGCTTAAGACATGTGCTAACAAACCAGTAGTACTAGTTTTACCATGTGTTCCAGCAATTCCAATGCTAATTGTATTTTGAATTAGTTTTCCCAAAAATTCATGATATCTATAGACAGTTAGACCCATTTCACGAGCCTTTTTGATTTCGGGATGATCATCGTTAAATGAATTTCCGGCAATGACAATTTGGCCTTCTTTAATATTGCTCTCATTAAATGGCAAAATAGTAATTCCGGCATCTTCAAGTCCTTTTTGGGTAAAAGAATATTTTTCAATATCTGATCCTTGAACCTTGTCTCCACGATCATTTAGGATGAGTGCCATGGCACTCATACCAGTTCCTTTAATTCCAACAAAATGATAAATTTTATCACTATCCATAATTTACTACCTCACTATTATTTATTTTTAATCGTTAGTTTCGGATTTTTCTCTGTAATAAACCTCACGGGGTTTTGAACCATGTTGACTTGAAATATAGTTATGATTTTCTAAGTCATCAATTATGTTTGCTGCGCGATTATAACCAATTGAAAAATGTCGTTGTAATTTTGAGGTAGAGATACTATCTAATTCTGAAATAAAATCCAAAACCTCCGGCATCAATTCATCAGTGTTCTTGGTTTGAATAATATTTTGCTTCAATGAATCTGGAGTGAATTGGTAATGAGGTTTACCTTGCTGTTTTACAAAACTAACAACATTTTCTAATTCTTGATTAGTTACATAAGCACCTTGTAATCTTGTTGGTTGACTATCTCCATTACCAAGATACAACATATCTCCACGACCAAGCAATCTTTCAGCTCCCGAAGAATCCAAGATGGTTCTAGAATCAACCTGGCTTGAAACCATAAAGGCAATTCTAGTAGGAATATTATTTTTAATTGTACCGGTTACGATATCAACACTAGGTCTTTGAGTTGCAACAATTAAGTGAATTCCAGCTGCTCGTGCTTTTTGAGTTATCCTAACTATGTAGTCCTGAACTTCACTAGAAGCGACCATCATTAAATCGGCTAACTCATCAATAATCACTAAAATATATGGCATCTTTAGACCATACTCTTGTTTTTCTTCTGCTAATTTATTAAATTGCTCAATATTTCTAACTCCTGCTGCCGAAAGCTTTTCATAGCGCTGATCCATTTCTACGGTTAACCATTTTAAGGCAGCGGCAGCTTCATTAGGATCAGAAATTACTGGAGATAACAGATGAGGAATTTCATCATACGGTGCTAATTCTACTGCTTTAGGATCAATTAAAATTAATTTTAATTCTGCAGGAGTAGCTTTGTAAAGCAATGAAACTAGGAGACTGTTAATGAAGACACTCTTACCAGAACCAGTTGCTCCTGCAATTAATCCATGGGGCATCTTTCTGATATCAGTAACTCTTGGATTACCTGAAATATCTACTCCCACAGCTGTTGATAATGGTGAAGCATTATCTATAAAGTTCTTAGAATTCAAAATTTCAGATAAATTAACCGGGCGCGGATTAGGATTAGGAATTTCAATCCCTACCGTACTTTTACCAGGAATTGGTGCTTCGATTCTGATGTCTTTAGCAGCTAATGCTAATTTTAAATCATCGGTTAAGTTAGTGATTCGATTAACCTTTACTCCTAAAGCCAGTTTAATTTGAAATTGAGTAACCGTGGGACCATTAGTAAAATCAACCACTTCAGCATCAATATGGAAGGCTTCCAAAGTTTGATTTAAAACATCAATCTGATGTTCAATCCAATTATCTAAGGAATCGTCATCCTCTTGATTAGGTTCGCTCAATAAACTGATTGGCGGAAATTTATACTGAGCCTTTTTATTGAAAATTTCATCATTTCTAGGATTAACCAATTCTGGTTCCTTAAAATCAGAATCGTCAGTTTTAACCTCTTCCACCAATTTATTTTCACTAATGCTTGATTCAATTGAAGTATCTTCAATGGTTTCGATAACATCTTCAGCAGAATCTTTATGATCTTTTAAATAGGTGTCTTGATCGTCTAAATCTACCTTATTTTCTTCTGATTTATTAATGTGATTAGTAGCTTGTGGTATAAATACCTCGGTTGGCAAATCATTTTTAATATAATTTGCTTCTTCTAACTCACCTACTGGATCAACAATCTCATCTTCTTCAATTTTTGAAATATCATCATTATCATCTTCATAACTTATAAGGATTAAGTCATCCGTGTTTACTTTTAATTTTTTAATTAATTTAGCGTAAAAACTTGTTCGACTAACACTTTGGCGCACAAAAAAATTGTCACTATATTCTTTTGGTTTTTTAGGGTGCTCTTTAGGCTCAAATTTTTTTACACGATTAGCAAAAGAATTAGCTATTTTGCTAATTGGTTGAAGTGCAGCATTTTCTGATTTATGAGAATAATCTTTTTTAGCAGCCTCATTTTTATTATTATGTGATTTTGGCCTCTTCTTGCCATGTAGTCTAAAATACGCTGGCCCATCATAATTTTTCATATTGTCACCCTAAATTTTTAATTGAATAAATTTTGTGCTTTATCGAAATCAAATGATTGTCCAATTTCTTGAAAATCATTTGGTAATATCAATGCTCCTGGTACTTGAGGAGCGTTTTTAAGTTTTAATTCTCTACCCGAAACAATCATTCCATCACTTTTTACACCGCGTAATTTACCAGGCCAAATAATTAATCCATCCGGCATCATAGCACCAACCTTAGCAACAACTACCTTAATGTCAGCCTGCATATTTGGTGAACCACTAACGATTTGTAATTCTTGACCATCATCCACTTGGGTATGCGTAATTTTAAGATGATCTGAGTCAGGATGATCCTCAATGGATTTTACATAACCCACAACAAATTTGGGATCATTATCAGCAACAATATCTGCACTAAATCCATTTTTAGTTAATTGGTCATTTAACTTAGAAACTTCCTCTTCTGAGAGATTGACTTGTCCATTTTCACTAGTAATTTCAGGAATAATTTTACTAATATTAAAAATATTGTATCCGAGTGTTTGATTAGTGTCTTCATCAAAAATTCTAACAATGTCGCCTTTAGTTTCCACTGCTTGAGTTTCAACATCAGGATTCATTACTAAAATTAATGTATCTTTTGTACTTTTAGGGTTATAACTTGCAATTAGCATTGACTAAAAATCCTTCCAAAATTAATAATTAAAATTATAAGTTGTTTATAAAATCTTCAACTTGTGCTTTAGTTTTTCGATCTTTATTAACATATCTTCCAATTTCCTTACCATTTTCAAAAGCAATAAAGCTTGGTATTCCGAAGATATTAAATTCGATTGCTAAATCCATATTATCATCACGATCTACTTCGATAAATTTATAGTCCTTAAATTCTTCTTCGATTTCTGGCATGAATGGTTTAATAAAACGACAGTCTGGACACCATCCGGCAGTGAAAAATAACATGGTTTTACCGCTACTAATTTCCTGAGTAAGTTGTTCCATAGTTGTTTCTTTAGATAAAGTTTGCATAATAGTATCCCTCTCTTTATTTTATTATTCTTGTTTATATATATTATAACTCATATAGTTATTAAATCATTTTTATTGAAAAAGTTTTATAATATAAAATATATCTATCATTTAGGAGGTAATAACATGAAAAAACATAAGCTTATTTGGGGTATTGCTCTGGGCTTAGTAACTTCTCAAATTATTCACCAAAATAATAAACACAAACAAAAAATTTTATATAACCAAATCCTAAATAACGCCAAAAAGCAATTTAGTGATAATAACGTCTCAATAGTTGGTAGTTGGATTGAAGAATCTCCAATTGTTACCGACGATACCATGCTCTGCAAAGGTGGATTAATACTAAACGATCACGGTCAACAATCTACCATCGAATTCGTTAGTGACATGATGGATCAAAAAGTTGTTAAATATTCCGTTAAGAAGCCTCATTAAATCTAGCAATTAATTTATAAATAGGACCTTTTTTGCTAAATTTTTGTTCATACTCAGTTTCTACATTTTCTTCATTTTCAGGAGATTTATGCAAATCTAGCGAAACGTATTCAAATTTCATTCCATAATTATTTAAACTGGTTAATGAATATTCAAATAGTCCCCGATTATCAGTTTTAAATTCAATGTTTCCGTCATCTGATAAGACTTCTTTATAAGTATCCAAAAATCTTGGTGAAGTTAATCTACGTTTAGCATGACGTTTTTTAGGCCATGGATCTGAAAAGTTTAAAAATAGCTTAGCAACTTCTTTAGGATAAAAAATTTCGTTAATGTCACCACCATCGGTGATAACTAATTGAAGATTAGGTAGTGGATCGTTTAATAGTTTCTTTAATGCAACAGCAATTACTGAACGTTGAATTTCTACACCAATAAAATTAATATGTGGATTACGTTTAGCCATTTCAATAATAAATTGGCCTTTTCCCGTTCCTACTTCCACATATAATGGTTGTTGTTTTTCAAATCGTTCTTGCCATTTTCCTAAATATTTTTTAGGTTCATCGGTAACATATTTTTCGTTGTCACTAATAAATTGATCTGCCCAAGGTTTTTTTCTAATTCGCATAATTGCACTCCTATATTTATAAATATTAAAGGATGAATCATTTGATTCATCCTTTTACTTTAATTATCTATTAAATTCGCTTTTTTTAATTCTTCGAGGTAAGTATATTTTTAAGAAGATAAATAACTCAATTGCTTCACCAAATACCACTCCCAGAATTGTATTAACATTTTTATAGTTTGCTATTCCAACTATGATTCCAAATATTATAGCAGTAGTTACCAACATCCAACCGATAACTGTTTGAAAGCTTTTAATTTGATTTTTTTGATTAATTGGATAGATATGAACAAAGACATTATCATAAAAATGAAAATAAAAAGGAATTAATTGAAAACCGATTAAATAGATGAAAAGTAAACATAAGATTATCGGTAAAATCTTACCGGTTACTAATAACAATAAGATTCCGCCAATAATAGTTAGTCTACGATATAAACCACTCATCTCATTATCACGGATAATTCCATGAGAGTAAAGATACAAATACGTATTTTGTGGAATAAGTTTAATTTTCTTCAAAATTAAATCTAAAAATTTTCTTCTTTTAATGGATCCAGAGATCATTGGTACATCTGTAAATAAATTGAAGAACTGATAAATCCCATGCATCCGAGCTTCTTCGGTATCAATTATCTTTCTCCAATTCAATGGATTATACTTAGCTGTATTTTTCTTAAAAGCCAATAATACACACACTACTATCGACACCGCTAAGCCAATATATACATTTAAATAAATTGAAATTCCCAATACTATAACGGGGATTATCCACCTAATCATTACTTTACTTAGATACCATTTATCTTGTACTTGAAAGCTACT
Organism: Lentilactobacillus laojiaonis; assembly: GCF_020616595.1. GTDB lineage: Bacteria > Bacillota > Bacilli > Lactobacillales > Lactobacillaceae > Lentilactobacillus > Lentilactobacillus laojiaonis. The sequence goes on along the minus strand of NZ_CP085278.1, from coordinate 455,278 downwards.
AATATAATCATAATCTAACCAACTAATTTTCAAGGTAACCATTAAGATTAAAAAACTAATAATTTCAAGCGAGTTAAAACCTAAAGAAAGTTCAATAATTGGTAACAAAATAACCGTAATGATTAATTGAATCCCCGAGGCCATAATAGCACTGTATTGAAAGGCTCTAGATAAATAGGAATGCATCTGTCCTTCTCTAGGAATTAAAAAAACATAGTCCGGTCGTTTAACTAGTGTAGCCAATCTACCCAGCTGAATGCCAAATACTAAAACAATTAGTATCAACAACGGCTGCCAAGTATGGTTAGGCTGAAGAGTTTTCAACGCATTAGAATAATAATATCCAGCTCCCCCAATAAAAAAGATTAGAGCTAACATAAAATAATCATTAAACACGTATCTTAAATACCTAAACAGTTCCCTAGCGTGATTTCCCAAACGTTGTTTAAAAAAAGTACTCATAATTTATTCGCCACCTTTTGCAAGGGATAAATAAATATCGTTTAAAGACTCACCAGCATCTGGAAAGGCATTACGTAATTCATCGATATTTCCTTCCATTCGGACATGGCCGTCATGCAATAAAACAAAACGATCACAGAATTTTTCAGCTGTGTCTAAAACGTGGGTTGACATTAAAATGCTTTTACCTTCACGCTTCTTTTTATCAATTAAGTTAAGTAAGTCGTCAACGGCTAGTGGATCGAGTCCCAAAAATGGTTCATCAATCACATATAGATCAGCGTCAGTAATAAATGCACAGACGATCATAACTTTTTGACGCATTCCTTTAGAAAAATTATCTGGAAACCAATCTAGCTTATTTTCTAATCTAAACATTTTTAATAATTCATTAGCCTTATTCCAAGCTAAATCAACATCTAGGTTATAAGCCATAATTGTCATTTCAATATGTTCTTTTAAAGTTAATTCTTTATAAACAATTGGAGATTCAGGAATGTATGCAATTTGTTTTTTATAACCGTCAACATCCTCATTGATGGTTAGGTCATTAATCTTAATTGAACCTGAAAAAGGTTTTAAGAGACCGATTATGTGATTAATGGTTGTTGACTTACCAGCACCATTTAGACCAATTAAGCCAACTAGTTCGCCATCCTTAATATCAAAATTCACATTTTTTAAAACTGGAACTTGAGAATATCCTCCTACTAAATCTGTTACTTTTAAAGTCATTTTTTTCACATCACATTCGTTATAAATTTACTTTGCAATTATAACACAACTCTAAAGTTAGCTAAAATTAGCTCGTTTTAATGTTATAATTAACATATTATTTTTATGTCTAATCAAGAAAGAAGGAAAAATTTTGGATAACTGCATTTTTTGTAAAATTATTAATGATGAAGTCCCTAGCTACAAAGTTTATGAAGATGATTTAGTACTAGCCTTTTTAGATTTATCTCAGACTACACCGGGACATACTTTGGTAGTTCCCAAAAAACACGTTTCAAACATTTATGAGTATGATGAAAAACTAGCCAGTGAAGTTTTTGCTAGAATTCCTAAAATTGCTCGTGCAATTCAAGCATCTAATCCTAACATCAAAGGAATGCACATTTTAAGTAATAACGGCGAAGTAGCTTACCAATCTGTTTTCCATTCTCACTTCCACTTAATTCCACGCTATACTGATAACGATTCATTTAAAATTACTTTTAAAGATAATTCAGGAAAATACTTACCAACCGATTTAAGTGAAATCCAAAAATCAATTCAAGAAAGTTTTGGTGAATAAAATGAAATCATTCTTGAAACTAGTTGGCCTATCATCAGCAGGCCTAGCTGTATATCTATATTCCAAAAAAGAAACTCCACAAGAGTTTTTCAATAATTTAAAAAATGAATTCTTAGTAAAAAAAGAGCAAGTTTACTCAGTAAAAGATGCAAAAGAAAATTTTACTAATTCCCTCGCTAATTTTAAGCAACAATTACCAGCTATCAATAAAGTTAGCAATGAATTGAAGCGAGATATTGACGAATTCACTTTTATGATTGAACCTAGAATCGAAGAGATCAATAAATATATTGAAGATTTGAATAAAAAAATTTAATTAGTTTATGAATTTTTACTTAAGAAATCAAATATTTACTTAAGTTATTAATTCAATTCTGAAAATGATATGGTTTATGTTATTATTTACTCATGACAAACTGTGTCTAAAATTTAAGAATAGGATGTGTTATTTTATGAAAAAATGGCTAGTTGGTTTAGCCGGCGTATTCATGAGTTTAACTTTAGTGGCCTGTGGTAGTAAAACTGTTGCTACAACTAACGGCGGTAAAGTTACTCAAAGCGAATACTATAGCAGCATGAAAAAGACCTCAAATGGTAAACAAGTTTTACAACAAATGATTTTAAATAAAGTATTAGAAAAGCAATTCGGTGATAAAGTAAAATCATCTGACGTTAACAACGAATTGAATACTTACAAGAAACAATATGGTTCATCATTTAAAACTGTTCTTCAACAAAATGGAATGACTGAATCAAGTCTTAAAAAAGACATTCGTTCTAACTTATTATTAAAACAAGCTGTTAAAGCAAATACTAAGTTCTCAGATGCTGATTTAAAGAAACAATTTAAATCATACCAACCTAAAGTTACTGTTAACCAAATTTTAGTAGCTAAGGAATCAACTGCTCAAACTGTTATTGATAAATTAAATGATGGTGACAGTTTCTCAAGTCTTGCTAAAAAATACTCAACTGATACTGCAACCAAAAACAAAGGTGGCCGTATTGATGCCTTTGACAATACTAACACTACTTTAGATTCTAACTTTAGAAAAGCCGCTTTTGAATTAAAGAATGGCGAATATACTAAGAAACCAGTTAAAACTCAATATGGTTATGAAGTAATTCAAATGGTAAACCATCCTGACAAAGGTAAATGGGAAGACCACAAAGATGAATTAAAAGACCAAATTGTTGATTCTAAAATGAGCGATAGCACTTACTTAAAATCTGTTGTAACTAAAGTTCTTAAAAAAGGTGACGTTACTATCGAAGATAACGACCTTAAGAATGTTCTTTCAGATTACTTATCATCAAGCTCATCAGACACAACTGCAACTACTTCAAATAACCAATAAACTTATAAAAAATCCGTTACTGATTAATCAGTAACGGATTTTTTGTTTTGATTACTTAAATCAATAATTGATTTAATATCAGATCCTAAAATTTTATTATTAGCAGTCACATATATAATTTGATTAGTTTTTGAAATATCATTAATCAACTCTAAAGCGGATGATTTTCTTTGGATATCAAAATTAACCAAGCCATCATCGATAATAATCGGAAATTGATATATTTTACTAAATTCTACAGCTAGCGCCAAAATTAAAGCTAGATATAATTGTTCTAAAGTTCCTCTTGATAGTTCATTAATTAGAAATTGTTCGTCGTTGTTATTATAAACCCTAATTTTATCTTCAAATTTAACGTATTGATATTTTTGATTGGTTAAAATTCTAAAATAGCGTTCCGCTAATTTTGATATTTTAGGAAAGCGATTCTGACTAGCTAAATCTAAAAAGCAATTAATTAATTTAACATTTAGTTGTAATGCTAATAATTGTTTAATATTTTGCATAATTTCAGTTTTTAAATTTTCAAGAGTTTGTCTAAGTTCAAGACTTTTTCCGCTATTAGTTAATTCAGTGATTTTTAAGCTCGCTTCTGCCTGTTGCTGATTTAAATCACTAAGTAACTTCTGCAATTCAGATAATCGGCTTTGGGTTACATCAATTTTATAATTCCAATCAGTTGCCTGAATAGCATCGACATCTTGTCCTTTAAGCTGCTGCTTTAAGATATTTTTTTCATTTAATCTTGATTCTATAGCTTGCTGGTTAACATATTCTTTTAAAAATTCATCAACCGAAAATTGTTTTCTATCGTTTAAAAACTCTTTAATTTGTTGATTTATTGTTTGAATTGCGCTTTTTTTAGTATTAATCTTTAGCTTTAATTCACTAATTTCAACTTCATTACGCTGATTACGATCATTTCTGAGGATTAGTTGATTTACAATGTCGGTTAACTGATTCATATTATTTACACTAACCTTCAAATATGAGCTAAAGAATGACCACTTAGCAGTATAATTTTTCAATTGATCGCGTAACTTTGATACTTGCTGTTGATTTCTAAGCAACTTTTCATTCAAATCATCTAATTGTTTTAGCTTTTCTTGTACTAGTAACCACTCGTTTTGAGGATAATTTGTTAAATTCCCATGTTGAGCTATCAATTTTAATCTAGCATTATTTTTTTTGAATTGTCTAACTCGTTGCTTGTTCGGATTCTTAACCATGACTATGCCAATTAAAGCTAAGTATAAAATTATTAATGTTGCAGAGGTGATTACTAAATTCATTATATAAGGTTTAAAGAAAATAGCTAAACCAAGTGGAATTAACGCCACAATCGGTAAGAATACATAGTTTTCAACAGATAAATATTTTGAAAAATTGTTATTTAAATTTTCTGCCGAATCAGTCTGCGAAATAATTTCTTTAAAACTTGCAATATCGGTTTCAGTTAATTTAACTGGAACTTGCTTATGATTTTCTTTTATAAAAGAATTTTTAAGCTGGCTAATTTTATTCTTAGATTCCGCTATTTCATTATTGAGTTTCTCAAGTTTAGCACGATTAGCTAGCTGAGCATCTAAATCACTCATCAATTCTCTAATTTGATTTTGATTTGCTCGATAAAATTCGATATCAGGGTTTTTATCAAATTCTTTTAATTTAGTAATTTGGTCAGTTAATCCCGTTAGCTCATGCTCATTTAAATTCCTATTCTGTACTAAAGCATCTAAGGATTGTTTATCCTCGATAGAAAATCCTGTTTGGATATTATCATCATTTAAGGACTTTAATTCATTAAATCGTTGAACTACGGGTAATAAGTGTTGATAATTCTTATACTCTACTAATAATTTATTTTGATTATTAATCTGATCATTTAAATCACTAACTTTAACTTTATTTTCATCATAATTAGTTTTGATTTGTTGGTACTCTGAATAGTTATTATTAAATTTATCAAGTTCCAATTTTTGCGTTTGATAACGATTTAATTGTTTATTAATAATTCTAGTAGTACCTTTAGGAGCATATAGATTTTCAATTTCCTTATTAAATTTTTTACTCAATTCAATCCATTGACTAGAAGAGGTCAAGCCAATTTGATGAATTTTATTTTGTAATTCCTCACTAGATAACTTATATAGTGTATTTAATTCATATTCACCAAAATAAAAAATTCGATCATAAATTTTTCGATCAATCGGGTCGATCATCTTTAAAAAATCAGCTTTAGTTAAACTTTCTCCTGTAGTTTCATCAAAAAACTGAATTTTCCCTCCCCTAGTTCCTTTGGTCCGAATTAGTTTATAAAGTTTCCCTGACTCTTCAAAAACAATTTCTCCACCATAAGGACTACCATTTTTAGGAATATATTGTCCATGAGTAGCTTGAACCTTAGTTTGGAAACCAAAAATCATTGATTTTATAAAATCCAAAATCGTACTTTTACCTGCTTCATTGGGGCCATAAATTACTTGCATTGATGAATTAAACTCAAATTTTTGATCGCTCCATTTACCATACCCGTAAATATTAATGGATTTAATTATCAATTGTTCCATTCTCCTGTTCTAACAAATTTTCTTGCATCTTTAAATCAGCTATTTGCTTAATATCTTCCAAATTTTCAGATTTGCTTAGTTCTTCCTTAATAAATGGATATTGATTAAAAGTAAATCCCAATTCTAGGATACTTTCATCGGTGATAATTTGTTGCTGGGCCTCACTATAAAATTCTTGGTCAATCTTATTAAGCGTAAGCTGATCAGAAGGTATAAATTTAATATCAATTATCCAAGCATGTAATCTATTCCAATCATTTTGCATGGCTAAATGTAAACGACTAATTAATTCATCATTTTCTATCATTTTAGCCAATTCAGGATTAAATTTTTCAGTTACATTTAATCTTATTAAGGTTAATTTATTTAACTCCAGTTGTTCGATTTGAACTAAAATATCATCAATATAACGATTTAGATTTTTAAATTTATGATTAATTTCCAAAGTACTCCAATTAACAGTACTTGCTTCAATAAATTTAGGAACTAGCTGATTACTTTGATTTGACTCAACTAACAAAAAGCCTTTTTCGCCAGATTCATTGATATGTCTACCTTGAAGATTACCTGAGTAGTTAATCGTATGGTTAGAATTTAATGATTGGCGTTTATGAATATGCCCTAGTGCCCAGTAATCATAATTTTTACTAGTCAGCTCAGTAATTGAAAATGGAGCATATTTTTCTTCATTCGTATTAATTCCTTCCAAACTACCATGTAATAAACCAATATACCAATCGGCATTCCCTTGTTTTGAAGGATAGTCCATGATAATTCGTTCGTGAGTCCATCTATTTAAAAAACTAAATCCAACCAATTTAACTTTAGTACCATCATTCAAATTTAGTGAGAGCTCTTGGACATCATTATTAAATAAATGAACATTATTAGGATAATGGTTTTCTAAATCAGTTTTCCCGTAATCATGATTTCCTAAAATCATATATACCGGGATATTTTGTTGATTTAATTTTAACAATTGTTCATACAAGAAAATCCTAACCTGAGTATCTTGATTGATACTATCCAACGTATCACCTGCGAATAAAATAAAATCAACTTTTTCATGAATAGCTGTATTAATTAACTTTTCAAACGCCTTTTGCGTTGATGATTTAATTAATTGCCAAATTTCATTGGGTAATTCATTACTTTTTAAGCCTAAGAACGGACTTCCTAAATGGATGTCTGCTGCATGAATAAACTTCATTTTTAATCTCTTTTCGTTAACATAGTGGGTATTTTTATACAATAAAAAAACCGAGCTAGTATCATAATATACTAACTCGGCTTTTTAGTTAAGAACTAGTTTGAATATAAATCAGAAATTGGTTTAGTTACCACTTGGTTAACTTTACCTAATACTTCGTTTAAAGATTGTTCAGCTTTCATTAATGCTTGAATTGTATTTGATTGATTCATTTGACTTGCTAAATCTTGGGCATTTTTTAATTCATCTTCTGCCGGTTCAATTCCTTGCATTTGTTTTTTTTGAATACCAAATTGTAATTCTTGAAAATCTCTAAATAGATCAAAAGATTTACGATCGGCTTTCATATCATTATAGGCTGATTGTAAGTCTTCAAATACAGAAGTCTTAATTAATTCCTTTTGCAATTCATTTGCTGTGTCCATTAATTTGTCTGCCATTATTGTCACCTCATGTTTAGATTTAGTTCTTTTACAATATTACCATACTTTTATGGCTTATTGTCCAAATAAACTTTTTGCTTTATCAATAACCTGCTCAGCTTTTTGTTTGATACTGCTAGTTCCTTCAGAGAGGTCATCTGTATATTCACTCGCCTTATTTTGTAAATCATCCCAGAAAGAAGTTTTGGTTTTAGTTTTGCTAATGGTTTGGGCATCTTTTACCTTAAATTGAGTATTACTAGTATATGGAAGCATTGTTTGCATTTCATTTCTAAATAATGGTCCAACCGATACTCCACTAAGATTTTCTAAATAGTGCGTGCTATCTGAGCTATCAAAGCCTTCCCAAGTTGCTACTACTAAATCGGGAGTATAACCTATAATCCATTTATCTTTAGTGGCTTGTCCAGAACTAGTACTATCAGCTTCAGTACTTCCGGTTTTTCCGGCAATTGAATAGTTATACGGCTTAGCACTTGTTCCCGTACCATTATCAAATACTCCTAGCATCATACTAGTCATCTTATCAGCCACATCTTTGGAAATAATACGACTCTTATCTGAGTCAGTATCATCCGTATCAACTACCGTGTTACCATTAGAATCCACAATCTTACGAATATAGTGCGGATCGGTCTTCACCCCTTCATTAGCAAAAGCTGTGTAAGCTCCGGCCATTTGTTGAGGTGAAAAGCCAGTCGAAATTCCTCCCAATGCTAACGCTAAGTTATTATCATCTTCAGTTACTGGTAGTCCAAAATTCTTAACCGACTGATATCCCTTATTAACTCCAATTTGATTTAACAACCAAACTGCGGGTGCATTCATACTTTGAGCTAAGGCCTCATACATTGGTACTTCTCCTTGATAAACATTATTGTAGTTTTTAGGAGTATATTTATTTTTTCCATAAGACCGTTTCTCATCAGAGAGTTTAGAGGTAATATTGTACCCCGATTCAAGTGCCGGTGCATAAACAGCAATAGGCTTAATTGTAGATCCTGGTTGGCGTTTCATTTGAGTGGCTCGGTTATAGCCTCTAAATACATGTTCTCCACGTCCTCCAACAACGGCAGCTACTCCACCATTACTTGGATTAACTGCTATTGAGGCCGCTTGAACTTTAGTACCATCACTAGCATTAGCTGGGAATAAGCTATCATTATCAAAATTATTTTGCATTGCGGATTGTTGGGCTTGATTTAAATTAGTATAAATTTTATAACCTTTATTCATAATTTCAGATTCAGTTAACCCATACTTGTTAATTGCTTCATCTATAACTGCATCAAAATAATAGGGATAATTGTAACCATCTTTAGCCACATAATTATCAGCTAACACTATCTCTTGTGATTTATAATAATCAGCTTGAGCTTGGGTAATTTTTTTATTTTCAACCATTAGTTGTAATACCATATTACGACGTTCTTTAGCCTCTGTAGGATGATCGATTGGGTTATAGGTCCCTGGAGAAGTTAACATTCCGGCTAATACAGCTGCATTAGGAACCGATAATTCACTCGCATTCGTTCCAAAATATTTTTCTGAAGCATCTTGAACTCCCCAGACTCCATTGCCAAAATAAGCATTATTTAAATACATGTTCAATATAGAATCTTTAGAATAGTCATTTTCTACTTGAATTGATAAAAATAATTCTTTTAATTTTCGGCTAAAAGTTTGTTCTTGTGATAAATAGGCATTTTTAACTAATTGTTGAGTTAAAGTACTACCCCCACCACTGATATAATCGCGATGTAAAATTTTATTTTTTACCAGTAAATAGAAGGCTCGCATTAACCCTTTAACTGAAAAGCCATATTCATGATAAAAATTACGATCTTCTGTAGATAAAACTGCATTTGGAATATTTTTTGAGATCTGATTTAATTTTACATAAGTTCCCTTTTGGGCATACAGTTCACCAGCATTTTTATCACTGACATCATATATTTTAGTTGTCTGAGATAAAGATGATTCTAAATTCTTTACGTCTGCGGTTTTAGCTTGATAAGTTAAAACTGTACTTAAAATTAAAATTAATCCAAGAATTGCAATTATTAACCATTTAGTAAGATGAAATTTTCCCCAATAAAAACGGAAATATTTTTTAAAGATTGCAAATTGAGGATTAAACCACTTTTTAAATGATTTATATTTCTCATTTAGATACTTTTTCATATTGGGTCTCCTTTTAATAATCAAAAGTAATTGTATCATACCCATATCATCTAAAATTATTTATCAAAGAGTTTTTAAATCCCTTAAGTGTTATTTAATAAATAATTAATCGATAGAATTAATTGCTTGTAAAAATTGTTTTACGATTAACAGATCATGTTCACTGAATTGAGACATTTTACTATTAATGTTTTTATTGATTTCTTCATGATATTTCTGATGCAGTTCATATAAGTGTTGACCTGTCGGTAATAGCTTAACATAGGTAGTTTTTTTATTATCCGGTTGATGGTATTTATCTACTAAATTATTTTTGGCCAATTTATTAATAATTTTTGATATTGTTCCTTGCCGAATACTTGTAAAATCAGCATAATCACTTAATCTAGTTCCTGGATTATTGTGAATTAGGTCAAGCATATCCAAGTCATTCAACGTTAGTTTTTTAATAATATTCTTTAATTGTTCCGAACTATTTTTTAAATACCAATTGATTGTATAATCATCAATTTCCCGATTTTTATACCTAAGTAATTCATTTTGAAGCTCTACATAAATTTCTTTCATTTTATATTCCTCCGAATATATATTGACAAACTGTACAAATTCTCATACTATATATTATATTCCATGGAATAAATTTTTAATAGAGGGTATTTTATGAAAACAGTTATTGTATTCGATCATCCATATACTATTAAGGCTAGCCGTAACGAACCACATTTTAGAAGCTACTGTGCTGCCGTTGCCCAAAGAATAATAGATATAGCCAATCAAAATCGGGACTCAGTCGATATTATCGATTTACATCAAGATAATTTTGATCCCGTTATGCATAAAGCAGACCTGGAAAATTGGCGGAAAAAACTACCGATTAGTGAGATTACTGAAGATTATTATCGTCGTTTAGCCTCAGCCGATCGAATTATTTTTATTTTCCCAATTTGGTGGGAAGTTATGCCCGCTATGACTAAGGGATTTTTAGATAAGGTGTTTAGTAAAAATCACCGAGTAGATTCTTCCCCCCACATGTTACCTAACAATCCTCAAATTTTTATTTTTACCGTTTCTGGAACGCCAACAATGCTTTATAAACTAATTTTTGGAAATCCAATTAGCAAGGTCCTTAAGCGCGGTACATTTAATAAATTAGGATTGCATAAATTTTCTTGGCACAATTTTAACCCAGAGCATAAATCAATGACCAAACGTCAAAAATTATTAGATAATTTAAATAAATATCTAAAATAAAAAGACTTCCACCAATGGAAGTCTTTTTATTACATTTCATCAGGAGCTTCAACACCTAATAGACTTAAAGCTTCTTTTAATACAATAGAAACTGATTTAACTAAGGCTAATCTAGCTGGTAATTCTTGATCTTCAACTAAAATTTTAGAATGTGCATAATATTTATTAAATGCTTTGGCTAAACGAATTGAGTATTTAGCAATTTCAGATGGTTCAAAATCTTTACATGCGCTTTGAATAACTTTAGGGAAATCATGTAAAATTCGTAAAGTTTCCCAAGCATTAGCATCATTAATTAACATATCAGAATTATTGTAGTTAGTATTATTAGCTTTTCTTAAAATACTTTCTGCACGTGCGTGTGAATATTGAACATATGGTCCAGTTTCACCTTCAAATCGAAGTTGATCTTCAAGAACAAAGTCAATATTATTGGTACGTTCATTTTTTAAGTCACCAAAAATAATAGCTCCAACCCCAACTTGACGAGCAATCTCATCTTTGTTTGCTAAATCAGGATTTTTCTCATTAATTTGTTTGCCAGCTAATTCAATTGCTGCATCCAATACTTCATCAAGTAAAATAATTCGACCTGATCGGGTAGACAATTTTTTACCATTAACTGTAATCAATCCAAATGGAATATGGTGTAAGTTTTCGGCTGATTTAACTCCCATTTCCTTCAAAACGGCTTTTAATTGTTCAAAATAATAAGTTTGTTCTGAACCAACTACATATAAATTAAGAGCTGGATTATAAGTTTTATCACGATATAAAGCCGTTGCGATGTCTCGAGTAATATATAAAGTTGCGCCATCACTCTTCAAAATTAGAGCTGGATTTAAACCATATTTTTCAAGGTCAACCACACTAGCTCCCTGTGATTCATGAAGTAAGTCTTTTTCCTTTAAGATATTGATTCCCTTATCCATCTTATCGTTATAAAAGGCTTCACCATTGTAAGTATCAAATCCTACTCCCAACTTTTTATATACACTGTTGAATTCTTTAAGTGATTCTTCTCTAAACCACTTCCAAAGATAAGTGGCTTCTTCATCACCATCTTCTAGTTTTCTAAACCAATCACGAGCTTCATCATCAAGTTCAGGATTTTCTTGATCTTCTTTATGGAATCGAACATAGTATTTAACTAAATTATCAATTGGGTTTTCACGTACTTCTTCTTCGCTACCCCATTTTTTGTAACCAACAATTAGCTTGCCAAATTGAGTACCCCAATCTCCAAGGTGATTGTCTTTAATTGGGTTGTAACCATTCTTAGTTAAAATTTTTGCAATGGAATTACCAATTACAGTTGAACGTAAATGACCCATTGACATAGGTTTGGCAATGTTAGGTGATGACATATCAATCGGTACATTACCACCTTTACCATTATCATTTTGACCATAAGCAGCCCCTTCAGCAATGATTGTTGTTAAAACATCACGACCAAAGTTAGGCTTGTTTAAGAAGAAATTAATATATGCTCCCTTAACTTCAACTTTTTCATAGTTAGTAGCATCAATTTTGTTAACTAAATCTTCGGCAATTTTATTAGGAGCCATATGCATAGATTTGGCTAAAACAAAAGTTGGAAAAGCCAAATCTCCCATACTAAGATCTTTAGGGCGCTCTAATTTTTCATAAATAACTGCTGATGATAATTCATCATTTAGTGCGTTCATAATTGAATTGGTTACTTGTGCTCTGTAATCCATAAAAAGTTCCTCCAAATAATTTAAAATAAAAAAAGCCCCTTACAATAAACATTGTAAGAGACGAGATTTTTCCCGCGGTACCACTCTAGTTGATATTATCTATCCGCTTAAATATTAACATTGTTAGATTAATAAGTGCGATTCACTGGCTAAACTCCCTATCTCACATCATCATAGAGTCGCTTTAAATTTAGTTATCAGCTACTATTCTTATTAATTGATACATATTTTAAACATCAAAGCGGGTGACGGGAATCGGACCCGCGACCCAAGCTTGGGAAGCTTGCATTTTACCACTGAACTACACCCGCTTGATAAATTATATTGTATCACGAGTTTTTAATTTAGCCTATAATTTTTAATATTTTAATTAAATAATCATCCTTTATGCATTAAATTCAGTGGCTATTATATAATTAACTAAAATAATAAAGCGGGTGAACCTGCATGTGGATAATTTTTAACTATTTTAGCTGGGCTCTGCTATGTATTTCCTATATTTTTAGTCTTACTCAATCAGTTTCTAAATACATAACACGTTCCATAATTATGTGTCGGCTAGCTTTTGGCTTAATCATTATTAGCCAAACTGTAATTAGTTTTCGAACTTTTAATCACCATTTAATTGCAATTATCATTGGTTGGGCTTGTTCACTAATTTTAATATACCTTATCGAATCATCTTTCTTAAAACGACAATATCTTAGATTTAACGTTTGGAGGTTATTTATAACGATTATCTTAATCATTGTAAATCTTATTATTCAAACTAAAATTGATTTATAAAAAACACTCTAGCCACGCTAGAGTGTTTTTTGTTTTGCTAATTCAATTGTTTTTTCGGCTAGAACTGTTTGAGCATCTAAAACATTATATTCATGATCTCCAGCTCGTTCTTGAGCTACAGATAACTCCGTACATCCTAAAATAACAACATCCGCATCAAGTTCTTCAGTCATTGCTCTTAAGATTTCATGGTATAAATTACCGTCAACTCGGTTATTCATTTTAATGTTATCGTAAATTAATTCCATAGTTTGATCGGCAATTTTTTCAGTTGGTTTAACCAAATCATAGCCAGCAGCTAATATCTCTTTATCATAAATTTTATCATGCAAAGTTCCCCTAGTTGCAATTAAACCAATCTTCTTAGCATTTGGATACTTATTTTTAATATCTTCCACCGTTAGTCTTGGCATGTGTAAAATTGGAATCGAAGTAATTGCTTGTAAATCATCATAAAAATAATGTGCAGTATTACAAGGAATTACAAAAAAATCTGGATTCAATTTACTCTGTCGCTTAATATCCTCAGCTAACGGGATAAAAGGATTGGGTTGACTATGATCTAAAATATAATTAGTCCGGTCTGGAATGGTTGCATGATTTACCAAAATATAATCTAAATAGTCTTGATCTTTATTAGCTGGAGTCTTGGCATTTAAAATGTGAATAAAAGTTTCAGTTGCTTCAGTTCCCATTCCACCAATAATAGTAAAAAAATTATTCATAAAATCATCTCTTATTTTTCTGTAAAGTACTTTTTAAAATTCTTAGCATAGTTATGCATCATCCAATAGTATAGAGCAGTTCTTTTAATATTCTTATCTTGTGAATATCTAAAAGTATCACCATAACGGCCATTTTGAATTAATTTATTTGCAACTTTCTTAATTGGATTATCTTTAGCATATTTTTTAAATACACTAGGAGTAACCCCTAACCATAAATAATAGTCATCTTCATTTTTATTAGCATAGACGGTATCTTGGTCCTTTAAAGAATCAAAAACATAGTCTTGGATAACCCAATCAGCTAATTTATAACCATTTAGCGTAACAAAAAAGCTACTTCTACCTTGGCGTAAATTAATTTCAAATAACTTAAATTTATTATCTCGATAATCATATTTCATATCAAAGTTGGCATATCCCGTAAAATTAATTTCCTCAAGGAATTTTTGAATTTGATCATAAATTACTTGATTATATTCAGGCATAATTGCTACATAGTTACCAATTGCTGATGGTGCAGGATCTTCTAAAATTGGATGACCTAAACACATCATTTTAACTTTATGATTCTTATCCACATAAGCGTTTAAGACGCGCATGTTGCTATCATCGCCAGGAATAAAATCTTGTAATATCAAATCAGAAGTATATCCATTATCGTAAATTTTTCCTACGATATCTTGAAATTCAGCTTCATCATGGATAGTAAAGGCTTTTTTACGACCTTCAAAGTATATATCTAGCCATTCCACACTATTAGCGGGTTTTAATGCTACTGGATAATCAAATGGTTGCTCGATTTTATCATTAGAATCATACATTTCTTTAGTGATAATTTTAGTACTTGGATAAGGCAATCCATATTTATCACAGATTTTATAGAAGTTTTCCTTATCATTAAGCTGTTTGATTAAATCGTAATCAATATAAGGACAAATAAAAACATCTTCTAATTCTGCTTTATGTCTAGAAATTAATTCCGCATATCCATCACCACATCCAATTAATACAACTGGTTCATCGTGGTCTTGGTAACGTTTTTTAATATCACGCATAGCCTCAATCCATTGAGGATCTTCACTAAATCCTGGTATTAATTCTAGATCAATGATATTACTAAATCGAGTTGGTGCTAGTTCAATTTCAGCGAAAGCTTTTACTTTTTTCCCATATACTTCATATAATGAGCGTGCCATTCCATACACATTAAAGTCGCTTCCTAATAAAATTGGAGTAAATTGAACATTTTGTTCATTCATAATTAAAGTCCTTTCACTACCTGTTGAACAATGACTGAGTCACTTTCATAAGGTACATCTTGCGAATTAATCTTTTGGTACGGATCATGCCCTTTACCGGCAATAATCACAATATCCTCGGGATTACTATTTTTAATAGTATTAATAATTGCGGTCTTTCGGTCTTCGATATATGAAACCCTTACATTTTCGCTAATATTATCAGCAATTTGTTGAGCAATATCTTTAGGATCTTCAGTGGCTGGATCATCCATAGTTAATACAGCTTGATCACCAAATTCACTAATTGCTTTACCTAATCCTTCACGACGATCCTCACCTTTATCGCCAGCACTTCCAGTAACTACAATTATTTTACCATCATGTTTAGTTTGATTACTTAAATATTCTAATAGAGAGTGCATACTTGCATAGTTATGGGCATAGTCTACATAAACATTAGCATGATTTTTAACTGTATAACTTTCCATTCTACCAGGAACAATTGTTGATGAAAGACCGGCTTCTATGTCTTCAGTAGTACTACCTGATAAAGCTGAAGTAATTGCAGCAGCCACTGCATTACTTTCATTATAATCCCCAGGAAGATTAATATCATATATTCCATCAATATTTAGTGCTTTTCCCTTTTCGGTCACTGCACTAATTTTAATTTGACTTTCATTTAAGTTATCTACCAATGATTCAAATTGGATATCCACAGGTAAATCCTCGGAATTTTGATAACCCTTTCTAGCATATAGATAAACATCATCTAATGGAGAAGTTGCTTTTGCTGCTCCATAAACATCCTTTAAATAGTCTGTTTCTGCATTAATTACACAAACTTTAGAATTAACTAATAACTGTTCTTTACAATGCAAGTAATCGGCAAATGTGGGATGCTCATTTTTTCCAATATGATCTGGAGAAATGTTTAAAAATACCCCAATATCATATTTTAAATTATAAACACGATCCTTCTTATATGCTTGCGATGAAACTTCCATCACTAATTTAGACATTTTATTATTCACCGATTTGTACATATTAGTAAATAAATCCAAAGATTCAGGAGTTGTCAAACTTGACTTTGTAGCATCTTCAGGTTTGGGACCAACTACAGTATTAATTGTTGAAAATAGAGCGGTATGATCTTTAGAAGTATTTTCTAAAATACTTTTGGTAAAGTAAGCCGAAGTAGTCTTTCCCTTAGTCCCAGTATAAGCAATAATCTTTAAATTATTTTCCGGAAAGCCAAAAAAAGCCGCACTAATTAGCGACATTGTTTTTTGGACATTTTTAACAATAATTCCCGGGATAGTAGCATTTTTATATTTAACTTCTGATATATATCCCAAAGCACCTAATTTAATTGCATCAATTAAATATGATTCTTTGAAATTACCCTTACAAAAAAACAAGTCATTTTTTGAAACATTTTTAGAATTATAAGTGATTCCGGTAAAGCTGTCAGAATTATTTTCAAATTCATTATCAACTAATAAATCATGTTCATTTAGCAGTTCTAAAATTGATTCAACATTGATTCGAGGCATATAAATCACTCTTTCCCATATAAAAATTAGTTGTTAATTAGATTTGTGTTCTTTTAACAAGTTCTACAGTCTTTGCAGAAGTGTCTTCTGGGAAATAAACTTGATACCACAAAATAAAGGTATAAATGGTGAAGATTTTTTGCATATTTGACTTACCATTAGCATGTTCTTCTAGAATATTGTCTAATTCTTTAGTGTTAAAGAATTTTTCAGCAGTATCCGAATGGAAAGCTTCTACAATTCTTTCGTGGTATTTAGGTTCATTAATCCAGCTAGCAATTGGTGATGGGAATCCCATCTTTTCTTTTAAAGCTGTTTTTTGTGGTAATTGACGTTGAGCTGCAGTACGAAGAGAAATTTTAGTTTCATCTGGAGTAATTCTTGTCTTAACTGGCATTGTAGCAGCAAAGGCAGCAACTTCTTTATCAACTAAAGGAGTACGGACTTCTAAAGAGTTAGCCATACTCATACGATCAGCCTTGTGTAAGATATCAAATGGTAACCAAGTGTTAATATCGAAATATTGCATTTGAGTCATTTCATCCTTACCGGCAACTTCATCAAAAATGTGTTTAGTATATTTACCTGAATCCATATTTAAGTTGGGATCTTTTAGTACACGACTACGATCATCGTAATTAAATACATAGTTAACACGATAATAACGTTCGCTTAGAGGTTGAGCTCCACGTACTAAGAAACGGCGACCATGGAATCTAGGCATTTTACTTGCTACTTTAGCTAAACCTTTTCTAATTGGTTTAGGAACAAATTTTTGATATCTTTCAAATGGAATAGCTTCTAGGTAAGTATTGTAGCCACCAAAGAATTCATCAGCACCTTCACCAGATAATGCAACCTTAACATTTTCAGCAGTGGTCTTAGTTAAATAGTAAAGTTGAACCGCAGATGGATTTGAAAGTGGTTCATCCATGTAATACATCATAGTTGGTAAGATGTCGAAATAATCGTCACCATTCATATAAATTTGTGTATTCTTTTGACCAATTTCTTCAGCAAATTCAGTTGACCAACTTAATTCACTATATTTAGAATTTTTAAATCCTAATGAGAATGATTGAATTGGTTTTAATTTAGATGCTTCATTCAATACATAACTTGAGTCAATCCCACTTGATAAGAAACTACCAACTTCCACGTCAGCAATCATGTGAGCATCTACTGAATCATCAACTAATTTTTCAATCTTATCAGCATCTTCTTCAATAGTTTGATTTTCATCAATATGATCATAATTAAACTTAAAGTAATGGTGAGTTTCAGTCTTACCATCTTTATGAATAAAGTATTGTCCTGGAAGTAATTTATAAACATCTTTGAACATAGTTTCTTTAGATGGAATAAATTCAAAACTTAAGTGAATTGGTAGTAAGTCTAAATTAACTCGTTTATTAAAGTTAGGGTGTTCCAAAAAGGCTTTAATTTCTGAAGCCCATAAGAATGTATCTCCATCATCATAATAATATAATGGCTTAATTCCGAAATGATCACGGGCCCCAAATACTTCGTTTTTCTTGCTGTCATAGATAACAAAAGCATACATTCCACGAAGTTTTTGTAGTAAGTCAGCTCCCCATTGTTCATAACCATAAATTAGGACTTCTGAATCAACGTTAGTTTTAAAGTTGTAACCTAAATCAATAAGTTCGCTTCTAATTTCTTGATAATTATAGATTTCACCGTTAAAAGTAAGTACTTTGGTTTCGTCTTCGTTATACATTGGTTGTCTACCATGTGCTAAATCAATGATAGATAATCTTCTAAATCCCATTGAAACATTATCATCTGAGAAATAAGCTTGGTCATCTGGACCACGGTGTTTGATACGGTCTGCCATATCGTTAATAGTTCCAGCTGGAACATCTTTTTGATTAACATAGCCAACAAATCCACACATATTAAGTACTCCCTTTTTATTATTAATAATTTTATTGTTTTTTATTTAATGTTAATAAATCATAACTTACATAAGTTTATCAGATAAATCGTGCATGTACCAGTATATAGGGTATTTAATGTCCAACCTAAACCTTATTTTAATAATTACGTTTTATTTAAGGCTTAAATTTTAAAAATAAGTAAATGTAAGTTATAATTTAATTATTAATAAGTGAAAGGAATGGTTTTTATGGATGAAGCAGTATTTTTCAATCCCCAAAACTCTATTGGTAATTTTCACGATCATAACGAAGCCGTACAATCTGCAAAAATTTATAAATTAAATAATCAAGATGAAAGTATTTTTGTAGTTAATGATGATAATCACGACTATCAAATTTTTCTAGGTGATGATATCATCACTCACCCATCAAAAAATCAACAAAGTATCAATGAAAAGGAATATATAATTTCAGATAAATTTTAAAAGAAGTTGCTAAAGGTAACTTCTTTTTTACTTTAGTTATAAAATATAATTCTAACTTTAATTAGGAGTGATAATTTGAAAGAAAAATTAAAAGAACGGTTAGCGACTCTAAGTGATGGAATCATTGCGATTATTCTAACCATTATGGTATTAGAATTACCTATCAAAACCATTAACGGAACGGTTGATTACTTACAGTTGTCAATCGCAATTGGCATTTACTTTGTCAGTTTTTGCTTTGTAGCCAATATCTGGTATCAGCATACAGTTTTATTTAATAACCTTGATTCCGTTACTAATAAAATTGTAATTCTTGACTTAATCCTATTATTTATTCTGTCATTAATTCCCACTTTTACCAAACTTATTACTGAAGATACTGACAAAATCAGTGTAACTATTTATGGAATCTTAAGTGTCGTAATTACTATGTTATTTAATTACATGGTTGATACACTTACTAAGACCAAATACAATAGCGATGAAGATGTCCGAAAAATATTCACTAATATCTATGGACGTAACAATGGAATAATTATATTAGTTTACTTAATAGCTATTATATTGGGAATATTTTATCCTAAAATTGCCTTAGTTCTATATTTTATTATTCCAATAAAATCATTCTTTAACCATGTTGGCGAAAATGAAGAATTCCAAAACATTTCAGAAATGAATCAAAATGGTAGAAGTTTTTATTTACAAATGAGTCGTGAAGATCAAATGAAATACCGTTCGATTTTAATCAAATACTTTAGAAATCTACGCAAAACTAATAATCCCGAAGAACAAACTCGTCTTTGGAATGAATTCGCTCAAAGTATGAAACAAAACTTTAATGTTTCTGAAGAACAATTGCATCAATGGATAGATAGTGAAAAGCGTCGCAGAGTTAACTATCGTCATCAATAAAAAAGGACATAAGCAAATGCTTATGTCCTTTTTTGAACAAATTTTGACTAATATTTTTTACTAAGTTGTAAAATTATATAATAAAATCATTCCATAATAATTATGCGAATAATTAAGGAGATTATCGATAATGAAAAAAATAGCTTCCCTAATAATGACTCTATCGTTGCTTATAATTTTAGTGGCTTGTGGAACTACCAAAGTGTCGAACAATGATCATAAATCATCCAATAATAGTGAATCTAGTGAACCAAAAACTGAAAAAGTAAAAAATTCCAAACAAATCACTAATCATGACTATAATTTAATTCAAATCGGCTCCGTTAGAGATGGTAAAGGCGGAACCGGTAAATCTGAAGTTATTAAGCAATTTGGTAATCCACAAACAGAAAATAAGACTAATCTTCCAGGAACTTCAGCTAAAGCCCCTCAATACAGTTGGAAAAATATTTCTAAATCATTCAAAGTTCGTGCGGTAGCCGTAACTTTTATTAACAATAAAGCAGTCGGAAAAGCTTATCTTTCTGATTTTGGAAAAGATAATAAAGTTACCCCTATTAAAAAAATTAATAAATATAAAAAAGGTGCTAGTTACTATACCATCCTAAAGGATCTAGGTAAGCCAAATGCTGAATCTATTAGTGGCGTTGGTAAAGAATCAGGTAAAAATTTAACCTATGTTGTTAATAAAAAGAATGACTCTGTTAGTCTAGTATTTATAAACGATAAATTAATTTCAAAATCTGAAGCCACCTTAGGATAAAGATAATAAAAAACCCGTTAGCTGAATGCTAACGGGTTTTTCTATTATAAACATGGATACAAAAAAACAGACATTTCAGTTCATTTACAAAACCAACAACGACGATGATTTTTAGGAAATAAGGAAATGTCCTTATGAATAATACCACCAAATTATTGCTCGGAATTGAAGATTCAAATATTATGATCAACACAAGCGTACGAAGAACGATACGATGAGCTTTGAATTTATGGACAGTAAAACCCATGAATTAATCAATCTTTCATCTTCTCAAAAATTCATCACTTGATTTGCTACTTTAATATCATCAACTCACTAAACCGCGATTTTAACCAAATTAGAGCCCGGACCATGAAAAAATTCAAGCCTTTCTATCGAGAATGTCATATGTTAAAACGTTATTGGAAGTTGATATTAATACCAACCAATCAATCATCGTGATTGGAACAACTATAACGCCGCCTTCTGGGAAACAAAAGATTATTCAGAAGAAATGGGAAAAGTACTAACCACCTTTGATGAAATTCACCATACCTTCACTCATTCCTATTTGGATGGTGCCTTTGAGGGCGCCAATAATAAAACGTAATGGTTTTAGATTCCGAAACTTCTTCAGATTAAAATTCATATTTTGTATTTCTTTAGAATACATACAAAAGACCTAATAACTAAGTGATCATAACTTTAAAGTCAGCTCCACCAATAACAATTAGCAAAGAGTCCATAAACTGGAATTTTCCATGTTTACGAGTCTTTTTTTACGTGTGCCTCTACCTCTTAACTTTATACAATAAACGGATTGGGTAACTGATTTTCGATTTTATCTTGTCCAGCTCGTCGGAAGTCAGCGCCAATAATCTCTACAGCGTCATCTCTTGAATAACGGTCGATTTTACGATCAATCTCTTTTAAATTAATATCTAAGATTCTTTGCTTTTCAAGTACTCGATTTTTTTGAACCTGTAATAACTTTCGACGTTGTTCAATAGTCTTTGGCCCTTGCATCACTAAAGTAATATATTCTTTGATATCACCCAATGGCATATCCGTATTTTTTAAACAAATAATTGTTTTAATCAGGCCAAAATCTGCGCGAGTAAAAATTCTGCGCCCATTTGCGTCTTTAGCAACAAATGGCAATAATCCTTGTTTATCATAGTACCGAATCGTTGAGATTGGAAGATCAAAATATTCCGCTATTATTTTGATTGAATATGTTTTTTGCATTTTTTCTCCTTTTACTTGACCTAAACTATGGTTTAGGATATAAAGTCTAAATTAAATCAACTTAATAAAAATTTCAAGGAGAAAAAATAATCATGACAAAAAAGGTACTTGTGACCGGTGGCACAGGATTTCTGGCTAATCATTTAATCGCTCAACTTTTACAGCAAGGTTATGATGTTAAAACTACTGTTCGTAACCTAGCAAAACAAGATCAAATTAAAACGACTTTAAAACAAAGTCACGTTGAGAATCTGTCCAACCTATCATTTATTGCAGCTGACTTAATGAGCGATGACAATTGGGATGAAGCGATGGCCGATCGTGACTATGTCTTTAGTGTGGCTTCCCCAGTATTTTTTGAACGTCCAAAAAGCGAAGTAGATGCAATCAAATCTGCCGTTGAAGGAATTACTCGTATCATTCATGCAGCCCAACGCAATCAAATCAAACGCATCGTGATGACATCCAATTTTGGTGCCGTTGGATTTTCACGACTTAGCGATGACTTGAAAGCCACAACTGAAAGAGATTGGACAAAAGAAGATCAAGTTGGTCTATCGATATACGAAAAATCAAAGTTGATCGCAGAAAAGACAGCCTGGAAATTAATCAATCGTCCAGATAACCAAGTAGAATTTGTCACCGTTAATCCAGTCGCGATCTTTGGACCACTAATGTCGGGCCATGCTTCTGGTAGTTTTGATGTGATTACTAATATCCTAAACGGAAAAATGCGATTGATCCCAAACATTGAGCTAAATATTGTCGATGTAAGAGATGTGGCAGACATTGAAATTCTGGCCATGTTTTCCGATCAAGCAAATGGTCAACGTTTTATCGCTTCTGCTAACGGAAAAATTTCGATGCCTGAAATTGCAAAACTGATTCGCTCGAAGCGTCCTCAGTTTGCAAAAAAAATAAGTCGTTTAATCTTTCCTAATTGGTTATTGAAACTTGCATCATATGTAAACTCTGATGCTAAAGAAGGTCGTTTATTACTAAAAATGAATCGTAACGTTAGTAATCACAAAGCAAAAGAGTACCTAGATTGGCATCCTTTAAATACAAATGAAGAAATAATTCTGGCATCAGTTGACAGTTTAGTTCATTTTGGTCTCATCACCGAATAATAAAAAACACCAAGCGTATTTGCTTGGTGTTTTTTATTAACCCTGAGTTGAATTATGAAAATGACTTAGAGCAGTTCAGGAAATTCATTTAACTTTTTCATATCAACATCACTAATTGTAAAATCAAGTTGCGTATTATCCTTCGATGTGGTCTTTATGAGTAGCTTTTGACAATGGTAAAACATCATTTTAAATACAGAAGCGTAATGTTAGTTGAGTAACGCTAACCTGGTATTTCTTATCCATCGCTTCCATCTTAGGATTGGCCAACAAATCACCAGTTACTAAAGGAGAATATGCTCCAATCACCATATCAATTGTTCAGATAAAATGAGAAAAGTACTAGTCATTTTAGAAA
The DNA here is from genome assembly GCF_020616595.1 of Lentilactobacillus laojiaonis. Taxonomy (GTDB): domain Bacteria; phylum Bacillota; class Bacilli; order Lactobacillales; family Lactobacillaceae; genus Lentilactobacillus; species Lentilactobacillus laojiaonis. The sequence continues at coordinate 431,695 of NZ_CP085278.1, read as the reverse complement.
AACATCATGATTAAATTCAACATACCTTCACTCATTCCTATTCAAATGGTGCACGATTTTGGATTTTAAAACTTCTTCAGATTTAGAATTCGTGCTTTATATATCTTTAGAATACATACAAAAAAGTTCTGATCACTAAGTGACCAGAACTTTGAAGTCAGCTCCACCAACAACAGTTGGCAAAGATCCGTTTTTTATTATCTTTTTAATACCAGTGGTGTGATTGCCAAAAACGTTTTGCGTTTACCCAAGATCCATATCTTGAAGTAACATAGTTTTGGGCTACTTTTTCTTGATTAGCAGCACTAAGATTACCGTGTAAGTAAGCTAGGTTTAATTGATACTTACCATAACAAACTCCATTTCTGGCTGAATATGAACCACCAGATTCGCGTTTAGCAATCCATGCTCGAGCTGAGGCCTCAGCTGATGATAGACTAGGAACAATACTCTTTTTACTTAAATATCCATGCCATACCCATCCATAAGCTGTCTTGCTTTTATTATGAACATAGTAATAAAGGTATGTAGTACCATTATTCTTAATATAAGCTTTCTTAGTGGCTACCCAAGTAGTATGTGGATAACTCTTTAAAGAATGAGTTTTTTTACTAAATTTAAACTTTTTGCTACTAACCATATTAAATTTATAAGTAGCACCTTTTGAAGTTTTATTTTTATATTCAACATTTTTCATTGAAGCAGTTTTAATTATTTCTGCACTATTAGATGCCGATGCCATTTTAACCATGGTAGTTGACATTGTAAAAGTTGCAGCAATTGATAAAATAATTTTTGCAAATTTATGCATTAGTTACATCCCTCTAATTTATTTTTACCTATTCAACAATAATCATTATAGCTAATGAATATTATCAACAAATTTCAGAAATAATATAAATCAAAGACACCATGTAACATTTGTAATAATTTACAAAATAAATAGTTATACTAAATTTACTTAGCTGTGAACGTTAATTGTTTAATTAAATTAGGTTTTAATTTCAACATTGTATAACCGATTATGGCCATTAACAATGAGCCCAAGATGTCCATAATAATATCAGTCATCGTGTCATACAAAACTGGGCGTCCGATCAAAAATTTTCCATATAAAAAGTATCTCTGCAAATTTAAATTAAACAATCCATCCATAGTAAATTCATATATTTCCCAAAAAGCCCCAATTGTTACTCCAAATGTAAAGGAAAACATACTGATTAATAAAGGGGCATGTTTGGAAGCATTTTTTACCTTACTTAATGCACTAAAAATGCTAAAGCCTAATGCTGAGAATAGCATCATTGAAATAAAATGTTCATATTTATCCCAATAAATTACGCGATAATAAAATCTTAATCCGGATCCCAATAAACTAGCCATATATATAAATATATAAAATAAAATCAATTCAACCTCAGGAAAATAAAATTTTCCAATTCTTTCAATTATATAGGGAATTAATGTAATTATAATTCCTAATAGCATCTCTAATAAAAGCAATTTTTCATTATGAAAAAATGAATATTTTTTTATAAAATACCAATAACCAAAATATCCTAAATAAATCAGCATTGAAATAATGTTAATTACACATAAATAAAAGCTAAACCTTTTATGCATTTTGATCCCCCTAACTTTTATATTAAGTGTACTGTAACTTATTAATATTGAGAGTAAAAATGCTTAATAAAAAATACCTACTTAATTATCTAAGTAGGTATTTTTTATTAAAATAGATTTTTAAAGAAACTAACAATTGCATCCCAGATATTTTGAAGCGCACCCTTAGCTTTTTTAGCATCATCACTATTAGCAAAATCTTTTAAATCGGCCATTTTATCACCAACTGAGTTTTGCAAACTATCAGCAACGTTTTTAGCATTACTTACATATGATTTAGTATTTGATACCGGAGCGGCTTGAACCCCACTTAAGGCTACTACAATGTTGTTAATAGTAGTATTTGAAGTTTCATCCTTAATTCCTTGCTTTTCTAAAGCATCGTCTAACATTTTTTTGATGTCATCTTTAGTTGCTAATTGATCATCAGACTGTTTTTGTTTGGCTAGGTCGGCAGAAACATTTCCTACTGCTGACATTAATTTTCCAGGATATTTATCGTTATCCTTATTTTCATTAATTGCCGTTTGAGTAGCATCTAAAACCGAGTTAGCGGCCTGAGTGTTTTGTTGATCTAAAGTTAAACCGTCATTTGCTAGGGCTTTATAAACTCCAGTTAATGCCGATTCTCCGGAAACTGATTTATCAGCAGTAACCGTAATAATAACATCCTTTACTCCCGCCATGGTAGCAACCATTGCATATTGTTGCGAAGTTACTTCAGTTATATTGTTGCTACCGTCATAATTTTCAATATTAACTTTAACTCCCGTTCCCGGATCAGCTGGTGCTAGAGATACACAACTAATCATGCTAGCATCGGTAGTTCCACTATTATTAATATATTTAGCATAATCACTACCTGTAGCGGTTAATTCTTTATAATTTGATTTAACCCCTAAGGCATCATTAATTTTATCCTTATCTTCACTGGCTAATCCAGATCCATAAACTACATAGGCTTGAGATAAAGCTTTTGTTTGAACTGATTGTGTTTCACTGCTTGAAACATTATCGGAACTTGTAGTAGTTTGGTCAGCTAAAACGGCCTTGCTTCCAGAAACGACTAACAAACTCATGGCAAGCGTTAAGATTATTTTATTTAATTTCATGAAAAAAGCCCCTCTCTTTTCGATTAGGGCTATTTTATCATTGATAAAATCATTATTTACAAATTACTATTTAATTTTAACTTTATTTAATTGTTTAATATCTGAATTATCATCATTAACATTGCAAAAGCGTTATTTAAGAAATGCATTCCGATTGATACTTTAATATTTTTTGATTTTTTATAAGCATACGCCAAAATAGCGCCTAACGTACCGTAAGTTATAAAATTAATTAAATTTAAATCATGCATATGAAGCAATGAGAATAATACTCCACTAGCAATAATCGGTTCCCAAAAATCATTAGGTGCAAAAAAGGCATTCATAAAGTAGCCTCTAAATATTAATTCCTCTAAAATTGGCGAGGCAAATATACTTGTAATTACCATTAAGACTAAAGTAAGATGGCTGCTACCAACCACTTGCTGAATAATTTGATTATTGGCAGTTTGTTGCTGTCTATATAATAAATTATTTAAAAGTCCAAAAACCATTTCTGCGCCAAAAAATATTAAAACCCATTCAAACATTAAAAGAATATCATGCCTATTTATTTTTTTATAGGGATACGGGTTAACCTTTTGGAAAACTTTATACGCAATCCAAATCGCTAAACTAAATCCTAATAAATAAATAACTGCTAATAAAAATGATACCAAGCCGTTGAACTTTTTAACAGTTAATAATTCAACTGGTAGTTGGACTAAAAACACCATCAAAATAAGAGCTAGCATAATTAATACACGGATGTTAAACTGTCGGTTTCGAAAATTAATTTTTTCTAGTTTCAATTTTTCCCCTCCGTTACACTAATATTCAATTAGTTAAAAGCCTTATCTAATAAGCTAAAATTAACCGTCCCTAATCCTGTTGCCTGATTATATAACTTTCCTGGTTGTCCGGTAAAGTAAAGATTAGTATTATTATTTCGATCGTTCAATGCATGGAATGGTGAATTTGAACGCTTAGCAAATTTGTAAATTTGTGGGTTCCAAAATCCTAAACGAGTTTGGTTACTTTGTGAAAGGACCGTACTAGCAGCAGCCATCTGTGGCGCAGTAACACTAGTTCCTCCCACGATATACCAATTTCCTTTAGAACCAGAGCTAATATAAGCACTATATCCAGTATTAGGATCTGCATTGGCTGATAAATCAGGAACATTTCGTCCATTTGCTTTACCACTTTTTTGCTGTGGTTTGCTTAGAAGTGTTAATTTACCTTTAGAAATGTTCCATAGTTTTGTGGCATCATAAGTTCCCACTCCACTAAATCCGCGTTGATATTTAGGTGTTGAATTATATTTACTAAATCCACCACCGCCGCCTGCAAAATAGCTACTTAAGAATTGATATTGGGAATAAAAATGTTGGTGATTATAATTAGAATACAAAAATTCATTACCCCAAGCCCGTTCTTTTGTAACTGAATAATTCTTTTTATTTACTCGATAGGTTTTAGGTAAAGTAGTTCCTCCCACTGAGGTAACATAAGCTGAGTTAGCTGGGGTATCAACAGCTAATCCACTAGAAGATCCATCTAAAATTCCATCGTAGGCCCCATTATCACCACTAGCAGCAAAAGTGCTTATTCCTTGTATAGCGGCCTGTTGGAACAATATATTTAAAATTTGATTGTATTTTTTAGGAGTCACTCCTAATTTAATATCTTTAGCCACACGAGATTCACTTTGACCCCAGCTAATCGATAAAGTATCAACTTTATTCTCAGAATTAGCACTAGCGATGGAATTAACCATTCCTATGATTGATGACTGTCCGATGTAAGTTCGAATGTTAGCTTTAGGTGCTACTGCCCCAGCTTGTTCTACATCCATTGTAGACTCGTCTGATCCATCCCAACTTCCCTTATAACCATCGGTTCGATATACACTAATTCGCTTACTTTTAGCTGGAATATTTTCACTTTTCCAATATGTATAAGCATCACTTGGATGATAATTAGCAAAAGTAATAATTCCAATGGTTTTACCTTTTCCTGTATAGTTTTTAGCATACAATGAATCTAAATCATACAATTTAGCAAATTTTTGGGGCGAGTTAGTAGTGCTCAAACTATTAGTAGAACGTTTGATAAAGGATGAGGGATTCATTTTGGCATCATTTTTTTGAGCGTAATTGTTAAATGACACATATGTAGACATCCCTACCAACGAATAAATACTAGAATTTAGTTTGCCAGGTAATTTAGGTGTTTTACTAGGTTTTTGATAAGTTAAAGTACTAGTTTTTACATTTACTAACTTAGTGTTAAAAGCTTTATTTATATTCTTAGTCGAACCATTCACCCGCATAATTAAATTGCCACTATAAACTTTAGTTTTTAAATGGTATTTGGTTAAATAACGTTGAATGGCTTTGACCTTGCTATTACTTTGTCCATATTTGCTAGCGAATTGTTTGGGGGTTAAAAACTTATGATATGACTTGCTACCAGAATTAACCGTCTGATAAGCCATACTGCCCATTGCCGATGGATTTTTTGATTTTAAAACTATATCAATTGATTGATTCTTGTTATTGGACACATTATTTACCTTAGTTTTGGCATAAGCATAATCCATTTGACCTAAGCCACTAAACAAAAATGCCCCCAAACCAATTGAAGCTAGTTTAACTACCTGATTAAATTTCATTATTTTACCTTCTTAATTTATTCATCTTCTTGTTCTTGATCCTTTTTACTATCAAGATTAAAAATTCCGATTACTATAATTGGAGTTACTACTATTCTAAAAATAATTACAGCCAAAAACCAAATTGCAAAAAATAATTGATAACTAGGGTTTAAATTTAATGTAAGGTAAAAAGCAACACTAAAAATAATAATTGTAATTAGGGATACTGTAAAAATAATCTTTTTCTTCATAACTTCTCCATTTCTGATTGATCTTATCATAGCATATTAATTGCATTTACTTGTAAGAAAACCCTATTACTTATTGTTTATTTGGATAAATAATAGTTTAATAGAAGTAAAGTGTAACAAATTAATCTGAAAGGATAAAGTCTATATGTTCAAAGAGTTTAAAGAATTCATATCTAAGGGAAACGTAATTGATCTAGCAGTTGGTGTAATTATTGGAGGCGCCTTTACTTCTATTGTTACATCATTAACCACTAACTTAATCAATCCACTTATTGGAATATTTATTGGAAAAATCGATCTTTCTAATCTCTCCCTTTCAATTGGAAAGGCTACCTTTAAATATGGAGCTTTCTTAAATTCAGTAATTAACTTTTTAATAATTGCATTTGTTGTATTCTTATTAGTTAAAACTATCAACAAATTCATCCGTAAATCTAAAGATGAAGAAGTCGCTGAAACTTTAGATCAAACCGAAGTATTATTAACTGAAATTAGAGACATGATGAAATCTAATCAATCCAAATAAAAAGGATACTATCTTAATTGATAGTATCCTTTTTATTTTACTAATTAGGAAAGTCTAATTAATTGCTAACCAAAATTACTTGATTTACTATGGTTACTAAAGAAGTAATATATCATCTTTTTCAAATATATGCTTAGGAAAGAGGTTTCGTTATGAAGACAATTGCGATTAAGTCCCATGATGGAAAATTGGAAGTAAATTACTCAAAAAATTCCAATAAACCACCTTTTAGAACCTATGTAATAACTTATAATTCTAATTTATCTATTGGTGATAACTTGGAAAATATTAAATCAGCAATTACTGGTTTATCAGTAGATGCTGCTATTATTGATAATTCATTGAATTACACTTTTTCCGATGCCATTATTGGTATTAATCATCAAAAAATTGATGTCGGTCTTGCAATCACCAATATGCTTAACATTCCCGTAGTTAACGAAAATCGCATTAACGAAATTGGATTGCAACAAGCTGTTGATGAAAAAACTGAATATCTAAAATGGCATTTAGATTATTATGGTCAATATGCCGGTAAGCGTAATTATGGTCAAGAAGCCATGTTAACTATTGGTAATGGTTTCTTTGGTTTACGTGGTGCATATGTTGAATCACACGCTGATCAAGATAATTATCCTGGTATGTACATCGCCGGAGTATTTAATCAACTTACTACCAATATTAATGGTCGCGATGTAGTTAATGAAGATTTAGTTAACTTACCTAATAGTCAATTTATTACATTTGGCGTTGACCACCAAACTCCATTTTCTGTAGCTAAAGAAGATGTTCAAGATACTTACCGTAGTTTAGATCTTAAAAATGGGGTCCTAACTACCGCAATGAACATCCAACTCTCTACCGGCCATATTCTTGAAGTTAAAGCTACTAAAGTGGCAAACATGACTAATTGGCATCGATACTCAATTAGATACGAGGTTAAACCCATTAACTTTTCTGGTAATCTTCAAATTTACTCGGAAATTGATGGAAGCGTAATTAATGGAAATGTTGAACGTTATCAAGACTTCGATCAACACCATTTAGATATCACTAATATGTCTGCTGAAAATAACCAAATGTCATTAAGTGGGCAAACTAAAACATCACACGTTAAGTTTGCTATTAATACCAATTTGACTAGCTCTAATTTAGATCTTGACGATAAAATCATTTCATCTACTGAAGATCAAAAAGTTAAACAAGTTCTAAATATTGAGGTAAAGGAAGGTCAAGTTTATCAATTTGATAAAAACGTAGTAATTTTTACTAGTCGTGAAGATCGTGGAGATCTAGAACACGATTCTCAAGTTGAATTAACTAAGTCTTCATTCGATGATACCAAAAAAGATAGTGTGAACTTCTGGAAAAATATTTGGGATACTTCAGATATTCAAATTGGAAATGATATTACTAGTCAAAAATTAACTCGAGTTAACATCTATCATCTATTCGTTACCGGAGCTGCCTTACGTGAAGATAATTTAGATGCTTCGGTTGGTGCTCGTGGATTACATGGCGAGGCCTATCGTGGACATATTTTTTGGGATAATATGTTTGCCCTACCTTACTATACGCTCCACTATCCAAAGATTACTAAGCAAGCAATCTTGTACCGTTATAATCGTTTAGATGCTGCTAGAAAGTATGCCCAATCTGATGGTCGCCAGGGATCTATGTTTCCTTGGCAATCAGGAATGTACGGTGATGAACAATCTCAATTTGTTCACTTAAACCCTGTTAATAATTCCTGGGATCCAGATAACAGTCGTTTGCAAAGACACGTTTCAATTTCAGTTGCCTTTAACGTTTTATCATATTTCCACCTTACGAATGACCAAGATTTCATGAATCAATATGGATTGGAAATATTGCTTTCGATTAGTAAATTCTGGGAAAGCTTAGCTGAATTTAATGAAGATACTGGAAGATACGACATTAAACACGTCATGGGACCTGACGAATTTCATGAACACTATCCCAACTCCGATGAACGTGGGTTAGTAAATAATGCTTATACTAATATGATGGTCTCTTGGTTATTTGTTAAAGTAGCCGAGCTTATTAAAAAAGTCGATAAATCAGTCTTACAACAAGCTGCTCAAAAAGCCGATTTTACAAAAGATACTCTTGAAAAAATGGATGATATTAGCAAGAAATTAACGCTTGATATTAATGAAGATGGTATCATTGGCCAATTCCAAGGTTACTTTAAATTATCTAAGCTTAACTTTGATGCCTATCGTAAAAAATATGGCGATATTTCAAGAATTGATCGAATTTTAAAGGGTGAAGGCAAATCACCAGATGCCTACCAAGTTGCCAAACAAGCCGATACTCTAATGGCATATTATGAACTTACAATTCCAGAAGTAGAAACAATTTATAAGAGTTTAGGATATCAATTACCTACTGGATACTTTGCTAAAAACTTGCATTACTATCTAGATCGTACGACTCACGGATCTACCCTTTCTAGAATTGTATATTCCGTATTAGACGAAATGAATAACAATATGGATCAATCTTGGCAACTATTCTCAACTGCCCTACTATCAGATTATTATGATATCCAAGGTGGTACTACTGCCGAAGGAATTCACTTAGGTGTAATGGGAGCATCTCTCCAAATTGAAACTAGAAATTATGGTGGGGTAAATATGAATCAAGATATTGTTCGTATTAACCCACATCTACCAAAACATTGGACCCGACTAGCCTTTAAGCAAAACTTTAAAGGAACTTGGTACCAATACGAAATTACACAAGATCAAATTAATGTAACAACTGATAACAACTCTAAAGTAGAAATTTTAGGTAAAGAATACTCAACTACTAGTGGAAAAACATTAACTGTTAAATACTAAAGGAGTGACTAATTATGGTAAAATTTTCAGATATTAAAGGGTTTATTTTTGATCTAGATGGAGTTATTACTGATACTTCCGTTTACCACACCGAAGCCTGGCACCAACTTGCTGACAAAGTAGGAACTCCTTGGACTCAAGACTTAGAAGATGGTCTTAAAGGCATTAGCCGTATGGACTCATTAAACATGATCTTGGATGCCGGTGGTGTTAGCAACAATTACACTGAAGAAGAAAAGGTTTCTCTTGCTAACGAAAAAAATGATCGTTATTTATCATTAGTTAATAAAATGACCCCAGATAATATTTTACCTGGTATCAAAGAATTTTTAGATTCACTAGTAAGTAATGGTTACTCAATTTCACTAGCCTCAGCTTCTAAAAATTCACCCACAGTACTATCAAAATTGGGACTTACTAAATATTTTAGCAACGTTGTTGATCCTGCTTCCCTAACTAATGGAAAACCCGATCCAGAGATTTATCAAAAAGGAGCACAAATTCTTGACCTCAAACCAGAACAATGTATCGGTATCGAGGATGCTGAGTCAGGAATTGAATCAATCAATGGTGCCGGTGAAACTTCAGTTGGGATTGGATCACGCGATACCCTTAAAGATGCTGATATTTTATTTGCTACTACTAAAGATTTAACCTTAGATAATATTAAAAAAGCAATGAACTAGACAAAATAAAAAAAGCCATTCAATTAATTGAATGGCTTTTTTTATTTGATTAATCCGTAATGTCTTAATCCATTAGGAATTCCATCATCCATGTTTGAGGTAGTAACAAAATCAGCTTTTTCTTTATTGATTTTATTACCATTCCCCATGCTAACAGGATAATCAACTTCATCAAACATCTCTAAATCATTTAATTGGTCCCCAAAAGCATAGGTTGGAATATTTTGCATTCCAGTAGCATTAACTAGAGCTTTAATCCCACTTTGTTTGGAAATTCCCCACTTCATAGTATCTAATGCTTTAGGATTATTACGAACTACTGATAATTTTCCTTTAAAAGCATCTTGATACAATTTATCTTTATCGGTATTAAAAATATTAATAAAGTTAACTTCATTTGTCATATAAAATGAAGGATCAACATTAGCTTTTAATCTTAACAATTTGTAATTTTCACGAGTTAATTTGTTAGCCTTGGTAATGGCAAATGTTTCATTGTTGTAGAAACCAATTGCATCCCCATCCCCTTGTTTTTCGGCAAAATCAATTAAGTCTTCGATAATCGATTTACTAATTGATTCAGCCTTAAGTTTTTTACCCTCATATTGGATATAACTACCATTAGCACTAACCACGGTATTAATACCAGTTGCTTTTAATACGTAATTAATTTCAAAGATGTTACGTCCAGTTGAAATGATTGGAAGAATATTATTTTCTTTCAATTGTTGAATTGCATCAATGTTTGCTTGAGGAACATTTTTATCATTATCAAGTAGTGTTCCATCTAAGTCAAAAAATACAAGTGCTCTGTACATTTTAAATCACCCCACCGTTATTTTATAACTAAGTTTATTGTACTATATAAGCAACTTAGCCTACCAAAATTTGGCTCAACAATTAACTTAAATAATACATGTAGTATGTCTGCAAATTATGTTACACTATATATTGTTAAATTTTAGAAAAGAAGGGGTCATCATGGTGATAATTACTGCAGGAATGATTGGCGTTGGAAAGACTACACTTACTGGAAAAATTGCCGAGCATCTAGGAACCACCGCATATTTCGAACCAGTCGGAGATAATCCGGTTTTACCATTATATTATTCAAATCCTAAACAATATGGATTTTTACTTCAAATCTATTTTTTAAATAAACGATTTGCAATGATCAAACAAGCACTTTCAGATGATAATAATGTATTGGATCGTTCAATTTATGAAGATGCATTATTTACTAGAGAAAATAACTCTGAAGGTAATATTACTGATACTGAGTTAGCAGTTTATTTAAAATTACTTGATAACATGATGAATGAATTAGAGGAGCTACCTAAAAAAGGTCCTGATTTGTTAGTATATGCAGATAGTGATTTTGATACAATTCAATATCGTATCAAAAAACGCGGTCGTGATTATGAACAATTTGATGATAATCCCGGTCTTAAAAACTATTACTATAAAATGTGGTCTGCTTATAAACAATGGTATGAAGATTATGATGTAAGTCCTAAAATTAAAATTGATCTTCAAAAATACGATCTTTCCGATCAGAAAAATGTTGATATTGTGTTACAACAAATTGATGATGCCCTTTTAAAAATTCGTTAATAAAAAAGCCTAGAGAATAAATATTCTCTAGGCTTTTTCTTATTTATGAACAACTAAAACATCTACCAAGGCATGAGCAATTATGAACTCTGCAGTTGAACCTAATGACAGTCTTGAAATAACATTATTTACACCAGTTGCACCAATAAAAATGGCATCAATCTGATTTTCTTCAACTATCTTAGTAGCTAATTCAACTTTTGGATTACCATAACTAACTAAAGTATTTGCTTCAACTCCCGCTTCTTTGGCTCGATTTAGATACTTGTTTAACATATTTTCAGTTCGTTCTTTAATTTCTTCAATATTGTTTACAGTAACACTTCCAAAACCTACTGAAGCCGGTTTAATTGATCCTAAAATATCTCGTTCATTAATTACCGAAGCAATTAATAGTTTAGATTTATTTTCTTTAGCGACCTTAATTGCCTTATTAAGGGCTAGTTCAGAAATTTCAGAACCGTCAATCCCAACCAAAATATTTGTATACTTAGTCATTTGGATCATAACGCTCACCTCTAAAATTTATTTAGTTGCTAATTCGAAGATACCTTGGCCATAGATTGCCATAGCTTTTAATAAATCATCAACTGGTTGAAATTCATTAGCTTGGTGCATACTATCTTCAGTCCATGGGAATAAGGCTCCAAAGGCAACCCCACGCTTCATTAATCTAGCATAAGTTCCACCACCAACAACTTCTGGCTTAGCATCCATAATGCCAGTTTGTTCTTTGTATACATTAACTAAAGTTTCTACAATTGGATCAGTTGGATCCACATAGTGAGGTTCCATATTTGAAATTTGGACAGTTTTTCCGTTAAGGGCTTGAGCTGCTTTTTGGAGTTTATCTAAAATATTATCTGGTGTCGTGCCTTTAGGATAACGATAATTAGTATTAATAAAGCCTCCATTTTGTTGATCAAATTTCATTAAACCAACATTCATAGTTAAATCGCCCATTACGTCATCAACATAGTTACTTCCTAAAGCATTAGCACGAGAATCATCATGTAAATATTTAGTAATAAATCTTAAGAAATCAGCTGCGGCATCACCAAAATTAAATTGATTTAAATAGCTTGCTAAATAAGTACCCGCATTAATTCCGTTTTTAGGTTCCATTCCATGAGCTTGCTTACCAATCACGTGTAACTTAGCAGTTTTGCCATCAGTTTCTACTTCACCATTAACTGGACTTTGGTTTAAGAATTCAGAGAAGTTATTAGCAATTTCTTGAATATTATCACTAATTACAACCGCTGTAGCTTCCCCAGGTACCATATTTTCTCTCAAACCAGAATCAAATGATTCCAGAGCAAAATTGTTACCATTTGAATTACCAAAGGTAGTTTCAAATGAAGCATTCCCCTTTTCACCATTTATAACTGGGAATTCAGCATCTGGTGAAAATCCAAAAGTAGGTTCAGGTTCTACTTCAAAGTAATGTTTCATACCAGTCCAATTACTTTCTTCATCAGTACCTACAATTAATCTAATTTTTAAATTAGGCTTAACTCCACTATCTTTAAGCATTTTTAAACCATAATATGCTGCTAGACCGGGACCCTTATCATCAGAGGTTCCACGTCCATAAGCAATTCCATCTTTAATGGTTAATTCAAAAGGATTAGTGTTCCAGCCATTACCTGCTGGCATAACATCAGCATGGGACTGAATAGCTAAAGTTTGATCTCCTTCACCATATTCAATGTATCCAACGATGTTATCAATATTTTTAACTGTAAAGCCATCTCTTTTACCGAATGATAAGAATTTTTCCATAGCTTTAGTTGGGCCTTCGCCTAAAGGATATTCGTCAGTTTTATGTTCAACATCACGAACACTTTCAATTGCAATTAATTCTGATAAATCGGCTAAGTAATCTTCGCGATAAGCATTTGCTTTATCTTGCCATTTATTTGTCATAGATGTACCTACTTCCTTTAAGTTTAATTTATCTGTATTTTATCACAGGTAGCATAGAACATTCACTTAAAAAATCCACATAGTGATATACTTATAGGCGTTAGGAGGAGATTATTAGTGAAAATTTTATCTGATGATATCTTATATCAAACAATTGTTAATAGAGATCCCGATAGTTATAAGGGAAATTACGGTAAAGTAACCTTAATTGGAGGCAATGATAATTATGGAGGCGCCATTATTATGGCCAGTCTAGCCACTATTAATGCTGGTGCAGGTTTAGTAACTACAGCAACAACCTATCATAATTTGTCTAGTTTACATAACCATTGTCTAGAAGCAATGTTTATCGATATTTCTGATCAACTACAAGTAATTGAATCCATAAAAAAGTCTAACGTAGTTTTAATTGGTCCTGGATTAGGAACTGATCAAATGAGTTTAGAAATTTTAAAAGTAGTACTAGCCACTATTTCAGAATCACAAACTCTAATCATTGACGGATCTGCAATTACGCTCATGGCTAAATACCAATTATCTTTGCCAGAAAAGAGTACCAACATTCTAACTCCCCATCAAATGGAATGGCAGAGGTTTTCTAAAATACCAATTGACCAGCAAACAACTGAAAACAATCAAAAATATGTCAGTCAACTTAATGCGATTGTCATTGTTAAATCCCATCATAGTGAAATTTACTATCAAGATCAGGCATTTAAACTTATGCTAGGAAATCCCGGCCAAGCTATTGGCGGTATGGGAGATACCTTAGCGGGGATAATTGCTGGATTTACAGCTCAATTTCAAAATAAATTAGACGCTACTCTGGCTGGTGTTTATATCCATAGCCTAATTGCTGATGACATTGCTAAAAATAACTATATTGTATTACCACATTTAATAAGTGAAAAATTACCTCAATATATGTACAAATATAAAAAAAATCAGTAGGACTTATCCTACTGATTTTTTATTTAATGTGTAATTTTTTTCTAAGACTTTGGCTACGAGGACCAATAATTGAATCAGCCACTCTACCCTTAAGAACAAGATATAAATAAAGATATCCTGCAATAATTACAGCTACCGCAGTTACAATTAAACTACCAATTCGACTGTAAGGATTAGTAAATAATCCTAATACAAAATTACCAAAGTAAACTAATGCTAAAGCAACTATGTACATGATAGCTGAATAGGTCGTAATTTTCGCAAATCCATTGGAAAGGGCCTTTCGGTCGAAACCAAATTGGCGATTTAGCGATATGATAATTAGACCATTAGCCACTATTAGACCAATCGCAGTAGCTAATAAAGCTCCAAAGGCTCCTAAGAAGTAAACACATGGCCATTGAGCAATTAACTTAACAATCGTTCCAATTATAAAATAGCGAACCGCTTTTTTATTTTGTGATAATCCCTGCATGACAGCAGATGTAACCACAAATAATCCCATTGGCACGGACACAATTGATGAAAATGATAAAATATTTGCTCCCAATGCTTGTTGAGCATTACCATAGAACAAACGGTTTAATGGTCCGGCAATGGCTGCCATCCCTAAAGCGGCAGGAATCATAACAAACATAAACAACATCAAGACGTTGGAATTTTGTTCTTTAACTTCGTGTTTGTCTCCTTTAGTAATCGCAACTGAAAGCAATGGTACGGCTGTTATAGCTAAGGCTGAAGCCAATGAAATAGTAATCATAATTAACTTATTAGCATTAACTGCAAACATAGCATACAAATCATTTAAAATCGTGTTGGAATAGTTAGTAGCTTGGTGCATAATATTAAAAAATGTATATTGATCAATTAGTTGGAAGATAGTAATTCCTGCACCTAAAATGATAAATGGAACGGCTTGTACGATAATTTCACGATAAAGTTCTTTAGGTTCCACATGAATCTCATTATTACTGTTTGCTACTAAAGAATTAAAGTAATTCTTTCTTCTTAAATAGTAAACTCCCAATATTAATAGACCAGCTACCGCCCCAATGAATGCTGCAAAAGTAGATTGGGCCACTGCGGTAATCCAACTTCCGTGAAATACTTGCATAATTAAGTATGCCGTAACTAACATATAAATTACTCGAGCCAATTGTTCAACAAACTGAGAAATTGCTGATGGCGCCATTTGTTGATATCCTTGAAAATAACCTCTGGTTAAACTCATAGTTGGAATAATCAAAATTGCCCATGATAATGAATGTAAGACCGGAATAACTTTGTCATTTCCACCATCTAACCAAGGAGCTCCAAAGTATAAAATTAGCGCACAAATTATTCCCGTGGCCGCGGCTAAAACTAAACCACGTTTGTATAATCTTACCCCGACCCCGTATTCGTTTAATGCATTATAGTGAGCCACTTGTTTAGCAATTGCTGAGGGAATTCCGGCAATTGCCGCTATTAAGAAGAAACTATAAATATTATATCCAAATCCATATAACGCATTTCCTCTTAAAAAGTATGAACCAAACCAGATACTCCACGGAATGATATAAATTGCTCCTAAAAATCTAGAAAAAATACTACCTGCTGTCATCCAAGCTGACCCAGATAACATTTGAGATTTCGAGCTTGAATTAGTATTACTTTTTGTTTCGTCCTCCATTTTCGCTCCCACTTTCATAAATCTTTTACACAAACAATAATTTTAATTAAAAAAATAAGCAATTACAATACACACAACCACTTGTTAAGCATTATTTAATATCATTTGTCATGTTTTTTTAATCATAATTTAATATAAAAATTTGCATCCTTCTTATAGAATTAATATATTGATATCATTATAAATGTTTGGGGGCTAGATTGTGGCAAAAAAGCGTATTGCTTGGATAGATATTGCAAAAGGACTGGGAATTATTGCAGTAGCTATCGGACATGCTTTAGAAACGCATGGAACTTTGTATCACTTTTTATATTGGTGGCATATGCCAATCTTTTTCATTGCTGCCGGGTTTTTCTTAAAGCCAGTTGTTAATAATGATTGGGCAACCTATCTAAAAAAACACATTGTTCCATTGTTAAAATCATATTTTATATTCGGGGTATTATTAATAACCTTTGGGTATGTAAGTGGGCTTCACTCGCTGGGATACACTCTGAGGTACTTTTTAAAACTACTTTATGGTGGTACTCGGTTAAACTTATATCTTAGCGTATTTTGGTATATGAATGTGTTTATAATTGCAAGTATTGTGGTAACCTTCATAATTACTTATGTTAAATCTCGTCAAAAGCTAATTATAATTGGATTTCTTACGGTTATTACCGGAGTTAGTTATAAGCACTTAGAATTACCTTTCATCCCTTCGGATTGGAACATGCCATGGGATTTTGATGTTTCATTACTTGCAATATTCTTCATGTTATTTGGTAATTTATATTTTGCTCAGATTAAAGAAGCTATTAGGAAATTTAACATTATAATTCCAATTACTTTAATTATTCTGTTATTGATCTATGGTCAAAACTCAGGAATTTTTAACTTCGGATTCTTTATGAAATCTCATATAATCCATGCTTCTCAACCAATCTCGCCTACCTTGGCGGTTACTACTATTCCAATTATGTCTAGTATAGTAATTTTTAGTCTAAGCTCATTAATTTCTCGTTCGTTACCAATTATAACTTGGATACTTACAACCCTGGGTAAAAATACACTATTCATTATGTATTTGCACAAAGCAATCTTAGACATTACACAACGACTAGGTGTTGATTCTATTGTTTTAAGATTATTTATTGCCATAATTGTTCCTTGCTTGCTATCATTATTATATAATTATGTTGTTAAAAAAATTAAACTACGTAATTCAAATAATAAGGTGGTAGAAGAAAATTATGTCTAAACCAAATAAATCCACCATAGGACAAGTTCTTTACTTCGTCCTAGGTGGATTTTTTTTACTTTTAATCGGATATCATCTAGCTAATGGAGTTATCAAAGATTATCAAAAATCACAAAATTATATTAACTCACCCACACCAACCATTTTTTTACATGGTTGGGTTAGTAGTTATCATGCTGAAACCAGATTTGCTGGGGCCAGCGAAAGAGCCAATGCTGCATCCAGCTCAATGGTCATTGCTGTTCATCGCAATGGAAAAATTAAAATATTTGGTCATATTAATAAGTATTCACGTAATCCCATTATTCGTGTAAACTTTATCAACCACCGAGCTGGTGAATATATGTATAGCCGTTGGCTAGTTAATATAACTAAAATTTTAAAAGAACAGTATCACGTAAAGAATATTAACTTAGTTGGACATTCGATGGGCGCCTATGCTGCTATCAACTATTGTCTAACTAATGGTAATGATCCTAAACTACCAAAAGTAAATAAGGTAGTAGTAATCGCTGGACCATACGATGGAATTGTTAATATGCATAAACGAAATCAGCCAAAACATAGAAATCACTTAGCCAAGTTATGGGACGATCACTATAATGAAAATACTCTCGATAAAATTGGTAAACCTACAATTATCCATCCTGAATATCAATATTTATTAGATAAACAAAATAACTTTCCTAAACAAATTGAAGTCTTAAACATTTATGGTAACTTAGAAAATGGAACTAATTCGGATGGAGTAATAACTACTACTTCCGCCCTATCTTTAGGGTACCTAATAAAGGACCGCGCTAAAGTTTATCAAACTGTCTTAGTTAAAGGAAAGCAAGCACAGCATACGGCTTTACACCAAGATAATCCGGTAGTTAATAAAGCCTTAATTAAATTTTTATGGAAAGATTAAAAAAGGTCCCTACTAATTAAATTTAGTAGGGACCTTTTAGTTTAACCAACCACGATATTAATAATCTTGTTTGGAATTACAATTACTTTTTTAATTTCTTTATTATCGACATATTCTTTTACTTTTTCATCATTTACGGCAATATCTTGAATTGTTGCTTTATCCGCATCTTTAGAAACAGTAATATGTCCACGGACTTTTCCGTTAACTTGAACTACTAATTCAGAGGTACTTTCAACCATTTTTGATTCATCGTAGGTTGGCCATTGTTCATAAGCGATGGAATTTGTATGACCTAAGCGACTCCATAACTCTTCTGAGATATGTGGAGCGATTGGTGATAATAATTTAACAAAACCATCAATATATTCTTGTGGTAATGACTTAGCTTTATAAGCATCATTAACGAACACCATCATTTGTGAAATGGCTACATTAAAATGCAATTGTTCATAATCGCTAGTAACTGTTTTAACCGTTTGGTTATAAATCTTATCTAAACTACCATCATTTTCAGCAGTAATCTTAGGATTCAATTTATTATCATCGGTAACCACTAAACGCCAAACTCGATCTAGCCAACGTCTCGAACCGGCAATTCCTTCCGTATTCCATGGTTTAGCAGCATCCAAAGGACCCATAAACATTTCATAAAGTCTTAAGGTATCTGCACCATATTCGGAAACAATATCATCAGGATTAATTACATTACCTTTTGATTTTGACATTTTTTCATGGTTAGTTCCAAGAATCATTCCTTGGTTAACTAATTTATGAATTGGTTCTTTAGTTGGTACTACCCCAATATCATATAGGAATTTATGCCAGAAACGAGCATAAAGTAAGTGAAGCACAGCGTGTTCGGCTCCCCCAACATATAGATCGACATCTAACCAATATTTTAAGCGTTCTGGATCAGCAAGCATTTCATCATTATCAGGATCAATATATCTTAAGAAGTACCATGAACTACCAGCCCATTGTGGCATAGTATTGGTTTCACGTTTACCCTTTCGACCATTTTCATCAACTACATTAACCCAATCTTCAAGATTAGCTAACGGACTTTCTCCAGTACCGGATGGTTCAATGTTATCAGTTTCCGGTAACATTAGAGGTAGTTGATCTTCAGGGACTAAGGTAGTTTCACCATCTTCCCAATGGATAACTGGGATTGGTTCACCCCAATAACGTTGGCGACTAAAGATCCAATCTCTTAATCTAAAGTTAGTTTTTTGGTGACCAACCTTATGACTTTCTAACCATTCAAGAGCAGCTTTGATGGCAGTAGGTTTATCCATTCCATCCATAAATTCAGAATTAATGTGTTTACCATTACCGGTAAAGGCTGCTTCTTCAAGATTACCGCCTTCAATAACTGGCAAGATTGGTAAATTAAACTTCTTAGCAAATTCATAATCGCGATCATCATGGGCAGGAACAGCCATAATGGCACCCGTTCCATATGATGAAAGAACATAATCTCCAATCCAAATTGGGATTAATTCACCATTTATTGGATTAGTAGCATATGCACCAGTAAATACTCCGCTCTTATCTTTATTTAAATCAGTTCTTTCAAGGTCGGACTTTCTGGAAACTTCTTCTTTATATTTATTTACAATTTCTTTTTGTTCGTCAGTGGTAATTTGATCTACTAAATCATGTTCTGGTGATAATACTAAATAGCTAACCCCAAACATAGTATCTGGGCGAGTAGTAAATACTTCAATTTTTTTATCTTCAGCATTATCAACTTTAAAGAATACACTTGCTCCTTTAGAACGACCAATCCAGTTTCTTTGCATTTCTTTAATGCTTTCTGGCCAGTCTAGATCATCAAGATCATCAATCAAGCGATCAGCATACTCAGTAATTTTTAACACCCATTGGCGCATTGGTACTCGATAAACAGGATAACCACCACGTTCGGTTTTACCATCAATAACTTCTTCGTTAGAAACTACAGTCCCACCCATAAAATCAGGAGCCCAGTTAACCATAATTTCATCTTCATAGGCTAGGCCTTTTTTATAAAGTTGCTCAAAAATCCATTGAGTCCACTTATAGTATTTTGGATCAGTAGTGTTGATTTCACGATCCCAATCATATGAAAACCCCAAAGATTTAATTTGGCGTCTGAAGTTATCAATATTTTCAACAGTAAAATCTTTCGGGTTATGACCAGTCTTTAATGCATATTGTTCAGCAGGAAGTCCAAAGGCATCCCAACCAATTGGATGCAATACATTCTTACCTTGCATTCGTTTAAATCTAGCCATAATATCAGTTGCAGTGTATCCTTCAGGATGACCTACGTGAAGTCCCTGACCTGATGGATATGGAAACATATCTAGTACATAGTACTTATCTTTTGATTGATCGTTAGTGGTTTTAAAGGTTTTATTTTTTTCCCAATAATCTTGCCACTTTTTTTCAATATCAATATGATCGTATGCCATATCATTACCTACTTTCCTTTAATTAACAAAAAAATCCTATAAAAAGTAAACCAATTTACTTTTTATAGGACGAATTACATCGCGGTACCACCTATTTTCTCAATTAAGAGCGCTTAATTATCAATAACGGTGATATAACCGGATTAACCTACTTTTATATTTAGTCAATCGCTTAACGATGAGTTCATAACCCTTAAATCTAAGTTCGCATTGGCCACTTAGTTTCTGAAAAATAAGAATTACTAATAATTCGTCTCTACGCTTTGTTTAATTATATTTTCATATAATTTTAGCAAACAAAATTAATAAAAGCAAATTGATTTTGGCTAATAAAAAAGCACCCACAATTTTGTGAGTGCTGAAATTAATCAATTTTTTGGTGTTTATTTTTACGATCAAAGAAATTAATCAAGTATGCCAAAACAATTAAAATAATAGCTAATAAAAATACATTATGAATTCCGCTATATAAAATATTTCTTAACTGTGGTAATAATTTTTCAGGCAATTCTTTAGCTGTTTGCGGATTAATTAATTTATTAATCATGGAAACCTTAGTACCTTCGTGTTGATTAACTCCTCTTAAAATCGAAGTATTCATCACAATTCCAAATACTGACATCATTAAAGATTGTCCCAAAGTACGACTCAAGGTATTAAAGGATGAAGCTACCCCAACTTGATTAGGTTCAACCTCGTTTTGAACGGAAATCGTTGAAGTAGTGATCGTAATTCCAAAACCAGTACCACAGATGGCCGCAATTCCTAAGAAAGTAATAAATGGTACATTAGCTGGAAGTAAGATCATTAAAATAGCACCTATTAATATAAATCCTAAGCTAATATTCATAATCTGGTAAGGCGATAATTTAGCTAGCAACTTCCCAGCGATAAATGAACCTACAATCCACATCAAAGAACTAGGTGTTACTGCAAATCCGGCTAATGAAGCTTTTAATCCCAATATTCCTTGAGTCCAATCTGGTAAGTAAACTTCAAAACCAATTAAAAATCCACTAACTAATGCAGCAATGGCATTTTGAACAACAAAGGTACGATTACTGAATAAATTCATTGGAATGATTGGATCATCAACCACCATTTCATGACGTATAAATCCTACCAAACTAGCAATAGAAATTAATAAACATCCAGCAATGATTTTCCAATTAATAGGACTTTGTCCAATTAATTGGAAGGCATACATTATCGATAATAAGGCAACAGTTAATAATGTCATACCCCATATATCAATTTTACTTTTTACCTTATTAGGAGTTTCATGCAAGAAAACTATAACCATAAGCATTACAATTAATCCCACTGGTAAATTAATCATAAAAATCCAATGCCAACTAAAATTATCAACAATAAATCCACCAATTAATGGTGCAGCTATTGAAGCAATTCCCCAAGCGGAACTATTTAATCCCATAATTTGAGCACGTTTCTCAATAGAATACATATCCGCTATAATCGTATTGGAAATTGGCATAATCGAACCAGCCCCAATACCTTGAATAGCTCGACAAATAATTAAAATTACCATTGAATTAGATAATCCTGATAAAACTGAACCGATGATAAAAATTGATATTCCTAATAGGAACATTGGTTTACGGCCAATTTGATCAGCTAATTTTCCATAAATCGGTGTAGCAATGGCATTTGTCAAAAGAAAAATAGAAAATACCCAATTCATCAATGAAACTCCATGTAAATCTCCAACAATCGTTGGCATAGCAGTTGAAACAATGGTTCCCTCAATCGCACTCATAAATGTAGCAATAAATAAGGCGATAGTAACCAATTTAGTATTACTTGAACTTTTACTATTCATTATTAACTCCTAAAAACTACAAAACGCCCTTGATAATCAAGGGACGTTCTTTATTTATTAAAATACTGGTTTAATTCAGAAACTTTATCAGTGTGTTCCCATGGTAAATCGACATCAGTACGGCCAAAATGACCGTATGCGGCAGTTTTTTTATAAATTGGTTTTCTTAGATCAAGCATTTCAATAATTCCGGCTGGACGCAAGTCAAAGATTCGGCGAACCGCTTTGACTAATTCAGCTTCAGAAACCTTGCTAGTTCCAAATGTATCAATTGATACAGAAACTGGTTCAGCTACACCAATAGCATAAGCAATTTGGATTTCAGCTCGTTTAGCCAATCCAGCAGCTACAATATTTTTAGCAATATATCTAGCAGCGTAACTAGCTGACCGATCAACTTTGGTAGCATCTTTACCTGAAAAGGCCCCACCACCATGGTGAGCAAATCCACCATAAGTATCTACGATAATTTTACGTCCAGTTAATCCGGCATCCCCTTGAGGACCACCAATTACAAAACGTCCGGTAGGATTAATTAAATATTTAGTATTTTCATCCAGTAAATCATTTGGAATTACTGGCTTGATAATATCATTAATTACATCTTCTTTAATTTGCTTTAAAGTAGCATCTTCAGAATGTTGGGTACTAATAACTACAGTATCCACACGTAAAGGTTTTTTATTATCATCATATTCAACGGTCACTTCAGCTTTAGCATCTGGTCCTAAATATGATAAATTACCACTCTTACGTAACTCGGCTTGCTTCTTCATTAAAGCATGTGATAAAGCAATTGGTAATGGCATAAATTCAGGAGTTTCATCAATAGCATATCCGAACATTAGTCCCTGATCACCGGCACCGATTTGGTCTAATGGATCTTCAGCACCATCACGTTTTTCAAGAGCATCATCCACCCCTTGAGCAATATCAGGTGATTGTTCATCAATAGCAACTAAAACAGCACAGTTATCACCATCAAATCCATATTTACCATCGGTATAACCGATTTCTTTAATAGTGTTTCTAACTATCTTTTGGATATCAACATAAGCGGTAGTTGAAATTTCACCAAAAACTAGTACTAGTCCTGTAGTTACTGAGGTCTCACAAGCAACTCGGGCTTGAGGATCTTGTGCTAAAATTGCATCCAAAATTGCATCACTAATTTGATCAGCAATCTTATCTGGATGTCCTTCTGAAACTGATTCCGAAGTAAATAAATGTCTTTCTTGCATTTAAATTCCCCCTATATATTTTTTAGGTTACAAGGATTCTTCAATATAATATGAAGCCTATCGGGATAACTCATAACTTTACTATCGTACCATACCTAATTTTGTTTTTAAAGCAGACATTTAAATTACTAAGCTTTTTACTTGACTTTTTTAACGTTATCTTAATTAATATTATTATTTTTTAAACTAGATTAATTTTAAGCAAAGAAGTACTTTATCATAGCTATTTAAAGTTTATTGATGATAGACTATTTTAGTTAACAAATTTAAGGAATGGTGAATTTTAGTGAAAATCAGAATAATTGGTGATATTCGTACCGGTAATTTACAACCCAGTCTTACAGGAAACCCAATTGTGGATGACGCCTTAATAAAAAATTTTTGTAATAAATTACAATCTGAATGCTGTAACAACAATATTCTGTTAGAAATTGTTATAGATCACCAATTTAATGGTGATCCTCAGGACGACATAATTATTATTGACCAAAATATATTTAAGTTATTTAATGATAAAGATTTTTCTGATAAGGTCATTCCGATTGATCGAAATGACTTACTTTGGGGAAATACAGATAATTCCCTTTCAAAACTTAATCAATTAAACTATTGTCTACTTCAAAAAGCCGAATAAAAGGACCCTATCATTTGTATAGGGTCCTTTTATTCGGCTTTAAATTTAAAATGTTTTATACTATAAATTATGGAGGTGTCTATAATGGATGATTTTAATGAGTATCAACAATATGCTGATGAAATTAAAAAATATAATTTAAATAGTGTTACTAAATTTATTGAAGTAATTTTTATGGCAATTAATTTCATAGTTATTTTTGCAAATATGAATTTTAGGATTCCGATTTTAACTATGAGCCTTTGTATTTTAGGATCTCTTAGCGGAATTTATCTTATAGTCCAATTTATTAGATTACTACATACTGACTTTACTAATAAATCTGTATCTATTGCTAATTCACTTAATGCAATAATTTTAATTAATATTGCCATAATTTCTATGTTTATAATTATTGTATTTTATTTATTTTTAATGAGTAAAACTATTAAAATTCCTTATGTAGATGGTTTAGCTAAAAATCTTTTTTTTAATAACTGCACATGGGTGGTATATGTTTTACAAGTATACTATGATTTTGCTTTTTTCTTAATTTTCGTTCCCAAAATTAGTTATAAAGCTGACAATATTGTTAATATCGTAAAAAATAATAACTACCTTCATTTTTTATCAAGCAATGATATTACTAAAGAAAATAATATTATTTTTATTAACCAAAATAGATATAAACATTTTAAAAAACAATATATTCCAATAACAGAAAATATACGAAACTTACATGTTAATAATTTATTGAAATTATCAAAATCATCAGTTAACCAACTAGAATTAATATGTAACAAAAAAATTACTACTTTGTCTACCCCTATTCTAACTATTTTAAGTTCCATTGCAGTTATATCAGCGCTATTCGAAATAATTAGAAAATATATATTTTCCAACGTATTTAATTTAGCAAGGAAAATATTTAGTGTTGAATTTGATAATCAATTAATAGATATTTTTGTAAGTATAATATATATATTAATGGTTATAATAGTAATTACAACTTTTATTATTTTCCTAATTAACAAGGAAGAAGTACCAACCTATCAATATATTCTTTCAATCATTGAACAAGCTCGCCAAGAAAATAACAATTGATATATTAAATAAAAAGCACTGCTATTAACTTAGCAGTGCTTTTTATTGGATAGGTCCTATTTTAGAAAAAATTTTAATTTAAATTATATTGATTATTATGATTTAGATAATAGTAGTTTTTAATATTAATACCAATTTTTTCATAAAACAAAAAAGAGCTAAATGTTATTATATTAACATTTAGCTCTTAACATGAATAATTTATATAAGCAATCTTTCGTCTACTATACCGGAGGTGGGGTTCGAACCCACACGTCCTAGGGACACTGGATTTTGAGTCCAGCGCGTCTGCCAATTCCGCCACTCCGGCAAAAACTATAAATTAAATATAGTAAAAGGCGGTAGACGGATTTGAACCGACGATAAAGGTTTTGCAGACCTCTGCCTTACCACTTGGCTATACCGCCATACAAAATAATTACTATAAAAAAAGGGCGGTAGATGGGAATCGAACCCACGCGTGTCGGTACCACAAACCGATGTGTTAACCACTTCACCACTACCGCCATAATATTATTATTAATGAAACAGGGATAGTAGGAATTGAACCCACATCGACGGTTTTGGAGACCGTAGTTCTACCATTAAACTATATCCCTATGGTGGAGGGGAGTGGATTCGAACCACCGAACCCGAAGGAGTGGATTTACAGTCCACCGCGTTTAG
Source organism: Lentilactobacillus laojiaonis (assembly GCF_020616595.1). Taxonomy (GTDB): domain Bacteria; phylum Bacillota; class Bacilli; order Lactobacillales; family Lactobacillaceae; genus Lentilactobacillus; species Lentilactobacillus laojiaonis. The sequence goes on along the minus strand of NZ_CP085278.1, from coordinate 405,744 downwards.
CCAGACTTCGCTACCCCTCCATTAATGGCGCGGGACAGAATCGAACTGCCGACACATGGAGCTTCAATCCATTGCTCTACCAACTGAGCTACCGAGCCATTTGCTACCACCAATAATAATATTAATGTTGTGTATTAAATTTTTGATACATAACAACGGTCCGTACGAGACTCGAACTCGTGATCTCCTGCGTGACAGGCAGGCGTCCTAAACCAACTAGACCAACGGACCAAAATGTCATAATGGAGGATACAGGGATCGAACCTGTGACCTCCTGCTTGTAAGGCAGATGCTCTCCCAGCTGAGCTAATCCTCCAAAATGACCCGTACGGGATTCGAACCCATGTTACCGCCGTGAAAGGGCGGTGTCTTAACCACTTGACCAACGGGTCATACATTTAAAAGTCAATACGGAGAGTAAGGGATTCGAACCCTTGAAACAAGCTTTAACTCGTTTACATCATTTCCAATGATGCTCCTTCGGCCATCTCGGACAACTCTCCATTTAACAATTAACTCCGGCAGGCGGGCTCGAACCGTCGACAACCTGATTAACAGTCAGGTGCTCTACCAACTGAGCTATGCCGGAATAAAAGCATGGCAACTTCCTACCCTCGCAGGGGGCGATCCCCCAACTACTATCGGCGTTCAGAAGCTTAACTACTGTGTTCGGCATGGGAACAGGTGTATCCTTCTGGCTATCGCCACCACACTATATATCTAGAAAGAACTTCGTTCTCTCAAAACTAGCTAATATTAATTTTTCTGCATTGAGAACACCAAATCAACTCTATTGGTTAAGTCCTCGACCGATTAGTATTGGTCCGCTCCACGTATCACTACGCTTCCACTTCCAACCTATCTACCTGATCATCTCTCAGGGGTCTTACTTCCATAAAGGAATGGGAAATCTCATCTTGAGGCGAGTTTCACACTTAGATGCTTTCAGCGTTTATCTCATCCATACATAGCTACCCAGCGATGCTCCTGGCGGAACAACTGGTACACCAGCGGTATGTCCATTCCGGTCCTCTCGTACTAGGAACAGCTCCTCTCAAATTTCCTGCGCCCGCGACGGATAGGGACCGAACTGTCTCACGACGTTCTGAACCCAGCTCGCGTACCGCTTTAATGGGCGAACAGCCCAACCCTTGGGACCGACTACAGCCCCAGGATGCGATGAGCCGACATCGAGGTGCCAAACCTCCCCGTCGATGTGGACTCTTGGGGGAGATAAGCCTGTTATCCCCAGGGTAGCTTTTATCCGTTGAGCGATGGCCCTTCCATACGGTACCACCGGATCACTAAGCCCGACTTTCGTCCCTGCTCGACCTGTCTGTCTCGCAGTCAAGCTCCCTTCTGCCTTTACACTCTGCGAATGATTTCCAACCATTCTGAGGGAACCTTTGGGCGCCTCCGTTACTATTTGGGAGGCGACCGCCCCAGTCAAACTGCCCACCTGACACTGTCTCCCACCACGCTAAGTGGTGCGGGTTAGAGTGTCCACACAGCTAGGGTAGTATCCCACCAACGCCTCCACCGAGACTAGCGTCCCGGCTTCAATGGCTCCTACCTATCCTGTACAAGCTGTATCAACACCCAATATCAAGCTACAGTAAAGCTCCATGGGGTCTTTCCGTCCTGTCGCGGGTAACCTGCTTCTTCACAGGTATCTTAATTTCACCGAGTCTCTCGTTGAGACAGTGCCCAGATCGTTACGCCTTTCGTGCGGGTCGGAACTTACCCGACAAGGAATTTCGCTACCTTAGGACCGTTATAGTTACGGCCGCCGTTTACTGGGGCTTCATTTCTGGGCTTCGCATTAAATGCTAACTCATCCACTTAACCTTCCAGCACCGGGCAGGCGTCAGCCCCTATACGTCATCTTACGATTTTGCAGAAACCTGTGTTTTTGATAAACAGTCGCCTGGGCCTCTTCACTGCGGCTGTCCTTGCGGACAGCACCCCTTCTTCCGAAGTTACGGGGTCATTTTGCCGAGTTCCTTAACGAGAGTTCACTCGCTCACCTTAGGATACTCTCCTCGACTACCTGTGTCGGTTTGCGGTACGGGTAGTTAATCACTAACTAGAAGCTTTTCTCGGCAGTGTGACGTCAATTGCTTCCCTACTTTATTTCGGTCCTCATCACAACTTGTCAACCCGGTTAAAAGCATTTGACTCTTAACCTGACTTATTGCTTGAACACACATTTCCAGCCGTGTGCACAATTTAGCCTCCTGCGTCCCTCCATCGCTCAAACATGATTAACTAGTACAGGAATCTCAACCTGTTGTCCATCGCCTACGCCTCTTGGCCTCGGCTTAGGTCCCGACTTACCCTGGGAGGACGAGCCTTCCCCAGGAAACCTTAGTCGTTCGGTGGATCAGATTCTCACTGATCTTTCGCTACTCATACCGGCATTCTCACTTCTAAGCGCTCCACTAGTCCTTACGGTCTAGCTTCATTGCCCTTAGAACGCTCTCCTATCACATGAACAAAGTTCATGTCCACAGTCTCGGTAATATGCTTAGCCCCGGTAAATTTTCGGCGCGGAATCACTCGACTAGTGAGCTATTACGCACTCTTTAAATGGTGGCTGCTTCTGAGCCAACATCCTAGTTGTCTAAGCAACTCCACATCCTTTTCCACTTAGCATATATTTAGGGACCTTAACTGGTGGTCTGGGCTGTTCCCCTTTCGACGATGGATCTTATCACTCACCGTCTGACTCCCGGACATAAATCAATGGTATTCGGAGTTTATCTGAGCTCAGTAATCCATGACGGACCCCTTACCCAAACAGTGGCTCTACCTCCATGATTCTAATTCCGAGGCTAGCCCTAAAGCTATTTCGGAGAGAACCAGCTATCTCCAAGTTCGTTTGGAATTTCACCGCTACCCACACCTCATCCCAGCACTTTTCAACGTACACGGGTTCGGCCCTCCAGTGCGTTTTACCGCACCTTCAGCCTGGACATGGGTAGATCACCTGGTTTCGGGTCTACAGCAACATACTTATTCGCCCTATTAAGACTCGCTTTCGCTGCGGCTCCGGCTTTTCACCTTAACCTTGCATGTTACCGTAACTCGCCGGTTCATTCTACAAAAGGCACGCTATCACCCATTAACGGGCTCTAACTGCTTGTAGGCACATGGTTTCAGGAACTATTTCACTCCCCTTCCGGGGTGCTTTTCACCTTTCCCTCACGGTACTGGTTCACTATCGGTCACTAGGGAGTATTTAGCCTTGGGAGATGGTCCTCCCGGATTCCGACGGAGTTTCACGTGTTCCGCCGTACTCAGGATCCTGAACTGAGAGTTATCGATTTCGCCTACAAGGCTATCACTTTCTTTGGCCAACCTTCCCAGGTTGTTCAGCTATCAATAACTTTGGTAACTCAAATGTTCAGTCCTACAACCCCAATGAGCAAGCTCATTGGTTTGGGCTGTTCCCCGTTCGCTCGCCGCTACTTAGGGAATCGAATTTTCTTTCTCTTCCTGTGGGTACTTAGATGTTTCAGTTCCCCACGTCTACCTCTACTTAACTATGTATTCATTAAGTAGTAACAATCGACTAAGATTGCTGGGTTTCCCCATTCGGAAATCTCCGGATCAAAGCTTACGTACAGCTCCCCGAAGCATATCGGTGTTAGTTCCGTCCTTCATCGGCTCCTAGTGCCAAGGCATCCACCATGCGCCCTTTATAACTTAACCTCACAACCTACGGTTGTGCATTAGTTATTGAGTATTTGCGATTTTTTCTTGTTAAAAACTCAAAATTACGCGGTGTTCTCGGTTTAATTATATTTATTATAATTACTACAGAAAAATTAATATTATCTAGTTTTCAAAGAACCAAGTTTGAGAGTAGACCTCTCAAAACTAAACAAAGTTTCGATTAATGTGCAGGCTTCCTTTATTCCTTAGAAAGGAGGTGATCCAGCCGCAGGTTCTCCTACGGCTACCTTGTTACGACTTCACCCTAATCATCTGTCCCACCTTAGGCGGCTGGCCCCAAAAGGTTACCTCACCGACTTTGGGTGTTACAAACTCTCATGGTGTGACGGGCGGTGTGTACAAGGCCCGGGAACGTATTCACCGTGGCATGCTGATCCACGATTACTAGCGATTCCGACTTCATGCAGGCGAGTTGCAGCCTGCAATCCGAACTGAGAACGGCTTTAAGAGATTAGCTTAGCCTCGCGACTTCGCGACTCGTTGTACCGTCCATTGTAGCACGTGTGTAGCCCAGGTCATAAGGGGCATGATGACTTGACGTCATCCCCACCTTCCTCCGGTTTGTCACCGGCAGTCTTGCTAGAGTGCCCAACTAAATGCTGGCAACTAACAATAAGGGTTGCGCTCGTTGCGGGACTTAACCCAACATCTCACGACACGAGCTGACGACAGCCATGCACCACCTGTCATTCTGTCCCCGAAGGGAACGCCTCATCTCTGAGGTTGGCAGAAGATGTCAAGACCTGGTAAGGTTCTTCGCGTTGCATCGAATTAAACCACATGCTCCACCGCTTGTGCGGGCCCCCGTCAATTCCTTTGAGTTTCAACCTTGCGGTCGTACTCCCCAGGCGGAGTGCTTAATGCGTTAGCTGCAGCACTGAAGGGCGGAAACCCTCCAACACTTAGCACTCATCGTTTACGGCATGGACTACCAGGGTATCTAATCCTGTTCGCTACCCATGCTTTCGAGCCTCAGCGTCAGTTACAGACCAGACAGCCGCCTTCGCCACTGGTGTTCTTCCATATATCTACGCATTTCACCGCTACACATGGAGTTCCACTGTCCTCTTCTGCACTCAAGTCTCCCAGTTTCCGATGCACTTCTTCGGTTAAGCCGAAGGCTTTCACATCAGACTTAAAAAACCGCCTGCGCTCGCTTTACGCCCAATAAATCCGGACAACGCTTGCCACCTACGTATTACCGCGGCTGCTGGCACGTAGTTAGCCGTGGCTTTCTGGTTGGATACCGTCAAAGCATGATCAGTTACTATCACACCTGTTCTTCTCCAACAACAGAGTTTTACGAGCCGAAACCCTTCTTCACTCACGCGGCGTTGCTCCATCAGACTTTCGTCCATTGTGGAAGATTCCCTACTGCTGCCTCCCGTAGGAGTTTGGGCCGTGTCTCAGTCCCAATGTGGCCGATTACCCTCTCAGGTCGGCTACGCATCATTGCCTTGGTGGGCTATTATCTCACCAACTAGCTAATGCGCCGCGGGTCCATCCTAAAGTGGTAGCAAAACCACCTTTTAAACCGAAACCATGCGGTTTCAGTTGTTATACGGTATTAGCACCTGTTTCCAAGTGTTATCCCCTGCTTTAGGGTAGGTTACCCACGTGTTACTCACCAGTTCGCCACTCGTCCCAATGTTTAAAACGCTCGGTGCAAGCACCAATTGTTTTAAACGAGGACGCGTTCGACTTGCATGTATTAGGCACGCCGCCAGCGTTCGTCCTGAGCCAGGATCAAACTCTCATTTTAAAAATGATTAAGCTTGTAAGCTCATTTTGTTGTTCTATTTACTAGCGAATTGACTTCGCAAATGTTTTGGTCATAAACCGAAATGATTTATGACGCCCTGCACATTTGTTTAATCGAAACTTTGTTCAGTTTTCAAAGATCTACTTCGTTGTCATAACTTATTTATTATCGTTTTGACAACTATTTAATAATAACAGATTCAATTGCTTGCGTCAACAACTTTTTTTAATTTAATTAACTTAATTAATTCAACCAATCAAGTAATCTCTCTCAAGTGATGAACACTGTCATTTGACAACAGAAACTAGTTTATCAAGTTTATCTATGAGGGTCAAGTGTTTTTTTAAATTAATCTATAATTTCTATAATTATAAAAATTATGTTTTCATTAAAGCCAATATATAATGCTTTATATTCTTTATTTAATAATTAATAATATAAGAAATAGTTCAAACTAAAGGAGGAAATTAAGCTTGGGCGTGTTAATAGACTTTGTATTACATATTGATAAACATCTTGTTAATATTGTCAATACATTTGGGGATTGGACTTACTTAATCCTTTTTACAATTATCTTTATTGAAACTGGTGCGGTAATACTTCCCTTTTTACCTGGTGACTCATTATTATTTGCAGGAGCAGCTCTTTCCGCTAATCCAACATATAAATTAAACATATGGATTTTCATTTTAATCTTCTTGATCGCATCCATTTGTGGTGACTCACTTAATTTTTACTTTGGTGAAAAATTTGGAAACTTAATAACTACTCATCCATTTTTTGGTAAATTTATAAAGCAAAAGGATATTGATCGAGCTCGTGGATTTTTTGAAAAACACGGGGCATTGGCAATTTTCCTAGCCAGATTTATGCCAATCATTCGGACTTTTGTTCCATTTGTGGCAGCCGGTAGTAATTTTCCATACTCTAAATTTGCTAAATACAATATTCCAGCCTGTATAACTTGGGTGCTAATCTGCTGTGGAAGTGGATACTTCTTCGGAAACATTCCATTTGTAAAAGAGCATTTTTCATTAGTAATCATTGGTATTGTTATTATTTCTTTAATCCCAGCAATTTTTGGATTTATTAAAGGAAAAATCAGTAAATAGAATTAAAGCTGCTAAATAATTATATTTAGCAGCTTTTTTAAACAAAAAATCTCCTACTTATCATGTAGTAGGAGATTCATAGGGCTATGAGCTAATAGATAGCAATATTTTTTCACTATCTAACTAGCAAAAATATAATAACTTATGTAAAACGTTTTATCAATTTATAAGCTTGTGTTTTTTATAACTAGTAGAATTCGTATGAATAAAATAATACCCCTACTAAATTAGTAGGGGTATTATTTATATTAAGGAGAGTACAGGATTTGAACCTGCGCGCCGATATTAATCGGTTCGCCGGATTTCGAGTCCGGTGCATTACCACTCTGCCAACTCTCCATGCAAATAATTATAACAATTAACCATACCATTGTAAAATAATAATTAAAGGAGTTAATACTATGAAAAATAAAGTTATTAATGCTTTATCATACTTTTCAGTTACTTTTGCACCATTTATCTTTCCGTTCATTGTTTGGCTAGTTAGTCAAAACGAACCAGATATTCATAAAAATGCTAAGAAGGCTTTCTTATTACACCTAGTTCCTATAATCCTAACTATCATTTTATTTATCGTCATTGGAACTACTGGTATAGTTCTACAAAATGCTAATACTACCGGATTCATATTTATAATATTAGTAGCCATTGTCGCCTTAATCGATCTAATTATTTATATCTACAATATTTATCTAGGGATTAAGATTCTAATCACTGATTAATAAAAAAGTTCATTTAGTTATTAGCTAAATGAACTTTTTTATTATATTAGTATTTTAATAGACTTAAAACATCATAATTTTTTAACTTTTCACGGCCATTAAGTTCTGATAATTCAATAATAAATGCCGTTCCAACTACAATTCCGCCTAGTTTTTCAACCAATTCAATTGTAGCCTCAATTGTTCCACCAGTAGCTAATAAATCATCGGTTACTAAAACCCGCTGACCTGGAGTAATGGCATCCTTACGTAGAGATAAAGATGCAGTTCCATATTCTAAATCATACGAAGCAGTGGCTGTAGCACCTGGAAGCTTACCCTCTTTTCGAGCTGGTGAAAAACCAACTCCCAATCCATAAGCTACTGGGCAACCAACAATAAAGCCACGAGCTTCTGGCCCTACAACTACATCTACATTGCGTTCTTTAGCGAATGTAATAATTTCATCAGTGGCTTGGCGATAAGCATCTCCATCTTCTAGTAATGGCGAAATATCTCTAAACAAAATTCCCGGTTCAGGATAGTTATTATAAGTCGCAATATAGTCTTCTAAGTTTAATGACATAATTTAGTTCTCCTTTATTTCAAACTGATAGTTTTGAATAAATGAAAATAATTCACTAGTACTAGGTACCAATAATTCGCGTTCAGTTTGAATTTGTTGCTTTCTTAATTGATAACTCAAAGATTCATCAAGACTTTTCTTTTGAAAATCAGGATTTAAATTCATTAAATGTTGATTATCAATCTTAATAAAGTCTAATTCATCAAATACTTTGATCATAAATATTAACGATTCTTGATAGATGTTAATTTTGTTAGCTACCATAGTAAGGTTATTATGGAGATCAATATCTTTGTAGTTATTTACGAACTTAAATAGTTTAGCATACTGGTTACGATCTGGCATCCCTATTTTAGAAATCATATGTTTTTTATATAACAAAAAGGTGGTTTTAGCGGGTGACAGACTAGTTAAAACTCGCAAAAGATCCTCAGTTTTATCCGGACAATCAACGAAGATTAAATGCTTAATTGCATTTTTATCCGGTAAATTATCATACATTACTGCTAATTGATTTTCTTGATATACACGGTCTTTTAAAATCTCATAGTTATTGCGATTAAAAAATACATACAACCCACTATGATTAAACATTTCGGTATATAGTTGATTAGTTCGCATATCCACATAAGGAATTGCAGGTAATTTTAAATCATCAACCATAATTTGAAGAGAAGTTTTATTTTTCCAAGTATTCTCACCCAATTCGCCCACAATCTGTAATTGATTACTATTAGTTTGGAATTGTTCTAAGTATTTTCCACTTCCAAACGAAATAGCGGCTATTTTTTGAGTTTGACCGATCATTTCAAATTTTAAATGGTCCTTTAACTTACCAATTGCTTTGATTCCTGATAAGTTTTTAAAGTTAAATTCAAAAGTTGGTTTTAAGTTATCTTCTCCAAAAGGAGCTAATAATTTGATTTGTTGAATAAAGTTTTTATCGATTTCACTAATTTTTATCTTCGTAGCAACTGTTAATTTATTTTTTTGAGTTAGATCCACATTTTGATGCACAATCTCTTGATCTAATTGTTTTCTAAGTAGATCTAATTTACTACTATCCAGGGATACACCAATAGCTGAATGATGTCCACCAAATGATACCAATTCATCTCTAATTGGATCAATTGCTTTAAACAAATCAAACTGGTTAATGCTTCTCCCAGAACCTTTGGCAATATTAGTATCTTCATCAATAGATAACACAATAGTTGGTCTATGATATTTATCAACCAATCTACCAGCTACAATTCCTAAAATTCCTTCATGCCATCCCGGACTAGCAACTACGATACAACCACTAACGTCTACATGCTCATCATTTTCAATTTGATCAATCGCTGATTTTAAAACTTGGTCCCCTAGTTCTTTACGCTGAGTGTTTTGATCATCAGCAAATTTAGCTAATTCCTTGGCGCGTTTTTCATCTAGCGTAGATAGCAGTTCCACTCCAACGGAAGCATCTCCCATTCTACCTAACGAATTTAATCGGGGAGCTAAATTAAAGCCAATATCTTGTTCGTTTAAATTTTCAAGATTAATGCCCGCTTTTTTAATTAGACTTAGTAGTCCTAATCTTTGAGTCTGCTTTAAAGCTTTTAATCCATAACTTACTAACACACGATTTTCATCAGTTAAAGAAACTACATCGGCTACGGTGCCAATGACTGCTAATTCAATAAGATCGGCTGGAAATTCTTCCAGCAATGCCCACACAAATTTGAAAGCCACTCCTGCACCAGATAATTGACCGAAAGGATACTGATCGCCAACTCGGGGATGAACTAAAGCATATGCGTTAGGCAATACTTCTGGCATTTCATGATGATCCGTTACAATAACCGAGCATCCCAACTCATTGGCATAATCAATAGCTTCATTTCCAGCTATTCCATTATCTACTGTAATAATCAACTTAGTTCCATTGTTAATTATATTTTCAAAAGCTGATTTATTAGGTCCATAGCCTTCATTAAATCGATTAGGAATATAGTAATTTACTTTAGCGCCAACTTGGCTAAGAGCTTCATACATAATCGTTGTGCTAGTAATTCCATCAGCATCATAATCACCATAAACCGTAATTAATTCATCGTTCATAATAGTCTCTTGAACTTTATCAATGGCCTTATCAACATCATGGAGTAAAAAAGGATCATTAAAATCAGTTAATTTTGGATATAAAAACTTCTCGGCCAACTGCTTAGTGTTATATCCTCGACCAATAAGAATCGAGGCCACCAATGGAGAAAGCTTTAATTCTTCAGCCAACTGTTTCGCTTCATTAGAATAATTATTTATTTTAATATCCCAATCATACTTCGAATCAATCATACACTTCACCTATTATTAATCTGATAGTTTAACTAAAAACTAATTGACTGTCCTATTAATTTATATCGTTATTTTTTAAACGGTATATCTATAACATCAAAATCTTTGACAACTTTAACATCGCTAAATACTTGTTTTGCTTGTTTTTCTAGTTCATTAGCCATTTTGCCAGTATAACGTGCTGAAATGTGATTTAACAACAACTTACCAACTTGAGCTTCACTAGCTAATTTTGCGGCTTGAATATTAGTAGAATGATAATAATTACGTGCTAATTTATTTTCGCCTTTAGCAAAAGTACTTTCATGAACTAAAACATCGGCATCTCTTGCCAATTTAAGGGCATTATTATTTTGTCTAGTATCACCTAAAATAGCAACAATTCGGCCTTTTTGGGCTTTACCGATATAATTTTTTCCGTCAATCACTCGGCCATCATCTAAAGTAACGGTCTCACCATTTTTAATTTTTCCATAAACCGGACCTGCTGGAACCTGATCAGCTTTGAGTTTATCAACCATTAATTCTCCCGGATGATCATGTTCAATCACTCGATATCCATAACTTTGAATTTTATGATCCAATGGTTCTAAATACACACTAAACTTATTATCTTCAAATATTTTTCCAGATTGTCCCTTTTCAAATTCATGGAAGTTAATTTTATAGCCTAATCGACTTTCAGAAACCCGAATACTAGTATTCACAAAATCTCTAATTCCTTTAGGTCCATAGATATCTAAAGGATCATTACCACCTTGAAATGAGCGGCTACTCAACAAACCAGGCAAACCAAAGATATGATCACCATGTAAATGAGTAATAAATATTTTATTGATCTTTCTAGGGCGGATATTAGATCTTAGAATTTGATGTTGGGTACCTTCTCCAACGTCAAATAGCCAAACTGCATTTATTTCATCTAATAAACGTAAGGCTAAACTTGAAACATTTCGAAACTTACCTGGAGATCCGGCTCCAGTACCTAAAAATTCAATTTGCATTAGTTATTTTTCCTTATACTTTATATCAAAATTAATTTATCCATAATTTAGAATTACTTTTCAATTGTAGCATAAATTAGATACAATAAATAAGGAGGATTTCAAATGAACCTAAGTGAGTTTAAGCAAGCAAGCGCAGAATTACCTGCCACCTTGCGAATTTTATTACCAAATAATGATTACCTCATACCGGTAAATGGTCTACAAGAAGAAAGTGCCGGAATTGTTTTAATTTCTAATTCCAATAAGCCAGCAATGAACTTGCAACATTTTCTTCAAGCTAGTAATACATACGATCATTCACTGGCTTTATTAACCAACAACCAAAAAATAGTTTTTGGTTTTCGCGTAATTGATCATGCCATCATTTTATATTAATTCTAGGGGGAATAATTATGAAAATAAAAAAACTAGTTGTTATGGGAATCTTATTAAGCTCTATAGGGGGATTATCGGGTTGTAAAAAACAATCAGCCCAGATTAGCGATCATGTTAAAGAAAATCAAACCACTAAAGCAGCAAGTACCCCAAAGCAAAAAGTAAATTCAAATAACACAAATAATAAGACTATCCAAAATTCCAATGCAACCTCTAGTTCTAGCGATCATATTAGTAATAAACCAAAATCATTTCAATACAAAATCCCTAAAATCGACATTGCCAATAAGAATTACGTAAAAAGTGGACCTTTAGTTAAGAAGAAACAGTTCAGTTACGATGAATTCGGAACCAAAACCGAGGTAAGCAAAATAAATAATCGTCGCCACCAAGCCATTAAAAATGGTAAATTAGAATATAAAATTTTAAATGCTAAATTAATGAATAATACCGTCACTTCCGACAAAGCTAAAGATGCCGTTAAAACCACCTTCAATTTAAATGCAGTTAATAATCACTATCAAACAATTATTATTAATTACCAAATTACTAATCAGCATTCTCAAAGTATTAATTTGAATGGTGTTCAACGACTATCTTATGGTTCTACTAATATTATGAATAATTACTTATTAGATTCCGGGGCAGGACATACTATCTTACCTAAGACCACCCAAAAATTCACGATTGCTGCTTTTATTTTACCCAATACCAAATCGGCATCAATATTAAACTTATTTACCGGAAACACTTATTCTCAAAATGGACGTATTATTGACCGAGCCTCTAAAAAACCGCTTAAGATTACCATATAAATAAAAAGCGTTGAGATTATAATCTCAACGCTTTTTATTTATATAATTACTAATTTGGGTCGCCACTAAATGTGTATAATTAATCGTCCCCAACTTATTAAGATGTAGTTGGTCTTTTAAAAACCAATTAGCATGGGACGCACTTGTCGTATGCCAATCAATTATGTGTACATTTTTATGTTGCTCAGCAATTTGATTAATTGAAGCATTCAATCGATTTTCATTGCTTTTATTAGGTAAATGGTAATTAACCCAAAAAATAGTTTGATCTTTACCAATATATTGAACCAATTGTTCCATTTGGTTTTTAGAACATGCTTTACTATTACCTAAATCTACTAAAACAATTCCTGATAAATGTTGTTCAACTCTCAAATGCTGTAGTTCAGTTTTAATTTTAGTCATTTGATAATCAATTGAAGCCGAAATATAGACCTTTTGAAAAACATTTTGTAAATCCGTTCCGTTATTAACTAGAATTGAATCGCCAATGGCCGTAATCGGAATTTCAGCAACATTTAAATATTGTTGTTTAGTAAGACCATACTTTCTTGCTTCCATAAATTGTGACACAGTTAATTTTCTATCACTAGTAATTTTAGTTTGTTGTTGATTAGTAAGTGCTAAAATATTGCGTGAATTTAGTGTGTTCTGCTGTTTATTTAAAGCTAATTTTAAATTATTTTTATATTCATAATTAGGTACTCTTATCGTCATCCCATAATTACAAATTACAAATATTAAAACAGTTAACAAAATCCATAAAAACTTCAATTTATGCTTATTATCAAATTTTAAAATATTTTTTGCCAACTGTTTTAATTGATAATATCGAATTTTACGCAATGGATTTTCAATACATCGGTAAGATATTTCACTAACTATCGCTATTAATATCAATATAATTAAAGATGAAATTACAGGATGGACAGCATAATCTTTAACTCGACTTTCATAAAACACAATAATCGGTAGTTGATAAAGAAAAATTCCATAACTCCTAGTCCCTAACCAAGTAAAAATCGGATTAGTTAACCAACGGTTAATATTAGATCCGGGATGAACACAGGTCGCAATTAAGGCAGTAGCTAAAACACTCATTAAAAACATTAAGCCATGATATACGGACGCACTCTGCCCATTTACATTAAATAATAAGCCAATCATTAACCCTAGTGAAATTATGCCAATCCAGTTCAGCAACCACCTAGATCCATTAGTAATTTTTGTTTTTAAATGAGTTGATGGCCAAACAATTGCTAATAATGATCCTAATACTATAGAGAACAATCTAGTATCGGTTCCCAAATATACTCGATCAATTGTACTAGTTCCAGAATAAAGCATTCCCATTAATACTGCTGATCCAATGCTAATTCCCAACAACAATGTACTGATCACTCGTTTATTTTTTATAACCACAACTAGTCCAGTTAACAATATGGGCCAGATTAAGTAATACTGGCCAATTACTGATAGTGACCACAAATCACTAAAAGGAGAGGTAAGTTTCAAGCTAAAATAATTTTGACTATGTCCAATCCCCCACCAATTATTTAAAAATGCTAAGTTAGTAAAAATAGCTGATTTTAAATTAACTAAGAAGTTTTTCTGAAATAACGTTATGTAGGCACCAGTAGTTATCAACATAACTACTAATGCTGGATACAACCTTTTAAATCTTCTAAAGTAAAATCCAGTAAAATATATTTTACCGTTTTGTTCCCATTCTTGAATTAACAGATCGGTAATTAAATAACCAGCTAGCGCAAAAAATATCGTAATTCCCATATATCCACCCGCTATTCGGTTAGGGAACAGACGATAGGCGACTAAACTAATTACCGATAATGCTCTAATACCATTAAATCCAGTAATATAGCGATTGTTTTTTAAACGTTTGCCACTTCCAGAGTGACTTACATCATAAACGATATCACCATCCCCTTTATGTCACGCTATAAAAAGTAATTAATCAACAAACGTAAAGCTGAAATCTAAGATAGCTACAGTATCACCATCTTTTGCCCCAGCCTTGCGTAATGCATCATCGATTCCCATACCTTTCATTTGACGAGCAAAGCGTAACATACTTTGATCATGGGTAGTATCAGTCATCTTGAATAGTTTTTCAATCTTATCACCACTAATAATCCACATATTATATTCTTGGTCATAATCAATTGAGAAGTCAGGAGTATTACTATCCTCGTATTCATAATTAACATTATCATCATCACTACCAAATTGGACAAATGATGGGGTTTCTTCTAATAAAGTAGCGGTCTGTCTAATTAATTCGTTTAGTCCTTGATGTGTAACTGATGAAATTGGCATTACTAAAGGTAGTTCTTGACCATCTGGTAAATTAGCTTGAAGTTTTTCTTTAAACTCGGCTAATTTTTCTTCGGCTCCTGGAAGGTCCATCTTACTTGGAACAATAATTTGTGGTCTTAGTAATAAATCGGGATCATACTCGCCCAATTCATTATTTATAGTTACATAGTCTTCATAAGGATCACTTTCATCAATTCCAGACATGTCGATTAAATGTAAAATTACTCGAGTACGTTCAACGTGACGTAAAAATTGAATTCCTAAACCGACCCCTTGAGAAGCTCCTTCGATTAGTCCAGGTAAATCAGCCATAACAAAATCACGACCATCATCTAATCTAACCATCCCTAAATTGGGAACTAATGTTGTAAAGTGATATTCAGCAATTTTAGGTTTAGCACTAGTAGTTGCTGATAGTAAAGTTGATTTTCCTGCTGAGGGATAACCAACTAATCCAACATCCGCTAAAACTCTTAATTCTAATTGAATATCTAATTCTTCTCCAGGTTCTCCATTTTCAGCAATTTCCGGAGCTGGATTATTGGGACTAGCAAAATGGATGTTACCGCGGCCACCGCGGCCACCTTTGGCGATAACTAATTCATCATCTACATCGACTAAATCACCTAAAGACTTCCCAGTATTTTGGTCAATAATAGTGGTTCCTTCAGGCACGGGAATAATTAGGTCTTCAGCTCCCCGACCAGTCATTGATTTATTACCACCATTACCACCATTAGCAGCCTTAAATTTACGATGATATCTAAAATCCATCAAGGTGCTCATTCCTGAATCCACTTTAAAGATAATGTTACCACCACGACCACCATCACCACCGGCGGGGCCACCGTTTGGAACATACTTTTCGCGTCTAAATGCTACCATTCCATTTCCACCGTTTCCGGCTTTAACATGAATCTTCACTTGATCAACAAACATATTATTTCTCCATATTTAAATTCTCTAATTATTATTAATTTTATTTATAATTTAAGCATCACATTTTAAAGTATACCTAGATATTAGATATAGGTCAAAGCAAACTGAAAAAGAAGACTAAATAATAATTACCTAGTCTTCTTTTGCTGTTCTTCTTCAACTTTGTTTAATGAAAATTTTATAGTCTTAGCAACCTTATCCGATATTCCTAGTTCTTTAATATCTTGAGTACTAGCCTCAGAAATATGTTTCAAGGAACCGAAATTCTTTAGTAACTTATTTCTAGTTTTAGGTCCGACTCCTGGAATACCATCTAATCTTGAACTAAGCGAATTTTTGTTATGAACTTTTCGATGAAAAGTAATAGCAAATCGATGAACTTCATCTTGAATCCTTTGTAATAAGTAAAATCCTTGACTCTTAGGATCTAAGATTAATCTGGTATCATCTTCACCAAATAATAAGTCCGCCGTTTGATGGTGATCATTCTTTACCATTCCACCAACAGGTATTTCCAAACCTAATTCATTTTCTAAAACATCTTTAGCCGCATCCATTTGGATTTTTCCACCATCCATCAAAATTAGATCAGGCAATTCCGCATGTTCTTTTAACAGCCTAGTGTATCTTCTACGAATAACTTCTTTAGTACTCTCCACTTCATCTGCATGGTTAATGACCGTAGTTAATTTATATTTTCGGTATAAATTTTTATTGGGTTGGCCATCCACAAACACTACCATTGCTGAAACGGGGTCGACCCCTTGGATATGGGAATGATCAAACGCTTCAATTTTATGGACGGGAGCAATATTCATGGCATCCGTAAGTTCCTTCATGGCGCCTGTAGTTTTTTGTTCATCTAGCTCTAGTAATCTAAACTTTTCATCTAAAACCAGCTTAGCATTCTTACCCGCCATTTCTAATAAGTCCCGTTTTTGTCCTCGCTTGGGAACTCGTACCGGAACTTCTTCCACTAGATCACTTAAAATATCCGTTGGAATAGATTCTGGAACTAAAATTTCTTTGGGTAATAATTGATTTTTTTGTTTATAAAATTGCGTAATAAAGCTGACCATCTCTTCTTGTGCATCATTAATAATCGGAAATACTCGTTTTTCGCGTTTCATTAATCTAGCTTGGCGAATAAAGAATATTTGAATTGACAACCATCCTTTATCCACATAGAAATTAAATATATCACGTGGGGTATTATCATTTGAAATGATTTTTTGTTTCTCTACCGTCATTTCAATGTATTTAATTTGATCACGAATTTCAGCAGCTCGTTCAAATTCCATTTTGCTTGCTGATAACTGCATTCGTTTGATAAGCATTTTTTTGGCACTTGCCACATTACCGTTTAAAAATGATTTTATTTTCTTAATTTGCTTATCATATTCTTCTTTAGGAACTTCTTTAAAACAGGCTCCTAAGCATTGTCCCATATGATAATAAAGACATGGACGATTTTGAAATCCATTACATCTTCTCAAAGGATAGACCTTTTGCAAGAAGTTAATGGTTTCCTCAGCAGCATAAACATTAGGATATGGGCCAAAATAATATCCCCCATCCTTTTTTAAGGTATTAACAATTTTTAATTGGGGATCGCGTTCATTGGTGATCTTAATATAGGGATATCCCCCATTACCTTGTTTTAGTTTAATATTAAAGTAAGGTCGATGCTTTTGGATTAACGTAATTTCTAATAAGAAAGCTTCTTTATCCGTCGAAGTAATGATAGTCTCAAAATCGACAATTTCAGAAACTAATCGAGCAGTTTTACCTACATGGCTACTTTTAAAATAAGAGCGGACACGATTCTTTAAATTTTTAGCTTTGCCCACATAAATAATTTTTCCATTAATATTTTTCATCAAATAGCAACCCGGTAAATCTGGTAATAGAGTTAACTTATGTTCAATATGTTCTGATGCCAATTTTACACCTCATTTACTAATTAAATATTAGAAATTATACACCGAATATACGTTCGTTTCAAACTATGTTAAAATATAACCAATAACTCAATCTAAGTTATTATAACACTCATCAACGGAGGAATAATAATCCATGGCACTTAAGATTAATCGTAAAGATGATTTGGATGCAATGTTTGGAAAGTTTTCAGATATGGACATTGATGATCCAAAACGTGATAAATTTTTAAAGCATTCTAAAAAAGCTACTGTCAAAGAAAAAACTCAAAGTAATAAAGATAAGGCTATTGAAGAATAAAAAAATCGTTGCGAATTCGCAACGATTTTTTTATTTCGTAATATTATCAATCCAGTCCCATACTTGATCCTTACCCGATTTAGTTAAAGAAGAAAACATAATTAGTTTATCTTCTCCACTTAGATCTAGAGTCTTTTTAATTAGACTTTCTTGTTTGTTCCATTTTCCTTTAGCAATCTTATCCATCTTGGTAGCTACCACTAAAGTTGGAATTTCATAATACTTAAGCCACTCATGCATTTGAACATCATCATCACTAGGTGCATGACGACCATCTACTAGAGTAATAACTCCCTTTAATTGATCACGAGATGATAAGTAGGTTTCAATCATTTGTCCCCACTTTTCTCGTTCACTTCTAGAAACTTTTGCGTAACCATAACCAGGAACATCAACAAAATAAAGTTGATCTTCAATGTTATAGAAATTTAAAGTCTGAGTCTTACCAGGTTGACTTGAAGTTCTAGCAAAGCTTCTACGATTAATTAATGTATTAGTTAATGATGATTTACCTACATTAGATCGACCAACTAAAGCAATTTCTGGCCATTTAGTTTTAGGATATTGTTTTGGATCAACTGCACTAATTGTTAAATCTACGTTATGAACGTCCATCTAATTCTCCTCAATAAATAAAAAAACCTCATGCCTTTATTAAAAGGACATCAAGGATTTTTTATTAAATACCTTTTAATACCAATTTTGGATCTTTATGATCAGTAACTGTTTCAGGAGTAATAATAACCTTTTCTACATCATCCCTACTTGGTAACTCGAACATAATATTTTGCATGACATCTTCAATAATAGATCTTAATCCACGAGCCCCTGTATTTCTAGAAATTGCTAAATTAGCCATTTCTTTTAGTGCTTTAGGCATAAATTCTAATTCGACACCATCTAATGATAATAATTTAGTATATTGCTTAACTAATGCATTTCTAGGTTCAGTCAAAATTCTAACTAGATCGTCTTCAGTTAACTTGTCTAAAGCCGTTAAAATTGGAAGTCGTCCAATAAATTCAGGAATTAAACCAAACTTAAGTAAATCTTCTGGAATAACTGCTTGCATAATATTATTATCATTTAATTCTGGAGCTTTATCCGAGTTAGTTCCAAATCCAATTACTTTATCACCCAAACGATTTTTAACAATTCGTTCAATTCCATCAAATGCTCCACCAACTATAAATAAGATATTGGTGGTATCAATTTGAATTAATTCTTGTTGAGGGTGTTTTCGACCACCTTGAGGCGGCACACTAGCAATTGTACCTTCTAGGATTTTTAATAAAGCTTGTTGAACCCCTTCACCAGAAACATCTCGAGTAATCGAAACATTTTCGGATTTTTTAGCTATTTTATCAATTTCATCAATGTAAATAATTCCTCGTTGAGCACGTTCAACATCAAAATCTGCACTTTGAAGTAATTTCAATAAAATATTTTCAACATCTTCACCAACATACCCTGCTTCAGTAAGTGTAGTTGCATCAGCAATCGCAAACGGCACATTAAGGGTCTTAGCAAGTGTTTGAGCTAAATAGGTTTTACCAGATCCAGTAGGCCCAATTAAACATATGTTACTTTTTTGTAATTCTAGATCATCTTCTTCCATATGATCCATCTCATTAATTCGTTTATAGTGATTATAAACAGCAACTGATAAAGTACGTTTGGCATTTGACTGACCGATAACGTATCCATCTAATGCTTTCATCAATTCTGCAGGAGTTGGTACCTCTAAAGGATCAACATTTGCATTTTGATTAACACTTAATTCTTCATCGATTATTTCTTTGCATAAATCGATACATTCATTACAAATATATACACCGGGACCAGCAACAATTTTCTTTACTTGATCTTGTGTTTTACCACAAAATGAACAAGTGATTGGTCCGTTAGTTTCATCATCATCAAACACTATGATTTCCTCCTCGATTACTACTAGAATTGAATAATAAGCAAGTCACCTACTATAATTTTTTCTATTACATAATCGTATTACTTTAGCACAATCAATTAAATTATTCAAATGAGTAAAAAGACCCGTTTAAAAACGGATCTTTTTTTAATGATTATTTAGTTAGCTTTTTTAGCATCTTGTTTTGCTGAATCAACGATTAAATCAACTGCATTCTTAATTGCAATATCATGTTTTAGCATATCATCAGTTAATGCATTACGTACGGCAGTTTCTTCCATACCATATTGTTGAGCTAATTCTTTTACTTCGTTAGTAACATCTTCTTCAGAAGGTTTGATATCTTCTGCATCAACAATTGCTTCAAGAACTAAGTTAGTTTTAACTCGACGTTCTGCATCATCAGCAAATTGTTTCTTCAAATCATCTGGATTAGTACCAGTTAATTGGAAGTACATGTCTGGGTTAATACCTTGTTGTTGCATTCCAGCAAGATATTGATCCATTTGGCGTTGAATATCTTCATCAATCATTGATTGAGGAACTTCTTTAATTTCAGCATTATCAACTGCTTCAGTTAAAGCTGCATCTTCAATTGCATCATGAGCTTCTGATTTTTTAGTTTCTTTGATTTGTTCTTTAGTCTTGTTTTTTAATTCTTCAAGTGAGTCAACATCTTCGTCAACATCCTTAGCGAATTCGTCATCAAGTTCTGGTAATTCTTTACCTTTAACTTCATGAATAGCAACTTTGAATGTAGCTTCTTTACCAGCTAATTCTTCTGCTTGATAGTCATCTGGAAATGTAACTACAACGTCAACATCATCACCAGCTTTGTGACCAACTAATTGATCTTCAAAGCCAGGGATAAATGAATTTGAGCCTAATTCTAATGAATAGTTATCAGCTTTTCCACCATCAAATTGTTTACCATCTAAGTAACCATCAAAATCGATAACTACAGTATCGCCATTTTCAGCTGCACTATCTTTAAGAACTAATTCAGCTTGTTGTTGACGTAATTGTTCAAGTTTTTCATCGATATCTTTTTGATATACTCGTGTATTTTGCTTAGGAACACTTAATCCTTTATATTCACCAAGTTTTACTTCTGGTTTTACAGTAACGATAGCTTTAATAACCCAAGCTTTTCCTTTTTCCATTGATTCAACGTTAATTTCAGGTTGAGCAACGGGATCAATTGAAGCTTCACTAACAGCTGCTGAATATGCATCAGGTAAAAGAATATTTAATGCATCTTGGTACAATGCTTCTTCACCATACATTTTTTCAAATACTTGACGAGAAACTTTACCTTTACGGAAACCAGGTACAGTAATATTCTTTTTAACCTTTTGGAAAGCTTGATTTAAACTTTCACTAATTTTATCAGTGTCAATTTCGAATGTTAATTCTCCATCATTGACACCTTTCTTTTCCCATTTTGCAGACATTTTTTTCCCTCCGAGACGAAAAGATATTTTTACAATTCTTCATTGCATAACACTAATAGTTTACCGTAAGCTAAGACAAATGTAAATTGTTTCCTGAATATTAAAGCAAATAAAAAAAGCCAATCGAATAAATTCGATTAGCTTTTTTATGAAATAAACTAAAAAATTAGTCTAAGATTTCACCAACAACACCGGCACCAACAGTGTGACCACCTTCACGGATGGTAAATTTAGTACCTTTTTCAATGGCAACTGGTTTACTCATTTCAACGTTAAATTCAACGTTATCACCAGGCATAACCATTTCAACGCCTTCTGGTAATTCAATTACACCAGTAACGTCAGTTGTGTGGAAGTAGAATTGAGGACGGTAGTTTGAGAAGAATGGAGTGTGACGTCCACCTTCATCTTTAGATAAGATATAAACTTGTCCACTGAATTTTTCGTGAGTTTGGATTGAACCTGGAGCAGCAAGTACTTGTCCACGAACAACTTGGTCACGATCAACACCACGAAGAAGTACACCAACGTTATCGCCGGCTTGACCTTCGTCAAGTGTTTTACGGAACATTTCCAAACCAGTAACAGTAGTTTTCAATACGTCTTCAACTAAACCAACGATTTCAACTTCGTCACCAACTTTAACAACACCACGGTCAATACGACCAGATGCAACAGTACCACGACCAGTGATAGTAAATACATCTTCAACAGGCATCATAAATGGTTTGCTTTCGTCACGTTCTGGAGTTGGGATGTAATCATCAACAATATCCATTAAGTTAAGAATAACTTTTTCTTGTTCTTCGTCACCTTCAAGAGCTTTAAGAGCTGAACCACGAACAACTGGAATATCATCTCCAGGGTATTCGTATTGTGAAAGTAATTCACGAACTTCCATTTCAACTAAGTCAGTTAATTCATCATCATCAACTAAATCAGTTTTGTTTAAGAATACAACGATGTAGTCAACACCAACTTGGTGAGCAAGTAAGATATGTTCACGAGTTTGTGGCATAGGACCATCAGTTGCGGCAACAACTAAAATAGCACCATCCATTTGTGCGGCACCAGTGATCATGTTTTTGATGTAATCAGCATGTCCTGGGGCATCAATATGTGCATAGTGACGGTTTTCAGTTTCGTATTCAACGTGGGCAGTGTTGATAGTTATACCACGTTCACGTTCTTCTGGAGCTGCATCGATATCAGCATAATCTTCAGCTTTAGCTAAACCTTTAGAAGCTAAAACTTTAGTAATAGCTGCAGTTAAAGTAGTTTTCCCGTGATCAATATGGCCAATAGTACCGATATTAACGTGGGGCTTTGTTCTTTCATAATGTTCTTTTGCCATTAATGAAACCTCCTGTTATTTAAAAGAATTGATATGAACAATTCATAGAATTCTTATTTTCCATTATACAACATCTTCAATAAAACAAAAAGTCCAATCCGTCTTTATGAAGAATCCTTAAATATTATATCTATTGTTTATTTGTTTGTAAATAAAATATTTTCTATATTAGTAAATTAATTAAAAAAATTAAATTCCATTTCATTGATACGACTGATTTTATTTAAAATAGTATCTTGATCTGGCGATATGTTAAAATTTGTCTCTCCATATAATTTTTCTAAACATGCATCTAGCCAAATTATTGGTTCATTTAAAATATCATCAATTTTTGGAAACATTAACATAATTTGGAAGTTCAATTCCATCATTATCTGTTGATATTTAATAGGATCATCATTTCCAAAACGATTATAAATCATGTCAGCTGTCTTAAGATAGTTAGAATTTTGAAATGGATCACTTAAGTCAGCTAAATTAACCTCAATATTTTTATCAATATATAATAATTCAATTTTTTCCGAAATATTTGAATTCATTAATTGTAATAAAATACTAGTTTTATAAAATTGATTTAAATACGCATCTTTTAAACTAACTTTGGCAGCCGTTAAATAATTAGCTGCTGGTAATTTTAAAGCCGATTCTAAAATTTGACTTTTTTGATCATTAGAAAACATCGATATGTGGGCCAGCTGTTTTTCTAATTCAACTAACTTATTATCCTTTTGATAATCTAACTCCGCCTTTTGAATTATTTTTTTAAACGTTAAATTATTTTGACTATATTCACGAGCCACCATGAATTTTTTTTGATCAAGATAATAATTTATAATTTTACTTTTTAAACTATCGTCTTTTTGATATGCATCCTTAAATTCATTAATATAAATTTCAACTTCTGTTGATCTATTTAAATTAAGTAAAGATTTTATAATCAATTTATTTAGTTCCAAGCTTGGTTGATCCTCATATAAAAGTTGAAATTTATCAAATGCTGCTTGGTAATCTTCTTTTTGATAGTCCTCCATTGCATTTTTAAAAACTAATTCATCGGCATGCTTTTTAAATTTCATTATTCCTCCCAGAAGGCAAATAAAAACAGTCAATCAAAATGATTAACCGTTTTTACATTATTTTTTAGATTTATTAGAGCGCTTATGATGTTGGTTAACTTCCATAATAACCGGCAAGATTACTGGGCGACGTTTAGTTTGTTCGTATAAGAAATCATTTAAACTTTCGCGAACGTCTTGCTTGAGATTACCCCAATCAAATTCTTTATTATCTAAATTATTTTGAACTGCATTTTCAATAATTTCAGATGCTTCTTGCATTAAGTCTTTATTAGCCTTTACATAAACAAATCCACGAGAAGTTAATTTAGGACTAGCAATGATTTTTTTCTTTTTACGATCAATAGTAATAACCGCTACAAAGATTCCATCTTCGGATAATACTTTACGATCACGTAAAACAATATTTCCAATATCACCAATTCCAATTCCATCGATCATAGTATCAGCAACCGGAACACTATCTGTAATAGTCATTTCATTTTCAGAAATAGAAATAACATCACCTTTATTAGGAATTAAAATTTGTTCATTACTTAATCCAACTTCTTTAGCTAAATTATAATGAGAATCTAATAAACGATACTCTCCTTGTACCGGAATTAGATATTTAGGATGCAATATATTTAATAGTAATTGTAAATCGCTTTGACTAGCATCACCAGATGAATTCATTTCATCGGAAATCATTCTAACTTCAGCACCAGCTCGATAAACTAAATCTCTAGTCTTAGCTAAGGTTGTTTCCATACCAGTTGAAGGGGTAGTAGTAATAAAGACTAAATCATTTTTATCAATATTAATATCGCTTTGTTCTTTATTAGCCATTCTTTGAATTGCTTTAATTGGTTCACCCATGCGACCAGTTTGAACAATTACGGTTTTTTCAGGATCAATTTCATTTAATTCATTAAGAGTTTCAATTAATAAATCATCCTTAGGTAAGGTTAATTCATTTAATTTCATAGCAGTTCTGACAATTTTTTCTAAATCATGACCTGCTAAGTAAACTCTGCGGTCAGTAGCTGCAGCTGCATTAAAGACTTGTTGCATTCTAATAATGTTAGAAGCCACACTACCGACAATAATACGGCTATGGTGATAATTAAAGGTATCGTAAATATAATCACCAATTGTCTTCTCAGTTACACTGGGTGCAGGATTTTCTGCATTGCTAGAATCACTTAGTAATGCTAATACCCCTTCAGTTCCCAATTGAGTTAGTTGACCATAGTCAGTTTGATATTCTTTTTTAGCTGTTTGGTCAAACTTGAAATCACCAGTATAAGCAATAATTCCATCACTAGTATGAATTGCAATTCCCATTGATCCAGGAATTGAATGTGTAGTTTTGAAAAATGTAATTTTAATTCCATTTCCAAAATCAATTTCACTACTTGGTTTAATTATATGAAAATCATCATAATCTTTTAAAGCATCATTTCCAGCAATACCAATTTTAGCTAATTCAATTGTCATTTCTGAACCAAATACTGGTACATTAATGTCTCTTAAGAAGTAAGGAAGTGCTCCAAGAGCATCAGCATGCCCATGAGTTAAAAATACTCCAACAATTCGATCCTTATTTTCTAATAAATAGCTAAAATCTGGAATTACTACATCGATTCCTAGTAATTCATTTTCGGGATATTTTAATCCACAATCTAGAATATAAATTTCACTGTTAATTTCCACAGCATACATATTTTTACCATTTTCGCGGACACCGCCAAAGGCAATAACTTTGATTTCGTTATTCATATTTCACCTCAAAATTAAATTTAGTTTCTTTATTTAACGTTCGTTTTTAGCTTCTTATAGTGTACCATACTTTACAAAGCAAACTAAATAATTCATTTAAAATGAAAATAAAAAAAGCTTACCAAAATGGTAAGCTTCATTTATTAACGACGTAATCCTAAACTCTTGATTAAATCACGGTAACGTTGAACATCAGTTTTACGTAAGTAAGCTAATAAGTTACGACGGTGACCGATTTTTTTCATTAATCCACGTTGTGAGTGGAAATCTTTTTTGTGATTACGCATGTGTTCATTAATTTCATTAATGTCAGCAGTTAATACGGCAACTTGTACTTCAGTTGATCCAGTATCGCCTTCGTGACGTGCATATTTCTTAATAATATCGTTTTTTTCTTGTTGAGTTAATGCCATAACATTTTACCACCTTATATTTTTATAATCCTATAACTGAGTCAAAGACAGTGGCATCTAAAAACTAAGTAATAGGTATGCATTTATATGCATTTTCTAGTTTACTATAAATGAATTTAATTAACAATAGTATTCTTAACTTTCAGATTAACTTGCATTAACGTTAGTGGTTTTGTATAATGGAATTTGTTGAAATTTGAATTTTATTTAATGCATAAGCCGGAGGTGAAACCATGCCAATCATCAAATCTGCCATCGAACGTGTTAAAACTAACGAAAAAGCTAACCGTCGTAACTCAGAACAACGTAGTACTATGAGAACTGCTGTTAAGAAGTTTGAAAAAGCTCAAGCAGCCGGTGCAACTGATGCAGCTCAATTATACACTAACGCAATTAGTGCAATTGATCATGCAAAATCAAAAGGATTAATTAAAGCTAACAAAGCATCACGTGAAAAATCACGTCTTACTTCAAAATTAGCTAAATAATACTTAAGAACTAAAAAAATCCCACTAGTTAACTAGTGGGATTTTTTTAGTTCTTCGAGTTAGTAAATTTAAACATAAATAATTCAAATAATAGTTCTGGGGATTGATTGCTTGTCTTAAGTGACTTTTCAATTTCAACTAAACCTACATACGCTTTTTCTAAACTTTCGTATTTAAACCGTTTAATTGTTTTTAATGCTAAAGTTATACGATATGGATGAACCTTTAGCACACTAGCCAAGCTCCCCTGTGAATATCCATGATTTGATAAAATCATAGTTTGAATTAATAACCTAAATTGTTGAATTAAAACTGCGTTAATTTTTAATGGATCTTCTTTATTAGATAGTAGATCCTTATAAATCTCATTTGCTTTGGTAATTCTTTGTTCTAAAACTACATTAACTAAATCAAACACATTTTGTTCCATTGATTGACTTACAAGGCCTTTGACTGCCTCAATATTTATTTCTCGAGATTTTGAACTATATAAAAATAATTTGGGTAATTCATTCATAATTTTGGATAAATTTCCACTTGTTAATATAAATAGCTCATTTAAAGCATCATTAGTAATTGTAAAATCTTCTTTTGAAATTTCTTGCAAAATAATATTTTTTATTTGCGATTCTGTCATTTTATTAATCTCAACAACTTTTGCATTTTGCTTTAATAGTTTAGTAAGCTTTTTTCTAGAATCTAACTTTGGATAACTCGCAAAAATCAAAAAGATCGTTGATTCCTGGGGGTGACTTAAATATTCATATAAATCATCCAAATTATGTTCAATTTTATTTTTAACTTTCTGGCCAGCTAAAAAATATGGATTAGTAATAATAACCAATCTTCGATCACCAAAAAATGATATGGAATTAGCATCATTAAGTGCCTCACCAATTGGAGTATCTTCCATGTCATACACCCCAACATTCATTGATAGTTCTTCTTCTGGAATTTTACTAATAAATAATTTTTTTATTTCATCAGAAAGGTATTTCTGATCTCCTAATATTAAATAAACGGGGGCTAGTTGATTGTGATCAATTTCATCTTTTAATTGTTGATAGTCCATAAAATCCTCTTTACTTTGTTTTTTTAAAAATACCATACTGATTGTTTTTATAAAGGTATTGAATCATCCCTGATTTCTGGGTATTTAAAATCCTAATATGTAACTGATTCAGTGTATCAATAGTTGGCTAATTAGGATGATGATATCGATTGTTTTTACCAGCAGATATGATTCCGTAAGCCGGATTAACCTGTCTCACAAATTTTGGATTTGAAGAAGTCTTACTGCCGTGATGACCAACTTTTAATACATCTGTTTTTAAATTGGGATACTTATTAAGTATTTGTAATTCTCCCTTTTGATCAAGATCACCCATAAATAACCAATTTAATTGACCAAAATTTCCGCCTAACACCATCGAGTCTTTATTTTCACCCAATCCGGAAGTAAATGGATGATAAATTTTTAAAGGCATTTTATTAATCATATAAGTATCATTTACCGGTAATACCTTGGTGTTAGATGACAACTTAGTTATTCTATTTTTAAATGCCTGATTTTTTTGCATCCCCATCGGAATTACTAAATTATTAATTTTCATTTTATCAATAAATGCAACTACATCTCCAGAATGGTCAGCGTCTTGATGACTTAAACATAAATTATCAATTTGCCGAATACCAATACTTTTCAAATAATTTATTGATGTAAAATTAGCATTATAGCTTTGGTAACCCTTAGTCCACTTTTCATTGGTAAATTTCAGTTTTCCACCGGTGTCAATTATTGTAACATTTCTATTAAACGGAGTTCGAATTAAAAAGCTATCTCCCTGACCTACATCAAAAGTGGTTACTTCTCCGGTAACGGGATAATGAATAAAAATATAAGTGCCAAAATAGACTAAAAATAAGCAAATTACATACTTGGACTTGTCAAATAATATAATTAATAGCGTTAAAGTTATTAATACGCAAATAATCACTAAACAGGGCTTGCCAAAAACAATCTCTCCAGGTAAACTGCTAATTTCGTTAAGAGTATCATTAAATAGCTTTAAAGGATACTCCAAAATAATTAATTTGCTGATATTAATATTCGCTAATAATATACTAACAAATAAATATGGAAATACTACTTTTTCAAAAAATGGCATTAAAATAATTGTAATCATTAAGCCTAAGATGTGCCATTCATATATATTAAATATTATAAGTGGTAACGTTAATAAATTTAGACAAATTGTTTGCTTAAAATAATTTTTTTCTCCAGTCACTAATAATCCGAATGATAATAAGTAGCTTAGCTGATTAGAGAATAATAGTAATGCTGTCGGCAATATTAATAAATTAATAATTAGTGTGAGACTCCAAGCATCTACTTTAGATAGACCATAACCAAGTTGCCTAGAAATTATTAGAATTAAAGCCATTACAGTTGCTCTAAAAAGACCTGGTGACTCTCCGGCAAAAATATAATAAATTAATAAAAATAGCACTTGTAAGAGACTACTAAGTAAATTATTACATTTACTTAGTATTTTTTTTAATAAATTCAAAAAATAATAAACATG
Organism: Lentilactobacillus laojiaonis; assembly: GCF_020616595.1. Classification (GTDB taxonomy): domain Bacteria; phylum Bacillota; class Bacilli; order Lactobacillales; family Lactobacillaceae; genus Lentilactobacillus; species Lentilactobacillus laojiaonis. Next base: position 376,736 of record NZ_CP085278.1, on the reverse strand, counting down.
AAACCCTGAAATGCTAAAAAGATGTAATAGACCTAGTTTTTTTATTCCGACTAACTCATCATAAAAATCTGGTTCCTTTACGCCGACAATTAAACCCTTGCAATAAGTCCTCATTGTTGGTGGTAATTTTTGGCACCAATGATTAAACTTCCTTCGGAATTTAGTGATTTTTTCAATAATTCCTATAGAGGGTGTTTTTTTAACTTGATAGATTTTTGTAATTTTTAGTGATTGAAAAATTTTTTGACGATAAAAATATTGTTTTAAGTTAAATTGATTAACATTAGTAGGTTCATCAATAGAATTTAATTTCCCTTCAATATGCATTATAAACGGATCATTTGATAATTCGACTAATTCTTTTTGTGACTTATTCTCAAAAAACCCATAAAAGTTTATATTATGTCCTCGAATACGAACTTTTCCACTAAAACTATTTCCATTTATCTTAATATTATTAGGATTAACTCTAATGATGCTAATCAGGGATTCGTTACTTAATTTATCATTTTTTTGATTATTATATGCTCCGATTGAGATACCTAGTAATATTAACCCTATCGCACACGTTAAATAAAGCATTCGATATTTAAGCATTACAATCCTAAAAATAACTAGCAATACTCCTAGTAATCCTAATACTAAATGTCCATAAATGGTTAATGTCACCATCAATAATAATAAGGCCACTAATATCCACGTATTTTTTATCATTATACACAAATCAAACTTTTTAAATTTGCTAAAGTTTTTTCGCCAAAACCAGGAACCTCTTTTAATTCATCAACTGTTCTAAATTTTCCATGTGATTTACGATATGAAATAATTTGGCTAGCCTTCTTCTCACCAATACCATTTAATTCCATAAGCTTTTCAGCATTAGCAGTATTTAAATTAACTTTAGAACTATCAGTTGCATTAGTACTTTCTCCACCTTCAGAATTACTTTTATTGGTTCCACTATTTAAGTTGCTAAACTGCGTAAGACTACTTTTAACTTCTCCTTTAATAGGTACATATATAATTTGTTGATCAGTTAATTTTTGAGCCAAATTAATATGCTGTTTGTCTGCCGAGGAACTAAATCCACCGGCTAGTTTAATGGCATCAATTGATCGCATACCCATTTTGACTTGGTATACTCCTGGAGAATTTACCGCACCCTTAACATCTACATAAACAATTTTGCTATTGTCGTTAGAATTATCACCAGAATTATTTTTTACAACACCATCTGAACCGGATGAATTAGCCATAGTTTTAGTAATCGTTGCCTGGTCATTTCTTACTGGTTGCTGAGATTTTTTATTTAACATTCCCATTATCAATATACCAAACAAAATAATTACCACTAACATCCCTAATAGGATTTTATAAAGGTGGTCCTCTATAAAATCCTTAACTTCATCTATAAAATTGTTCAATATTCTTCACTCCTTTAATACTAAATACGAAAAAACGAGACTAATTAATTTAGTCTCGTTAGCTAAGTTTATTAATCGCATCTTTAAAAGAAGTTACTGGAATTACTTTCATAGTGGGTGCATATTTGCTAGCAGTTTCTTTAGCAAGCTGGTAATTAGTTTTATGGTCTGGTTCTAATTTTAGAACGCTTTTACTTGGCTTAACATAGGGGGCTAAAAATACAGTAGCTCCATTTTTATAGGCTGCTATAATTTTTTTATCAATTCCTCCAATTTCACCAACTTGGCCATCCTTATTAATAGTTCCAGTTCCGGCAACAACTCGATTTTTTCGAATATTTTTTTGTGTTAGTTGTTCATAAACTTGTAAAGTAAACATCAGTCCGCCCGATGGTCCACCAACATTACCCGGATTTACCTTAACCGGTACTGAAGGATGAATCTTAAAATAATCAGTTAAGGTAATTCCCAAGCCATAATTACCATTAACCAATTTAGTTAATGCTCCCGTTGCTGTTTTTATTTGGTTATTGCGTATAAATTGAATTTTAACTTTTTGTGATTTCTTAAGATTATTAATGTAATTTACATATCCTAAAGAATTATTAAAGTGATGGTTATCAATCTTAGTAATTACATCACCCACTTTTAATATGGAATTAAATTTAGAGGATTTTGCGATATCTAAAACATAAATCCCTTGATAATGTGTACTAATTTTATAATTGGCCGCCTTAAAAGCCGTATATATTGCCGTATTTATAGAGCTTTGCATATAGTATTTTTGAACTTTTTCATATGAGTCATCATCCTGTCCTGGACTCATAATTTCATCAGCTTTTTCAACGGTATAAACTGGATTCACCTTAGCAATCAAATAACTTAAAGGATGAGCCCTAGACAAACTAACTGAAGTTAGTAAAAATTTTCCATTATATTTATCTGGATGGTTTTTAATTTTAACAATTTTTGAAATTTCCGAAGCATCACCAGGTCCTTCCAAAAAACTATTCATTGGATAAAATAAAAGTACCATAACTCCTATTAATGTCACCACTAAGGCGGAATATCTAATTAAAATTCTTTTATTTTTCATAATAAATTGAATTCCTTAGTTAAGTTTTTAGCAACTAATTTGGTTACTAGGCCATCCAAATTACCATGGTAGCGAGCAATTTCCTTAATCATACTAGATGAATAAGATCTATATTTAAGATTAGAAGGTAAAAAGATCGTTTTAATTTGTGGAGCTTGGGTTTGGTTTAAATCTGAAATTGCTAATTCATAATCTAAATCCGTTCCGTTTCTAATGCCTCTTAATAAGGCATCTACTTGAAGTTCATTGGCCAACTGTGCAGTCAATTTATCTTCAGTAATAATTTTTACATTGGGTAAATTTTTGACAGCATCTTCAATAAAATTTCTACGATCGTTTATCGAAAAAGTGTATTGTTTTTTCGTATTGTTACCCACTGAAATATATACCAATTCAAATATTGAACTGGCTTCCTTAATCACTTCCAAATGGCCATTAGTAATCGGATCAAAACTTCCGGCATATAATACCTTAGTCATTTAACTCACCTTCATATCGATAGATAAATAAATTGGTTAACCCATATTCTTTAAATTTAATCAGTTTACAATTTAAATATTCACTTGGTAATTCAACGGTATTATCAGTTTCACATACAATCGTAGCCGATGAATTTAATAGACTTAAATTAATTAATTCATCAATATCTTTTAACATTCTTTGATCCTTATACGGTGGATCTAAAAATACCATATCAAATTTCAATTCACCACTTAATTTTTGTAAAACTCGTTTAGAATCACCCTTCATAACCATAAATTTATCAGTATTATGGGTTTTTTCAATATTACTATTAATTGTCTTAATCGCCTGAAATTGACGATCAATTAATACTGCTTTATCCATTCCCCTAGATACTGCTTCAATGCCTACTGCTCCTGATCCTGCATACATATCTAAGAAAACGCCACCGTCAAAATATGGTCCAATCATACTAAACAATGATTCTTTAACTTTATCAGTTGTTGGTCGAGTTAAATTACTCTTTACCGAATCTAATCTTATTCCACCAAATTCTCCTGAAACTATTCGCATTTCTTAACCTCATCAATCTTCTAGATCAACTTTAAATATAGATTCTTCAGTATTTAAAGCTAATATTTTATCTTCTAAAGTATTAATTTTTGATATAACCACATGTTTTACATATCTCTGACTTGATATATTTTTAATGGTTTCTTCGGTTTTCTCATCTTGGTCTATATACAACATTGCATAACGCATCTTTTTAGAAACATACGTTACTGAGCCAAAATTCTTTAAATTTTTAACTTGTTTAATTGAGTATAAATATACAATTAAACCCTGTTTGTCACGTATCTTCAAATCCATGATTTCTCCTTTACTAGCTTAATTAAGACTGTCGTTTTTGTCTTCGGCTAATATTTAACACCGTTCCAATACTTAATGAAAGGGTGATAATACTTGATCCTCCATAACTAATGAACGGAAAAGTAACCCCGGTAATTGGAATTAAGCCAATTACCCCACCAAAATTAAAAAATACTTGGATAGTTAAATAAGCAGCAACTCCATAACAAATTAGGCTTTGATACGTACTAGTATTTCGAATTCCCAACAATAAAATTCTTAAGATTAATATAGCCATTAAAGCTAAGACAATAAGAACAAATATCATTCCTAATTCTTCACTCATAATTGAAATAATAAAATCAGTGTTGGGCTCTGGCAAATATCCAGTTTTTTGAATACTATTACCTAATCCCTTACCAAAAATTCCACCATTACTAATAGCATAATAAGAGTTAATTAGTTGTTGTCCAGACCCATTCTCAAATTTAAATGGATTAGAAAATGAGACAATTCGCTGTAGTCCATACCAATTACTTTTACTTAAATTAGAACTAGATACAATAAACAATCCAAATGCAATCGCTGAAATGCCTAAGCCAATAATTGTCGCAGATTTTTTCCACGATACCCCGTTTGCTAAAATCATAGTTAAGGCAATTATAAAACATATTGTCGCATTACCCGTATCCGGTTGAATAAGGATTAATAGTATTAATATAATTACTTGGCAATAGGTTTTTATAATAGGATTGTTACGCAAACTAAATATTTTCCCATATTCCAAAATTTCGTCTTCATTTCGAGAAATTACATCTGCTAAATATATGATAATAAAGTACTTTATAAATTCAGCCGGCTGAATATTAATTGGTCCCAGTTGGATCCATCCCGCAGCCCCATTAATTGATTTACCAACAACTCTCAATCCAATTAACACAGCTAAAAACAAACCCCAACCTAGATTTAGTGCAACCATATTTTGTAATTTAGATAGCTTTATCCTAGTCATTATAAAAACAATTACTAAACTTACTACCACAAACATACTTTGTTTAATTAAGTAACTAGTGGGAGACCCACCGTTTTGTGTTCCGATATTTGCACTCGCTGAATATACCATGATTATTCCAATTGTACATAACACTATGTATGGAATAAATATTAAATAATCAATATTTTTTAATCGCGTCATTCCAATAACTCCTAAAATTAAATTAAACACTAGATAATTCATTATATCATAGCAAAATTGCACAAAATAAAAAGCAAAGAACTTTTAAAAGTTCTTTGCTTTTTTAATTTATTATCCGTTATGACGACGGCGTTTGGCTTCTTTTTCACGAGTATTAGTATCAAGTGTTTTCTTACGAAGACGAACAAAGTGTGGAGTAATTTCACACAATTCATCTTCATTAATGAATTCAAGTGATTCTTCAAGTGAGAAATGAGTAGGTGTCTTGATTCTAGCCATATCATCTGAACCAGAAGCACGAACGTTAGTAAGGTTTTTACCCTTAGTAATATTAACTGAAATGTCATTTTCACGACTATTTTCACCAACAATCATACCTTCATAAACATCAGTACCTGGATCGATAAGTAAAGTACCACGACTTTCAAGACCCATCATAGCATAGGTAGTTGATTTACCAGCGTTCATAGATACTAAAGTACCTTTTTTACGTCCTGGATTCCAGTTTTTAATAACTGGCATGTATTTTTCAAAAGTATGGTTCATGATTCCGTATCCACGAGTAATTGATAAGAATTCAGCAGAATAACCAATTAAACCACGTGATGGTGCTAGGAAGGTTAAACGAGTTTGACCATTACCAACACTTTCCATGTTTTGCATTTCAGCTTTACGTTGTGCAAGAGTATCAATAATTGAACCAGTATATTCATCTGGAGTATCAATTTGAACAGATTCAAAAGGTTCTGATAAAACTCCATCAATATCTTTATAAATAACTTCAGGACGTGAAGCTTGTAATTCAAAGCCTTCACGACGAAGAGTTTCAATTAAGATTGAAAGATGTAGTTCCCCACGACCAGAAACGATCCAAGAACCAGGAATATCAGTATCTTCAACACGTAATGAAACATCAGTGTGTAATTCACGTTTCAAACGTTCGCTTAATTGTCTAGCGGTAACAAATTTACCATCTTGACCAGCAAACGGTGAAGTATTAGTACCAAAAGTCATTTGTAAGGTTGGTTCATCAATACGAAGAATTGGTAAACCTTCTGGGTTAGATGGATCAGTAACAGTTTCACCAACACTAATTTCATCCATACCTGATAAGGCAATTAAATCTCCGGCTTTAGCTTCTTGAATATCTTCTTTCTTTAATCCAAAGAATCCCATAAGTTTAGTTACACGGAAGTTTTGAGTTGAGCCATCAAGTTTCAATACGCTAACGCTATCTCCAACTTTAATAGTTCCTCTAAATATACGACCAATACCGATACGACCAACGAAATCATTATAATCAAGCATAGCAACTTGGAATTGTAATGGTTCGTCAGAATTATCAATTGGTGCAGGAATTTTATCAACAATTGTATCAAAAATTGGTTTCATAGTATGTTCTTGAGTACTTAAATCAGAATCATAACTAGAAGTTCCGTTCATTGCTGAAGCGTAAATAACTGGGAAATCTAGTTGATCTTCATCAGCACCTAATTCAATAAATAAATCAAGAACTTCATCAACTACTTCTTCAGGTCTTGAGCCAGGACGGTCAACTTTATTAATAACTACGATTGGAGTTAAGTGTTGATCTAAAGCCTTTTTCAAAACAAAACGAGTTTGAGGCATAGTTCCTTCGAAAGCATCAACGACAAGTAAAACACCGTCAACCATTCGCATGATACGTTCAACTTCACCACCAAAATCGGCATGTCCTGGGGTATCTAAAATATTAATTTGTTTTTCGCCATATCGAACAGCAGTATTCTTTGAAAGAATGGTAATACCACGTTCTTTTTCTAAATCATTAGAATCTAGGGCACGGTCTTCGATTTGTACGTGTTCATCTAATGTATCAGATTGTTTTAATAATTCATTAACCAAAGTAGTTTTACCGTGGTCAACGTGAGCAATAATGGCAATGTTACGGATGTCATCTCTTGTTTTCAAGTTGTCTGCTTCCTTTCGGTTTTAAAATTCACTTTTTTTATTCGTTAAATAGAACTACCACATAAAAAAACTGTGACCGTGGCCACAGCTTGATTATCCTTTCAAAATTGAAAGAATATCGCGATGTGTATTTTTAGTTGAAATTAACACTAGATTCGATGATATCATATCTATGGGTTCACCGTCAATATTAGTTATTATTAGTCCTAACGGTTGACCACAAGCTAATCCAGCAGCAATGTCCCAAGGCTTTAAGTAAGAAATATAGCCTACCAATTCGCCTTTAATTACTGAAATTATATCTAAACCAGCGCTTCCATATATTCGCATACCTAATGATTGTTTAGCAATTGCTTGCATTTTAAAAACATCGTTGAGTACTAAAGGACCACTTAACCCAACTAACCCTTCACTTAGATGCGTATCAACTGGTGGAGCCAGTAACTTATCATTATTAAATACTCCTATGCTACGACCGCCAGAAATTAATTCATCTTTCATTACATTATATATATATCCAAGTTCGGCATTTCCATCAATATATAATGAAATCATCATGGCAAAGTGATTTCCTTGTTTTACAAAATTCATGGTCCCATCAATCGGATCAACTATCCACACATGACCATCTAAACTAGTCACGTGGTCACCAAAACCTTCTTCTCCCATAATCTTTGCATCTGGGTCAAATTCTCTAATTTTATTTACTAAAAAATTTTCATTTTGTTTATCAATATTAGTTACTAAATCTTTGTTACTGGTTTTAGTATTCACAACAATTTTTTGGTGCATTTGACTAAGCACGTTACTACGCGCTTCTTTTAGCCATTTTTTTACTTCAACATCAACTAGTTTTAAATCCAAATTAAGTCAACTCCTATAGTTTAACCATCTTATTACCCTGTTGTGCTAATTTGATGACCTGATATGGTTCATACGAAGATTCATTTTTAAACTGTTTTTCCAATTGCTTTTGCTCCATCTTACTAGGTACGACTTGCCGGTAATCGTTATATGCTGATTTAACTGCACTAGCTAGCACACCATCTTTGTTCTCATAAGCTAATTCCACTTGTTGGAAAAATTTAATTACTGTATTTATTTCATCGATATTCCAATCACTCATTATTGGATATTGATAATTCTCATTCAATTTGAATACCTCATTTGTCTTTTATTAATTTTAATTATAAACTAAAAAAGCTAATATTAATAATAGGTAGCTAAATTAGTGATATATAAATATTTTAATCTTTTGGATTAGTATTTTTTATATAATTAAGATAAAATGATTACAAAGAAGTTTGGAGGAAATTTTTGTGTTTTTAATGAAAGATATTGTTAGAGATGGCGATCCCGTCTTAAGAAAGCGAGCAGAAAATGTTCAATTTCCACTTAGCGATGAAGATAAAAAATTAGCAGAAGATTTAATGGAATACTTGGTAGTTAGTCAAGATCCCGAATTATGTGAAAAATATAATCTTAGAGCCGGAGTTGGTTTAGCTGCTCCTCAAGTTGGTGTATCAAAAATGATGGCCTCAGTATTGGTACCTGCTGAAGATGAAAACGATGAACCAGTTTTTAAAGACGTTATTATCAACCCCGTAATCGTTTCAAATTCCGTTCAAAAAGGTGCCCTTACTGAAGGAGAAGGCTGTTTATCTGTTGATAAAGATATTCCTGGTTACGTACCACGATCAGCTAGAATAACTTTAAAATATACTGATGTCGATGGTAAAGATCACAAAATTAGATTAAAAAATTATCCAGCAATTGTTTGCCAACATGAAATTGATCACCTACATGGTACTCTATTTTATGACCATATTGATAAAGACGATCCATTTAGTAGAACTGATGATGAAATCTTTATTTATTAATAAAAAGCGAATGAATTAATTCATTCGCTTTTTTATTTTAATTTATTTAAGTCTTCTACATATTCAATGGTCTTTCGATTATTTAAATAAGCTACGTCAAAATGAATCAATCCTTCTCTTTGCCATGTATCCGTAACTTTGAATATTGACTGACTGCCAATATTCATTAAACTAGTAGCGCTATATTCCGATAAGCCATCATCCAACATAGTCTTAAATTCTTCCATTTCTATATTAATGTTATTCTCCGGAATAACAAACTCAAAAACCAGCATTCCCTTTCCCCAAGCATCCGCAACCATCGAGTCATTTAACTGAGATTGAGTTATTGTCACCATATCATTTTGATTTAACTTTACCAATGTTTTATTAACTGCTAGTTTTACAATTTCTGTAGCAATTAATTTACGCCGTCTTTCTGGAAGCTTAATTATAAAATAATTAAACAACTTAAAAAGTATGAATGCTAATAAAAATCCAATCAACATTTCAAAAATTAGATTCATACATCTCACCTTCTTTAAATAAATTTTATCATTTATTAGTTTTATTCCATAATATAGTAACTTTATATACTTATTTTTTATATTATGGTAAACTACTTTTATTAGTTGTTTGCTAACAACCACTTGTTCGTAATGAAATTGGAATAACAATTTCTAAAAAAATTAATTAAAAGGAGTATTTATTTTATGATTTATAAAGTTTTATATCAACCAAATATGAAACAAACCCCACGTCGCGAAACTACTCAATCTCTTTACATGGAAGCTAACAGTGAAGTTGAGGCTCGCGAAATTATCCGTAAGAACCATGACTACAATATTGAATTTATCGAACCACTAGAAGGTAACCATCTAGAATACGAGCAAAAAAATCCTGATTTTAAAATAACGGAGTTTAATAAATAATGAAAAAACTAAACGTCAAGAATAATGAAGCTGCAATCTATGGCGTTGGTGGTTTAGGAGAAATTGGTAAAAACACTTATGGTATTCAATTTCAAGATGAAATTATTTTAATCGATGCTGGTATTAAGTTTCCAGAAGATGAATTATTAGGTGTAGACTACGTAATTCCAGATTATCAATATATCGTTGATAACAAGGATAAAATCAAAGCTTTAGTAATCACTCACGGACACGAAGATCATATCGGTGGTGTCCCTTACCTAATTAAAGCCTTGAACGTTCCAATTTATGCTGGGCCATTAGCCATTGCACTTATAAAAAATAAATTAGAAGAACATGGTTTATTAAATTCGGTTGAATTACACGAAATTAATGAAAGTACCGTTCTTAAATTTAGAAAAACAAAGGTCTCGTTTTTCAGAACTACTCACTCAATCCCTGATACATTAGGAATTGCTGTGCATACTCCGGTTGGTGTAATTGTAGAAACTGGGGACTTTAAATTTGATTTAACTCCAGTTACTAATACCCCACCAGATTTACAGGCTATGGCTAAACTAGGTGCTGAAGGTGTTTTATGTTTAATGTCTGACAGTACTAATGCTGAACGCCCGGTATGGACTAAATCTGAAAAATGGGTTGCTAATTCTATTGAAAGAATTTTTGATAAGGTTGAAGAACGAATTATCTTCGCTACCTTCGCATCAAATATATCACGTATTAAAACTGCGTGCGAAAATGCTTTAGCACATCACCGTAAAATCGCAGTATTTGGTCGTAGTATGGAAGCTGCCATTGTAAATGGTCGTGAACTAGGATATCTAGATATTCCTGAGGATGCTTTTGTTGATAGCTCTCAATTACAATCACTTCCGGCTAATAAAACGATGATTTTATGTACTGGTTCGCAAGGTGAACCAATGGCTGCCTTATCAAGAATCGCTAATGGAACTCACCGTCAAATTTCTATCCAACCTGGTGATACTGTTATCTTTTCAAGTAACCCAATTCCAGGAAATACCACTAGTGTAAATAGTGTTATTAATAAACTAGAAGAAGCTGGAGCTACAGTTATTCATGGTAAAGTTAATAATATCCATACTTCTGGACACGGTGGACAAGAAGAACAAAAACTAATGCTTAGATTAATGAAACCTAAGTTCTTTATGCCAATTCATGGTGAATATCGAATGCTTAAAATTCATACTGAATTAGCTGCCCAATGTGGTGTACCTCTAGAAAATAGTTTTATTATGCAAAACGGTGATGTTTTAGCACTTTCTAAGGATACTGCCCGAGTAGCAGGACATTTCCAAGCTGGCGATGTTTACATTGATGGTAATGGAATTGGAGATATTGGTAACGTAGTTTTACGTGACCGTCAATTATTGTCCGAAGAAGGAATTGTAGTTGTAGTAGCCACTATTAATCTTAATAATCAAGAAATTCAATCTGGACCTGATATTTTATCTAGAGGTTTTGTATACATGCGAGAATCTGGTGAATTATTGGATGAAGGCCGTCGATTAGTATTTAAGACTATACGTAAAGCCATGCGCAATAAAAAAGTCACGGAATCATCAATTCGTACTGCAATTATCGATGACTTACAAGAATTTTTATATAATAAAACTGAACGCCACCCTGTAATTTTGCCAATGCTGATTATGAACGACAGCAGCAATCATAAAGGGTAGTTTTCAAAGAACTATGAATTAAATTTCATAGTCCTTTTTTTATATCTGGAGGTATATTTTGTTAAACAAATACTTTATAATACTAAATGAATACGCTGGATCTGGAAGAGTCAAGGTAACTTGGCAGGATATCAAAGAAATTCTAGATAGCAAAAAAATAAATTACGTAGTTTATTCTACCCAGTATCCTCAGCATGCCACTGAATTGGCTCGCGAAATAATTACAGCATTACCAGAAAAGTTGAATTTTCGCCCTATAATTTTAGCTATCGGTGGCGATGGCACCCTGCATGAAGTTCTTAATGGTTGCGTTAATTATTATCGGGAAAATCCGAATGGTGTACCGGTTCCCCTATCCTATATTCCATTGGGTACTGGGAATGATTTCGCCAGAGGCGCAGGAATCCCCAATAAATGGTTAACCGCATTAACTAATATTTTAAACTGTAAATCTGAGAAATTGATTACTATCGGATCCTACACTAACCATTTTGATAATTCTACTGGGTATTTTTTAAATAATTTTGGAATTGGTTTTGATGCTAGTATTGTAAAAGTTACCAATCATTCTAAGGTAAAATCTAATAAAAGAACCAATAAATTTAGTTATATTCTAAATACTTTAAAAGTTTTCAAACAATTTAAATCGTTTGAAATTGACATTTCGGTGGATAATCATACCCATCACTTTAATAATGCTTATTTAGCAACTATTTCTAATCACCCTTATTTTGGCGGCGGAGTTAAGATTCTTCCCCCTGCTTCTATAACTGATAACAACTTAGATATGATTATTATTGAAAAACCAAAATTTTGGCAACTGATTTACTTACTACTTACCATTCCCTTTGGAAAGCATCTAAATGCTAAGTTTGTAAATCACTTTCATAGTTCTAAAGTCAATGTTAAAACTAAATTACCACAAACAATTCAAATTGATGGTGAGGATCAAAGTAATCAATCATTAAATTTAACTTTTACTACTACTCATTATCCATTTTGGATTGAATAACTACTTAATAACATAGAGGTTAAAAATGCTTTCTACAAAATACCTATTACTTCAACCCACACTTGCATCAGCAATTGGCGAATCATTGGAATTTTCTAGTAAAATAGATCATACTAATCCTAATTCAATTACCGGTTTAAATGATGATTTAGTAATCGGAAGTTGGTCAAAAGAAACGTCTTTAAAACTAGCATCGTTATCTAGTCTGGCTTACGGGTTCTCACTAAATGACTTAATGCTAAGATATACTAATTGGCTGAAATTTGGCGACTATACTCCCTTTGGTAAGACATTTCAAGTGGATGATACTATTAGAAGTTCTATTAATAAATTTAACCATGGTGTAGACCCCTTAAAGTGTGGCGGTGATGTAAACGACAATAGTGGATTAATTAGAATCACTCCCATAGCGTTCTTTCTAATTAATAAGTATCAAGATAAATATGCATATAATGATGAAGTTGCTGAGACTATTCATAGTTTTACTAAGGTAACTCATTGCAACCCACTTAGTTCAATAACTGCTGGTATCTACATTAATGTAGTTGCTAAGTTATTCATTGATCCAACCAAGCAGTCAATCAAGCGTGGAATTAACGAAGCACTTAACTATTATAAAACTAAGCCAATTTTTAATACGTTAACCCACTGTTTTGAACATCTTAGGGATGATGCCTTCTTTAAACTTCCCTATGAGCAAGTTAATGCATCTGATAATGCAATTGATACTTTAAATGCTGTTTTTTGGTGTATTTTTAACTCCGATAAATATCTTATAGCAGTTAAACGAGCAATTAATTTTGGTGACCATACTGTTATTACAACTCTAACCTCTATGATTGGTTCCGTGTTATACAGTCCTGTATATTTTCCACATAAGTGGATTGAACAATTGAACGGTAGAAGTCTAATCAATCAAATTGTGCATAATGCCCTTATCTCTAATAACTTCTAAAAAAGAGGACTACGCCTACTGGCATAGTCCTCCTTTTTAATCTTCTGAAGCTTCTACAGCTGCTAAAATATCTGCTAATCTTTTACATTCAACTACTAGATCTCCCATTTCCCCACTAAATTGTGGAAAAAATACTTCAGTTTTATTATTATCTGGTTTGGGTGTGATTACTTCTTTTTTACGTAATTCATCTAATTTAGCAGCAGCTTCATTGTATTCATTAATAATTTCTTCTTTATTGCTCATTGTTTCCACCTCTATAAATCATCTGGCTTTTTTCTATACAAGCAATATAACACTCTTAATACTGTTTGTTAACCGTATTTAAAAATTCAATTCTAAAAAGTTACGCCACTTTCTAAAATGATATTAGAAAATGCAGACATTTCACCAGTACGAATAAAGGCATGTGTTTTTGCTAAATCTGCTTTTAATTGAGTATGAGGTACAAATTCTATTTCTACGTCTGGCATAATATCTTTAATTGCTTGTAACTGATCAGGATTATCAGTTTTAATTTCATTAGCTAAATAAATTTTTTGTACCTTTAATTCAGTTAACACGTTAGATAAAACTTCGGTAAAACTTGGTAGTTGCTCAGAAACTGCTAAATCAATTTTTTTAGTTCCCATTGGTACTGGCATACCAGCATCTCCAATTGATAGCCAATCCATATGACCCATATTTGCAATTTCACTAGCGATTTCAGAATTAATTACGCCGGATTTTTTCATTTAAATTCTCCTATTACTCGTTAATATTATTCATAATTTGTTCTTTGGTTGGAATGGATGGTAAAGCCCCCAATCCTTGAACTGTAATTGATGAAGCTTTTTGTGCATAAATTAATGCATCTTTTATGTTTGATAAATCTTTATTTAATTGTGAGGTTAATGCACCAATAAAGGTATCACCAGCAGCAGTTGTATCAACCGCTTTAACTTTAAATGCTGGAACAAATCCTTCTTCTTCATCAGTTGAGAAGAAAGCACCTCGGTCACCTACAGTAATGATTAAATTACTTGCACCCATTTCTTTAAATTTCTTAGCATTTAAACTCATGGTGTTTTCATCTAGAACTTCAATTCCTGTAAGGGTAGCACTTTCAGTTTCATTAGGAATAATTAAATCCGTTACTGATAAGATTTCTGGGATAATTTTTGCGGCAGGTGCTGGATTTAAAATCGTAACTGCTCCGGCTGCTTTTGCTTTCTTAAATACTTCTAAAGTTACCTCTTGTGGAGTTTCAAATTGGGCAATAACAAAATCGGTATCTTTTAATAGTTCATCAGCTTGGTTTACACAATCAATCGTCATTGATTGGTTAGCGCCACCATATACCATAATACTATTTTGTCCTACTTCATTTAATAAGATAACAGCTGACCCAGTTCCTTCATCATCAACAATATTAATATGATCGGTATTAACATTATTATCTTTTAATGTTTTAATCATTAACTGTCCGGCCTGATCATTACCAACTTGACCAATAAAACTAGTTGTTGCACCTGAACGTACTGAAGCAATGGCTTGATTAGCTCCCTTACCACCAGCTGAATTTGTTTTGCTTTTCGCTGTAATGGTTTCACCAGGTTTTGGCATTTCTTCTACATGTAATGTTGTATCAACGTTTAGGCTTCCTAAAACCACAACTTTATTTGTCATAAATAAACTCCTTAATGTTTATAAATTGATTCAATTAAAACCTTACACTCAACATAATATCAAAGATAGTCATAATAAACAACGCCAAAAAAATTATTTCACAATGTTTTTTACACTATCACGATCCATTAAAGTTACTGGTAAAATAACTTTCTGTGGTCGTAAATTTTTATTATTAATTCTTTTAATAATTAAGTCTGTGGCTTTTAAACCCAGTTCAAACGAAGGTTGATGTACCGTCGTTAATTTTGGCGACATATAGGTTGCCAAATCAATATCATCATATCCAATAACTGATATATCATCCGGAATTTTTTTACCCGCTTCTTTTAGACCACGATATATTCCTAATGCCAATTCATCATTAATTGTAAATACAGCAGTTATATCTAAGTCAAGTAAATCCTTAGCTATTTCGTAGCCACCCTCTTTAGATAATTCTGCTTCAATAATGTTTTCAGGACTTATTTCAATTCCATATTTCAATAATCCATTTTTAAATCCAGATTCTCGATTAACTACATTAGCTGCAGGATCTTTTACGGTAACTAAGGCAATCTTAGTATGCCCACTTTTAACTAATTTTTCTGCTGCTAAATTACCACCTTCCGTATCCATTACGTCAATTTGATCACCAACTAATAGGGGATCTTGATTAACTAATAAATATGGTAAATCGTTTTGATTTAAAAGGTTATCTATATAATCTAGATCTGAAAGTGCAGCTGTGATGATCATCCCATCAGCTGCTCTACGAATCGACTCTGTTAAATACTGAGTCTCTACATCTAAATTATTATTGGTACCAAATATCAACGGCATATAATTATTTCTGATAGCTGATGCCTGCACGCCTTTTAAGAATTTGGCATAGTAGGGATTTCCAACATCCGGAACAATAATTCCAATGGTCCTTCCGTTTTTCTTTATTAAACTTTGAGCATTGTAATCTGGGACGTACCCCATATCACGCTGTAATTGCTTAACTTTTTCAACGGTCTTATCACTAAAACGTTTTTCCTTACCGTTTAAAATTTGAGAAACTGTCGTTACTGAAACTCCCGCTTTTCGCGCTAAATCAGTAATGGTCACTTTTTTATTCATTAGATTCTCCTATTTGATTACTAATAACAATATAAGTATAACAAATAAAAAAACATTAGTTAACATAATTTTCATGTTAACTAATGTTTTTTTATTTTTTCACAATATCATTAATTTTATCAAGTTCATCTTGAGTAAAGTTCAAGTTATCTAATGCCTTCAAATTATCCTCTAAATGATCAACCGTTGAAGCCCCAGTTACTACACTAACTACAGTTGGGTCACTAAGTAACCAAGCCAAACTCATTTGAGCTAAAGTTTGGTTACGATTTTTAGCTAATTCATTTAATTCATTTAATTTTGAGACAATTTGATCCGAGCCATGATTCAAGACAAATGAATTACTCCAATGTAGTTTTACATCATCTGGAATACCATTTAGATATTTGTTGGTTAAAATTCCTTCAGCTAA
Organism: Lentilactobacillus laojiaonis; assembly: GCF_020616595.1. Lineage (GTDB taxonomy): Bacteria > Bacillota > Bacilli > Lactobacillales > Lactobacillaceae > Lentilactobacillus > Lentilactobacillus laojiaonis. Next base: position 360,121 of record NZ_CP085278.1, on the reverse strand, counting down.
TGGACCATAGGCCACTAAAGCATCGTTATTTTCCTTTAAAACATCTAATAAGCCATCGTCTTTTACTTCTTGATTCAATAGGTTGTAAGAAGCTTGGTTAACGACAAATGGAGTATGCATGTCTTTAAAGTACTTGATAATTTCTTCAGTTTGTTTAGCATCATAGTTTGAAATACCTACATATAATGCTTTACCTGAACGCACGATACCATCTAATGCAGCGGCAGTTTCTTCCAAACTAGTATTTGGATCAAAACGATGACTGTAATAAATATCAACATAATCTAATCCCATACGTTTAAGACTAATGTCTAAAGCATTAACTAAAGTTTTCTTGGATGAAAATTGTCCATAGGGTCCAGGCCACATATTAAACCCAGCTTTAGTAGTAATCACTAATTCATCACGGTATGGTTTAAGATCAGCATTGTAAACTTCACCAAACATTCTTTCAGCTGCCCCAGTAGATGGACCATAGTTATTTGCCAAGTCAAAACTAAAAATTCCGGAATCAAAAGCCTTTAACATAACTTTTTCGCTATCAGCGAAATTAGCAGTATCTCCAAAACTATGCCACATACCAAAAGAAAGTGCTGGTAGTTGTAGTCCCGAATTTCCCGCTCTTCTTATAGTTGCATTCTCATATCGATTATCATTAGCTTTATACATAATATTTATCCCCTTCAAAAACTTATTTTTAATCTATTCGTCGTGACCGAATAGTTTACCAACTGATTCTTGATTATGGATCAAAGTAATAGCTGTTCCAAACAATTTACCTACTGACACAATTTCTAATTTAGAGAAACGTTTGTCTTCAGGAATGTCAATTGAATTAGTAACGATAGTTTTCTTAATTGGTGAATTTTCTAGTCTTTGAGCTGCATCTCCTGAAAATACTGCATGAGTAGCTACATTATAAATTTCAGTGGCACCAGCATCTTTAAGAGTTTCGGCCGAAATTTGTGTTTTGATAGCCGTATCAATTAAGTCATCAATAATAATTGCACGTTTATTTTTTACGTTACCAATCACTGTTTCCGGAATGGTATTGATATTTTCTGGATCACGATTATCAATAATTGCAATTGGTGCGTGCAATAATTCAGCAAATCTTCTAGCTCTAGAAACACTGGCATGGTCCGGTGAAACTACTACTAAATCTTCAGTAATTCCATTTTCAATAAAGTAGTTAGCTAATAAAGTATCGGCTTTTAAATGATCGACTGGAATATCAAAGAATCCCTGAATTTGATCAGCATGTAAATCTAGGGCAATTACTCGATCAACTCCATCCATTTCTAAAAATGAAGCAATTAATTTGGCAGTAATTGGCTCTCTAGAACGAGCTTTACGATCAGATCTAGAATATCCGTAATATGGAATTACTACATTGATAGAGCCAGCACTAGCTCTTCTTAAAGCATCTACCATAATAAGTAACTGCATTAAGTTAGTATTTACTGGGTCGGAAACTGATTGAATTACATATACTTCGTCCCCACGGATACTTTCATCAATACTAATTTTAATTTCATCATCACTAAATCTTTTAACGGTTGCTTTTCCGAGTTCAACTCCAACTTCCTTACTGATTTCCTCAGCTAATGGTTGATTGGAATTTAATGAAAAGATTTTAATTTTTGGTTTAGACTTCAACTCGGTCATACGTTCCTCCAAATTTCTTTATTTATAAAAATAATACCACAATTTATCAATTATTTTATGAATTACTGTTAAAAATTATGCAAAATCATTGGGACTTAGATTATCCATCCCAATCATTGGATCAATTTGATTACTAAGAATCAATTTTTCTGATAATACATCTGGTTTTATGGGTTGTTGCTCGATTACGTTTTTCGATTCTTCTTTAGCTTGTGGTTTTACAAAAATATTTGCATAATCCTTAGCATGAATAACCGACTTTAGTCTTTGAATTAAAGTTGTTTTACGATTTATAGCCGCCGTATTAACACAAGTTTGATAAGCTTCTAATTCCCCAATCATTATCAAAAAATCTTTAGCCCTAGTTATAGCGGTATATAAAAGATTTTTTTGTAACATCCGGGAATGCTTCATAACTAATGGTAAAATTACCATTTTAAATTCACTACCCTGAGCCTTATGAATTGAAGTGCAGTAAGCCAAAGTAAATTGATTCCATTCATTTTTAGAATAGGTAACTTCGGTCTCATCAAAATCAATGGTAATTTGAGTTACTTTTGACTGTTTTTTAGGAATTTCCATTCCGACAATTACTCCAATATCACCATTAAAAACATTCTTATCTGGAGTATTAATTAATTGTAAAACCTTATCCCCTATATGATAAGTATGGTTTCTAATGGTTACTTCTTTATTAACCGTTTTATCTTTTAACCAAATGTTTTGGGAAACCTGATTTAACTCATCAATTCCGGCGCCTCCTTTATACATCGGTGAAAGCACTTGAACATCCATTTCGTTAAAGTTTTTTTGTTGGGCTCTAGAAACAATTTGGTTAATCACCCCGGGGATTTGGCTTTCATGACAGGGAATAAAAGAACGATCTGGTTGGTTAACTGTAAAATCAGCTGGTAAATGATCATCATGAATGGCATGGGCCAACTGAACAATAGTTGACTGGGCTTCTTGTCGGTGGATAGTACTTAATTGTTGAACTGGAATTTTACTAGAAGCCAGTAGATCATGAAAAACTTGACCTGGTCCTACTGAAGGTAATTGATCTTGATCCCCTACCAAAATCACTTGCATTTGATTAGGAACTGCTTGGATCAAGGCTTTAAATAACGAGGTATCCACCATTGACATCTCATCAATGATCATTAATTTTCCATTTAGATCACGATTAGAACTAGTTTCATCATTTTCACTACCGTGACCATTCAAGCCCAAAAGTCGATGAATGGTACTAGCCGGTAAGCCGGTTGAATCAGCCATATTTTTAGCTGCTCGGCCGGTAGGCGCGGCCAATACAATCGGAAATGGAGTATCTTTATAAGCATTAATGTCTAAAGAATAATCATTTAATTTAGCATACGTATTAACTATTCCATTAATAATGGTAGTTTTACCCGTCCCAGGACCACCAGTTAGAGCAAAAATTGGTGAGTTAATGGCGCTTATGATTGCTTCAGTTTGTGAATCATCATAGACGATTCCGTTTTGCTTTTCGATAACTCGCATCTTTTTTAAAATTGCTTCGCGATCATGTTGCTTTTGTTCCTGATTTACAATTAAACGATTAATATGTTCAGCAATCTGCCACTCATCTTTAAATAAGTTATCTGGATAAATATGATCGTCTTCAATGGCTACTTTACCTTCTTTAACTAGCAAGGTTAGTTGTTCGGCTAATTTTTCACCACTAAGAGGTATTTCACCAACCACATCTAGCAATTTAGTAACTAACGTAGTTAAGGGACCGGTAGTCGTATAAATATCTCCATTTTGGGAGCATAAAGTATCAATGGCATACAAAATTCCAGCCTGTATTCTTTTAGGATCATCAAATTTAAATCCCAAGTTTCTAGCAATACTATCAGCTTTTTTAAAGCTAATTCCATCAATATCCTCAACTAATTTATAAGGATTTTGTTGGATAATAGTAATTGTATCTGCTTGGTATTTTTGATAAATGTTGGATGCTAAAAGATTGGAGAAACCATAGGAATTTAGTCCAATAATAATTTCTTCTACACTATCATTCATATTTAAGTTATCAATAATAACTTTTTGTTGCTTTTTACTTAGCCCCAATTGTGACAATACACTTGCATCATCATTAATAATCATTAAGGCATCTTCACCTAAACCATCAACAATTTTTTTAGCCGTTTGTTTGCCAATTCCGGGAAAATGATCTCCAGAAAGATATTTAATTACTCCTTCTTCAGTAGTAACCATTTGAGATTTATAATTAGTCGCTTGAAATTGGTAACCGTATCTTGGATGTTGGACTAATTTACCATCAAAATGGTAACTACTATCTTCTAAAATTTCGCCAAAATTTCCGGTGACCACAATTTCATCTTCGTTCCAATCCAAATTAGTATCTGAGACAGCCACTAAAATTACCTTATAGAAACTATCTGGACTACTAAAAAAAATTGCTTTAGCTTGGCCATCAATGTATGGCGATTCATTATTAGAATTATCTAAGTCAAATAAAGATTCTTGATTAGCCAATTTAATATCTCCTAATTATCTTTGTGTTCGTTAGTTTTAATAAATGTTTCAATATCAGCCAATTTTTGTTGGCTATTTTTAAAGTACTGGGGATCAGATTGCTTAGCAATTTCAAAATAGTGGTTGTAAGGTTCACCGTTAACCATTGCCACAAGTCCTCGATTAAAGTTAGCCATCCCATTAGTTTTATCAACTGATATAACTTGGTCATAAAAGTTGCCGGCTTGGCTAAAATTACCACTAGCCAATAAATTATCAGCCACTAATAAATTAGTTTCAATATCTTTGGGGCGTTTACCTTGAACATATAGAGCAAAGACTAATGCGCGATTACTATCACCTTTAGCCATATAACTTTGCGCAATCATCATAAAGGCATCGGTTTTTAGATTTTCATCATTAATTAACTGAAATTGTGCAATGGCTTTATCGTATTCATCAGCGGCATAATATACGTTTCCTAAGCCATAGACTAGTTTATCATGAACTAATTTATCTTGATTACCAAATAAGCCTAAAGCCTTTAATAAAAGTTCTTCGGCTTGTTCATAATTTTTTAAATCCAACAATAAAGTAGCTAATTCATAATAGTGTAAATAATTATCCGGATCCTTATCAATTTGTAAAACTAATTTATGAACTGCTTCAGTTACTTTTTGTTCCTCTTGATCGCGTTGCTGCATATATTTTTCATGATTATTTTTAATTTGATTTTTATTCGTCATTTTTTCTTCCTAAATTGTGTCCGTTTCATCTTTCGTTCGTTTTAAATAACTAACATCATTCCATAATGACAGTTTAAAAGTTTCCCCACCATTTATAGTTTCTAAAATCGTAGTACTGGTATTAGAAAGACCCCCGCGTTTTCTCAAATCACTTAGAGGAACTCCTAATAATGAGTTAATTTCTGCATTTAAGGCGGCTCCATGACTTACAATAATAACATTGGCATCTGGAGTACTATTTTTAACAATATCTTTAATAGCCGGAGTCATTCGTTGAATAACATCATTAAAATTTTCTCCGCCAATTGCTGAATTATCATATAAATCAGGATGATTTCTAAAGTTATCAAATTCATCAGGAAACTGTTTCTTCACATCTGTAAACCGCATGCCTTCCATTTTACCCAAATGAAATTCTTCTAAATCTTGCATATAAGTAATGGGTGGTTCACTAGATAAATAGCTAGCTAGCTTTTCAGCAGTAACTTTAGCTCGCTTAATAGGACTCGCATAGATATGTTCAAACTTGATGTTTTGTAAGAATTCACCTAATTGTTCAATTTCTTGGTAACTAGACGGTAACAGTTCGGAATCTCCACCTGCTCCTTGATAACGGCTTTCCAGGTTCCATTCAGTTTTACCATGTCGAATAAAATATAATTTTACCATTTCTAATTACCTCACTTCTTTTATCTAATCTATTATGCCAGTATCTAATTAGAAATTCAAAGTAAAAAAGACTAACGAAAATCGTTAGTCTTTTTTTATTATACATATTGTAGCATCTTATCGTTTTTATAAGCCGCATCGATCATGGCTGATCCTAGACATTCTTTGCCATCGTAAAATACAACCGCTTGTCCAGGAGTAATTGATCTAGCAGGATCATCAAAAATTACTCGAACATTTTTACCATCATCACTAAGTGATACAGTAGCTCCAACATCTTTTTGGCGATAACGAGTTTTTACGGTACAGTGGAATTCTTGTCCGCGATCTAAATCGTTTACCCAGAAAATATCGGAAGCATCTAGATAATCAGCGTATAGAAGTTCGTTTTCAAATCCCTTACCAACATATAAAATATTTTGGCTAAGGTCCTTACCAACTACAAACCATGGTTGGTTATCAATACCGTCCCCACCAATACCAAGGCCCTTTCTTTGGCCAATGGTATAGTACATTAAACCAGCATGTTCACCTTTGATTTCGCCATCAACCGTCATCATTTTACCAGGAGTTGCAGGTAAATAATGTCCTAGGAATTCACGGAAATTCTTTTCGCCAATAAAGCAAATTCCAACAGAATCTTTCTTATCAGCAGTAGCTAAACCAGCTTTTTTAGCAATTTCACGAACTTCTGGTTTAGTAATATTACCGATTGGGAACATAACCCGATCTAATTGGTCAGCTGATAATTGACTTAAGAAGTAAGTTTGATCTTTATTTAAATCATTACTACGTAATAAATGATTATGACCATTTTCATCACGAGTCAATTGAGCATAATGACCAGTAGCAATATAGTCAGCGCCTAATTCAAGAGCATAGTCTAGAAAGGCTTTAAATTTAATTTCTTTGTTACAAATTACGTCTGGATCAGGAGTACGGCCCTTCTTGTATTCATCTAAGAAATACGTGAATACGCGGTCCCAATACTCTTTTTCAAAATTAACTGAATAATAAGGGATACCAATTTCATTGGCTACCTTAGCAACATCTTTATAGTCCTCAGTTGCGGTACAAACACCATTTTCATCAGTGTCATCCCAGTTCTTCATAAATACACCAATAACATCATAACCTTGTTGCTTTAATAAGTAGGCTACAACTGACGAATCAACTCCGCCACTCATTCCAACAACCACTCGGGTATTACTGTTATCTGTCATATAATCACCATCATTTCAATTAGATTCTGGAGAATCTCGATTTGAAGGTCGCATTTTCCAGTAATCTATATGATAACTCATTTCTATAAGGATTTCCATAGCTTCTGGTTACAAAAAATAAGAGAGTGACTTTCGCTATAAAATCACTCTCTTAAAATTACTTAACTATTAAAATATCTCGATCGATTAAATTTTTAATAATGTATTCATATTGTTGCACCATTCCGGCTTTTTTAGGATCCGAAAAAATATTCATGCTTTGTAAGCCATTAGCTGTAGTAACAGCTAATTTAAAGCCTGTTAAATCTTGATTAACCATAATTTTAACCTTAGGACTGTTAGCTTGATATGGTGAAGTTGGGTCTAAATTACGTTCCAAGCTAAAATTACCCGTTTTAGTCTTTTGGAATCCCACATCCATTAAAGCATATTTTTTTATTTTAGGGCTAATTTCATAGGTATTTTGATCACCCGTTACAGTAACTATTTTACCAAATGCCATATAATCACCTTCAAATTTTATTTTTTAAGACGTTTGATGGTCTTATCTAATGAATTAATCAATCGATCTAAGTCATCGCGAGTAGTGTATTTACCAAAACTAATTCGAATTGATTCAGCAATACGAGGACTAGCTTCTCCAAACATGGCTGTTAATACATGAGATGGTTCAATACTTCCAGCAGTACATGCAGATCCACCAGATACGGCTACTTTATCTAAATCTAAATTAGTTTGTAATACATAGGTTGAAATTCCCTTAAACCAAATGTTTAAAATATGATTTAGGTTATTTTCTTCAATTTTACCATTAATTTCAAAATCGATATCGCGTTTTTTTAATTCGTTAACTATATAATTTTTAAATTCAAAATATTTAGTTTGACGAGTTTGTTTTTCTTCGTTAGTAATTAAAGTAACAGCTTTCGCAAACCCAGCAATTGCCGGTACATTTTCCGTACCCGCACGACGTTTTTCTTCTTGCTGACCACCCTTAATAAGACTAGGAAAATTAATTCCTTCTTTTTTATATAAAAATCCTACTGCTTTGGGACCATTAATCTTGTGTGCTGAAGTTGATAACATATCAATATGATCTCTTTGAACATCTATGTCCAAAAGTCCATAAGCTTGGACCGCATCAGTATGGAACCAAGCTTGATGGTCTTTTAAAATTTCACCAATTTCATGAATGGGCATAATTGAACCAACTTCATTATTGCCACTCATAATTGTTACTAAGATCGTATCGTCCCTTAGTACCTTTTTAAAATCATCAAGTGAAATATTACCAAATTCATCAACTGATAAATAGGTAACTTCGTAACCCATTTGTTCCAAAAATTTTAGTGGTTGTAAAACTGCTTCGTGTTCAATTTCAGTAGTAATAATGTGTTTACCTAAATCGCTTCTAGCTATCGCCGTTTGCATAATAGCTGTATTATCACTTTCACTGCCACCACTAGTAAAGATAATTTCATCATCATCTGCATTAATGCTATTAGCAATGATGCTTCGTGAATTCTCTAATAGTGATTTGGCTTCTCTACCTAAACCATAGAGTGTAGATGCATTTCCATAAACGGTTTTATATTTTTCGGTCATAAAATCGTAAACTTCACCATCAATTTTTGTCGTTGCTGCATTATCTAAATAGATTTCATCTACCATAAACTTCTTACCCTTCTATAATCAAAATTATTATTCAAAATATATTTCTGGTAGCATCTCGATTTGAAGGTCGCACTTACCCAGTATTATACATAATAACGCATTTTTATTTATATTACCAGATTGCCTAATTACAAAAAATAAGTGAGTAACCTTAGTTACTCACTTATTTTATAGATTAATTATTCAGCTTTTTCAAAAAAGTTTAGTAGCATTTGAGCAGAGCGTTTGCCGGCTTCGATGATGAATTCATCAAAGTTACTATCAGCATCTTCATCTCCAACATCTGACATAGCACGGATAACTACATACGGTACATCATTGTTATAGGCAACTTGGCCAACCGCTGCTCCTTCCATTTCAGAACATTGGGCATCTGGGAAATTAGTTTTAATTTGTTCAATTACTTTAGAATCTGCAATAAATTGATCTCCAGTAACAATTAAACCTGGTTGGGTATTTAAACCACTATCCTTAGCCGCATCAATAATTTGTTCTTCTAATTCTCTAGCAGCTGGGAATCTTGCTGGGCAACCTGGTAATTGACCAATTTCATAACCAGCTGCCGTAACATCAACGTCATGATAAGCAGTTTCGGTTGAAACTACTACATCACCAATAGATAAACCTTCGCCAATTCCACCTGCTGATCCAGAATTAATTAAAGCATCTACTTCAAAATCATTGATTAAAGTTGAAGCAGTAATTCCTGCTTGAACTTTACCAATTCCAGATTTAACTAGTACTACTTTATTGTTAGACAAAGTTCCTTGATAAAATTCCATTTTACCAATTGTCTTAACTGATTGATTTTTTAAATTATCCTTTAAAATTGCAATTTCTTCATCCATTGCACAAATTATTCCGTATGTCATATAATGCTCCTTTGTTTAATTCACGAAAAACAATACTAAATATACAATAATAATCAAAACCGTCAAAATTACTAACATGGCATTTAGCTTTGAATTAGTTGTTTTCCATTTTTTACTTTTAAAATTAAATTTATCTTCGGGGTTTTCCCTAAGCCAGCTACGCCTTTGTTCTCCATGTTCCTTAGCGTACTCCTGCTCTACTTGTACTCGCTTTTTATCACGCTCTAAAAAATCTTTATCATCTGATTGAGAAATTTTTTTACGATATGCTTCTCTAGTTAATGGTTTGCCATCCTTATCATTCACACTAAGACCTACCTTTGAGTTAATTGCCAATACCAAATTGCCATAATGGTTTTGGCATCATCAATTTCACCTGATTTAATCATATCCAAAGCTTCTGGCAATGTCTTTTCTTGAATTTCTAGAAATTCACCTGCATCCCTCGGTAATTCTTGATTAACTGAAGTAAGATCAGTTGCCAAATATAATTTCATATACTCGTCACTAAATCCGGCAGTTGTATAAAAACCGGTAATTTCTTGTACTTTTTTTGGAATTACACGAATTTCTTCATTTAACTCTCTAATTACTGCATCTTCATAAGAATTGTCACGATCATCTAATTTCCCCGCTGGAATTTCAATGGTCGTTTTAGCAATTGGTGCCCGCCACTGCTTTTCTAAAACAATTTTGTTATCACTAGTAATTACTAAAATTCCGACTGCATTAGCGTGATGAACTACATCTCGATGAGAAACTTGTCCATTAGGCAATTTCACTGTTTGATTTTCAACATTAATAATCGCACCATCATAAATTGGTTTTCTATCTATGACATGTTCTTCAAAGTCCATTTAATCACCTTAATCAATAAATTTATTTTAATTGTACCGATTAATCCTAGCAAATGCAATTTTTGACTGGAGAAGTACGATTTTCTTAATCAATTATTTCTGCTTTAGCTGCTTGAGGACCTTTTTTACCTTGAGCTACTACATAAGAAATTTTTTGACCAACTTCAATTTTTGAATTGTCTATTTTGCTAAACGCCGTTTTAAAAAAGAATAAATCTTCATTACCATCATCTTGGATGATAAATCCAAAAGCATTTTTAGCATTATAACTTTTTATAGTTCCTGTTAACATTTTGTATCTCCTTTTATAATTAAAAACTCCCACAGATCAAAAATCTATGAGAGCTTTTATTATTTATTGTTCATCAAAACCTTCAGTAGCTGTTTCTGGATATTCACTTCGAACCACTGCTGCACATCGTGCACAGAAGGTTGGATAAGCACTATCTGAACCAACATCTTCACGAATTAATCGACAACGTTCACAAGTTTCACCATTAGCATGTTCAACTAAAATTTTCATATTATCAAAATCAACACTAGTTTTACCAGCATCTTCAAGATCTAAAAGACTAAATTGAGATACCATTAACACTGTTGGTAAATCAGTATGAAGTGATTCTAATAATTTAATTGTAGCTTCGTCTGCATAAATCGTTAGACTTGCTTCAGATGACTTACCGATTAATTTATTATTTCTAGCTTCTTCAAGGGCTTTTAGCACGTTGCTACGTACATCCATGAAATTACTCCAGTTAGCTAAAATAGTAGTTTCATTTTCAAAATGTTGTACTTTAGGCATTTCAGCTAATTGAACAAATTGTTCAGGTTCTTGCAAGTATTCCCAAATTTCTTCGGTAGTATGTGGCAAGATTGGAGTCATTAATTTAGCTAAGACAACTAAAATTTCATACATAACCGTTTGCATTGAGCGACGTTTGTGACCGTTACTCTTATCAACGTATAAAATATCCTTAGCGAAATCTAGATAAAAGGCTGATAAATCACCAGCAATAAATTCCATTAACTTTTTGTTAAGGGCTAAGAAATCATATTTATTGTAATCATCAGTTACTTCAGAAATGAATTGGTTTAATTTGACCATCATGTACTGATCGACAGTTTCTAATTGATCAAAAGCAACCTTATCATTTTCAACATTGTAATCAGAAGTATTGGCTAATAGGTAACGCATAGTATTTCTGATTTTCTTATATGCATCTGAATTAGTTACAAAATTATCCACTGAAACACGTACATCGGCAGAAGTATCTACTGAAGTTACCCATAAACGGACAATTTCTGCACCCATTTTACTAATGATTTCTTCTGGAGAAATAGTATTACCAAGTGATTTACTCATTTTGTGACCATTTTTATCTAAAGTAAATCCTTGTGATACTACTGATTTATAAGGAGCATGATCAGAAACTGCCACACTAGTAATTAAACTAGAGTTAAACCAGCCACGGTATTGATCAGAACCTTCTAATACTAAATCAGCTGGATATGTTAGGTTAGGACGTTCAGCCAACACTCCTTGGTGAGAAGTACCGGAATCAAACCAAACATCCATAATGTCAGTTTCTTTAGTAAAGATTCCATTTGGTGAATGAGGACTAGTAAAGTTAGCTGGTAATAGATCTTTAGCTTCTTTTTCAAACCAAATATCTGAACCATATTTACCAAATAAATCAGCTACATGTTCAATGGTTTCTGGTGTAATAATAGCTTCACCATCTTCACCATAAAAGATTGGTAGTGGCACTCCCCATACACGTTGACGAGAAATTACCCAATCACCACGATCTTTAATCATGTTTGAAAGACGTTTTTTACCCCATTCAGGTGAAAAACTAACGTCTGATAAGGCATCTAAAATTGGTTGGCGAATTTTATCTACTGAAGCAAACCATTGAGGAGTTGCACGATAGATAACTGGTTTTTTAGTACGCCAATCAAATGGATAACTATGTTCATATGGCATGTAGTAAAGTAAAGCATTAGCGGCTTTTAATTTATCTAGAGCAATTTGGTTTGCATCTTCATAAAATACTCCAGCAAAATCTTTACCGGCTTCATCGGTCATGTAACCTTTTTCATCTACGGGTACCAAAATGTCTAATCCATATTGTTGACCAACCATAAAATCATCTTCCCCTAAACCAGGAGCGGTATGAACTAAACCAGTACCTGATTCTAAGGTAACGAAATCGCCAAGCATTGTAACTAATTTACGATCAGCATAAAACGGATGTTGAGCAATTACATTTTCAAGATCAGAGCCTTTAACAACTTTTAAAGTTTCTACATCTTCCCAACCAAACATTTCAGTAGCATTACTTAATAAGTCAGTGGCTACAACAAATTTACGGTCATCGTTTTTAGGTTTAACTACTGAGTAATCGAAGTCGGCCCCAATAGTAATTCCTTCTGAAGCTGGAATAGTCCATGGAGTAGTTGTCCAAACTACCATGTAAGTATCATTTTCATCTAAGATACCCTTACCATCAATAACTTTTTCACCATAAAATGCTGAAGGAGAAGTTACATCATGATATTCAATTTCAGCTTCTGCCAGTGCAGATTCAGAAGACCATGACCAATAAACTGGTTTCTTACCTTTATAGATTAGTCCACGATTAGCCATTGCACCAAAAACACGAACTTCAGCAGCTTCAAATTCTGGTAATAAAGTTAAATAAGGGTTATCCCAATCAGCTGAAATTCCCAAACGTTTAAATTCAGCTTTTTGCTTATCAACTTGATCAAGTGCGTATTGATGACATAATTTTCTAAACTCATTGGTAGTCATAGTTTTGCGGTCATATCCCGCTTTTTTCAATTGTTGTTCAATTGGTAGTCCATGAGTATCCCATCCAGGAACAAATGGTGATCTAAAACCATTCATTGATTTGAAACGTACAATAATATCTTTAGAAATCTTGTTCATGGCGTGACCCATGTGGATATCCCCATTAGCATATGGTGGACCATCATGTAAAACAAAAGTTGGTTTACCTTCGTTTAATTTTTGTCTTTGTTGATACAATTCATTATCTGACCATTGTTTTTGGCGATCAACTTCTTTAACTGGTAAATTACCGCGCATTTTAAACTTAGTTTTACCTAAGCTTAGGGTATCTTTTACTCGCATAAAGTTCTCCTTTTAAATATTTATTAATTGAAACAAAAAAAGATCTCATCCCAGGGACGAAATCTTCGTGGTACCACCCATTTTCAGAATTAATTAAAATTCTCTCAAATTGTTATTGATTAAAAATGAGATGATAAATCATAAATTAAGGGACTGTCAATCTTTCACCATCATTGACTCGCTAAAGTATTAATTAATAATTCTTGTTCTCATATCAATTAGATATTTTATTTTTGACCTTCCGGATAAATCACTACTGCTTCAAGATTTTTTTCCGGCTTCTTTGATTCTTTTTTTGATTTTACGCTATCGTTATTAGAATTGTCAAGATCGCCAACAATCTTTTCAATTTCTGAATAACTGATGGTTGAATTATCATCCAATAATTCATCCCAATCAGAACCTTTAATCACTTCTAACTGACTTTCAAGCATAACTTGAAGGCGTTGTCTAAATACACGAGTATTTTTTCTTAAATCATCAGTTTCAATGGCTAATTTCTTAGACTTCTTAGAAGTTTCATCGATCATCTTTTTAGCCTTTTCGTTGGCACTATTAATGATATCAGCAGATTCCTTATTAGCCTCACGAATAATAATATCGGCTTCTTTTTGAGAATTTGATTTAACTTTATCAGCAGCTTCTTGAGCAACTAAAATTGATTGATTTAAAGAGTCTTTTAAATCATTAAAGTATTTTAGTTTATCTTCTGATTCATGTAATTTAGAACTCAAATCCTTATTTTCTTGCAAAACAATTTGATAATCTTTAATAATTTGATCTAAAAATTCATTAACTTCATCAATATTATAACCACGCATTTTTTGGGTAAATTTCTTATTATGAATATCTTGTGGACTTAATACCATGTCAATTCTTCTCCTATCATTTACTACTTACTAGTTATTACTTGCAATTCAACTTTTAATTTGTCTTTTTTAGTTTTACCAAATATGTTTTTAACTACTAAACGACCATATTTTCGAATAGAAATTACATCATTAACTTGAATCTCATAATCTGGCTTTACAATTTCAGACCAATTAACTTTTACTCGATTATTTTCTACTAGTTCCTTAGAATGTTGTCGAGAAAGATTAAAACCATCTGATATTAGAACATCAAGTCTTTGAGAAGTAATTGTGGTATTAATGATTTTTCCATCAACGTTTGGTATCAATATTTGGTTAAAATCAATTACTTTTAGACTAACTTTAATCTTACCGATTCTATCAATTTGCAATGCTAAATAGTTTACAATTTCAGTTTCGCAAATTAATTGCCATTCATTACCATTGGTAATTATGTCACCAACCACTTGCCGTTTAATACCACTACCTAACAAAGTACCTAATATTTTACCATGTGCTAATTTTGAAAATTTGACTGGATAATTAACTTCAACCAACGATAAGTTAAAATCACTGTCCTGTGGTTCAAAATAATCGGGATAAATTAAAGCTCGCTTAGCTTCACTATCTAGATAGCCACCTGATAATTTAATTTTTATGTCATCATAGCGATTAACAATGGTTTGGGCAATAAATTGTTCTCGGGGATTTAAAAAATCCGTCAAGATTGGTCGATACTCATTTTCCACACGATTAACTAATTCATCAATCGACTGAACGAAACCAAGTTCATTGGGACGATAATGTTGTTCAATATTTGAATCTAACATCTGAATACCTCTTTTAGTAACCTATTAGCATATTACCCAAATAGTTAATAAAGTTTTGTGCCACACTTAATACAAGAACCGCAATAATGGGCGAAAAACTAACTGATCCAACTGTAGCAAAGCTAAATAAGTTTTCAAATGGATAAACAATTTTGCCTAAAAATCTTCCTATTGGGGTGTTATATGCTCCAGGAAACCAGCTCATTAAAGCAAATGCTAAAATTGCTAAAATATATAGGTCAATTACTTTATTTAATAGCCATAAAATAAAAGATATAATCCCTATCATTTTTGAACTCCTTAATTATCCACGACGGTGTTTGAAAAATGGAGGTACATCATCTTCGTAACCACCATCATTATCATTGTTTCCGCTAACCTCATTACCATCTTTAAAAGGATCAAAATCCTTTTTTTCAACATTGTTAAATTGGTCGTTATCTGAAAAATTAGGACGATTTGATTCTTTATGAATATCCCAACTATCCAATGAGTGGTCGTTATTATTTGCTTGTGATTCAGCATTATTCATCATACGTGAACTAGTTCGACGGCTCATGGTACGATCATTATTTTTTCTATTATCAATTCCAGTTGCAATTACAGTAACTCGAACTTCATCACCGAGAGTTTCATCAATTGAAGTACCAAAGATGATATTAACATCGTTAGTAGCAGCTTGTGAAACAATATCAGAAGCATCTTGAGCTTCAAATAATGATAAGTCTGGTCCACCAGTGATGTTTAATAGGACTTCTTCGGCACCATCAATTGATACTTCAAGTAATGGTGAAGAAATAGCTTTCTTAGTTGCGTCAGCAGTACGAGTTTCACCACTGCCATATCCAACTCCCATTAGAGCTGAACCTTTGTCAACCATAGTGGTTTTAACATCAGCAAAATCCAAGTTAACGTATCCTGGGCTAGTAATTAAGTCAGAAATACCTTGAACACCTTGTTTTAATACGTTATCAGCTTCCTTAAAAGCTTCCATCATAGGAGTCTTTTTATCAACCATTTCAAGTAAGCGATTATTTGCAATAACGATTAAAGTATCAACATTTGCTTTAAGTTGAGCGACACCTTCATCAGCAAATTTAGAACGTTTAGGTCCTTCAAAACTAAATGGACGTGTAACCACCCCAACTGTTAAAGCACCTTGATCTTTAGCAATCTTGGCTACAACAGGAGCAGCACCGTTACCAGTTCCACCACCCATACCAGCAGTGACAAACACCATATCAGCGCCATCAAGTGCTTCAGCAATGGCTTCTTCACTTTCTTCAGCAGCTTTTTCACCAACTTCAGGGTTAGAACCAGCTCCTAAACCACGAGTTAATTTAGGTCCAAGTTGAATTTTTGTTTCAGCTTTAGAGTTTTCAAGTGCTTGAACATCAGTATTAGCAACGATAAATTCGACACCTTTTACGTCTCCACTTATCATTTGATTGACGGCATTACTACCTCCGCCACCAACACCAATAACTTTAATTTTTGCACCATTATTTTGATCAGAATCTAATGAATATTGCATATTATCTTTCCTCCGTTAGGTGTCTAATCAAAGAAATCTTTGATAAATTTCTTAATTGCTACACCAGGGTTTGCCTTTTCTTTTGGTTTACTTGTACGTTTTGAAGATGTAACTTCAGTTACTTCACGTTGTTGATGTACTGCGACATCTTTTTTAGCTACTTTGGTATCAGACATCGTAGAAATCCCAATTGCCGTTCTAACTAATTGTTCTACACCACTAAGTTTTGAATAGTAACTAACTACAGAAATAGCCGCTGAATATGATGGATGTCTTAATCCCATTTCATCAGGAATATAGATTCTTGTATTAACATCAAATTTATTTTGTGCTAAATCAAGAATACCTGGTAAAGCTGCTACTCCACCAGTTAATACAATTCCACCTGGTAATTCTAAAGCTGATATTTGATCTAAACGATCTTTAATTCTTGATAAAATTTGATCTAAACGAGCTTCAATAATTTCAGAAAGATATTTTTCATCGATTATATCTGGTTCTGTTTGACCTACTACATCAACTGGAAATTCATTTTCAGTTGATGCTTTTTCAGAATCAGCATAACCATAATCACGTTTTAATTTTTCAGCATTTTCCATTGAAGTATTTAGTACAATCGAAATATCCTTAGTAATATAATCTCCACCTTCTGGATCAGTAGTTGCATATTTCAATTGATGATCATGAATAACTACTGCAGAAGTCTGGCCCCCACCTAAATCAATTAAGATAGTTCCAAAATCTTGTTCGCCATCATTTAATATTTCATGGCCTTCTGCCAAATTATTTAATACTAGTCCACGAACATTTAAGCCAGCTTTTTGAACTGCTTTTTGAATGTTATGCATAACACCCTTTGAGCCACTAATTAAATGTCCACGCATTTCTAATCTCATGCCAACCATACCACGAGGATCTTTTATATCATCAAAGCCATCAACTATAAATTCTTCTGGTTGAATGTCGATGATTTCTCGTTCTTTAGGTAAATTGTTACCCAAAGTTGCCGCAGCAACGTTTCTAACATCTAAGTCATTGATTTCTCTAGGTTGCTCATCTAAGTTAATCAAACCCGTACATGGTTCGATTTTTAACATATTAGATGGGACCCCAACAATTACATCTTTAATTTCAATGCTAGCCTTTTCTTGAGCTTGGTCAACAGCACCACGAATTGCTTCAGCTGCTTGATCAATATCAACAATAACCCCACGGCTTAGGCCTTTTGATCGTTCATTACCCATCCCAATAACATTTAGTTGCTTTTTCACACGTTCGGCAACAATTACTTTTATTGAGGTTGTTCCGATATCAAGGCCCACATACAAACCCGAATTATCCATATACGAAAAACCCTCCCTATTAATTCATTAACTTGGTTTTAAAATTATCTAATTTTTAATTTACCTTACAAGTTTACCACAATCATTTAACCGTATAAAAGTTTATTTGGAATTGGCAGCGGTATTTTGGTAATTATTTTTAATTGGATAAGAATATGCACCTACCTGCATATCAATTACGCTATCTACTTTTAACTTAGAGGTAATACTTGGATAGTATTGCATCTTCTTACTAATTGTTCCGATTGTCCCATAAACAATATTTCCATCGCCCATCATTAATATGATTCGATCGCTATTGGTTGGTATTTTGGATAAGGAAATACTTAAAATGTTTGATCGAATACTTGGTGAGATATTTTTATATTGTTTAATAATTGCCTTAACTTGCTTAGAATCCTTAAAGTTTTTAATAACTGGATAATTTTCATTAGGATTTAATACCTTGTCTGAAATTATTACTCCATTACTTAGAATTTGTTGATATCCACCGTCTTTATATAAATAACCAATGGTTGGATATTCCTTAACTTTAAGATTTAAATTGTTTAAATGATAGGTATGAATTTGAACACTTCGTATTCGTGGATTTTTATCATGGGCCGTTTGTTCAATTTTAGATTGATGTCCCCAAACAGTTAACAATGAGTCACCCGTTTTAATACCAATAGCTTTATTTAACTGAGAATTGGATATTAAATAATTTCCGGTAATTTTTATCTCATTAACCTTACTAAGTGGGGATACTAAATAAATTAGAATCACTAATATAATTGATAGGAAGGACAAAATCCATTTCATATGATGCAAGTTATCAAATTGAAATTTTTTAAAATATGTTTTCGGCTTACGGGTACCCGTTCTTCTTTTCTTGGTTAATAATTTATTTTTTCTATTAGTTTGCTGCTGGGCTTTTTCCCAAGGCGAAAGCTCATCATAATCTTTTTTTGCCATAAATTCACCCATTAAACCTAACTATTTTAATGACCTAAAAACATTAATTACTCGATCAGCAGCATCTGGTACTCCCAACTCAAGTGAATTTTTAGCCATTTGGTTTCGTTGAGCATCATTGTTCATTAAGCTATCGACTTTTTCAACTAAAGTTGTTCCAGTTAATTCATCTTCTTTGATCATTAAAGCAGCATCATTATTAACTAAACTCATAGTGTTTTTAGTTTGATGATCTGCAGTTACATAAGGACTAGGAATCAAAATTGATGGAATTCCTAGGGCCGTAATTTCTGCAATACTAGTTGCTCCTGAGCGTCCCACAATTAATGAAACCTTAGGCAAGATGGATGGCATGTTATCAATATACGGCAATATTTTAATATTGCTATTTACCGTTTGATCACCAATTTGTTCCATTACCCCATCATAGCGTTTTTGACCTGTGACAAAAACGACTTGGTAATTTCTAGAATTAAAATCATTAATTGAATCTACTACCGCTTTATTAATTACTGGTGCTCCTTGACTACCTCCAAAAATTAAAACAGTTGGGATATCATCACTTAGACCAATAGTTGACCATTTAAAATCACTTTGCATGTTAGCCACTTGTTGTGCACGTGGATTTCCTGTAAATACAACTTTTTCTTTAGGAAATTGATCGGCAGCCTCATTAAATCCAATTGCAATTTTATCCACAAAATGACTTAAAAATTTGTTAGTTAAGCCTACTACACTGTTTTGCTCATGAATAACCGTAGGAACATGCATTTTAGAAGCGGCGTAGACTACAGCTCCCGAAACATATCCACCGGTACCAATTACTACATCTGGTTTAAAATTCTTGATAATATTTTTGGACTCTTTAACACTCTTAATGAAAAGCTTAATGGTTTTAAAATTATCCATAGATAGCGAACGCTTAAATCCTTGAATTTCTAAAGGAATAAAATCAATTCCCTGTTTTGGTACAATAGAACTTTCTAATCCGCGCTTAGAACCAACGTATAAAACCTCTGAATCTGGTTCTTGTTTTAATAAATCTTCAATAATAGCTAAGGCTGGATAAATATGTCCCCCGGTTCCGCCTCCCGATACAATTAAGCGCATTATGCTTCCCCCTTGTCATTAGTAAATTTTTCAACAGCTGTAATAAAGGTATCACCACGGACCTCAAAATTTGGATATTGATCCCAACTCGCATTGGCTGGTGATAGTAAGATAATATCTCCCGCATCACTAAAATTATAAGCTACCGGAACGGCTTCAGTAACATCCCTTACAATTTTAAAATTGTTAATCCCAGCTTTTTCTAAGGTTTCTTTAAGCAAGGAAGCTGTTTCACCAAATAAAACGGCGGCCTTCACATGGTCTTTAAATTGTGGAATCAATTTATCAAAATTGTAGCCACGATCTAAACCACCAGCTAATAAGATTACAGGTCGATCAAAGCCTTCCAAAGCAATTTGAGTTGCTTCAATATCGGTAGCTTTAGAATCATTGTAATAACGACGACCCTCAGATTCTAAAACAAATTGATTACGGTGTCTAACACCACTAAAGGTTTCTAAGACATTGGTAATTGCTAAGTTAGATTTGCCAGCTACTTTAGCAACAGCAATGGCTGCTAAGGCATTTTCGATATTTTGTTTACCGGGTACTTTAATATCTGATGAATTCATAATAAATTCATCGTTAAAGTAGATTTTTCCATTTTTTTCATAAGCTCCCGTGCTTATTTCATAATTTCTAGCAAATGGAACCACTTTAGCTTGTGATTGTTCACTTAAATCACGCCATTCAGCTTGATCAAAGTTGACTACAAAGTAGTCATTACTATTTTGATTCTTAGTAATTTCCATTTTAGCCTTTACGTAGTTTTCGCGAGTGTGATGGTAATCTAAATGATTTGAAAAAATATTATTTAATACTGCAATATGTGGATGAAGGTCCTTAATGCCCATTAACATAAAGCTAGATAATTCCATTACGATCGTATCATCCTTAGTTGCCATTTGAGCAACTTGGGTTGCTGGGACTCCAATATTTCCAGCAACGTAGGCCTTTCCTTGTTCACGATCCTCATTTAAAATTTTAGCAATCATAGTGGTTGTTGTGGTTTTACCATTACTTCCGGTAACACCAATAATTTCAGCTTCAGAAATCTCATAAGCTAGTTCAACTTCTGTAATAATTGGTATTTGATTATTAGTAGCATATTCAACTACGGGATTCTCATAAAATATTCCAGGATTTTTTACAAGAACATCAATTGGTTTACTGAATAAAGTATCGGGGTGTCCTCCAGTAACTACTTTAATTCCTAAATCTTCTAAACCAGCTACTTCCGGTAAGTCTGCCAACTGTTTTGAATCGTTTAGTGTTACATGTGCCCCTAATTTAACCAATAGTTTTGCGGCGTTAACCCCACTTTTTCCGGCACCTAACACTAAAACATTTTTATCTGCATAATTTTTTATCATTTTCATTACTTTCACGCCCTTTTATTAAAGATTCCTATGTACACAAAAAACTGGATAAAATCCAGTTTTAAATGATTGAAAAAATTCCGATAATTGCTGCAACTAATCCAACTGACCAAAAAACAATATCGACTTTCCATTCACTCCAACCCAACATTTCGAAGTGGTGGTGAATAGGTGACATCTTAAAAATTCTTTTTCCAGTAAGTTTAAAAGAAGCAACTTGTAACATAACACTTGCAGTTTCAAGTACAAAGACAATCCCAATCCAAAGTAATGATAGTTCATGGTGTACTAAAATTGATACGGCAGCTAAAGCACCACCCAAAGCTAGTGAGCCCATGTCACCCATGAAAATTTTGGCAGGTTTGTGATTGAAAATAATGAAACCAATTAAAGAACCAACTACTGTAAGACAAAATAATGCTACCGAACTCTGTCCTTGGACATGAGCAATTATGGCATAAGCACTAAAAGCAATAATAGCTAATCCGGAAACTAATCCATCTAGCCCATCAGTTAAATTAACCGCATTGGAAAAGCCAACTAGCCATAAAATAATAAATAATACATACCAATAACCAATATGCCAATTACCAGCAAATGGTAATTTTAAAGCCAATGGAAATTGTTCGTGCATATAAACTAATGAAAATACTAAAGCTCCTATAACTTGGCCACTAAATTTTTGCCAAGCTTTTAAACCTTCATTTTGGCGGTGAAATAATTTTATACTATCGTCCCACATGCCTAATAATCCATATAAAACCAGAATAAAAATTAAAATTAATAAGCTGGGATTTAATAAACCTTTAATTGGTCCATAAATCAAATCTGTGACTGTAATAGCTATGATGAAAAGCATTCCACCCATAGTTGGGGTACCAGATTTTTTTTCATGCCACGAAGGACCTTCTTCTCGGATCATTTGACCTTCTTTTTTATTTCTAAAGTATTTAATCAACGATGGCATTAACAGAAAGGTAATTAAAAAACTGCATACCATCGGAATTAACCAATTTAACATTTATTTAACCGTCCCTATTTTTATTTATTCAAAATTAACAACTAGTTTTTGATTTTTGGAAATTGTTTCTCCAGAATTAATACTTTGACTAGCTACATATCCGGAACCATTAATTTTAACCTTGATTCCTAGGATTTCACCTAATTGTTTAACTTCGGCTTGAGACCAACCAATAATTCTTGGCATCGTTATCTTAGTTCCATTTGTTAGCAGTAAGACTCGAGTATTACCATTAACTGTCGTATTTGCTTTAATTGATTGCTTAGTAACTACCTTCCCATTACCTAAGATCACAGGAGTTAATCCCTTTTTAGCCATTGATGACTTAGCATCTTCAACTGACTGATAAATAGTTGATGGCATAGATACCTTAGTTTCTGATTTGGGAGTATTACTATCTTCTAAAGCTCTTTGCATAACTGGTTTAAAAATTTCTGATAACAATTGAGTAGCTGTCTTACTACCAGTTAGTTTAGGTTGCTTCATTGTAATATATAAAACAAATTTTGGATCCTTAGCTGGTGCCATCCCCGCTACTGAATAAAGATAACTGTTATCTCCGGAAGCATAACCTCCAGAACCATTACTTACTTGCGCAGTACCAGTTTTGGCAGCAATCTTATAGCCCTTAATCTTATAATCTGATCCAATGCCATAATCTTTATAAACTACGTCTTCCATGTGTTTACGAACTTCCTTAGCTGTTTTAGCAGAAATCGGATGTCCAATTACTTGGGTAGAATACTTTTTGACTACTTGATCAGTATTAGGATTAACAATTTTGGAAATAACATGAGGTTTGACCATCGTACCATCATTTGAAATTGAGGTTAGCGCCTGCATCATTTGCATTGGAGATACAACAATTCCTTGTCCAAATGAAGTATCTGCTCTTTCAATTGGATAATTAAATTGCATACTCCCACTAGCTTCATTTTCTAATCCACTATTAGTCGA
The DNA here is from genome assembly GCF_020616595.1 of Lentilactobacillus laojiaonis. Lineage (GTDB taxonomy): Bacteria > Bacillota > Bacilli > Lactobacillales > Lactobacillaceae > Lentilactobacillus > Lentilactobacillus laojiaonis. The sequence goes on along the minus strand of NZ_CP085278.1, from coordinate 336,774 downwards.
CTGTAAGAAATGGAATTTATTAATATAGTCTTCCCAAGTCTTGGCACCCATTTTTTGTTCCAAATGAGCCATTGCTACGTTACTAGATAAAGCAAATCCTTTATCATAAGTAATGTAACCCCAACCACTGGTATTCCAATCAGGAACAATTTTTCCATCTATCGAATAGGTACCAGATTTATAATAATCGTTACCCTTATAATTATTTGAATCAATTGCTGATGCCATAGTAAAAATTTTCATGGTAGATCCAGGTTCGTAGGTATCTTCGACTAAATTATTAGACCATGAACTGCCAATTCCTTTTAAGGTACTAGCATTAAAAGTTGGTCGTTGAGTAGCCGCTAAAATTTCACCTGTTTTAGCGTTCATTAATACGGCATTCATTGAACTAGGATTAGCTTGCGCATAAACTGAAGAAACCGTGCTTTCTAATAGTGTTTGTAAACGATAATCAATCGTTGTATATATATTATCACCATTTTGGGCAGGAACGGTCTTTTGACTCTTATCAGATAGTTGATAGCCATAAACATCATATTTTCCGTTCTTATAACCATCTTTACCAGATAATTCTGAGTTAAATGCTTTTTCAATTCCCATTTGACCTTCTAGTTTAGTTGCACCAGTTTTTTCATCAGTTTCATTTAATGCAACCCCAATTAAATTAGAAGCAAAAATTCCGTTAGGATATAAACGGGATTGTTGTTGAATAAAATTAATTCCTGGTAAATGTAATTTCTCAATTTTATTTTTAACAATCGTAGAGATATTTTTCCCTGCACTACCAAATTCCACTTGGAAGGCATTTTTATTTTTAGGATTTAAAATGGTATAAATACTTTTTTCACTGAGATTCAAATACTGCGATAGCTTTTTAGCAGTCTTGTGTTTATCAACTACGTATAAAGGCTTACCATCACTATCCTTTTGATTTTTATTCAAAACTGCATACATAGAATAGGTACTAGTATCTTCAGAGATAGGTGTATTATTCGCATCATAAATGGTCCCGCGTTTAGCTTTTAACGTTTGTGTTTGAGTATAAAGTTGTTGCGTTTTTTTACTTAAATTAACGTTTCTTACATTCTTACTAACCGCAATAACTGAGTAGTGAGACGCCATTAACAAAATAACCAGACTAAACACAAAAAAGATAATTATACCCACAATCTTACGATTTTTTAGTGCTGTTTGATGATTTTTGTCACTCATTTATTTACATTCCTTATTTTTGAGCTATTAAGTGACATTCCATTTTCTTTGGCAATCGTTTCTAATCGATCACTGCCTTGGAGTTCACTAATTTGTTGTTTTAAATCGGTATTTTCATTTTTAATTGTGGTTGCTTGATTTTCAACCGTCTGTAAACGATGTTGGGCATTAGTTACTGAAATTTTTGCTGAAACTACCCCAATCATTAATCCAACTAAAATTACACATCCACTAACGATTAACACTAAGTCTCGTTTACTTAATTTAATCTTACTTTTCTTACCAATCTCATCATCAACCAAAGTAGGTTGTTTATATTCTTCATATTCAACATTTCTTGCTAAATTATTTTGTGCCATAGTTACGTTCCCCCATTATTTTTGCTCACTTTTGATACGTTCAATAATTCTTAATTTTGCACTATGAGAACGATGATTCCCCTCAAGTTCATTTTCTTTAGGCAAAATTGGTTTTGGTGTAATATTTTTAAAATCTGGTTCCATTTCTTTTGGAACTATTGGTAAATTAGGTGGTAATTCCGGTAAACTGGTAACTTCTTTAAACATCGTTTTAACTAATCGATCTTCTAAGGATTGAAAAGTAATTACACTAATTCTTCCGTTTACTCCCACTAACTTAACCGCTTGTTCTAAGGATTCTTCTAAAACTGATAATTCATCATTAACCGCTATTCGAATCGCTTGAAATACCTTTTTAGCAGGATGACCCCCATGTCTTCTTGCTCCCATAGGTATTGCATCTTTAATAATTTCGGCCAATTCCCCCGTAGTGTTAATTGGCTTTTGATCACGAATTTGTTCAATCGAGCGCGCAATTCTCTTAGAGAATTTTTCTTCACCATATCGATAAAAAATTCTTACCAACTGCTCATACTTCCAGTGGTTAACGATTTCCCATGCATCTAAAGGATTTGACTGATCCATACGCATATCTAAACGAGCATCAAATCGATAACTAAATCCGCGTTGTCCATCATCAAATTGTGGTGATGAAACCCCTAAATCATATACAATTCCATCAATTGTTTGAATATGTAATTTATTAAGTTCTTCTGTTAAATTTTTAAAATTACTATGAATTAATGTTAATTTGTTACTGTCGATTGCATCCTTTAGCTGCTCTTGATTGTAATCAATCGCAACTTGATCTTGATCGAATGAATATAAATGGCCAGTGGTTAATTGTTCTAATATTTTTTTAGTATGGCCACCACCCCCAAGGGTCGCATCAACATATATGCCATCTGGCTTAATATTGAGTCCATCAACAGCTTCATTAAGCAAAACGGTAACATGGTTAAATTCCGACATTGTCTTCCTCCATAAAAACTAATTAAAAATCGATCATATTTTCTGCAATTTCATTAAAATTTTCTTCAGCATCTAAAGAAAATTCCTTCCATAATTGTTCGCTCCAAATTTCAAAGCGATTAGAAACTCCAACGATGACACATTTTTTATCCAATTTGGCATATTTAATTAATGAATTAGGAAGGTTAATTCGTCCTTGCTTATCGATCTCACATTCAGTTGCTGCTGAAAAAAAGAACCGAGTAAAATAACGCGAGGACTTCTTACCAATGGGTAGATTGTTAATTTTGTTTTGAACTTGTTGCCACTCATTAATAGGATATCCAAATAAGCAGCCATCAAGTCCTCTGGTTATAATAAAATTTTTACCTAAAATAGTTCTAAACTTAGCAGGAATGATAATACGACCCTTACTATCAAGTGAATGTTCAAATTCGCCCATAAACATCGTTATCATCCCCCAGTTTAAATAATATTATATTCACATTCTACCACAATCAACCACTACCAACCACACAACATCAAATTTATCTAAAAATAAAAGAAGACCATTTAAATGGTCTTCTTAAATAAAGCTCAAAATAAAAATAATTATCCAAACAATTAATAGATAAACAATTGTATAATGCCAAAAGTTAATAAATGTACGTTTAAATGTTAAATTAGGTACGGTAAAGATTTTCCATATCAATATCACTAATAATAAAGTCACCCAAAATAAAATAAAATAAACTAATTCTAAAAACAGATCTTGAGTTATTAGATAATGCAGCGCTAACACCCCTAAGCAAACGCCAATAACATCAGCGATGCTTATTTTTTTTATCCAGTTAAATTGAACTCGTTTTTTAATATAAGCAACTAAAAAACCAATCAATACAAGTAAAATTGTCTGAATAATTATTATAAGAGTTTTTGACAAGTTATCAATTCACCTCACATATTAAGTTGCAAACACAATAAATCAACGTTAAACTATTTTACATAGCAAATTGAGAAAGTGGTGCACAAATTGGCTAAGAAGAAAAAAACACGTTTTCAAAAGATCACAATGATTTTTGTTTGGTTAATGATTTTTGCAACAGTTGCGTCATTAGTTTTATCAGCAGTTGTTTCATTAATGAATTAACTACTAAGTCTAGGCAAATACTTGTCTAGGCTTTTTTTATTCACTTTTTTGCTTATAAACCTTTCTCGGACGACTACCATCTTGGGGGCTAATATATCCACGTTGCTCTAAGTCATCAATTAATCGAGCTGCTCGATTATATCCAATTCTAAATCGACGTTGTAATAATGAAGTACTTGCCTTTTGTTGATCAACCACAAAGTTTAATACTTCATCAAATAGTTCATCTTCGGAATCACTATCATTATTACTTTCTTCTTGAATCTCTTCATCAGAAACTAACATATTTTCATCATACTCAACGGCTTGTTCATTTTTAATAAAGTCCACGACTTTTTGGACATCTTGATCAGGTATAAAAGCTCCTTGAACTCGGGTAGGAGTATTCTTATCAATTGGTAAGAATAACATATCACCTTTACCGAGCAATTTCTCAGCTCCATTAGAATCTAAAATAGTTCGTGAGTCAATTCCACTAGAAACTGCAAAGGCTATTCTAGACGGAACATTTGCTTTAATTAAACCGGTAATAACATCTACAGATGGACGCTGAGTTGCTAAAATCATGTGGATTCCTGCAGCTCGGCCCATTTGTGCTAATCGAATAATCGCTGCCTCCACATCATTAGAGACTGTCATCATTAAATCAGCTAATTCGTCAACTACAACTACAATGTAAGGCATTAATTGAAGCTTATCAGCATTTTCCTGATTATGTTTAACAACGAATTCATTATAGGTTGTAATTTTACGTTGTCCGTATTTAGCGAATAATTCATAACGATTTTCCATTTCACTAACTACCTTTTGTAAGGCTCGAGCAGCTTTTTTAGGCTCAGAAACCACCGGACTTAGTAAGTGCGGGATGCCATTATAAACCCCTAACTCTACTTTTTTAGGATCAATTAACATCATTTTAACTTCACTAGGTTTAGCGTTCATCAAGATGCTAGTAATAATTCCATTAATTGCTACTGATTTACCACTACCAGTGGAACCGGCAATTAATAAATGAGGCATTTCCGATAAATCAGCCGTAATAATATTGCCGTTTACATCTTTTCCTAGAGGAACTTGCAATAATTTACCGTGCTGTTCAGGTTGATTTTCAATCACATCCCTAAAAGAAACCGTTGCAATTTCTTGATTAGGAACTTCAATACCGATTAAAGACTTTCCAGGAATTGGAGCTTCAATTCGAATTCCTTTAGCCGCTAAAGCTAATGCGATATCATCAGATAAATTAACAATTTTGCTTACCTTAACGCCAATAGCGGGATGTAATTCATATTTAGTAACCGATGGTCCTAAACTGACATGCTTTATTTCAGCTTTAACCCCAAAACTATCCAAAGTTTGCTGCAAAATTTTGGCATTTTTATCGATTAATTTTAATTCATTAGTTTGATCCTTATTTTCTATTTGCGTTAATAAATTGATCGGAGGTAATTGATAATCCGAATCATCAACATTAGTAAAATTGATTGGTAGTTCTTCTTGCTTTATTTCCGTCGTTGGATTTTCTTTAGCATCTTTTAAAGCCGGAGTTTTAGACTTAGGAGTGGAAACACTAATATCTAATTCTTTTTCTTTAAATGCTGGAATCGTCTCCTTAGCTACATCTAAGTTATCGGATGGTAAAACTCGAGATGGTTCGGGAACTGATTCAGTCGCTTTACTAACTTGAAATTTTTCACTAGTATCTTTAGCCAAACTATTAAATGAATCATTCAAATAATTAAAGACAGTTCGCCAATTAATATTAAAAATTAAAGTTACTCCTGATAATATCAGTAACCCAATTACTAATATGACCCCGGGTTTTCCCAAGAGTGCATGAATCACTGTAAAGGTTATAGCACCGATCATACCCCCACCAACATCAGAATTGAAATTAAGTGAAGTAAAATCACCAATAATTCTTTGCCACGTAGAATTAATTAAGTTATCAGGAGTATTCATTACTTTATATTGAATCAAACTTAACCACTCTAAAGTTCCAAGTAAAATGGAGGCCAATCCAATAGTAATTCTAGCTGGTAAGTTAGGTAAACTAGTTGTAACTAATAGCCATACACCAACTATTACTAGTAAAACGAGGCCAATCCAATATAAATTACCAACAACCAGTCGTACGGTATTAATCGTTAAATTTCCGAGTATGCCGGCTTTCAAAATTCCACATATTCCTAATAGAAAAACGACTAGTCCAATTATATTTACTTTATATGTACTCCAAAACGACACAGGCTTTTTCTTACGGGTCCTTTTAGAGGTTTTTTTTGGCATAAACAACCCCCCGTTCTAATTGCCAATTAATCAATTATTTTAACTTATCATGTTCATAATGATGAGTTTTTTCAAGTTGATTAAAGTTTTGCTGTCTTAAAACTTCATAAATTACAATGGCACAACTATTTGATAAGTTTAAAGCTCGAATATGTTCATCATCTTGAGGAATGCGAATTGCTTTTTCTGGATTTTTACGCATAAAAGGTTCAGGTAATCCGGTAGTTTCTTTACCAAATAAGAAGTAATATTCTTGATCTGTATCTGTATAATCAGGATCACTATATGTTTGATTAGCGAATTTAGAAACTAAGAATAAGTTTTTAGGGTCTTTAACAGTTTCTAAAAAGGCTGGTAAATTTTTATGATAATTTATTTTAACTTTATCCCAATAATCTAATCCAGCGCGTTTTAAGTGCTTGTCGTCCACGCTAAATCCTAAAGGTTCGATTAAGTCTAATACTGTGTCAGTTCCGGCACAGGTTCTTGTAATGTTACCCGTATTAGCAGGCATAAGGGGTTCAAATAAAACGATATGGTTAGTCATAATATCCTCCAAATAGTTCTTAATATTTTTTAATTAATACTGTTACTGAAACAGTGATTTTTGTTAATTGATTGAGGGCTTCGGGTTGAAGTTCTTTTTGCCCTTTTCCCCAATGTAAGGGAGTCATGATCATTAAATCATGCTGTAATCCCATGGGGATTTTAAATTGGTAACTTAGTTCCGTTTGCTCAAAATCTGGATAATGTTGAGCAAATAGATCTACAACCTTTTGATTAGAATAATGTCGATTACTATTATCAACGTCGTACAGTAATTCGCGTAATTCCTTTAAATAATCTGAATTGGGAACTATTTTAATTAGTTTTCCCCCTGGTTTAATTACCCGATTGAATTCTTCGTAGGCAGATGGTGAAAATAAGTCAACGATGGTGGAAAAACTATGATCAGTAAAGGGTAATCGAGCTAGATCAGCTACACAAAAAAATGCTTTGGCATTCTGATTAGTTGCTAAATTAATACCATCTTTTGAAATATCAAATCCAATTCCAATATCTTGATTATTTCGTAAGTTTAAAAGCTTAGCTAACGGAGTCCCTTCCCCACAACCAACATCTAAAATAGTTTCTTCTTTATCATCTAACTTATCATTAATAAATTCAATGATTGGATCAAATAAACCTGCTTGTAGTATATTTCGACGAGAATTTAACATAGCAGTATCATATTCCGCTTTAAACTGTTTCTGTAAAAAATATACCGTTCCCTTTTTAGATATGTCAAAGTTATGTTGATTAACACAGACCATACTATGGTTAACTAATTCTACAAAACCATTTCCACAGATTGGACATTTAAATAGGTCTAAATTATCCGTTATAAAGTTTTGAGCTAATTCAATTTTTTTCAATTTTTATCCTCCACAAACGCAATACATTATACCACATGACTTTTTGTATTTATTACTACCAAATTAAAGTTTATAATTAATGTAAAATGATTGAGGAGCTAATATCATGGCCAAAAAATTTTTTCTAGTAACTGATGCATCCTTTTCCAAGAAATTTGCAATCTATGATGAGCAAAAGCAAATGATTACCGGTGTCAAAACTAATGGATTCACGGACTTCTTCAATATATTCTTAGGATGGTTTATCAACTTACCAGAAAGTTTTAAATTTAAACTGGATAATAACCATGTAAACATTAGGAGTGAAGCCAGTTTACTAAGTGCCAAATATGAAATTTTTATCAATGATCAATCTACAGTCAAAATTAAAAAGAATCGTCAAAATCATCAACCTCAACAAAGATTTAGTGTTTTGATTAATAATCATGAATTGCATTTTACGGAACAAAACCAGGGAAATTATTTTTCAATTATGCAAGATAACCAAAAAATAATCGTTGCTAAGCGAGGATTACAACAACTGGATCAATATTCCGTTGTTATAAGTGATCAAGTAGATCCCGCAACCGGAATTGCAATTGTAATTGCCATAATCAATAGTTATAAAAAATAAAAGCAGGTAGCTAATAGCTACCTGCTTTTATTTATATAAACCACTCTTTTGTTGATACCAATAAAATACTTCTTGCACGATTACCTTAATGGCTGCATATACGGGAACCGCTAAAATAACTCCGGCTAATCCCCAAAGCTTACCGCCTACCACAATAATTACTAAGATCGTAATCGGATAAATTTTCATTGAATTGCCAATAACAGTAGGCGTTAGAATCCGTCCTTCAATAAACTGTTCCACAAAATAGACTATGAGGACTTTAATTACCATCCCTATGGAAGTAAAGTAACTAATAATTAAAACCGGAATCAATGCAATAACGGAACCTACATATGGTACAAAGGTTAGCAATCCCGCTACTGCTCCAACCAGCAAGGCATAATTTAAACCAATTAAGGAATATCCAATCAGATATACCACAAATGCTCCTAAGGCGACTAACACCTTACCACGAATATAATTACTCATTTGGGTATTGACCTGATGCATAATTTTCTTAAATTCGGGCCGAGTTTTAGTTGGTAAAAAATGAGCCACGTAATCCGAAAAATGACCACTATCTTTTAATAAATAAAATAAAATTAGCGGTGACGTAATTAACGAAATTACAATATAAGCTAATTTACTTAATATATTATTAAACGAATTAGTGGTTGCTAATAAAATTTGATTAACATAATCAGTACCACTATGGTTTTTTATTTTAAAAATACTAAGTCGTTTACTAATTGAATTAATCTCTGATTTAGTAGATAAACTTTTAATTACTCTATCAATTTTATCTAAGTAACTCGGCCAATTGGTTAAAAGCTCGTTCCATTCGTAACTAATCATTGGAATAATTGAAAAAATCGCCCAACAAAGCAAAATTGCCAATATTATAAAAATGATGGTAATTACTAGTAGTCGCTGGCATTTAAACTTTTTAGTTAGTATGTTAACTAATGGATTTAACATATAGAAGAAAATTCCTGAAATAATCATTGGTAACAATAGTAAGCCAATAATTTGCCAAACTGGATTAAATACAAAAGCAATCTTAGTGTAGACAAAAATTATTAATAAAACTAGCAAGATTATACACAGAAAACTAATAACTTTACTATTAATTAGTAATTTCCAAAACCAGGAATGACTATTATGTGAGTGGTCCTCCACCATTTTTCCCCCTTACCTATTAATCATTTTGGACAAATAACTTCATATCATTCGGTAATTTTGCAATACATTCAATCCATTTTTCATTAAATGGATCATAAAATTTAATTTGAAAACAATGTAATGCCTGTCTAGTCATTTGATGATTATGCTCATTATACAACCAATCTCCAATTAGAGGATGTCCAATTGCTTGCATATGTACTCTGATTTGATGGGTACGTCCCGTATGTAATCGGACTTTAATCAAAGTGCTATTATTTAATGTCAAATAATTCCAAAATTCAGTATCTGCCATTTTTCCATCAGTAGCAATTTTTCGTTTAATGAATGAATTTTCTTCACGCCCAATAGGTAAATAAATTTCTCCGTGATTCGTGGCAATTTTTCCACTAGCAATTGCTAAATAAGTTTTTTTGATTTGGTGGTCCTTTAGTTGCTTATCTAAAACCGAATGAGCCAAATGATGCTTGGCAAAAATTACTAACCCACTAGTATCTCGGTCTAACCTGGTCACTACATGGATTTGAAGATTTTCGTAATTTTGTTTTAAATAGTACCCTTTAACTCGATTGGCTAATGAATCCGTAGAATAAATATGCGATGGCACTGTCGCCACTTTAGCAGGTTTATTAACTACTAAAAAATTATCATCCTCGTAGGCTATTTCAATAGCAGTATCAGATGGAATAACATGTTCATTACTAGGTTCTTTAGGCAAAATCATTTTAACTGAGTCACCCTTAGTTAACTGATAATTAACGTGGCGATCAATTCCATTAACTAGTACAATTCCACCGTGATATTTTACTTTTTTGAGCAAGGTTCTAGTTACCCCATGGCTCATTAAAAAAGTACTTGTTCGAATGGGAGAATCATTTTTATTTACCCAATTAAATTCTGTCATTGCCTCGGTTCTCCAATAAATGAATTACTTACTCGTCCCCAAAAATGAGTATGTCGATATTTAGCGAAAGCTAAACGTTGTTTTGAAAGTTTATATTCAATTGATTCAATTTCACGACCAGATATCATTTGCTGATCACAAGTTAACACCGTTTTATGTTTATTAACGGGTAAAATTCGAATAGTTTCATCAGGTGGCACAATAATTGGTGAACCTAAAGTTCTAAATACTCGGTTATTAATTGATGAAATTTCTGAAACCTGCACTGCACTAATTTGAGGGTTAATAATGGCACCGCCCACAGACTTATTATAAGCGGTGGATCCACTAGGAGTGGAAATGCAGAGACCATCCCCACGAAAATTTTCAAAAAACTCACCTTTTAAATAAACTTCTGCCATTAAAGTACCACTAATTTGTTTAAGCGTTGATTCATTTAACGCTAAGGTGTGATCATCAGGTCCATGGTCTGTATATTTAACTCGAATATCTAATAATGGATACGTTTCGCTTTGACCGTCATCATTCTCTAAACTAGCTACTAACGAATCAACTTCATAATCTCGCCAATCCGTATAAAAACCTAGATGGCCGGTATGAATCCCAACTAATCGGATTTTATTACTAATATCAATATAGTGATGAAATGCTGATAATAAAGTACCATCACCACCCACTGAAATTACTACCTCAGGATTTAAAAAATCTAATGTTAACTGGCTTGATTGTTCAATTTTTTGTTTAAGTAATAAAGATACAGGCATTGAAGCTTTGCCGGGATTACTATAAATTGCTACTCTCATATTAGAACTTCCTTGCTATTTTTCTGATTTATTTTCTTTCAACTCATTACGAATTTCAGACATTTCTTCATCAAGTTTAAAAGCGGTCTCTGCAGAATTTTTTAATCGATTGGAAAGATCATCTGAAAATTCACCTTGGTATTTATAGTTAAGCGAATGTTCTACTGTTGCCCAAAAATTCATAGATAAGGTTCTAACTTGAATTTCTGCAAGAATGGTTTTTTCGCCATCAATCATTTGAACAGGATATTCAAATACAATATGGTATGAACGATAGCCACTAGGTTTTTTATTATGAACATAATCTCGTTCTTCCAAAATATTAATATCTTTTCTAGCTCTTAAAATATCAACTACTTCGTATATGTCCTCTACAAATTGACACATAATTCTAAGACCGGCAATATCTTCCATGTCCTCTTCTAAACGATTTTCATTGATATGACGACGTTCCATTTTTTCTTTAATACTATCAATTGGTTTAATTCTGGAAGTTACAAATTCAATTGGACTTCGACCTTCAATTTTTAAAAATTGAGTACGGATACCTCTTAATTTTACTTTTAATTCACTCACTGCTTGTTTATATGGAATCAAAAATACATCCCAATCATCTACCATTTTTTCACTTCCAATCAAATATTACTAATAATATTTTACCATAATATCCGCGTTAAATTGCTTAGGCTAGCCAATTTATAAGTTTGTTAAAAAATCACAAGCATAATTATGGCATATTTTTATATTTATAGTAAACTTATAAATAAGTCTTGCAAAAAGACACAATTATGTGTAAGTGTATATTCCCCGGAGGTTTTTATGAGTTTAGAAATAAATCTATTTATCGATCCCTTAAGTCTAGAAAGCTATAAAGCCGAACAAACTGTTTTAAAAGTTGCGAAAAAGACAACTACCAAACTGCATTTAAATTTTATTGCAATTAATAATATTAAAACTATTAATGCCTATGACGTTAAAGACCAGCACTATAATATTGCTTTAGATACTATTGCTGCTTCTTTTCAAGGTAAAAAATATGAACGAGCATTCCTAATAAAAATGCAAGAAGCCCTCTTAATTTATCACCAAGCCTATTCTGATCAATTAGTTAATCGAATTGTTGGTGAAATTGGTTTAGATAAAGAAATGTTTGATGAAGATCGTCGTTCACAACTTACTATCAAAACATTCAAGAAAAAACAACAAGCCACTCATCAATTTGAAAATTACACGGTTCCTTCCATTATTGCTTATGATACTAACAACGAAAAACACGGTGCCTTAATCAAAGATTTTAATTACCAGAGTCTTTTAAATTTCTTACAAAAGGCAACTAGTGATAATAATGACGGAATCCATTTTTTAAATGATGATAATAACTTTAATATAATCTAAATAAAAATCCGGTAGCTAAAGCTACCGGATTTTTTATTTTATTCAAAGAAACTTTCAAATTCATTTAAGCGTTGCTCAAAAATATCAAACGCCACTTGTAGATAATCAGGTTTAGTCATATCAATACCAGCCAATTTCATAGTATCAATTGGTTTTTTAGAACTCCCTGATTTTAAGAAATTCAAGTAGTTCTCAGTATCTTGATCTGAACCATTAATAATTTTATCAGCTAAAGTAGTGGCTGCCGAAAATCCGGTAGCATATTGATAAACATAAAAATCATAATAGAAATGTGGAATACGGGACCATTCTAAAGCAATTTGATCATCTGAAATCACATCGTTACCATAATATTTTTGATTTAACTCTAAATATTTATCATTTAAGAAATTAGCAGTTAGTGGAGTTCCTTTAGCATCCTGTTCATGGATAAATTCTTCAAACTCAGCAAATTGAGCTTGTCTAAAGACCGTTCCCTTAAATTCATCTAGGTAATAATTTAACACATACTTGCGAATTGATTTATCCGGATCAGGAAGTTTTAATAGGTAATCCGTCAATAGATTTTCATTAGTAGTAGAGGCGATTTCGGCAACAAAGATTGGATAATCGCCAGTTTGGTAAGGTTGATTATTATGCGAATAAAAGCTATGCATACTATGACCGGTTTCATGAATTAAAGTATATAGATTATCTAAATTATCATGCCAATTGAGTAAGATAAACGGATTGGTATCATAGCTACCGGATGAATAACCACCACTGCGTTTATATTGGTTTTCTACTACATCGATCCAACGATCATCAAATTCAGATTGAACATTTTTAATGTAGTCTGAACCTAAAACTCTTAAAGCCTCTAACGAAAGGTCTTTAGACTCACTAAATTTATAACTAGGTGCCGGATCCTTCAATAAAGAGGTATACATATCATACATATGTAGTTCTGGGACACCTAAGATTTTTTTACGTAATTTTACATAACGATGAAGTAAAGGCAAATTTTTGTTAACCGCTTTAATTAAATTATGGTAAACTTCGCTAGGAATTTCTGTATTATTTAGAGCCGCCGTAAGCGCTGAGTCATATGAACGTATCTTAGAATTAAAATTATGATCCTTAACCGTAGAAGTTAATGTTGATGCCAAAGTATGTTGAAATTGGCCATATACCTCGTATAATTTTTCAAACGCTTCACGACGAACTCTGCGGTCACTTGATTCAAGTAACACACTGTATACTCCACTAGATAATTTAACCATTTGGCCGTCTTCATTCTCAATTGACGGGAAGGATAAATCGGTATTATCTAAAATTCCAAAAGTTTTAGATCCTGAATTAAAAATATCGCTAGCTCCGGCTAAAACTTGTTCCACCTTGTCATCTAAAATATGATCTCGATTCTCAAATATTTGGTCAAAAAATCGTTGATAATCTTTAAGTTCAGGAGCTTGGTTATAAAATTCTTGCATTTGCTTAGCAGATATTTTTAGAATTTCTGGTTGTATCCAAGCCGTTTGGCTACCGAAATCCGCTACCAAGGCTTCTACTTTAGATTTCATTGATTGGTACTTATCAATACTAGTATCTTGATCATTTTTTAACTCAGAATAAACATACACTCTTTCTAAGCGGCGATTTAAATCCATATAGTCCTTAACCGCCTGTAATAAATATTCAGCACTAGCAGTTAAATTACTTTTTAACTCCATAAATTTAGGAAAAGCTTGTTGAAGATTCATAAATTCAGTTTCAAATTCATCATCATTTTTAAAAATAGTTGCTAAATCCCAAGTTAGACTTTCTGGGACTTCACCTCTAGTTGGTAAAACTTTTTCTTCCATAACAATTCTCCAGTCAATTAGTTTATTAATAAATATCATATAATTTTATTTTTAGATAATAAAGTTTTTTGTTTAATATTTAAATCGGCATACCATCTAGGAAAATTAATAATTTTATATCCCTCATTAATGCGAATGATATATTTATTTCGGATTAAGTCGTCCCAAAAATCTAATACCAATAATTGTGTTAACCGCGTATAGTTATCAATTTGAATAAATTGGCAATTAAAATTAACCATAAGCTGCCTAAATAATGCATTTAATTGTTCTTTACTCCAGATCAATTGCTTACCATTAAAAATTTTTAAAATTAACCAAATTTTCCATTCCAAATTAGTAGTTTTAAATAGTGGAAAACTTCCCTTGTTATCATGACATACCATAGGGCATCCCACCACTATGTAACCATGTTGATAACATAACTCAACAATTTTTAAATACGTTGCACTGCCACTAATGATTTTTCTTTGTAGATTAATTAAGTATTGATTTATTTCCATAGGGCTATTTAAGTACTCATGGATATGCATACTTTGTTTAAATTGATAAAAAGCGTTAATATTTAAAAATCGTTTTTCTTGGTATATTAATTTAGAATTTTTTTCGATGATATTATATCTTAAATATAATTTACGACTGGTAGTCTCGTAATACATTAAATATATACCTAGTTTTTCACTAAAATGAGCAAACTTAGCTAGCAAGTGTTTATTAATTTTTTGTCGAACATATGGATCTCCTAATAACCACAAAACCGTATAGCCCATTTTTTGATATCCTTTAGTCCGCTTTAAAAGTTTATCAAATTTAATGGGACTACATTGGTATTCAATAATTAGGTTACATTGAGGTAAGCATACATCAGCACGTTGCTCGATATCTTTAAATACCACCTCTAGAGCTATATGGCTATCTAATTTAACATATGATTGATAAATAAATAGCTTGCCTAATAAATGTGCCCGACTTTCATTTTCACTTAGTTTAGTACAATTAGAATCTTTTTGATGAGCAAAATGAGATATTTTAATCGTTCCTTGTCTTAAAGTCACTATTTCTTGACAATTTGGACAGATATATTTTTCATGTTTACTAGCTTGATTGGCTACCACTAAGCACTGGTCTTTAACTTGCTTTGCAATTAAAATCATAATCACCTTTTAAAAGTAATTACGTAAAAAGCTACTTTCAATTTTGAAAGTAGCTTTTATTTAAAGTAGTGTCTAGCTAATTCTAAAGCACTGGTTGACATTAATAAATCACCATATTCTGATAAAACATCTTCCGTAACTTTAGTTTTTTTGCCATATTCACTGGCAATGGCAATTTGATTACTTACTAAGTTATCTTTTTCATCGTTACCATATAATTCAATTTTTAGATAATATTTTCCTTTATACAAGTATAAATCTGATAAGCCGTTTTCTAAGTGAAGAATTTGAGCCAAATCTACAAAAGTATTAAAATCACTAAACTCAAAAACTTCAACTTTTAGACTAGGTGAAAAAGCTTGGCGTTCTTTCTCTCGTTTTTCTTTTTTAGCTCTAGCTTTATACTCCGTAAATGAATCTGGTTTATAATCAATCCATTTTTCTTCAGTTTGTTCGGGATCTTGATATTCGTTGGCCTCAGCATTAATTCTGTTTAAACCTTGAATTATATTATTATCCTTACTAATAAATAATTCTAGACCATTTCTACTAGGTAAAACTTGAAAAGTAACGGCATCATTATTCTCAAATTGATGTTCGATATCTACTTCATCCAACACACTATAAAAGAATGACTCAACTTGTTTATGATCACCAAGTAAATCTAATACGGTAATACCATGTTTGTCTAGGTCTTCAACCCCAATTGTTACTCGAATTGTATTTTCATCAATTCGTTTCATTTCCATTCGTTGCCACCTCTTTTTCATAAAATGGAAGCTAATTTATTGTATTATTGTAACATGTTTATTCATCTAAATGATACGTCTAGTGTTAGGCAACTACAAGTTTTTTACATTTAAATGTCAATTTGTAAACCTTCCTGAGCTAACTGAACCCTAATTTGATCATTAATAACTTGAGCGACTTCTTGTTTAATTTTTGCAAGTCGTTGATCATCCGGTAAATGAGTTAAAATTAATCTTTTAGCATGACTATCTAAAGCTAAATGAGCACTTTCATCGGCAGTCATGTGCCAACGGACATCACTAGTATTGCTATTATCAAAATTAGTGTCCGTCATTAACACATCGGCATCTTTACAAAAATCAACTAATTGATCAAAATAACCCGTGTCAGCCGTAAATACCAATACCTTTTGGGTAGTTGTTTCAACAATTCGCATGGCAAATGTTGGCACTGGATGATGCGTCTTTAAAAAACTAATTTCAAATGGTCCTATTTGTAAAGAATCATCTGCACTAAACCCCATTTTTTGAGTTGATTTGGGCCAATCCAACTTTTTAAAATTGTCCATATCCTCAGTATTTCCATAAATTGGCAACTCTTTTAATTTATAATGCTCTGGATGAAGTTGCCAGTAATATTGTAAAACACCAACATCAGCTATATGATCAGCATGATAGTGCGATAAGATTACTGCATCTAGTGATAAAGGATCTTTGAGTTTTTCTAAATTTATTAACGCCCCACTTCCACAATCAATTAATAAACTAAAATCAGCTGATTCTAATAAATAACTACTAGTTCCAATGTTATGACTTGGAAACCCACCTAAATATCCTAAAATAGTTAATTTCATATCTTCTCCTTAATTAATTACGATACATATCATTGTATAATTTAAATTATTCCACGTATAATTAATAACAGTTAGAGTTTATTCATATGGGGAGGATCTTACAATGACTAATCAAATCTCAACAACGTTTGGCAGTATGCCGATTTTATCAAATATTCAAAATAAGTATCCCGATCGAAAACTAATTATGTATTCTGCTACCAACAAACCTAACACAATTATGCTACTAGATCAAACCAACGAACAGAGTGTTTTTAGCTCTCCCGTAAATTTTGATATTTTAGCCAAAACTGGTAACCAAAACTTAAATTTATTTATTAATTTTACAACAATTTTTTTAGGACCAGAACAACAACAGGTTTTTGACTCTAAAGTCAACCTACTAATGACTGATTTACCATACGGTATGGAAACTATTTATTCTATGCATTACCAAAAAGATATCAATCGTCGTGTAATTCTAACTAGTTGGCAAAATCCTAGTGATTTTGATGTATGGAAAAATGATGTAATTGATAAGTGGAAAAACACTTATAAAAACTCACAAAGTTTTTATTTCGATTCGGTTAGCTATAAACCAATTGTATCAAAAAAAGCTTAGGATTTTTATCCTAGGCTTTTTTATTTATATTTTTAAGGTCATAGCATTAACTGCCACTATGATTGTACTTATTGACATTAAAATAGCTCCAGCCATAGGGCTTAATATAATGCCAATTGGAGCTAAAATCCCGGCTGCTAATGGTAAAGCCACAATATTGTAGCCTGCTCCCCACCATAAATTTTGTACCATTTTATTTCGAGCTTTTTTAGTTAATTTTAACAAGGAAATTACACTCTTAGGATCACTATTAACTAACACTACATCAGCTGATTCAATAGCAATATCGGTACCAGATCCAATGGCAATATCGGTACCAGATCCAATGGCAATTCCAAGGTTAGCACGACTTAAACTAGGAGCGTCATTTACACCATCTCCGATAAAAAGAACTTCTCCTTGTTCTTGGAATTTAACTACCAGCTTTTCTTTATCCTCAGGTAATAATCCCGCTTGATAATCAGTTATCCCAAGTCTATTGGCAATCGATTGGGCAACATTTGCATTATCACCAGTTAGCATAACCGGTTTTATTCCCATTTGCTTTAAATAACTAATTAACTCTGGAGAATTTTCTTTAATCTGGTCACCCTCGCCAATCATTCCGATAACTTGATTATTCTGGATTAGAAAACTAACCGAATTCCCCTGATTTGAAACATCATTAAAAACTGATGGATCATACTCAATACTTTTTTGAATTACATAGTTAATAGAAACCAATTGATATTTTTGATTATTAATCGTTCCACTTAAACCAATACCACTTTTTTGTTGTACATCACTAACATCTGGTATTTCAACAGATTGCTCACTCGCTTTAGCTAAAACTCCTTTAGCCAATGGATGATTAGATTGTTTTTCTAAGCCGGCCGCAATTGATAAAATATCTAAATCAGTAAATTGAGGATTAAAACTATGGTAATAGTTTAAGACAAACTGCCCTTGAGTTAAGGTCCCTGTTTTATCCAATAAAGCATATTTTAGTTTGTTAGATTTTTCTAAGGAATCTTGATTTCTAATCAAAAGACCATTTTTAGCAGCTATTCCGGTTGATCTAGAAATAACCAATGGAATTGCGAGTCCTAAAGCGTGTGGACAAGCAGTAATTAAGACTGTGACTGCAATTGGTAAAGCAAAATTAATTCCTTTGGTGGCAATCCAATATATAAATGCTAGTATGGCAATAATTAAAGCTGCATAAAATAAATATCCAGCAATGCGATTAGCTAAATTCTGGGTAACAGTCTTACTACCTTGAGCATTATCAATTAAATGCATTACTTTGCTAAGATAACTATTTTGCTTATTTTGAGTTACTTTTAATTCAAAAGTACCATTACCATTAATTGAACCACCGATTACTTTATCATTAATACCTTTATTGATTAATTTAGATTCACCAGTCACTAATGATTCATTTATAGAAGTAGCCCCCTTAACAATTAATCCGTCAGCAGGAACTTTTTCACCAGGTTTAACTCGCAATACATCTGAAACTTTTATTTGATTGATAGGAATACTTTTAGTTCCACCCTTACTATCGACTAATTCCGCATTATCTGGTAATAATTTTGCCAATGCGTCCACGGCCGATCCTGAGGCACTAATTGACCTCATTTCTATTAAGTGACCTAACAACATAATATCAATTAAAGTCGCTAATTCACCCCAAAAATTATTAATATGAGAGGTAATTTCTAATACATTATTAGCTAAAAAGGCATAAATACTATAAAAATATGCTACCGTAATACCTAGCGTTATTAACGACATCATACCAGGTTTCTTATTTTTAAATTCAGATTTAGCGCCTTGAAAAAAAGGTTCCCCACAATAAAAATATATAATCGACCCCAATATAAGTACAATGATTTCAGAGAAAATGTTCGGTTTATTATTAAATAATTCAAATCCATGAAGCGGCTCCAATAAAATAATAGGAATAGTTAAAATTAAGGCAATCCAAAATTTTTTATTCATGGATTTCATATGGTTACTACTATGCCCATTATGTTCATCATTATTCATTTTCATTGATGAGTGATCCATATCTTCCCCTCCTTCTTATTTATTGAACATTATAATGCAAAAAAGGTTGTTGCTTTAAATTAAGCAACAACCTTTTTAAATTTACGGTCCGTACGAGACTCGAACTCGTGATCTCCTGCGTGACAGGCAGGCGTCCTAAACCAACTAGACCAACGGACCAAAATTGCGGGAGCAGGATTTGAACCTACGACCTTCGGGTTATGAGCCCGACGAGCTACCAGACTGCTCCATCCCGCGATAATATATTAAGTTAAGTGATGACCCGTACGGGATTCGAACCCATGTTACCGCCGTGAAAGGGCGGTGTCTTAACCACTTGACCAACGGGTCATTATATTTATTTTAAATAAAACGGAGAAGGAGAGATTCGAACTCTCGCGCCGCTTACGCGACCTATACCCTTAGCAGGGGCACCTCTTCAGCCACTTGAGTACTTCTCCAATGGGCCTAAATGGACTCGAACCATCGACCTCACGCTTATCAGGCGTGCGCTCTAACCAGCTGAGCTATAGGCCCATAATAAAAAGCGGGTGACGAGAATCGAACTCGCGACAACAGCTTGGAAGGCTGTGGTTTTACCACTAAACTACACCCGCATAATAAAATATTAAATTGTAAGTGGCGCGGGACAGAATCGAACTGCCGACACATGGAGCTTCAATCCATTGCTCTACCAACTGAGCTACCGAGCCATCCGGTCCGTACGAGACTCGAACTCGTGATCTCCTGCGTGACAGGCAGGCGTCCTAAACCAACTAGACCAACGGACCAAAATTGCGGGAGCAGGATTTGAACCTACGACCTTCGGGTTATGAGCCCGACGAGCTACCAGACTGCTCCATCCCGCGATAATAAAGGAGGATGAGAGATTCGAACTCTCGCGTGGTTTGACCCACCTGACGGTTTTCAAGACCGTTCCCTTCAGCCAGACTTGGGTAATCCTCCATATGATAAATGTAAAAAGTATATTTATAGTATAACACACTTACATTTGTAAGTCAATGGACCTTGTAGGATTCGAACCTACGACCGGACGGTTATGAGCCGTCTGCTCTAACCAACTGAGCTAAAGGTCCAAGACTCTATCGCGGCAGAGGGGATCGAACCCCCGACCTCCCGGGTATGAACCGGACGCTCTAGCCAGCTGAGCTACACCGCGATTAAGTTACATCAAGCATTGAATAAATGCTATCGGGAAGACAGGATTCGAACCTGCGACCCCCTGGTCCCAAACCAGGTGCTCTACCAAGCTGAGCTACTTCCCGAGAATGCACCCAGTAGGAGTCGAACCTACAACCTTCTGATTCGTAGTCAGACACTCTATCCAGTTGCGCTATGGGTGCATAAATGCCGAGGACCGGGATCGAACCGGTACGGTCATCACTGACCGCAGGATTTTAAGTCCTGTGCGTCTGCCAATTCCGCCACCCCGGCAAGGGTGTTAAAGCGGAAGACGGGATTCGAACCCGCGACCCCCACCATGGCAAGGTGATGTTCTACCACTGAACTACTTCCGCATATGCCGACTAGAAGATTCGAACTTCCGACCCCCTGTTTACAAGACAGGTGCTCTGCCAGCTGAGCTAAGTCGGCATAATATAAATACTATGCGCAATTATATTAAATTTTAATGAGTCGTGGCAGGCTCGAACTGCCGACCCTCTGATTAAAAGTCAGATGCTCTACCAACTGAGCTAACGACTCATATGGATGGAGGATACAGGGATCGAACCTGTGACCTCCTGCTTGTAAGGCAGATGCTCTCCCAGCTGAGCTAATCCTCCATATGAAGCATGGCAACTTCCTACCCTCGCAGGGGGCGATCCCCCAACTACTATCGGCGTTCAGAAGCTTAACTACTGTGTTCGGCATGGGAACAGGTGTATCCTTCTGGCTATCGCCACCACACTATATATCTAGAAAGAACTTCGTTCTCTCAAAACTAGCTAATATTAATTTTTCTGCATTGAGAACACCAAATCAACTCTATTGGTTAAGTCCTCGACCGATTAGTATTGGTCCGCTCCACGTATCACTACGCTTCCACTTCCAACCTATCTACCTGATCATCTCTCAGGGGTCTTACTTCCATAAAGGAATGGGAAATCTCATCTTGAGGCGAGTTTCACACTTAGATGCTTTCAGCGTTTATCTCATCCATACATAGCTACCCAGCGATGCTCCTGGCGGAACAACTGGTACACCAGCGGTATGTCCATTCCGGTCCTCTCGTACTAGGAACAGCTCCTCTCAAATTTCCTGCGCCCGCGACGGATAGGGACCGAACTGTCTCACGACGTTCTGAACCCAGCTCGCGTACCGCTTTAATGGGCGAACAGCCCAACCCTTGGGACCGACTACAGCCCCAGGATGCGATGAGCCGACATCGAGGTGCCAAACCTCCCCGTCGATGTGGACTCTTGGGGGAGATAAGCCTGTTATCCCCAGGGTAGCTTTTATCCGTTGAGCGATGGCCCTTCCATACGGTACCACCGGATCACTAAGCCCGACTTTCGTCCCTGCTCGACCTGTCTGTCTCGCAGTCAAGCTCCCTTCTGCCTTTACACTCTGCGAATGATTTCCAACCATTCTGAGGGAACCTTTGGGCGCCTCCGTTACTATTTGGGAGGCGACCGCCCCAGTCAAACTGCCCACCTGACACTGTCTCCCACCACGCTAAGTGGTGCGGGTTAGAGTGTCCACACAGCTAGGGTAGTATCCCACCAACGCCTCCACCGAGACTAGCGTCCCGGCTTCAATGGCTCCTACCTATCCTGTACAAGCTGTATCAACACCCAATATCAAGCTACAGTAAAGCTCCATGGGGTCTTTCCGTCCTGTCGCGGGTAACCTGCTTCTTCACAGGTATCTTAATTTCACCGAGTCTCTCGTTGAGACAGTGCCCAGATCGTTACGCCTTTCGTGCGGGTCGGAACTTACCCGACAAGGAATTTCGCTACCTTAGGACCGTTATAGTTACGGCCGCCGTTTACTGGGGCTTCATTTCTGGGCTTCGCATTAAATGCTAACTCATCCACTTAACCTTCCAGCACCGGGCAGGCGTCAGCCCCTATACGTCATCTTACGATTTTGCAGAAACCTGTGTTTTTGATAAACAGTCGCCTGGGCCTCTTCACTGCGGCTGTCCTTGCGGACAGCACCCCTTCTTCCGAAGTTACGGGGTCATTTTGCCGAGTTCCTTAACGAGAGTTCACTCGCTCACCTTAGGATACTCTCCTCGACTACCTGTGTCGGTTTGCGGTACGGGTAGTTAATCACTAACTAGAAGCTTTTCTCGGCAGTGTGACGTCAATTGCTTCCCTACTTTATTTCGGTCCTCATCACAACTTGTCAACCCGGTTAAAAGCATTTGACTCTTAACCTGACTTATTGCTTGAACACACATTTCCAGCCGTGTGCACAATTTAGCCTCCTGCGTCCCTCCATCGCTCAAACATGATTAACTAGTACAGGAATCTCAACCTGTTGTCCATCGCCTACGCCTCTTGGCCTCGGCTTAGGTCCCGACTTACCCTGGGAGGACGAGCCTTCCCCAGGAAACCTTAGTCGTTCGGTGGATCAGATTCTCACTGATCTTTCGCTACTCATACCGGCATTCTCACTTCTAAGCGCTCCACTAGTCCTTACGGTCTAGCTTCATTGCCCTTAGAACGCTCTCCTATCACATGAACAAAGTTCATGTCCACAGTCTCGGTAATATGCTTAGCCCCGGTAAATTTTCGGCGCGGAATCACTCGACTAGTGAGCTATTACGCACTCTTTAAATGGTGGCTGCTTCTGAGCCAACATCCTAGTTGTCTAAGCAACTCCACATCCTTTTCCACTTAGCATATATTTAGGGACCTTAACTGGTGGTCTGGGCTGTTCCCCTTTCGACGATGGATCTTATCACTCACCGTCTGACTCCCGGACATAAATCAATGGTATTCGGAGTTTATCTGAGCTCAGTAATCCATGACGGACCCCTTACCCAAACAGTGGCTCTACCTCCATGATTCTAATTCCGAGGCTAGCCCTAAAGCTATTTCGGAGAGAACCAGCTATCTCCAAGTTCGTTTGGAATTTCACCGCTACCCACACCTCATCCCAGCACTTTTCAACGTACACGGGTTCGGCCCTCCAGTGCGTTTTACCGCACCTTCAGCCTGGACATGGGTAGATCACCTGGTTTCGGGTCTACAGCAACATACTTATTCGCCCTATTAAGACTCGCTTTCGCTGCGGCTCCGGCTTTTCACCTTAACCTTGCATGTTACCGTAACTCGCCGGTTCATTCTACAAAAGGCACGCTATCACCCATTAACGGGCTCTAACTGCTTGTAGGCACATGGTTTCAGGAACTATTTCACTCCCCTTCCGGGGTGCTTTTCACCTTTCCCTCACGGTACTGGTTCACTATCGGTCACTAGGGAGTATTTAGCCTTGGGAGATGGTCCTCCCGGATTCCGACGGAGTTTCACGTGTTCCGCCGTACTCAGGATCCTGAACTGAGAGTTATCGATTTCGCCTACAAGGCTATCACTTTCTTTGGCCAACCTTCCCAGGTTGTTCAGCTATCAATAACTTTGGTAACTCAAATGTTCAGTCCTACAACCCCAATGAGCAAGCTCATTGGTTTGGGCTGTTCCCCGTTCGCTCGCCGCTACTTAGGGAATCGAATTTTCTTTCTCTTCCTGTGGGTACTTAGATGTTTCAGTTCCCCACGTCTACCTCTACTTAACTATGTATTCATTAAGTAGTAACAATCGACTAAGATTGCTGGGTTTCCCCATTCGGAAATCTCCGGATCAAAGCTTACGTACAGCTCCCCGAAGCATATCGGTGTTAGTTCCGTCCTTCATCGGCTCCTAGTGCCAAGGCATCCACCATGCGCCCTTTATAACTTAACCTCACAACCTACGGTTGTGCATTAGTTATTGAGTATTTGCGATTTTTTCTTGTTAAAAACTCAAAATTACGCGGTGTTCTCGGTTTAATTATATTTATTATAATTACTACAGAAAAATTAATATTATCTAGTTTTCAAAGAACCAAGTTTGAGAGTAGACCTCTCAAAACTAAACAAAGTTTCGATTAATGTGCAGGCTTCCTTTATTCCTTAGAAAGGAGGTGATCCAGCCGCAGGTTCTCCTACGGCTACCTTGTTACGACTTCACCCTAATCATCTGTCCCACCTTAGGCGGCTGGCCCCAAAAGGTTACCTCACCGACTTTGGGTGTTACAAACTCTCATGGTGTGACGGGCGGTGTGTACAAGGCCCGGGAACGTATTCACCGTGGCATGCTGATCCACGATTACTAGCGATTCCGACTTCATGCAGGCGAGTTGCAGCCTGCAATCCGAACTGAGAACGGCTTTAAGAGATTAGCTTAGCCTCGCGACTTCGCGACTCGTTGTACCGTCCATTGTAGCACGTGTGTAGCCCAGGTCATAAGGGGCATGATGACTTGACGTCATCCCCACCTTCCTCCGGTTTGTCACCGGCAGTCTTGCTAGAGTGCCCAACTAAATGCTGGCAACTAACAATAAGGGTTGCGCTCGTTGCGGGACTTAACCCAACATCTCACGACACGAGCTGACGACAGCCATGCACCACCTGTCATTCTGTCCCCGAAGGGAACGCCTCATCTCTGAGGTTGGCAGAAGATGTCAAGACCTGGTAAGGTTCTTCGCGTTGCATCGAATTAAACCACATGCTCCACCGCTTGTGCGGGCCCCCGTCAATTCCTTTGAGTTTCAACCTTGCGGTCGTACTCCCCAGGCGGAGTGCTTAATGCGTTAGCTGCAGCACTGAAGGGCGGAAACCCTCCAACACTTAGCACTCATCGTTTACGGCATGGACTACCAGGGTATCTAATCCTGTTCGCTACCCATGCTTTCGAGCCTCAGCGTCAGTTACAGACCAGACAGCCGCCTTCGCCACTGGTGTTCTTCCATATATCTACGCATTTCACCGCTACACATGGAGTTCCACTGTCCTCTTCTGCACTCAAGTCTCCCAGTTTCCGATGCACTTCTTCGGTTAAGCCGAAGGCTTTCACATCAGACTTAAAAAACCGCCTGCGCTCGCTTTACGCCCAATAAATCCGGACAACGCTTGCCACCTACGTATTACCGCGGCTGCTGGCACGTAGTTAGCCGTGGCTTTCTGGTTGGATACCGTCAAAGCATGATCAGTTACTATCACACCTGTTCTTCTCCAACAACAGAGTTTTACGAGCCGAAACCCTTCTTCACTCACGCGGCGTTGCTCCATCAGACTTTCGTCCATTGTGGAAGATTCCCTACTGCTGCCTCCCGTAGGAGTTTGGGCCGTGTCTCAGTCCCAATGTGGCCGATTACCCTCTCAGGTCGGCTACGCATCATTGCCTTGGTGGGCTATTATCTCACCAACTAGCTAATGCGCCGCGGGTCCATCCTAAAGTGGTAGCAAAACCACCTTTTAAACCGAAACCATGCGGTTTCAGTTGTTATACGGTATTAGCACCTGTTTCCAAGTGTTATCCCCTGCTTTAGGGTAGGTTACCCACGTGTTACTCACCAGTTCGCCACTCGTCCCAATGTTTAAAACGCTCGGTGCAAGCACCAATTGTTTTAAACGAGGACGCGTTCGACTTGCATGTATTAGGCACGCCGCCAGCGTTCGTCCTGAGCCAGGATCAAACTCTCATTTTAAAAATGATTAAGCTTGTAAGCTCATTTTGTTGTTCTATTTACTAGCGAATTGACTTCGCAAATGTTTTGGTCATAAACCGAAATGATTTATGACGCCCTGCACATTTGTTTAATCGAAACTTTGTTCAGTTTTCAAAGATCTACTTCGTTGTCATAACTTATTTATTATCGTTTTGACAACTATTTAATAATAACAGATTCAATTGCTTGCGTCAACAACTTTTTTTAATTTAATTAACTTAATTAATTCAACCAATTAAGTAATCTCTCTCAAGCAACGTTATCTATCATAACAAGCTCACTTGCTTGTGTCAACAACTTTTTTTATTTATCTAGTTGTCTTTCAATCAAGCAGCATAATATATAATACATGGGTTATTGTAATACGTCAACAACTTTTTTAAATAAAAAACGCCTAACATATGTTAGGCGTTTTATTGTAATTCTGGGGCATCAGTTTTATATTCATCCATTGTAGACTGATTGTCGTTTTTAGCTTCAATACTAGTTGGCTTTTCAGTCTGTATTTTTTTAAGGTTATCCAAGGCAGTCGTGTACTTATACGTAAAGTCTTTAGTATTAACCTTCTTAAATCCTTTTGGCTTGTAAAACCTTAGTAAGTCTCCATAAATAACACGATCTGATAAAGATAACTCAGTTGTTACATGATTTTGTAACTGAGCTATTTCAGACTTTTGTTTTTCATTAGGATCTATTTTATTTCCTGATTTGGTTAAATAAACATCGTTACCAACTTTTGTATATTTAGGGGTTACAAAATCTCCATTCCTAAACGCTACAATTTGTTTATGTTGTTTAGACAATAAATCAGTTCCAAATTGGATTGTATCATTGTTTTTATCGCCTAATAAATGTAATAGGGTTGGTAAAGCATCTATCTCGCCACCATAATTATGATTTATGCCACCTTTTAGTCCCTGACTATAAATCATAAATGGTACTTTTTGGAATTGTGCTAGATCATAAGAAGTTATTTCTTTCTTATTCAATAATTGAGCAATTGCATCCCTATGGTTATTCGAAATTCCATAGTGATCACCATATAAAACAATCATACTATCTTTTAATAAACCTGTTTTTTGTAGATAATCCATAAACTCTGCAAAGGCTTGGTCTAAATAGTGAGCAGTTTGAACATATGGATCTACCGTTTTATCACCAGTTGTGGTAGCAGGAAAATCAGTATTTTGTTTATCAATTTCATATGGATAATGGTTAGTTAAAGTAATTAGCTTAGCATAAAATGGTTGTGGTAATTGTTGGATATAGTTTGCACTATCTTTAAAGAAGATCTTATCTTTTAAACCATATCCAATGCTGTAATCAGCAGATTTTTGTTTATAGTATTCTGAACTAAAGAAATATTGGTATCCCCATGACTTATAGGTACTATCTCGATTCCAGAAACTTGGTACATCTCCATGAAATGCTGCTGTAGTGTAGCCTTTTTGATCTAAGATGGCCGGAGCAGCTTGATAAGTATTTTGTGCACCGTAAGTAACCATAGCTGATCCTTGAGGTAAACCAAATAATGAATTTTCCATCATCATTTCAGCATCTGAAGTTTTACCTTGAGCAACTTGATGGTAGAAATTATCAAATCCAACTGTATTTTTATTGTGATAGAACTTATTAATAGTTGGAGTTACCTCTTTACCATCTACTTTATAATTCACTAAAAATTGTTGGAAGCTTTCTAGATGAATAATAAATACATTCTTACCTTTAGCTTTACCGAAATATTGAACATTTTCTTTAGCACGATTATTTTTTAAATACTTCAAGACACTATTCATATCACTAGCTCTGGCTTTAGAACGTGTAGAAGTTTCTTTTTGTGTTTGATAAGCACTAAAAACTGCATATTCATTTAGTCCTAGATACTTAACAATATAATTATTATCAAAAGTTCTAGTCAATAATCCAGAACGATCTGAACTAGCTAAACTATATTCTGATCCCATCAGTAATAATGATATTAAAGAAACAATTCCTGCCTTCCACTTTTTAAACGGACGGTAGTCTATTTTAATTGCTTTAACTATCAATAAAACAATTAGTATGATGATATCTAAATAAACTAAAAAGTCACTAGGATGAATAATTTCCATTAAACTTTTGCCTAGATTATTTTGGACATTACCACTACCCTTAATTATTCCCATTGATAGAAAATCAGAAAATTCACGATAATACACAATATTAGCAAATATCCAAGTAGATTCAATAAAATCAATAATCATTAACAACCAATACGATAATTTACCGCTAAAATATAACGCCAATCCAAACGTCAATAGTGCGGCAGGAATTGGATTAATCGCTAAAATGAATTCTTGAAGTGAGCCTTTTGCTCCCAGAGTAAATTTTGTTTTATAAACTAAATAAGTTTTAATACAAAATAAAAGTACGGTAAAGATATAAAATCCCAACCTAGTATTAAGCACATTTTTTAGCTTAAATTTATTTTTCAAACCCGACATTACAATTTGTTCCTCCAAATTAAATCCAGATTAATTTTTTCTAGCTGGATCTTTTACTTTATCAGGTTTAACAATTAAAGCAATTGCTCCCATTATCATCCCAAAATAATAAGTAATAAGTCTCCAGATAACCATTGCGACCACTAATTTACTGTGACTAGTTATATAGTTACTAAATAATGCTTCGAAACTAAATTCAGCCCCACCAGATCCTCCTGGAATGGGAAATAAAGAAATTATCATTACTATAATAACGTGTAAACTAACCACCAACATTACATTCGCTGAAGTATATCCCAATGAAATCATAATAAAATAAGGAATTAAATAATAAAATAATAATTGAATAAAAGTTAATCCTGAAATTTTTAGAATCAATTTAGGACTTCTACCCAATCGAATACTTTCCGCATATAAAATATCGATTTTTTTATCTAAAACGGTAGCTAATTCATCAAATTTAACTGGTGATTTAAACCATTTAATTGGATAAATTAATATATTAACTAGCCGTTTAGTTAGCTTAGGAATATACATTACCATCAACAATCCTATAATAACAAATAAATGAATTAAAAAACCAAATATTAAGAATAATGCGAGATAATGTAACTTTTTCGCAACAAAATTAAATCCGATCAATAAACTAATAAAAAAATTAATTACAATCATTAACTGATAAACTACAAATTTTATTAATAGAATTGAGCTAGCCTTGCCTCCATCTATACCGGATTGCACCATTACAAATAATTGTCCTGGTTGACCACCCGATGAAAACGGCGTAATTCCGTTAAATAATTGTTCAACTAACGGAACTCTTAGGGCGTCTTTAAAAGTAAAGCCCTTAACGCTACTGCTCACTAAAATTTTTGTGATACAAGCTTCTATTAATAAGTAGATACAGATACATAAAAATGCGACGAATAAATAAACAAGATTAATGTGGGCTAGATCGCGAATCAAAATACTGAGTTTAATATCCTTTAAAGAATAACCTAGGATTAAAACACCAATAATCACCATAGCTGTAAAAGCTAATTTATTTTTTCTAGTCACTACCTAATCATTCCTTATCTGTTTCGTATAGAATTTTTTCCAAACAGTTGATAAATGTTCTTCTGAATATTGATTAGCCGCTTGTTTAGATTTTTCTTCTAGGGTTTCTAATTTAGATTTATCCCTAGATAAAAGCTTAATTTGATAATCCATTTCTAAAAAGTCCTTAGCTGGTAAATAATAGCCATCAATAATCGATTTATATAAGTCTAAGTCTCTAAGCATTACTGGAGTGTGAGTTGAAAATGCTTCTAATACTGACATTGGAAATAGTTCATTATAGGATGGCAATAAAAATAAGTCCGCAATATTATAATATTTAACTAATTTATCTCGATCAACAATGCCTGGAAAGCTCAAATTTTTGGGCGGATTCTTTACTACCTTCTCGAGTTCCTTATAACCGTCTGTCATTTTTCCAAATGAAAAGCCACCTGTCCAAATAAATTGAACATCCGGATTAGCTTTAGCTAACTTAACAAAGTCCAAAACTCCCTTACGAGTTTGCACTTGGCCACTACCTAAAACAATAAACTGATCCTTACTAAATCCCATTTCTTGACGTAATTGATTTTTAGTTGCATCGTCTACTGCATAAAATTCATCAGTACTAACAAAGTTAGGAATATAGGTAATTTTATTTTTATCAATTCCATAAGCTACCAATTTAGGAATAAATGTAGGATTAACTACTACTAAATGGTCCATCCGCTTATAAAAAGAAATTACATATTTATAAAAAATATTTCTAAAAGGCTGGGGAATCTTTAAACTACCTTCTAATGTTTCTGGTAAAAAATGAACGTAGCCAATTTTTTTGCCTCGCTGCTTAGAAAATGTGGAAACATAAAACTTAGGATCAATGGTGTGGTAGTGCGTTATATCGGCTGTTCCAGACTGATTAATTGTAATATCAAATTGGTTATCAGAGGTTTTTTTTAACATATTAATTAATTCAAGATATGCACTACCTACCCCCTGTCCCTTAACTTTATCAGCACTAGAAAACATGTTAATTTTTATCATAATTAATTATTACTCCTAACCTATTCATTAGTATCATTAGACCTAGTTGCGTAATCCGGACTTAATTCCTGATCGAGCTGTAAATCATGGTAAAAATCAATTATTCGATCACCAAAAGTTACCGCTGAAATTTCATCTAACTTAGCTTTTAAAACTTTTTGATTATTAACATCATTTCTATCCACCGGATGTTTTAAGTAATTAACTACTTCGCTAATAAACTCATCGTTATTATTATAAGTTGCTCCCAGAGATTCCCTATTTAGCAATTCATTAGTATATGGAGTTACTCCTACTACTACTGGCAATCCAGAAGCCATTGCTTCAATATAAGTTAGTCCTTGAGATTCTGAACTGGAAGTAGAAGCAAATACATCAGCAGCTTGATAATAAGAATTAACTAATTCATTATTAATTTCTCCCGTAAAAATAACGTTTTGCTCTAAATTGCTAACTTTAACCTGACGTTCAAGATCATCTTTAGATGGTCCATCACCAACAATCATTAACACGGTATTAGGTAATTGTTTTAAGATACTTGGGAACAATGCTATCAATCCGCTAATATTTTTTTCAAAGGATAAGCGACTTAAAGATAACATCAACGGTTGATCATGACTAATACTATACTTTTTCCTGATATCGTCTTTTCCTTTAGTTGTAAATTTATCAACGTTAATTCCCGTAGGAATAATTCTCATCGTACTTTTAACTCCATAATTAGTTAACGTATCTAATACTCGGTTACTAGGAGCTACGACTCCCGATAAATTATGGCAGAACGCTAAAGTAGCTTCTTTAACGTGGACTGGTTTTAATAACTTACCATTAGCTACATAATGCAAGTAATCCTCATACATTGTATGGTAAGTATGAACGCAGGGAATATTTAAATTTTTAGCAACAAATTTACCTATTACTCCCATTGAAAATTCAGTTTGGGTATGGACAATATCCAAATTAAGCTCTTTAGCAATTTCATATGCTCTAAATAATCCTCGAAAGGCGATTCGCCGATCGGAAAAAGAAATGAACGGAATACTTGAAAATCTAAATACATTTCTTTCATAAGTATCTTTTTCAACATGGGGATCGGTGGTTGTAAATATATATACTTTATTACCACGTCGCTCCAATTCATTTTTTAGGGTTTTAATAGAAGTGGCTACCCCACTAACCTGTGGAAAATATGTATCTGTAAATAGGCCAATGTTCACGGCAAGTACCCCTTTCTATAAGATTTAATTCCTGACACACAATTAATGTAATTATATTGGTTTACTTAACCCAATGCAATAAGTCTATCACTCAAAAAGGCAGCTATCTAGATATCTAGATAGCTGCCTTTTTATTTTAATTAATCCTTAATTTCTGGAACGGCATCAATCACCATTTGACGAACTTGTTCATTAGTTTCTGCTTCATTAACAACCTTGTTAACTAACTCAGCCATTTTTTTAGAATCCAAATCTTTAATTAATGATCTAGTTCTAAGAATTGAAGTAGCACTCATTGAAAATTCATCCAAGCCCATTCCTAATAACAATGGAACGGCGATTTGGTCACCCGCCATTTCGCCACACATACAAGCAATCTTACCTTCTAAGTGACAATAATCAATTACTCGTTTAATTAAACGTAGAATAGATGGATTGTATGGTTGGTATAAATATGAAACACATTCATTACCACGGTCGGCGGCCATTGAATATTGAATCAAGTCATTGGTACCAATACTCATAAAGTCAACTTCTTTAGCAAATTTATCTGCTAAAACTGCTGCTGCCGGAATTTCAATCATAATACCAAGTTTAATGTCGCCCACTTTAACTCCACTATTAATTAATTTTTCACGTTCTTCTTCGTAAATTTTCTTAGCTGAACGGAATTCATTAAGTGTAGCAATCATTGGGAACATAATCCAAAGATTACCAAAACTTGATGCACGTAATAAAGCTCGTAATTGCGTTCTGAAAATATCATCCTTATCTAAACTAATTCGAATTGCTCGATAGCCCAAGAACGGATTCATTTCTTCTGGCAATGGTAGATATGGCAACTTTTTGTCACCACCGATATCCATAGTTCTTATAACTACCGGTTTATCGCCCATTTTTTCAACGACTTCTTTATACGCTTTAAATTGATCATCTTCTGATGGCAATTCATTAGAATCCATATATAAGAATTCAGTTCGGTATAGTCCAATACCTTCAGCACCATTTTCAAGTACACCATCCATATCTTTTGGAGTACCGATATTAGCAGCTAAAATTGGATGTTTACCATCTGCAGAAGTAGTTTGCTTAGTCTTAAGCTTTTGCCATTCTGCTTTTTCTTCTAAGTATTTAGTTTGTTTTTGTCTATATTCTGAAATTTGATCATCATTTGGATCAACAATCACATCACCGGTTAATCCGTCAACAATTACCATAATATCTTCTTTAATGTCATTAGTTGCTGTTTCTGAACCAACTACTGCCGGAATTTCTAAAGTTCTAGACATAATGGCAGAATGAGATGTGCGACCTCCTAGATCAGCAACAATTCCCTTTACAAGGTTAGTATCAAATTGTGCGGTGTCACTAGGAGTAAGGTCATGCGCAATAATTACAACTTCATGATCAATTAAAGCTGGATCAGGAAGTTCTACTCCCAATAAATGACTCATAACGCGTTTTGTTACATCAGCAACATCCGATGCACGTTGCTTCATATATTCATTATCATCCATAGCTTGGAATAATTGAATATAACTATCAGTAACATCAGCAAGAGCTTGTTCCGCATTAACTAACTTATCTTGAATTTCAGTTGTGATCTGTTTAATCATTTCAGGATCAGACAAAATAGTAATATGTGCTTCAAAAACTTGAGCTTCTTCGGTTCCCAGGTTTTTTTCAGCTTTTTGCTTAATGATTTCTAATTCTTTTTTTGAAGCTTCTAGTGCTGCATTGATACGGTCAATTTCTTGGGATGGATCATCAATTGTTCGTTGTTCAAAAGATAGATTAGGTTCTACCAATCGAAAAGCAGGGGCAATCGCGATTCCATCACTTGCGGCAATTCCCTTTATTGTTTTCATGATTAATCAATTAGACCTTCCTGTTTCATTGTGTCACTGATTGCATCCATAGCTTCTTTTTCGTCATCACCATCAGCAGAAATAGTAACTTCCGCATTTTGGCCAACCCCGAGTGACATAACTCCCATAATAGATTTTAGATTTACTGATTTATCTTGGTAACTTAATGAAACGTCTGAATTAAATTTACTTGCAGTTTGAACAAGTAAAGTTGCTGGACGTGCATGGATCCCAGTTTCTGCAATAACTTTGTATTCGCGTTTTTCCATAATAATCAATCTCCTTGTTATCATCAATATTTAAATCGGTTAGTGAGAAAATTCCGTAAACAGAAAATTTCTTATACATTAAGAATATCAATATATTTCATAAAAGACAAGCATTTCATTAAACGCTTTCATTTTAATAAAAATATCATTATTTAGTGTTCTTATAAATGATATACTATTTCTCCATTTTTTTCAGCAGATCCGATCACTCGCTTGCGTTTATCAAAATTCATGAAGGCTATTTGAAATTCTTGAAATTGACTAGGTGTAATTTTAAACTGATCAATCTCTTCATTTACTAATTGATTTAACAAGGCAGTATAGTTTGATTGGCTATCCAATTTGATTCACCTCTTTTAATAGTACTTTTTACTTGAATGTTATCACTTTAGATGTATAATATCTATCAAAGGTCAAAGAAGGTCAAAATTCTTTTTCGATCTTATTTTTAATATAAAGGAGGACGGCAATTAATGTTATGCGAAAATTGCCACATCAATGAAGCAACCATTCACCTTTACACCAGTGTAAATGGTGATCAAAAAACAATCAACCTTTGTCAAAATTGCTATCAACTCCTAACTAGTCCAAGAAGAAATAATCCAAACTCGGGAGGTATAAATGATATGGCTCAAGACCCATTTGGAATGGGAGGATTAGATGATATTTTCCGTGCCATGCAAAACGGTAATTTCAATAATCCTGACCCTAGACAAGTTCCACCTACCCAGCCATCCGGACCTAATAATGGTAACCGTGGCAATAATGGTAATCGAAATAATCAATCACTTCTTGATCAATTTGGTATCAATATGACTCAAATGGCGAAAGATGGAAAAATTGATCCCGTTATTGGTCGTGATCAAGAAACTAAACGTGTTATTGAAATTTTAAATCGTCGTACTAAGAATAATCCCGTATTAATCGGTGAAGCTGGGGTTGGTAAAACCGCAGTTGTTGAAGGATTGGCTCAACAAATTGTTTTTGGCCAAGTTCCTCAAAAACTTAGAAATAAACAAATTATTCGCCTTGACGTAGTCTCATTAGTTCAAGGAACTGGAATTCGTGGCCAATTTGAACAAAGAATGCAACAATTAATTAAAGAAGTTCAGGCTAATCCAGATGTTATTTTATTTATTGATGAAATCCATGAAATTGTCGGTGCTGGTAATGCAGAAGGTAGCATGGATGCAGGAAATGTTTTGAAACCAGCACTTGCTCGTGGTGAATTCCAATTAATTGGTGCAACTACCCTAAAAGAATTTCGAGATATCGAAAAAGATGCAGCCTTAACTAGACGTTTCCAACAAGTTAATGTGGAAGAACCTACTCCTAGTCAAGCCGTAAAAATCTTAAAAGGTATTCAAAAACGCTACGAAGACTATCATCATGTTAAATATACTGAAGGTTCTATCGATGCTGCAGTAAAATTATCAGATCGTTACATTCAAGATCGTTATTTACCTGATAAAGCCATCGATTTAATGGATGAAGCCGGATCTCGTAAGAATTTAACGATTAACGTGGTTGATCCTAAGACTTTAGATAAACAAATGAAAGATGCTGAAGATCAAAAACAAATTGCTTTACAACAAGAAGACTATGAAAAAGCTGCTTATTATCGCGACCAAGTTAATAAGTTACAAAAAGCTAAAGATAATGGTAGCAGTATTAATGAATCTAAAGTTCCAAAGGTTACTGCTCACGATATGGAAAAAATCGTTGAAGAAAAAACCGATATTCCTGTAGGTGAATTGCAAACTCAAGAACAACAACAACTTAAGAATCTTGATTCTAATTTAAAGGCTAACGTAATTGGTCAAGATCATGCTGTTGATGATGTTTCTCGAGCAATTCGTCGAAATCGAATTGGCTTTAACGGTACTGGTCGCCCTATTGGTTCCTTCTTATTTGTAGGTCCAACCGGGGTTGGTAAAACCGAGTTGGCTAAGCAATTAGCTAAACAACTATTTGGTTCTGAAGATGCCATGATTCGTTTTGACATGTCGGAATATATGGAACCTCATTCAGTGGCTAAATTAATCGGTTCACCTCCTGGATATGTAGGATATGATGAAGCTGGTCAATTAACCGAACAAGTACGTCGTCATCCATATAGTTTAATCTTATTAGACGAAGTGGAAAAAGCTCATCCCGATGTACTACACATGTTCTTACAAATTTTAGATGATGGTCGTCTAACTGATAGTCAAGGTAGAACCGTTTCATTTAAAGATACTATTATTATTATGACTAGTAACGCCGGTACTGGTGATGTTGAAGCTAGTGTTGGTTTTGGAGCTAGTGTAAAGGGTAAAACCCATTCTGTCCTTGATAAATTAGGCATGTACTTCAAGCCAGAATTACTAAATCGATTTGACGACGTTATTGAGTTTGATCCATTAACTAAGGGTGATTTAACTCATATCGTTACTCTTATGATTAACGATGTTAATGAAATGCTTTCTCATCAAGGTCTTACTATTGAAGTAACCGATGCTGCTAAAGACAAATTAGTAGAACTTGGTTACAGTCCTTCTATGGGAGCTCGTCCACTACGTCGAGTAATTCAAGAAGAGATCGAAGATGGAATTGCAGATTACTATCTTGATCATGAAAGTACTGTAAATCTTAAGGCCGATGTTAATAAAGATGATAATATCGTAATTTCATCAGTTGATTTAGAACCTAAAGATGACAATTCAGAAACTAATGATAACTAAATAATAAAAAAAGCCTCTACTAATTAAAGTAGAGGCTTTTTTTATTATAGATTTTTATCCATATTATAAGTTAGTTTAGAAAGAGTTAATCCCTTTTCAATTAATTCATGACTAAAGTCAGTAGTTTTAACTTTCATTTGATCAACAATTTGATAATTTTGATTAGTTAAAAATTCAGTTAATTTTTCGCCACTGAGATTTTCTTTAATAGCTTGGTCAAATGTATTTTGAACGTGGGTTCTTAAAACTTGTTTCGTATCCGTTAAAAAGTCAATGTCATTTTGGATAAAATCACTATAGTGTGATTCAACTAACATTGATAATTTACGATACATCCAATAAGCACTAACATCATCACAATGTTCTGGAGTAGTTGAATAAGTTGGTGCTGTATCATTAGCATTTCCAAAGAATGGAACAAATGGAGTAAAGGCCGGTACTCCGAAACATAACCACATGATAGCTGACATTTCTTCGGGAACATCATTTCTTATTTGTAAGACATGTGAGTTTTGCGTACGGTTCATTGAAATTGGACGATAACGCAACTTGCTTGCAGCATCTCCCTTACCCAATGGATCGAATTCAGTTTCGTTATAGTGAGAACCTAAAATGTACTCAATATCTTCTACACTAATTAATTTATCGGTATAACAAATAAATGGCATTTCAGCAGAAGTTGGGTCTTGAATAATTTCTGGATTTAAGTAACGTTGAGCAAACCAAACTCGAGGCGTGTTATAAAAACGATCTTTTTCATTACTAGTTCCAAAAATATGTCTAAAGTTCCAACCAGATTTGTCGGTATTTAAATGGTATTTTTCAACAAATTCTTGAATTCCTTCAGACCACATAAAGTTTTTAGAATCATTGAAATCAACTTGTTGAATAGAAACTTGGTTAGCAGCAACTGCATAAGCATCATCTGGAATTCGTTGAGCTACCCAGTGATGTCCAGTAACAATTTCCATATACCAAACGTCATCTTTATCACTAAAGATAACTCCATTACCTTCAGGAGATCCATATTCTTTAATTAAATTACCTAGATATTGAACACCATCTCTTGCAGAATCAATAAATGGTAACACCATTGATTGAAGTGAGTCTTCTGCTAAACCATTAGCTACTAATGGATCATAGGCTAAGGCGCGTTCATTACCGTAGACACTTTCAGTTGCACTCATACCAACGTTTTTTTCGTTAAAACCACTTTCAGCATAAACCCCTTCTTTTTCAACAACTACATTAGGAGTTTCTTGATAACGATAACCGGATTCAGGTAGCGGTGCCGTAAATCCATTTTGGTTTGAAACCCAAGTTGCTTTGCGGTTATGCACAGCAGGT
The DNA here is from genome assembly GCF_020616595.1 of Lentilactobacillus laojiaonis. Taxonomy (GTDB): domain Bacteria; phylum Bacillota; class Bacilli; order Lactobacillales; family Lactobacillaceae; genus Lentilactobacillus; species Lentilactobacillus laojiaonis. The sequence goes on along the minus strand of NZ_CP085278.1, from coordinate 298,553 downwards.
TGCATATCAAATCTTTGAGGAGTTAATGGCAAGAAAGTGTCATCATTTCTAGCGATCATGGTTGAACCATCAATACTAGCCTTCTTACCGACTAAAACGGTTGTACAAGCTGATAAATGTTTATCTAACATAAATTAAAATCTCCTTAATAAATTATAGTTTGGATGTCAATTCTACTTCCGGATACTTATCTTGGAACCATCGTAATGCAAATTGATTTTCAAATAAGAATAGTGGATCACCAAAACGATCCTTAACTAGTAGGTTTCTAGAAGAAGACATTTTTTCATCCAATTGATCAGGATTAATCCAACGTGCCATCTTATGACCCATTGGCTCCATCGTTACTTCTGAATTATATTCATTTTGCATTCTAAATTGGAACACTTCAAATTGAAGTTGTCCAACTGCTCCTAAAATATAATCATTAGTTGAATAAGAAGTATATAGTTGAACTGCCCCTTCTTGAACCAGTTGTTGAATTCCCTTATGAAATGACTTTTGCTTCATAACGTTTTTAGCGGCTACTCGGACAAACAGTTCCGGTGTAAATTGAGGTAACTTCTCGAATTGTAATTTATTTTTACCAATACAAATGGTATCGCCAATTTGAAAATTACCAGTATCATATAAACCAATAATATCCCCGGCTACCGCATTTTGCACATTTTCCCGAGTATTTGCCATAAATTCAGTAACGTTTGATAGACGTAATTTCTTATCAGTTCTAGTTAAATTAACATCCATCCCTTTGGTAAACTCACCTGAGCAAATTCGAACAAACGCAATTCGATCACGGTGTTTAGGATTCATGTTAGCTTGAATTTTAAAGACAAAACCAGAAAATTCCGGATTAGTAGCTTCAATAACTTGATCATCTTCAGTTTTATGAGCACTTGGTCCCGGTGCAAATTGTAAATAGGCATCCAAGAAAGTCTTAACCCCGAAGTTAACTAAAGCTGAACCAAAAAATACCGGAGTTTGTTGTCCGTTCATAATTTTTTCTTCGCTAAATTCATTTCCAGCCATTGATAACAACTCAATACTTTCTTTAGTTTCTTGGAATTGATCATTAGCAGCTAATTCAGAATCATTAATGGGGTTACCCTCATCATCTAATTGTACAAACTCACTAGGTTGATCATGTTTGTATAATTCTACTCGTTTATTAAATCGATCGTAAATTCCGTCAAGAGTTTTACCCATACCGATTGGCCAATTCATAGGATAGGCTTCTATACCTAAGACATCCTCTAATTGATCAATTAGATCCATAGGAGTTCGTCCATCACGATCTAATTTATTCATGAAGGTAAAGATTGGAATTCCACGCATTTTACAAATTTGAAATAGCTTTTTAGTTTGAGGCTCAATCCCCTTAGCAGAATCAATGACCATCACAGCTGAGTCAACAGCCATCAAGGTACGATACGTATCTTCAGAAAAATCCTCGTGACCTGGAGTATCCAAAATATTGATTCGTTTACCGGCATAATCAAATTGCATTACCGAACTGGTAACCGAAATACCACGTTTTTGTTCAATTTCCATCCAGTCAGATTTTGCAAAGTTACCGGTTTTACGGGCTTTAACCGTACCGGCTTCACGAACTACTCCCCCAAACAAAAGTAATTGTTCAGTAATAGTAGTTTTACCAGCATCAGGGTGAGAAATAATCGCAAAGGTTCTACGTTTATCAACTTCATTTTTTAGTTCTTGATTATTCATATTAAATTCCTTTCAGCCATCTAAATACTTATAAGTTTAACACAATTATTTTTGCAATTCATTTTTATATTAAAGTCTAATAAAAAATCCGAACCCATAAAGTTCGGACCTTTTTAATTAGATTTTTCAATTTGATGCATTACATAATTTACAACTTTAAATGAACTTAGTCCATCATTAATCGTACAGAAACGGTTATAGAAATTCATAAATTTTTCATTAGCGCTCATATCTGGATGACTTAGAGCATGATTAATTTCGGCTAATAATTGCTCTGAATTATTGGCAATTTTACCCGGAAGATCCGTTTCGTAATTAAGATAAAATCCACGTAATTCTTCTTTATATAGATGGTAATCATATGGATAAAATAGAATTGGACGTTTGAGATATGCATAATCGAAAAATACTGAAGAATAATCGGTTATTAAGACGTCTGACACTAAATACAAATCACTAATATTAGAGTGATTTGAAAAGTCATAAACAAAATCAGAATACTTAGAAATATCTAAAGCATTGGAAATCAAATAATGCATTCTTAAGATCAAGATTGTATCTTCACCAAAAGACTTTTTAAAGTCTTCTAAATCAAATGGTAATTCAAAAGTATATTTACCTTTAGCGGCAAATTGATTATCTCGATAAGTTGGAGCGTACATAACCACCTTTTTATCAGTCGGTATCCCCAATTTTTCTTTAATTAAATTGATATCTTCTGCTGGAGTATTAATTAGTTCATCATTTCGTGGATATCCCACTTTTAGAATTTGATTTTTAAACCCAAAGGCTGATCTAAATATTTGCGTAGAATAATCATTGGGAGAAACTAAGGCATCCCAACGATTAGCTTCTTTAACAAAATTTTTGTGATACTTATCAGTAGTAGTACCCGGCATAGAGACATTAGCAATATCTAATCCCAATTTTTTCAACGGAGTTCCATGCCAAGTTTGAATATATGTCACATAACTAGGCTTTTTAACCCAAGCTGGGAAGCGCGCATTACTAATCCAAAATTGAGATTTCTTCATGGTACGAACCCATTTAGCGGTATTTTTAACTACATAGTCAATTCCATTTTCCTTACAGAATCCTTTTAAGGAACTATCAATCGACCAAATCAAACGAATTCCGGGATAAAGTTTTTTAAATAAATTGTAGATAGCGTATGGACTATCACTAACCTGTCTACCCCCGAAACTTTCAAACATAATAGTATTTTCTTCAAACGGTGAATGCCCCCGTTTAAATAGTCGTTTCATATATAAAAGATTGATTTTTTCATTAACAATCTTAACTGCTTCAAAGGCACTTCCCACTTTTTGTACGGCGGCAGCAGCTTTTTCGCCGAAACTAGCAGCTGAAAATTCCTTAACCAAAATCCCATTAGTTAGATTTTTTTCAATAGCCACTTGGCGGTTACCTGGTAAATTAGCTAAGGTTGATTGACCACTTAGAGATTTAGTTATAACTGCTTTTTGGCGAATTTTTTGATCATTTAATTCGTATTCCACAAAAATCTCATTAGTACTATCACGTTCAATATCACTTAAAGGTACAGTTAACACAAACATCCCTTTAAATAAAGAATCACCAATAGAAAATTCTAATTGTTGTTCTGATTTGCGATTTTTTAAGATAAGCTTTTGATTTTTGATTTGGGTTCCATTAATTTGATTATAACCCGTCAATTCCAAGGCATTATCCGTTAAGTTAATAGAGTTAATAATAAAATCATTTTCTGCTTGATCGGTTTTTAAATTAAATAGTGCCATGCCTTTAGCATCACTATTAAATTGATAAAAACTAGTTAATTCCAATTGGTGGCGATCACTTAAGTATTCACTTTCCACTTGGATAATAACTTTTCTAGTATGGGTATTACTTACCAAATACATTTGCCATTCAAATTCAGTTTGTCCGATAGTTGATGGAAAATGGAAGTCTTGGGCATCAATATCAACTCGAATGATATTATGGCTTAAAACTTTCGTTATGGGTTTCATAATTGATGCTAAACTATTTTTTTCTACAAATAGTAAGCAAGTATGATCAAGAGTACCAACAACATCTAGTAATTCAAATTCTAAAGATTGTTGGCCTTTTTTTTGATGAACACCTGATAGAATCGCTCTCAATGTCATTTACTCCTTAATAATTAAATATAGTTCGATTTGATAGGTACGTTGTAATATCAACAACATCTTCAATATCTACATAAATTCTGGCATTTTCATAATCCAAGCTATTTAAAATCTCTCGATAAAAAGAGTTAATGTCATAGTAACGATCATAATTAGTATAATTAATTACTTCTCTTCTAACGAGATCACTTTGTGAATCTACATTAATTAAACCACCTGAATTATCAATGACACCTTCATCTAGAATCGTTTGCGGAATTGAAAGAACTGAAGTATTAGCTAATGAGTACATTGTACGCATTGGTTCATCGTGCAAAATAAATCTAAAGATTAGCTTCTGTTCATTATTTAATAACAAGGTTTCGGTCAAATGGCCGCCAACATACTTATGTATTCCAAACAAGTGATTATCTTTATCATAACTGGTAATTTGTTGTAACTGATTATCATCATCATAAAGCTTAATATCAAACGGAACTCCATCTTTATTCAAAGTAGATTCAGCGATAATATCACCTTCGGAATTAATATATCTTTCAACGGTATCTTTATTATTTTTAGAAACTCGTTTTTCTAATTTAGATAAATCAATCTTTTTAAGATCATCCGCAGTTAAATCAATACCTTTACGATTACCAAAAATATCCGTTAAAGTAATTACTTCAACTTCAGGTAAGTGGTATCTTTTGCCTAGCAAACTAAGTTCTTTTTTAGCAACCCAAACCTCATCAAAGTTAGTCATCGCTAATAAAATACTGATTTCAAAATTTCGATTGTTTAAATTTCCTAACTGCTTAATAAAATTTTGCTTTCTTAAACCATCAATTGACGTTACAAGAAAAATTACTTTTTTCATAATTATCTCCTGGTATTAAAATATCCCTAGCATTAAAACATACTAAGGATATCAAAATATATTTATTTAGCTTCCCAATGTTTAGAATCCTCTAAACCTAAATCATTTTTGATTTTAGTGGTAGAAATTCCTTCAGTTCTTGGTAGATAAACCACTTCACAATAATCCTCAAGAAAATCGAATTTACCCTTCCAATCATCGCCCATAACGAATACATCAATATCGTTATCTTTTACGTCTTGGATTTTTTGATCCCAAGATCTTTCTGGAAGGACTTGATCAACGTATTTTACTGCTTCTAAAATATATTTACGATCTTCATATGAAGTGTAAGCTTTTTTACCTTTTTCAGCGTTAAACTCATCAGTTGATAATACAACTGTTAAGTTATCACCATATTCACTAGCTCGTTTTAAGAGTCTAATGTGACCTTTATGAATTAAATCAAAGGTCCCATAAGTTATTACTTTTTTCATAAAATCTCCTATATGTTTCACACTCTGTGATGATATCAATAATTCAATATTAGCATATTGACAACGCTCGTCAATCGTTAATCTTAAATTTTAGACTAATTTCACAATTAATTTCTTAATTGATAGATATTATATAGATAGCTAACAATTACTTTGACAATCGCATATAGTGGAACTGCTAAAATCATTCCCATAATTCCAGCAATGTTTCCTGCGGCTAACAATATAATAATAATAGTTAATGGATGGATTTGGAGCGTTTTCCCAATTACATTGGGATAAACTAGGTTTCCATCAATCTGTTGTACAATAACTACCACGATAATATTATAAACGGTATTCATCAAGTTTCCAGTAGTTAACGAAATTGCTAAAGCCGGTGCGATTCCAATGTATGGGCCTAAGTAAGGAATGATGTTACAAATTCCTGCAATCACTCCTAAAAGTAACGCATACGGCATCCCAATAATAAAATATCCAATGGCTGTAAATGTCCCCACAAAAAGACATTCAATTACTTGGCCACCAATATATTTCGATAGGGTATCGCTCATTTTATTTAGTAGATCCATAACCTGATTTTGAGAACCTTTAGGTAATAATTTACGAATATTATTACCTAACTTATTACCATCTTTTAACATATAAAATAAAACTACCGGTACGGTTACTAATATAATCACAGCATTAGCAGTTGCTGAGATTAAGCCACCTAAACCATTAGAAATGCCATTTAAAATATCATTAGCTGAATTAGTGATATTCGAACTCATTTTATCGGTAATCTTCATTAAATCGGTTTTTTTGATGATTTGTTGGCTATTAACTTGCTTAAAAACTCGACCATATAGATCTTGAATACTATCCATAAATTTGGGCAAGTGATCAACCAAGGCGACAATTTGGTCAGTCAATCTTGGAACAAAGAATATTACCGACAACGTTATTAAACCGGCTAACAATAAGAAAACAATCGTAACCGCTAAGGTCCGACCAATTTTAAATTTCCCCAATTTAATCTTTGTAAGTAAATTAACAATTGGATTTAATATATAAAATAAAATTCCCGCTACTAAAATTGGAATAAAAACTGTAGAAATAAAAATTGCGATTGGTGAAAATACGAAACTAATTTTACTACAAATAAAAATAATTCCGACCACAATTAATATTTCTAACGACCAAAACATTAGCGAAGAATCTTTGAAACGTTTTAGCATTTGGTAAGCCTCCCCGATAGTCTATTAGCTTAATTCTAACATACTCATTTTGGATTTAATTTATCAATTGATAAATTAATATCATCCATGCTAAAGCCCTTCCGATATAGAGCTTGCTTGGTCTTTTGAATTTTTTGATATGGATCTAGCGCTTGATATTTTTTTAAATATTTACTTACCTGCTTATCAATAATTTGATCATCATGATTTTCGATATTTTTTGCCGCAATTGTTTCCATAATAATGCTAATAGCGTTGGTATCAAATCCCCGACGACTTAAAAACTGTCTAAGCTTGTTAAAAGCCATTTGCTGAGAATCTCGGCGATAATGTAAAATTTGTTTTTCAGCGATTTCTGTTCCAATTTCAATAATTGATTCTTCAGGATAAAAATCATAAATTGCTTGCTGAATGATATTATTATCCACTCGTTTGGATTTCAATTGGTTATCGATAAACTTAGGCCCTTTTTGTCGCTCCATCAAAACTGTGCGGACGTAACTTTCAGCATATATTTGATCGTTTAATAAATTTTGTGCTCTTAGTTTTTGAATCACTTGATCAATTTGTTCTTCGTCCTCACTAATTTCAGCTAATTTAACTTTTACTTCGTAGACCGTTCTCAGTTGATAAGATAGGTAATTCAAAGCCTTTTGATATAATTTTGATAAATTATCGGCATGGATTAAAGCGGTTTTTAACTCCTCACTGACTTCCATACCTTTAAAAATTTTATACTTAATTAATACATCTTCACTAACGGGAAACGCATAATTACCATCTAAATATACATTAAAGCGACCTAAACGTTTCTGGGCTTCAATCTTAGTAATTTTTTGCATATAATAGTCTTCCTCCTAAGTTAACTAAGTAGGTTAAATTCACTTTATTTTATTAATTTGATATACTTGATTTAAATTTAATTATAGGGATGATAAAACATGATTACTGCACAGGTAGTTTTTGCAACAATTACAGGTAACAACGAAGATGTCGCTGACATCATAACTGAACGTTTTGAAGATCGCGGACTAGATGTAAATCAAAGTGAAATTTCTCAAACTGATCCAACTGTTTTTAACGAAGTGGATATCTGTATCGTTTGTCCATATACATATGATGAAGGCCAATTACCAGAAGAAGGTATGGACTTCTACGACGAACTAAACGAAATGGACTTATCCGGAAAAATTTTCGGAGTTGCTGGTTCAGGAGACGTTTTTTATGAAGAATATTATAACCTAGCTGTAGATAAATTCGAATCAGCCTTTTTAAAAGCTGGTGCAACTAAGGGAACTGACAGCGTTAAAATTAATTTAGAACCCGATGAAATTGATATCGAAGCACTAGATGAATTTGTCGACGCTTTAATTGTCAAAGCCCAAACAAAAAACAATGACTAATTAGTCATTGTTTTTTTTATTATTATGCTTAATTGCTTGATTTACTTGTCTAGCTCTTTGAACTACTCGTTCTAAGGCGTCCTGTTGTTCTTGGATTTCTCCCTGTCTAACCTCTTGGATAGTAGCATTAATTACCCCACCAATTAATAAAATTAAGGCAGACAAATCTAGCCAAAACATTAAAGCGATAAACGTCCCAATGGTTTTATAGGTTGTAATTCCACTAGCAAAGTATTTTATATAGATCGAAAATCCCTGTGCTAATAAAAGAATTCCTAGGGATGAAAATAATGCTCCAATCCAGGCATATCTAAATTTAACCTTAGCATTGGGTACAAAATAAAATAACAGAGTTAGTAAAATTAAAATAACCATAATAGTAGTTGGCCATTTAACTGCACTGAATATTTCAATCCAATCTTTCGGGAAATTAATAATTGGTTTAATCCATACTAAGATCCACTGGCCAAAAATAAAGATTAAAATCATTAAAACTACAAAAACTAGTAACGCTAGCATCCATACAAACGAAATAATGCGATTAGAAATGGCAGTTTGGTTTTTCGCCACATCATACGATTGATTAATTGAACGCTGAAAAGCTGCAATCGCTCGACTAGCTGACCAAATCGTTACTAATAATCCAATTGATAATTGCCCCGTGCTATAACCATGAATGGTTGAATTAATAACGGGTTTAAGCATTGAGAAAATACTATCCGGAAAAATTGGTTCAAGATAGAGCAAAATTTCGTTAGCATGTAAATTCATTATTTGTAACACACTACCAAAAATAATAATTAATGGAAATAATGCAAACAAAAGATAAAAAGATAGTGCTGCTGCCGAATCCGAAACATTACCATTTTTATAATGTTTTAGAAAGGATTGAACATATCTTTTAGCTCTTAAATAATTATTTTTTAGCAATTAACTCACCTAGTCATTTACCAAGCGGTCTTTAATAGCTGATAAAATCCGTTTTGCTGCTTTTCCATCACCATAAGGATTTTTCGCTTCCGCCATTTTTTGATACTCAGCTGGTTTGTCCAGTAATAATTTCATACTACTTTTTATAGTCTTAGGATCAGTGCCAACCAATTTTAAAGTTCCCGCAGTAATTCCTTCAGGACGTTCAGTTTGTTCTCGTAAAACTAATACCGGTTTACCTAGTGAAGGAGCCTCTTCTTGGACTCCACCTGAATCCGTCATAATGAAGTAGCTTTTAGCAGATAAATTATGAAAATCAACCACATCCAAAGGGTCTACCAAATGAATTTGAGGATTATTATCAAATTCTTGATGCGCAATCGTTTGTACAGTGGGACTTAGATGTACTGGATAAATAATATCGACATCTTTATACTGGCTAACCACTTCATTAATCGCCTTAAAAGTTCGTTGCATAGGTTCTCCTTGATTCTCACGGCGATGCATCGTTAATAAAATAATACGATGACTTGGATTGATTTCATTTAAAACGGTGTGATCATAATCTTCACTAACGGTTTGTTGAAGGGCATCGATAGCAGTATTTCCCGTAACATAGATATTATTTTGATTATGATTTTCTTTAATTAGATTATTCTTGCTGAGCTCAGTAGGTGCAAAATATAGATCAGCTAATACGTCAGTTAATTGACGGTTCATTTCTTCAGGGAATGGTGACCATTTATCAAAGGTTCTAAGTCCGGCTTCTACATGACCTAGCATAACATGGTTATAAAATGCCCCTAAACTAGCGGCAAAAGTAGTCGTAGTATCTCCGTGAACCAAAATAATATCTGGCTGTTCTTGCTCAATAATTGAATTTAATTTAGTAATAACCCGAGTAGTAATATCGCTTAGGGTTTGGTTATCTTGCATGATATTTAAATCATACTCTGGTTTAATATTAAATATTTCTAACACCTGGTCTAGCATCTCCCGATGTTGACCGGTAACAACGGTAATTGGTTTAAAAGTTTCAGGTTCTTTTTTCATTTCTAGCACAATGGGTGCCATTTTTATAGCTTCTGGACGAGTGCCAAAAATAGTCATGACTTTAATCTGTGTTTTCATTAAACTCTCCTTTATCAAAAACTATTATATCAAATGATCTTAAGATTTTTTTGATTTATCCAAGTAATATAAAAATAATGTTATAATTTTATTGTTAACACAAAATTAACGAACACTGATTTTAATTATCGAGGTAAAAATATGGATTTAAATAACTTACTAAAGAAATATGCTGATTTAATTATTAAAACTGGTATAAATGTTCAACCCGGACAAACCATTATTTTATATGCAGATGTTGATCAAGCTCCACTAGCTAGATTGATTGTGGAAGCAGCATATGCGGCAAAAGCTAATGAAGTTATTTTAAAATGGAATGATCCGATAATTCAACGACAATATTTACAAAATACTTCGGTGGATCGTTTACAACATCCCTACGAGTTTGAAAAAGTTGCCGCTAAAGAATTGATGGATAAACATGCCAGTCGAATTTCCCTACTATCGGCTTCACCAGAAGCTTTAAACGGAATCGATCCTCAAAGAATACATATCTCACAAACTGCTCAATCTAAAGTAAAACAACCAGTTACTAAAGCAACCATGAATAATGATATTAGTTGGTTAGTAGTAGCGGGAGCATCATTGGAATGGGCTCAAAAAGTCTATCCTAATTTATCAAATCAAGAAGCACTTAATAAATTATGGGAATCTATTTTAACTATTTCTCGAGTTACCTTAGATGAACCTAATCGAGCTTGGCAAGAACATATTAAGTTCTTAAACCAACGAGCTAAGTGGTTAAACGATTATCAATTTGATGCCTTGCATTATCGATCAGACCAAACTGATTTAACTATCGGATTACCCGAAAATCATCTTTGGGAAGGCGCCGGATCTAATGATAAAGCGGGCAACTTCTTTGTTCCCAATATTCCTACAGAGGAAGTTTTCACTGCTCCGGACTATCGCCGAATTGACGGAGTAGTAGCTGCAACTTATCCACTCAGTAACAATGGTCAGTTAATTACCAATATTAAATTAACTTTTAAAGATGGCCACGTAATTAAAGCTACTGCTGACCAAGGAGCCGATTTCTTAAATCAATTGATAAAAACAGATGTCGGTGCTAGCTCACTAGGTGAAATTGCACTAGTACCTGAGGATTCTCCTATTGCTAAAACTAAAACAATTTTTTATAATACATTGTTCGATGAAAATGCATCCGATCATTTAGCATTAGGTGCCGCTTATCCATTTAGTATTCAAAATGGTACTAATATGGATGCCAACCAACTAAAAGAAGTTGGATTAAATCAATCTGAAATCCATGTCGATTTCATGATTGGATCTAACAAAATGAATATTGACGGTATTACTAAAGACGGTCAAAAAATACCAATTATGCGAAATGGTAATTGGGTATAATTTGGAGGAATTATTTTGAAAACAATTAGTTTAATTGTCCCCTGCTACAATGAGGAACCAACCATCAACATTTTTTACGATACAACGGAAAAGGTTTTTGAAAAACTAAATAATCAATCAACTGAAACCTATGTACCGGAATACTTATTTGTTAATGATGGATCTAGTGATAAAACGTTAGATGTGATGCGTAATCTACACAATCAACATCCTGACACCGTCCACTACCTATCATTTTCAAGAAACTTTGGTAAAGAATCTGCACTTTCAGCCGGTTTAAAAAATGCCCAAGGCGACTATGTAGCCGTAATGGATGTAGATTTACAAGATCCACCAGAGCTCTTACTTCAAATGGTTCCTATTCTAGAAAGTAAAGAATATGAATGTGTTGGCTGTGTTCAAACTACTCGTGATGAAAAATCATTTAAGTCATTCCTATCTTCAACTTTTTACAAGATGATCAATAAAATGGCAGAAGTTAAAATGAAACAAAACGTTCGAGATTACCGCTTAATGACTCGTAAATATGTTGATGCTGTTTTATCACTACCTGAATATAATCGTTTTAGTAAGGGTATCTTTGCTTGGGTTGGTTTTGAAACCAAGTATATTGAATTTGAAGGAGTAGCTAGATCAGCTGGTGAAACCTCATGGTCATTTTATAAATTATTCCAATACTCACTCGAAGCAGTAGTTGATTTTTCAGACGTGCCTTTAAAAATGGCTACCTTTAGTGGAGTAATTGTTTGTTTAATTTCTTTAATTGCCTTAATTTTTGTAGTAATTAGAGCCTTAATTTACGGTAACGCAGTTAGTGGTTGGGCTTCAATTGTTTCAATCCTATTATTTATGAGTGGTGTACAACTTCTCTTCCTAGGAATTTTAGGTAATTATATTGGCAAGATCTATCTAGAAACTAAGCATCGTCCTGAATATATTATTGAGGAAAAGAAATAATATGATACAAAAACTAAAAGATAGCTACCAAAAATATAATGAAATCATTGCCTATCTATTTTGGGGAGTTATTACCACCGTTATTAACATTGGAGTATTTGCTATTTTAGAGCATTTTACTAATTTAAATTACCAAGTTAATAATTTGATTGCTTGGTTTATCAGTGTCTTCATAGCTTTTATTTCTAATAAAGCCTATGTTTTCCATGCAACCTCTAACTCTTTTACCCACCTATTAAAACAAATGTTTTCATTTTATGCAGGCCGAGTTTTATCGTATGGATTTGAAGTAATTATCTTGTGGGTTGGGATTTCTTTATTAGATGGTAACGAAATTATTGTTAAAATCATCGATAATATTGTAGTGATTATCATCAATTATTTCTGGTCAAAATTAGCAGTATTTAAAAAGTAGGCTAATTAATTGCAATTAATTCATAAAATTATATACTGTAAATATAGAAGTTGAATAACTCCTATCACACATATGATTTAGTTTGCTTAATACATAAGAGGTCTATTTTGACAGCTCTTTGTCCCCTCACATTTATTTGTGGGGGGTTTTCTTATTTGAAAGGATTTTTATATGGGTCAAAGACATTTACATACTATGCCCTTTAACCACCATCGTTTTCCTAACGGGGTTTATAGTAAAAAAATTGGTGTTAAATTACTAGCTGTCGCTTGCTTAATGATAATCTTATTAGCGGGCATTGCGATGCTAATGATGTAAAAGGATCTGTTAAAACTAATCATGGTTTTAGCAGATCCTTTTTTAAATAACTTTGAATGTCGTATAATAAATTTGGTATGATGTAATAGATTCAATTTATTATAAGGAGCTTTCCATGAAAATCAAAACATTAATCGTTAGCACGATCGCTATCCTTGGTATTGGCGGTCTGGGATATACCACTTGGTATAAAAATCATTTTGCCCTCAATACTAAAATTAATAACGTCAGTGTGGCCAATTTAACAGCCAAACAAGCTGCTAAAAAACTTAATCAAACTGCCAACCAACGTCAAATAATCTTAAAAGATAAAAATCTAACTAAAAAAATTGATGTCCAAACTGATCTAACAATTAGTCCGCAAGAGCTTAAACCCCTACTTAAAAAATCGCACACTAATAAAAAATTAGTCGTTAACGCTAGCCAAACTAAGCAAATAGATTTAGCTACTAAAAATGGTACTAGTCAATTAATTACTTGGGTTAATCAGGTAAACCTTAACCGAAAAATTTCCAAGCCAGAAACTTATAAGCTTAAAAATAACAAATTAATAAAAATTAAAGCCCAACCGGGAAACTATATTAATGTTTCTGCACTTAAAAAAGCTATTAATCAGAAAAAAGATAATATTTCAAATCTTAATATTACGGCTGAATATTTAGGTGAAAATAAAGTCCAAGCTAAAAAAAATCAAGTAGCTGCCAACAATATGAAATGGGCGTTGCAGCATTCCTTAGTTTATAAGATTAATAATCATACATATAAACTAAGTCCTCAAAAATATTTAATTAGTGGAAGTTTAAAAAATGGTGGCTGGCAAATTAATCATTCTAAATTAACAACCACAATCAATAAGATTATTAATAAAAATCAAACCATGCATAAAGCCATTAAATTTAAAACTCATTCCGGTAAAGTAATCACTACTAACACTTCCGCGGAATCTAATTATGGTTGGACAGCTGATGCAACTGCTGAAACCAACTCTATTATTAACGCCTGGACTAGTAAAAAGACTACCTATAAAGCCTCACATATTACCGGTACTGGTTATCTACAAGCAGGAACAAAATTAAGCGACGGTAATTACGTTGAAGTTAATCTCACCACCCTATATGAATACGTTTATAAAAATCATAAATTAATTGCTACAATTCCTGTCATGAGTGGCTTGGTAAATTCCGAAACTCCAACTGGTTTGTTCCATGTCTTATATAAACAATCTCCATCAGTATTAAGGGGACTTAATTCAAATGGGACTAAATATGCTTCTAAGGTTAACTATTGGGTACCAATTACCGAAGACGGTGTAGGTTTGCATGATTCTGATTGGCAACCTGCTTCGGTTTATGGAAACCCAAGTGCTCGTAGTAATTATCATTCACATGGTTGTATTAATAACCCACCATCAAAAATGCCAATTATTTGGAAATATACTTACACTAATATGCCCGTAATTATTTACTAATAAAAAAAGCTAGGAAATTTTTCCTAGCTTTTTTTATTCGGTTACCGTAAATTTAAATCTTTGATCAAACAATTCCATATTAATGATTTTTATTAAATTTTCAGCTTCATCCACACATACATTATTTAATGCTAAATAATAACCGGTATTATCACTTTCGATAGTTAGTAACAAGGCTTTATTATTTGCTCGGACACATAAATTGTTCATTTGAGGTTCAAAACTAATTTTATTATTAAAGACTTTTTTTAGAATAAACTCTAACTCCTTAATTTCAAAATCAGTGAAATTTCGTTTTTGTGAGATGATATTGTTAATCATATCATCAATAATTTCAACATGGCTTTCTTTAAACTCACTGATAAAGATATCTCGATCATAACTTTTATCATACACAAATTCATCACGAGGCATGTTTAGAAGCTTATTAAGTAAACATAGTCCCCCGACTGCTAACATAATAATCGTAACAATGTAAAATGCACTCATAATTATCTCCATTTCAAATTAAACCACAACAACTTACCAATATCTCTATGTATAAATACTATCAAAATATGTTACATAAATTAACTATTGTATCTTGTGAAATGCAAATTTAGCATTAATACCAAAATAATGACTTATAATTTAATTAGTTAATGACATAAGGAGGACTAGTCAATGATCCGAACTAAGAACATGCCTCAAGAAACTTTTGATATTCAGCGAACGATGCGGATGATCCATTCTCTTAAAATGTATCGTAATGTTAACATCGAAGAAATTACGCCCTTTAAACATGAAATTGATAATTTAAATAACGAATCTAAAGTTATGGCTAATTTAATCCCTTTTGATATTGGTGACCAAGTATTTTACAAGGATAATCCCATGGGAATTGAACATAATGATTTTGTAGTTTCAGGGTTAGATTACGATCATCACAAAGTAGAAATCCAAACTCTGGAATATAATCAAGGTCGGACGGATTTAATAAATTCTAGTGATAAGATTGCCGTAGATATCGATAAATTAACTAGACAAAAACATTCTGGCTATAGTGGTGTCGATGTCTTTTCATTTACTTCCATCTATGATGCTCAATGGGCTAAAAATAATTTAAATGAATTAGTTAAACTAGATTTTTTGGCTTATGAAAATACTGACGGTACAATTGTTTTAGGATACTTTGATGATCCCTTCGGCAAAGGCGCCTTAATCGAATACCTTGGTCCACTCTTTAAAAAAATCCATGAAAACTAAAAAAGATGAAGAATTTATCTTCATCTTTTTTTATTTTTCTGCAATTGTTCGACCTTGATAATCGATAATACGATCACTAGAAACATCTCGATATTGAATATTTTTAAAAATGTCCCGTCCAATTAAAATAGTTTTTAATTTGTCACCATCGTCCAATTTAACTCCCAGAATAATTAAATCGAATTGTTTTTGATAACCAATAATATAGATATCATCACTACGTTCTTCACTTAATTCATTTCTAAAATACTTATTAATATATCGAATTTTTACGCTACACATATATATTTCAGGAGAAATATCGGTATTTTCAACTGCTTTGTCAAACTGGTCAAAAGTAAACTTTTGGGTTTCACTAATGTAATCTTGCATAGCATCATATGGCGTTTTTTTAATATCTGCATACAACATACCAACAGGTAACTGTTTAAAATTAGGTTGATGCATTAACCAATCAATTACACAGTTAAAAATTGATTCATTAAATATATTGGTAGTAATTAACGATATTTCTACCTCATCTAGGCTTCCTGCATCATTAATAGGCTTTTGAATTAAAATAAAAGTAGGTTTAAACATCGATAAATCAAATTCAACAATTTCATCAGCTGCTTTTAAATCTATTACATTAATGTGGATTGGAAAAATTCGACCAGTATATTCACTTGATTTAAAAAAATCATGGTAATCGGTTTTAAATCCAGTTCCATATAATTGAGAGAAAAGTCGATGAATATTTCTACGATTAAAGGCAATTTGTAAATCTTTACTATGGTCATAAAAATTTTCTACCGCTTGAGCTAGCTTATCTCTCGTTGCTTCATTAGGATCTAAATTACTATTTAAATCGGTAATAATTGAAGCGACTTGCTCTTCGCTTAATTTTAAATCACTGGATTTAAATTGATATTGATCACTTTCTTTTACAAAAATTTCATTATATAACTCCTGATTTTTCATCATATTCCCCACCCTTTTATAAAATAGCCTAGTTTAAGTTTAACTTTTAAGTAATTTAATGTAAAAAGGAAAGCTTAAGATTTTATTAAGCTATTTAATTGTAAATCTAATTTGATCATGATAATTTTATATAGGTAAATTATTTATTAATTAGCAAATAGAAAAGAGGGGTATCATGCAAGCAGAACCAAACAAACTCAGTAACCAAATTGATATTAACCAACCTAAATATTATCAAGAATATAATTCTAGGTCACAATCGTTAAATACCATTGATGCTGCTAGTGGTAAAATTGTTCATTCTACTAAAAGCGCTGGCCCTTTTAAAAATATTCGTGAAAAATAAATAAAAACATCGGGAGATCCCGATGTTTTTATTTTCCCAATTAAGCTAGGCAAAATTAGTTTAATATTTTTTCAATGTATTATAATGTCCATGACTAGAAATAGTCATGATATTTCTTTTAAAGTTTTAAAAGGAGGGCTGACTATGGATAGTTTAAATGATCGTACAGAATTCCAAAAAATTAAAACCGTTGATCAAATGGTTGAAAATATGGAATTACTTCCCAATCAATCTATTGAAGAAGTTTCTACCCATAAATCTAAAGTTAATGATAATTTGTCATTAACTAATTTAACACCGTTTCACATTCAGGATGAGATTTTAGGGGTCGATAGTATTGAACCGGTTGCCGACGCCATATATGTGGTCCGAGACTTAAACTACGATAACAACACTGCTTTAGTTGGTTATCAAAAATTCGATGATGAAACTAGTTCATATATCGAATCCGTGGATACTGAAACAGTTAATATCAGTGATTTGAAACGTGATGTTAATTTTTATCCAAATCTAGATTTGTATTCGTTCACTATTAGTTGGGCTAATGATTGGGTAAAGCAGCATATTGATACAATTGCTAAATTGGATTTTTCACTTTACGTTGATGATAATGGTAAAGCTTACCTTACAACGGACGGACCCGATCCAATTAAATATAATTGGCAACCACTTTTTGAAAAAATGATTATGTCAAAATAAAAACAGACACCTAAAAGGTGTCTGTTTTTTCAGTATATGGCCCCACCCAGACTCGAACTGGGATCTACCGCTTAGGAGGCGGGTGCCCTATCCAGTTGTGCTATAGGGCCAAGATACTGAATTATTTTCTCATTTTATTTAATTAATGTAAAGTCTTAATTCCGCTCCGAATTCTTTTTACGCATTCCTTTTCGTTTAGAATGTTTTTTCTTAGATTTCGGCGATTTTTTGGAGTTTACTGATTTTTCATTCTTAGAAATTTTTGTAGTTGGTTTACTTACTGGAGTATTTTTAGACCCGCGACTATTAGTTTGAGTTTTATCTTTAGCTTCGCTTACTGGCTTAACCGTTGGCTTAGGCTTAGTAGTCGATAACACATTCCCATTAAAGTAAACTTGAGTCAAAGTATAATCTTGATCGGTTAACAACTTCTTGAGATTTCGAATGTCATGATCATTACCTAAGTTAATTACTTGGCCAGATCTCCCCATTCGCCCAGTACGACCTACTCGATGAATGTAAGTTTTTTCATCCTTAGGTAAATCATAGTTAACTACTGCAGGTAAATTATCAATATCCATTCCACGAGCAGTTACGTCCGTGGTCAATAATAAGCGAATTTTACCAGTTCTAAATTCTTTAATCGCTTTACTACGGTCAATTTGTTTTTGTTCACTAGTAAGTTTAGCGGCTTCTTTTATATTCCGATGCTTTAAAAAACTAAAAGTTTTTTCTAAGGTATTCATTTGATTAAAAAAGACTAACGCCTTGAAATTTTTATCATGAATTAATCTTGGTAGCATGGCTGCCTTTTTTAAATTATCAACGATTAAGACATTGTGCGTAACCACACCCTGGGTGTCATCAATTGCTCGAACGTCAATAGTTTTAATATCAGGTATAAACCAACGATTAACATTTTGAAGGGTTTCATTAGTAGTAGCTGAGAAAAAGTCAATTGATAAATCACGATTAGATTTATCTACAATAGTTCTAACTTGATCTAAAGTATCACCAGCTAATAAATTATCAGCCTCATCAACCACAATGGCTGAAATTTGATCAGTCTTTAGTTTACCCAACTCAATTAAATTTAAAATTCTTCCGGGTGTACCTACTACTACGTGGGGATGTTTTTTTAATTTTTCCATTTGGCGCTTAACATTTGCTCCCCCAATCATTGATTGGACAGAAACACCAATTAGATTTCCCCAAGTCGTCATCACTTTGGAAGTCTGGATACCTAATTCAGCTGTAGGTTCTAAAACAATTACTTGGGTTCCCAAGTTTAAATCAATGGTTTCTAATAAAGGTAACGTAAAAGCCACGGTTTTTCCTGATCCAGTTGGTGATAACCCTAAAATACTATTGTGGTTTTTTAATTCTGGATAGGCTGCCTCTTGAATTGCAGTTTGTTTTTGGTAGCCTAATTTTTGTGCATAATTTTTGAATTCTTCTAACACTAATATTCTCCCATTCAAATTAAATTAATCATTTGGAAATTTTAAATGTGCATCTTGGCGTAAATTAAATAACAATTTATTTACGTTAATACTTAGTTCTCTTAATCGTTCATACTCTAATTGATTATCCGGATCTTGTGGATCATTAATAATTTTGGCAAAGTCTTTGATTTCACCAAACATAGGATTAAATTCATCAACATTTCCAATCACATGTCTAGTCTTATCTTGATCAATATAAACAACTTCTTCGATTTCACCGGCATCATCAATTTCAATGGTATCCTTTAAACCATAAATTTCTGAAGTCATGTATGAATTTACAATTTTACCAAAGTTTAAGACAACTGTAAATTCAGGATATTGTAAAATTGCAGTTCCTTTACCATCTACTCCAGTATCAATTAGTTGTGGATAATAGGCCACCTCTTCTGGCATACCAAACAAAGCAACTGCATCGTATACCGTGTAAACTCCTAAATCTTGTAAAGCTCCACCGGCAAATTTAGGTGAAAAAACATTCGGTACCTTACCAGCTAAGACATCATCATATCGTGAAGAATATTTTTCATAGGTAAAGTTAGCCCCAGAAATTTGGTCCATTTTGCTAACTTGTAGAGCTAAGGCTTTAAAGTTTTCTGTGTGAATTTGGCGAGCAGCTTCAAAATATAAGACCCGCGGGAATTTTTTCAATTCTTCTTGAATAAGCGTCATTTCTTTTTGATTAGCAAAGGCCGGTTTTTCAACAATAACATTTTTCTCATGATTAATAGCTAGTTTAGCTTGTTCAAAATGCAAACTATTTGGTGAAGCAATGTAGACGGTATCAAAAATACCTTGTTCAAAGAACATCTCTAAGTCATCATAAAATTCGGTAGCTCCGTTATGTTTACCAAATTCGGTGGCATGTTCCATACTTCTTGAATAGACTGTAGTTAATTGGTATTGATCACTTAATTTAATGGCATCAATAAATTGTTGAGTAATCCAATTGGTTCCGATAATTCCAAGTTTAATCATTTTTTATTCCTCCCTAGCTTTCTGGTTATAGTATAATTGTACCAATGATTTCACTAATTTAAAATTTAAACCTTCAATTAAATCGTGACGGGGGATACAGAATATGAAAAAACGTAGCCTATTATTATTCACTACTTCATTAATTAGCAGTTTTATTTTATTAAATAAAAAGCATAATTCTAATCAAGGCAGTTCTAAAAATTCCGACCTTTTTATCGGTAACTGGAATTATATTGATCAAAAAAATATTCAGCACCAATTAGTAATTGATAAACAATTAAATCTATTTATCGATGATCAACTAACTAATCAAAATGCTCCAAAAGTAATGCCGTACACCCTATACTATATCGATCACTTTGGTTACCAACTAATTATTAAGGCCAATGAAGTACGACCAATTACCTATTATGACGAAGCTAGTAATTTAACTTTTAACTTACTAGCTTCCAAGTGAATTAATATTAGTATTCCACTGACGTTTACTACCGTTGTAAACTATTCGATATAAATAAGCGCTACTATTTCGCATAGAGATCTTATATTTATTTTCCGAAGAAATAAATTCAACCTCGGAATTTTGCTTTTTAAATTTATTATCAATAATCCAAATTTTAAAATTACTATCTAAATATTTTGCCAGCTCACCTTTAATTTCTTGTGGCATTTGAATAACGACTGATTGATTATAATAACGATTGATTTTTTCAGCTAGT
Organism: Lentilactobacillus laojiaonis; assembly: GCF_020616595.1. Taxonomy (GTDB): domain Bacteria; phylum Bacillota; class Bacilli; order Lactobacillales; family Lactobacillaceae; genus Lentilactobacillus; species Lentilactobacillus laojiaonis. The sequence goes on along the minus strand of NZ_CP085278.1, from coordinate 277,687 downwards.
TGATTAATCCGCTTAGCATATTCTTTCCAGTCAACATTATCTTCATCATAATCACCATAGTAATCTACATATATTGAAATTGGTAAGATCCCCGTATTAAATTCAGTTTCTTTAATAAAGTTATTGAATTGACTATCAACAGAACTTGAAAAACTAAACACATGATATATCCCTACTGCTAACTGAGATCCCTGACTTCTTTCATAATTGGAAGTAAAATTATCATCCGTATAACTTGAGCCTTGAGATGCTCGTAAATAGACGAAATTAATTTCACCATTCTTTAATTCATTAAAGTCCAAGTAGCCATCCTGTTGGGAAATCATAACCCCTTTAACCTGATATTTATCAAAATTTCTATTACGAGAACCAATCATGATAAATGAAATTAAAATTAAAATAGACAACAAAAAAGCGCTGATAATTACCCATGATCGGCGCCTTTTTTTTCGATATGCTTGTGAGTAAATTGGTTGAATATCTTTACGTTGCAAACAAATTCATCTCTTTTTATTGTATTCTAATCTCGCGTACTTTCAATTACCCCTTGTACGTTTCGGATAGTTGTTTCACTATCTGGTCCCATTCTTACTGCAACCATCATAAATAAAGTATCTAATATGGTAATTTGTGCTAATAAGGAATACATCCCCTCGGACCGATAATCGGATTCTTCACTATAAGATATAAATATAATATCACTTAAATTTGCCAATGGCGAATCTCGATTACTGGTAATTCCAATAATGGTTACACCTTTTTGTTTTAAGATATTAGCAATTTTTAACGTTTGCTGGTTTTTACCAGAATGAGAAATTAAAATCGCACAATCATCTTTAGTCATCCGCACTGCCTGCATTAATTGGATATCATAATCCGTATAATAAAAACAATTTTTAGAAGTTCGTAAAAATTTATGATAACCATCTAAGGCCACAATAGATGACCCGCCTAAACCAAAGAATCCTAATTGATGACAATCAATAATTCTTAGGACCGCCCGAGCAAACTCGGTTTCGTCTACATTATTTAAAGTGTCTTGCAAAGCTTGCTGAGATCCAGCAAACACCTTTCTAGCAATACTTGATAAGGTATCCGTAACATCAATTTCTTTAAAGATTGGTAAATTCTGAGGTTTTAATTGAGCATAGGCAAGTGCTAAAGTAAATTCTCTAAAATTGGTGTATCCTAAACTTTTAACTAACCGCGATACGGAGGCCGTAGAAGTATCGGTAATTTTTGATAGCTCCTCAATATTTAATTCCGCAGCTTTTTTGGGATCATTAATAATAAAATTAGCTATTTTTTTATTAGTCTTACTTAAATTATCAAAATCTTGAGATAATAATTCAACAGGAGAACTCATATTAACACCTACCAGTTTATTTTCGCCTTTTGTACACATTTTACAATAAATAACTTGAAGTGTGAAAATTTTTTTCATATAATGTTATGTATTAATTAGCTCTAATTGAGTTTCTTTATATCTATATGTTACAATTGTTAATAGCAAGAAGTAAGCGTAATTACTTCATTGAAAGTCGATTCCATTATTTTTTAAATATCATAATGGTTTAGATATTTTTTATTGCTTTCTAAAGAAACCGTTTTCAAAAAAGCTATTTTAAATTTTTTCTCTTACCTGAAAGGAAGTATAAATATGGAATACATGCTAGGTGTTGATATCGGTACAACCAGTGTTAAAACTGTTCTTTATGATACCGATGGAAAAGTTAAAGGTTATTCAAACAATGGATACCCACTTTATCAAGATACTCCAGATATGAATGAAGAAGATCCCGAAGAAATTTTCTCAGCCATTACTGAAGGAATTGGTGAAGTAGTTCGAAAAGCTAATATTCAAAGTAGTGAATTAAAAGGTGTATCTTTCTCATGTGCTATGCACAGTCTAATCTTACTAGACGAAAATTACAAACCATTAACTCGTGCCATCTTATGGGGCGACAACCGTTCAGTTAAATATGCTGATGAACTAAAACAAAGTCCTACTGGTATGGAACTTTACCAAAAAACTGGTGTTCCAATTCACCCAATGACTCCTCTTTCAAAAATGATTTGGTTACGTAACGAACACGCTGATGTATTCAATAAAGCACGTTGGTTCGTAGGAATTAAAGAATACGTTCTTTACAAATTATTCGGTGAATTAAAAGAAGATTACTCAATCGCCAATGCAACTGGTTTATTTAATATTTATAACCTTGATTGGGATGACCAAGCTCTTGAAGTTGCCGGAGTTACTAAAGATCGTTTACCAGAATTAGTTGATACTACTTATCAATTAAAAGGTCTTCACGAAGAATACGCTAAAGTACTTGGTATTGATATTGATACCCCATTCATTATTGGTGCATCAGATGGCCCATTAGCTAACCTTGGGGTTAACGCAACTAAGCCAGGCGTAGTTGCTGTAACTATTGGTACTTCAGGTGCCGTTCGTGTTATCACTGACAAACCTAAGACTGATCCTAAAGCTCGTGTATTCTGTTACTACCTTGCTAAAGACATGTGGGTAATTGGTGGTCCTGTTAACAATGGTGGGGTTGTATTCCGTTGGGTTCGTGATCAATTATGTGCTCCAGAAAAAGTTACTGCCGAACAAATGCAAATCGATCCTTATGACCTATTAACTGATATCGCTTCAAAAATTCCAGCAGGTTCAGATGGTTTAATCTTCTTCCCATTCTTAGGTGGCGAAAGAGCTCCTATCTGGGATGCTAATGCTCGTGGTTCCTTCTTCGGATTAAGCCGTACGCACACTCGTGCTCACATGATCCGTGCTTCTCTAGAAGGTATCATTTATAACCTATATACCGTTATGTTAGCCTTAGAAGAAGTTGTTGGTAAACCAAGTAGCATCCAAGCTAGTGGTGGATTTGCTCGTTCAGAACTATGGCGTCAAATGCTAACTGATATTTTTGAACAAGATGTTTCTATTCCAGAAAGTTTTGAAAGTACTGCTCTTGGTGCTGCTACTCTTGGAATGTACAGTCTTGGTATCATCGACAGTTTAAGTGATGTTTCTAAATTTGTTGGTAATACTGTAACTCATCATCCAAATCCAGAAAACTTTGAAGCATACCGTGATTTAATTCCTATCTACATTCGATTAAGTCGTTCACTTCAACCTGAATATGCTAACATTGCTGAGTTCCAAAGAACTCATAAAACTACTAATAAAAATAACGTTAGCCACAGCTAATTAGTTATTTAATTAAAACAAATAAAACGATGATCATAATATTTGGTCATCGTTTTATTTGTTTTTAGGTGGTAAAATATTTAGTATTGAATTATATGATTCCTTATAAAGCGAGGACAATTACATGGAAAATAATTTAAAAAAGGATATCGGATTATTTGCCGCTATCTCAACTGTCATGGGAACAGTTATCGGTGGTGGAATCTTCTTTAAGACATCCGCTGTTACACAAGCTACTCATGGAGTTGGCTTATCCCTATTAGTTTGGTTTATTGGTGGTATTTTGACAATCTGTGCGGGTTTATCCGTCTCTGAACTAGCTGCTGCTATGCCCAAAACTGGTGGCCCGATTGAAATAATTGGACATACATATGGATCAATTTGGGGATTTTTACTGGGTTGGGCCCAAATGTTGGTTTACTTCCCAGCCAATATTGCCGCCCTATCAATTGTATTTGCCACACAAATAATTAACCTATTTCATTTAAGTAGTGGTTACCTCATTTTAATTGCTCTATTATGTTCCGGTAGTGTTACCGCTCTTAACTTTTTAGGAGCTAAAGTTGGTGGTCAAGTTCAGTCAATCACCCTAGTTATCAAATTAATTCCTATTTTTATTATTGCAATTGCGGGATTACTAATTCCCGGTAAAGTAAGCATTTCATTAATTCCGTTGGTCTCATCCCACGCTCACGTTAATCTGATCACTGCTTTTAGTGGAGGATTATTAGCAACTTTATTTGCCTATGATGGCTGGCTAGGAGTTTGCAATATCGCCGGTGAAATGAAAAATCCTAAACGAGATTTACCATTAGCAATTATTTTAGGACTCACTTTTATCATGATTATCTATATCCTAATTAACGTAGCTTTTCTAAAAACTTTACCGCTTGATCAATTAGCTGGTAATCAAAATGCCGCTTCGGATGCTGCGATTAAAATGTTTGGCCAATTAGGTGGTAAATTAGTTACTGTCGGTATTTTAATTTCCGTTTATGGAGCTATTAATGGATATACTCTAACAGGAATGCGCGTACCTTTCACTTTAGCCAATAATAACTCATTACCTTTTAGTAAGCTATTTACCAAAATTTCTACTAATACTTCGGTGCCCTATGTTGCCGGCATCTTTGAATTTATTATTTCTACTATTATGGTCATTATGGGTAATTTTGATATGTTAACCAACATGTTAGTGTTTGTTATGTGGATCTTTAATACCCTACTTTTTATCGCCGTCTTTAAATTACGTCGAGTGGAGCCAGAGTTAGAACGTCCTTATAAAGTTCCTGGTTACCCAATTGTGCCTCTAATTGCCATTTTAGGGGGAGTCTTTATTCTTTCAACCACTATCATTACCCAACTAGGATTAGCCATTGTAGGGTTAATTATTACCGCTATTGGCATTCCCATTTATTACATTCACAAATGGTATATAAAAAAAGCATCTAACTAATTGTTAGATGCTTTTTTATTAGTCTTTTTCTAAAACCGTTACACTTTCAATATGCACAGTTTGTGGAAATTGGTCAACTGGTTGAATTGGATCTTTAATTGAATATCCTAATTCCATAAATCTTTGTACATCCCTAGCTAGGGTAGCTGGATTACATGAAACATAAACTACTCGTTTGGGTGCCATTTGACTTACACTTTCAATTAAGGAAGCATCTAAACCTTTACGTGGTGGATCTACCACAATTACGTCCGGTTTAAGCCCATCAGCTTGCCATTTAGCCATTTGATCTTCGGCCTTATTAGCTACAAATTCAACATTCTCAATATGATTAAGTTGGGCATTTAATTTAGCATTTTCAATAGCTTCTTCAACTACTTCGACTCCATAAACTTGCTTAACGTGTTGGGCTAAAGTAAGTGAAATAGTTCCGATACCACAATAAGCATCAATTACAACATCATCTGGTTTTAAATCTGCTTTTTGAACAGCTAAACTATATAATTTTTCAGTTTGTTCGGGATTAACTTGATAAAATGATGTAGCAGAAATTTCAAATTCTAATCCTAATAAAGTATCTTTAATCGTTGGTTTACCATGTAAAACAATGTTTTTATGTCCCATTAAAGCATTGGTTTTTTCGGAATTAACATTCTGAATAATACTATCAACATTAGGTAATTGTTTAAGGATATCATTCACGATAAATTCCTTATTCGGTAATTTATTGGTACGGGTAATTAACACAATCATCATTTCATGACTATTACGACCACGTCTAACCATCACATTACGAATAGTTCCCTTATGAACTCTTTCATCGTATGGAGTTACTTGGAATTTTCTTAAAACATCTCTTACTGCTAGGATTGCTTTATCGATTTCTTCATCTTGGATATAGAAATCTTCAATCGGCACCACATCATGCGAATGTTTACGATAAAAACCAGTTTCTAGCTTACCGTTAACCATTCTAACAGGAACTTGGGCTTTATTACGGTAATGAGTAGGATCATCCATACCAATCGTATCTAAAACTTCTGTTTCAATTCCTAATTTTTGAAAATCAATTTCAACTTGGTGTTTCTTAAAAGCTAATTGGGCATCGTATGCTAAATGTTGAAGCGGTGCGATTCCGGTTTGAGTATATACTCGATCAACTTCTTCTACTCGATTAGGACTCTTAACTAGATATTGCATTACTTTACCAAAAGCATATGTTGACTTAACTTTAATAACTTTAATAACAGCTTCTTCATCAGGTAAAGTGTTCTCAATAAAGATCGGGAAATTATCAATTTTAGCTACTCCCATACCTTCATAAGTTAAGTCATTTATCTTAACCGTATATTCTTCATTTTTAATTACTGGAATTGTTTTTTTCATATAATTTTTTCACCTATATATTTTAAATAAAAATTGCGAAACGAAATTCGTCTCGCAATTTTAGACTATTATTTACTATCTCCATCAGGAATTTCTTTAACAATTTCAACAAACTTCTCTTCAGCTTGTTGAATTTCCTCACTCGGAGCATCAGAAATGGCCAATGATGGAATGGCATCCGTGTTAGCAAACATTTCAATGTGTTGCTTCAAATCAATAAAGGTCATAGGAGCGTCGCCACCATACTCGCCATCAATATTAATTTGCATTTTATCTTTTTTATTAACGGGTTGAGCAATTACCTTACTAGTTTTTTTGTAAATAATGCGACTATCATTAACATGGCGACCACCATTTAGCACCTTAGAAATTAAGTGTAAAATTTCTGCTAAATTACTGGTTTTAACAATAATCATAGTAAATTTACCATCATCTAGCGAGGCATCGGGAACTATTTGTTCAAAACCACCGACTGAATTAGTAAGGGCTAGGAAAAACATCGAAGCCTTGCCTTTAAATTCACCACCATCATATTGTAAATGCATTTGAACGGGCTTAATTCGTGGCAATAACTCTGCTCCCTTAACTAAGTACGCTAAATACCCAAAAATGGTTTTTAAGTCTGAAGGGACGTCATAAGTTAATTCCGTTAAAAGTCCCCCAGCAGCAATATTAATAAAGTATTTATCATTAGCCTTGCCAATATCCATATTAATGGTTTGATTTTTTAAAACAATCTTAGCTGCTTCAATTGGGTCTTCTCTTGGAATGTGCAAGGCTCTAGCATAATCATTAGTAGTCCCTGCTGGAATAATTGCCATTTTCGGGCGTTTTTCTAGCGGAGCTATTCCATTAACTACCTCATTAATCGTTCCATCTCCACCGGCGGCAACTATCAATTCAAAACCATCTAAAGCTGCGCGTGTGGCTTCGTTTTTAGCCGAATCCTTTTCAGGAGTGGTTGCAAAGGCACTAGTTTCATAACCAGCCTTTTCAAAAACATTTAGAATACCAATCATTTTTTGTTTTAAGATTTCTCTCCCAGATGTGGGATTATAGATTACCCGTGCTCTTTTCCGCATAATAAATCCGACCTTTTATTTATTCATTGATGCAATTAACAGTTTATTAACTACTGTTGGGTTTGCTTTACCCTGAGTTTTTTTCATAATTTGACCGACCAAGAAACCAATTGCTCGATCTTTACCATTATGGAAATCTTCAATAGATTGTGGGTTAGCTGACAAAATTTCATCAATAATTGGTTGAAGTTGACTTGGATCAGAGAGTTGAACCATGCCATTTTCTTCAACAAATTGTTTAGGTTCCTTACCTTCTGTAATAGCTTTGAAGACTTTCTTAGCCATTTTTGATGAAATGGTACCATCAGAAATTAAGTTAACCATCGTTGCTAAGTTTTCAGGAGTAATTTTAGTATCTTGCAAGTCCACTTGATTATCATTTAGATAAGCATTTACGTTTCCTTGTAGATAGTTGGCTGATTGTTTAGGATCAGCATGTAATTCAATCATACGATCATAAAAATCAGACATTTCTTTGGTTTGAGTCAATACCATGGCATCATATTCAGTAATACCTAATTCATTTACGTAACGATCGCGACGTTTACTTGGTGCCTCTGGTAAATTATTTTTAATTTCATCAATCCATGCGTCTGAGATTTCTAAAGCGGGAAGATCAGGTTCTGGGAAGTAACGGTAATCTTCTGCCCCTTCTTTAACACGCATGAGAATCGTTTGTCCGGTAGTTTCATCATAACGACGAGTTTCAGGTTGAATTTCTCCACCAGCCATAATGATTTTACGTTGGCGAGCTTCTTCAAAAGCTAAACCTTTTTTAACATAGTTAAATGAGTTTAAGTTCTTTAATTCTACCTTAGTACCGTATTCAGTTTGACCAATTGGACGAATTGAAATGTTAACATCAACACGCATTGATCCTTCTTCCATTTTAACGTCAGAAACGCCGGTAAATTGAATTTGTTGGCGTAATTCTTCTAGATAAGCATAAGCTTCATCAGGTGATGCAATTTCAGAAGTAGATACAATTTCAACCAAGGGAGTACCTTGACGGTTTAAATCCACATAAGAGTGATCGCCACCATGAGTATTTTTACCAGCATCTTCTTCAATATGCATTTCTTGAATGCCGATTTTTTTAGTTTGACCATCTACTTCAATTTCCACCCAACCATTTTGAGCTAATGGTGTGTCAGATTGAGTAATTTGGTAGGCTTTAGGATTATCTGGGTAAAAGTAATTCTTACGATCAAAATGTTGAATTTTAGAAATGTCAGCATGCAAAGCTAAAGCTGCTTTCATTCCACTTTCCACAACCCCTTTATTGGTGGTAGGTAAGACCCCTGGATAACCCCAATCGATTACGTTAGTATTTAAGTTTGGTTCAGCACCAAAATCAACTGGAGAAGGACTAAAAATTTTTGAGTTAGTTTTTAACTCAACGTGGACTTCTAATCCAATAACAGTTTCAAAATTCATTAGTTATTTCCTCCCATTTTTGGTGTGTTTTGATTAAATTTAGTTTCTTTTTCAAAGGCGTAACCAGCTTGATAAATGGTTGCTTCATCAAATGGTTTACCAATAAGTTGAATTCCCATTGGCATGCCGTCTTTATCCAATCCAGCAGGAACTGACATCGCTGGTAAACCAGCTAAGTTAACTGGTAAAGTAAGTGCATCGTTCATGTACATAGTCATTGGATCAGAAACATCTTCTCCAATGCCATAAGCAGTTGTTGGAGTAGTTGGTGCCAAAATTAAATCAACTTTTTTAAAGGCATCCTTAAAATCATTGATGATTAAAGTTCTAATTTGAGCGGCTTTTTTGAAGTAAGCATCATAATAACTAGATGATAGTGAGAAAGTTCCTAACATAATTCGCCGCTTAACTTCGTCACCAAATCCTTGTGATCTAGTTTCTACATATAAATCATCTAAATTTTTAGCATTTTCGGCTCTAAATCCATAACGAATACCATCAAATCTTTGTAAATTTGATGATGCTTCAGCTGAAGCAATAATGTAGTAAGCCGGTACCGCATAACTAGTATTAGGTAAAGAAATTGTTTCTACAGTTGCCCCTAATTGGCGATAATAGTCAGCTGCTTTTTGAACTGATTGCTTAATATCTGCTGAAATTTCTTCAGCTAGGTATTCTTCCGGAATTCCGATCTTCAAACCTTTAATATCTTTATCAAGATTAGCAGTAAAATCAGGAACTTCTTTGTCAGAACTAGTCATATCATGTTTATCTAAACCAGAAATTGCATTCAACATAACAGCATTGTCTTTAACCGTGCTAGTAATTGGTCCCACTTGGTCTAAACTTGATCCAAACGCAATAACTCCCCAACGAGAAACGCGACCATAAGTAGGTTTCATCCCAACTACCCCATTAAAGGCAGCTGGTTGTCGAATTGAACCACCAGTATCTGTACCAATTGCAGCTATCACTTCACCAGCAGCTACTGCAGCAGCAGACCCACCTGATGAACCTCCGGGAACCTTAGTAGTATCCCAAGGATTTTTAGTTACCTTAAAGGCAGAATTTTCAGTAGAACCACCCATGGCAAATTCGTCCATGTTAGTTTTACCTACGTTAATTGTATCTAAAGCATCCAGTTTATTAACCACAGTAGCACTGTAGATCGGGTTAAAATTAGCGAGCATTTTAGATGCGGCTGTAGTAGTTAGTCCTTTAGTAACTAAATTATCTTTAATTGCGACAGGAATTCCAGAAAGTACATTATTTGGATCAATTCCTTGTTGGTCTAATTGGCGTGCTTTGGCTAGTGCAGCTTCTTTATTTAAAGCTAAAAAAGCAGCCACTTTAGGATCAGTTTGATCGATATTTTCAAAAGTTTGTTTAGTTAATTCTTCAGCTGTAATTTCTTTATTAACTAATTTTTCGTGAAGAGAATCAATTGACTCTTTAAAGTAATTCATTATTCTCCGTCCCCACTTTCATCAATAATAGTTGGAACTTCAATAAATCCGTCCTTAGTTTCTGGAGCGGTATCTAGTAAAGCTTGACGCTGATTCCAGTTGTCAGCAATATCTTCTCGCATAGTGTTTAATTGGTCAGTAACACTATAAGTTGGATCTATGTTAGTTGTATCAACCTTATCAATGGTTTCAAACATACCAACAATATCATCGATTTGCTTAGTAAAATAATCTAACTTATTGTCATCTAATTTTAATTTAGCAAGTTCCGCTACGTGAGCAACTTCTTCTTTAGAGATGTTAGAACTCATTTAAATTCCTCTTCTTTCGTATCAAATTAATCATCTGTCATTTTATCACAGAAATATTTTTCATGTTTGCTAACTTTAATAGCTATTAAAAATATGCATGTTGAATTTCTTTTCATTAGCATTTCGACTTAAGAAACTTTGCATTTCATCCGTTGATTTAATGGTGATATCAATTGGAGTGTTAGCTGGTAAGTATTTTTGAGCTGCTTCTTGAATATATTGAGTAAAACTGGTGATTTCAGTTTGACTATAGAATTGAGTGTTAATATTAACATTCATACCTGAAAGTGAACCATTAGTATATTGTACTTGGGCAGTAATTCCACTTAAATTAGGGAAGAAGTTTTCCACTTGGCTCTTAAAGTTATTAAAGGCATCTACGTCATTAGAATTAGGACTAGATTTACCGGCTAAAATTGGAAATACATAATTTTTTTGATCAATTGCATTCCATTTATCTACAGAAGTGGCTTTACCATTATTAACTGAGTATGAGAAGAAGTTTCCTCCTACTAAGCTATCATTAGGGGCTTGCTTATAAAGTGCAATCACAATTGGAACATCTTTAAACGCAGCTTTTTTACGTAATCGTGCTAGCACTTCATTAGCAATTTTCTTACCTTCAGCTTTGACCGTGGCATTGCTAATATCAGTTTCAAAAGTGGCACCATATTGTTCTTTCTTATAGTAATCCACTGAATTAATTGCTAAACCGATAGTTACTCCTGACAATTTTAATTTCTTATTGTTTTGAGTCATAAAATCTTGTTCCGTAATTTGTGATAAATAAAGCGGATTACGGCCATTAGGAGTAGTTGAACCATTAGATTTAGGGTTTAAACCTTTGGGATTAGATTTAGATTTTCGGCCAAGCCAACTTTCGACAGTTGCCGTTGAAAGATATTGACCTTCTTGTAAAGCGTACTTTTTGGTAGAGAATTCTTTTTTAGAGATATCAATTAAACCATTTTGAAAACTCTTAGTATTGTATTCGTTAGAAGTTTGTTGAGAAGTTACCCCGCTAGACTTACTAGTTTGGTAATGCCCGTTTTTAATTACCCCTTGATAATACTTATTATTGGTTTGTCCAGTTAGCTGAGTAGTTCCTTTACTACTTTTATTATTAGTAGAATTACTCAATCCATCTGTACTACCACAAGCCGAAAGAGTGATTCCAGTCAATAATAAGGCTAAAGTTAAAGCAAATTTTTTCACGGTATTTCCTCCTCGAGATTAATTTTCTTGTTGCATCACTTGTTTTAAGTGTGACTCATCCCATATTTCAATACTTAATTCTAAGGCTTTATCATACTTACTGCCGGGATCTTCTCCCACAATCACTAAATCAGTTTTTTTAGAAACTGAGCTACTAACTTTGGCGCCTTGATTTTCTAGCCATTCACTAACTTGTGATCGTGATAGATCAGCTAATTTTCCGGTTAAAACAATTCGCTTATCAGTAAAAAATGAATTGCTAGGGGTAGATGATTTACCTAAGTATTTCATATTAACACCGGCAGCTTTTAATTGCTGAATTAATTTTTTAGCTTGCTCCGTAGCAAAATAAGTACTAATACTATCAGCGATTACTAAACCCAAGCTATTAATTTGAGCAATTTCTTCACTAGTAGCCTGCATCAAAGTATCCATATCATTAACCTTTTGAGCAATTAGTCTAGCCGCTTTAGCACCCACATGGCGAATTCCTAAGCCATATATTAACCGTTCTAAAGAATTGGCCTTGCTATTGTCAATAGCGGCTAATAAATTATTAGCCGACTTCTCTCCAAACTTATCTAATGTTAATAGCTCATCAAACGTTAAATTGTATAAACCAGCTACGTCATTAACCAATTGTTTTTCAAAAAGTTGTGCCACAATTTTAGGTCCTAAGCCATCAATATTCATAGCATCTCGACTTGCATAGTGGGTCAATCCTTCAGATAACTGGGCTGGACACATTGGATTAATACATCTTAAAGCAATTTCACCATCTAAATGAACCAACTTTGAATCACATGATGGGCAATGGGTAATGATTGGGTAGCTTTGACTATCTTTTGGTCGCTTGCTAGGAATATATTCAGAAATTTCTGGAATAATATCCCCTGCTTTATGCAATTTAACCGTATCTCCTAAACGTATATCTTTTTGAATAAGATAATCAGGATTATGCAAAGAAGCCCTAGCTACAGTAGTCCCAGCTAAAATTACCGGATCCATTACCGCTGTGGGCGTTACCACCCCAGTTCTTCCCACTGTCCATTCAATATCGTTAACAATCGTTTCAGCTTCTTCCGGAGCAAATTTATAAGCAATTGCCCAACGAGGAACCTTTACAGTAGCGCCTAAAGTACCATGATCAGTTAAAGGATTGAGTTTAACCACAATTCCATCAATTCCATAGGATAAATCATCACGCCGAGTTTCAAATTCATCTAAATATTGGTTTAGTTCATCAACTGAGTTAACTGGTCTAAACTCAGGATTAACGTTAAAACCGAGTTCCGCTAATTCTTGTAGTAATTCTGTTTGAGTAGTGGCTTCTACTTGGCTATAATCAGCCACATTATACATAAAGGTACTTAGTTTACGCTTGGCAGTTACTTTAGGATCTAACTGACGTAAACTTCCAGCTGCAGCATTTCGAGGATTAGCAAAAGGAGCTTCTCCATTATCTTGACGAGCCTCATTTAATTCTGCAAATGAAGATTTGGGCATATAACATTCGCCCCGGACCTCAATATCAATAGGCTTAGATAACTTTTTCGGAATTGATTTAATAGTTTCTAAATTTTTGGTAATGTCCTCACCAATGCGACCATTACCCCTAGTAGATCCCTGAACAAATTTTCCCTTTTCATAACGAAGTGAGATCGCTAAACCATCAATTTTTAATTCACAATTGTAGTCATAGGGATAACCATCTTTAGTTAGATGATTAATAAATTCATATAATTCTGTTTTAGAAAAAACATCGCCCAATGATAGCATTGGAATGGTGTGCGTTACCTTACTAAGAACTGATAAAGTTTGATCACCGACCTTTTGAGTAGGTGATTCTGGAGTGATTATTTCAGGAAAGTCAGTCTCCAAATTAACCAACTCTTGATAGGCCTGATCATATACTGAATCTTCGACACTAGGTTGATCATGAACATAATATTCATTAGCCCATTTATTTAATTTATTTCTAAGTACCTCAGCCTGTTCGTCAGCTTCTAATTGAGTTAATGGATGATCTGATTTCAAAATTACACCCTCTCTTTAAATTTTAGTAATTGGTGCAAAGGCAGCTAATAAGCGTTTAATACCTTTTTCACTAAAGGCAATATCTAATTCCATATCTTCACCATTTCCTGAAACTTTAACTACAGTTCCTTGGCCCCAGGCTTTATGATTGACCTTATCCCCAACATTCCAGGACTTCTTGTCAGCACCTGATCCTTGAGGTTTTTCAACAATTTGGCTAGGACGATGGTAAGCAGTAGCCCTGGCTTGACTAGTTCGACGATCAAATGGAGTTTGAAGACTTGATTTAGATCCTCGATTTTGATTTTCATATTTTAATAATTCCGGCTTAATCTCGTTAATAAATCGTGACTCCGGATTATTTTGGCGGCGACCATATAGAGTTCGAGAAAATGCGTTAGTTAGGAAGAGTTTTTCTTTAGCTCGAGTAATTCCTACATAAGCTAAACGGCGTTCTTCTTGCATTTCACTTTCTTCTTGATTGGCCCGACCTAGCGGAAAAATTCCTTCTTCCATACCCATAATAAAGACTACGGGGAATTCCAAACCTTTGGCAGCATGTAATGTCATTAAAGTTACCTGACTGGTTTGTTCATCTACATCATCTTGAGCTGATACTAAGGCTAAATCACTTAAGAAATCAACTAAGTTATCAATGCCAGTTTGATCTGTATTATCTTGATCATACTTTTGCGTTACTGATATAAATTCATCAATATTTTCTAAACGTGACTGAGCTTCCAGTGATTTATTATTTTTCAAAGCATCTCGGTAGCCCGTTTGATCTAATAATAATTCTGTCATTTCAGTAATTGTTAGTTCACTAACTTTTTCATGAATACTTCTTAAAACATTACCAAATTGCTCAAGTGAATTTTTAGCCCGGGTAGAAATATCATTGGCTAACACTACATTTTGGGTGGCTTCTAATAAACTCCAACGATTATCATTGGCAAAAATTCTTAATTTTTCAATACTTGCTTGGCCAATTCCTCGTTTAGGTTCATTAACTATTCTTTCAAAACTCATCGAATCATTGGGATTAGCTAATAAAGTTAAATATGCTAATACATCCCGAATTTCTTTTCGTTCGTAGAACTTATGTCCACCCACCATGTTGTATGGAATATTTGATTTTAAAAGCGTTTCTTCCATAACTCGCGATTGAGCATTTGTTCGATATAAAATTGCAAAACTATTATAGTTACGATCAGCGGTTTTAAGTTCTTCTTGAATATTAGCCACGATATACCTAGCTTCATCACTTTCAGTTTGAGCTCGATAATATGAAATTTGCTCTCCGTGATCATTTTCGGTCCAAAGGTTTTTATCTCTTCGATTATCGTTATTAGCGATCACGGCATTGGCAGCATCTAGAATTACTTTGGTTGAACGATAATTTTGCTCTAATTTAGTAACATGCGCATCGGGATAATCATTTTCAAAATTTAAAATATTTTCCATATTAGCGCCACGCCAGCCGTAAATACTTTGATCGGCATCACCAACTACACAAATATTACGGTATTTGTCAGCCAGCATATTGACCAAGCGATACTGAGCTTCATTGGTGTCTTGGTATTCATCAACATGAATATATTGGAATTTATCTTGATAATAACTTAGGACTTCTTTTTCTTGTTCAAATAATTGAATAGTCATCATAATTAAATCATCAAAATCTAATGACTGGTTTCTACGTAACTCATTTTGATAATTTTCATATACCCTACCAACTACTTGTTCAAATGGTCCCGTAAATTCTTGTTGATATTGTTTTGGTGTTAAAAGGTCATTTTTAGCATTAGAAATTGCGGATAAAATGGCTCTAGGATCATATTGCTTAGGGTCTAAATTAAGATCATTTAAGATACGCTTAACCAATGTTCGTTGTTCACTAGTATCTGCAATCGTAAATGCACGATTGTATCCTAACTTATCAATTTCTCTTCTAAGGATTCGAACACATAAAGCATGGAAAGTCGAAACCCAAACATCATTACCACTTTCGCCTAGTAATTTACCCACTCGTTCACGCATTTCTCTAGCTGCTTTATTAGTAAAGGTAATCGCTAAAATATGCCAAGGAAGGGCATGTTTTTCTTCAATAATATAAGCAATTCGATGAGTTAAAACTCTTGTTTTACCACTACCAGCTCCAGCCATAATTAACAACGGACCTTCCGTATGTAAAACCGCATCCTGTTGTTCCTTATTAAGACCACTAATTAATTTATTTGTATCCACTTAACCCATTCCATCCTCTCGATAAATATCCTTTTAATTATACCAAAATTTACATGATTTTTCTGATATTATAAGGAATCTAAAGAAATAAAAAATGTCGACTAAGTCGACATTTTTTATTTACTATATTTTCCTTTAAAACTAAGATCATTCCAAATAGTAGTCGAATCAATTTGTTCCAAAGTTTTTTTAACTGATTGAGTAGGAATTAAAATATATCCAACATAATCGGTATCATTCTCACCATAGCCAAAGTTAAATGCAAAATGCCAGTTATTTTTAATGATAAACTGGGTCATAGTCCGATCGTAATCTCGGTTTCTAATCATTTGCTGAACAGTCTTAAATCCATCTTCTAATTCTGTTATTTCTAAGTTAGCAATGGCTTTAATTTGTTCAATAAATTGTGTAGAGTTACTACTATATTCCAATACTAGTCCTGCATTACTTAATTTAGGAGTAATTTTATTAATATAAATTGAACCACTTTTAGAAATAAAAAATGAAATTTCTAAAGTTCCAATAAAATCTAAATTTTCAATAATTGCTTGACTGATTCTTCGCATTTCTGTGTCAAAAGCTGGGTCTAAATTTTCCGCTGAAAAAGCGGTCACTACCTTGCCATCATGATAGACAGTTTCAATAGTTGGAAAGAAATTGCTCCCATTTTTACCTTTAGTCACAATAATTGAATAATCTACATCATGTTCCACATAGGATTCTAAAATATAAGTCCCCGTATCTAATAGACTACCGGCATCAACAATATCGCTAGCCTTATTAATTAACAGTTCTTTACCGTTATTTAAAAATGGTTGAATGGGTTTTAATAGCGCTGGATAACCGATCGAACTCACTGCCTGATAAGCATCTTCTAAATTCACAATGGTGACATAAGGCACCGTGTTAATATTTAAGGTATCAAAAAATGAACGTTCAATAACTCGATCTTGAATAATATCCAAGATACTGCTTCCCTGAGGTACGGCAGTATATTCACTGATAAAGTGAACAATTTGTGGATCAATAGTATCACTATTATAAGTAACCACGTCACTTTGTTGGGCAAATTCAGTTAATGTTTCATGGTTAGAAAATGAAGCATTATAAGTAAAATCGGCATATTTCATAGCTGGATTATTTTGATTATCACTATAATAAGCAACTTTAAATCCCATTAAATGGGCCGCATTAACTAAATTAATATCATTAAATGCATTTCCAACAATCCCAATAGTCGATTGCGGATACAATACATCGGCTTCTACCATAGTCATTTTTCACTACTTTCCTGTTTTATAGATAATAAGTTATTTTAGCAATTAAATTTTAAATTCTCAATTAATAATCATTAATCATATTTATTCAAATGGTATTTCTCCACAATACTAATAATCTTTTGCGTATAGGTCGGATCTGTAGCATAACCATCTTGTTGTAGCCCGTTTGCGGCCTCAATATAATTACTTGCAGAAATAACTTCGTTGTACTGTTGAGAATTCCAATCCGTGCCTAAAGCTAATAATTTGGCATGATCGGTTAGCGAGTCTCTCCAACTATTATAGACTTTAAATTTGGCACTAACCGTTTCATATTTACCATTTACATATTCTTGGGTATTTAAATAAATCCCGGTTTCATTTTGACCAGCTTTGACCCCAAACAAATTATGATACTGACTGGATAACGTACTCCTCCCCCAATCAGATTCTAAAATTGCTTGTGCTAAAGTAATACTAGGTAAGACTTGGTAAGTTTGATAAAGTTGCTGAGCATCTGGCGCCAATTGGGAAATAAACTTTTTCCGATTAGCTAACTCTAAGGTTGTTGATTGATCTGGGTGACTACTAAAAATTATTTTAGCTCGTGACAAAAAATTAGCATTATTTGTCCAAGCAACTCCTAATACTGCCAGTAAACATAGACCGATTAATAATCCTCGATGATGCTTTTTATAATATCTTTTTCTCCCCAAAATTTATCAAATCTTTCTTTATTTTTTAATTACATGCTTAATTTTAAATCAAAATTATTTTAAGTTCCATCCCTATAATTCATTCTTATACTAATTGACAAACTTATATTTTTTAGGTACATTGTACAATGAAACTTAATTTTTGGAGGTCAATTAAATGCCTAAAAACACAGAACCTAGTGAAGCACAATCAAAATTTCATGTCGGGGACGAAGTTTCTTTTACCATTGAAAAAAGAAAATTTAGTGGCTTCATCGATAAGGGTTATACAAATTCATTTTTAATTACCTTTGAATCTGATGATCCCGACATCATCGACAAGTATCACAATAAAGTTGTTATTAATAATAAAAACCTTACTATGATAAAAGCTGCTCCAGTTATTGAAACTGATGATACTGAAAATACTGATGAAGAATCTGATAAGAAAACTAAAAAATAATTTTTAACCAGGACAATTTAATTGTTCTGGTTTTTTTTATTCATTATTTTTAATAAAGGCGCAGCAATTAGTGGTGTTACAATCCCACTGAAAATAGCTTCAGGTATTCCATTAGTTGCTACTACTCCTAATAAGTAAGGCAATAAAGCTTTAATGTTAACTTGATACAATTGGGGGGCATCTGAACGATAAAAAATATAGATTAATCCCAGAACTAAAATGGTGTTAGTTAATGTCCCACCAATCGCTGCAATAGAAATTGAAATTTTCTTATTTTTGAAACGATTTTTAAGTAAATTAAAAATCCAACCAGCTACCACAGCAATCATGATTCTTGGGATGATCGAAATAACTGGATTAACTAATACGATGGTCGCTAACGGACTCGTAGGCCATATGTATGCTCTAATAAACGTTATAAATCCCCAAACACCCCCAATGATAGCTCCATCTTTCATTCCTAAAACGACTGTAGCAATCGTAACGGTTACTGGAATGATCGTAATACTCAAGGGTCCCACTGGAATTAAGCCTAGTAAAGGTACAGTGGTTTGTAAAATAATAATGGCAATAAACATAGCTAATAAATTAAAACGAAAAGCCTGGTTTTTTTTCATAATACATTCACTTTCTCCTTAATAATTGGGTTAATTATACACTAACTAATTATAAGATTAACCCTTTATAAATTTATTTTAAAAACTATTTGACAATTAGTTAGGTACCGAATTATAATAGCAGACGTTAAAAAGTTAGGTACCGAATTATTTTAGAAAGAAGGATTAGTTGATGGATAATTTTAACGAGGAATTAATGAAACATCTCCACTTTATTAGTCAAGCTAGTAATACTTTTATGCGTCAAAATAACCAAAAATTTACGGGACAGCAACGAGTATTAGCTATTTTAGGCATTGAAGATGGTTTAAATCAAAGCTATTTAGCCAAGATTTTAGATCTAAGACCTAGTTCATTAGCAGAATTACTTAAAAAAATGGAAAACAATGGTGACATTGTTCGTAAAGAAGATACTAATGATAAACGGATTAAACACGTTTATTTAACAGAACAAGGCACTATGAAAGCCCAAGATAATCTTAAAAATAAAGATATTCCTGAAAATAATTTTTTTGCTGGATTATCTTTAGAAGAACAGCAACAATTTGATAAATATTTGAGTAAAATAGCTGACGGTTGGAGTGCTGATTTTAAGAAAATGGCGGAACACTTTGTTGATCCAACTGATCGGCTAAAATACATGCAAGATCTGCGCGATAGTTATTTTGAAAAATTAACTGATGCTCAAACCGATGCTGATTTAAAAAACATCCATAAACAAATGCGCCACGATATGCATCATCACATGCACCACGCCAACTTCGATCCTCGTAATGACTTTTTTAGAAATGGTTTTTGGAGTCGTCGTCCATTTAAAGAAGACAATGATTAAGGAGAACTCTTATGCATAATCATCCCGATTTTAATGAAGCTCCTAGGTCCAAAGGAACTTTTAAATTTAAAGACTTTATTCGCCTAATTGATCGCGTTAATCCTAAAAGATCCCTATTTATTTTAGGCATCATTTTAAGTTTAGTTACTACTGTGGCTAGTTTAATCGTTCCACAATTAACTAAAGGTTTAATTGATACTAGTCATTTAGCTAAGATTAGCATGTCTACTTTAACTATTTTAATTTTAGCCTTTATTATTCAATTAGGTGTCGGAACCATTAGTGGTTTTATTCTCCGATACGTTGGTGAAAGTGCCGTTAAAAATTTACGAGAAATTTTATGGAATCATTTACTAAAACTTCCGATTAAATATTTTGACGATCACAAATCCGGAGAAATTAGTTCTCGTTTAGTTAATGATACCTCAATCATTAAAGATTTGGTGACATCACAATTTCCTAATTTTATTACGGGAGCCCTCCAGTTAGCCGGATCAATTGTTATTTTATTTTTCATGGATTGGAAAATGGCTTCTATCATGTTTATCACCGTTCCGATTTTTGCCATCATCATGTTACCAATTGGAAAAATAATGTCTAAATTAGGTCGCCAACTTCAAGCAGCCACAGCTGATTTTAATGCGGATGCTACGGAAAAATTATCAGAGGTTCGTTTAATTAAAGCCAGTAATGGTGAAAAAAGTGAAGAAGCTTCCGGAGCAAACTTCATTAGCAAAATTTTCTCATTAGGTATCAAAGATGCCAAAGTTGAAGCGGTCTTACAACCCATCATGATGACCGCTATGTTAGGTATTTTTGTGGGAATTTTAGGCTATGGAGCTATTCGAGTACAAGCAGGTACTTTAACCAGTGGTTCCTTAGTAGCTTTTCTACTTTATTTATTTAATATAATTTCTCCAGTGGCTACCTTTGCCACCTTCTTCTCTCAAGTTCAAAAGGCCATGGGATCTACGGAACGAATTAATGAAATTCTAGAAACTCCAGTAGAAACTCAATTAAATCATGCCAATGATTATATCGATGTTGAAGGCCAAAACATTTCAGCTCAACACCTATACTTTAGTTACGATGAAAATCATCCCATCATTCAAGATGTTTCATTTGAAGCAAAACCCAATTCTGTAATTGCTTTTGCGGGACCAAGTGGCGGTGGTAAATCAACCATCTTTTCACTTATCGAACGATTCTACCAACCCACCCAAGGAAAAATTATGGTTGGTGATCAAAACATTCAAAACGTCGATCTAGATAATTGGCGTTCCCAAATCGGTTTAGTTTCTCAAGATAGTGCTGTTTTTGCCGGAACTATTCGAGATAATCTTCAATATGGATTAGCCAATAGCTTGTCCGATGATCAATTATGGCAAGGATTGCAATTAGCTTATGCCGATCAATTTGTTAAGGATTTCCCTGAACAACTTGATACCCAGATTGGTGAACGTGGCGTTAAATTATCTGGTGGTCAAAAGCAACGAATTGCTATTGCTAGAGCTTTCTTAAGAAATCCAAAGATTTTAATGTTAGACGAAGCCACTGCTAGTTTAGATTCTCAATCTGAGGAAAAGGTTCAACAAGCTTTAAATAAATTAATGGTTGGCCGAACCACCCTAGTTATTGCGCATCGTTTATCAACGATCGTTGATGCCGATCAAATTTACTTTATTGAAAAAGGTTCCGTAACTGGTCATGGGACTCACCAGGAACTTATCAATTCCCATGAGCTTTATGCGAAATATGTTAATGAACAAATGGTAAACTAATTTTATAGTTTAATGGTAATAAACACAGAGGTTAATATAAATAAAGGATTGGTTTTTGCCAATCCTTTTTTCATGCAAAAATATATTTTTGGTGTTAAGATTTCCATGAAATCAAATTATATTTAGGAGGTATTTCTAATGCTTAAATTTAAAGTTGGCGATAAAGTTACAATCCTAGATGAACCTAATACTACCGATATGGGTACTATTGAAGGTTACGACCAAGACAGTGGAAAATATTTAGTTAAATTTGAACAAAGCGATAAAAACCGAGAAATGTATTACAATGAAGAACAATTAGATACCTACAATAAATAAAAAGACCTTCCCTATTGGGAAGATCTTTTTTATTTCATATTTAATGATTCATTTAACCAATCGTTATCGTTAGGATTTTCTGATCCACGTTGGTTTTTATCAATGTTGGCAATGGCTAACATTTCATCATTACTTAATTCAAAATCAAAAATATCAATGTTTTCAGCAATTCGATTAGCGTGAATTGATTTTGGTATTACAATAACATCTCTTTGGATATTCCAGCGCAAGATTACTTGTGCCACACTCTTATGATGAGCTTGAGCAATTTTAAGTAAAGTTGGGTCTTCTAATACCGCACCTTTACCTTGTCCTAAAGGACCCCATGCTTCGTGAGCAATATCTAAGTTAGTTAAATATTCATGTAATTCTTTTTGTTGGAAGTAAGGATTAGTTTCAACTTGATCAACTGCTGGTTTAATTTTAGCGGTTGTTAATAATTTATCCATTTGAGGTTTTTCAAAATTAGAAACCCCAATTGACTTAACTAAACCATCATTATATAGACTTTCTAAGGCACGCCATTTTTCTTGATAACCTTCACTAGGCCAATGAATTAGGTATAAATCTAAATAATCAGTTTTCAATTTCTTTAATGATTCATGAAACGCTGCAATTGTTTCATCATAAGTGGTGTTATTATTCCATACTTTTGATGTAATAAATAAATCTTCACGTTTTACGTCACTATCAGCTAAGGCTTCACCCACTAATTCTTCATTATGATAAATAGCAGCTGTATCGAAGTGTCGATAGCCATCTTTTAAAGCATTAGAAATTGAATCTTTCAATTCGTTAGCATCTTCTATTAAGTAAACTCCTAAGCCTAATTGTGGAATCATTTTACCATCATTTAATTTATATTGTTCCATAATTATACCTCCCTACGGTTTATTTATATAATAAATCTATCAGCTTGTAATAACAATAAGGTACTTATAAGTGCCTATACATTAGCGAGCCATTAAATAAATTTGTTTAGCATCATTGCCAAAAATCTTTTTAATCGAACCCTTAAATCCACCCGTAGATGCTACGAAACGATTGGCCATAATTTCAATTTCATCATCAGTTGGAGAGACTTTTAATTCTTTTAAATTAATAGGCATTTCAATTGAATGATAAAAATCTTCCATTGCTTCGATGCCTTTTAGGGCAATTTCAGATTCTGTTCCTGTTGAATCTACTTTCATCACGTTTATTGCAAATTTAACAAATCTAGATAAATTATTTTGGTAAACATAGCGAGCCCAACTTGGCCAAATAGCTGCTAACCCGGCCCCGTGCGTTACTCCATACATACCACTAACTTCATGTTCTAACATATGGGTAGCGAAATCACCACCATCGGTTCCTAGTCTCGTTAAGTCGTTATGTGATAATGAACCGGCCCACATAATTTCAGCCCGGGCTTCATAGTTTGTTGGATCTGCTTGAAGGATCTTAGCATTTTTCATTACCGTTTTTAATAATCCTTCAGCAATAGCATCAGTCAGTTCCATATGACTACCATTAGTAAAATATCTTTCCATTGTGTGCATCATAATATCGGTAATTCCACTATTAGTTTGATACTTAGGTAAAGTTAAGGTTAGTTCAGGATTCATAATCGTAAATTTAGGTCGGGCTAAATTATCGTCATAAGCACGTTTTTCATGCGTAACTTCATTAGTAATTACAGATCCCATACTGGTTTCACTACCAGCTGCTGCAATCGTTAAAATTGAGGCTACTGGTAAGCAGCTAACCGCTTGTCGCGTATGTTCATATAAGGTCCATACATCTTTATCAGGTTCTGCAATTCCATAAGCAATGGCTTTAGCAGTGTCAATGGCCGAGCCACCACCAATCGCTAAAATAAAATCAATATTATGTTGATGACCTAATTCAATCCCTTCATATACTTTGGATAATTGCGGATTAGGTACGACGCCCCCTAATAGGGTATATTTAATATTTTCTTGGTTTAAAGATTCTTTAACTTCATCTATTAACCCATTTTTGATAACTCGATCGCTACCAAAAACAATTAACACATTTTTACCACCATATTTATCGATATAGTTTCCCACTTCATTTTTAGTTTGTTTACCAAATACAACTTCAGTAGGTGCATAATAATCAAAATTATTCATCATTTTACCTCTCTTACTCCACTAAAATAATGGTCGTTGATATAGTTTTATGATAATTTTCTTTAATCGTTTAAACATTAAGGTAACTCCAAATTTCATATTAATAATTACATAAATATGATAGCAACTTTAAATTAACAAAAATATAATATGATGTATAATTATTATGATTAAAATGACAAATTATTACTAATTGTATAATTATTTTACGGAGATGATTCAAAAATGGAAATACCGTTTATACAAGATGAAAATGGCATAGAAAGTATTAGTGGCATTACTTATGAATTTCCCTACACAATGCACCATCGTAATTTAAGTAATGACGATATTCCTTGGCATTGGCACGAAGAACTCGAGTTTAATTTTGCTTATAAGGGTCCCATTATTATTGAAACCACGCATCAAATTTATACCATCCAGCCAGGCGACGGTTATTTTATTAATACTAACGTTATAAACACCAAACGTAGCGCTAACGATGATCAAGCTGCGATTGAGTATGCTCATTTATTTCATCCCGTTTTACTAACGGGACATTATCGGAGCATTTTCGAAACCCGATATTTAAACCCAATTCTAAAAAATCAATCTATTGAAGTATTAATTTTTAAACAGGGCGAACCTTACACTAAAGAATATATCGATATCCTTAATCAATTAAATAAGCTAGATCAAAATGAAGCTTTTAAAATTAGAAATTTACTATCTGAAGCTTGGTTAATTATTATGAAAAAGGCAGACAATCGTCCCAATGAATTGTTTAATAATTCATATCCTAATGAGCAAGCTAAGAAAATGCTGGCTTTTATTCATCAAAACTATGCACAAAAAATTTATCTTGATGATCTTGCTGAATTGATTGGCATGAGTTCACGAGAAATTATCAGAATTTTTAAAGCCACTTTCCACCAAACTCCGATGGAATATTTAACCAGTTATCGCGTTAAACAGGCTAAAACTTTATTAAGAGAAACCGATCTTCCTATTACTAATATTGCTCTGATGACTGGTTTTAACGATAGTGCTTATTTTAGTAAAATCTTTAAAAAGACCAATAACCTAACTCCTAAAGCATATCGAAAAAATAACGCTTTAAACCAATAAAAAAGAGGCTTATTCTAAGCCTCTTTTTTTGCTAACTATAGTTCACTAATATTATAGTTAGTAGGGTTAATGATTACCCAACTAATTATCTGAATTACAATTAAAACTAAGCCAACTACTGGTAAAAAATAAATTCCAATTAAGCCTACTAAGCCCACTCCTAAATCAAATAAATAGTGAAAATTGCGGATCTTAGTTACTTCTTTATCCTTAAATTGGTCATCAATGAGTTTCTTATTCTCATCGTAAACCACCTTATCTAAAGTATGATAAGCAAAGGTCCAAATTAAAAAAACAAAAAAGTAAAAATATTCTGGAGCTTTCGCCAAAGGAAAGCTACTTACCCAGCTAGTTGAAACCGGAATAATCGCCATACTTAATAACCACCAATTATTAATCCAAAAAACTTTTTTAGAAATATTTTCGGAATTATTTAATAAGTAGCGATGATTATACCAAGCCGCACAAATAAAACAAAAGCTAATTATAAAAGCAATAAAATGAGTGCTTTCTTTAAATAAGGCTGAAATGTCATCAACTTCCGGTGTCTTAATTTCTAAGACCATAATGGTCATGATAATCGCCGTTACCCCGTCTGTAAAAGGTTCTAATTGCTCTTTATTCATAAATAATCACCTCATTAGGGTAATTATTATTTTAAATACTAGTCTTTGTCAATTGAAATGACCTGATCCTAAACAAATTTAACGGCTGTGCCGTAAGCTACTACTGATTGCATATCGTTACTAATTGATGAAGAATCAAATCGCATGCAAACAATCGCATCGGCACCTTTAGCTTGAGCACTTTCTTCTAGACGTTGAATTGCTAAATTACGAGCATTTTCTTGCATTTTAGTATAAGTTTTAATCTCGCCACCTACAATATTTTTTAAAGTGGCGCCCACATTTTTAACGATGTTTCTTGATTGAGTGGTAACTCCAAAGACTTCTCCGATAACTTCGTATTGTTTACCAGAAATATTTTCAGTTGTTGTTATTAGCATAAAGATTCTCCTAACATGTTATTTAATTTCATTCTACCAGTAAATAATAAAAAAGACCCCTTAAAGGAGTCTTTTTTATTAAAATTCTGCGTTACCGGGAGTTCTTGGGAATGGAATAACATCGCGAATGTTAGTCATACCAGTAACATACATTACTAAACGTTCAAACCCAATTCCAAATCCTGAATGCATCGTTTCACCATACTTACGTAATTCTAAGTACCATTGATATTCTTCTGGATCTAAATTAAATTCATTAATTTTAGCAGTTAATTCTTCAATACGTTCTTCACGTTGACTACCACCGATTAGTTCACCAATGCCAGGAACTAATAAATCTACAGCGGCAACGGTTTTACCATCAGCGTTATCACGCATATAAAAGGCCTTAATATCTCTTGGATAGTCGGTAATAAAGACGGGTTTTTTATAAACTTCTTCACTTAAGTAGCGTTCGTGTTCAGTTTGTAAATCAATTCCCCAACTAACAGGATATTCAAATTCAACATCAGCTTGTTCTAAAAGTTCGATAGCTTTAGTATAAGTAATTCTAGCAAAGTCGGCTTGGCTAGTATTAGTTAAACGTTCGATTAAAGTATCATCCACAGCATCGTTTAAGAATTCTAATTCTGGACGACCATTTTCTAAAATGTAATCAACTACGTATTTTAGTAAGCCTTCTGATACATTTAACACATCATTTAGATCGGCAAATGCCATTTCGGGTTCAATCATCCAAAATTCGGAAGCATGACGTGGGGTATGAGAATCTTCTGCCCTAAAGGCTGGTCCAAAGGTATAAACATTGCCAAATGATAATGCAAAAGCTTCTGCAGTTAACTGGCCACTAACTGTTAAACTAGTATTTTTCTTAAAGAAGTCTTTCGTAGCATCTACTTTACCTTCATCATTTTTTGGTAAGTTTTCTAAGTCTAAAGTAGTCACTTTAAACATTTCACCGGCTCCTTCAGCATCACTACTAGTAATGATTGGAGTATTTACATATACAAAATCATTTTGTTGGAGATATTGATGAACCGCAAAAGAAGCTAAAGAACGAATCTTAAAGACGGCGTAAAAGGTATTAGTACGAGGTCTAAGATGTGAAATAGTTCTTAGATATTCATATGAATGCTTTTTCTTTTGTAGCGGATAATCAATATCTGAATTACCTTCTAATACCACTTCATTGGCATGAATTTCAAAAGGTTGTTTAGCATCGGGAGTATATACAAATTCTCCAGTAACCTTAATTGTTGCACTAAGTGGGAATTTAGCAATTTCATCAAAAGTTTCCAAATCACGAGTAAATACGACCTGAACATTTTTCATGTAAGTTCCATCGTTAATTTCAATAAAACCAACTTTTTTAGAGCTTCGAATAGTTTTAATCCAACCACTAATGGTAATATTTTTATCCGCAAAGCTAGCTGGATCTTTGTATAAGTCTTTAACACGTAAGTTATCCATTATGTTGCCTCCTATGATTACAGTTTTATGCAAATAAAAAATCCTCCATCCCTAAAAAAGGGACGAAAGATTTCCTTCGCGGTACCACCCAAATTGTTTATTAATAAACCACTTTTGTATTATTTAAATGATCAAGTAAGGTGTTTTTCAAATATCTCAATTGATTGAGCTTCCACTATCCTCAATTCGCTAACAATTGGCTAATATTTTACTCGTCTTACTCGTAAAACTGTATTTTTTATAATGATAGCATTAAAGCCGAAGCGTGTAAATATAGGATTTAATAATAAAAATCATCCATTAACCTAGTTAGGCAATGAATGATTTTTTACTATAGATTAATTGGTTGGCCACCCGTTACTCCATAAATTTGGGCAGTAACATAACTAGCTTCATTGGAAGCCAAAAATACATAAACTGGAGCTAATTCCGCAGGTTGACCGGCGCGTTGCATTAAGGATTTTTGGCCGAAGTTTGGTAAGGCGCTAACTGGTTGGCCTCCAGCTAATTGCAATGGTGTCCAAACCGGACCTGGAGCAACCCCATTTACACGAATGCCTTTGGCCGACAATTCTTGGGCTAAATTAACAGTAAAATTGGCAATCGCTGCCTTAGAAGCTGCATAATCCATTAAATGAGGACTAGGTTTAAAGGCTTGAACTGAAGTAGTAGTAATAATACTGCTACCAGCTGGTAAATGTGGCAATGCTGCTTGAACAATCGCAAACATAGCAACAATATTGATGTTAAAGGTATCTTTTATTTGTTGAACGGGTAAATCTTCAATTGATGGCTGTGAGATTTGATGAGCCGCATTTAAAACTAAAGTATCCAGACCATCTAATTCTTTAACGGCTTTTTCCACGATAGTATGTGGAGTTGAGTCATCTTTTAAATCATAAGGTAGTAAAACCGCTTTTCTGCCGGCATCTTGGATATATTGAGCGACTTGTTTAGCATCAGCTTCTTCACCCGGTAAAAATTGAAGTGCAACATCTGCTCCTTCCCTAGCAAACGCAATGGCAGCTGCACGGCCAATTCCGGAATCACCACCCGTAATCAGTACCCGGCGATTTTCCAATCTATGATTACCAACATAACTATGTTCTCCACAATCAGGTACGGGATCCATCTTAGATTGAAGTGCAGGCGCAGCTTGATCTTGTTCTTTAAATTTATCAGTAAAGTATAATTTTCTAGGATCTTTCAAAACTGGTTTTTCCATCTTTTTACCCTCCTTTTATATTTTTTACCTTACTGCAAGACATCGCCTTCATAAAATAATTTGCCCACTAAGTTACCTATCCGTTAATTTTAGCCACAAAAAAACACCTTCCCAAAGGAAAGGTGTTGAATTCAAAACTAAATATAGAATATATATTAACGTTTTGAGAATTGTGAAGCTTTACGAGCTTTCTTAAGACCTGGTTTCTTACGTTCTTTCATACGAGCATCACGTGTTAATAAACCAGCGTGTTTTAATGGTCCACGGAAATCTGGGTCTACTTCTAGTAATGCACGTGCAATACCGTGACGAGTTGCTCCAGCTTGTCCAGAGAAACCACCACCGTTAACGTTAACTAATGCATCATAGTTACCAAGAGTTTCAGTAACGTTGAATGGTTGCATAACAACTTCACGTAAGTTAGCAAATGGAATGTATTCTTCGATAGCTTTGTCATTCATGATAATTTTTCCAGTACCAGGTACTAAACGTACTCTAGCAACTGAATCTTTACGACGGCCTGTGCCGTAATATTGTACTTGAGCCAATGCAATTTCCTCCTTAAATTAGGTTACTAATGTCTAATACTTCAGGTTTTTGTGCTTGTTGCTCGTGTTCAGCACCAGCATAAACGTGTAATTTCAAACCAATCTTGTGACCTAATGTTCCATGAGGAAGCATTCCCTTAACTGATTTTTCAATCAAGCCTTCAGGGTTCTTGTCACGGAAGTCACCAGCAGTTCTTTGTTTTAAACCACCGATAAACTTACTGTGACGGTAGTAAATCTTGTCTTTAGCCTTCTTACCAGTTAAAGCCACTTTGCTTGCATTAATAACGATAACATTATCACCTGTATCTACGTTAGGTGTAAATGTTGGTTTGTTTTTACCTCGTAAAATTGAAGCAACAACAGTTGATAGACGTCCCAAAGGAACATCAGTTGCATCAATAACGTACCATTTACGTTCTACTTCACCAGGTTTTGCCATATAAGTTGTACGCACGTTAAATTCCTCCATGTTTCTGTGTTTGTTCGACACCAATAAGTTTCCGGGGCTTATCGTGGGGCAAACAATACCAGTTATCATGATACAAATAAATCCCTAAAAAGTCAATCTCATTTTAGATAATTTACTTCCACTTCATTGGTAATTTGGTTGGATGTTTAGGATCCTCGCCCTGATAATAAACCTTCTTTAAATATAGTCCACTTGCTGGCATAGTTCTTCTTGCTTGAGTCCGATCTTTGACTTCAAAAAGTCGGATAATATCGTGGGGATCTCGTAATCCAGAACCAATTTCTAAAACTACTCCCACCATAATTCGGACCATATTGTATAAAAATCCATTGCCATAAAATTCAATAGCAATCTCATTATTTTCTGCATCTAATTTAGCAAATGCTTCATAAATGGTTCTAATGTTAGTCTTTGCAGTAGATCCGGAAGCCACAAAGCTAGAAAAATCATGTTCACCAATTAAATCTTGGAGGGCCGCGTTAAGTTTATCCAGATCAATCGGATATTTCCAATTAGAAGTATAGTTTCTTTTAAACGGATTAATAAATTGATCTAAAGTTACTCGGTAAACATATCGCTTACCCGAAACATCATATCGAGCGTGAAAATCATCAGGAACTTTTTCTACCTTCTTAATTTGCATGTCTAGCGGCAACATACTGTTTAATCCCATATACATACTTTCTTCAGATAAATCATAAGGAAAATCAAAATGGACTACTTGGCCTAAAGCATGTACGCCGGCATCCGTTCTCCCCGATCCAAATACTTCAATAGCTGGGGTAGGCTTTTTAGCCATTAAATTAATTTTCTTGGTTAAAATTCCTTCAATTGTCCGCTTATTAGGTTGTCGTTGAAATCCACTAAATAAGGTACCGTCATAGGCAACGGTTGCTTTGTATCGAACCATGTTATCTCTACTTTCTAACTAATATAACTAACACTGCCACTAATATATACACTAGGAAACTAATTGTATCTCTTTTTTGCCATTTATAAATCCGATACTTACTTCGATGCTCACTATCCGTAAATCCGCGAGCCTCCATCGCTGTTGACAGGTTTTCAGCATGCGTAATAGCACCAGTAAATAAAGGAATTAATAAAGGAACCGCCACTTTGATTCGATGCTTAATACTACCAGAACCAAAGTCAACCCCTCGAGCTCGTTGAGCATTCATGATAGTTTGAGTTTCGTCCATTAAGGTAGGTACAAACCGCAAAGCAATCGATAACATTAAAGCCAAGGTATCCACTGGAAAATGTAGTCGTTTTAGCGGTTTTAGTAAGGTTTGAATCCCATCAGCTAATGCTAATGGCGAAGTGGTTAACATAAGAACTGTCGACATCATAATGATTAATAAGAAGCGAATAAATATATAACCACCGTTAATCAA
This sequence comes from Lentilactobacillus laojiaonis, assembly GCF_020616595.1. GTDB lineage: Bacteria > Bacillota > Bacilli > Lactobacillales > Lactobacillaceae > Lentilactobacillus > Lentilactobacillus laojiaonis. The sequence continues at coordinate 246,502 of NZ_CP085278.1, read as the reverse complement.
ACTTTGATCAGTAATGGAAAAAATTCCCCATTTAAAAATGGGAGTTCCCCCACTACTAAATAAAATTTGTAAAAGAACCGTAAAAATTATCAACCAAAGTAACGGCCGAATCCCCTTAATAAAAAAGCTAATTGAAATTCCGGATAAAACAATTGTAGCTAATATTAAAACAATTAGCATGGCATAACTAATTAAGTTGTTAGCCAAAAAGATAACTAAAACAAAGAAAAAACTTATTAATAGTTTAGCCTGGGGCGACATTTTATGAATCCAAGAATTTCCAGGTAAATAACGTCCAAAGATAAAGTTACTCATGATCAACTTCACCTACCTCAATAATCGCTTTAGCCAACTGCCATATATTATCTAAATTACCAGGTACTTGATAGCCAGCTTGACTTAATCGATAGGCAAATTCTGCGTTACTAGGTAATGCTAATTGATGCTGAATTAACCATTGGGGGTCATTAAAGATTTCTGTGGAATTACCCACTTTAACGACTTCACCATGATCCATTACGACTACTTGATCACTATATTGAACCACGTCATCCATTTGATGAGTAACTAATATAATCGTCATCTGCCGATCAATATGCATCCGGTAAATTAAATCCATTATTTCTCGATGACTTTTCGGATCTAAACCAGCAGTGGGCTCATCCAAAATTAAAATTTCTGGTTGCATTGCCAAAACTCCTGCCATTGCAACCCGTCGTTTTTGGCCCCCAGATAAATCAAAAGGTGATTTTTCAGCTAATTTACTATCTAAACCAACTAAATCCATAGCTTCTAGAGCTAATTGTTCAGCGACTGACTCACTTTTACCGTAATTTAGTGGTCCAAACATGATATCTTTAATAACCGTTTCCTCAAATAATTGTTTCTCCGGAAATTGAAATACCATGCCAACATGTTGGCGGAATTTTTTTAGATTTTTATTGGAAGTCTTGGGCTCGATTTTAAAATCACCAACTGATAATTCACCCGTAGTTGGTTTAAGTAAAGCATTAATGTGTTGGACTAACGTCGATTTCCCACTACCGGTATGTCCGATAATTGATACATAGGAATTATCCTTAATAGTTAAAGTAACGTCCTTTAGGGCATAGACAGGGTTATTTGAGCCGTCATCATATAAATGACTTAAATGATCTATTTTAATTGTGTTATCCATTTGACCAACTCTCCTTCATCCATATATCTATGCGGAACATCTAATCCTTGTTGTCGTAAGGCATCCATGAGTTTAACCGTATATGGCACATCTAAGCCTAATTCCAATAACTTATCTTCATTACTAAACATATCATTGGGATCCGTAGCCTCTACCAATTGACCTTGATTTAAAATCATTATTCGATCAGCCAAAGCTGCTTCATCAATATCATGAGTTATTGAAATTACCGTTAAATTCAGTTCCTGCTTTAAACGATAAATTAAGTCAATAATATCCTTGCGCCCCAATGGATCCAGCATACTAGTAGATTCATCTAAAATGATAATTTGAGGAGCTAAAGCAATTATTCCGGCGATAGCTACGCGCTGTTTCTGTCCGCCTGAAAGACTTTCCGGAACTCGTTCACGATACTCCCACATATTAACACTTTTTAGGCTTTTCTCAACAATTGTATGCATTTCATCAGTGCTCATTAATTGATTTTCTAACCCAAACGCCACATCATCTTCCACAGTAGCTCCAACAAATTGATCATCGGGATTTTGAAATACCAATCCAATTTTTTTATGAATTTTATTAATATTTTCCTCATTAACCAAAAGATCATCAACAAAAATTTCGCCACTCATAGGTTGATATAATCCGTCTATTAACTTGGCAATCGTACTTTTACCACTACCATTTTGACCGATAATAGCAGTCCATTCTCCTCTTTTAATTTCAAAAGAAAGGTCCTTAAAAATTTCAGACTGCTCAGGATATTTAAACGATATATTTTTTACCTCAATAATATTTTTCATTAGCTTTGGCCTACCATAATATTTTTTTATGTACAAAAAAATCACTAACAGATTAACGGCGCATGAGAATAATTCCCACATTCAAACTAGACTAGGATAAATTATCCACCATCGTTACGTTTTATACCGAAAATCCGAGTGATTCTCGTGAAAAATATGTTATTAATTAACTTATATTAAAATAATTAGTCAACTAGTTGTAAAATAACCATTTGGGCACCATCACCACGACGTGGCATGGTTTTCATGATTCTAGTGTAACCACCATTACGGTCTGCGTATTTAGTAGCTAATTCACCAAATACCTTTTGTAAGGCAGTAGTTACAGTAATATCATCGCCGTCTTCTTTAACATCAGCAATAACATCGCGAAGAAAGGCAGCTGCTTGACGACGTGAATGTAAGTCACCACGTTTACCGAGTGAAATCATTTTGTCTGCAGTTGAGCGAACTTCTTTGGCTTTTGCTTCAGTAGTAGTAATTTGACCATTGATAATTAAATCAGTAGTTAAATTACGTAATAATGAACGACGGTGAGCACTAGTTCTTTGTAATTTACGATAACTCATTAAGGGATGTCCTCCTTATCATTTAATCTTCTTTACGTAAAGATAGTCCAAGACCCGCAAGCTTCTCTTTAACTTCTTCAAGTGATTTGCGACCAAGATTACGAACTTTCATCATATCAGCTTCAGACTTATCTGTTAATTCTTGTACGGAATTAATTCCGGCACGTTTTAAACAGTTATAAGAACGAACTGAAAGATCAAGTTCTTCAATAGTCATTTCTAACATTTTTTCTTTATGTGTTTCTTCTTTCTCAACCATGATTTCAGCATTTTTAGCTTCATCAGTTAAGTTAACAAACATTTCAAGATGTTCAGTTAGAATTTTAGCAGCGAGACTAACAGCTTCATTAGGAGTAATTGAACCATCAGTCCAAATATCTAATGTAAGTTTGTCAAAATCGTCACGTTGACCCACTCGAGTGCTTTCAACTTGATAGTTAACACGTTCAATTGGGGTATATATAGAATCGACGGGAAGTACACCGATTGGCATTTCAGCACTACGTTTTTTGTTTTCCATAGCAGAAACGAATCCGCGACCTTTATTTGCAGTTAAATGCATATGGAAGGTTGCTCCATCAGCAACAGTTGCGATGTGCAAGTCTGGATTTAAGACAGTCACATCACTGTCACCAACAATATCACCGGCAGTAACCACTGCTGGTCCAATAACATCGATTTCTAAATTCTTTTCTTCGTCATCTGGTCCATCTAATTTCAAAGAAATTTTCTTAACATTTAAAATAATTTGAGTAACGTCTTCTACTACACCTTTTACAGTTGAGAATTCATGAAGAACGTCATCAATTTGAATACTTGTGACAGCAGCTCCAGGTAATGAAGAAAGTAAAGTACGACGTAAGGAATTACCTAAGGTAGTTCCATAACCACGTTCAAGTGGTTCAATAATTACTTCACCAAAATTATCAGTTTCTTCTATTTTATGAATGTTAGGCTTTTCAAATTCGATCATTCTTATCATTAACCCCTTTCAAAACGTACGAGTTTGCAATTAATTTGAACAAAATAAATTCTACTAATTAAACTCGACGACGCTTTGGAGGACGAGAACCGTTATGAGGTACTGGAGTAACATCTCGAATAGCAGTAACTTCTAAACCAGTTGCTTGAAGTGCACGGATAGCAGCTTCACGACCAGAACCGGGACCTTTAACGGCAACTTCAACAGTCTTCATTCCATTTTCCATTGCAGTTTTTGCAGCAGCTTCAGATGCCATTTGTGCAGCAAATGGAGTAGATTTACGACTTCCTCGGAAGCCTAATGCACCGGCAGATGACCATGAAATGGCATTACCTTGTGTATCAGTAATCATTACCAAAGTGTTGTTAAAAGTTGAGTGAATGTGCGCAACACCTGATTCAACGTTCTTCTTTACACGGCGTTTACGACTTGTTTTTCTTTTTACCATAAAGTTAGATGACCTCCTTCTTTAATTATTTTTTCTTACCTGCAATTGCAGTAGCTTTACCCTTACGAGTTCTAGCATTGTTCTTAGTGTGTTGTCCACGTACTGGTAAACCACGACGATGACGCATTCCACGATAAGATCCAATTTCTTGAAGACGTTTGATATTCATACTTACTTCACGACGTAAGTCACCTTCAACTTTAATGTTGTCGACAACTGCACGGATTTTATCTTCTTGATCAGGAGTTAAATCACGTACTCGAACATCTTCTGATACTGCTGCTTCTTTTAATACTTTTTGTGCGGTAGTGTTACCAATACCATAAATATAAGTTAAAGCAATAACGATTCGTTTATCACGAGGTAAATCAATTCCGGCAATACGAGCCATTTAGCATACACCTCCTATTAATTACTTACCTTGACGTTGTTTGTGTTTTGGATTAGCTGAGCAAATAATCATTACTCGGCCTTTTCTTTTAATTACTCTACAATGTTCACACATTGGTTTTACTGATGGTCTTACTTTCATTTTTAACCCTCCTCAAAAATGAAGACAAAAAATTATTTAAAACGATAAGTGATACGTCCCTTAGTTAAATCATATGGAGACATTTCAACTGTTACCCTATCACCAGGTAGAATACGAATGTAATGCATACGAATTTTACCTGAAACGTGTGCTAAAATTTCATGTCCATTTTCTAATTCAACACGAAACATTGCATTTGGAAGGGTCTCAAGAATTTTACCTTCAATTTCAATAACATTATCTTTAGCCATTTATATACACCTCCAACAGGATTATAAGTTAGATTGAATAAAACATGACTTTGACAGCTAAATGTTAGTCTACCATATTTGTCAAGTTCCTTCAAACTAACCACAATTTTTAATTGAGGAATACATTATAAAGAACTCAAGATAGAATCAATTTGTTGCCAAACGTCATCAATGCTATTGTTACCATCTACATTATAAAGAAGATTTCTTTCTTTATAGTATGCAATTAATGGAGTATTCATTTTGATGTTAACATCAAGACGATTTTTAACTGCTTCTGGTTTATCATCATCACGTTGATAAAATTCATGGTGACCACATACATCACAAGTATCTTCTACCTTAGGCATATGATATAGCTTGTTATAAGTAGCTCCACAATTTCTACAAATGAATCGACTAGATAGTCGTTCAGTTAGTAGATTAGGATCAACATCGATGTTGATAACAGCATTTAAAGGTTTGTTTAATACATCAGTCATTTCAGCTAATGCATTTGCTTGTTCTAAAGTTCTAGGATAACCATCAAGTAAGAAACCGTCTTTTGTATCTGCGTTTCCTAAACGATCCTTAACAATCCCATTAGTAACATCATCAGGAACTAAATCGCCTTTATCAATAAATTCCTTAGCTTTTAAGCCCATAGGAGTTTTATTAGCCATTGCTTCCCTAAACATATCACCGGTTGAGATGTGAGGAATTGGATACTTATCAACAATATATTGTGCTTGAGTACCCTTACCTGCACCTGGTAATCCTAATAAAATAAGATTTAGTGACATTAAACTGTCTCCTTTAGGTTAAGATTCTAATCGTTAGCTGGTTTTGGATTATGAATAAATCCAACATATTGACGTTTCATCATCAAACCACGGATTTGACGAATTGTTTCAATAGCTACCCCAACAACAATTAGTAAACTTGTTCCACCTAGTCCAATTGATTCATTTAAGTTCCAAACATTTTGTGCAATTAACGGAATTAATGCCACAAAACCAAGGAAGATTGAACCAACTGTACTTAATCTCATAAGCAGTTTTGAAACGTATGTTTGAGTTGCATGTCCTGGCCAAATACCAGGAATGTAACTACCTTGTTTTTGCAAGTTTTCAGCCAGTTTTTCTGGATTAACTTGAACAAAAGCATAGAAGTATGTGAATAAGATGATTAAAACTGTATATAAAACAGCTCCAGTCGGTGTTTGCATATTAAACACATTCGATAATACTTTATACCAAGTATCTTCAGAATGAGAATTTGCAAATGCCATTAAAATTGTCTGTGGGGTTGCAATAAACGAACTAGCGAAGATTACGGGAATAACACCGGCAACATTTACCTTCAATGGAAGGTAACTGCTATCTGGTGATCCAGCAATTCTTCTTGTGTATTGAATAGGTACACGACGTTCAGCTTGTTGGAACCAAGTAACAAAAGTTACAATTGCCAACACAGCAATGATAATAGCGACTACGAATAGGATTGGTTTCCAAAGTTCGTTTGAAGATACTCCAACGAATAATTGACGATATAATTGCGTGACTCCATCAGGAATACGAGCAATAATTCCGGCAAAAATAATCATTGAAATACCATTACCAATTCCTCTTTCGGTAATCATGTCCCCCATCCAAGTTGTTAACATTGATCCACCAGTTAGAATAACTCCAATGGTAATAAATGTTGAAACAGTTGGATTAGAAACAAGATTTAGACTACTTAACGTATTGAACCCAGCAGTTATTCCAATTGATTGTAAGAACGCTAGGACAACTGTTAAGTAACGAGTAACTTGATTTAACTTTCGACGTCCAACTTCACCTTGTTTTCCCCATTCCACAAAACGTGGAACGATATCCATTTGAAGAAGTTGAACGATGATTTGTGCGGTAATGTAAGGTGAAACTCCCATTGCAAAAATTGAATAATTAGTTAATCCACCACCACTAAATGTGTTTAAGATTCCAACTAATCCAGATGATGCAACTGATTCTAATGCTTTTGCGTTAATACCTGGTACGGTAATATAAGCACCTAATCTAAAGATAACCAAAACTCCTAAAGTAAAGAGAATTTTTTTTCTAATTTCCTTTACTTTAAACGCACCCTTCATAATTGAAAGCATTAAATCACCTCGATTTTACCGCCAGCGTTTTCGATCACAGTTTTTGCACTGTTAGAAAACTTGTTTGCTTTAACAGTTAATTTCTTAGTTAATTCACCGTCACCAAGAATTTTAATACCACTCTTAGTATTCTTAACAATGCCTTTTTCTACAAGTACTTCTGGAGTAACTTCAGTACCATCATCAAAAATATTTAGTTTTTCAACATTAACAACCGCATATTCTTTACGGTTAATATTGTTAAATCCACGTTTTGGAATTCGACGATATAATGGCATTTGGCCACCTTCAAATCCTAAACGGGTCTTACTACGAGCTTTTTGACCTTTTTGTCCACGTCCGGCAGTCTTACCTTTACCAGCAGAGCGTCCGCGACCCTTACGAGTACGTGATGGACGTGAACCTTCAACAGGTTTTAATTCATTCATTTCCATGAAATCGGCACCTCCTTAAAGATTTTTAATCGTTAACTTGTTCTACTTTGATTAAATGTGCAATTTGAAATAGTGCGCCACGAATAGATTCGTTGTCAGGTTTAACAACAGTACTATTAATTCGACCTAAGCCAAGAGCCTTCACAATTTTACGTTGCTTTGGGAGGCGATGAGCTGCACTACGGATTAAAGTAACTTTTAATTGAGCCATCTGATACACCCTCCTTATTCAGCTAAATGTTGGGTTGAAACACCACGTAAAGCTGAAACTTCTTCTGCACTCTTCATAGCCTTAAGGCCTTCAAAAGTAGCACGAATAACATTTACTGGAGTGTTAGAACCTAATCTCTTACTTGTAACATCACCGATACCAGCAAGTTCCATAACGGAACGAACAGCGCCACCGGCTGCGACCCCAGAACCTTCTTCAGCTGGTTTAAGCATAATCTTACCACCACCGAAAGTTCCAATAACTTTATGAGGAATTGTTGTACCAACAATCGGAACCTCAATCAAGTTTTTACGAGCTGCTTCAATAGCTTTACGGATTGCTTCTGGAACTTCTTGAGCTTTACCAGTACCAAAACCAACATGACCGTTCTTGTCACCGACAACAACTAAAGCGGCAAAACGTAGACGACGTCCACCTTTAACAACTTTAGTGATACGGTTGATAGCAACTACGTTATCTTCAAGCTCTAATTTATCTGGATCAATAAATTTCTTCATGTGCGGTTATTCCTCCTTTATTAAAATTCTAGTCCGTTTTCGCGAGCTGCATCAGCAAGAGCTTTTACGCGTCCATGATAGATGTATCCACCACGATCAAAAACAACATTTTTGATATTCTTAGCAGCTGCACGTTCTGCGATCATTTTTCCAACACTAGTAGCTTGTTCGGTTTTGTTACCACCGTTTTCAAGATCAAGTGTTGAGGCACTAACAAGCGTTACACCCTCTACGTCATCAATTACTTGAGCATAGATGTTTTTATTAGAACGGAATACGTTCAAGCGTGGGCGCTCGGCAGTACCAGAAATTTTACTACGAACACGACTGTGACGACGTTTTCGATTTTTGTTTTTATCTGGTTTAGAAATCACAATAGTCACCTCAAAATTTTATTAAGCTGAAAGTAATAATAAATTATTACTTACCAGTCTTACCTTCTTTACGAATAATGTGTTCGTTTTCGTAACGAATACCTTTACCTTTGTAAGGTTCTGGTGAACGAACGGCACGAACAGAAGCAGCAAAGTCTCCAACGAATTGCTTGTTGATTCCAGAAATCTTAATAGTAGTATTATCAGGAACTTCAACAGTCAAATCTTCAGGAACAGCCATTTCAACAGGGTTTGAATAACCAACATTTAAAGTTAAAGTACTACCTTTAAGTTGAGCACGGTAACCAACACCGACTAACTTAAGAGTTTTACCAAAACCATTAGTTACACCTTCAACCATGTTGTTAAAGTTGGCACGTGATGTACCATGTAATGCACGAACTTTGTTATTATAATCGCCAACTGGTTCAAAGTTAACATTATTACCATCAATGTTCATTTTGATTAAATCTGAAAATTCACGGCTTAAAGTTCCTTTAGAACCTTTAACAGTTATAACATTTCCATCTTGTTTTACTTCCACACCTGCAGGTAAAACAACAGTTTTATAACCAATACGACTCATTAGTTACACCTCCGATATTATGATTTATTTTTTACCATACGTAAGCTAAAACTTCGCCGCCGATTTTTTGGGCGCGAGCTTCTTTATCAGTCATAACTCCATTTGAAGTAGAAATGATTGCAATTCCAAGTCCGTTAAGAACCTTAGGAATAGCGTCTGACTTAACATATGAACGTAATCCTGGTTTAGAAATTCTCTTAATACCAGTAATTACACGTTGGTTATCGTTAGCATATTTTAGAAATACGCGGATAACACCTTGTTTATCATCTTCAATGTATTCAACATCGCGTACGAAACCTTCACGTTTAAGGATTTCAGCGATATCACGTTTGATTTTTGATGCAGGAACTTCAACAGTTTCGTGGTATACCATGTTGGCATTACGAATACGAGTTAAAAAGTCTGCAATTGGGTCAGTCATAGACATTTGTGCACAACCTCCTTTTTAATTGATTACCAACTAGCTTTTTTCATGCCAGGGATTTGACCTTTGTGGGCAAGTTGACGAAGACAGATACGGCATAGGTGGAATTTTTTGTATACAGAACGAGGTCGGCCACAACGTTCACAACGAGTGTAACTTTGTGTTGAGAATTTTGCGGGACGTTCACTTTTTACAATTAAAGATTTTTTAGCCAATGTGAATCCTCCTCATTATTTAGCAAATGGCATACCGAAATCAGTAAGTAAGGCACGGCCTTCTTCATCGGTATTTGCAGTAGTGACGATTACAATATCTAAACCGCGGACACGGTTAACATTATCATAATCAATTTCTGGGAAAATTAATTGTTCTCTAACACCTAAAGTGTAGTTTCCGCGACCATCAAAGGATTTTGAGCTAACACCGTGGAAATCACGAACACGTGGTAATGAAACGTTGATTAACTTATCTAAGAAATCATACATTCTGTCTCCACGTAGAGTAACTTTAGCACCAATTGACATTCCTTCACGTAAACGGAATCCAGCGATTGATTTTTTTGCTTTAGTAACTAATGGTTTTTGACCTGAGATAAGTGCTAATTCAGCAACTGCTTCATCAAGGTTTTTAGCATTAGATACGGCATCACCAACACCCATGTTTAAGACAATTTTGTCAATCTTTGGTGCTTGCATGATTGATTTGTAATCGAATTGTTTCATCATGTTTGGTGTAATTTCAGTATTAAATTTTTCTTTTAAACGACTTGACATATAAAAGGGATCCTCCTTTCACTATATATTAATTAATCGATTGCTTTTTGTGTTTTTTTAGAAAAACGGATTTTTTTACCATCTTCAACTTTAAATCCTACACGAGTAGGTTCATTGTTTGATGGGTCAATTAGCATAACATTTGACACATCGATTGGAGCTTCAGTATCAACAATTCCACCTTGTGGGTTAACTTGTGAAGCTTTAACGTGTTTTTTAATCATGTTAATGCCTTCTACAACGACACGGTTTTTAGAAGAAATTGTCTTTTTGATAGTTCCTTCTTTACCTTTGTCTTTACCAGCAATAACACGAACTTTGTCACCAGTTTTAACGAACATTATTAGGGCACCTCCTTATATCCTGGTTGTGATTAAAGTACTTCTGGAGCTAATGAAACGATCTTCATGAAATTGTTATCACGCAATTCACGAGCAACCGGGCCAAAAATACGAGTACCTTGAGGACTCTTGTCATCTTTAATTAAAACTGCAGCATTTTCATCAAAACGAATATATGAACCATCATTACGACGAGTAACAGCCTTAGTACGAACGACAACTGCCTTAACAACGTCACCTTTTTTGACAACGCCACCTGGTGTTGCTTGTTTTACAGTAGCAACGATAATATCACCGATACCGGCATATCTTCTAGTTGAACCACCTAAAACTTTAATAGTTAAGATTTCTTTTGCGCCTGAGTTATCGGCAACTTTTAAACGACTTTCTTGTTGAATCACAGGTATATCCTCCCTTCATTTTTTAAATCAGAATACGATAAAAAATGATAATCCTTAAATAATAACCGCTTTTTCAACAATATCAACTAATCTGAAACGCTTTGTTTTTGACAAAGGACGAGTTTCCATGATTTGTACGATATCGCCAACTTTGGCTTCGTTATTTTGATCGTGTGCAGTATACTTCTTTGAGTATTTAACACGTTTACCATAAGTTGGGTGATTCTTGTAAGTTGAAACTAAAACAGTAATTGTTTTGTCATTCTTATCAGAAACTACAGTTCCTTGGTAAACTTTACGCTGGTTACGTTCTTCAGCCATTAAGTTATTCCTCCTTATCGTATTCTATTTGCTTAATTCTTTTTGACGAAGTGCAGTTTTAATACGAGCAATATTTTTACGCACTTGTTTTAATCTTGCAGTATTTTCCAATTGTCCTGTGGCTAATTGGAAACGAAGATTGAATAATTCTTTTTTGTAAGAATCTTCTTTTTCAATCATTTGATCAGTGGTTAATTCATTAATTTCTTTAGCCTTCATTTGATTCGCCACCTACTTCCTCACGTTTTAAAATCTTTGTACGAACGGGAAGTTTCATTGCTGCTAAGCGTAATGCTTCGCGAGCGACATCTTCAGGAACGCCGGCAACTTCAAATAACACTTTTTCGCGTTTAACTGGAGCTACCCATCCTGCAGGTGTACCTTTACCATTACCCATTCGAACTCCGACACCTTTTTCAGTATATGATTTGTGAGGGAAAATTTTAATCCAAACTTTTCCTCCACGTTTCATATGACGGGTCATCGCAATACGAGCAGCTTCGATTTGGCGGTTAGTGATCCAATGTGAATCTAATGCTTGTAAACCATATTCACCAAATGTAACTGTTTTGCCACCTTTAGCGGCACCACGTAACTTACCACGGTGCTCACGACGGAACTTAACACGTTTTGGTACTAACATGTTTAATCCCCTCCTTTTTCAGCTTTTTTGCTGTTTGGTTTTTCTGGAAGAATTTCACCACGGTAGATCCAAGTTTTAACACCGATAACTCCATAAGTAGTATTTGCTTCTACCCATGCGTAATCAATATCTGCGCGTAGTGTGTGCAATGGAACAGTACCATCTGAATATGCTTCAATACGAGACATATCGGCACCGTTTAAACGACCAGAAACTTGTGTTTTGATACCTTTTGCGCCTGAACGCATAGTACGTTGCATTGCTTGTCTCATTGCACGACGGAAAGCAACACGTCCTTCAAGTTGTCTAGCAATGTTTTCACCAACTAATTTTGCGTCTAAATCAGGTTTCTTGATTTCAACGATGTTGATGTGAACACGTTTACCAGTCAATTTGTTTAATTCTTTACGAAGATTTTCAACTTCAGAACCACCTTTACCAATAACCATACCTGGTTTGGCAGTGTGAATTGAGATGTTTACACGGTTTGCAGCACGTTCAATTTCGATAGTTGAAACTGAAGCACTTGCAAGACGTTTTTCAATATACTTACGAATTTGTAGATCTTCACGAAGGTAAGCAGCATAATCTTTTTCAGCATACCACTTAGATTCCCAGTCGCGAATAATACCAACACGTAAACCATTAGGATTTATCTTGTTACCCACGAATTAGCCCTCCTTTTTTTCAGATACTACAATTGTAATGTGGCTTGTACGTTTGTTAATTGGTGAAGCTGAGCCTTTTGCACGTGGACGGAAACGTTTTAAAGTTGGTCCTTCGTTAACATATGCTTCACTTACGTATAAGTTTTGACTATCTAAGTCATAGTTATTTTCTGCATTCGCAACAGCAGATTTGAGTACTTTAGAAACAACTGGTGATGCACCACGAGGGGTGAATTCCAAGATTGCTAAAGCTTCAGCAATACTCTTACCTCTAACAAGATCGACTACAAGACGGACCTTACGAGCGGCAATACGAACAGTCTTCGCAGTTGCTTTTGCTGATGTAACTTGTTCAGCCATTAGATATCCTCCTTGCTTTATCTAGTTTTCTTATCGTCACTACCGTGACCATGGAAAGTACGAGTTGGAACAAATTCACCTAATTTATGACCTACCATGTCTTCTTGAACATAAACGGGGACATGTTTGCGTCCATCATAAACAGCGAATGTGTATCCAATGAAACTAGGGAAAATTGTTGAACGACGTGACCAAGTTTTAATTACAGACTTCTTTTCTTGGTCTTTTTGTGCATCTACCTTTTTGAGTAAGTACTCATCGGCAAATGGACCTTTTTTTAGACTGCGACCCATTATTACTAACCTCCTCTATAAAATCAGTATTTTATATGGATAAATTTAATTACATTTTTGAACCTTTACGACGACGTACAATAAATTTATCTGATTTAGCTCTCTTATTACGAGTTTTCTTACCAACGGTCTTCTTACCCCATGGTGATAATGGTGATGGACGACCAACTGGAGCTTTACCTTCACCACCACCGTGAGGGTGATCGTTAGGGTTCATTACTGATCCACGAACATGAGGACGTTGACCACGGTAACGATTACGACCAGCTTTACCAACGTTAACAAGTTCATGTTCTTCATTACCAACAGTACCGATTGTTGCACGGTTAACTGAAAGGATCATGCGAACTTCACCAGATGTTAAACGAACTAATGAGTATTTACCGTCATGACCTAATAATTGTGCAGATGCACCAGCTGAACGAACTAATTGTCCACCTTTACCAGGTTTTAATTCAATATTATGAATAATTGAACCAACAGGAATATTCATTAATGGCAATGCATTACCTACTTTAATATCTGCTTCTGGACCAGATTCAACTTTGTCACCCACTTTTAATCCTTTAGGGGCGATAATGTATGATTTTACACCATCAGCATAAACAATTAAAGCGATGTTTGAAGTACGGTTTGGATCGTATTCAATTGCTTTAACAGTTGCAGGTACATTGTCTTTTGTACGTTTGAAATCAATAATACGGTATTGACGTTTGTTACCACCACCACGGTGTCTAACAGTCATACGACCAGAATTATTACGACCAGCAGTTCTACTGTTTGATTCTAGTAATGATTTTTCTGGTTTAGATTTAGTGATGTCACTGTAATCTAAACTAGTCATATTACGACGACCATTGCTGGTTGGCTTGTATGTTTTAATAGCCACGATGTTTTCCTCCTCTATTAGAGATATTTATGTTAATTATTCTTCGTTGAATAATTTAATTTCTTTTGAGTCGCTTGATAAAGTAACGATAGCCTTACGACGTTTCTTAGTGTAACCACTGTAACGACCTTGGCGTTTTAATTTACCACGAACATTCATAATGTTAACTTTTACAACTTTAACATCAAAGATGTCTTCAATTGCTTTTTTAACTTGAGTTTTAGTTGCTCGTAAATCAACATCAAAAGTGTAACGTTTGTCATCCATCATTGCTGTAGATTGTTCAGTAATAACTGGACGTAAAATGATATCACGTGATTCCATTATGCGAGCACCTCCTCTACTTGAGAAAGAGCAGCTTTGGTTGTAACAACTTTATCACTGTTAGCAACATCTAAAACGTTAACTTCTTTAGCAGCAATAACTTTAACATTAGCTAAGTTACGTGCAGAAAGAACAGTGTTTTCGTTATTATCTTCTAAAACTACTAATGTCTTTGTAGTAACGTTTAATTTTTCTAACATTTCCTTGAATTCCTTAGTCTTAGGAGCATCAAATTGTAAGGAATCCATAACAACTAACTTGTCGTCATTAACTTTTGCAGATAATACAGATTTCATAGCTAAACGAGTTACCTTACGTGGTAAATGGTAAGCATATGATCTTGGTGTTGGTCCGAAGACAACTCCACCACCAACCCATTGAGGTGATCTGATTGAACCTTGACGAGCTCTACCAGTACCTTTTTGACGCCATGGTTTCTTACCTCCACCGCGAACAGCAGAACGGTTTTTAACCGCGTGAGTACCTTGGCGCATTGATGCACGTTGCATAAGAATAGTATCAAATACTACGTGTTCGTTTGGTTCGATTGCAAAAATAGAATCGTTAAGAGAAACAGTTCCATTTTGGCTACCGTCTTGTTTGAATAATGCTACATCAGTCATTTATGGTTTCCTCCTTTCTATTTTTTTGAACCGCGAGCAGCAGTTTTAATTGTAACGAATGATTTATTAGCACCTGGAACATTACCTTTAACTAAGATTACGTTCTTTTCAACATCAGTACTAATAACTTCAAGATTTTGAATAGTAACAGTCTTGTTACCCATACGACCTGGTAATTTCATACCTGGAACAACACGGTTAATAACCGCACCAAGTGAACCAGGACGACGGTGATAACGAGAACCGTGAGTTTCAGGTCCACGACGTTGACCATCTTTATGGATGTTACCTTGGTATCCATGACCTTTAGTAGTTCCAGTTACATCAACGATGTCACCTGGTTCAAAGATGTCGATTTTGATTTCATCAGCAGCTTTGTAATCTCCTAGCTCAACATCTTTGATTTCTTTAATGAAGCGCTTAGGAGTAGTATTTGCTTTTTTAGCATGTCCTTCTTCTGGTTTGTTACCTAGAACTGCACGTTTGTCAGCAAGACCTAATTGGATAGCTTCGTAACCGTCATTTTCAACAGTTTTAACTTGCATAACCACGTTAGGAGTTACTTCAATAACAGTAACTGGTACTAATTCACCATTATCAGTAAAAACTTGAGTCATTCCGACTTTTTTTCCTAAGATTCCTTTTTTAGTCATGAAAACACCTCCGATATAATGTATTTATTAAAGCTTGATTTCGATATCTACGCCACTTGGTAAGTCTAACTTCATTAATGAGTCAACTGTTTTTGGAGTAGGGTTTAAGATATCAATTAAACGCTTGTGAGTTAAAATTTCAAATTGTTCACGAGCATCTTTGTATTTATGTGGTGAAGCTAAAACAGTATAGATAGTACGTTCAGTTGGCAATGGAATTGGGCCAGAAATAGTAGCACCAGTTCTTTGCGCAGTTGCAACGATCTTATCTGCTGATTGATCTAAAATACGGTGTTCGTATGCCTTTAAGCGAATACGAATTTTTTGTTTTGCCATTTGTGTTACCTCCTTCGTCTATTTTAAAAATAGGACTAACTCCGTGGAAATTACCGATTCACCCATGGCAAAGCATCCGGGTGTGTCGCAACCTTTCACATCAACGCTAAATTCCTTATGTTTTTGGGTAAACTAATCCCGCAAAAACAAGTACTTAAATAGTTTACTAAATTTATTCGGTTAAATCAATACTATTTTAAATTTAATATTAAAAATAAAAAAAGAGCGATTAATATCGCTCTTTTTTCGCTTTTTATATATTAAGCTTCGGCGTTGCCACCATTTTTCTTAATAATTTCTTCTTGGATACTCTTAGGAACAGCTTCGTAGTGATCCATTGTCATAGTAAATGTACCACGACCTTGAGATGCTGAACGAAGTGTTGTAGCGTAACCAAACATTTCTGATAATGGAACAAATGAATGAATAACTTTAGCGCCACCACGGTCTTCCATACCTTCTAGACGACCACGACGAGCAGTTACTTGTCCCATGATATCTCCCATGTATTCTTCTGGAACAGTGATATCAACTTTCATAATTGGTTCTAAGATAACTGGAGCAGCTTTCTTAGCAGCATTACGTAAAGCCATTGATGCAGCAACTTTAAAGGCTGATTCATTAGAATCGACTTCATGGTAACTACCATCATATAACTTAGCTTTTAAGTCAATTAATGGGAATCCGGCAAGAACACCATTGTTCAAGGCTTCTTTTAATCCTTGTTCAACTGAAGGAATGTATTCACGAGGAACAACACCACCAACGATGGCATTTTCAAATTCGAATCCTTTACCTTCTTCGTTTGGAGTAAATTCAATCCAAACATCACCATATTGACCTTTACCACCAGATTGACGAACAAACTTACCTTGAGCAGAAGTTTGTTTAGTAAATGCTTCACGGTAAGCAACTTGAGGTGCACCGATGTTAGCTTCAACGTTAAATTCACGTTTCATACGATCAATTTGGATATCAAGTTGTAACTCACCCATTCCGGCAATTAAAGTTTCACCAGTTTCAGGGTTAGTTTCTGCTCTAAATGATGGATCTTCTTCTGCAAGTTTTTGAATTGCATCTTCCATCTTATCACGGTCAGCTTTTGATTTTGGTTCAACAGCCACTTGGATAACAGGATCAGGAATTTCCATTGATTCAAGGTGTAATGGGTGATCTGGATCAGTTAAAGAATCACCAGTAGTGGTATTCTTCAAACCAATAGCAGCAGCAATATCACCAGA
Source organism: Lentilactobacillus laojiaonis (assembly GCF_020616595.1). GTDB lineage: Bacteria > Bacillota > Bacilli > Lactobacillales > Lactobacillaceae > Lentilactobacillus > Lentilactobacillus laojiaonis. The sequence goes on along the minus strand of NZ_CP085278.1, from coordinate 229,199 downwards.
GAACACTTCAGAAATTTCTTTACGTTGGTTAGAGTGCATTTGAACTAAACGACCAACACGTTCACGTTTGCCTTTAGTTGCATTAAGCACGTATGAACCTGATTCCAAAGTTCCTTGGTATACACGGATGAAAGTTAAACGACCAACGAATGGATCAGTTGCAATCTTAAATGCTAAGGCAGCAAATGGTGCATCATCGTTAGCTTTTAATTGAACTTCTTCACCATTTTCAGGATCAGTAGCGTTGTATGGCTTAACATCAAGTGGTGATGGTAAGTAATCAACAACTGCATCAAGCATCATTTGAACACCTTTATTCTTAAAGGCTGAACCAGCTAATACTGGGAACAATTCAAGGTTAAGGGTACCTTTACGGATGGCAGCCTTAATTTCTTCAATTGATAATTCTTCACCTTCAAGGTATTTTTCCATGATGTCTTCATCGATGTCAGCTAATTTTTCAATCATAATTGTACGACGTTTTTCAGCTTCTTCTTTGTATTCATCAGGAATTTCAACAGTATCCCATTTAGTTCCTAAGTCATCTTCATCATAAAGATCGGCTTTCATTTCAACTAAATCAATAACACCTTCAAATTCATCTTCGGCACCGATAGGCATTTGAATTGCTAAAGCATTAGCATTTAAACGTTCACCAATTGAGTCAACTGAAAAGTCAAAGTTGGCACCCATTTTGTCCATCTTGTTAGCAAAAACAATACGAGGAACATTGTATTCTGATGCTTGACGCCAAACAGTTTCAGTTTGAGGTTCAACACCAGCTTGGGCATCAAGAACGGCTACAGCACCATCTAAAACACGAAGTGAACGTTCAACTTCCATAGTGAAGTCAACGTGACCTGGGGTGTCAATGATGTTAACACGGTAACCTTTCCATTGTGCAGTAGTTGCAGCGGATGTAATAGTAATACCACGTTCTTGTTCTTGATCCATCCAGTCCATTTGTGAAGCTCCATCATGAGTTTCACCAATTTTGTGAATTTTACCAGTGTAGTACAAAATACGTTCGGTTGTAGTTGTCTTACCAGCATCGATGTGGGCCATGATACCGATATTACGAGTTTTTTCTAGTGGAAATTCTCGTTTGTTAGCCATTTAGTAGTACTCCTCTCGAAATAAAATCTCTTGCAAAAAGGTGGCCAATATTAGCCACCAATTTTAATTTAACTAAATTAAGATTTAGTTTACTCTTACCAGCGATAGTGAGCAAAAGCACGGTTAGCTTCAGCCATTTTATGAGTATCTTCACGTTTCTTAACTGATGCACCAGTGTTGTTAGCAGCATCCATTAATTCACGAGCAAGACGTTCGCTCATAGTGTGTTCACCACGTGAACGTGAGTAGTTAACGATCCAACGTAATGCTAAAGTTGAACGACGTTCTGGACGAACTTCGATCGGAACTTGGTAGTTAGAACCACCAACACGGCGAGCTTTAACTTCAAGAACTGGCATAACGTTCTTCATTGCTTCTTCAAATACTTCAACTGGTTCATTACCAGTTTCTTCTTTAATTAAATCAAATGCATCATATAAAATTTGTGATGCAGTTCCTCTTTTACCGTCTAACATTAAACGGTTGATTAAACGAGTAACCAATTTTGAATTGTAAATTGGATCAGGAAGTACTTCCCTTTTTTGAACATTCCCTTTTCTAGGCATTTGTTTTCCTCCTCATGGATCTAAGCGTAATTTTACGTGATTAGAAATTAGTCTTTAGGTTTCTTAGTACCGTATTTAGAACGACTTTGACGACGGTCAGTAACACCGGCAGTATCAAGCGCACCACGGATAACGTGATAACGAACCCCAGGTAAATCTTTTACACGACCACCACGGATTAAAACAACACTATGTTCTTGTAGGTTGTGTCCAATACCGGGAATATATGCAGTAACTTCGATTAAGTTAGATAAACGAACACGGGCATATTTACGTAAAGCAGAGTTAGGTTTCTTAGGAGTCATAGTACCAACACGGGTAGCTACGCCTCGTTTTTGTGGAGCTGGTGTATTAGTTTGTTTTTTCTTAAAACTATTGTAACCAAAGTTTAAAGCAGGTGCATTTGATTTTGAACTTCTAGATTTACGTCCTTTACGGACCAATTGATTAATTGTAGGCATCTAAAAATTTCTCCTTTCTGAATATCATAAATGTAAGTCCACACATCCAGGCGGTTCTTTTTTATGTAAAAAAGAATAGACAAACCCGCCGTAACATTTTTGTTAATAACAGTCAGTATGTCTGTTGTCAGGAATCTGTGATAAAAAGTACCTTGTATAATTTAACATACCATTAAAATTGAGTCAATACGTCTAGTGAATTAAATTTATTTATCGTATCTAACCTTTTAGGAGGTTTAAAGTACAATGATATTATTTTTTAAATTTATATTGGGAACGATTGTCGCTTCATTCTTAAATTTAGTGGTCATGCGTAAATTAAGAAATGAATCAATTATTTTTCCCGCATCACATTGTGATACCTGTCAGACAAAATTAGCTTGGTATGAATTAATTCCTATTTTTAGTTATTTATTTTTACAGGGTCATTGTCGCTACTGCAAAGCCACAATTTCCTCAGCAATTTTCATCTCAGAAATCACCTTAGGATTAACCTGTATTTTGTATACTAAACAATCCTGGCTAGATTATTTAATGCTGGGGTTACTATTTTATATCAGCATTTGGGATTTGCTCTCGTATACTTTTCCTAGCTGGGTATTAGCTCCCCTAACATTAATCGCAGTCTACCAAACAATTTATTCTTGGAAAATGTTAGTTATTATAGTCTTTATCTACTTTTTAATTCAATTGATTAATTTAGTGTTCCATCAATTTGGCAATGGTGATATTGATTTAATTGGTATTCTATCAATCATGTATTCATTTTATACCGTCACCAAGATTATTTTAGTAGCATGTGGATTAGCGTTACTATTTATATTTTTAAATCCCAATCATAAATTTAAATTACCATTTATTCCGTTTATAACTTTAGGATGGATCTGCATTAATTTAATTACCAAATAAAAAAGACGAATGCCTTTAGCATTCGTCTTTTTTATTATTTAGAATTTTCTTCTTCAGCTTTCATGCGCGCTTCAAGTTCACTAATTGAATATACGCCTTCAGTTAAAGATTTACCAATTTCTTCTGGTTTGATACCACGATAATCAGCCATTCCTGTACCAGCAGGGATAAGCTTACCGATGATAACATTTTCTTTTAATCCGACAAGTGGATCATTCTTACCACGAATTGCAGCATCAGTAAGTACACGAGTAGTTTCTTGGAATGAAGCAGCTGATAAGAAACTGTTAGTTTCAAGAGCGGCTTTAGTAATTCCTAAGATAACTGGTCGTGCAGTTGCAGGAATTCCGCCTGAAACAACCATATCTGCATTACTTAGTTTGAAGTCATTGATATCCATCAAAGTACCTGGTAGAAGTTCAGTATCACCTGGATCCATAATACGAACTTTACGAAGCATTTGACGAATCATAATTTCGATATGTTTATCAGAAACTTCTACCCCTTGCATACGGTAAACTTTTTGTACTTCATGCAATAGGTAATTTTCTGTTGATAAAACATCACGAACTTTCAATAACTCTTTAGGATCAACAGAACCATCATTTAATGCAGAACCACGGCGAATGAAGTCACCTTCAGTAACGCGCATTCTAGCATTAATATTAACAGTATAGTTTCTTGTATCTGCATCACCTTTAATAGTGATTGATTTAGTTCCTTCAGCAGGATTTTCTTCAATTGATTCAACCGTACCAGTAACTTCAGTAATTTCTGCCTTACCTTTTGGATTACGTGCTTCAAAAATTTCTTGAACACGAGGAAGTCCTTGAGTAATATCGGCGTTACCAGCAACACCACCGGTATGGAAGTTACGCATGGTTAATTGAGTACCTGGTTCACCAATTGATTGAGCAGCAACTGTACCAACTGCTTCACCAACTTCAACTTCGTCACCAGTAGCCATATTACGACCATAACATTTTTCACAAACCCCATGGACAGTATTACAAGTGAATGCTGAACGAATAGTTACTTTTTCAATTCCTAAATCATCAATTTGTTGTGCCATCTCTTCATCAATCATTTGATTTGCGGCAACTACAACTTCACCATTATTAGGATTAATAACTGATTTCATTGCATAACGACCAACAATACGATCAAATAATGGTTCGATCATTTCGTTACCTTCAGCAATTGAATGAACTGTTAAACCACGATCAGTTCCACAGTCTTTTTCACGAACAATAACATCTTGAGCCACATCAACCAATCGACGAGTAAGATATCCTGAGTTGGCAGTCTTAAGGGCCGTATCAGTCATACCTTTACGAGCACCGTGGGTAGAAATAAACATTTCCAAAACAGAAAGTCCTTCACGGAAGTTTGAAGTGATTGGCAATTCCATGATTTCACCATTAGGAGCGGCCATCAATCCACGCATACCAGCAAGCTGAGTAAAGTTTGATACGTTACCACGAGCTCCTGAATCACTCATCATAAAGACTGAGTTATATGAATCGAAACTTTCCATTAATTTGCCTTGAATTTCATCTTTAGCGTCATTCCAGATACCAATAACTCTTTCATAACGTTCTTGATCAGTAATTAATCCTCGACGGAATTGTTTAGTTACCATGCTTACTTTCTTGTGAGCATCATCAATGATTGCTTGTTTTTCTGGAAGTTCAATAATATCAGCGATACCAACAGTAAGTCCAGATTTAGTTGAGTCATTGTATCCAAGATCTTTCATGCGATCAAGTAATAATGAAGTCTCAGTAACTTTATATTGCTTGTAAACTTCAGCAATAATATCACTTAAGAAACCTTTCTTAAATGGAGGAACAATTTTAGTATTTTTAAGGTGTTCATGAATATCTTCACCAGCATCTAAGAAATAGCTATCCGGAACATAACCATTTAAGTTAGTTACAGTAGGTTCATTTAAATATGGGAAGCCATCAGGAAGGATCATGTTAAACATAACCTTACCAGCTGAAGTAACCATAATTTTATCTCTTTGTTCATCAGTAAATGGTTTTTGTTCATAAAAGGCTGTCTTAATACCAATACGAGTATGCCAGTGAACTAAACCATTACGATATGCTAATTCAACCTCACTAGGTGAGTTGAAGATCATACCTTCACCTTCACGACCAGATTCTTCAGTAGTTACATAGTAATTACCAATAACCATATCTTGAGAAGGTGCCACAACTGGTTTTCCATCTTTTGGTGCCAAAATGTGACCAGCAGCGAGCATCAATAATCTTGATTCAGCTTGAGCTTCATCAGATAGTGGAACGTGAATAGCCATTTGGTCTCCATCGAAATCCGCATTATAAGCTTCACAAACCAATGGATGTAATCGCATAGCTTTACCACTAACCAATGTTGGTTCAAAGGCTTGAATACCAAGACGGTGAAGTGTAGGGGCACGGTTTAATAAGACTGGGTGTTCTTTAATTACATCTTCTAAGACACCGAATACGTCGTCATCTTGACGTTCAATCTTACGTTTAGCATTCTTAATGTTAGAAGCTAATCCTCGACTAACTAATTCTTTCATGATAAATGGTTTGAATAATTCCATAGCCATAGGCACAGGAAGTCCCATTTGGTTCATTTTTAAGTTAGGACCAACATCAATAACTGAACGTCCAGAATAATCAACACGTTTACCTAATAAGTTTTGACGGAAACGTCCTTGCTTACCTTTAAGCATGTGAGAAAGAGATTTCAATGGACGGTTACCTGGTCCAGCAACTGGACGGCCACGACGTCCATTATCAATCAATGCATCCACAGCTTCTTGAAGCATACGTTTTTCATTTTGAACGATAATTCCAGGAGCATTTAAGTCTAGTAATCTCTTAAGTCGGTTATTACGGTTAATTACACGACGATAAAGATCATTTAAATCTGAGGTAGCAAAACGGCCACCTTCAAGTTGAACCATCGGACGTAAATCAGGTGGAATAACTGGAATGGTATCCATTACCATCCATGATAATTCATTATCTGAATTAACAAATGCTTCTAAAATATCTAAACGACGTACTGCACGAGTACGTTTTTGACCAGTAGCATTTTTTAATTCTTCTTTTAATTCAGCAACTTCTTTTTCAACATCAACATTGTTTAACAATGTTTTAATTGCTTCAGCACCAACTTGTGCTTCAAAACGTGGACCATATTCGCGTTTCTTATCACGATATTCACGTTCAGAAAGTAATTGTTTATTTTCCATTGGTGTATTACCTGAATCGGTAACAACATATGATGCAAAATAAATAATTTCTTCAAGTGCACGAGGACTCATATCTAAAACTAATCCCATACGACTTGGAATTCCTTTGAAATACCAAATGTGAGTTACGGGAGCAGCTAATTCAATATGACCCATTCTTTCACGACGAACTTTTGATTTAGTAACTTCTACACCACATCGATCACAAACGATTCCTTTATAACGGATACGTTTGTATTTACCACAGGCACATTCCCAATCTTTAGTTGGTCCAAAGATTCGTTCATCAAACAAACCATCTTTTTCCGGTTTTAAAGTTCGATAGTTGATAGTTTCTGGTTTTTTAACTTCACCATATGACCAACTACGAATTTTATCAGGAGATGCTAGTCCGATTTGCATACTTTCGAATTTATTAACGTCGACCACTAATTCAACCTCCCTAATTAATCGTTATTATTTAAATTTGTTGATTTAGTATTTTGATCAGCTTCCGGTTGTTTAGCACCAGTTACTTTTTGTACTAACTCTTCTTGTTGTTTAGCAATTTTACTTAGAGCATCAACGTTTACCACGTCATCATCTTCTTCATCTAAGTCACGAAGTTCAATTTCTTGTTTGCTATTATCAAGAACTTTCATGTCTAATCCTAATGCTTGTAATTCTTTAACAAGAACTCGGAATGATTCAGGAACTCCTGGCTTAGGAATTGATTCACCCTTAACAATTGCTTCATATGTCTTAACACGACCAACAACGTCATCAGATTTGTAAGTTAGAATTTCTTGAAGGGTATAAGCAGCCCCATAAGCTTCAAGAGCCCAAACTTCCATTTCACCGAAACGCTGTCCACCAAATTGAGCTTTACCACCAAGTGGTTGTTGGGTAACTAATGAGTATGGTCCAATTGAACGGGCATGGATCTTATCATCAACCATGTGGGCAAGTTTCATATAGTGCATAACCCCAACTGCGATTCGTTTATCAAATGGTTCACCAGTACGACCATCATAAAGAACAGTCTTACCATCTGAAGCCATTCCGGCTTCCTTAACTGCATCCCAGATATCACTATCTCTAGCTCCATCAAAAACAGGAGTAGCCATGTGAATTCCTAATTTACGAGCAGCCATTCCCAAATGAATTTCAAGAACTTGTCCGATATTCATACGAGAAGGAACACCCATGGGACTTAACATAATGTCGATTGGAGTACCATCTGGTAAGAATGGCATATCTTCTTCAGGAAGAACCACGGAAACAGTACCTTTATTACCATGACGACCGGCCATTTTATCTCCAACTTGGAGTTTACGTTTTTGAGCAATGTAAACACGAATCATTTTGTTAACACCTGGTGATAATTCGTCACCATTTTCGCGAGTGAAGACTTTAACGTCTTGAACGATACCGCCACCACCATGTGGTACACGTAATGAAGTATCACGAACTTCACGAGATTTTTCACCAAAAATAGCATGTAACAAACGTTCTTCAGCAGATAATTCAGTAACCCCTTTAGGAGTAACTTTACCAACTAAGATATCGCCATCATTTACTTCTGCACCAATGCGAATAGTACCAGATTCATCAAGGTTCTTAAGCGCATCTTCACCAACATTAGGAATTTCACGAGTCATTTCTTCAGGTCCTAATTTAGTGTCACGAGTTTCTGATTCGTATTCTTCAATATGAATTGAAGTATAAACATCATCAGTAACTAATCTTTCATTAATAGCAATGGCATCTTCGAAGTTGTATCCTTGCCAAGTCATGAAGGCTACAATTGGGTTTTGACCTAATGCTAATTCACCATTTTCCATTGATGGACCATCAGCTAAAACTTCATCAGCTTCAACACGGTCACCAGTTTTAACGATTGGACGTTGGTTATAATTCTTACCACCATTTGAACGACGGAATTTCATTAATTTGTAAGTATCTAGAGCACCATCGTCACGTCTAACACGAATTTCTCGAGCATCAACGTATTCAACAGTTCCATCAAATTTACAAATTAAAGCAACTCCTGAATCATGAGCAGCAGTGTATTCAATACCAGTACCAATAAGTGGAGAATGTGGATTAACCAATGGTACAGCTTGACGTTGCATGTTAGCACCCATTAAGGCACGGTTTGAATCATCATTTTCCAAGAAAGGAATACATGCAGTAGCAACTGCAACTACTTGTTTAGGAGAAACATCCATATAATCAACGTTATTGATACTAATTTCAACGTTATTTGATTTTGCACGAGCCATAACAATATCATTTTCAAATGAACCATCTTCATTTAATGGTGAGTTAGCTTGTGCAATTACAAAGTTATCTTCTTCGTCAGCAGATAAATAATCAATACGGTTAGTAACTTTATGAGTACTCCAGTCAACACGGCGATATGGAGTTTCAATAAAACCATATTTATTGATACGTGCATAACTTGAAAGGTTATTAATAAGACCGATATTTGGTCCTTCAGGAGTTTCAATTGGACACATACGACCATAATGAGTATAGTGAACGTCTCGAACTTCATATCCAGCACGATCACGAGTTAAACCACCAGGTCCAAGAGCAGATAAACGACGTTTATGTGATAATTCGCCAAGTGGATTAGTTTGGTCCATGAATTGAGAAAGTTGTGATGAACCAAAGAATTCTTTGATTGATGCAACTACCGGACGAATGTTAATTAATTGTTGTGGAGTTACTGTAGAAGTGTCTTGGATTGACATTCTTTCGCGAACTACACGTTCCATTCGTGATAAACCAATTCTAAATTGGTTTTGTAGTAATTCACCAACGGAACGAATTCGACGGTTACCCAAGTGATCAATATCATCAACTGATCCGATACCTTCTTGTAAATTAAAGAAATAATTCATTGAAGCAATGATATCGGCAGGAGTAACATGCTTAAATTCTAGATCGATATTATCGTTACCAATCATTGGAATAACATGCTCTGGATCCTTTTCTGAGTAAACCTTAATAATTTGAACAGTCATAGGTTCAGTAACAACAGCTTCTTCAGATGGATTAAAAGTATATGCCTTAAAGTCCTTATTATCTAAATAAGGTGACAATTCTTTCATTACATCTTTATCAATTACTGTGCCCTTTTGTGCAATAACTTCACCAGTTTCAGGATCAGCTAAAGTTTCAGCTAAAGTTAGTCCTAATAAACGAGTCTTTAAGCTAAGTTTTTTATTGGTTTTGTAACGACCAACTGGAGCCATATCATAACGTTTAGGATCAAAGAATCTTGCTGTCAATAAACTTCTTGATGAATCAGCAGTCTTAGGTTCACCTGGACGTAAACGTTCATAAATATCTTTTAATGATTCTTCAATACGTGAATCATCAGTATCTTTATGAACATCTTTTTCTAAAGTTAGTTCCAAACTATCATTGTTACCTAAGATATCAATGATTTCTTCGTCACTACCAAATCCTAAAGCACGAACAAGTTCAGTTAAAGGAATTTTTCTTGTACGATCAATACGTACATATGAAACATTTTTAGCATCGGTTTCAAATTCTAACCAAGCTCCACGGTTAGGAATCATAGTAGTACCAAATGAAGTACGACCATTCTTATCTTTATCTTTGTGATAATAGACACCTGGAGAACGTACTAATTGAGAAACGATTACTCGTTCAGCACCATTAATGATAAATGTTCCTTGATCAGTCATTAGTGGGAAATCGCCAAAGAATACGTCTTGGGTTTTAATTTCACCAGTTTCATGGTTAGTTAATTTTAAGGTGATGTGTAGAGGAGCAGAGTAATTTGCTTCATGTTCTCTTGCTTCTTCAACAGTGTATTTTGGTTCTAAAAGTTGATAACCAACATACTCCAATGATAATTTTCCTTGAAAATCTTCAATCGGCATAATGCCATCGAAAGTCTCTTTAAGTCCTTCATCTAAAAACCAATTATATGAATTAGTTTGAACTTCGATTAAATTTGGTAAATCAAGAACTTCTTTAATTCTTGCATAACTTCGTCTTGTACGGTGTTTTCCATATTTAACTAAGTGTCCAGCCAAGTTTTTCACCTCTCCTAAAAATTCCATGGTCGAAATATTACATTTTGATTACAATTGCCGTTTTACCCTATTTTTAAGCAAAAAAAAGCCAAAAGCAAACTATTTTGTTGCTTGCTTTTGGATTTTTATTAGGGTTAATCCGGACAATAGATCGCATTAACCATTTCGATTTACAATAAATACAACTTATACTTTAACAAATAATTTTTTAATAGTCAACAGTTACACTTCAGTTTTTTGTGTTACCTTTTTTGTGGGTTTTTTGACTGAAATATTAATTTTATTATTTCGTCCTCCAACAGTAACTGTATCCCCTGGTTTAATTTGTCCAGATAGTAATTGTTCACTTAAGGCATCTTCAACTTCAGTTTGGATAGCGCGACGAATTGGACGAGCTCCATTTTCTGGATCGTATCCTTTATCCGAAATAACACTAATAGCCGCTGGAGTTAATTTAACATCAATTCCTTGATCGTGAATACGATTAATTACTGGTTTAACCATCAAGTTAACAATTTGACTTAATTCATCCTTAGTTAATGGATGGAATACAACAGTTTCATCGATACGATTTAAGAACTCAGGTCTGAAACTCTTTTTAAGGGTTTCACGAATAGTTTGATCCATTGCTTGATAATTATTTTCAACTTCTTCAGCACCGAATCCAACTGTCTTTTTATCTCTTAAAACAGTTGCTCCTAAATTAGAAGTCATAATAATGATTGTGTTTCTGAAATCAATTTTACGACCCTTAGAATCCGTTAAATATCCATCATCTAAAACTTGTAGTAATAGATTAAAAATATCCGGATGAGCCTTTTCAACCTCATCAAACAAGACTACTGAATAAGGATGTTGGCGAACTTTTTCAGTTAATTGACCACCCTCTTCAAATCCAACATATCCAGGAGCTGAACCTACTAAACGACTAGCAGAATATTTTTCCATGTATTCACTCATATCAACTCGAATAATATCTTCTTCTGAGCCAAATACTGATTCTGCAACCGCCTTAGCCAATTCAGTTTTACCAACCCCGGTAGGTCCAAGGAACATAAATGAACCAATTGGACGATTAGGATCTTTAAGACCACTTCTAGCACGACGAATTGATCTAGCAATCGCTGAAATCGCATCACGTTGACCAATTACTCGATTATGGAGAATAGATTCTAAATTAACCAATCGTTTAGCTTCCGTATCAGTAAGCTGTTTAACCGGTACTCCCGTCCATTCTGAAACAATATCTGCAATATCTTGAGGAGTTTCTTCAATTGAATAATTAGTAGTTTCGCTTTGTTCTCGTGCTGAATCAATTTGTTGCTGAATTTCATTAGCATTTTTTCTAAACTCAGCAGCCTTATCATATTCTTGATTCATTAAAGCATCGTTTAAGTTTTTTAACGCTTCATTTAATTTAGTTTCTTCTTCTGCAATTGGAGAAGTGCCTATTTTATCAATTCGGACCTTAGCTGCTGCTTCATCCATTAAATCGATGGCCTTATCTGGTAAATATCGGTCACTAATATAGCGACTTGATAAGTTAACCGCTTCTTCAATGGCTGCATCTGTAATTTTTACATGATGATGTTGTTCATATTTAGGACGTAAGCCTTTTAAAATATTAATTGCTTCATCACTAGTTGGTTCATCAACTAGCACTTTAGCAAAACGACGTTCAAATGCAGCATCTGCTTCAATATATTTTTGATATTCATCTAAGGTAGTAGCTCCTAAAAGTTGAACTTCACCGCGAGCTAAAGCCGGTTTTAAAATATTAGATGCATCAATTGCTCCTTCAGCACCACCTGCACCAATTAATGTGTGCAATTCATCAACAAATAAGATTACGTTACCATCTTGATAAATTTCATCAATGACTTTTTTTAGACGATCTTCAAATTCACCACGATACTTGGTTCCTGCAACTAGTGAACCCATATCAAGCAACATTAAACGCTTGTTAACTAAATCAGCAGGAACTTCCCCATTATTGATTTTAAGGGCTAACCCTTCAGCAATCGCGGTTTTACCCACTCCGGGTTCTCCAACTAATACTGGATTATTTTTAGTACGGCGAGCTAAAATTTGAATAACTCTTTTAACTTCTTTGTCACGTCCAATCGTTGGGTCCAAACCACCTTGGCGAGCAATTTCAGTTAAATCACGTCCTAACGAGTCTAAAGTAGGTGTTCCTTTATCTGTTTTATTACTTTTGTTTTTAGTAGTAGCTAACACGCTACCACTAATACCCATTTTTCTTAAGACAACTTTTCTAAGTTGGGCAATATCCACGCCTAAGTTCATTAAGATTCGAGAAGAAAGGATTGAGTCATCTGTTAATAAAGCAAGTAAGATGTGTTCGGTACCAACTTTTTCAACACCGGTTTTTTTAGCTACATCACCAGCTATTGAAAGGATTTCTTTTGATTTTGGTGAGTAAGGTAAATAATCGTTTGATCCTAAGTTAGTTAAATTACCATATTCTGTAAATTGTTCAATTTCTTCGACTACATCTTCTACGGTAATAGCAAACTGATTTAATGACTTGTAAGCTACACCATTTTGTTCCATTAATAATCCCAAAAGTAGATGTTCGGTGCCAATTGCTTGATGTTTAAAATTTTTCGCTTGTACTTGAGCAATTGATAGTACGCTTTTTGCACTAGGTGTAAATAAATTATCCATTAATGATAACCCTCACTTTCTATTTTTCGTATCTTAAATGGTTTAATATCGATATCATTATATTAGCCCTAAAAATATCAATTAGGTCATTATTTGAATCAACTTCATCTGGAATCAAAGCTGCCAAAATAATGTTAGCCTCTCGCTTGCTAATAAGACCACTATTATACAAGGTTTTTACGATAGTTTCACTATCTCTTAATGATAGTTGATTACCAATCATTTCAATTAATGTATCTAAAACATCAACATCATCAAGTAAATTGACTTTCTCAATACGGATATATCCACCGCCACCTCGTTTACTTTCAACTAGGTATCCATTTTGAATGGTGAACCTAGTATTAATTACGTAATTTATTTGAGATGGAACTACATTAAATAAATTTGCAATTTGTGAACGACTTATTTCGATTTTTTCGTCTTCAGCAAGGATCTTTTTCAAATAATGTTCAATCATATCTGAAATATTTTTACCTGCCATTATATCACCTAATCCCTGACCATTTTTGACCATTATTATACAAATCCAGCTAAAAAGCAAATAAATACATTCAATATTAAAAATTAAGACATAAAAAAACGAGAAATATCTTTACCTTATTATAGTAATTAAGTAAATATCTCTCGAAATCATAATCTACAATTAATATTATAGATTTAGTATTTAAATGTAAACAAAAATCGGGAAGACAGGATTCGAACCTGCGACCCCCTGGTCCCAAACCAGGTGCTCTACCAAGCTGAGCTACTTCCCGATATTTTTTATTTTATAAAATAAAAAAATGCACCCAGTAGGAGTCGAACCTACAACCTTCTGATTCGTAGTCAGACACTCTATCCAGTTGCGCTATGGGTGCAAAATAAAATATTAAGTTAATGCCGAGGACCGGGATCGAACCGGTACGGTCATCACTGACCGCAGGATTTTAAGTCCTGTGCGTCTGCCAATTCCGCCACCCCGGCAGGGTGATACAAAGCGGAAGACGGGATTCGAACCCGCGACCCCCACCATGGCAAGGTGATGTTCTACCACTGAACTACTTCCGCATAATGCCGACTAGACGATTCGAACGCCCGACCTCTTCATTACTAGTGAAGCGCTCTAACCAACTGAGCTAAGTCGGCAACATATGCATGTTGCATAATGCGGGCGAAGGGATTCGAACCCCCACGTCATAAGACACTAGAACCTAAATCTAGCGCGTCTGCCAGTTCCGCCACGCCCGCATAACGTTAAAAAATATGAAACTGGCAATGAGTCGTGGCAGGCTCGAACTGCCGACCCTCTGATTAAAAGTCAGATGCTCTACCAACTGAGCTAACGACTCATATTAAATGGAGGATACAGGGATCGAACCTGTGACCTCCTGCTTGTAAGGCAGATGCTCTCCCAGCTGAGCTAATCCTCCATAATATGAGATAAGAAAATATGTACTTCCTTATGACAACTATTTAATAATACATTACCAAGTGACAAATGTCAATGACTAATTTAATTAGTTAATTTCGATCAACCACATGTTTCATCATTTTTCAACAAAAAATATTATATCGTATATTTTGAACTAAAGCTAGTGTTTTTTTAATTTTTTTCAATTTTATTTTAATATATCAAAAAAGACGACTAAATTAGTCGTCTTTTTTCTACATATCTAATTCTTCATCGGGAATGTTAACATATCCAGACTTAGATTTTGGTTTGGTCTTTATAATTACCAAAGCGATTAAAGCAATCGTTAAAATTAAGGCTGCTTCAATTCCATGAGCTATGGTTAACCCACTTATACCGGAACCAATGGCTGCACTTAAGCCAGCATTTGAGTATGTTATTGGCATAAATTTAGCAATTCCAGCATAAGCTGTTTTAACTGTTTGACTTGGGAAGATGTTATTTGAAACACATAGTTGGACAAAAATAAGAACACTTGCAATTCCAAAAGCAATCTTTCCGAGGTAAAGCCATAAGGCCGTTTCTAATGCCATTACAAAGGTTGCTAAGAGCATGGTAACTGCCATAAACCCTACTACATGATTTGCTTGAGTAATTAGGCCAAATACTAAACCTAATGCTGCAGATTGTGCGATAACTAATCCCAGTAATTTTAGTAATTGTTTACGATCATTTAAGGATCTTAAATAGGCAAAGGCGGCAACTAGTGCAGTGACGCCTATAAAGGTAATTAACGAAACAATAAATGGAATCATGGCGGTTCCAAAATTCTTATTGGTACTTATACTACTGTGTGTTAATGCTGATGGATCTGCAAACATTTGGGCTGTTTTATCACTTAATGGTTGTGCATTAACTTGGTCTGCTCCCGCTTGTAGAGAAGTTGCCAAAGTTTTATTTCCATTACTGATTTTTCCAACCCCATTTAATAATTTAGCATTATTGGTGGTTAATTGGTTACCACCATCGACTAATTGATTAACCCCATCCATTAAGGCCGGCGTACTTGAATTTAGTGTTGATAAACCAGTAGTTAATTGGTTACCACCATTAGCTAATTTAGAAACGCCGTTAGTTAGTGTAGGTACTTTACCATTTAAGGTAGTTAAGCCGTTAGAAATTTGAGTTGATCCAGTAGTTAATTTATTAACTCCACTACTTAAAGTAGGTACTTGTGATTTTAATGAACCTAATCCATTAGATAATTGGTTAGATCCAGTAGCTAATTTGCTTACCCCACTAGTTAGTGTAGGTACTTTACCATTTAAGGTAGTTAAACCATTAGAAATTTGAGTTGAGCCGTTTAATAATGACATAACTCCATTAGTTAGTGTAGGTACTTTACCATTTAAGGTTGAAAGTCCAGATTCTAAACTACCAGACCCAGTATCTAATTTTTTAACTCCTGAAACTAAAGTTGGAACTTGTGAGTTCAATTGGGTAAGACCAGTTGATAGCTGGTTAGTTCCATCTAACACTGCTGAACCATTATCAGCCAATTGTTGGGCACCATTATGCAATTGTGGTAATGATGGTACATTTTTATTTAATCCTGATAAATCAATATTATTATTCTTAAATGAATCCATAACCGAAACTAATGCATCTTTATTGGCTAATAAACTAACTAAGGTTGGTTCCATGGTAGAGATAGTATTTACTAACGTTCCATTAGGATCACTATCTTTTAACACTGATTGTAATTTGGTTAAAGTATTTAACGCCTTACTTAATTTACTTAAATTACTTGCGTCTGTTAATCCTGAACTATCCATTTCCTTTTGAACAAATGAAATAACATCCTCAGAAGTTTTTATGTGACCCTGAATCTTCTTAAGTTGTTCATCGCTTAAGCTACCACTCTGTTTATCAGTAGATGTATCGTTAGATAACGTATCAAGTTCTGATTCTGCTGACTTAATTTCTGATTCTGCTTGATCAACTGTCGAATTACCAGTACGTTGACTAGTAGAATTTACAGACTTGGTCTGGTTTGACAAATCATTAATATCTGCAGTTAATTTATCCTGAGCAGTTTTAACATCATTATTATTAGATGCCGAATCTACCGCAGCTAACATCGCACTTTTTTGGGCGCTCGTTAAATTTAATTTATCAGCAGTAGCACTAACTTGTTCTTTCGTCTTACTTTGAGTTGCTGTACTATCTGCAATTTTTGCTTCATCAGTTTTAATTTCTGCAATTTTTGATTGAATTGCACTATTATCCTGAGAAGAATTTGTATTAGTAGCAGTTTGACTATTTTTAATATTTTCATTAGCTTTAGCCAAGTTTGCTTTTATAGTATCGGTTGAATTTGAATTATCTGAAGCATTATCTTTATCATTTGATTTTGTCGTTATATTCAAATCATTTTTAATTAATCCCAACTCACTCTTTAATGAGAATAATGCCATATTTAGTGAACTTAATTTACTTAATCCACTATTTAAACTAGTTAAATCAATACTAGTTAATGCTTTTAAATCGTCCGACGTTATTCCAGCACTACTTAATTCAGTAAATAGTTTACTTAAGGTAGCTAAATCATCACTGCTTAAATTTTTCAAACCACTAGTATCAATATCTTTTAGCTTATTTAATTGATCAGCATTTAAATTACTAGTAGCGTTTCCATCACTATCAATCGAAACTAAACCAGAATCAACCATAGAATTGTATAGAGTATCAATTCCATCATTTACCTGATAAACACCATTGACATAGGTAACCATACTAGAATTTAAAGTTTTCCCACCATCATTTAATTGTTTTACTCCACTTGATAATGTCGGTGTGCTTTTGTTTAGGGTATTTAACCCAGTATGTAATTCCTTTGAACCCGAATATAGTTTAGAAACTCCATTAGCTAATTCTGGTGTGCTTTTATTTAAAGTCTTCAAGCCAGCGGTTTCTTTTTTAGAACCCGTAGTTAACTTCGATACCCCACTAGCTAATGCTGGCGTACTTTTATTTAACGTTTTTAAACCGTTATTTAGTTGTAAGCCACCATTATTAAGTTTAATAACTCCACTAGATAGTGCAGGAATACTTGCACTAAGTGTATTTAGTCCCGCAGTTTCTTTTTTAGAACCCGTTGCTAATTTAGAAACCCCGCTAGCTAAAGTTCCGGTACTGCCATTTAAGGTATTTAATCCGTTAGACAAAGTTTTAGAACCGGTGGCCAACTTGGACACTCCACTAGGCAAAGCGCTGACACTTGATTTAAGTGTAATTAAACCATCATCAACTTTACTTACTCCCGATGTATATGTATGTAATCCATCAGATAAGGTTACTGAACCATCTTTTAATTGAGTTGCACCACCTGCTGCCCTTTGAAAACCGGCACCAGCGGTTTTAACTGATTCAAACGTTGCCAAAGCATACGCCTTAGTGACTGCTGACTTAACTTGTGAATTTAATTGTGAAGCTGCTGTGTCACTAATTATGCGACCAATGTAATTATAGGAATCGTTAGTTTTATACGATAATTGCATTTGCTTGGGCGTTTTAGCCGTTGCTGTAGTAGCATTTTGAGAAAAATTCTTAGGAATCGTAATTACCGTATAATATTTATTTTTACTCATCCCGTCTTTAGCCTGTTCTGGTGATACAAACTTCCAGTTCAATTGCTTATTGTTCTTCAATTGACTGACTAAATTTTTTCCAACCGCCATTTGCTTTCCTTGATAGTTGACCGGTTGATCTTGATTAACTACCGCAACTGGTAATTGACTTGTCCGACCAAATGGATCCCAGATGGAATGGACAAATAAAACTGCCGCTCCGATTGGTGCAATAATTGCTGCACCAATCGCAAGCCACTTAACGTTCTTTTTATTCATATTTTTCACTCCAATAAAAATAGTTAACCCCATGTTGAATAACATATAAAAATAGCGTGATATCATCAACAAATTAGTTAATGCCATCACGCATTTTAGTTTATACCTAACTTTTTTATTAGGCAACCTGTTTTTTACCAAATAAATTCATAGAATATTCAAATTACCTACGAAAACAACCGCGTCTTCACACTTTGTTCACATAAATAAGTCTTCTAATTTATCTTGATTAATTATTTTTATCTGGGTTTTATTCCTAATAATCACATCCTGATTTTCAAACATCGTTAATTTTCGCGATAAAGTTTCTGGAGTAGTTCCTATAAAATTAGCTAATTCCTTTAACTTCATTGGTAATTTAATCGTATTGCTAGAATTAGTAATCTCTAAATCATTTAAAAATGTAGCTAAGCGCTCCTCAACTTTAGTCATTGTTAGAAAACTAGTTTGCTTTTCGAGTCGGTGTAATTTTTGAGCCATTAAATTCATGATTTTGATGCTAATATCTGGATGCTCTTTTAAAACTAGCTGAAAATCAACTTGAGTCAAATAGCAAATAGTCGTTTCCACGGTAGCTTCTCCAAAAACATTAGAGTTAACTTGGTCAAATAATTCTGCTTCACCCTCATATTCTCCCGGATGGATGAACCTAATTAGCTGTTCCTTGCCAGTAGGTGCTAATTGATAAAGTTTAATTAATCCTTTAGCTACAATCACTAACTTTTTATCCTGGCTTGGCGTTATAACTTGTTCACCTCTATTAAATTCACGATGTTTTACTAAACGATCAATTTTAGCTTGGTCACTTAACGATAGCTGTCTGAACAATGGCACTAAATTAACACAGTGGTGAACATCCATAACCCTAACCTCCTAAAAAGTTAATCTTCATCTTCATCAAAAGCTGCTTGAACATTCTTACCTCGTAGTCCTTGAATAATTTTAACTTGGTGGACTAACCAGTTATGCAAATCTAAATTAATTTGTCTTAAGCCTAACTTATCTTCTTTTTCTGCTAACTTAATCGCACGACTAGTAAATAAAGTTTGGGTTACTAAATCCGCACTAATTTCAGCTAACAAATTTTCATTGGTTTCGTATTTTAACGATCCATTTTCTTGTAACATAGTATATTCAATAAATTCATTAGTCATCGTTGGAACCGACTCACCTAAATCCCATAGGTTTTGTAATAAATTAAGATACCACTTACCTTCTTGTTCGGTCAAATCCATCAATAACCTTCTAAGCATTAAGGATTCCATTCCACTGACTGCATTAGCTGCTTGCAATAGCTTTTGTTGATGAATTTTAAGATTGGCCAAAACATGACCATCCATGGCACCAGCAGTTGGAGTATGGTGATCTTGTTCAACTTGTACTTGTTCTTGAGTAAATTTTTCTTGTGGGGTCATTATGATATCTCCTTAATTTTATAATCTTTAACTGTAAAACCTTGTTTCAAAATAGCTTGTTTTAAAGTTTCACTATCAACTTGATTTTCATCGTATTCAGCTTTTACCTTGCTAGCATTAAATAAAACTTTGACTTTAGCTACTCCATTTTCATGGGTAAGTGCATTTTGAATTTTTTGCATACATGATGGGCAACTCAATTCATCTAGTTGCATAATAACTTTTTGCATAACTATTCCTCCAATTTTTGATTTAATTTTAATTTATCCATTGCGGATTTTCCTTGATCATCATCAAGTTTGGGATGATATTTTAGTAAACGCATTCCATTTAGGATTACCAATAAAATGCTAATTTCATGAATAAACATTCCGCTAGCCATATTGACTTTATTAAAGATAAGGCCTACCAACAAAAGAACCACTGTAGCAATAGCTAACACAATGTTTTCAGTCATGTTTTTCATGTTAGCTTTACTTAAACCATAGACGTGCACCAAGGAACTTAATTTGGATCTCATTAAGACGATATCTGCTGACTCGATGGCTACATCCGTTCCACTACCAATTGCGATACCTACATCGGCTTTAACCAAGGATGGACTATCATTAATTCCATCACCTACAAAGGCTACTCGCTGGTGATTAGCTTGAAATTTACTAATTAGCTGTTCTTTATCTTGTGGCATTAAATTGGCATAAACTGCATCTAAATTTAACTCTTTAGCAATTTGATCAGCCACCTTTTGATCATCCCCAGTTAGCATTACTAATTTTTGGGCTCCCAAGTTCCTTAATTCGTTTAACGCTGAAACAGCATCAGCTCTTAAGACATCTCCGATTCCTAAAATGCCAGCCAACTGCTGATTTACTGCCACAATGACTGTAGATAATCCCTGGTCTTGAATTCGGTTTATGGTTGTCAGGTTTTCGGTCGATAATTGAATGTGCGAATTAAGCATTAATTGTTGATTACCAACTATTAATTCATGACCATCTACTTTTCCAACAACCCCTTGGCCCTTAATTACATCTGAATGTGTAACTTGATAATCCATTGATGCATCACCAAATCGTTTGATAATCGCTTCCCCTAAAGGATGTTTTAAATGGTTTTCTAAACTGGCAGCATACATAAAGGCTTGTAGGGCTTGGTCATTAAATTTTTCGACTACTTTAACTTGGGCATTTCCCTGGGTTAAGGTACCTGTCTTATCAAAGACAAAGGTGTCAATTTGATGCAAAGCATCCATTGCATTGTTACCTTTAACCAAAATTTGATTTTTAGCACCATTACCGATTCCTGCCACATTAGAAATTGGAATTCCAATCACTAAGGCCCCCGGGCATCCCAGCACTAAAATCGTGATGGCTAAGTTAAGATCTTTAGTTATAAAACCAACTATCACTCCTAGCACTAAAACTAACGGCGTATAGTAGGTGGCAAATTTATCAATAAAAGTCTGTTGTTTAGATTTACTATCCTCAGCCTCTTCAATTAACTCAATGATTTTACCAAACGTAGAATCTTCACCAACTTGAGTCGCCAGCACTTCTAAATCACCGTTATCAACTACCGTTCCTGAATAAACCTCTGTATCTAAAGTTTTACTAACTAATTTAGATTCTCCCGTAACACTGGCTTGATTTACTAAGGCCGAACCATCAACGACGGTACCATCAACGGGAATTTGTTGTCCCGTTCTAACTATCACGTGATCCCCTACCTCGACCTCATCAACATCCACTTCGACTTCTTGACCATCAGTCAATAAAATCGCTGTTTTGGGCGCTAAATCAGTTAGCTGCTTAATGGCCGAGCGAGTCTTTTTTAACGTAATTTTTTCTAGCCATTCACCAATTAAAAATAAAAATGCAACAATCGCCGCTTCATGGTATTCACCAATTAAAAGCGCCCCGATCATGGCGATACTGACTAATAAATCGATACTAACTACTTTAACTCTCAGAGCAGAAATAGCTGTACTAATAATTGGTAGTAAACCAATTACCCCAGCAATTAACATACTTAATTGTGCTATTGAAGTTAATTTAAAACCATAACTAGCTAAGGAAATTAAAATCAACCCGCCGTTAGCAATCATAATTTGGTTTTTATGTTGATTTAACCATATACTCATCTTGTCACCTCCATTTAAGTTATATCCAGTATAAAAAAAGGCCACAAAAAAAGACTTGATACTAATCAAGTCTTTTTAATTTATTTGATAATAGTTTGTCCATTCATGTAAGGTTGTAAAACTTCGGGAATATTTACTGAACCATCTTCATTTTGGTAGTTTTCTAAAATAGCAGCTACAGTTCGACCAACTGCTAATCCAGAACCATTTAGAGTATGCACAAATTTAAGTTTACCATCATCATCGCGATATTGGATATGTGCACGACGAGCTTGGAAATCAGTAGTATTAGAACAACTAGAGATTTCGCGGTAACGAGCTTGAGCTGGGAACCAAACCTCTAAATCGTTAGTTCTAGCGGCTGTAAAACTCATATCACTTGTAGTTAAAGTAATTACATGGTAGCTAAGACCCAATAATTGTAATAGTTCTTCCGCATGGTGAGTTAAAGCTTCTAAAGCATCCCAAGAATCTTCTGGCTTAGTAATTTTAACCATTTCGACCTTATTAAATTGGTGCAAGCGAATTAATCCCTTAGTGTCTTTACCGGCACTACCAGCTTCTGATCTAAATGCTGGTGATAAAGCAGTTACTGAAATTGGTAATTGTTCGCTTGGAATCACTTCATCACGGTAATAGTTAACTAGCGGAACTTCAGCAGTAGGAATTAATGATAGTTCACCATCATCCACTTCATAACCAGCCTTAGTTTCTTTAAATTTAGGAAATTGGCCAGTTCCATACATAGAAGCTTCATTTACCATGTAAGGTGTTAGCATTTCCGTGAAACCAGCTTTGTTATTTTGGTCTAAGAAGAAATTATAAACCGCGCGTTCTAAGCGAGCTCCATCACCAACATAGTAAACAAAACGACTACCTGAAACTTTAGCAGCACGTTCAAAATTTAATATCCCTAAATTCTCACCAATTTCATAGTGTTCTTTAGGTTGGAATGAAAATTCCTTAGGGGTTCCCACTTTTCTAAGTTCTTCTGATCCTTCTTCAGTTAAACTAACTGGTACTTCGGTAGCCGGAATATTTGGTAAATGAGCTGCTACACTAGTTTGCTTTTCCTCAACTTCACGCAATTGGTCATCTAAATCTTTAATTTGTTGACTAACTGATTTCATTTTATTGATAGCTTCACTAGCATCTTCTTTGTTACGTTTTAATTGTCCAATTTGATCAGATACTTCATTTCTTTGAGCCTTTAAAGTTTCTGATTCAAGAATTAAATCACGTCGTTTAGCATCAAAAGATAATAATTCATCAATCATTTCAGGCTTAACATTACGTTGAGCTAATTTCTCTTTAACAAAATCTGGTTTTTGGCGAATCATTTTAATATCTAACATAGTTAATTCCTCCTAAATTGTAAATAAAAAAAGGAATCCTCGTCTATGGGACGAAGGATTCCTTTTCGCGGTACCACCCAAGTTTGCAGAATTTCTTCTACACTCTTTAAAGTAATAACGGTTACTGTCCGTGTAGCATTACCTACCCGTTTTAAATTGTACTGGAATTTTCGATAGCAGTTCTCACCTATCTGCCTCTCTTTAATCTACTTATGGGTACAAATGAACGTTTTATATTGAATATAATTATATCAAATTTGGTTTATAAAGCAAGTTCCGCTATTTTATCTTCAATCATACTAATAACGGCTTTACGATCTTCAAGATTTTCAACAAAGTCGTAACGATCACCATTAATTTGAATTTTAGGTGATTTATTATATTGTTCATACCAATTGTTATAACGACTGTTTAAGTCTTTATAATATTCGTACAATTCAGGATCTACATCAACCTGTTCAAATGAACGACCTCGTTTTTTAATACGTTCAAGCATCGTTTCAAATGAAATATTAATGTGGATTAAAAGATCGGGATTTTTTGAATGTTCTGTATCGGCTAATTCTTGCATCATATTTTGAAGAAGTGAATCATAGATCTCAACTTCTGTTTCAGTAGCTCGACCAAGATCGGCATTTAAATGAAATAGTAGAGAATCTTCAAAAATTGAACGATCCATAATACTTCCATCATATTTCCAGGCATTTTTAATATCGCCTAAGCGTTTATTTAGAAAATCAATTTGAAGTAAGAAACCATACTTCTTCGGATTCTCATAAAACATTGGTAATATCTTGTTATCATCTACTGATTCGTAAAATGCTGGTTTTTCAAAATGTTCAGCTAACATTTGGGTCAATGAGGTCTTCCCCGCACCAATTGTTCCGGCTAATACAAGCATAATTCAACTTCCTTTTTCTTTTAATTTAACACAATATATTGTACTAATATTTGTCGATAGGTGCAATATATTGTGAAAAATTAAAGTTTGGGACGTTTGATTATTTCTAGTTCATCCATCCCACCATAGATGTCATACCAAGGTTTAGCAGTAGTACTTAAAATTTCATTTAAGTCTTCAACATTTTGTTTTCCTTGAGTTTCAAGCCAAGCTGTTAAACCAGCTTCACCTTCATTAACGAAGATGTCAACTCCATCGGCCCAAGTAGCACGGCCACTTAAAACTCCTGAGAAGGCAACATTTGCATCACCGGCTAATTTTAATTCACGTTGGTAAACATTAGTAGGTACCCCACCACTCAAGAAAATAAATGGACGAGTAGCAGCATCACTTAAATCTCTAAGATACTTCTTAGCATCCTCTTCAGTGTAAGCACTTTGTCCATCAGGATCGTCATTCCAGCCAGCAATATATTTGTAGTTAAATGGCATTTCCATTTTTAAAACATCAATATGGTAAATATCCTTAGTAAATTCTTTCATCGAATCAATTACTAATTGTGGTTTTTCTTTAGCAAATTCTAGTGAATCACTAGCATATTTATCATCATAAGTAACTACTTCAAAGAAGGTTGGTACTTCCGCAGCCATAGCTTCCGTACCATATCGTTGTGCGAAGGCTTTCTTAACATCATTGATTTCATCACTATCATTAGGATTGTAGTAAATTAGGACTTTTAAAGCATCAGCGCCTTTTTCAATCATAATTTGAGCAGATTGATTTGGAATTAAGCGAGGTAGTCTACCGGGAGTGTCTACATCATATCCGGTTTCTTCGTAAGACATGATTAAACCAGTTTTAGGGTCTTTAGCCTTAATTGCTTTAAAGCCCATTTGTTCATCTAATAACACTGCCGAACTATAAGAACTTAAAACGCTAATTACAATTTTTTTAAAATCATAAACCATTTCCATATCAAAATCTTTGCCAGCGTTTTTGGTTGCTTTTTGTAAAGCTTTAACTAATGAACCCCTTTGGTCTAAAGCTAAAGCAGTAATAATCCCCTTATCATTAGCTAATTTTTGCATTCTCTTCATTTTATTTTCAGTAATATTTTTACTCATAATTATGAAGCCTCCCCTAAAAATAATATTTATACCAATTTTTATATTATTTTATCACTTCACAATATATTATCAAGTAATTAGGATTTTTCATTTATAAATCAATCTATACCAATTTTGTATATTTATCTATCATGTGGTTTAACATCTACCTGATCCAACGGAATTATACATGTGTGATGTTTGATTTTGTAACCAAAATATAATACCAATGCCAATGGCACACTCATGTACGTTACTAAAATTTCTTGCCAATCAAAATGAATAAAGGCTGAAGGATTTTGACCAATAATTACCATAATACATAGAATTAAACAAAGCGCTGGTCCAAACGGGAACCATTTAGCATGATATTGAAGTTCATCAAGATGATGACCTTGTTTGATAAACGCTCTTCTAAATCGATAATGAGAAATGGCAATCCCAAACCAAGCAATAAAGCCAGTCAATCCAGATGCTGCCACTAACCATAAATATAGTTGTGGTCCAAAAATACTAGAAATAAAGGCTAATAATGACACTATTACAGTAACTAGTAAGGAATACATAGGAATCCCATTTTTAGCTGTTTTACCCAGTATTTTAGGTGCAAACCCATGTTGAGCTAGTGAATATAACATTCGTGTCGAAGCATACATCCCTGAATTAGCGGAAGAAATCACGGAGGTTAAAATCACTGCGTTCATTACACTAGCTGCCGCTGCTAGCCCGGCTCTTTGAAATACGATTGTAAATGGACTGATCGCCACATCTTGGGCGCCTGATCCGAGTAGCTGGGAGCTACTATAAGGAATAATGGCCGCAATGACGGCAATTGCTAAAATGTAAAATAAAATGATTCTCCAGAAAACTTCGTGAATGGCCTTGGGAACATTTTTATGGGGATCTTCAGATTCCCCAGCTGAAATTCCGACTAATTCAGTACCTTGAAACGAAAACCCTGCAACTACAAAGACTCCAATAATAGCGGGAATTCCTCCCACAAAGGGAGCTTTTTTATAGGTGAAGTTATGCAAACCAACAAAGTGTCCACCCATAATTCCCAAAATAGTTAAAACTCCAATTCCTAAGAATAAAAAGATCGTTACGACTTTAATTACCGACATCCAAAATTCAGTTTCTCCAAAGACTCCAACTGACATTAAATTGATCCCCAGAATGATGACTAAGGCAATCGCACTCCAAATCCAGGAAGGAAAGTTAGGTAACCAATAACGCATTACTAAAGCCACGGTGCTAATATCAACCGCTACCGTAATCGCCCAGTTAAACCAGTAATTCCAGCCCATGGCAAACCCTAACGCTGGATCCACATACTTAGAAGCATACGCTGCAAACGAGCCGGAAACTGGCATATTAGTAGCCATTTCTCCTAAGCTAGTCATTAAAAAGTAAACCATAATTCCCATTAAGGCATAAGCTACTAAGGCCCCACCAGGTCCAGCCTTACTAATTGCTGATCCACTGGCTACAAATAATCCGGTACCAATACTTCCCCCCAGGGCAATCATTGAAATATGTCGTGACTTTAATCCACGCTTTACATCATTACTAGTATTTTCCATAAGTAATTCTCCTATTAGCTTCAAATTTCATTATCATTTGAATTCAAATATGCTAATAAAAAAGGCCTCTTCTAAAAATTAGAAGAGGCCTTAGCCTAGAAATTAATCCCAGCTTTTATTAATAGCACTCCGCATCAATCCAATTGATGCGACAGTCCTTGGCTTATTCAGTCAAGACCCAACAATTAATTCGAAAAGTAATTAATCATTTCGGCGAATTCACCTTTCAACATTAATCATGGCTTCTTTTCAAGCTCATAATGTCTACTCATCGTTTTCGCGCCTCTATATGAAATATTAAATTAATAATGTTGATCACAATATAACTTAAATTAGTCAATTAGGCAAGTATAAGGTTCTTAATACTTAGTATTTCTCACTATACGTAGCTTAGCTAATTTAGGAGAAATAATTGGATAAAGACTTTCTGAGATTTGTAGCCAAGTATATCCAATAATCAATGCTCCTAAGGTATCACTTGGAAAATGAGCATTTAGGTAAATTCTAGAAAGCATTACTAAACACACAAAAATTACCAAGATAATTTTAAGTAATATATTGATTAAGTGATTTTTAATTAACGGTAAAACCATTACCCAAAGAATTCCACAAACTAGGACTATTCCCAAGACATGGCCACTAGGGAAACTATAACCATCATCTGAAATTAAGTGAGCTAAAGGACGCGTACGCTTAACGGCATTCTTAATCACAAAACCAATAATGTCACCAAAACCTAAGGTAAATAATGCCCAAAGAGCTGGAATTTTATATTTAAAGCCCCAAAGAAAAAATGACGTAACTAATATCCAAAAAATATCAAATTTTGGGCTAGCTATTGAGGTAATAAATGTATAAAATCCGTTCAAAAATCCAGTTACATTTTTTTGAACTAGTTGAATTACCGTTGAATCTAAAAATTGCATATAATCTGAATTTAAAACTATAAAAAAGCAAGCAAGGATTGAAAAAATCAATCCAACAATTATTTTGGCAGTTCTATTTTTACTTTTCTCTATTAACATAGTAAACTCGACCCTCTCAATTAATACAAATTCTTTATGAGTATATCATATTTACCGTTTTAATGGGCCCTTTCCCCATTTAACATATAAAAAAAGACCTAAAATTTAACTTTTAAGTCTTTTTTTGTTTAGTTTCATATTTACCTTAAAAACAATCTCAGCCACAATAAATCCCAAAGCAATAGCCCCAGCAATCCAAATAACTTGTGATAAGTAATCTAGCGCCATGACATATTTAGACATCGCAAAGTTTTTAATAAATTGGTAAGCTTGTCCTCCAGGAACTAACGGAACTAAAGCGGGAATTTGAAAAATAATTCCGGGCATTTTTTTAAATCGAGCAAATCCAATGGATAGTAATCCAATTACTAGCGATCCACCGAAATTAGCCGTACCCATCCCTCCACCAAAATAGGTAATTCCATAATAAACTAACCAACCAATCAAACCAATTATTCCAGCTTCATTTAAAGCCCGACGAGGCAAGTTAACAATCAATCCAAAGCCCACGGTTGATAAATATACACAAATAACTTTTAAAATAAACATTGTCATAATCGCATACCTCAAAGTAATTTAAGTACTACTGCAATGCCAAAGCCTAATGCCGTAGCACTAATTAGGGCTTCCAGTGCTCGCGCCTGCCCACTAACCAAATTGCCATATAAAATATCACGAACAGAATTAGTCAGTGGCACTCCCGGAACTAGCGGCATTAAACTGCCAATAATTATGTCATCACTATTAAGCCCAATGCCTAGCCTCACAGAAAGAATCGCACACACACCAATGACTAGGGCAGCAATAAATTCACTTAAAAATCTAATTTGGACATACTTACTCAGAAAATAAAATACTGCCCAGCCGAGCATACCTACCAAACAAGTAATCAAAAAATCATGCACATTATTTTGAAAAACTAAAGCTAGGGGACCACTAACTAATGCAGCCCCAATCAATTGAACCCACAAAGGAAAGACCATGATATATTTATCAATTGCTTTTAAACGATCATAAAATAATTGCAAGTCAATTTTTTTCTCTCCAAATTCTCGAGATAATTCATTAACTAAGGTTACCTTTTCTAAATCAAAGCTTCGTTTCTTGATAATACTCACACGGGCCCCAAAATCTGACGAAATGGATAATACAATTCCAGTAATCGTAATATATGATTGTGATTCATAGAATCCCGCATTACAGGCGATATGATTAACCGTATCATTAACTCGATCCATATCGGCCCCACTTTCAATCATGATTCTAGCTGCGCTTAAACAGGTCTTCATAACCATATTTTTATAATCATCGGTAAATTGTTGATCCATCTTCATCACTCCTTATTTTACAAATACATAGTGAGCCGTTTTGTACCCAATCATTAATTCTTTATTATCAGTTAGATTTTGAACTTGCATCGATTTATCAAAAGAATTTCGACTTAAAATTTTTAATTGATCCCCTAAATCTAATTTAATGTCTCCCATGTAAGTTAACAAATCATGATTATCAATGAATCGATCTACGGTAACAATTTGTCCGACCTTAGTGTCATTTAAAACTTGATGCGTCTCAATGTCATAATTGCCATTACGATCAGGAATCACTCCACCATGCGGACATTTTTTAGGGTTACCAATGAAATCATCTAAGTGATCAATCATTTCATCACTAGTAACATGCTCTAACTTTTCAGCCTCCATATGGATATCAGGTAAAGCAAACCCAAGTTTATCAATTAAAAAAGTTTCCCAAATGCGGTGTTTTCTAACCAATTCTTCAGCCAATTTAATTCCTTGATCCGTTAATTTAACACCCGCATATGGTTTATGCGTAACTAATTTTTCATCGACTAACTTGTTAACCATTTCGGTTACTGAGCCAGCAGCAATACTTAAGCTGATAGCAATTTGTTTATTACTTACTTGGTTTTTAGTGCCTCCTAATTCAAAAATAATTTTAAGATAATCTTCCTTCATCGGAGTCATTTATGGGATATCCTTTCCACGATTGTAAATTATACTTTCATCCTTACCACGGTTAACTTCCGCTTGCAGGGTAACATGAGCAATATGGTACTTTTTCTTCAAAATTTCAGTAATCTGATTATAAATTATTTCGGCTTGACTAATCGGCATATCACTTAAATTAATATGGGCTGAAAATACAATGTTATTTTCATCAATTAACCATGCATGAATATGATGTACACTTTTAACATCTTTAATCTTTAATAGATCCATTTTAATTTGATCATAATCCAGTTTAGGAGCGTTTTGCATCAAAATCACTAGCGATTCTTTAACAATCGGAATTGATTCGTAAATAATATATACCGCTACTAAAATAGTCACTAACGGATCAATAAATTCCCAATCAAAGGTCTTAATTAAAACGCCACCAACAATAATCGCTATTGATGATAAAGCATCACTTAATACATGTAAATATGTGGATTTAATATTTAAATTATTTTTGGTTCCTTTAGCTAATATAAAGGCAGAAATAAAATTAGCCAGTAAGCCAATAATTGCTACTACCAACATCAGATTTCCATTAATGGGACTAGGATTAAAGGAACGTTTAACGGCTTCATAGATCAAGCCTAAACAAATAATTACTAAAAAGATTGAATTTAAAAAAGCGGCAATTATTTGCGCACGTTTATAACCAAATGTATTAGTTTTACTCTGCGGTTTTTTACTAATTTCACTGGCAAAATAACTTAACACAATTGAAAAGGAATCTCCTAGGTTATGAAATCCATCAGATATTAATGATAGACTACCGGAAAAAACTCCCCCGATAAATTCGACAATTGTAATTAGAACATTTAATAAAGTTACAAATAGAAATTGCTTACTAGACAAGTTCTGGTGTTCATCCATAGCTTCCACCTCCTACCTTGTTTTATTATTACATTTGTCATCAAAATAAGCTATTAAAAATAAAAAAGGACATAGATTACTATGTCCTTTCGACCAGCTGCTATAAAGTTTTAATCAAATTAACTCGTTCATAATCGAAATCTGATCCAAATTTATTTGGATTCTCAATGTGCTTTAACGCACTGTTGATTCACTTCTTTTGTTACATTACCTACGCAATTTAACATACAAACGATTAAATTTCATTCAACAATAATTGTCAATAATTAACATGCAGCTGGCCTATTACTAGAATATCATCTCAAAAAGATTGAGACAATTGATTTGCCTTAGTTTAGCTGACAATGACCAATGATTGAACGTAAGTCATCAAGAGTTGAACCATTACTGATAAAACATTGAATCAAATCAAACCAATATTTATCGGTTTCATCAAAATTATTGACTTTTTCACCAGGTTTACGTCCTGATATTAATCCCAAATCAATATATTTAACAATTGTTTTTTCATCCAAATTTACTTGATTAGAAAATTCTTCTAATGTCCATTTCATGACAATCTCCTCTTAGTCCTCAATCATTCGCCAGTCGCCTTCAGCGGCTTTTGAAATTTGATTAATAAAATGCAAAATAGATTGAGCATGCTTTTCATCATGTTCATTAGCTAGATTTAAACCAGCTCCAGTGGTCATTGGTTCACTTAAAGCAAAGTTACCATCATGATTTTCACCAGTTGAAAACGCAATTACTTCTTCCCCAGTTTCAATTTGAGTAATAATGAAAAATAAACTAAATTCATCATCTTCTACCATATAAGCTGGCATGGCCCAAATT
Organism: Lentilactobacillus laojiaonis; assembly: GCF_020616595.1. GTDB lineage: Bacteria > Bacillota > Bacilli > Lactobacillales > Lactobacillaceae > Lentilactobacillus > Lentilactobacillus laojiaonis. The sequence continues at coordinate 197,600 of NZ_CP085278.1, read as the reverse complement.
CCATCACTAATTTCGGCTAATTCATATTGATCATATTTATAGTCTTTAAAATTATCTTTAGTGACTGGTTGATCTAAAACAAACATCATTTTATTAAAAACTGGATCACCTAGTTTAATATTGTCTTCCATAACTATTTATTTCCTTTTTCCTTAGTAGATGATATTAACGCGATATAAGTTGCACTAATTGCTAAATTTACACCTAAAGCAACTATTGCAACTACCATTGTTGAAGTATTTGCACTCATGTATTTCTTTCCTTTATGCACTGATTAATTCGTTTTGATTTACCTTTTTTTGCATATGAAAATATTGGTGATCGCCAATCATTTGGGTTTGAATGGTTTTAAATCCCATCTTTTCATATAAACGTTTGGCATTCGGATTTTCATAATCCACATTTAAACCAACTACTGCTTTATGATCGTTCTTTGCTAAATTAGGAACGGCCCTTAATAACTTACTACCAATTCCATGCCCTTGGTAATTAGGATCTACTGCAATGGAATCTAAATACCATTCGTCTAAGTTAGTTTCTGAATCAGCAATAAACGGCTTAGTAAAGTCTGCACTTTGTTTGGATAAATTATATAAAACTTGATTAATATCCGTTTCATTTTCACTGGGGTAACCAAAGGCAACACCCACAACTTGACCATCGGCCTCGGCCACCACGGTAGTAGCTTTATCATACAAATAAGTATCCGTTTGATAAGCTTTCGTGATGACCTTGGCTAATCCAGGTTCTGAAACATCATCTAATACATCAAGTTCCATTTCATCGAAAATAATATCCATCAGCGGGGCTATCTGTCCAGCGTCTTCTTGTTGTGCATCTCTAATCGTAATCACAAAAATCCTCCTATAAAATCTAAACTTATTTCCATCGTTTTAATTACAGAGATATATTACTCATATTAAAGTCATTTGTCAAAATTTAGTTGTTGGCTATTAATTTTTGCATATCTGCAGGTAATTTACTTTCAAAATGAAGCGTTTGTTTAGTAAATGGATCTACAAATTCTAATAAATAAGCATGTAAAGCTTGCCGTTTAATACCTCGATCTAATGGACCGTAATAGAGCTCATCACCTAATAGTGGATGTTGCATATCAGTAAAATGCACTCTAATTTGATGAGTCCGGCCAGTATGCAATTTAATTTTAACTAAGCTGTAATCAGCATATTCCTTGACTAGCCAGTATTCCGTCCGGGCAGCTTTGCCATCTGGTCGAACTGCCTGAAAATATTGATCTTCTACTTTACCAATCGGTTTATTAATTTCACCATGTTGGGCAAGTTGACCGCCAGCCACCAATGCTAAATATTCTTTGTTAATTTTCTGTTCAGATAGCATGACATTAGCCAAACTATTAGCTAAATGATGTTTGGCAATCAAAACTATCCCACTAGTAAACCGATCTAGTCGAGTAATTATATGGGGCACTAAATTCTTAGCCCCTTGGGTAATTAAATAACCTTTAACCCGATTAACTAAAGTATCTTCTCGATTAGCCGGTCCTGGAACTGACGTTAAACCAGCTGGCTTATTTACCACTAACCAGTTAGCATCTTCGTACATAATTTCAATCGGCTGATGACTAACTAAAACGTTAGGGTCAGCTGGTTCATCTGCTAAATATACTTCGACTTCTTGATTAGGTAAAACTTCTGCTTGGTTAAAATTAATCTTGCCTTGGCCTTTTTTTAAGCTGCTATACATGCGGTGACTAATGCCATTTAAAGCTAAAAATTTTTTAATTCCGATGGGTTGATTGGATTGATTTTTAAAAGTAAATTTCAAATTATTCTCCTGATCATTTTTAATTTAATATTTATAATACCTAAAATCGATTTTTTAGTATTACAGTCTTGTTAATTTACAAACAAATTATTTTATTACCTATTAAATGTAAGTTATACTTAAATGGTAAAATTGTAAATAATTTAGGGGGATTTATTATGAAGGTTGTTGTAATTGGTTGTACTCATGCCGGAACATTTGCGATTAAACAAATTTTAACAGAGCATCCCGATGCTGAAGTTACTGTATACGAACGTAACGATAATGTTTCATTTTTATCATGCGGAATTGCTTTATATTTAGGCGGTCAAATTAAAAATGATGATCCAAGTGGATTATTTTATTCTAGTCCCGAAGAGTTAGCCGACCTAGGTGCTGACGTTAAAATGCTCCATGAAGTAACTAGTGTAGACACTAAAAATAAAACTTTATCAGTTAATAAATTAGAAGATAACAATTCATTTACAGATACATACGATAAATTAGTTATTACCACTGGTTCACTACCCATTGTTCCACCTATTAAAGGAATGGATAATGATAATGTTTACTTCTGTAAAAACTGGAACGATGCTAAAACATTATTTGAAATCTCACCCGACAAAAAACGTGTCGCTATTATTGGGGCTGGCTATATCGGGGTTGAATTAGCTGAAGCCTACCAACGTAACGGACACGAAGTTACTTTAATTGACGGTAGTGATCATATCATGAACAAGTACTATAATGGTGAATTTACCGAAATTATTGAACAACAATTTAGCGATCATAACATTAACCTAGGCTTAGGTGAACAAGTTAATGAATTAGTTGGTGATGCTCCTATTACCGTTAAAACTAATAAAAACTCATATGAAGTGGATTTAGTTATTCTTTGCGTTGGTTTTAAACCAAACACTGAATTATTCAAGGGTCAATTAGATATGATGCCAAATGGTGCCATCATCACCGACGACTACATGCAAACTTCCGTTCCAGATGTTTTTGGAGCTGGTGACAGTGTGGCCGTACACTATAACCCTACTCATAGTAACAACTATATTCCACTAGCTACTAATGCAGTTCGTCAAGGTATTTTGGTAGGTAAAAATATTTCTAAACCAACTGTTAAATACATGGGAACTCAATCATCATCGGGACTTAAACTATTTGACTTAAATCTTGCTGGAACGGGACTAACTTTAGATGCTGCTAAAGCAGCTGGTATTTCTGCTAAAGAAGTTACTCTAAAAGATAACTATCGTCCGGAATTCATGAAATCCACTACTCCTGTTTTAATGTCCTTAGTTTACAATCCTGACACCCGCAAAATTTTGGGTGGTTCACTCTTAAGTGAATATGATATTTCTCAATCAGCTAATACTTTATCAGTATGTATCCAAAATGGAAACACTATTGACGATTTAGCAATGGTTGATATGTTATTCCAACCACAATTTGACCGACCATTTAACTACTTAAATGAATTAGGCCAAGCAGCTCAAGCTCAAGAAAATAATTAAACAAAAAAGGAATTCCATCATGGAATTCCTTTTTATTTTTTAGAAATCTAAAGAAGCACTAGCTGTTGCATCATCTTCGGTGGATTTTTCAGTTGAATTAGTTTCAACTGGTTTTTCCACTGGTTTTTCTTCAACTTCTTCATCGTCGATTGAAACACTAGCGGTGCCATCATCTTCGACTTCTTTAGTAGCTGGAGTAGTTTCTTCTTCATCATCTAAAGAAACACTAGCCATAGCATCAATTTCATCTTCTTCAGCAGGACTTTCAGTTACCTTTTCATCGGCACTGACGTCTTCTACATCATCTAAAGCTTTAATAACACTAACAAATTTAACAAATTTTTCTAATGTTGATTTTAAGAAATCACTAGTACGTTCATCCTTAAGATCACCATGTTCATCAAATGAACCTCTTACATTAGCTAATAAAAATTCATTTCCTGGAAGGGTTAAGGCATTTACTCCGGGGGCTTCTAAAATTTGACGAAGGTGTAATTGAGCTCTAGAAGTTCCTTGACCAAAATAAGATGCGCCAATAATCATTACCGGTTTCTTTTCAAAGGGATGAATATCAAAAGATAGCCATTCGATTAAGCTCTTTAAGTTAGCTGGAACCGTATGATTATGCTCAGGAGTAGCAATAATTACCCCATCAGCGGCTAAAATTTTCTTATTTAGAAATTGAATTGCATCACTATTAGTTTGATTGTTGCTTTGGTTAAATAGTGGTACATCATTAGTATCTAAAATTTCTAATTCTGCAATATTATCAAAATGCACAGCAATATATTTCATTAACATGCGGTTATATGATTTGGTGGAATTTGAACCAACAATACCGACTAATTTCATTATTATACCTCTTATATTTTAATTATTATGCTTGCCAATTAAATGATTCGGCTTTTTGTTTATCTTTGCTATTGTCGAGATGTTTATTTAAATCGGCAAAAGTAACAAAGTCATCAAATAGATCATCCAAATTTTCGGCAGCCTTAGTATCAGTGAGATTACCGGCATTATCAAATGCTTGTAAGGAGTGATCTAAAAGAAATTCTGAACTAGACATAATTCGAGCATGTAATTCAGGAGCATCTAAAATTTGTCTTAAATGAGCTTGGGCTCTTGAAGTACCCAGAGATCCATATGAAGCTCCAGTAATCATTACTGGCTTGTTAACAAATGGGTAATTACCGTATGATAACCAGGCCAAAGCGTTGGATAAACTAGCTGGAACCGAGTGATCATACTCGGGAGTACTAATGATCACTCCATCACTATCATTGATTTTATTAGAAATTTCTTCAACAATGGCTGGTAATTTCATGTCTTCCGGCATATCAAATATCGGAATATCTCTAATTTCAACCAATTCTAGCTCTGCTTTATCAGCAAAATGGTTTTTCATATATTGCAAAAGTTTACGATTGGTAGATTTATCGGAATTAGTACCAACTAATGCGATGAATTTATTCATTTAAAAGTCTCCTAATTTTTTAAAATTATTATATTTTATTATTAAAATCACAATAAGATTATAATAAAAGCTTTTAAAGTGAATTTCAACACTATTTTAACAATTCCTTATTAGATTGGTAAACTTTACCATCATCAGTTACGATAATGCATTCGATATTTTCTAATTGATTGACGATTTTTAGAATTTTTGTGACTGGCTTACCAAATAAGATCGTGGTCCAGACCTCACCCATAATAGATTTTTGTGATAGAATAGTCAAACTTACTACGTTGGTTTGAATTGGATAACCGGTTTTAACGTCAAAGATGTGATGATAAGATTTACCATTTTGCTCTAAATGCCGTTCGTAAATTCCGGAAGTTACAATTGATTGATCCTTTATTTTTAAAGTCCCCAGCGAATGCCCTCTAGGTTGGCTAGGATCTTGTAACCCAATTTGCCAATATGGACGACCCACTGGATTACCTAAAGCTACAATGTTTCCACCTAGATTGATTAAGGCTGCTTTAACTTGCTGCTGGTTTAAATACTCAATGATTAAGTCAGCAATAAAACCTTTAGCTAAAGCTCCTAAATCAATGGTCATTTGGGGGTTAGCCAAATACACTGATTTATCATATGCATCTAAAATGATATTAGCCGGATCAGTTAATTGTAATTTTTGTTGAATTTCTTGATCGGTTGGCACCCGAGCATCTTTAAACCCGATTCGCCAAGTTTGAACTAACGGTCCAATCGCAATATTTAAATTACTATTTGGTAGTTGACTGTAAATTTTTCCAATTTCAATTAATTCATAGAGTTTTTCATCAACTTTAACCGCTTGTTTACCAGCAAATTTAGTTATTTGCATCAATTCTGAAGTATAATCATTTGCACTGAAGCGATGTTCATATTCTTTTAATAATTCATCCACAGCCACTAAAATCGGTTCTGGATCGGCATGTTCAATCGTGATAGTAATAATCGTTCCCATTAAATGAAGTTTATGACTTTTTTGCATGTTAAAGTTCCTTTGTTTTAATTTATTGTTTAGAATAGCATATAATTTATTTTAATAAAAAACGCCCCCTTATTAAATAAGGAGGCGCTTTTTATTAAATGTATGTGTAACTATGGGGTGTGTTATAAACAAATCATTGTCTATATTCAGTTAATTGAATATAAATGGCAATCAAGTGAGCTAATAAAATATACCATTTATTAACGTTAATTTTAGTAAAATCATTCGTTTGTCATGGACTTGTAACAAATCAATTCCAATATTTTTGTCGTTATAATACTGATATATCAGCATTTTAATAAAACCACTGTTTATTTTTTTATGAGATATTAATCAGTAATTTGGTACGGAAAAACCCCCAACTAAAATTAGTTGGAGGCCTTAGAGTTATGATTTAGCAGCGATTATTAAATAATCGCCATTAATAGGTTAACCCTATTAATGAATTTTTACAATTAAATAGAATCGCTTATTTTATTCCCATTCAATAGTTGCCGGTGGCTTGCTCGTAATGTCATACACTACTCGATTAATTCCATCGATTTCATTTACAATTCTAACAGATACCTTTTGTAAGATATCCCATGGAATTTTAGCAAAGTCAGCTGTCATTCCATCGATTGAATTAACGGCACGAATAGCAATAGTGTAGTCATAAGTACGACCATCACCCATTACTCCCACACTCTTAAAGCCAGGAAGTACCGTGAAGTATTGCCAAACTTCTTGATCAAGTCCGTTTTTAGCAAATTCATCACGTAAGATGTAGTCACTATCACGAACAATTTGAAGTTTATCTTCAGTAATGTCACCGATTACTCGAATACCAAGTCCTGGTCCTGGGAAAGGTTGACGCCAAACCAATTCATGGTCAATGCCCAATTTTTCACCTAGAACTCGAACTTCATCCTTGAATAAGGTATTCAAAGGTTCGATTAATTCAAAATGCATATCTTCTGGTAAACCACCCACGTTATGGTGTGATTTGATAGTTTGAGCGGTATCAGTACCACTTTCAATGATGTCAGTATATAAAGTACCTTGCGCTAAGAAATCAATTCCAGATAATTTTTGAGCTTCATCATTAAAGACTTCAATAAATTCATTACCAATAATCTTACGTTTAGTTTCTGGATCAGAAACACCACTAAGTTTATTTAAGAAGCGATCTTTAGCATCAACTTTGATAATGTTTAGACCTAATTTATCGGCTAAACTATTCATTACTTGATCAGCTTCATATTTTCTAAGCAATCCATGATCTACAAAAATTGATACTAATTGATCCCCAATAGCTTTATGCAAAAGTACTCCAACAACACTAGAATCTACCCCGCCAGATAATCCAAGTAGGACTTTTTTGTCGCCTACTTTTTCACGGATATCTTTAACTGCTAACTCAATGAAGTCATCCATGGTCCAATTAGTTTTGGCACCACAAACTTCAATAAAGTTTTGCAACATCTCTTTACCGAATTCTGTATTTTGAACTTCGGCATGGAATTGTACTCCATAAAAATTACGGTCTAAATCTTGCATAGCAGAGATAGGACAATCTTTACTGGTAGCAACCGCCTCAAAGCCAGCTGGTACTTCAGTAACTAAGTCCCCATGACTCATCCATACACTTTGCTTTTTAGGTAAACCTTTAAATAAACGGGCATTATCTGTGGTAACTTCAATATCAGCATGACCGTATTCACTGTTTTCAGCCTTCTTTACTTGGCCTCCAAGATCATAAGTCATCAATTGCATACCATAACAGATACCTAAAATTGGAATTCCTAATTTAAAAATCTCAGGATCTACTTTAAAAGCATCCTTACCATAAACACTGTTAGGACCACCTGAAAAAATGATTCCCTTGGGATTAAGTTTCTTAATCTCATCTACGGACATTTTATGAGATTTTAGTTCGGAATATACGCCTAAATCACGAATTCGTCTTGTAATCAATTGGTTATATTGACTACCAAAATCTAGCACTAATATCTCGTCAAAAACTGATAGATCAACGTTAGACACATAAAACACCCTTTCAAATTTGTTATTTACCATGATAATTCATAAACCAATGATAGTCAATGGTTATCTTAAAACACAAACATTAATATTTTCTCAGATATAATTTATCGACTCGATGATGCTTAACTTTATGCATAATCATGTCGGCTCGACTCTTGGTTGGTAAAATATTTTCTTCTAAATTGGGTAAATCAATTTTCTTCCAAACTAATTTAGCCATATCAAAAGCTTCTGCTCGATCCCCCACTGCATATCGATAATAATAGTTACTAGGATCTTGGAAAGCTGTTTCCATTAATTTACCAAAACGCTCTAAATACCAACTTTCAATTAGATCAGTGTCAGCATCCACATAAATTGAAAAATCTGTAAAATCACTAATATAAATTTGCTCGTTCGATGGTAATTGTAAAGTATTAATTCCTTCCACAATTAAAATATCTGGACGATCAATAATATCAAAACGGTTGGGAATAATATCGTATACTTGATGTGAATACACCGGTGCCATCGCGTTAGGCATCCCGGATTTAACATTATTTAAAAAGGTAATTAATTTGGCCATATCATAACTTTCCGGAAATCCTTTTCGATCCGATAAATTACGCTGGCGTAACTCCTTATTGGAAAACAAAAAACCATCCGTAGTAATTAACTGGATTTTTTTATCGGGCAAATAATAATCCAGTAACTCTTCTAGTAAGCGAGCAGTAGTAGATTTCCCGACCGCCACACTCCCTGAAATTCCAATAATAAAAGGAACTTTTCTTTCAGGTTTCTTTAAAAATCTAGATTTAGTATCTTGCCATTGATCAAAGTTTTTATTTTGTAAATTTATTAAATGAATTAATGGAATGTAAATATCCGAAACATCTTGTAGCGAAATTTTATCATTAAACGCTTTGATTTTTTTTAAATCTAATTGGTCAATTGGTAAATCATTTTCAATATAAAATTTTTTCCACTCATCTTTAGAAAAAACGTAGTAATTCATTAAATCTTCCATTGAACTTCTCCATCTTTAATTTTATTAAATTATAGCATTTAAAAAGACCACTAACTTTAAAGTTAGCGGTCTTTATTATTATTCATTTGATAATACCAGCGCACCCATAAGTATAAGCAAGCCAGTAGCGCAATTGAAAATTCTAAAAAATTAAAAATTTTAAAACCTAAGACTGAAGCAAAGGTAATTCCAATTAGAAATACCGTATAAAATACCGGTACTAGAAGACTAAATCCATGTTGATCTAGCCAATCCTGAAAAAATATTCCAATTATTAAGATAATGCAAAACATTACCAACAATGATTTAATCAATTTAAGCTTCCCCTTTATTCTTTCCCTTACTATCATAAATTAAAATATTCATAATTTAAAGATAAATCTTAAGAAAAAGTAAAGAAATTAAATAATTAAAAATTGTTAATTCGGAAAATTAATTTTCAGCGATTACTAAGATGTTGGTATAACTCATAAAATCCCCATAGTAGTAAAGTAAAGAATACCGCAACACCAATTGTTACTAACCATCCCATTTTTGACGATACCATCGGTAATTGCACGTTCTGTCCAAAAAATCCAAAAATAATAGTAGGAACTGCCAAAATAATCGACCAAATAGTTAAAAATTTCATAGTGTTATTCAAACTATTGTCTAAGATATTCGAGTAAGCATCCGAAACGTGCTTAATAACCGCACTAGCCATTTGAGCCATTTCTAATCCTTGAGAAATTTCAATTTGGACATCTTTTAATTGTTCTGATTGAACTTGGTTTAATTTTACAAACTTATTGTATTCTAATTCATTTAAAACTCGATTATCAGAATCTAGAGCCGTTAAATAGTAGACTAATTGAGTTTGTAATCCCATTAATTGGGTAATCGATTTACGACTAGTCGTTTGGTTTAAGCCTTTTTGTACCATCTGACGCCGTTTATCAATCGCATGAATTACATCGTAATACCGATATGCCAATGAGTAGATAATTAGCAAAATTGTATCCATGGGATTAAGTTGATCGAGATCCATGTCTTCAGGAATTTTAATCAACTTTTGCGGATCAAACTTAGTTACACTAGTCATAAAAATCAAAAGTTTATCAGCTTTAAATATAAAAGTAATTGGCGCTGTCGGATCTTTCACGTTGGAACTATCTTTATCCTTTAGAGTAGCAATATCATAAACAATTAAATTCCAATCTCCTCCGGGAGAAAATTCAATTCGTGAACGTTCATCATAATCCCGAGCATACATTAGCATTTCAGCATCAATATCATAATCTTGACTTAACGTATCGATATCTTCTAAGGATTCGTTTAAAACACTAATAATTTCGCAATTTGGCGATAATTGGTTTTTGGTAATCATCTTACATTCCCCTAATTTAATTCATATTCATCTTTAGGAACTAGCTCAAACAATGGTGATAAATGACCGATGGCCACAATCGTTAAGCGGTGCATGGCTCTAGTTCCAATGGTGTAAACTAATTGGCGATCATCTTCATCATGATAAGCTAACGATGAAGCATCCCACATAATTACACTATCGAATTCCAATCCCTTGGCAAGATAAGATGGAATCACCAAAGTACCATTGGTTAACCGTTGATTTTCTGTCTTAATCAAATTAGGAGTTAAGCCGTCAGCTTTTAAGCGTTCCGTAATAGCTTCACATTCTTTTAAGTTTTTACCAATAATTGCAGTGGTTCCATGTTCATCTAAATTAATTTTAACTTGGCGTTCAACTTGCTTAACCGCTGCATCTAAACCGTCAGTTACATAAATATGAGGGACTTCTCCTTGACGATCAAACGCTTCAATAGCTTCTCCATCTTTGAGTAAGTGCTTAGTAAAGTCGGTAATTTGTTTGGTTGATCGATAAGACTTAGTTAATTGTACTACTTGAGTTTTATCAGGATCAAACATGGTACTTAATTCCGACAATAAGCGATGACTATTTTCGTGTGTAAAAATAGCCTGGTTTAAGTCTCCCAATAAAGTAAATTTAGCCCGTGGGAAATTATATTTTAGATAAGCCAATTGGAAAGCCGAGTAATCTTGAATTTCATCAATAAATACATATCGCATTTCGCGATCCCCGCGTTTTCCAGTAATTAGATCATAGAGATAAAGATATGGAGAAACGTCCGCCATAGATAATTTACCTTCTTTAAAATCACCAATTACTCGATCAACTTCCTTATTCCATTGATCTCTAGTTAAACCATGTTTTTCTAAATTAATAATTTGTGGAATACTGCGTAACATATGAATGAATTGATTGTTAATGCGTAAAAATCTTGCACGTGTGATTTGCTTTTGAGCTTTACCAAAGGCTTTAATGACAATTTGACGAGCCAAGAAATTAAATTCCTTATCAGCATTTAAAATTTCTTCTTCCGCACTTTTATGCATTTCTTGAATGTCTTGTTTGGTTAAATTTTGAACTGCTTCTTCAACCCAATCTTTTCGCATTTCTGCAGAAATTTTGCGATTTAAAAGTTTTAATAGTGATTCTTTAGTTTCAGACAAACGATTTCTTAAATTATAGTTTTCGTTGAAGCTATAATAAATTTCAGCGATTTTTTCTTTAGAAATTAAAATTTCACCATTAAAGACAATGTTTTTAAATAACATATCTTCTTTATTCAAATGGTTAGCATAAGCAGAAACGGCTTTAAAATATTGTAAACTATTTTTTAAATTATTAATCGGTTTGAGTTCTTCGATAAATTGATCACTAAAGCGTTGAGATAAAGTTTCTACCTTAATTTTAGGTAAACGATGGGAACTATATTGGTAATAGGTCATTTGGACCATATTTTGTTCACCCAATTCCGGTAACACTTGATTAATGTAATCATTAAATAATTGATTAGGTGAGAATAAAATCACTTGTCCTGGATTTAAATTACCTCGATACTGGTACAGTAGATAGGCTACTCGTTGTAAGATGGCTGCAGTTTTACCTGATCCAGCCGATCCTTGGACGAATAGTAAATCCGATTTAGTATCACGAATAATTTTATTTTGTTCTTTTTGAATTGTAGTAACAATACTCTTCATCTTGGTATTAGATTGATGTCCTAATGCATCTAATAGCATTTGGTCACCCACTACTTCTTCAGTATCAAATACCGTTTTAATCTTACCATCACTAATTTGGAACTGGCGTTTTAATTGGACGTTAACTTTTTGTTCACCATCAGGGGTTTGGTAGGTGACATCACCAATGCCACCATCATAATAAATACTAGAAATTGGAGCTCGCCAATCGTATACCAAGTAATGATCTGGTTGATCAGTAAATGAAGATAGGCCAATATAAATGGTTTCGGTTTTAGGTTCTCCCATCTCATGAAAATCAATTCTGGCAAAATATGGATTTTGTTCTAACTTATTTAAGGTTTCAATTTTTTTAGCTGCAAAATCACGACGATTTTCACGTTCGGACAGCATTTGTTGTTGCTGGCGAATCGACATTGCCGTATCCATCATGCCACTATAAGTTTGGGTTTTAATCCGGACATCATTTGTAAAGTTTTTATTGATTTCCTCTAGATCTTGATTAGCTGTTTTAACTTTTTTAGCTTCCGTAGTTTTAGCAATCTGAATGCGATCAATTACTAAGTCTAAATGTTTTTGTTCATCAGCTTTAATATCATTACTCATATTACCCCTCCAAAAAAGTAAATTCTTGACTAATTAGTCTATCATACAATCAACTACCAAGTAAATTATTATCCTAAATTTATGTTACAATTAGCTTAATAAAAATCTGTTCTTTTTAAGGAGGATCATCATGTCAATTAACTTGTATTTTGTTAGACACGGTCAAACTTATTTAAATAAATATCATCGTATCCAAGGGGTAGCCGATACTACTCTTACTGAAAAAGGAATTGATGATGCGATCAATGCCGGAAAACGATTGAGTAAAATTAAATTCGATCAAGCTTATTCCAGTGATTCACCACGAGCAATTAAAACCGGTCAAATCATCTTAAGAGAAAATCCAGCTGATATCAAAGAACCAACTATTGAAACTGCCTTTCGTGAAGAAAATTTTGGTTACTTTGAAGGTAACGATGATGCTAATTCATGGCATATGATTGGGGGCCCTTATGGTAAAAATACCTTTAATGATATTATTGCTGAATTTACTATTGAAGGTTCTAAAGATATGATCGCCAATGCCGATCCTTACCACGATGCAGAAAACAACGATCAATTCTGGAAACGACTTCAACCAGGGATTGATAAAGTTATCGCCAATGCTAAAGATGGCGATAATATTTTAGTAGCCAGCCATGGTACTTTAATTCGTAGTATGGTTAGCAAATATGATAAATCAATTAACGTAGCCCAATCCACATTAAATGGTAGTGTTACTAAATTTGTATGGGATGGTTCTAAGATGTCAGTGGCTTACTTTAATAACGTGACTGATGAAATATAAAATAAAAAGACCTATTTTAGGTCTTTTTATTTTATCTAATGCTAATTTACGTTACAATTAATTCGTAAACTTAAGAACTAGGAGGCGTTTAAAATGCCCCAAGAAGAAACTAAAACATCTGTCATCACCATTGGATTAGATCGTGGTGATACCAATTTTGATTATTCCATGGAAGAACTAAATAATTTAGTCTTAGCTAATAATATGGATTCTATTGAGACCATTACCCAAAAATTAGATCGTCCCGATCCAGCAACCTACTTTGGTAAGGGTAAAATTGAGCTATTGGGTCAAACTGTTCAAGATCTCGGCGTGGATACCGTAATCGCTAACGATGAATTATCACCTAGTCAGATTCGAAATATTGAAAAAAATATTAATGCTCGAATCATTGACCGTACAGGATTAATTCTGGAAATTTTTGCCAATCGGGCTCAATCTAAAGAAGCCAAGTTACAAGTTGAGCTGGCTAAATTAAAATACCAATTACCTAGATTGCATACTAGTGCTAGTCAACGATTAGACCAACAAACTGGTACCAGTGCTGGTGGTGGTTTTACTAACCGTGGTTCTGGTGAATCTCAATTAGAATTAAACCGACGAACTCTACAAAATAAAATTGATCATGTTAAAGGCGAATTAAAAGAAGCACAAAAAGCCAACGATACTAAACGTAAACAACGTGATAAAAATGATATTCCTACCGTTGCACTTGTTGGTTATACTAATGCCGGTAAATCTACGGTGATGAACGGTATGATTCAAAAGTTTGGCATGCATGAAGAAAAACAAGTAATGGTTAAAGATATGCTCTTTGCCACTTTAGATACTTCTGTTCGCCAATTGACTTTACCTGATCAAAAGAAATTTTTACTTAGTGATACAGTTGGTTTCGTTAGTCAATTGCCTCACAACCTAGTCGAAGCCTTTAAATCAACCTTAGCTGAAGCAGCTAATGCTGATTTACTCATTCAAGTAGTTGACTACTCTGATCCGGATTATAAGTTAATGATGCAAACCACCGAAGAAACGCTAAAAGAGATTGGTGTTACTAACATCCCTATGATTATTGCTTTTAACAAAGCTGATAAGTTAGATAATCAACCTTATCCTACTAGAGAAGGTAATGACCTAATCATGTCGGCCTTGAATTCCGAATCCTTAGATGATCTAACGGCTATGATTAAGGATGAAATTTTTGATAACTACCAAGTAGTTAAATTATTAATTCCATTTGATAAAGGTAATATTGTAGCTTATTTAAATGACAATACTCACGTAATTTCTACTGACTACACTGATGCCGGTACCTTAATTGAAGCTGAAGTAACGAACGTCGATGCTGATCGCTTTATTGATTACCAAGTTAGTGAATAATAATAAAAAATCACCTTACCATTTTGGTAAGGTGATTTTTTATTTTGCTAAGCGTTTTTCAACTCGTTGCTCATAATAATTAGCAACCTTAGAAATTGAATAGCAAATTATAAAGTACATTACTGCTAAGGCTAAAAACATCGGAATCGTATAATTAGTATTTTGACCATAAATAATTTGAGCATGGTTGGTTAATTCTGGTAAAACAATAATTGTAGCTAACGATGTATCTTTAACCAAAGAAATGAATTGGCTAACTAAAGCCGGGACCATATTTTTAATGGCTTGTGGTAAAACTACGTGACGTAAAGTTTGTCCATAAGTTAAACCATTAGCGATCGCCCCTTCGGTTTGTCCCTTAGGGATTGAAAGAATGCCTGCTCGCATTATTTCCGCAATCATCATTGATTCAAAAATAATTAGGGCCAAAATTGAGGCCCAAAGTGGATTGGTTTTAATACCAATTTCCGGTAACCCAAAATAAGTAAAAAAGATGACTAAGATCAAAGGAACGTTGCGAATAATATCAATAATGAATCCCACAATTAGGGATACAAATTTTATTTTTCGGTAACGAATAATCCCTAAAACTGTCCCAATAATCGAACTAAAAAATATCGAAATAATTGAAACAAAAATCGTTACTCCTAACCCAATTAGGAGAAAACGAATATTAATCCATGAATAAGCCGCTAAAAAATTATGCATGAGATTTCCTCCTAAGAAAGTTTGCGTTCTAAGTGTTGCATATAATAACTAAGTGGCAAAGTTATGATTAAATATAAAACACCAATACACATATAAGTACTAATACTTTTAAGTGAATCAGCTGCAATTACATTACCTTCATACATTAAATCAAATCCAGCAACAAACGCTAAAATTGATGAGTTTTTAATTAAGTTAACAAATTGATTACCTAACGGTGGAATTACATATTTAAAAGCTTGTGGCAACACAATGTATCGCATAGATTGTTTAAATGTTAATCCATTAGATAAGGCGCCTTCCATTTGTCCCTTATCAACTGATAAAATTCCTGCTCGCACAGTTTCTGCAATAAAAGCTGAAGAATATAGCGTTAATCCAATTGTACCGGCGACAAAGCCACTAATCTTAACAAAGTACATTGGTACTACCACATAAAATATCATGGTAATTACTAACAAAGGAATATTTCTAAAGATTTCAATATAAATTTTACTAATTTTT
The DNA here is from genome assembly GCF_020616595.1 of Lentilactobacillus laojiaonis. Classification (GTDB taxonomy): domain Bacteria; phylum Bacillota; class Bacilli; order Lactobacillales; family Lactobacillaceae; genus Lentilactobacillus; species Lentilactobacillus laojiaonis. The sequence continues at coordinate 181,730 of NZ_CP085278.1, read as the reverse complement.
TGTAGTAATTTATTAGGCATAACTTCTAAAATGGCAAAAATTGAACCCAGAATTAAGGCAAAAAATAGTGCAATTACACTACATAAAATTGTTTGCCCAAATCCATATAACAAATCACTGCCATAATTTTGGAATATCTCAATCATTTTTCAGCCTCCTTATAATTGAATCCGGGAATGCTGCCAAACCATTTATGTAAAATTCGATTGTATTCTCCAGATTGCTTAAGTTCTTTTAAGGCCTGATTGATTGCCCGCTTCATTGGTTGTTGTTGCTTACTTACCGCAATTCCATAAGCATCATTGGTAAAATTACCACCCACTACTGAATAACCCGGATTTTGAGAAACCATTCCATATAAGATCCCATTATCGGTCGTTAAAGCTTGGCCTTGACCAGATTTTAAGGCCGTAAAGGCTTGCGAATAATCAGACAATTGTAAAACTTTAGCCTTGGACGCATACTTTTTAACATTTTGCACTGAGTTAGTGCCCACTACCCCTAATACAACTGCTCCAGAATAATTAAGATCTTGAATATTTTTAATTTTACTATCGCTTTTGACTAACAAAGATTGTCCAGCACTAAAATATGGATTCGTAAAGGCTACTTGGCGCTTTCTTTGGGGCGTCATAGTCATAGTAGCAATCACTGCATCAATATTTCCGTTAGCTAACAATGGAATTCTAGTCTGTGAAGTTACTTGAATAAATTTAGCCTGTCCTTTATTACCCACCATTTTTTTAGTAAGGGCTTTAGCCAAATCAATTTCAAACCCCTTAATTTGGTTATCTTTTACATCCATCAAACCAAATAAACGCGTATCAGCTTTAACTCCCCAAGTAATGGTTTTTGTTGTTTGATCATTTTTTAAAATATTTTTATCGGCCAGGGATTCATCTTTACATCCGCTTAAAGTTACCAAAGCAAATAAAATGGCCAGGGCCGTTCCTAATCGAAAAATTGTTTTTTTCATCTGACTGTCTCCCAATTACTAATCTTCATGACTAATAATTTTATTTAAAAATTGACTTGCCCGTTCGTTTTTAGGGTGCTTAAAGAAAGCTTCCGTAGAATCGTCTTCTAAAATGGTTCCTTGATCCATAAATACTACACGATTAGCAACTTCTCTAGCAAAGCCCATTTCATGAGTTACCACTACCATAGTCATGCTAGAATCTTCTGCAATTTCTTTCATTACTTTTAAAACATCCCCAATCATTTCGGGATCTAAAGCACTGGTAGGTTCATCAAATAGTAGGCATTTAGGCTTCATTGCCAATGATCTTGCGATGGCGATTCGTTGTTGTTGCCCCCCCGAAAGTTGGCTAGGATATTTATTAGCCTGGCTAGCTAAGCCGACCTTTTCTAGAAGTTCCATGGCAATTCGTTTATTTTCTTCATCTTCTCTATGTAATACAATTTTAGGAGCTAACATAATATTTTCCAAAATGGTTTTGTTAGCGTATAAGTTAAAATGTTGAAAAACCATCCCAACATCTTTTCTAATTTTATTAATATCGGTTTTTTTATCTAATAAATCATATCCGTTTACAATTAGTTGACCAGATTGAATATCTTCTAATCCGTTAATAGTTCGAATTAAAGTTGATTTACCGGATCCAGATGGGCCAATTAGCACCACCGTTTCTCCATCATTAATTGTTAAATTAATATCTTTTAATGCGTGAAAGTTATTATAGTATTTTTGTACATTTTTAAATTCAATCATCGGCATAACTTTTTATCCTCCAAAGTAACTAATACAGTTAATTTAATTATAGACCATAATTTATAATAAGTTTGTATAATATTGTACAATACACGAAAAAAGGCTAAAACCATTGCTGGTTTTAGTCTTTTACTTCATAGGCTACACGAGTTCGTATTTGATAATCTTTAGTATGTTCTGTTAAATTGCTTCGTCCTAGGCTCTTATAGGAACCTCCGACTACTTCTACAGAAGCTAAGTATAATTTAATTTTAGTCAAATCCATCGTATTTATATATTGTAGCCCAACTTGTTGAATATTGCCAATTGGCAATAAATTAGCTTGGTTCATTCCACCATAAATTACTAGTTGGTGATCTTGGGTTCGCATTTCAAAACAGGGAATCATGACCCCCTTACCAATGGCATAAAATTCAGTCGCACTTCCATTTTGTAAAGTATTCTGAATCTCTTTATCATCTAATCCTTGGTAATCATGTCTTAATAAACCACTGCGTTCTAAATCAATAACCAAACTATTTAAATTCTCTTGCTGCATGAGATCCATTTTTACTTTAGCCGGTAAAATATGATGCGTATCAAAAAATCCATTACTTGGTATAGATTGATTTAAATTAGTTGGTACTGCTTTTGAATTATCGGCAGTAGGTTTAGGATGTAAATGAAGTAACTTGGCAATAACCGGTGAGGCATCTAATTTAAATTGAACTTTTGTAAAATAATAAAATAAATTACAAATGGTTAAGTATAGTAAAATTACCGCTACCAGTAAAACTAAGGAGCCCCTTGAGTAATATTGATTTTTTAGTAATCTTATCCCTACATAAAATAAATATCCATCACCTAACATCCCCAAAATCGTATATATTCGACTTTTGAGGGTGGTACTGATATTAAAATATCCTAAGTAGTGGTTGACCATATCTAAGAAACTAAACATTAGTTATCATCCCCCACTTCATTGGTAGCATTACTAGTATCCGATCCAGTAGTATTAGCACTTGTAGCTGTTTTTCCAGCATAATTACTAGTCGAGTTAGTTGCTTTATTAGCACTATTAGGATTAGTTTGAGTCCCAGTACCAGTTGTATCACTACTTGAATCATTACTAGTTGAATTGCTAGTATCCGAATTATCAACTGCATTATTTGTTCCAGTTGAATTACTACTATTAGAATTAGTTGCATTACTATCTTGTGAACTAGAATTATCTACACTAGAATCACTAGTTTCTCCAGAATCTACCTCAGTGTTATCTTGAGAGCTTTTTTCTGATTCATCTTTAGAATCATCAACTGTCTGCTTATCATTTGAATTCTTTTGAGTATCTTCTTTGGTATCTTTTTGGTCTTCTGAAGTAACTTTAGAAGTTGACTTTTTACCTAAAACTGCACTAGTTAATTGCTTTTGACTAACGGTTTGTGTTGCTTTAGGCGTTCCTTCGTTAGTACCACTAACATGGTTAACAACCACATTAGTTGTTCCTAATGCCAAAGAAATTGATAAAATGGCAAACGGAGTTACCAATGGAGGAATTCGATTATCCATATAAATTAATTACTTCCTTTCTCATGTTTCAAGAGATTATCGCATATAATTGTCAACAAAGTGTAAACTTTTTATTAACAATTCATTAAATTGACGAATTAACACAATCAGCACATTCTCCATAAATTTGGAATAAATGGCCACTAATTTGACAACCACCTAATTGCGCCATAATCTTAGGATCAATCGGACAATTCTCTAACTCAATTACCTTCCCACACTGGTTACAAACAAAGTGATGGTGGTGTTCATTTTTAAAATCACATTGAAAACAGACCGCCGCTTGGTCGCCTTGTGCCTGGCGTTCAACTAGTCCCAATTGAGTAAATTCATCAATATTACGATATATCGTATTATGACTCATTCTAGGAAAAGTTTTGCGCATGTATTCATCTATTTTAGTTACATCAACATAACAATGTTTGGCATTATTAGCTAAGTAATCTAACATAGCTTTACGTTGCTTAGTTATTTTTAATTTGTTATCTCGTAAAATTTTAGTTGCTTCATCAATTAATGTTGGCATGCATCCACCTCGTAAAAGTAATAATTACAATTTAGAAAATAATAGCATAATTAATTAAACTTCTCAACAACCTAAAAATGGACTAAATCTAATGATTTAGTCCATTTTTAGGTTATCTTGAACGATCTGATCAATTTCTTGTTGAGTCATTTGCCAATTATTATTTTTAACTACGTAAGCTTGACCAACTAATTCATCTGGCAGCTTTAAATCTCTAATGTATTCCAAACTGTTGATACGGCTATCTATGTTGGCCTGCTGATCTCCACGATCCAGCATTCGTTGATAAAGAATTTGAGCATCATCAACCTCTAAAAAGATGATGACTGCCTCATCTTTTAATTGATTTTTATAAGTAATGGCACCATTAGTGTCTAAAACTATAGTTGCTAACGGAGACTTTTCAAAAGCTCGTGTTAAGCCCTCAAAAGATGATCCATAATAGTTGCCCGCATACTCTACAAATTCTAGATAGTGGTTTTCCTTAAATGAATCCAGAGTTTCAAAATAATAATCGATATTATCTTTTTCCTGTTCCCGTGGTTTTCTAGTAGTATGCGTAATTACTTTTTCCATATGGTATTTATCAACCAAATAATTACTAACGGTAGTTTTACCACTACCCGCTGCTCCGGTAATCACAAAAACTTTATTTTTAGTCACTAACATGCCCACCTAAATGTTCTTTTTGATTTATATAACGGTTGGCATCAATTAAAATATCTTTTAAATTATCATACGTTAACCGTTCCTTAGCATCCACAAAAGTAAACCAACCATCGGCTTTAATTTCGGCTACCTGGCGTTTAACAGTTGCCTCGTTAGATACCTGGCTAACAAAAAAAGTTACGTCTTTATGATGTCCATTTTTCATATCATATTCCACTTTTTCTTGAAAACCCTCGTCGATTTGAGCATCAATACCAGTTTCTTCTTTAATCTCACGAATTGCAGTTGCTACTAAATCTTCACCAGCCTCAACATGGCCTTTAGGAATTCCCCAAAAATCTGAGGTAGCACTTTGTAATAACAAATATAAAATTTCATTATCCTTAATTTGATAAACGACTGCTCCACTTGCGTATTCAGTAATCAAATCACTCACTCCTTTGATCTAATTTTGGAATTAAATATTTTAAAAATAGTGGTGCAAAAATAGTAGTTAAAACTATTACGATAATCACTTCAGAATACAAATTAGCTAGTAATAAATGTGAACTAAAACCAATTTGAGCTACAATTAAAGCCATCTCGCCTCTAGAAATCATGCCGCCACCGATCACATTAGAACTCAACCAATTAATTTTAGTCAATTTGGCACCTAACGCACCGCCTAACCATTTAGTTAAAACTGCTAAAATAAACATTCCTACAATTAATCCTAGACTGTTCATAATATGGTCAAACCGCATACTCAATCCAATACTTACAAAAAAGATCGGGATAAAGAAAGCATAGCCAATGGGATTGACATCTTTAACCACTTCTTTTAAATATTTGGTTTGAGAAATGGCAACTCCAGCAAAGAAGGCCCCGACTACGTCACTTAAACCAATAGATTCTGCTAACCAAGCCATGCCAAAGCATAAACCTAAAGAAACCATTGTAGCAGAGCCATTGATTGGTAAGCGATTAGCCACATTTAATAACCTTGGTGCTAACCAGGTTATTAATCCATAAACTAGGATAAAGTACGCCACTTGCATGGCTAAATTCAACCAGATATTTCCTTGGGATTGACCAACTCCAAATGAACTGACAAATACACTTAGCAAAATTACAGCAATGATATCATCAACTACTGCCGCTCCTAAAATTACCGTTCCTTCTACCGAATCTAATTTCTTAAATTCTCTAAGTACCTCTACACTAATCGAGACCGAGGTAGCCGAAAAGATAATTCCTAAGAAAATAGCGTGTTCAAAATTCATTTTTAAAATAGATCCTAAAATATAAAAACAAATCATTGGAGCAACTACCCCAAAGATAGCCACACTTAAAGCGGGTTTAAAATACTTCTTGAGTAACTCTAAGTCGCTCTCCATTCCAGCAATGAACATTAGCAAAACTACACCAATTTCTGCACCCACCTTAACTAAGCTAGTTTCTTGAACTAAGTTAAGTATGCCTGGTCCCAAGATAATTCCGGCAATTAATTGCCCCACCACCCCGGGCATTCCTAACCGTATACTTATCGCCGAAGCCAATAAGGTGCTTAATAAAATCAACACAATAATGCCGAAATAATGCATATAATTCTCCTTTTAACAATTCTGGTTAATAACTAAATATTATCATTTAAATTCCTTAAAGACTAGATTTTAGAATATTATGAAATTAGGCTATAATAAATGTTATAGATGCATAATATTTTTGAAATACCAAAGGAGATTCTTCATGAAAAATAATCAGTTTGCCTTTATTCCTACTGAACATAATCAAATTATAAATGAACTTATTGATACTAGATTCTTAACTCCTAAAACCAAAAAAGTAACCGATCCCGTTATGTTATGGCGCCAATTTCTGGTTAAATTTTTTATCGAACACCAAGGACTCTCAACTCGAATTCATAAATTAGAAAATTTAATGGCAACTAAAAATAAAAATGCCAATGACTATACGCTCCATAATAAATTAGTTTCTAAAACTGCATTTTATAATGTGGGTTTACAGCTTTTGGGATATCAAGTAGATTTAGATTTTGAATTAGATCATCCCATCAAATTCATGCATGATCAGCATTTAATGGTTGCTAACATGGATGAAAAATTAACCTGTGATAACTTAATCGACGCTTGGTATGTTTTATTAAATTCTCGTACTAAGCAAGGACCTTTACTAATCGATTATTTAGCTAGTCAAGGGTATTATGCTCAATATTTTAGTGACTCCATTTTAAAAAAGCCTTTGATTTTCAACGGCAAAACTCAAGCGGTTTTTGATACCTCTAAATTAATTTATGACGTGGTTTACGTGGAAACTGACTTAGATACTGATCAAGATGGAAAACGTGACTTAGTTAAAGTGGAAGTTATTCGTCCCAAAGAAACTGAAGATGGACTTAAAGTTCCCACTCTATATACAGCAAGTCCTTATAATCAAGGAACCAATGATGAAGCTGGCGAAAAAATGATGCATAACGTCAATCGCCCGATTTCCGTGAAACCAGCTACTGATAATTTAGAATTCACCCAAGAAAGTTTACCTAAATCACCAGAGCCTAGAGCCATTAATGGTTCGACTTCTGTAGCTGAAGCCTCCTTTAGTCAACCACAGTCTTATTCACTCAATGATTACTTCTTGGCCCGTGGTTTTGCAGTGGTATACTGTGCTGGTATTGGTACCAAAAGTTCTGGTGGTTTTCGAACTACCGGTTCTCAAGCCGAAACTCGCTCCACTACAGCCGTTATTGAATGGTTAAATGGTAAACGCACTGCCTTTACCAACCATACCGATAACATTGAAATTAAAGCATTTTGGTCTAATCACCATGTAGGAATGACTGGGAAATCTTACTTAGGAACTTTAGCTACAGCCGCTGCTACTACTGGGGTTGATGGCCTAAAAGCTTGCATCGTAGAAGCGGGTATTTCTAATTGGTACAACTATTACCGCGAAAATGGATTGGTAGTTGCTCCCGGTGGTTTCCAAGGTGAAGATGCCGATGTGCTAGCCGAAGAAACTTTCAGCCGTCAATTAAACGCTGGTGATTATTTACCCCTTAAAGATAAATGGATTCAGCAACTTAAACGTATTACTGCCGGACAAGATCGTGAATCTGGAAACTATAATTCATTTTGGCAAAATCGCAACTATCTACCAGATGTTAAAAATATCCAAGCTGATATGTTAATTGTGCATGGGTTAAATGATACTAACGTCAAACCAATTCATGCTAACCAACTTTGGAATGCTTTAAAATCCACCACTACTACCCAAAAAATGATTTTACATCAAGGCCAACATATCTATATCAATAACTTACTATCTCTAGATTTTAATGATATTGCCAACGTATGGTTAACCAATAAATTATTAGATATTGAAAATCACGCTAACGATGTCTTACCAGACGTCTTGGTACAAGATAATACTCAAGAAGCTACCTGGAATATTTATAATGATTGGGATAATTTCCAAGATAAAAAGGTAATTAATTTAAATGATCCTAAATTCAATAATCATAACGATTTAGAAGAATTCAGTGATCAATTGGATGACGAAAACTTTAAAATCTATACTAATAGTTACGAACAATGGCACCATGATTTAGTTAATAATAATAGTCCTCTTGATAACCATGTCATCCGCCTAATAACACAACCAATTAGTCAGGAACGTTTAATTGATGGAACTATTCAACTTAATTTATCCGCTAAAGTCAACTCCGATCACGGACTTATAAGTGTCGCAATCGTCGACTACGGAATTAAAAATGCCTTAGAAACCACTCCATCTATTTTAGATCCTAAAGGATTACCCTTAGGCTTTAGATGGAAGAATGATGATCTTAAAGAATTTAAATTCCAAAAACATCCGGTGGATTATAAAATCATTACCAATGGACACATTAATTTACAAAATTTAAAAAATAGCTACGAAGTTAATTCAGTTACTAAAGATCAATTCATGCAAGTTAACTTAGCAATGCAACCTACTTTCTACCGATTATTATCCGGTCACCAATTAGGAATAATCATTTACGCCACCGATTTTGAATATACACTACGTGGAAATGAAGCCCTAACTTATACCATTAACATGTCAAATTCACAAATCACCTTACCAATTCACAAAAACGATAAGAATTAATCGTCAAAAAGTGCTATCATTAATACTAATTTATAAGAAATCAGGTGAATTTTTATGCGCGAAGGCACAACTATTATTACATTAGATAACGGTTATCACATTTGGACTAATACCCAAGGTACTGGCGATATCCATCTTCTTGCTTTGCATGGAGGTCCTGGTGGTTCTCACGAATATTGGGAAGATACTGCTAAACAATTAAAAAAACAAGGACTAAATGTACAAGTCCACATGTATGACCAACTTGGATCATGGTACTCAGATACTCCTGATTTCAGCGATCCAAAAGTTGCTAATGATATTTTAAATTATGACTACTTCTTAGACGAAGTTGAAGAAATTCGTCAAAAATTAGGTATCGATAAATTCTACCTAATTGGCCAATCATGGGGTGGCGCTTTAGTTCAAATGTACGCCAAAAAATATGGTGACCATTTAAAAGGTGCTATTATCTCATCAATGGTTGATCGTATTGATGACTACACTGAAAATCTTAATAAAGTTCGTGAAGCAGCTTTAACTGCTGACCAACTTGCTTACATGAAAGAATGCGAAGCTAAAAATGATTACGATAACGAAAGATACCAAGAATATGTTGATATCTTAAATCGTGGTTATATCGATCGCAAACAACCAGCTGCAATTTCACACTTAATCCCACTTATGAATACTGATATTTATCACGCTTTCCAAGGGGATAATGAATTTGTAGTTACTGGTAAATTAAAAGAATGGAACTTCACCGATCAATTAAAAGATATCAAAGTTCCAACACTAGTTACTTTTGGAGAACACGAAACTATGCCAGTCGAAACTGGTAAACGCATGGCCGAAATGATTCCAAACGCCCAATTTGTTTCTACTCCTGAAGGTGGCCATCACCACATGATCGATAATGCTCCAGTTTATTACGATCACCTTGCTAACTTTATTAAATCTGTTGAAGACGGAACTTTTAATAAATAAACAAAAAAGCAACCACAATTGTGGTTGCTTTTTTTATTGAGCTTTTAAACTTAATTTTTCTACATTAATTTCTTTATCAACTAGCCCTTTATAAAAACTAGCCTCATGACTAACAATAATTAAGTTACCTTCAAAGTCTAATAGAGCTTTCTTTAAGGCATTTTTAGTTTCTTCATCCAAGTGATTAGTTGGTTCATCCATAATTAAAAAGTTACTAGGTACAAATTCCATTAAAGCTAATTTAACTTTAGTCTGTTCCCCACCGGATAACTGCCCAATTGGTTTCATAGCGTTTTGAGAATCTAAACCACATTTAGCTAACTTAGTTCGAATGGCTTTTTGGTTTAACTTAGGATAAGCATCTTGAATAATTTGCATAGGAGTTTGGCGATTATCATCCCAAACCAAGTCCTGACTGAAATAACTAATTACGGCTGAAGGTGAAAAATTAGCTTCCCCACCTTTGGCTTTAATTTTACCTAAAATGGATTTAATTAAAGTTGATTTACCAACCCCATTAAAACCACTGATCCCAACCTTTTCACCATTTGAAACTGAGAAAGTGACCGGTGAAAGTAATGGTTTTTCATAACCAACTGATAACTCATTCACCACTAAAGCGTTATGGGAACCAGTATCTTGGTAAGGAAAATTAAAAGTAGCCATTAAATTAGTTGAAGGTGGATCAATTCGTTCCATTTTAGCCAATTTCTTTTCACGTGACTTAGCCATGGTTGATTTAGATCCCGCTTTATTTTTACGAATAAAACGTTCTTCTTTTTCAATTTCAACTTGTTGTTTCTCAAATTGACGTTGCTGGAATTCTTCACGTTCAGCTCGTTGGCGCATAGCCTGTTTAAAACTACCACGATATTTAGTGATTTTCCCAAAAGCAATATTAATAATACAGTTAGTAATTTGTTCTAGAAAATCATAATCATGAGAAACTACTAATACGCCCCCACTGAAATTATTTAAATAGTCAATTAGCCAATCAATTTGGACGGTATCCAAATAATTGGTTGGTTCATCTAATAGAATAACATCGGGTTCTGTTAATAACATCTTAGCTAAAATAATTTTGGAACGTTGACCTCCGGACATGCTACCCACTAGTTGGTCACGACCAATACTATCTAGTCCCAGACCGGTAATCGTTTGTTCAATTTTAGTGTCTAATTCATAAAATCCGCTAACGTCAATTTTTTCTTGGAGGGTTCCAGCCCGCTCTAACAATTTTTCGTTACCAGTTTCTGCATATTGATTATATAAATCAGTTAATTCATCGTTCATTCGATATAAATCTTCAAATGCAGTTTGTAAAAATTGAGTTAAGGTTAATTCATTAGGAATTTTGGCATATTGGTCTAAATAACCAATTTTAATATTTTTTTGCCATTTAATATCACCTGATAGCGGTAATTCACTACCGGTAATGATCTTAATTAGGGTAGATTTTCCAACCCCATTTTGTCCCACAATTCCCATATGGTCGCCTTTGTTTAATTGAAATTCAGCATCACTATATAAGTCTTTTTCCGCAAAACTCATTGCCAAATTTGAAACTTCTAATAAAGCCACTTAGGTTTCCTCCTTAGATTAAGAAAATCTGTATTGAAATACGTTACTCTTAATATTTAGTAACGTCAACCGCATTTTTAACTAAAAAGTTATATAATAGTTATAAATAATTTTTACGTAAAGGAAATACACTTATGAATATTCGCGAAATTAACTATCTTGAACTAAATGTTGTGAATCTAGAAACCGCACTTAGATTCTATCATGAGGTCTTCGATCTTCCGATAATTGATTATGGTGGCAAAAAAGCTATCAAGATTGGCAATAAACAAATTATCGCTTTTAACCAAACTACTAAAACAATTCCTACTAAGATTGGTATGGTAACTAAAGATAAATACGAAAACGTTACTTCTCATTTAGCTAACTATGGGGTAGAGATCATTAGCCTGACTGATGAAAAAATTGTTGTGATGGACTATGACGAAAACATGATTACTATCGAGTTTATCTAATGAATTTTACTGAAATTTTAAAATACCTCGGTACTAAAATATTTCAAATTATTAAATGGATCTTGTTTTTAATCGTCTATTTAACTGCTTCATCAATGATAACTTTATCAGGAGCGTTTGGTAATAAAGTATCACTAGCTCAAGAAGTCTTAGGAATGGGCCTAATTGCTTGTGCGGTGGCGTTAGCCTTTATTGACTGGCGCTACCATACTCAATTACAAACGAACAATCCTAGACATTTTGGCAAAAATAAAGTTAATGTTCAAAAAATTTTACTTATCTTTGGGCTATATATCTTAATGAATGTAATCCAAATTACTTGGTCAATCTTAATTAGTAAAAATATAATTAGTTTTCCTACCAATCAAACTGACGTAGAACAAGCTGCTATGCAGTTACCTATTTGGAGTAATTTATTTGCGGTATTTATCGCTCCGATCTTTGAGGAATTAATTTTCAGAGGAATTTTCATGAATTATTTCTTCAATAAAAATAACCATTTTAATAACTTCATGGCAATTTTATTTAGTGGAGTCCTATTCGGATTAGCTCATGAACCTAAGCCCGATTTAAATTTACTTATGTATTCTGCTCTGGGATGGGTCTTAGCCTTTACTTATATGCACTTTAAAGATATTCGCTATAATATCTTTTTACACTTCCTAAATAATTTAGCTTCTGTTTTATAATAAAAAATCTCGTTACTAATATAGTAACGAGATTTTTTTATTGACCGATAATAATTCGTCCCTGGGGATGTTGTTCCATAAGTTGGTGTCCTTGAATTACACTTGCTAATTCAAATGGCATTACCTTACTAATCCTAATTTGTAACTGATCTTTTTCTAATAAACTAACTAGTTCTTTTAAAATATATCCTTCGGTAAATTTATCTGTAAAACCAACTGGAATAAATTGAATATTCTTATCGTTAGCTGGCTGCTCGACTCCCGCTGCCATTAATAATTGACCACCAGCTTTTAGCATCGCCATATCGCTATTTAATCCCGCTCCATTCAGCGAAGTATCAATTACTATATCCGCTACGGAATTAAGCTCTTGTGCAAGATTTACCTGATCATAAGCTATAAACTGATCAACCCCTAGTGATTGTACATAAGTAGCATTTTTACTAGAAGCAATGCCAATAATTTTAAGGTTATCAAATCCAGCTAGCAATTGCGTCACGATAGAGCCCACTCCTCCGGAAGCTCCCTGGACCACTATTGTCATCTCTGGCTTAATCTCTGCAAATGAATGAACAATATTATACGCAGCAATGCCTGAAGTAACCATTCCTACTGCTTCATTCAAATTTTGGTCGTTAGCTAATTTAGCAACATTCGTTTTTTTGGCTACTACTGATTGAGCATACGTATGTAACCCCCTAGCGACGACTAAATCACCTACTTTAAATTGATCATCGTCACCACCAACTTCAGTGATTTCACCCACCACATCTAAACCGGGAATATATGGTTTGCCAGCGACAATTTTTGCCAACTGTTTGCGTTGATCTACATCATAGTTATTAATTCCAAATTTAATGGTTTTAATCTTAACTTTTTGATCATTGACTACGGGTTCGGCTATATCGTATTCATTAAATACTTCTGGACCCCCATGAGTTTGATATCCAAAGGCTTTCATTTTGAATTCCTCCTAAATTTTAAAGATAGGCTTGAACCCATTCCATAAATAATGGGAACCAACTAGCAAAATGATGATCAATCCGTTGATTGCCATTTCCTGTATATTGATTGGCTAGACTATAAGCATGGCCACCGGTGCTATAAATATGAACCTCAAAGGCTACATTATTTTCATAAAGCGCCTTTTCATATGGATGAATATGATCCATATAAGGAGTAACGGTATCATCGCGGGAACCAAAAATAAAGGTGGGTACCGTATTTTCATTAACCATCAACGAAACATCTTCGGTTGCGACACCCATTCCTTGATCTAAGGCCTTAGTAATAACCGGATAACCTAAGACTACGTAGCGCAAGCGATTATTTGAAGTATTAGAATAGCGAGCTGCCAATTGACCCCCTGCTGATAAACCAATCATCCCTAATTGGTCAACCCTAACATGTAAATCATCAGCGTGTTCCACAATATAATCTACTGATTGGTTAACTGCTTGAATTGATTGTTGATAATCTTTGTATTCACCTACCGCATAGCGAATTACAAATGCTTGGAATCCCTTAGTTAGAAAAGAAATGGCAACTTTTTCACTATCAAAATCATTAAACTTTTTATAGCCACCACCAGGAACTACAATTATCGCTGGTAGATTTTCTTGAGTACCACTATCGTATATATCTAAGTAAGTTTCATTAGCTTGATTCAACGTAACTTCAGTAAATTTCATTTTTAATTACTCTCCATTTCTTAGTATTTATAAACTAATTTTACAACTACTAAATGTAAATTAACTAATTTTATATCTAAAATGTTTATAATGTGCATATAAGCTAAATTGAAATGAGGTATTTATATGAAAAAAGTCCTAATTCTCGGTGCCAGTGGTCAAATTGCCCAACTTGTTGAACATGAATTAGCTGATAAAGTCGATATGACTTTATTTTTACGCAATAAAAATAAATTAACTAACCCTAACGGAAAAGTAATCGTTGGGGATGCAACTAATTTAGAAGATTTAAAATCCGCCATGCGGGGCCAAGATATCATTTATTCAAATTTAGGTCCGACTTACATGGCCAAAATGGCGGATGCTGTAGTTAAAGCCGCCATCGCAGAAAATGTTCAGCGAATTATCTGGGTAGCCACGGCCGGTATTTATACCGAATATTTACCGGGTCACCAACAAAAGATGGAAGCGGAATATGGTAAAGTTAGCGACGCACACAGTTATATGGGCGATGAACGGATTGGTGCAGATATCATTGACGATAGTTCCCTAGAATCAACCATTATCCGACCAAATATTTTAACTGATGAAGATGAAATTCAAACCATCGTTACTACCCAAAAGAATGATAATTTATTAGGCGGTCCCGTATCCCGCAAAACGGTGGCGCACTTTATTAGTGAATTAATTTTAGAGCCTAATCAACACATTAATGAATCCATTTCAATTAGTAAGCAATAGACAATATTCTTTTACGACCAATTACTTGGATTTATAATAAATCTATTAATTGCACGGGGGGATCGATTTGAAAAAAATTGTTATTATTGGGGCTGATAATAAAACTGCCCAACTAGTTGAAAAAAATTTAGAAAACCTAGTCACGATGGTGCTTATCATAAAATCAAACGTTAATATTAGTTTTAATAACTCCCAAGTATTCAAAATCAACCAGGTTAGTTCACAGGACTTGGTTAACTATTTGAGCGATGCCAATCTCATTTTTGCCATAGCCGGCATTAGTAATATGATCAAAGACACCCAAGCTGTTTTAGAAGCTGCTAAAAGGAGTAATGTTAAAAGAATTATTTGGGTCGCTACCCCAGGATTATATACCTCTATTCATTCAGAAAATCGCTCGCAAACTGAAGAAAATTATGGCGACTTAGAAGATGAAAATAGCTTTATTGGTAGTGAAAAGGTAGCCATTAAAATTATCCAAACGGATCCAGAAGTTAACTCGACCATTATTTGTCCAAATTACATTACAGATAATAAAAATATTGAAAATTACTCCGTAACTAATTTTAAAGAACATGCCACTTCATGGCCAATTTCTAGAGCAACCGTAGCTCGTTTTTGTTCAGACTTAATCTTAAATTCCGATCAATATAATCATAGTACTATCTCCATTGGTCATACCAAATAATTAATAAGCATATTTTAACCATTAAAATTTAAATGGTGTTATATTATAGATGTTCCCAAGAGGAACTACTTTGAATCTGATATCCACCGAGCAAGGGTCTACAATATCTAGACTGTACTCGACGAATCAGATCCGTTTAACCAGATAGGTTGATACCGCAAGGTGTTACTTACCTGGTTTTTTTATTGTATAAACCATTCTGTGACATACCGACCTACCAAAATTAAGAACCAGCCGCCCATAAATGTCCCTAATAGATAGATTAAGCCAACTTTAATTCGTTTAGTATCCATCAGAGCAGCCACCTCACTCATCCAAGTTGAAAAGGTTGTAAAGCCTCCTAGAATTCCTAGGCCTAAAAAGCTCCACCAGGCTCCCTGGATTTTCAATCCTAAAAGAATCCCCATTAATAAGCAACCGATTAAATTAATACATAAAGTTGCTAACGAAAATTTTACTAATTCCATTTTTTTAAATAAGTTAGTAATTAAAAATCTCATCGCCGCCCCTAGTGCAGCACCACTACCCACTAATCCATACGTTAGCATTAACCTTTCCTCCTTAACAGATAAGCACTTAGTTTAATGCATATTAAGCTAATTAACACTCCACCAATTAAACTGAGCCCGTCATAACCAATAGCCGTTAAATATTGATGATTAATTAGCATTTTTAATGTTTCGTTACTAAAAGTCGAGAACGTGGTCATTGCTCCTACAAAACCTGATCCCATACTGGAAATCAAAATTGGTGATAATTTATAAGCTCGCCCAATATAATTAGTAATTAGGACTAATAAGAAACAGCCTAATAAATTTACTATCAAAGTAGCAATCGGAAATCCATTAATTGGGGTAAACCAAACGCTAATTTGATAGCGGGTAATCCCTCCCAAAAAGGCAAATATGATTAACACTAAATAATTCACTTAAATTCTTCCTTTCACTTTAAAATAAATCAGATTTATCAGCTTGCAAAATTGCTACATTCTAAAAGATTAACTATAATGAAGGTGTACTATAATTCTAAATTTTATATTATAAGGAAGTGAGTTTATGACTAATGAACCTCAGGCACCAAAAAAGAAATTCAAGATGCCATCTGCGTACACAATTTTATTTTTCATTATTATAATTGTAGCTATCTTATCTTGGATTATACCAGCTGGTCAATACGATACTAACAAGGCCGGCGACATCATTGCTCATACATATCATGCTGTTAAGTCAAATCCCCAAGGTATTTGGGATGTCTTTGCTGCTCCTATCTATGGGATGATCGGTAACGATAAGACTGAAGGTGCAATTTCAGTTTCACTATTCATTTTAGCAATTGGTGGTTTCCTAGGAGTAGTTAACCAAACCAAAGCTTTAGATGACGGTGTTGCCACAGTTGTTTCTAAATATAAAGGTAAAGAAAAACAACTTATTCCATTACTTATGATTTTATTTGCTTTAGGTGGAACAACTTTTGGTATGTCAGAAGAGACTATCGCTTTTTATCCATTATTAATTCCCGTTATGATTGCGGTTGGTTTTGATTCATTAGTGGCAATTGCTATTATTTTAATTGGATCACAAATTGGTTGTTTAGCTTCAACGGTTAACCCCTTTGCTACTGGGGTAGCTTCTCAAACCTTAAATATTTCACCCGGTGACGGTATAATTTCTCGAGTAGTTTTACTAGTTATTACTACCGCGCTTGGTATTTTTTATGTTTATCACTATGCTTCTAAAGTCGAAAAAGATCCTAAAAATTCATTACTATATGAACAACGTGAAGAAGATCTTAAACGCTTTAATTTATCCAGCAGAGATGAAAATTATCAAATGACTGGTCGCCAAAAAGCCACTTTATGGATTTTTGGTTTAACGTTCTTTATCATGATTTTAGGTTTAATTCCTTGGGATACCATTAACAAGAAATGGACTTTCTTTGTAACTATTACTAAAAAAATTCAAGATATCCCCGTTCTAGGTCACTTACTTGGTTCTAATTTAGTACCTTTCGGTTCATGGTACTTTACTGAAATTACTACTTTATTCCTATTAGGTGCCGTAATCGTTATGTTTGCATCTAGAATGAGCGAATCAGCTTTCATTGATTCATTTATGAGTGGAATGAGTGACTTTATTGGCGTTGCCATTATTGTGGCAGTTGCTCGTGGTATTCAAATCGTTATGAATGATAGTAATATGACCGCTACTGTTCTTCACTGGGGTGAAAATGGTCTTTCTCATCTAGGATCTGCTGTCTTTATTATTTTGGTATATATCTTCTATATTCCAATGTCATTCTTAATTCCATCAACTTCAGGTTTAGCCGCTGCTACCATGGGAATCATTGGACCATTAGGTAAATTTGCCGGCGTTGCTCCTAGTTTAGTAGTTACTGCTTACCAAAGTGCTTCCGGTTGGGTTAACTTAATTACTCCAACCTCTGGTGTTATCATGGGGGCCCTAGCCATTGCCCATGTTAATATTACCGTCTGGTGGAAATTTATATTCAAATTAATGGTTTACTTGCTCATTACTACTATCATATTCTTAGCAGTAATGGCCTTAATCTAAATAATTAGGAGGACTAAATTATGGATCAAATTGTCACTAAAAAACAACAAGATGAGGCGGTTGAAGCCTTAAAACGACTTATTAGCAAAGCATCCGTTTACGATGAATCGACTATTAAAAATGGTCAACCATTTGGTAAAGGTATTAACGATGCTTTAAAAGAAGTACTTAAAATCTGTGATGAATTAGGTTTTAGAACTTTTAGAGATCCTGCTGGTAACTACGGTTATGCCGAAGTTGGTACTGGTGATAAAATTTTTGGAATTATCGGCCACATGGACGAAGTTCCCGTTGGGGATAAAGCTGCTTGGACTACTGATCCATTTACTGCTGATATTCGCGATGGTCGCATTTATGGTCGTGGTTCACAAGATGATAAGGGCCCTTCAATGGCAGCCTTATTTGCTGTTAAAGCTTTAATTGATCAAGGATATGAATTCAATTGTCGTATTCGTTTTATCTTTGGTACTGACGAAGAAAACTTATGGAGAGGAATTGCCGTTTACAATCAATTTGAAGATCAAATTGATATGGGAATCGCTCCTGATGCAGAATTTCCAGTAATTTACGCTGAAAAAGGTTTACAACAAGCTTACTTAGTTGGTGAAGGTAGCGATGATCTTGACATTTCTATCAAAGCAGCCTTTAATGCCGTTCCTGATAGTGCCCCTTATAACGGACCTAAGGTAGACGAAGTTAAAGCTGCCCTTGATAAATTTGGCTTTGAATATGAAAATACCGCTGATGGTATTAATGTAATTGGTAAGACAGTTCATGCGATGAATGCTCCTCAAGGTACCAATGCTATTTTAAGATTAGCCATGGCTTTAGATGAAGTCTTCCCAGGTAATAAAACTTTAGACTTTATCGGTGAAGTATTTAAAGAAGATGCTACTGGTACTAATCTTTTAGGTAAAGTAGCTGACGAACAATCTGGTCAACTAACCTTTAACATTTCTAGCTTGGAAATCAATGCCAAAGAATCTAGAATGCAAATTGATATGCGTATTCCAGTTACGGTTGATCGTGATAACTTATTAGTTGATTTAAAAGCTAAAGTAGCTCCTTTCAATTTACAATATGAAGAATTTGACTATCTTGCCCCACTTTATGTACCAACTGATAGCAAATTAGTTACTACTTTAATGTCAACTTACAAAGATCTAACTGGTGATAATACTCAACCACAAATTTCTAGTGGGGCAACCTATGCTCGAACTATGAACAACTGTGTGGCCTTTGGTGCCATGCTTCCTGGGGTTGAAGATACCATGCACCAAGTCAACGAAAATTGGGAACTAGATAAAATGTTTAAAGCTATGGACATTTATGCTGAAGCAATTAGACGTCTATGTACTAAATAATAAAAAACCTTCGATGATTAATCGAAGGTTTTTTTATTTAGCGTATATAATTGTTCTTTTAATACTTAAAAGTTAGAATTAAATCAGAGGTGAAAAATATGAAAATTACCGTACCGCTAGAAAATAATTTCTTACCAGATAAATTTACTAAACATGCCGACGAATCACATAAATTGCATAATATTCCAATTACATCTTTTCCAATATCCATTGATGAAGCACCCAAAAATACGAAATCATACGCTCTAACTTTTTTAGATTATGATGCCGTTCCCGTAGCGGGCTTTCCTTGGATACATTGGATTGCTGCCAACATTCCTAGTCGAGCTACCTTAATTCCAGAAAATAATAGCCAAAGCCCAATTATTCAAATGACTCAGGGAAATAATAGTACCGCAGGAAAATATATCAGTAATACGGATGAACGGACTAAAGCGCGCTACTTTGGCCCTACTCCTCCCGATGGTACGCACACCTATGAATTAACGGTTTACGCTCTAGATACTAATTTGGATCTTACTGACGGCTTTTGGCTTAATGACTTACGGAACCAAATGCAAGGTCACATTTTAGCTCAAACCAAAATTTCACTTCCAGTTAAAGGATAAGAATTTTTAATTAAAGTAAGTTATAATTAAAGTAAATAAGTATTGGGGGAATATTTATGCAAATCAGTCATTATCAAAATATTTTGGTCCCAGTTGATGGTTCAAAACAAGCTGAAGCTGCTTTACAACGTGCTACTAATCTAGCTCTATTAAATGATGGTAGTATCGATATTTTAAATGTTTTAAGTACCTCACAGTATAGCTATAATTATGGCGGGTTAATTGATGGGGATGTTATCAATTCCCTAGTCGAAGATACTACTAGCTATCTAAATGATTTAATGAAAAAAGTACAAGCCGCAGGATTAAAACAAGTCAGTGTACATATCCGTTTTGGTAATCCTAAAACTATTATTAGTAAAGAATTTACTTCCGATCACCATAATGATTTAATCGTTATGGGAGCAACTGGAATGGGAAAACTACAACAGGTTTTAGAAGGTTCCGTAACTTCTTTTGTTAATCGTAATGCAATTTGTGATGTTATGATTGTCAAAAAACCAGTCAAATAAAAAAGACCTAATCATAGGTCTTTTTTTATTTTCTAGCAATCTTATAGGATTGTTCTTCCAAATAAGTTAGTAAATTATCAGTTTGTTCTTTAAAGTCTGCAATAAATGATTGACCGAGTGGCTTTAATCGCTCAACTTCTTTACCAAAAACACTAACAACAACGATTTCATTATTAACTAATTTTCCGGTATCGTAATGACCCTCTTCAGCTTCATCTAAATAGCTTTGAAAATGATCATTAATTGAATTAATAATTACTTCATCTTCAGTTAATTGGGGATTATTTAACCGCCCCACTGCTAAACTTTGTTGAACTTCATTCATATTTTCGGGAAATTCTAATGACATAACTGTATACCTCGCTAATTAATATTATAATCATAACATTTTTACAAAAATTGGTTAAGTTTCTTGCCATTCTTAACTAAAAGCTTGATTATAATAGTAGGTAATTAAATTAAGGGGGTTGTTTATATGGAAACAATTTCAGTAAGTGAAGCAAAACAATTAGATGATAAAACTATCCACCAAGTTGGTTTAGACTCCATCGTTTTAATGGAACGGGCAGCTTTAAGTATTTATGATGATTTAACTCATAATAATGGCTGGAATCTAGACAACATTTTAATTCTAGCTGGTTATGGCAATAACGGGGGCGATGCTTTAGCATTGGCTAGAATTTTATTCACTCATCATTTTAATGTCACCATCTTACCGATTGGTTTCAAAGATAACGCTAGTGAAGAAAACAAAAAGCAACAATTTAGTTGTGATTACTATCATATTCCACTAACTACTGCTGATGCCGATTTTAGCCAATATACCACTATTATTGATGGAATATTTGGAGTTGGTTTATCACGCGAAGTTAGTAATGATTTTGCGACCGTTATTGAAAAAGCTAATCAAGCTAATGTCCCAATTCATGCTATTGATATCCCATCCGGTTTAAACGGCGATACTGGTCAGCCTATGGGGACTGCCATTAAAGCTACTTCAACTTCCACCCTTTCATATGTTAAAACTGGAATGGCTCTAGATGCAGCTCAACCATACGTTGGCCAAATCTTTATCGATGACATTGGGATTTATAAAACTAATACATTTAATAATGAATAAATTTTTTAGGAGTTTTTTTAATGAAAATTGCAATTATTGGAGCCGGTCCTCGCGGAATCCTAGTTACTTCTCAATTAATTAATCAGTTTAAACACAATACTACTCAAATTGAACCATTAGAAATATCAATTTTTGATCCCTATGGAATTGGCGGACGCGTTTGGAAAGCTAATCAATGGCCGGGATTAATTATGAATACACCTGCTGATCAAATTACTTTATTTACTGATCAAAGTGTGCAATTATCTAGTCCCGTATTCGATGGTCCATCCCTTTTCGAATGGTCTAAAAGTAAGCCTGCGAATGATTTCTTAGTACATCACCATTATCATAGTGATACCATTCGAGATGCCAAAAATTTAAGAACTAATGATTATCCACCAAGGGTCTTATTTGGTGCTTACATTCAATGGTTCTACGAACAATTATTAGCCGAATTACCATTTAACGTGAAGGTTAATTTTCATGAAACCATGGTTTACGACTTAACAGTTAATGCTGATAATAGCATTAAGTTAGTAACTGAAAGTGATAATTTTATTTTTGATAAAGTGGTAATGAGTTTAGGACAACAATCAAATTACCTAAACCAAGAAGAACAACAACTTATCTCTTTTTCACAAGATCATAATTTATCATATATTCCTCCTATCACTCCCGGGGATGCCGACCTATCAAAAATACCCGCCAATGAAAATGTTATTATACGAGGATTAGGCTTAAGTTTCTTTGATTATGTATCAGAATTGACAATTGGCCGTGGTGGTAAATTTATGCGCATGGATGGTCAACGCTTAGTTTATCAACCTAGTGGTAAAGAACCACATATCTTAGCTGGGTCAAAACGCGGACTACCCTATTATCCTAAAGCAATTAGTCAAAAAGGCTATGGGGAACGCTTTACCCCTATCTTTTTGACTGCCGAAAATATCCAACAGAGTTTGGTTAACCAAAAATTACCATTTGATAAATTTATTTTCCTATTACGTTCAGATATTGAATTAATGTATTATTCCCTAGTCATTTCTGAAAAATACCCTAATAAGAGTGTAAGTGAATTTAAAGCAGAATTTATCACTACTGACAATCGTCAAGAGTTATTAAATAGGTTTGGTATATCTAACCAAGATACCTTTATCTGGGATTTAGTTTTAGATCCGACAATTAATTTTAATCATGAAGACTTTGTTCAATATCAAAATGACTTAATTAACTGGTTAGATCAAACGACTAGTGATGCTAATATGGGCTCCAAAACTGGCCCGTTGACTTCTTCTTTAGAGTTACTGCGTGATTTTAGAGACATCATTAGAAATCTAGTTAATCAAAATATGTTTACTAACAATGAATACTATCATGAATTTCTTAATCAATTTAACAGTAACAACAATTTCTTAGCCGTTGGGGCGCCAGCTCTAAGGACTTCACAATTATCCGCCTTAATTCGTGCCGGCATCGTAACTATTATGGGTCCTAACTTAGAAATCAATCCCAAAAATGGTGAATTTTTCGTCAGTTCCAAAAAATTCCCTCAAGATGAATTTAAAGCTAGCACCTTAGTAGAAGCTCGAGTTCCTAAGGCCGATATTAATCACACGCACAATCCGCTATTAGAAAATCTATTAGAAAATCAATTGATTCAACCGGCCACTATTGATATTGATAATGAATCTGTTTCAATTTTAGCTGTTGATGTTGAACGCAAGACTGACCAAGTTATTAGTCCACAATCGACTCTAGAAAATATTTTTATTTGGGGCTTAACGCTAGAAGGTATTCGTTGGTCTACTACCACTAGCCCGCGTCCTGGAGTAAATGATCCTAATTTACAAACTGCTGATTTTATTGCTGCTAAATTACTTAATTTGCCAACTATCAAATCACCAGAATTACAATAAAAAAGTCACCGCCGTTATGGCAGTGACTTTTTTATTTATTAAAATCAATGAATGAGTGATCGGGTACTCGAATTAAGGTAAATTCATTAGCTTTATTACCAGCGTGCATCCCGATTCCATTAATAAAATTCTTTTTATAAGTAGAAGTTGCGGTAGCAACCCAGGCTTTTTGATAACGTTTATTTAAAACTTTAATTTTATTTCTATCCCAATTATATGCTGAAGCAGCAATGTTAACATCATGCTTTCCGGAAACAATTGTGGATTCATAACTGTTTACTTGATATTTTTCATTATTAACTAAATAATCATATTTTTGAATCGGACGATTTTTACCGGCATTATTAACTTTTACATAATAAGAATGTTGTGCTCCCGTTTCTAGGATTAAAGGTCGATATGTATAAGTCGTTACTACACGGTTAGAAGATAAATGATTAACATCTTGGAAAAAGGTAATCTTTCCCATTACCCCTACAACAAGTAAAAATAGTAAAACTTCTCCAATTGAAATCAATCCATTTTTCCACGAAAATGCTTTATTGCCAGTAACAATCTTTTTTAGTCGACGATTCCGAATATCGTGAATCATCCAAATTAAATAGATTAAAATTACTAGCCAGATAAAAACTCCGATTAAATTCCAGGTAGATTGCATATTAATCTCCTTTACTGCTTTAATGTATAGCTATAGTTTACACTAAAATTTTCAAAAGGTAAAAGCCCTTAACTATGGTCGACTGCTTTAGCTAACTTGTCACCAATCAATTGAATTAAAAATACCATGGCTAAAATTATCAAAAGAGCCACAAAGATTACATCATTTTCAAAGCGGTCATAGCCAATAATGATAGCTAGATTTCCCAAGCCACCGCCGCCAATTGCTCCGGCCATCGCCGTTAAGTTAATTACACTAATTAGCGTTACCACCGAGGCTCGAATTAATTCAGCGGTACTTTCATGTAAGTATACATGTAAAATAATCGACATAGGACTAGCTCCCACTGATTGAGCAGCTTCAATGATTCCACCATCAACATCTAGTAAAACATTTTGTACCTGGCGGGCATAAAATGGAATTACTCCAATAATTAACGGAACAATCGCTGCCGTGGTTCCAATGGAAGTTCCCACAATTAAACGCGTTAATGGTGAAATAATGGCTAGTAATATAACAAAAGGAATTGAACGAAATAGATTCACTAACTTATCTAGTAAATTATAAATTAAGTGATTTTCCAAAAGCTTGCCTGGTGCAGTAACCACCAGAGTAATGCCAATTATTAATCCTAAAATTCCGGAAATAATTGCCGTTACCAAGACCATATATAGGGTTTGACCAGTAGCAATTAAAAAATCTTCGGGCATTGTTACTACATTCGGAAAAATACGTGCTAACCAATCCATTATATCGCCTCCGTTAAATTAACTTCATTAATTAAAATTCCTTGATTTTTACAATAATTTATAGCCGATGCCAAATTATCACTCGCACCTTCCATTACCACAATTAAATTGCCTAATGGAGTTGCTTGTAAAATTTCCATATTACCATACAAAATATTTGAAACTACAGAAAATTGACGATAAAGTTCTGTAATTAATGGAGCTTCGGTATTTTGACCAACATACTCTAAATGCATTAACTTACGATTAGGATTTAACTTAAGATCTTGCAATTTAATTTTTTCGATTGCTTGATCAATTTGAGTAGCGGTATTAATAAAATCTTTGGTTAAAGCTTGTGTAGGTTGGCTAAAAATATCCAAAAGAGAACCGCGTTCAATAATTCGCCCATTTTCCATTACGGCTACCTTATTACAAATTTCCTTAACTGCTTCCATTTCGTGAGTTATTAAAACCACGGTTAATTGAAGTTTTTGATTAAGATTTTTTAATAAGGCTAAAATTGAGGCCGTGGTTTTGGGATCTAGAGCACTAGTTGCTTCATCACTAATTAAAATTTCGGGATCATTGGCTAAAGCTCTAGCAATTGCTACCCGTTGTTTTTGGCCTCCGGATAACTGGTTAGGATAGGCTTGAGCTTTATCGCTTAACTCTACTAATTCTAAAAGCCTTTGCACTTTTTGATTAATATGATCTTTACTCAAACCCGATGATTTTAGCG
This sequence comes from Lentilactobacillus laojiaonis, assembly GCF_020616595.1. Lineage (GTDB taxonomy): Bacteria > Bacillota > Bacilli > Lactobacillales > Lactobacillaceae > Lentilactobacillus > Lentilactobacillus laojiaonis. Next base: position 156,098 of record NZ_CP085278.1, on the reverse strand, counting down.
GAAATGCCACATTATCAGCAATTGTCCGTTGATTCATTAAATTAAAATGTTGAAAAATCATTCCAATTTTTTTACGGGCATTACGTAATTCTAATTTAGATAATTGCAACATATTTTGTCCATTAACCCATACTTCACCACTACTAGGTTCTTGTAATCGATTGATAACTCTTACTAACGTACTTTTACCGGCACCTGAATAACCCACAATTCCATAAATATCCCCCGGTTCAACTTGTAAAGACACCTGTTGAACTGCCTTAAAGACTTTTTGATTTTGTTTGAATTCCACATCAATATCTTTTAAATTAATGATTGGTTCATGCATTTGACTAATCTCCTTTTATTTAAATGTTTGGTCCCAGGCTGCCACGGCCGTTCCATGATAAATTTTTTGAATGTTCTTTTTATTGGTTTCGGTTTGATAGGCCGCTACCACTTTTTGATAAACCGGATTATTTTTATCATTAGCAACTAATATATTTACATAAGGTTTAGAAGTCTGATTAATTTTTTCTGTATAAATCGCCGTGGATAGTTTTAATTTAGCACTAGCCGCCATATCATTTGGGACGATTGCTGCTTGGGCATCTTTTAAAGATCTGGGAGTTTGTGCTGAATCCAATGGAGTAATTCTTAATTTCAATGGATTAGTCTGAATATCTTTAGTAGTTGGTAAGGCGCGATTAGTTTTTAACGTAATTAATTTAGCTGATTGCAATAAACTCAAGGCGCGGCCTTCGTTAGTTGCATCATTTGGAATGACAATTTGATCATGCGGTTTAAGTTGAGATACTTTTTTAATTTTATTGGAGTACAATCTCGAAGGCGCTAAATAGGTTACACCTAAGGATTGAAGATGCGTATGATGAGCTTGATTCCACTGATTGAGAAAATATGAATGTTGAAAAGAATTCATTTCTAATTCATGATATTGCAACGCTCCATTAGGTTGGTTGTAATCGGTAAATAAAATTAATTTTAAAGTAATTCCTTCTTTAGCCAAGTGTTTTACAATTGGCTTCCATACGGCTTCATCACCAGACATTATTCCAATTCGGACGGTTTTAGGATCATGATTTCTACAAGCTGTTAAACTAAACATTACTAAAAGTAGTCCTAAGCCTAACATTATTTTTTTAATTAATTTATACAATTCAAAAAACCTCCCTAAATTTTATTTAAAACAACTAAAAAAGCTCGCTTCTAACAATTGTTAGAAGCGAGCTTAGTCGCGGTACCATTCTACCTTTTAAGTCAAAAATTGACCTCTCATCAACACTCTCACTCAGAAATAATGAGCTGTAAGTGCGTGCACGATAATGAGTGCCAATCATCTTTACTTCATCCAAGGATTCAGCAAAGCCTTAAATATTAGGCCATATTCACTAAAGTATTTGTTTCCCAATTTCAGCAGCTATGGGCTCTCTTTATACATTAACTTTTAGTTACTCACCTAATTAGGTTTGTCGTTTTAAATTAATGATAGTGTAAGATACCCACTAAATTGTGTCAATACTTTTTTAATTTAAATACGTTTTTAATTTAGCCAAATCTTCATCAACTAGGGGGCGTTTAGATTTGAATCGTTTAGTATATGAGGGATGATAAGTTGGAAAAATTGTATAAGTTTTTTTGCCCCAGTCCCATTGTTTAGTCTGCAAATTCCATTCCAAAATGGGATGTTTGATAAACGTACCATGTACTTTACCAATTCGCTGATCAGCACCTAATAAGCGCTGTAACCCGGTATTGCCAATCGGTACCAATAAATCACAATCCAGGTTTTCGATTTCAAAATCAAATAACGGTGCAAATTGCTCAACTTCTTCAGAAGTAGGTTTGCGGTCACGCTTATATCCATTATTTTCATTAAACGGACGACTTTTAACTGCTGAGGCAATATAAATTTCTTCTCGGGTTACACCAATTTGGTTAAGCCACTCATCTAACTCAACTCCAGCCGGTCCTTGGAAGGGATGACCAACTTTAATTTCAGTTCGTCCGGGAGCTTCACCGACTAAGATAAACTTAGGATTTAGGGAACCCTCGCCAGCGACAAATCCTTCTAATTTAGGATTATCATTGGCAATTAATTGAGCTTTAGTAATTAATTCGGGTGTCAAAATAGTTTCCATAACTTAATCTCTTTATTAATTATTTAAAATCTGCATTAGTTGTGTAAATGTGTCTAATTAATTCAGCGGTTTCACTGAATTCATTTTGATCATTTAAAACTACGGTAACAATGCGATCTTTACCAGGTTTTTTACTAGTACTTACAAAACATAGTCCGGCGCGAGGTGTATAACCAGTTTTCAAACCATCAACGTATAAATTCTTATCATACCAACTACGACCAGGTAATAAATTATTAACGTTTCTTAGAGTTTGACCATCCACTTTCTTGCTAGCTAATTTAGAATCATTAATAACTTGGGGGTAGTCATTAACTAAGTTAGTTGCAATTACCGCTAAATCTTTTGCTGAAACCATGTTACCATCATATAATCCGCCCTTTGCCCAGTAGCCAAATAAACTTAAATCATCATTTTCTAGACCTGAGGCTGAAACAAATTTAGTTTTGCTTGATAAATTAAAGGCTTTAGCTTGTTGATTCATTTTATTAATAAATGCTGAGTTGCTACCTGATACCCATTGACCTAAAGCAATCGCAGCATTGTTAGATGATTCAATTAAAGCTGCTTGGTAAAGTTGTTTAACCGTGTAAGAATGGCCATTTTTAAATTTAAAGCCGCCAACTGCACTGTTATTCCCCATATTTACTAATCCACTATATGAATTCACATTAACTTTTTTATTCCAAGCATTTTCTTTTTCAGCTTTTTGCACGGCTAAGTAAATGGTCATTAATTTACCAGTTGAGGCCACTAAGCGTTGAGTATTAGCACTACGTTGTTCTAAAATTTTTCCATTTTGAGCATCCATGGCTACAAATGATTTAGCATATTTAAGGTTAAAAGGTGCTTTACCTTTAACTAAATAACTATGCCAAATCCAACCACCGACTCCTTTAGAATTAGTGGCATAGTAATAAGTGGCTTTCGTATTACCATGTTGTAAAGTAGCTTGTTTAGTTACGTAAAAGGTCGTATTAGGATAATTTTTTAATTTATGTAAGACTTTGGTGTGACTTATGTTAAAGAACGATCCGGATGTACTTTTTTTATGGTAAGCAGTTTTATTGACTGACTTAATACTAACCGTTTTGTAACTAGCCGCTTGAGCATTATTGGTATGTCCAAAGATCAAACCACCACTAACTGCTAGAGTAGCTAACATGACCTTTTTTAAATTATTTATTTTCATTATTTTATTCTTCTCCTATAAAATTTCCGTATAAATATAAATTAGCATTTATAAAATGCATTAACAATCAAATCAACAATTTGTAACCGACTTGTCAATCCTTTAACAAGTTTGTAATGGAGTCAATTTGATAAAATCTTTAACCTACTTTATAATTAACGTAAATCATACAACTAGCTGGGGTGCCTTTGTGCTGAGATATATACCCATCGAACCTGATCTGGTTAACACCAGCGAAGGGAGCATATCCGTTGTATATTAATGGATGATTTTTACATATGCTTATTAATCGATACCCAAAGACTAGTTTAATTAGTTTTTGGGTATTTTTAGTTGAATGAAACAATTTTTTAGGAGGTTGTTTTAATGAACAACAATCGCGATCACTGGAGTCTTAGAAATATTATTCTAATTACTCTAATTGCTATTTTCTGTGGAGTTATTTTTTGGGGAACTGGATTTTTATATACTGGACTAACCTTAATCCTCACCCCGTTTGGCTTAGCTCCTTTAGCCAACGATATTTTAATGGGAGTTTGGTGTATGGCTGGTCCCTTAGCTGGAATGGTCATTAAAGTTCCCGGATCCGCCTTTTTAGGTGAATTTTTAGGTTCCGCCGTCGAAGTATTTTTAGGTGGCCAATGGGGCGCCAGCGCTTTTATTTCTGGATTAGTACAAGGAATTGGGTCTGAACTGGGTTTCACGCTAACTGGCTATAAACATTACAATTGGCTAGGAATTACTGCTTCGGTAATCACCACTACAATAGTTACCTTCGGTTGGGACATGATTCGCAATGGTTACAATCACTACGACTTAGGTCTACTAAGTTTATTATTTATTACGCGCCTGGTTTCGACCTTTATTTTTAGTGGAATAATTACCGTTTTAGTATCTAAATTACTAACTAGAAGTAGCAGAGAAGAATAATTATGGTTAACGTAACAATTCAAGATTTTTCATATGCTCCTACCAAAAAAAGTGGTTTAATTCTAGATCACGTCAATGCGCAGATAAATTCTCAACAATTTACCCTGTTAACGGGGCCCTCTGGTGGAGGCAAATCCACCCTCTTAAAATTTATTGCTGGTCTCTATCCTAAATATGCTCATCTAGCTTTAAGTGGGCAAATTTTATTGAATCAACAAAACATGACCGATTTAAATCGAAACGCAGTTACCAAAATGGTCGGTATGGTTTTTCAAGATCCCGATCAACAATTTGCGATGGATACTGTTCAAAACGAAATTATTTTTATTTTAGAAAATTTACAGACTGATCCTAATCAAATAGATAAAATTTTACAGCAGGTTCTAGATTTTTGTGGTATTGAAGAATTAAAACATCACTCGATCAATACCCTATCGGGTGGTGAAAAACAAAAATTAGCCCTCGCGTGTGTCTTAGCAATGGATGTCGAATTAATCATTTTAGATGAACCCTTTGCTAATGTTGATCCAGCAGCTCGATTGGACTTAATTAATAAACTCAAAGATTTACAACTTCATCACCATAAGACAATTATTGTCTGCGATCATGATTTAAACGGTTATGAAAACATTGTTGATACGGTCCTTTATCTAGATGGTCAATCACACCAACTCAATACTTTAAATCCCACTCAAATCCATAGCTTATTTGCTAGTTTTAAAAATGCGACCAATTCTAAGTTAGCGATCAATTTACCAAATAAACATCAATCGGCTATTCTTGAATTAACTGATTTTAAGTTACAAACCGCCGACAAAATTTTACTAGCCCTTGATAATTTTAAATTTTACGCCCACCAAACAACCTTGATTACAGGAGCTAATGGAATTGGTAAATCTACTTTATTTAAAGCCCTGGTTAAACTAACCAATTTTCAAGGAAGTATTTTATTTAACCAAGTTAATATTAATAAAATTAAACCAATTAAATATGCCCAACAAGTTAGTCTTTTATTTCAAAACTCTGAAGACCAATTTTTAGAAATTACCGTCCAAGAAGAATTAGAACTTTCAAAAAAGATGCGCCAAAACTCAGCATTTTCTGAAGATGCTATTCAAGCAGCTTTAGAGGACCTAAATTTAGCCCACTTACTCAAACGAAATGTTTACAATTTAAGTGGCGGACAAAAAAAGAAACTACAAATTTTATTAATGTTGATTATGAACCCACCAGTTTTATTATTGGATGAACCTTTTTCTGGGTTAGATTTAGAATCTTTAAAAGTAGTAATTAGATTATTACAAACTGCTAAATTGAAATTTAATCAAACCCAAATTATCATTAGTCACCAACTTACCAATTTAGATCAATTAGTTGATCTACACGTCCAATTTAGTCAGCAAACTTTAAACTATTTGGAGGTCCTATAATGAATCCCGGTTTAAAATTAATCTTGATGATCATTTTGGTATTAGAAATATCATTTATAGAAAATTTATCGCTTAACGTCATTATTATAATAATTTGTTTAATTTATCTTCTAAAAAAACGACCTTCTAGCAAACAGTTAGTGGGACTCTTTTTGGGTCCCTTAATTCCGGCAGTTGGTATTTTCTTATCACAAATGTTTTATGGAAATGGCGGGAGTCTTTTAGCAGGAGTTTTCGCAACCAGAATTTATGCCTACGTATTTTTAGGTGCCTGCTTTACCTTTTCTACTAATATGACTGACCTCATGAAGGCATTAGAACAAAGTTTTCATGTGCCGGCTAAATTTGTTTACGGAATTTTATCAGCATTTAATTTACTACCTAAAGTAATTCAACAAATCAAAGTGATTCGAACCGCTTCCTTAATGCGGGGAGTAAAAATAAATTTTTGGTCACCTAAAATTTATTTTAAAGCCATTTTATCAGCCCTCCAATGGTCTCAAAATTTAGCAGAGGCGATGGAATCGCACGGATTTGTCGAAGATCAACCGCGAAGTCAGTATCATCCCATTCGCCTAACCCAACGAGATTGGAGTCAATTTTTTGCCATTTTAGTTGTCTTTCAAGGATTAGTTCTAATTTTGAATAGCAAGTTTTTATAAAATTTTGATTTTATTGCTATAATTAAAATATAAGATCAAATTAACGGAGGAAACTTATGGCAGAACAATTCAGTAACATTGCAGAAGATATCATTAAGTACCAAAAAAAATTTGATATGACCGATACCCAATTAGCTTTCCAATTAAAAATGTCTGTGGAACGCCTCCACGATATTAAATCAATGGAAGTAGCTCCTACTAAAGAAGAAACCGATTATATTGAAAGCAATATTAAATAAATAAAAAAGACACTAACTTAATTAGTGTCTTTTTTATTTAGCCATTTTTTCCAAAATGGAATTGATTTTTTGACTGGTTTTCCAGAAGCAATACGATCTCTTTCCATTCCTTCTTTATACGGATTCATCATTAACTTAAATAATGCTCGATTAGGATCAGGATTAGTCGGTTTAGTAACCGCTAATTGCTTATGACAGTTAGCACATTCTTGGGCATTAGGTGTTAATTTGCTGCCACAATATGGGCAAAATTGATAATCGTTGGTTGCGGTCATAATTAATCCCTCCTAGTGTGATTTTTACGAGCTTCATTTCTTAATCGACGATCTTGAGCGGCTGAAGCATTCACTTGTTGAGCTTGTTGCGCTTTTGCTTTTTTGATCTGAGCCTGTTTAGCTCGTTGTTTTTGTACTTTTTCATATTTTTCAATACTAGCTTTAGCATAATTGTAAACTCCCAACATCGCCAAAGCTAAGACAATGGAATAAGGGAATAATTCCCAAGGGAAGTACATCCCCCGTTTTAAAACAATGGGTCCTAACCAATTATATAATGCAACTAATACACCCATGTAAAAAGTCCAAATTAAAGTATCCTGAATCCATTTGGGAACTTTTCGCCATAAATTTTTCAATCAATGTCACCTGCTAATTATAAATTCTTTTCTAAATACGCCAATCGTAGATATTCAAATGAAATTTCACATATTGATTCTATTCCAACTACTCGAGCGGGAGTCTCATTTAATTCATCGTAATCAAATAATTCAATTACTAATTCCCAAGTCGATTCATCAAGTCTTCCTGGATAACCAACAATCTCTTGATTATCTAGGGTCTTAAATTTAAATAATTCATGTTCATTTATCGCCTGTTGAATAATGTGAAGCAGTAAATTATCTTGACTATCAAAATCACGTTGAGCATTTAACATATCAATTTCAAATAGATCTTCGGTGTTATTTAATTCCACAAATTCTTTAATCACTCTTAAGTAGTCAGAATTATTAGTTACCTTGGATACTACATCATATCGCATCCAAACGTAACCACCAAAAGTTCCATTCATACTAATAACTTTAATGACAAACTCAACTTCATTAGCCGCTAAAACTTGGCCGACATAGAAATATTTACGTTCATCTTTAAAATTAAATATTAAAATATTTTCCGTATCTTGAGCGGCCAAAATTTGTCGTTTAATGTCGGCTTGGTCAGTAAAAACTACTGGATCCACATGGTTTTTAAAAGAGAGGGTTTTAATGACTTTTCCTAACCGTGATAATTCATTGCCCCCAAATTCAATTCCCACTAAGTCATCTAAATCAATTGGCATTAGTGATTGCTTAACAAAATCAAACTTGTTAACTGCTTGTAGCACCATTTGATTTTCATTATTTTCCATTAACATACCTTCAGTATAGGTATATTTCTCGCCTTTTTTAGTAATTATCATAGATAACAAAAAGTTATCTCTTAAATAATCAAATAATTGATTATATAGTGATTCATCCGTTTCATCAAAGCGCTGGTTAGGATGAAAATTATAACCATATAAATTATTTAGGCGCGCAAATGAAATTTTTTTCATCATTTCTTCTACGTCGTAACTATCAAAATCAACTAGTGCAACGTTAGCATTTTTTAAGAAAACTGCTCCATCATCTACACCAAAATCATTATATGTTTGCATGATAAAATCTTCAGTTGTTACAAATTTTACACGTCCGGTATACACAATATCACTATTTTTTTGATAAATATCAATTATAGCTTGATTGCTTTGAGCTTTTTTTAATTTTTCGTAAACACTTTCCATCATGCACACCTCTTTAATAATAATTATTATGAAATTGCATCACTAACGAAATGTTTTAAATCTTCTCCCGACTTGCCGGCGCTAATTCCAATTAATAATTTAATTCGAGCCTTTTGACCATTAAGCCCTTTACACAAGGTAACTCCCATTTTTTGTAATTGAATTCCGCCACCTTCATAATCATAAATTCCTTGGGCGATTCCGTTATAACAACGAGAGACCATTACAATAGGGATATTATTATCTAATAATCGTTGAACTGCCGGTAAAGTTTTGGGGGGCAAATTACCCGCTCCTAAACCTTCAATTACTAATCCCTTAGTAGATTCTTGATTTAAAGCATCAATTTGCATTCCATCCATACCCGCATATGCTTTTAATAGATAAACTCCCTTTTCCACATGATCTACATCACAGACTTCACTATTAATTAATGATTGGAAAAAGATTACTTGTTCTTTCTCTAATAAACCAATTGGTCCAAAGGTTGGAGTTCTGAAAGTCGCTACATTGGTGGTATGCGTTTTCGTTACATATCTAGCAGTATGAATTTCATCATTCATAACCACTAAAACTCCTTTACCGTATGATTGATCATCAGCCGCTACTCGAATGGCACTTTGGAAATTATAAAGACCATCAGAGCCTACTTCATTAGATGAACGCATTGCTCCAGTTAGCACAACTGGAATCGTATTTTGCAAAGTTAAATCTAAGAAGTACGCTGTTTCCTCTAGCGTATCGGTTCCATGAGTAATTACGACTCCATCAATTTTTTCTTCAGCTTCTGCTTTTTGAATTCGTTTTTTAATTTCAAACATTACTTCGGGAGTTACGTGGGGAGAAGGTAAATTAAACATTTCATCAGTTATTAAGTTAATTTTACCCTTTAAGATCACTTGTTGACTAGCAATTGGATTTTCATTATTTGGGACTACTTCGCCATTTTCGTTTTGAGACATTGAAATAGTTCCACCTGTATGTATTGCCAAAATATTTTTCAATTTAAAAACCTCCATAAACCTGTTAATCTTATCTATTGTAACCTAAATTGAACCATGATAATTTATAAAAGTAAATATAATGAAAGAAAGATTAAGATGAAAAATAAAAACCGTTATTTCCAACCTAAAAATTCTAAAGAAGCTATGCGTCAAATTGAAACGCTCTTTAATAAGTACGTTGATGCTCCTTTAACACAAGAACTCGTAGCCTATCATCAAAACTTAATTAATCGTTTAAATGATGATATCTTAAAGGCCGCTGAAGCTGAAGGAATTCCCAGCCGAATTGAATCTATCCATAATATGGTCGATGTAATGCGCAGCTGGTTACAAATTAGAATGTCCAATCAGCCTTTTAATGGTCATATGGAACATTTTAAATATGTTACCAATACCAAAACTAAATTTAAGCGTAACACAATTAAATTAAAAAGTGGGCAAAACCGCCGAGCATCAAGGCACTAAATTCTTTTAAATAAAATCAATTAAACCTATAATAAATATTAATTAAGCTGATATAAGGAGGATTCATATTATTGAATAAGCCAATTGTAGAATTAAAAAATGTATATAAAAAATTTAACGATACGACCATTTTAAATAATATTAATTTAAAACTAGAAGCGGGACAATTCTATACCTTACTAGGACCATCTGGAAGTGGCAAAACCACTATTTTGCGAACCATTGCGGGTTTCAATGATGTAACTTCCGGTGAAGTTTTATTTCAAGGTAAGAAAATTAATTCCATTCCTCCTCACCAACGTAATATGAATACCGTCTTTCAAAATTACGCGCTATTTCCTAATATGAACGTTTACGAAAATGTAGCATTCGGCTTAAGAATCCATAAAGTCCCAGAAGCTGAAATTAAGCAGCGGGTCCAAGAGGTCCTTCATTTAGTACAACTAGATAATTACGGTGATCGTGAAATTTCCGAATTATCTGGTGGTCAACAACAACGGGTCGCAATTGCTCGAGCAGTAATTAATCAGCCAAAAGTTTTGCTCCTGGATGAACCTCTTTCAGCTTTAGATGCCAAATTAAGAAAAGACATGCAATATCAATTGCGTAGTTTACAACAACGTTTAGGAATTACCTTCCTATTTGTTACTCATGACCAAGAAGAAGCTTTGGCAATGAGTGATGTGATCTTCGTAATGAATGACGGCAAAATTTTACAACAAGGTTCCCCAGTCGATATTTATGATGAACCTATTAATCACTTTGTAGCGCATTTTATTGGTGAAAGTAACATCATCCCTGGAAAAATGATTAGCGATTTTCACGTGGAATTTTTAGGCCATACTTTTGAATGTTCGGATGCTGGTATTCCAGCTAATGAATCCGTAGAAGTCGTCATTCGTCCCGAAGATTTAGTCATTGTGCCTGTCGATCAAGGTAAAATTAAAGTCAAAGTAAGTACGCAATTATTCCGTGGAGATTACTATGAAATCATCGCTTTTGATCAGCAAGATAATGAATGGCTAATTCACTCAACTAAACCAACCATTGACGATAGTATTATCGGTTTAACTTTTGAACCCGATGATATGCATATCATGCGATATAACGAAGACGAACACAATTTTAACCAACGTTTGGAAAGTTATGAGGAATAAGCCATGAAAAAGGAATTTAAATTTTTATATTTCGCCCCTTATCTGCTATGGTTACTTTTATTTGTTATTGCTCCGGTAGCATTGATTTTTTATTACTCTTTTTTTAATGTAAATCATCAATTCACTTTGAACAATTACATAACCTTCTTCACTTCCGGAACCTATCTAACGATGACCGCTAATTCAGTTTGGTTTGCCTTTTTGATTACGGCAATGACTTTATTAATCAGTTATCCGATGGCCTATTTTATTACTAAATTAAAATACCGGAATTTATGGATATTGCTGGTTATTTTACCTACTTGGATTAATTTATTGCTCAAAGCCTATGCCTTTATTGGTTTATTTAGTCATAATGGCTTAGTTAACCAAATTTTTAATTTCTTTGGAATCCCTGCCCAACAGCTTTTATTTACCAATACTAGTTTTATCTTAGTAGCTGCTTACATTCAGATTCCTTTTATGGTTTTACCAATTTACAATTCACTTTTAGAAATTAATCCGTCCTTAGTCCAAGCCAGTAAAGATTTAGGAGCTACCTCTTGGCAAACCTTTAAAAAAATTATTATTCCCCTCAGTATTCCCGGAATTAAATCGGGAGTCCAAATTGTTTTTATTCCTTCTTTATCCCTATTTATGCTTTCAAGATTAATCGGTGGCAATAAAATCATTACCTTAGGAACCGCGGTAGAAGAACATTTTCTAACTACCATGAATTGGGGGATGGGCTCAACCATTGGAGTAGTTTTAATTATTTCAATGTTTATCGTCACGATTTTAACCCATACCAGCAAAAAGAGGAGGGTTGCTAAATGAGTAAGTCAAAATTTTCTTGGGGAAACCTTTACCTAATCTTCACTTTTTTATTGATGTATGCGCCCATCGTTTTTTTAATTGTATATTCATTTAGCACCGGTGATTCTATGACCAATTATCATGGTTTTACCTTCAAACACTACCAAGAACTATTGGCCGATAAACGCATGATTGCAATCTTTTTAAATACTATTTTAATTGCGCTTTTGTCCTCTGTATTTGCCACCATAATTGGGGCCGCTGGGGCCATTGGCATTAGTAATCAAAAACGCCAAAAAAATAAAGAAATATTATTGTCGTTCAATAACATTTTAATTGTTTCTCCAGATGTAATTATGGGGGCCAGCTTTTTGATATTTTTCACGGCTTTAAAATTACCTTTGGGTTTTTGGTCCGTTTTATTAAGTCACATTGCTTTTGAAATTCCCATCGTAGTTTTGATGCTCCTTCCCCATTTAAATGAACTTAGCGATTCCTTATTAACGGCTGCTAAAGATTTGGGGTCTTCATCTTATCAAACCTTTAGTAAAATTGTCCTACCATTCATCCAACCTGGATTAATTGCTGGATTTTTCATGGCGATTACTTATTCCTTAGATGATTTTGCCGTTACCTTTTTTGTAACGGGAAATGGCTTCTCAACTCTATCAGTAGAAATCTATTCCAGAGCTCGCCAAGGAATTAGCCTAGAAATTAACGCCTTAGCTGGAATTATGTTTATCTTTTCTTTGATCCTAGTAATTATTTACTATTTCATTGAAAATAATCATTCTCAATCTAATAAAAAGGTTAAAGCTAGATTGCGAGGGAAACTATGAAACGTTTAACAATAATTATCTCAACCATTTTAATTATTTGTTTGGGATTAGCCTACGGTAGCAAAAGCTTACAAAAATCTTCTAGCAATCAAAATGGTAAAGTTCTAAATATATATAATTGGGGTAGCTATATTGATCCTAATTTAATTACTAAATTTGAAAAAGAAACGGGCTACCACGTTAACTTAGAAACTTTTGATAGCAATGAATCTATGTATACCAAGGTTAAACAAGGCGGAACTAATTATGACCTAGTGGTGCCTAGCGAGTATATGGTCGCTAAAATGCGTCAGGATCATTTATTAGTTAAATTAGACAAGCGCCAACTTAATTTAAAAAATTATGGTAAGGCCTACCTTAATAAAAGTTTTGATCCACATAATCAATATTCCGTTCCTTATTTTTGGGGTACCCTAGGAATTGTCTACAACGATCAATTAATTAAAGGAACCACTATTAATAGTTGGCATCAACTTTGGAATCCTAAATATAAAGATCAAATTATGTTGGTTGATTCTGCTCGGGATATCATGGGATTATCTTTAATTTCATTGCATCAATCGGTTAATACCACTAATCGACACCAACTAGATTTAGCCAAGGATAAATTAGATCAATTATCACCTAACGTTAAAGCCATTGTAGCCGATGAAATTAAAATGTACATGGCCGATGGAGAAGCCCCGTTAGCTGTAGACTGGTCGGGTGAAGCTAGTGAAATGATGGATCAAAATCCTCACCTCCACTATGTTTTACCTAAAGAAGGTAGCAATATGTGGTTTGATAATTGGGCGATTCCTAAAACTGCCAAACATTATAAAGCAATTTATACCTTTTTAAACTTCATGAGCCAGCCTAAAAATGCCGTACAAAATACCGAGTATGTAGGTTATTCCACTCCTAATCAAGCAGCTTATCAGCTACTACCAGATAAAATTAAACACGATAAACAATTTTATCCTTCTCAAGCTACGCTGAAAAAATTACAGGTTTATAAGAACCTAAGCGCTACTAAAGTTCAAGAATATAACGATTTATATTTAGAATTTAAAATGCATAGATAAAATTTAGTACAAATTTTTCATTTAGATTTACAATGTAGCAGAGGTGATAATTATGGCAAAAATAATTGATCGACATGCGATTATAGTAGATATGGATGAATCCTTAATTGATTATGGACAAACTGTCTTAGACGCTAAAACTAATATTTCACAGGCGATTTATGATAGTGCGAAAAATGATATTAATAATTTAGATAAGCTATTTAATGATCAGGGATTTGGTCGCCAAGACAAATTCTACGATATTGGCGTTGGTTATTTAAAAGATTTTGAACCTCAAAATGAACAACAACTTAGCCAACAAAGTCAATTATTGGCTGAGGAAGCACTAGAATATTTAGGTAAGCATACTAACGAATTTGAAAATTGGCGTAAATAAAAAGCTTTCAACTAATTAGTTGAAAGCTTTTTTTATTTACATTTTTGACTTATTAGCCACTTTATTACGCATTCTTATACGAATTAATTTAACTATTTCAGTAACTACTAATACTACTAAACCAGCTAAAATTGGGATAATCCAACCGTAAAATAAATTAATATTAGCGGTACTAAAGATTTTTTGCATGAATGGTACATAAATCAAAATAGCTTGTAAGCCAATTAAAATGCCAATAATTACAAAGGCCGCCTTATTTTCAAAGAAGTGTTTGGAAATAATTGGATAAGAATTTCGAATGTTAAATAAGTAAAAAATCTTACCAAAAATAATAATATTAACGGCCATAGTGCTACCTAAAATGGGACTTAAAATACCGTTATCCACATAATAATCAAACGTGAAAATTCCCAGCGCCGCAATTAAAACCGAAACATAGAAAATTTCAAAGATATCAAAGCGATTTAAAATTCCTTTACTAGTATCTCGCGGTCCCCGACTCATAATGGATGATTCCGGTGGCTCAAAAATAAACGCAAACTGAATCGTTAAGGCTGATACCGTATTAATCCATAATAATTGGGTCGGATATAGCGGCAACTCTTGGCCCATAATCATACTAATTAAAACGACTAAACCTTCAGCAAAACTAGTTGGTAATAGGAAACGAATCGTCTTTTGAATATTATCAAATACATGACGACCCTCAGCTACTGCATCTACAATAGTCGTAAAACTATCCTTAACCAGCACCATATTAGCCGCTTCTTTAGCTACTTCGGTTCCTTTAATTCCCATCGCAATTCCAATATTGGCTTGCTTTAAGGCTGCCGCATCATTTACCCCATCACCGGTCATAGCAACTACCTTACTATTTTGTTGCTGAGCCTTGACGATTCTTAATTTATTAGCGGGGGTCGTGCGAGCGAAAACATTGTATTTACCAATATTGGCTACTAATTCATCATCAGACATTTCATCAATTTCTGGACCCGTAATCGCTGCAATATTGTCGGCTAAATTCAAGTTCTTAGCAATGGCAATTCCTGTATCGGGATGATCTCCGGTAATCATGTTAACTTTTACCCCGGCTAAACGTAAGCTGCGAATTGCCGGTATAACTTCTTCTCTTGGCGGATCAATAATACCGACTAATCCCGCTAAATGAATTCCAGAAGTAAAATCATGATCAAAATCAATGACATCCTGATTATCAGCTACTTCTTTATAACCTAAAGCAATTACTCGTAATCCTTGAGCAGTTAATTGGTTAACTTCGGTGTTCCAGGTTTCAACATCAAAATCCGGATTAGATTTTTTAACCATTTCTAACACCGTTCCAGTGGATCCCTTAATAAGTAATTCTCGTTTTTGTGGATACTGAATGATTCGAGCACTAAATCGATAAGCCGAATCAAACGGTAAGGAATCAACTTCATTAACTTCCGGAGATCGATTAAAAATTTTATGATATAAGGTAATAAAAGCTCCATCAGTCGGCTCACCCGTTAAATTCCAAACGTTATTTTGTTTAGTTAACTGGGCATCCGTAGTTTTTCCGGCAATTTCAATTAATTTTTCTAAATCTGGATCTTGTTTGTAGTCATAGATCTGGTCATCTAATAAAATATCACCACTAATTCCATTTTCATTATTAGCAAAACCAATTCCACTAACTTTATATTGATTTTGACTAGTAACAATATCCGTAATGGTCATTTCGTTTTTGGTTAAAGTTCCCGTTTTGTCAGTATCGACGATATCAACGGCCCCTAAGGTTTCCACCGCGGGTAGCGTTTTAACGATGGCTCCTTTTTGAGTCATTTGTTGAACTCCTCGTGCCAGTACTACCGAAGTTGAAGCCGGTAATCCTTCCGGAATTGAGCCCACTACCATTGTAATGATGGCAATCGTTAAAACTGGTAAACTATAGATTTTGGTAAACAAACCAATTATAAATAAGATAATCGCAATGACTACGATTAATACTGATAAACGAATTCCTAATTTATTTAAATTATTAGTTAGCGGGGTTACTTTGTCTTTTACGTCCGTTACATTTTCTTGAATAGAACCAATCTCAGTATCTTTACCAGTAGCAATTACAATTCCTAATCCAGACCCTTGGGTGACTGATGTAGAAGCAAAAGCGATATTAGATTGTTCCGCTAATGGAACCACGGCATCCATAATTTGATTTTCCGTTTTTTCCACGGAATCACTTTCACCAGTTAGGGTTGATTCTTGAATTCGTAAATTATCTGCTGAAATTAATCTCAAATCGGCTGGGACAGCATCCCCCGCCTCTAAATTAACTAAATCCCCTAGAACTAAATATTTCGACGGAATTTCGATCTTATGACCATTACGAATCACATAGTTTTGACTAACTAATAAAGCTTGAATTTGTGATAAAGCATTATCAGCCTGGACTTCTTGAAAAAATCCAATTAAAACATTTGCAATAATAACTACCCCAATAACCGCTGAATCGGAATAATGATGGAGGAACAGTGTAATAATAGCGGCCGCAATTAAAATATAGGTGATACTATTATTAAACTGAGCCAAGAATTGAACTAATTTACTTTTCTTTTTGGTCTTTAGTTCATTAAATCCATTGGCTTGTAAACGACGATTAGCCTCTTTTTCTGTTAACCCCTTTTCAACATCGGTGTCAAATTGTTGGGCTAAATCATCCCTTGATTTATTCCAAAGTTGCTGATCCGGTGGTATATTATTTTCGTTACTTGTCAAATTCATCATCCTCACTTATTCAATAATTAATCAAAAAAACCCCATGCTTTTTTAATAACTTGTTGAGATAAAATTTTACCAATTAATTCAATCAATTGATTGGGCATATAGCTCTTAGTATCTAATAAAACATTATCACCATTGATTGATGTAATTTGGTAATCATTAGTTTTAATATCAACATTGTAACTAGCAAATATATCTACAATTTTTTGTAATTTTTCTTCATTCATCATTTTATTAACTCACTTTACCTTGATTTCTAATTACCTTTCTTAATTATTCTCATTATTTTACCTGAAACTACTTTTAATAACTAGTGATAATTAAGCAAGTTAAGTTTGTACAATCTCATTTTGCAATTAAATAATATTTTTTTCAATTATTACGTCTATTTTATACTCAGCCAAAGGAGGTCTGCGCTTGTTAACCCATCAAATCGGGATTCGTCAATTAGTAGAATTCTTATTAAAAACCGGTGATTTAAATGCTACCCAAGGTAGTGATAATACCTTAGCTATGGGAAGCAAGATTCATCGTAAACTACAAAGAAACCGCAATTCTAACTATCAAGCCGAAGTTAATTTAAAAACTACTCTCAACTATTTAAATGAAGAATTTATCATCAATGGTCGAGCTGATGGAATCTATGAAGAAAATGGCTCCATAATTATTGAAGAAATTAAAACTTCCGACTTATTATTTGAAAATTTACCAACTAGTACCCTTGATTTATATTGGGGCCAAGTTAAAATTTATGCTTACATTTACATGCTCGATCAACAGCTCAAGCAAATTAATCTACAATTAACTTACGTCCAAACTCCCGATGAAATTATTACTAATACTATGCAGACGATTACCTTTCAAGAAGCACAGACCTTTTTTGAAGAGTTAATGCGTGAATATCGTAAGTGGATTAAACTCAGAAAGCAGCTAAACGAGCAAAGAATTCATTCAGCCCAAAGATTAGCATTTCCTTACGACCATTATCGTCCAGGTCAACGCCAATTAGCCGTAAACGTTTATAAATCGATTGCGCTAAAAAAACAATTATTTGTGGAAGCACCTACCGGAACAGGTAAAACTATTTCAACACTATTTCCTACCATGAAGGCAATGGGCGAAAATTTAATTAGCCGCTGCTTTTACTTAATAGCCAAACAAAGTACCCGCCAGATAGCTGCCGATACCCTCGCCATTATGAAAAATTCTGGTTTAAAGGTTAAAAGCATCGTTCTAACCGCTAAAGATAAAATTGAATTTGAATCTGAACGGGACTTAGCTCCAGAAGAAAATCCATATATGCTCGGATACTATGATCGAATTCGGCCGGCTATCATGGATATTATCACTCATGAAGATTCTTTAGATGCCCCAAGCATCCAAAAATACTCTCAAAAGCATTCCGTTGATCCGTTTGAATTTTCTCTAGATGTTAGTCTATTCTGCGATGTTATCATCTGCGATTATAATCACCTTTTTGATCCCCAAACTCATTTGCAACGCTACTTTTCCATTTATGACGAACAAAACTGTTTTTTAATTGACGAAGTTCATAATTTGGTCAATCGAGCTCGCGAAAT
Organism: Lentilactobacillus laojiaonis; assembly: GCF_020616595.1. GTDB lineage: Bacteria > Bacillota > Bacilli > Lactobacillales > Lactobacillaceae > Lentilactobacillus > Lentilactobacillus laojiaonis. Next base: position 137,643 of record NZ_CP085278.1, on the reverse strand, counting down.
GTACTCTTCATCCCTAGATAACGATCCCATCAATGACTTAATCAAATCATTAGATGCTCAAGATGAAAAAGATAAAAGCTTGATTAAACGATTCCAATCACTCAAGCGATCGTTTTCTCGTTATGGTAAGATTGACGATCTTGAAAAAATTCAAACCGATAGTTTAGATAATTTCAATAAAACGCTCAATAAACTCACCGAAGCCATTCATAATTGGCTTGGTGAACACTCTAATCAAGTAATTTCTAAAGAATTATTAGACTATTACTTTAAATGCCGACACTTCTTACTAATTCAACAGTTTTATGATGAAACCTTTCGCACCAAAATTACTGTAGATCAAAAAAGCATTACTTTTAAAATTTTTTGCCTCGATCCTGGTAAATTTATTGATGAAAGTCTCCAATTAGGCCGGGCAGCAATCTTATTTTCAGCTACCTTAAGTCCGCTAAAATATTATCAAAAGGTTTTGGGAAATAATCAAGAAAGTCTGGCTCAAATTACCCCCTCACCTTTTAGCTATCAACAAAGCCAAACCATCATTTTGGATTATATTAATACCACTTATAAATCACGGAAAGATAGTATCTTACCCATTTGTGATGCTATTTTAAAAATGACTGATGCCAAGTCCGGGCACTATTTAATTTTCTTTCCTTCACTTAAATATCTTAACCAAGTTCATGACAAATTTAGTCAGTTACATCCTGAAATTCCAACCATTGTACAAACTAGTTCCATGGATCAGCAATCTAGACAAGCCTTTCTCGACCAATTTAGCCAAAATGTTGATCAAATCTTAGTTGGCTTTGCCCTATTAGGAGGAATTTTTTCCGAAGGAATTGATTTAAAAGGCCGCCAATTAATTGGCGTTGGTATTGTAAGTGTCGGCTTACCTAAAATTAATTCCGAAACCGATCAAATTATGCAGTACTATGATCAAGAATTAAAACAAGGATTTTCATACGCCTACCAACTACCGGGCTTTAATAACGTTAGTCAGGCCGCCGGACGGGTAATTCGTACAAATGCCGATCTCGGTGTCATTGTCTTAATGGATCAACGCTTTACTCAACCACGTTACCGTAAATTATTTCCCCACCACTGGCAAAATTTAAAAATTGCTTCCAATGGCCCAACCCTAAAAAACTATTTAACTAATTTTTGGCAAAATGTTAACTAATTTGTTAAGGTAAATAATAACTAATTAATTATGGTGGGGGAAAATATGCGTTTAGGAATGTACGAAAATTATCCAGTGTTAATTGCACTTAAAAACCAACAATATTGGGGGTTAAAAATTCAAGATTATCAATCAATTGATGAAATTTTGCAAAATTGGAATTACTTTCAAGAAACTTTTTTAATTACCCAAACCGATGATAAAATTTTTAATAATCCACAATCTATTAAATTAGATTACGAAAAATTCCAATTGCCCATTAAATATTCTCGACAATTACCAACCATTAATTTACATCCGCTAACTTCTACCCGTTCACTTAGACCCGCTTTACCTAATATTTTCAATAAATTCGTTAGCTCATTAGCCGGTCCCAATAATGAAATCAAATTACCTAGTGATCGCGTAGATTGGACATCTAACCTAGTTATTGTCATAGGAGCAGGTGGGAGAGATATTAAAAAAGAAGATTTTGAAGATACCGTGGCTGGCTACATGATCGGTACCGACTTTTTTGATCAAAAGCTAGCCAATGCCGATAACCAAGAAGCTCAAGTATCTATTTCTAAATCTTATAAAAATTTCACTCCAATCGGTCCGTTCCTATCTACAATTGATAGTGTCGGTGACCTATTTGGTAAAAAGATTATTACCGAAATTAATGGTGAGGTAGTTCAAGAAAATGAAATCAATAAAATGATTTTTGATGTTCCTACCATTATTGAATATGTTTCTAGCATTATTGAGCTATATCCCGGTGATTTATTATTCACGGGTATTCCTAGTGATAGTAGCGACCATGGCCGTTACCTAAATTCCGGAGATGTACTGACTAGTTCTATTAAGGGATTAGGAACTATTCAAACCCGTGTAAAATAAAAAGGTAAAACTCCAATGAGTTTTACCTTTTTATTTTTTAGGATATACACTAACCCCTTCTGGTACAATGAAATCTTTTTGAATTAATTTTAATTTACCATCTTGAACATTACGTTTATATAGCGTAGCGTTGTCTGAGTTTTGATTTACACAGATAATATAGCTTTCATCATGACTAAAATTAAAATCACGTGGAAAATCTCCTTCAGTTGAAATCTGTTGGATTAATTTAATTTGATTTTGATCATCTACTGCAAAAACGGCAATAGAATTATAGCCACGATTTGAAACATAAACATAGCGTCCATCACTGCTCATTCGAATAGCTGCCGCTCCATTATGATCCGTAAAATCTTCTGGAATCGTAGAAATAATTTGTTTAATCGATAATGTATCCTGATAATCTAAAACCGCTAATTGACTACTTAACTCGCCCACTAAATAAGCAGTTGAACGTTGTTTATCAAATACAATATGTCTAGGACCATAACCACTTGGCATTTGAAGTTCACTATCTAAGGTTAAGTTTCCGTTTGAAGATACGGAGTATAGATAAACTTTATCTAATCCTAAATCTACGGTAACAATACGATTATCAGGAGTTAAATCCATATAGTGAGGATGGGGACCATTTTGTTGTTCGGGACGTGGTCCTAATTCTCCCGTATCGGTAATTTGATCTACTAGCTTAACATTACCGTCGGAATTTATTTTATATGTAGTAACTGTTCCAGCATGATAATTAGCAGCTAATAATAATTGACGAGCTTCATCAATTGCTAAATAGGCTGGTGAAGTCGGTGCATCTAATAATTTTTGTTGATGGTCTAAAGGAAAGTGGGAATGGTTTAAATTAAATACTAAAATTCCACCTTTAGTCTGATCAGTCTGTGAATCAGTTTCTTTATCAATAGCGTACAAGTATTTAGCATTAGATTCTGCCAAATAGGTCGGATTTCCAGCAGGTGCCACAAACTGTAAGTTTTGTAGTTGGCCATTTTCGGTATCTAAATCTAGTTGATAAATTCCTTCACTAGTTGATTTAGTATAGGTACCAATTAAATATTGTTCAATCATGTTTCTTCCCCTCCTATTTTTGGTAACACTTACATTATGCCATAATAGTAGAAAGTATATTACAATAATTATTAATAATTTTAAAGGAGACTTACCATGCCCGGATTTGAAAAATACCATCCCGTTTTAACCAATCACACTAGACTAGATTGGTTAACCACTTCATCAATTAAAGACGTTCATGAATTACTAGCTAGCGATAATATTAAAACTACGCAATATGAAAATCTTCACCCTGAAAATATCCTAGCTACCGTTAACCTAGTTAGTGGAATCATGCGTGAAATTATGAATGATAACCAATTAACTTGGGGAATTAGTGACCACCATAAAAATTTAGTTGGAATTATTAGCATCTTAGATGTTAATAATCCTGAATCAATCGGTACTATTAGTTTTACAATTAACCATCCCGAATTTATTGAAGAAGTACTGGATCGGGTTATTGACTTTAGTAAAAATCATTTTAGTTTAACCAAATTAAATCTATCTATTAAGGCTAATTCTGATCTTGCCCATTTATTAGAATCGATTGGTTTTAACCAAATTCAAAATAACTTATGGCAAATTTCGGTTAGTGATTTTACCTATCCAGAGATTAATTTTTAGTAAATATTTTAATTTTTTGATAATTTTTTTCAGTCCAATTGCTTGTAAATCGATAACTATATCGCTATATTATTCTTATATGTTATAAATTAAACACATAAAAGGGGAAAAAATTTAAATGTTATCAAGATTACATAAAGTTATCTTAACTGCATTGTTAGCTTCTGGATTTAGCTGGTTTAATCTAACTAATGTTAATGCTAGTGATTCAGCTTCATCAGTTAGTGCCACTATCGAGGCCAAACCCGCTGGTACTATGGGATCTAAATACCCAGTATTTAACAATTATTCAGCCAGCCTTTTAGCACGAACTAGTATTAAAAGTTATAAAAATAGTGTGCCCGATCTTTCAGAATGGCAAGGCAGCTTTACTAATTCAGAAGTTAAAAAATTAAAACGTGAAGTTCCGTTTGTAATTTTAAGAGTACAATATGGGGACAGTTATAAAGACCGCACTTTCAATCATAATAAAGCTTTAATGGAAAAATATAAGGTGCCTTACGGTGTATATTCATTTAGTCAATATACCAGTGCGGCTAATGCTAAAACCGAAGCCAAAGCACTTTATAAACGAGCTCCTAAAGCCCGCTTCTATATTAATGATTATGAAGACCAAACGGTTCGCCACGGTAGTACTAATACTGCTACTAAGGCCTGGTTTACCGAAATGAACAAGTATGCCGGTAAGAAAAAAGTTTTACTTTATTCTAATTATTACTTTATGCACAGTCATGCTAAAACCGCCGTTAAAAGTTACGATGGTTTTTGGTTAGCTGCTTACCAATCATCCGAACCTAAAACAGCTACCCACGTGTTATGGCAATATACAGATAATCACTATTCCAAAGCGCTTAAACAACACGTAGATGCTAGCATTTCTAAAAACCACTCAGCCGAATGGTTTTTAAATCAAAGTTCTTCAACCCTAGCAGCTAATATTAAAAAATTAACTTATAAAAAGCTAGACAAAGTTAAATATTACTCAGTTAAAAAGAATCAAACTGCCAAATTAAGTAAGAAATATAAAAATTATCGTTTATATAACCACGTAAAAAAATCTCACAAATCAATGGTTCAATACAGTTGGTCTAAAGTTAAACCCAAAGTTGGTAAAAAAGTCTATGTCGACATGAAAGGCAAAAAATCAACTACCAATTGGTATCGTATTCGCTTCTCAAGTAATAAAAATGCCAAACGATACTGGGTTTATTCACGTGCCCTTAACTTTTAAAAATTAAGCTAGGATAACTTTCCTAGCTTTTTTGTTTATAAATATTTAGATAAGGAGTCATACAAATGAATTTAAATGCCGAGAGTCTCATAAATACTGCTAATTTCGTCAAAGAATTATCTAGTAATCAAATCAGCCAAATAACATTAGATCTCGCTGAGGCTATTAAAGCAGCTACCAACCAATTATTAGCAGCCATCCAAGTCGATATTGCTAACAATCTTAATCAACCAGAAACTAATTTAACTATTGAAGATATTAACCAATTAGTGTTTGAACTAAGAGAAATTAGTAACCTTCCCTCTTCACTAGATGATTTAAACACTTCCTTTACCTTGATTGATCATGAAACTACTTCACAACAACATATTATTGGGTTTTACAATATGAATAATCTAAACCTGTTAATCGATGCCGTCGGTATTAGCTTAATTAAAGGACTAAGTTTAATCATTTTTGTTAATCCGCAAATTCAGCAATTAAGCCAGGTCTTACAAACTATCATTAATCAAACTCTAGCTAAATATAATATTGAGCAGCATTTCATTAACTTAATTTCTTTAAATCAGATTCAAAATTATGAACTAAAAATAGATCAACTCTTTGCTAAACAGGAGGATTCGTCTGCTTTAGACAATCTTAAAGTTTCAATTATTTACATTTAAATATTACTGTTTATGTGTGAACAGTAACATTTATTAACTAATTTGAAATATTTCTGTGTTCTGGCTGTATCATTATGCCTTTACAATGAGTGTATCTACATAAGAAATAATTAAAGTTATGATTTTAAAGGAGTTATCATGTTTTCAAAAGCAAATAAATTTTTACTAACCGCTGCCTTAGTTAGTGGTACTGCCATGGCCCTTTCTAACCCAGCTAATGCAGCTTCTAACACTGCTAGTTCAGCAGCTGCTGCAATTAACCAAACTATTAAAGAAAAACCTAAAGGAACCATGGGTTCAAAATATCCTCAAATTAATAACGCAATGAGTCGAGCACTTCTTGCAAAATCTACCACTAGCTACACTAAATCCATTCCGGATTTATCTGAATGGCAAGGATCATTTACAGATGCCCAAGTTAAAGCCATGAAGAACCAAGTACCTTTTGTAATTTTACGTGTTCAATATGGTAGTAACTACTACGATAAAACTTTTGCTCACAATAAAGCCTTAGTTGAAAAATACAATATTCCTTATGGGGTTTACTCATTTAGTCAATATTCAAGTCCTAGCGATGCTAAAACTGAAGCTAAAGATTTATATAACCGCGCACCTAACGCTAAGTTCTATGTAAATGATTACGAAGATCAAACTTCTTCAGGAAATACTAATACTGCAGCTACTAACTGGTACAATACCATGAAGAGTTATGCTGGTAACCGTAAAGTATTATTATACTCATATGCTTCATTTATGTACTCATACGCTAGCAAAGCCGTTAGTGATTACGATGGTTTCTGGTTAGCTGCTTACCAATCATACGAACCAAGCACCGTGCATGATTTATGGCAATACACTGATAGTTACTACCTAAGTTCTTTAAACCAAAACGTTGATGCAAGTATTTCAAGCAACCATTCAGCAAGTTGGTTCTTAGGAAGTAGCTCAAACGATAACGATAATAATTCAAATTCTGGTAGCGACAATAACTCTAACTCTGGTAGTGACAATAACACTAATACTGGTAATGATAACAATTCCAACTCTGGTTCAACCTTTGTTGAAAATGTTAAATATTCAGATTATTCACGCAAATTTATCGTTAAATCAAACAGCTACAACTTCTACAACCACGTTCCTGGCAACAACAAGTACAAAACTAGATTGACTAACTACGGAAGTACTTATAAGGGTAAACAAATTACTGTAAATAAAAAAGGTATTTTAACCACTAATAATGCTACATACTATCGTTGTTACTACAATGGTAAAAATATTGGTTGGATTAATGCAAAAGCCTTAGGACCAAATGTTACTTACAAACACACTAGTGGTAAGAAAACTGTAATCGATAGCCCTGCTTCAAACTTCTACAACCACGTTACTGGTAGTCAATACAAATCAATTCGTAAAATCAATAATAGTAAAAACTATATTGGTAAAACTTTAACTTATGATAGTGTTGGTACCAAAGAAGGCTGGAGTACTAAATACTACCGCTGTTACTACAATGGTAAATTAGTTGGCTGGATCTACGGCGGCTCACTTAAATAAAAATAAAAAGAACTTCTCACTTGAGAAGTTCTTTTTATTTAGTCTTTTTATAATTTATATACATTACATATGTAGTAACGGGAATAATTAAAATAACTCCGATTATGGCAATTAAAATCGAAATAAGTTGTGCTACAAACAATTTATCGTTAATAATTTGTCCCAATGAATAATGTAAATCTGAAAACCAAATAAATAACGCTAATGAGCTGCCAAAAAATCCAAAAAATAAGGTATTGACTGCCGTACCAATAATTTGTTGGCCAATTATTTGCCCATTAATTAAAATTCTTTGAGCGGGTAAATTGTCATCGTAATCAATTATTTCATCTAGGCCCGATGAAATGGCAATCGCCGCTTCACTAATCGCCCCCAGTGCACTTAAGATTACAGTAGAAATGGCAATTTTAGTAAAATTAGTCCCTACCAGAATCGACAAACCCTCTAATTCTTCACTTTCTTCGATTCCAAATCCACCAACTAAGGCCCATTTCTCAACAATTATAATTAAAATAATTAATAAAAATAAGACAATTAGTGAGGCTTTAAACGCTACGTTACTGGAACGATCACTAGCATTACTCCAAAAAATGGTTATCGCTAGAACTACCACACTAGCTACAATCGTCACTACTAGTGGTGGAAATCCTAAAGCCATTAAAACTACGCTAAAAAATAAAATCCCGAAATTAATTATTAAACTTAAATACGAACCAATTATTTTATTACCATCTACTAATAGCATTAAGATTAATAAAATAATTCCTAAAGTTGTTATGGTTCCCATTTTGTTTGTCCTTTCAGCCATAGACTTGTAAATAGACTAGCCAATAATACGGTCATTACAATCCCAATTGCGCTTATTAAACTAGAAATCATCCCCAAGGACATATTCATCGAAAAAGAATATCCCCAGGAATTACCATTTTTTAAAAATAATAACGTCATCGGCAGAGTTTCTCCCATAAACACAAAAAATAAAACGTTAATTAGAGGGCCCATAATTGAACTACCAATTTTTCTTCCCGAATCAAAAATTTGTTTCGTAGTGATTTGCGGATTTTCCTGTTTTAAGGCAAATAAGGAAGCCACTATATCTGTCGCTTCATCCATTACCGCTCCTAAGACACCAATAAGAATTTCCGTCGCCAGTAAGGGTTTGGGTAACTGTGTAACAAATTCCATGGATTCATAATAAACGCCCTTTTCTTTAGTAATTATAAAAACTAACCAACTTAAAAGTAAGGCGCAGATTGTTCCGCCTAATGCGGCGCACAAAGTAATCCACGTTTGGCGATTAAAGCCTAGGACCAAGCCTAACGTAATAACACAGAAAACTACTGCTAAAATACTAAAAATTACTATTACTGGACCACCATTGGTTAACCGATTAAGTTGAATGGCCCCGATAAATAAAATACTGTTAATGACAATACTTATTAGTGTAAGTAAGCCACTTCTTTTTAGTAGTACCAGTAACAAAACTATTACTAAATATCCTAGAAAAACTACCACCGTATCGCGTTTTAAATTTTTAATGGTGGCATGAAATTTAGGATGAACGTGATAATTTAAAAATACTTTCTGGCCAGCACGATATTTAATATCCATACCATGAGAATGGGAGTATGTATTATTTATTTGTAATTGCTTGCCTCGATATTTACCATTCGTAACTATTCCAGTTAATACTTGCTTGGTCTGCGTGTCTGGATTATTAAAATCGTCGGTAATTTTGGTGGTGGACTTTGTCTGAACCTGTTGAATTTCAAAAATTGGTTGGCGATAAAGTTGATCATCATACTTGGTAACTAGCACTACCGCGATAGCACCCACTACTATTAATAGTAGTTTGACCCAATGACTTGATAAAAATGATTTCATTATGACTCCTTTATCAAAATAAGCTTTAGCGCAGGCTAAAGCTTATTTTCAGATTAATTATTCATATTTATTTTAAGTACTACTATCTTATTCTTCAACCACGAAGACATTGGTATTAGAATGGCGAACTACATAAGCAGTGGTTGAACCTAAAATTGCTCTAGAAATTGCGTTCATACCGGATTTACCAATCACTGTTAATTGAGTATTTAATTCTTCAGGTAATTTTTCAGCAATTTGAACCTTGGGAATTCCAATAATGAAGTGCGTTTCGGATTTAATACCGGCGGCATCAATTAATTTTTTGGCATCATCCAAGATTTTATTAGCTGCCTGTTCAAAAGAATCCATAACATCATTACCTAAGGTAACTCCATATTGGACATAGCGTTGATCAGTGGCAATTGACACTACTTGTAACTTAGCATCAAACACCTTAGCCAATTGAATTGCTTCTTTTACCGCACTAGTTGAATTTTCACTACCATCGACTGGTACTAAGATATTTTCATACATTATTAATTCCCCCTCAATAATTTAATTACATTCATATAATAGCATTTGTATAATTTTATCGCATTATTTTACCCTATTTTATGCTATTATGTTTTTTAGATAAAAAAATGGAGATGGATCATGAAACTAAAACATTTTGCAATACCCACTGCTTTATTAGCCCTACTATTAAGTGGATGTGGTAAACAATCAATCACAACTCAAAAACAAGTTTATTCTGCTGATAAAGTTTCAGCAACCATTAAAGGAACTGCCAAAAATCTAGATAAAATTGATTATCAAATCAATAACGGAACTAAACATTCAGTTAAAGTTAATCAAAATACCTTTTTATTCCAAGTTCCTGCAACTTTAAAGAATCAAACTGTAAAAATCAGTCATGGTTCCCTCAATAAAACCGTTACGGTAAAGAAACAAACCTCTTTAGGTAAATATGAACAAATTAAAAAGAGCTACAATACTAATTTAGTTAATGCGAGCTTACCCAAAGATCTTACTAAACAAGCAGTTGAGTTACAAAAACAACAAGCTCAGTTAAAAGCTTTAGCTAAGAAAGATCCGCAACAAGCTCAAACCAAAGCTGCTGAGCTTATGCAAAAATCAACTAAGTTTAAAGAACAATTTGGCCAAGCTTCTAAGCAAGCTAAAACTAAATTAAATGACCAATTCTTACCAGACCATCCCAAAGATGGTATTCAAGATTTAGTTACCGCTAAAAATTACACTATTCAAGGTAATCTTGATCAAGGTCAAACCCTTAGCTTAGTCCTTAGCCTTAAGACCAAGGATCTAAGTTCTACAGCTGGTCAAAAAGCTTTTGGTACTGCTCTTAGTTTATTAGCAAATAGTACCGGCGCTAACGCCCAAGAAGTCTTAAAGGCCTTTGGTAAAGAAGTTAAAGAAATTAAAAAGAATCCTTCTTCTACCAAATCAACCACCATTACCAATCATGGGGTTAAATTTGATACCGCCTTTTCAGCTAAAAATATCTACATCTTAATTACTAAATAATAAAAAACGCTAATTACTTAGCGTTTTTTATTATTTATCTTACTTTTAAAAATTTAAGAACTAGAATATACTATTCAATAATTACATTCTAATGGAGGCACTACACATGGCTGAAACAATTGGTAAACAACTTTTAAAAAATGATTTATATCACGCCGTTAATGCAGATTGGATTAAAGACGCTAAGATTCCAGACGATCATGCATCCACCGGTAGTTTTATGGATCTCAATGACAATATCGATAAACAACTCATGCATGATTTTGACGACATGATGGATGACGATATTTCACTTAATCAACCAACTTTGTTTGAATTTTTTAAACTTTATGACTTAGCTAATAATTTTAAAAAACGAGACCAAGATGGCAACGCACCATTATTACCCTATCTTAAACGCATTACTGAATTAAAATCCTTTAAAGAACTTAATGATCAACTAGCCGATTGGACTTTAACGGGGTTACCACTACCATTTAGTTATTCGGTCGATCAAGATATGAAAAATACCCAAGTAAATACTTTATATGCCGAAGTTCCCGGACTATTTTTACCTGATCGTACCTACTATGAAAATGATAATCCGGCTTACCAACAATTAATGCCAATTTTTACTAAGATGGCAGTTGAGTTACTTAAGTTAGCCGACTACGGTGAAGATGAAGCTAATCAAATCATCGCAGACGCTAAAAAATTTGATGCTTTAATTGCTCCACACGTTAAATCAGCCGAAGAAGCTGCCGATTACAGTAAGATTTATAATCCCATGCCCTTTGCCGATTTCATTAAATTTAGTGACCATATCGATTTAAATGAATTAGCTCAACAACTTTTCAAAAATGTTCCGGAACAAATTATCGTTTCAGAACCTAAATACTACCAAGCATTAAATCAAATTATGAATCCCGATACTTTTGATTTAATGAAAAGTTGGATGCTAGTTAAAGTGGTTAATCGCTATGCTAATTATTTATCAGAAGACTTTAGACAAGCTAACAATATCTATAGCCAAGCCCTATCAGGTAAAAAGACAGCAACTCCTCAGAAAAAATCAGCATTTTATTTAGCAACCGGGGTATTCAATCAGACTGTCGGGGACTACTACGCTCAAAAATACTTTGGTGAAAAAGCTAAAGCCGACGTTGAACAAATGGTAGTAAGTATGATTAACGTCTATAAGAGTCGTTTAATTACTAATGAATGGCTAGGTAAAGCCACTAAAGAAAAAGCCATCTTAAAATTAGACTCGCTAGAACTTCAAGTGGGTTATCCGGATAAAATCGATAAACTAGAATACAAGTTTAAGGTCAAACCGGCTTCAGATGGTGGAAATCTTCTAGACAATATCATTAACTTCACTAAAATTTCTCGCGAAGATAGTTTCGATCAACTCGATAAACCTGTCGATCGTAAAAAATGGGAAATGAGTGCTAGCACGGTAAATGCTTATTACCATCCTTTTAAAAACATTATTGTCTTTCCCGCCGCAATTTTACAAGCACCCTTTTATAGTTTAGACCAAACTCCTAGTCAAAATTATGGTGGTATTGGTGCCGTAATCGCGCATGAAATTTCCCACGCTTTTGATAATAATGGTTCGTTATTTGATGAACTAGGTAATTTAAATAACTGGTGGACTAAAGAAGATCACCAACACTTTACTGAATTATCTAAACAAATGATTAAAGAATTTGATGGCTTACCATTTGCTGGTGGTAAAGTTAACGGTAAATTAACCGTTTCAGAAAACATTGCGGATGCTGGCGGTTTAGTCTGTGCTTTAGAAGCTGCCAAAGGTGAAGAAGATTATGACTTATACGAATTCTTTACTAACTGGGCTAAAATTTGGCGCAACAAGTCTACTCAACAATATCAAGAACTTCTATTAAGCGTAGATGTACATGCTCCGGCTGAATTACGGGCCAACGTTCAAGTTAAAAATCTAGATGATTTCTACACTACCTTTGACGTTCAACCAGGAGACGGTATGTACTTGGAACCTAGCCAACGAGTTAAGATTTGGTAATCTCAAGTTTACTAACAAGGTGTTCAGTTACTTTTATTTGAGCTATAATATACTCAAAGGCTGAGGTGATTATAATGAAATTAAGTGAATATTTAAATGACCAACTAAGTTTTTTAGAAAGTCAAATGCAAGAAGCCAAGAAACTAGATAACGAAACTATGCAATATCTAGTAGATTCTAAATCTTCAGAAATTCAATTAGTTTTAAATGCCCTAAACAAGGGAATCATTGATGAATTAAATTAATAACTATTTATAAAGGAAGAAATTATATTGATTACACTTAAATCCGATCGTGAAATTAAAAAAATGGCCGAATCTGGTCATATCTTAGCTGGAGTCCATCTCGGTTTAAGAGACCTAATTAAGCCCGGTTTAGATACTTGGGAAATCGAAGAATTTTCTAGAAACTACATCGAATCTCATGGAGCCATTGCTTCAGAAATTGGTTTTGACGGCTATAAATTCGCTACTTGTATCTCGATTAATGAAGAAGTCGCTCATGGAATTCCCCGTAAGGGCCTTAAATTAAAAAATGGCGATTTAGTTAAAGTTGATATGTGTGTGGAATACGATGGTTTCCAAAGTGACTCATGTTGGACCTATGCCGTTGGTGACATTGATCCTGAAAAACAACGCTTAATGGATGTTACTAAAAAAGCTTTGTACATGGGAATTGAACAAGCTAAAGTTGGTAATCGTGTAGGTGATATTGGTGCCGTTATGCAAAAATACATCGAAGACGAAAACCATTTCGGTGATGTTCGTGAATTAATCGGTCATGGTATCCAACCTACTATTCATGAAGATCCTAATATCCCCGGCTATGGAGTTAGTGGTAAAGGTCCCCGTCTTAAAGAAGGTATGACCATTACCATCGAACCAATGGTTAATATGGGTGATTGGGGCATTGTTGATCGTTACGATAAAAAAGATGACTGGGTTTACTATGTTTCAGCCGATAACTCCGCTTCATCTCAATATGAACACACCATTGCTATCACTAAAGACGGTCCTAAGATCCTGACTTCTCAAGGTGATGAAATGGACAAACCATTTTTACTATAATTTTTGATTTATCTGCTATGATTTTCATAGGGACAAATTAATCATAAAAAAGGTCCTTCAAGATTTTTCTTGAAGGACCTTTTTTATTAAAGGAGTTTGATAATTATGTTAAATAAAGAATTTAAATACCCAGATACGGCAGCCTATGACTTTGTAGTTCAGCGGTTAAAAGAAAAAGGCATTACCATTGAAGATATCGCTAAAATCTCATTTCAAATGCAATCGGAATTCTTACCTAACTTATCTATGGATGAAGTTCGTGAAGATACCGTTAGTGTTTTGCACAAACGAGAAGTTTTAAATAATGCCATGGTAGGTCTCGAATTAGACCGTCTAGCTACTGAAAATCAACTTAGTGAACCTCTCGAAAGTATCATTAAAAATGATGCGGGCGTTTTTGGTGTAGATGAAGGAATCGCTTTAGATATTGCTAACATCTATGGCACAATCGGCGTTACCAATTATGGTTTTATTGATCGTGAAAAAACTGGAATTATTAAAAAATTAGATGAAAGTAAAAAAGGCGATAACCAGTCAAATACCTTTATCGATGATATTGTAGGTGCCTTAGCTAGTGCGGTAGCAGCTAAAATTGCTCATCGTAATAGTTAGCGCCAACCAAAGTTTTCTAAATCCATATCGCGTTTAGAAATTCCGGAAACATACGGATTACCACTAACAAAAAATCTTAATGGCTTTTCTGCCCATGAGTCGATGTTACTAACACCGATTCGGGCAGAAAGGCCAATTTTTTTGGGAATTTTTGGCTTAAACAAATCAATATCTAAGGCACTTTCTCCAAATAATTCAAAATTCATTCTTCGATCTTGAATTCCTAAAGCTTTCATCAATTTTCCAGGTCCATTAGTCATTTCAAATCCTGATTTTTTTGGTCGATTAGCTAACATTAAATCTTTACCAACCGTCGGCTCAATAGCGCGAATTAACACAGCTTGAGGGATTCCCATTTTTTGAGTAGTTACGTTTAACAAAAATTGACCATAAATAGTATAGATATAAACGACTCCTGGTGGTGAATAAATGGGTTCGTTAGCTTTTGTGTGTTTATTTTGATACGAGTGAGCCGTAGAATCTAGCGGACCTAAATACGCTTCTGTTTCAACAATTAAGCCACCCATTAATCCTTGCGGTGAATGATACAATAGGCGACTACCTAATAATTGTTGGGCAATGGCATCCGTCGATCCCTGAGCAAAGTATTCAATTTCTTTAGGCATGATGATCATTCCAGTTATGTTGGATATTAGCTAAAGTTAAATCTTTAGTACTAGCAAAGTTAATATCAGCGGCCTTTAAGACTTGGAGATCACCAATTCCAATAGAAATCGCCCCCGCTTGATTAATCGATTCGATACCCACTTCGCCATCATCAATACCAACACATTGATTAGCAGTTAAGCCAAGCATTTCAGCCGCCTTTAAATAAACATCGGGAGCCGGCTTATTATGTTCAATCTTGGTGATATCCACAATGTTAGGAAAATAGTTAGTTAATTGTAGTTTTTCAATTTCTTTGGGAGCATTTTCGGAAGCCGAGGCAATCGCCATACGATATCCTTGGCTAGTAAGTTGCTCTAAAAATTGCATAATTCCGGGTAAGCGGTCAGCCGGGCTCATTTTATCAATTAAAGTTTGATAAACGTTGTTTTTTTCTTGAGCCAATTGAATTTTTTCAGCCTTAGTATATTTATCTTTGTATCCCATCGATGATAAAATTATGTCTAAGGTATCTAAGCGACTGCGCCCCTTTATTTCTTCTTCCAATTGAGGAGTCCATTTAATATTTAATTTATCAGCGATTTGTTTCCAGGCTTGGCTATGATAGATCCAAGAGTCTGTTAATATTCCATTTAGATCAAACAAGAAACCTCTTATTTCATTAAATTGAACCATTTAATCACTTCCTAGACTTATAGAATTAACTATATGATATCATCATTGTCTCAGAAAATTATTCAATTAAACTTGTAACTTAAGGAGCTCACTTTGAAACAACCAACTATTTCGGATGTTGCGAATGCCGCTGGCGTTTCCAAAACTACCCTATCTCGATATTTAAATCACAACTATGCTCACATGTCCGCTAAAACTAAGGAGCGTATTGAGCAAGTCATTAAAGAACTTGGTTATCGTCCCAACAAACATGCTCAATCATTAAAAGCCCATCAAACTCATGAAATCGGGATCCAAGTAGCTGATATTACTAATGCTTACATAGGCCAGTTAATTAAGGGAGTTGGCCCAATCCTTCGTAAAAATAACTATCAAATGCAGATCCTAGATGCTAATAATTCTCAGCAACTTGAACAACAACAACTAAAAGCATTGATCGATAAAAGAGTCGATGGGATCATCTTGCAACCGATTGATTATCATAGTGCTAACTACGAATTTATTCATGAAGCTAAAATACCTCTAGTGTTAGTTGATCGTGATACGGTCCCCAGTCGTTGGCCCGCCGTAATTTCAGATAATTACCAATCTGTACGCCAATTAGCCAATTTAATAATTAAAAAGAATTATGAACGAGTTATTACGATTTCTCAGCATTTCAATCCACTATCCAACAGTTCAACGCGTTATCAATCCATTAAACAACAACTCAATAAATTCAATCGAACCTGTGAAGCCTTCATCATTAGTGGTGATAATTTAATCAAATTATTAACTGAAATTAAGTTATCTACTAAAAAAACGGCCATCTTTGCTACAAATGTTATGGCTTTAGAAGTTTTATTAAACTATATCGCCAAATTAAATTTACCATTTCCGGATGATCTAGGCATTGCCTATTATGACGGCTGTAAATGGACCCAATTTGTTAACAACGGAATTACTACCATTCACCAAGATCCTACCTCCATTGGCCAAATTGGGGCAGAAATTTTAATCCAACAGTTAAATGATCTACCGATTAATTCGTTAAGAAATATTATTCCGACTAATTTAGTCGAAACTAATTCGCTATAAAAAAAGTAGCTAGTCAAACGACTAGCTACTTTTTTATTCTTTAACTGCATTAAAAATCCAAGTTATTCCATATTTATCAACAATTTGTCCATAAATATTTCCCGTTGTTTTTTTATCCAAGGTAATCAATACTTTAACTTCATCTGATTTAACTAAGCGATTATATAAATCTTTAAGAGCTTGAGTTTCATCGGCATCCTTTAAGTTAACCTGTAACATTAGTGATACAGTCGATGAGATGACGGTCTGACCATAAAAACTATCAGCACATTGGACATCTAACCCTAACAACTTAAATCCAGCTTGAAAAGTTAGATCCTCTAAGTTTACATCAGCATTTAATGATAAATCTTCAGCTTGCTTTGCTGTTGGTGAAATTCGATAAACATCAGTTGCTCCGAATACATCTTGATAGTATTGCAAAGCTTCTTTAGTATTTTCAAATGTTAAATATGG
Organism: Lentilactobacillus laojiaonis; assembly: GCF_020616595.1. Taxonomy (GTDB): domain Bacteria; phylum Bacillota; class Bacilli; order Lactobacillales; family Lactobacillaceae; genus Lentilactobacillus; species Lentilactobacillus laojiaonis. Next base: position 120,494 of record NZ_CP085278.1, on the reverse strand, counting down.
AACTAGTTTTATACTCATGTTAATAGACTAACCTCATTTTCGGTTTTTACGTTTAATAGAATATCGTTAAATCAACCATTTGTCAATTTTGGACATAGTAAGCATATCCCAACCACTTTATTTTTATCGTGTTAAACTAAAAATGAAATCTTAATTGGAGGTGTAGTTAAATGCAACTTGCAATAACAATTTTCTTTCTAAATGCTTTGTACATTTCAATCAATACATTTAGAACTGTGCTGGTTGTTAAAGGTCATCGAGTCTTGGCGCCAGTGGTTTCAGTCCTTGAAGAAGCAGTTTATGTTATGGCTTTAGCCATTGCTTTAAAGAATATTAATAGTCCGATTAATATCGTTGCATATGCGCTTGGTTTCGGGGTCGGAATTTATATCGGTATCTTAATTGAAGAACGTATCGCCTTAGGATATGTTAATTTCCAAGTTACCATTTCCGATAACGATGCTTACCACGACTTACCTGATCGCATTCGAGCATTAGGTTACGGAATTACCGTTACTAGTGCCGAAGGCCGTGATGGTACTCGTTTAGTATTAAGTATCTTAGTGCCTCGTAAAGCCCAACGCCGATTAATGCAAAACATTCAAGAAATGGCTCCCGATGCCTTTGTTTTAGTTACCGAGCCAATTCAATTATCCGGTGGTTTTTGGAATAAATCTGTTGATAAACGTTACTCTAAAAAAGATCAAAAATAAAACCTTTCATTATTATGGAAGGTTTTTTATTTGGTTTTTTATTTGGTTTTTTATTTGGTCTTTTAATGCATTTGATCCATTTCGCGATTTAATAATTCATCCACAAAAATATTTCCCTGATTAATGTTATGACCCTTAGTCCATTCAAAATTTAAATTAGGAAAATAGGTTAGCACTTGAGCCATGTCTTGCCATAATTCTAAATTTTTAATATCCTTTTTCCAACCACCTCGTTGCCAATTATTTAACCAGCCTTTAGTAATGGAATTTAATACATATTTGGAATCAGTTATGACTTTAATTGATTTTTGATTTAGATTTTGGCGATATAAATAACTTAACCCTTCTAGCAAAGCCATAATTTCCATGCGATTATTCGTGGCGCCAAATTCACCGCCGGATTTAGCCTTCTTAATATTTAATTCTTTAGAAATTACTAGATAGGCCCAGGCAGCCGGATCATCATTTTTAACGTGCCCTCCCAAAACGTTACCATGATTTCTTGAGCCCCCATCAGTAAATAAAATAATATCAGCTGAAGTAGCAGTTTCTAAATGACTAGTCGCTGATTTAGTCGGCGTCTTATCATTTAAAAAATTTAAAGCTTCCTCTTTGGTCTTAAAGCTTTTATAAATGGCCCCGTTAAATCCCGAAACCAATGATTTAGTTTCATCCCAACTGGTAAAAATTCCCGTCTGGCGTCCTTTTTTGATTGCGTAATATTTTTTCATCCAATAAATCCTTTCGTACTTAATTATTAATAATTATTTATTATAGTAATAATTACTTTTAAAATTTTTTTATTTATGTAAAATAGTATATAAAGGGGGCTAATATTATGTCACAAACTTATGCAGCATTAATTACAGTCGATGACGCCCGTGAACTGCTGAGGGATCGTAAAAACCAACAATTCGAGCGATTTCCTCGTTTAAAAAATAAGGGTAAATTTATTTTACCGGACTTTCGTTTAACTAGAAAACGTAAAGCCTTTAAGATCCGTAAACACACTTTTTTACAGCATCATGCCAGATCTTACGTTGCCTTTGATTCTGAAAATGGTCAAACTTTATGGATGCACAATTTTTCCAGTTTAACTGAAGCTTTATTTTGGTTAGATACGGGATTAAAGCCTGGTGATACTGATACTAATTCATCATATAAGCAATGGAAAGCTAGTCATGCTGATGATATTAATGATCTTAAAGAACAACTTAGATTAAAATCTAAGAAACATAAAATCGAAAATTAATTTACTTAACTGTCCAAAACTTAATAGTTTGGGCTTTTTTTGTAATATGTTAGCCATTAAAGGAGATTTCTAAAATTGGTACATAAAAAGTTCCACTTAACGCTATCACAAACTTTATCTTTAGGGTTTGTGATCATTATCCTGATTGGTTCTTTATTACTTTCTCTACCGATCGCTAGTAACACCCATTCAAGCACCAACTTCTTAGATGCCCTATTTACAGCAACTTCCGCAACTTGTGTAACGGGACTTACTGTCGTTAACACCGTAACACACTGGAGTTTGTTTGGTAAAATCATCATTTTACTTTTAGTAGAAATTGGTGGACTAGGTTTTATGACCTTCGCGGTTTTACTATTTAATATTGTTCGCCGAAAAGTCGATCTAACTTCGCAATTACTAGTTCGCGAATCTCTTAGTCTATCTTACACCGGAAATATTAACCAAATTGTCTTTTTAGTCGTTCGATTATCCTTAATTATCCAAATCTTCGGTGCCGGATTAATTGCAATTGATTTTATTCCCAGATTTGGAATTTTAAAGGGAATTGGCTTTAGTATTTTCCACGCCATTAGCGCCTTTTGTAATGCTGGTTTCGACTTATTTGATAATAGTTTAGTTAATTTTCAAACTGATCCATATTTACTATTTGTGATTAGCTTATTAATTATTTCTGGATCTTTAGGTTTCATTGTTTGGAAAGATTTACTCTTTTATCGACAGACTCACCGTCTCAGCTTACATACTAAATTAGCCTTATCGACTTATTTAGGATTTATTGTCATCGGCTTCTTTATTTTATTACTAACCGAACGAAACTTTGCTGAAAATCAGTCATTAACTATTTTTCAACGATTAGTAAATACCTATTTTATGGCAGTAACTCCTCGAACTGCTGGGTTTTATACCCTACCTTACTCTAAAATTTCTTTAGGGGGGCTCTTTATTTCTATGGTGCTAATGCTAATAGGAGGAACTCCCGGATCAACTGCTGGTGGAATTAAAAGTACTACCATTGGAATTCTAGTAGCTAAGGTTTGGTCAACCATTCGTGGTAAAGAAGACGTCACGATGTTTCATCGCCGCTTTTCAGAAGACAACGTCTCCCGCTCGTTAACCGTAGTCTTTTTAGTTAGCATGGTCATGGTCGTAGCCACCTTATTATTGTTTATTACAGAAAGTGTGCCTACTAAATTTGGACTAGAATATGTAATGTTTGAAGTCGTCTCTGCCTTTGGGACTTCTGGATTAACTTTAGGTCTAACCCCTAATTTATCAGTAATCGGTAAGATCATTATCATGTTACTAATGTTTATTGGTAGAGTAGGAATCTTTACCGTTATGTTCTCCTTATTAAATACTAATAAGAGCAAGTCAGCATATCGTTACCCACAAGAAAATGTTTTAATTGGATAGGATTGATAAAATGAAAAAAAATTATGCCGTAATCGGTCTAGGATTATTCGGTGGTAGTATCGTTAAAACCTTAATCAATAATAACCAAGAAGTTTTAGCCATCGATAAAGATGAAGCCTTAGTCGATAGTTACCAAAACATTGCCACCGAGGCCGTCATTGCCGATGCTGAAAACGAAGATGCTTTAATTCAGTTGGGCATTGGTAGCTTTGACAATGTCTTTATTGCGATTGCCGATAACATGGAAGCTAGCATAATGGCCACCCTCCTTTGTAAGGAGCTCGGAGTTAAAAATATTATCTGTAAAGCTGAAAATGACCGGCATGAACAGGTTTTGAAAAAAATCGGGGCCGATGAAGTTATCCAACCAGAAAAATTAATCGGTCAGCAAGCCGCTTTAAAAGCCATCGACCCTAATATTTTAAATAACTTCCCATTAACTTCTAACATGTCAGTTTCTGAAATTAAATTGGCCAATCAACGGTTAGGTCAAAAAGATTTAAGCGGGGCTAATATTGCTGGTAATTTTAATTTAAAAATTATTACTCTAAATAAAAATAATACCGATGATTTACAAATTAACCCTAGTGTGAATACCCAATTTGATATTGGGGACACCATTACCGTAATTGGTAAACAAACCGATATTGATGATTTTGAAAAACGAGTAATGTAAAAAAGACCTCAAGAATTAAATTCTTGAGGTCTTTAAAGACTATTTAGAAGCTGGTTTTGATTTCAAAAACTTTTGTAAATCAGCAACACGTTTGTTACGTGCATCGTCTTTTTTATGGTTGATTGGTCTACGGCCTTGAACACCGTTTGGATGACAAATTCTCATAATGTATATCTCCTTAATAAGTAAAATCCAATTAGAAATATTAATACGCCTAATTATTATAATACAACTAAGTAATATAACGCAAATTGTATTTAGAAACTCCATTTGCATAAAATCGATTTAGTGATAACATTTAAGTTTAATAATATATTCGAGGTGAGTTATTTGTTAAATCAAATTCCCCAAGCAGTCACTATTGCTGGTTCAGATAGTGACGGTAGTGCCGGTATGCAAGCCGATTTGCATACATTTTTTCGCCATGAAGTTTATGGCGCTTCGATTTTAACTGCTTGCGTTGCCGGCAATAGTTTCGGCATTCATGATAGTGTCAATTTACCGACTTCTTTTATTGATAGTGAATTTAAGGCTTTAGCTGAAGACTATCAAATCAAAGCTGCTAAAACTGGTATGTTGTCAGATAGCAAGTTAATCAATACCGTTGTTACTAATTATAAAAAATATAATTTTGGTCCCTTAGTAGTTGATCCCGTAATTACCACTAAACACGGCAACGAATTACTAGATGCCTCCGCTTACCAAACTTTGCGAGATACCTTAATTCCCTTAGCCTACGTAATTACCCCAAACTTTTTTGAAGCCCAAAAGCTAGCTGAAATGTCGATTACTTCCGAAGACGATATTAAATTAGCGGCCCAAAAGCTTCAACAATTAGGTGCTAAAAATATCGTAATTAAAGGAGCTCATAATGACCCCAATCAAACGGAAGTAAAAGATTACGTTCTTTTAGAAGACCAAAGTGATTTTTGGTTAACCGCTCCTTATCACCCAACTGATCGGGTTAACGGTACTGGGGATACCTTATCCGCATCCATAACTGCCGAATTAGCTAAAGGGGCTTCCGTTGAAGCAGCCATTCGTACTGCTAAACGCTTTGTAGATGCCGCAATTGCTAATGAAATCATCGTTGGCCATAAATTTGGACCAATTAATCATTGGGCTAAATTTTAATTACCAACCTTGTTTATCCCAAACCCGGCCATCTAATTCACCCTTAGCCTGCTCAATTCGTTTAGTCTGTTCCTTAACTATATCAATCGCTTCATTTAAAATAGCTCGCTGGATAAAGGAAGTTTCTTCTTGCTCTAAAGATTTTAGTTCGTTAATTAGCCAGTCATCATAATTTTCCATTTTAGTTTTCCTCCTGACTTTTAATTAAATTTATATTATCTTTTAATTCTTCCAATTCAGCTTTACGAAGATCGATTTGGTCAATAATCATGGCCAATCGATCTTTTTTTGTTTCATCATCATTGTAAATTTTTTTCAGATTTTTAATTATCCATGCTTGCTTTTCATCAAATGTAAGCGCTATAATATTGTCAATGAAGTTTAAATAACTTGTTATTAGTTTCATTTTTTCTGCTTCATTCATATATGAAAATTGGTTAATAGTAAGCGGCCGTAGGTATTTCATCTGAGCTGCCAATGCGAAAGCTTGGTACGGTCTCAGTAATTCAGAAATCGTATAGTTCTCACTAGCTCCTGCTTGATATGATTGTAAATTTTTTCCAATTCCAACAACGATTCCCAAAGATTTGTTCTGCAAACTATGTTTGATATTAACAAATTGATTGGTCATCACTTGATCAAGATAGCTTTTTAAGCTAGCTGGTGCACTATACCAATACATCGGGAATTGGAAAATGATTTTATCAGCTTGTTGTAAACGAGATTGTTCTTGTTCAATTTGTTTTTTAGTGTATTTAGCTTCTGGATATATTTCATCCAATTGAAGCCATTCAATGGAGTTTCCTAACCATTGGCTGCTAGTTTTTAGAAATTGATTAAGTCCCGAGTCTTGATAATTGGGATTTGAACTAATTATTAAAGTAGTCATGCGATTCTCCTTTTGGTGAAAAACTAAATTTAAACATCTTAACTTAAAATGTTATACACTGCCATTATAATCATCTATCTAATTTTAAGAGGTGATTAAATCATTAATTGGAGGAATTCATTTTGGCAAAATATATCACTCATACTGCACTAAGAAATATCGGTGATCAAGCTCTAACAAAAGCAGGAATTCACCAATTTATTTCGGATAACTTACCCACTAATCATGGGACTGATGCAGGACCTAACCCTACTCAGTATTTAATGGGAGCGTTAGGATCTTGCCTTTCAATTAGCGCTAAGGCTTTAGCCGGTGCTCGCAACATTGAAATTAAATCTTTTAATGTTGATATCGAAGCTAGCGTGGAGCGTTTTCCCGATAAAAGCTCTCGAATCAACGAGATTAATGTAAAAATTACTTGTAGAACTAACCTTGTACCGAATAAACAGTTAGATTTCGTTAACGAAGTCATTCACATTAGTACCATTTATAACACTCTAAAGGCTGCTAATGATGCAATGGCCTTGAATATTGAAATTATGGATTAACAATTTAAGGAGGCACTTTTATGAATCAACCTAGTATTCATCCTCAACAAAATAACAAAGTTCTCAAACGTCACCACTTGGAAAACTTATTATTAAAAACTTTAATGTCATTTATCGGTATTGGAATTATTTCTATTGGATCAACCTTACTTCTAAAATCAGTCTTAGGTATGGATCCATTTACCGCTTTAAATATTGCAGTATCTGGTAAATTAGGTTTTAGTTTAGGTACCTATCAACTTTTTGTCAATATCGCAATTTTCGTTTTTGTTTTGATATTTGATTTCCATTTAATTGGAATTGGTACCATTCTGAACATGGTTTTAATTGGATATGAAATTGAATGGTTCACTGCAATTTATGGTAACGTATTCCCAGATTCTTCAAGTTTCTTTGTAAAATTAATTTTAGCCGTTGTGGGTCTTCTTATTTTTAGTTTCGGAGCTTCTATGTATATGACCGCCGATGTCGGAGTTTCTCCATACGATGCCATTGCTCCAATCATTTCTAACCGTTTAAATTTCAGTTATAAAGTCGTACGTGTGGTTCAAGATTCAATCTTCCTAGTCGGTGCTTTCTTTGCCGCAGGTCCTGTCGGAGTGGTAACTTTAATCGTTGCCTTCTTCACCGGTCCCCTAATTGTATTTTGGACTGACCGTATTAACAAACCAATCGTTCGATGGATTGGTCGTTTATGTCACGAAGAAAATGCTAAAGACTAAAAAGGTAATCAATTGATTACCTTTTTTATTTTGCCAAACAAAGCAAATTATTTTATTAACTCCCTATCAGGTGATACGATAACGATATATTAGGTAATGATTATCTGTAAGGGGGAAATAATTATGGCAAATGATCCATTTGAATATTCTAGTTTTGATGATTTATTTAGTGATCCATTCTTTAAGCGTGCATTTGAAGCGGATGATCAAAGTTATCGCCGCCAAATGCCACAACAACCTCAACCATCACAACACTCTGGTAAGAAAACTTTATTAGAAGAATATGGACTTGATATGACTAAACTCGCTAAAAACGGTGATTTAGATCCCGTGATTGGCCGAGACAGTGAAATTGAACAAATGGAAGAGGTTTTAAGCCGTCGAACTAAAAATAACCCCGTGTTAATTGGTGAAGCCGGTGTTGGTAAAACTGCCGTTGTCGAAGGTTTAGCCCAAAAAATTGCTGACGGAGATGTATCCGACCGTTTGCAAAATAAACGCTTAATTTCCATTGACGTAGTTTCCTTAGTACAAGGTACTGGAGTCCGTGGCCAATTCGAAGAACGAATGCAGCAATTAATTGATGAAGTATCTAAAGATAAAAATATTATTTTATTCATTGATGAAATTCACCAAATTGTTGGTGCCGGATCAACTGGTGAAGGCGATAAAATGGATGCCGGTAATATTTTAAAGCCTAAATTAGCTCGTGGCGATTTTCAATTAATTGGCGCCACTACAAATGCCGAATTCCGTGACATTGAAAAAGACCAAGCACTTGCTAGAAGATTCCAACCAATTACGGTTGATGAACCTAGTGAGGCTGACACGTTACAGATCATTGAAGGTTTAGCTCCTAAATATGAACAATATCATCACGTTCACTATACTAAAGATGCCCTTCAAGCAGCCGTTACTCTAGGTAATCGTTACATCCAGGATCGTAAAAATCCCGATAAAGCTATCGATTTAATCGACCAAGCGGGAGCCAAAATTGCTATGAACTCTTCAGCTACCAAGGATCGAGCCGCCCTCGAACAAGAAGGCGCTCGCTTAGAGCAACAAAAAAATCTAGCTTCCCAAAATGAAGACTATGAAAAAGCCGCTAAACTTCGCGATCGGATCGATAAAATTGCTCAACAAATTAAAAATATTGATAACGGAGCCCAAGTTAAAGTTCCTGAAGTCACTTCTACTAGCATTCAAATGGTTGTAGAAAAAATTACCGGCGTACCGGTTTCTAACATTGATAACGATGAACTTACTCAACTTAAGAACCTATCTAAAGATATGAAGCAAGTTGTCATCGGTCAAGATAAAGCCATTAATTCCATTTCAGCAGCCATTAAACGTAGCCGAGTTGGATTTACCGATGGCAATCGTCCAATTGGTAGTTTCTTATTTGTTGGCCCTACCGGAGTTGGTAAAACTCAAACAGCCAAGGCTTTAGCTAAAGAACTCTTTGGTTCCGATAAAGCCATGATTCGTTACGATATGTCTGAGTACATGGATAAAATTAGTGCCAGCAAGCTAATTGGATCAGCTCCCGGATACGTTGGCTATGAAGAAGGTGGCCGTTTAACCGAACAAGTTCGTCGCCACCCTTACAGTTTAATTTTATTGGATGAAATTGAAAAAGCCCATCCCGACGTTTTAAACCTCTTGCTTCAAATTTTAGATGATGGTCGTTTATCCGATGCTCATGGTAAATTAGTCGATTTTAGTAACACAGTAATCATCATGACTAGTAATGCCGGCCAAGAAAATATTAAGGAACAACCTAACGTTATCGATCGCCTAAAACCCTACTTTAAGATTGAATTCTTAAACCGAATTGACGACATTGTTCAATTCCAACCTTTAAGCAAAGATAATATCTTAAAAGTCTTAAATATTTTCCTTAATAACTTAAATAAATTAGTTAATAAATCGCGTGGAATTTCCTTTACTGTAACTAATGATGCTAAAAACAAATTAGTACATGACGGTTACGATGAAGAGCTCGGAGCCCGTCCAATGCGCCGAGTAATCACTAAGGAAATTACAGATCCATTAACTAACGCCTACTTGGAAAATTCTGATGTGAAAGAATTTAAAATTGGACTTAAAGATAATCAAATCGAGATTAAACCGGCTTAAATCAACAACTAAAATTTTTAATTGCTAAATAAAAAATAAATAAAATTATTTATTTAGCAAATCATTTGACATGGTCCGGAGTTATTGTTATATTATGGTTAATGTGTTTTAGGTTTCGATTGTTAAGGTAACTTGTTTTATTTTTTGAATTAACAACTTCCTTAATTGCGTTCCGACTAGATACATTGCAAATTTTTTAAGCGCATGAGCGCAAGGAGGTTTCATTATTATGAAACAAGGTACTGTTAAATGGTTTAACGCTGATAAAGGTTACGGATTCATTACTACTGACGACGGTGACGTATTTGTTCACTTCTCAGCAATCAACAAAGATGGTTTCAAGTCATTAGACGAAGGCCAAAAAGTTACTCTTGACGTTGAAGATAGTGATCGTGGACCACAAGCTGCAAACGTTAACGTTGTTGAAGGTTAATTCAACTTCTAAGACTGGTGATTATTCACCAGTCTTTTTTTGTGCAAATAAATTGCAATTAATTGATAGTTAACTCATAATAAATATAGCTTTATAAAGGGGGTTAACTAATGTCAGTTAATGTAGCCGTAATTGCGGGTAGCTTACGACAAGGGGCTTTTTCAAAAGCAATTGCTAAATCCGTTGCTTCGTTACTACCTGAAGATTACATAGTTAAATTTATTAATATTAATATGGATCTATATAACCAAGATCTTGATCAAGAAGAGACAGTACCTGAATCATGGAAGAGATTCCGTCAAGATATGAGTAAGATGGATGCCGTCATTTTTGTAACTCCAGAATATAATCGTTCCATTCCTGGTGGTCTAAAGAACGCCTTAGATGTCGGTTCTCGTCCAATGGGATCTAGTATTTGGGATAAAAAACCGGCTTTAATTATCAGTGAATCACCCGGTGGTATGGGCGGAATGGCCGCTAACTTTGCCTTAAGACAATCGTTAGTATTTTTAAACATGCCAACAGTTCAACAACCCGAAGCCTACTTAGGTAAAGTTACTAGCTTTATTAACGAAGATGGTTCAATTACCGACCAACGCGAACTAGATTATTTCCAAAGTTTAGTAAACGCCTTTGTGGACTTAGTTAAGAAAAACGTGAAATAAAAGATTGCCTTCGGCGGTCTTTTTTATTTTAAATAGTATAATTAGTTTATAAATAATAATTTAGGGGGATTTATTATGGCTACTTTATTAGTAATCAAAGCTCACCCTGCTAGCGATGTGATTTCTACTTCATTAACTATGGGTGATCGATTTATCGAAAGTTATAAAGAATCAAATCCACAAGACGATGTATTAGTTCATGACTTATATGCTGAGGGAAATATCGCCATCGACAGTTCTAATTTAAACGTCTGGAAAAAATTAACCGACGGCACCAAGTATGATGAATTAACTCCAGATGAACATATCTTAATTAGTCGCCAACAACTACTACAAGAAGAATTCATTAAAGCTGACAAATACGTATTTATTAATCCAATGTACAATTTATTTTTACCATCTAAATTAAAGGATTATTTAGATATCGTCTGCCAAGCAACGAAAACTTGGGATTACCAAAAAGGTGGTTTCCTTAAAGATAAAATTGCCCTTCATATTCAATCTTCATCCGGTAAATATCATTCAAGTGATAATCCCGATATGCTAAAACTAGATATGGGTGACCACTATCTTAGAATGATTCTTAGACAAATTGGGGTTACCGACGTTCAAGGTATCTACTGTGAAGGTCTTAATGGTCAAAATCCACAAGCAGATTTACAAGCTAAACAAGCTGCCTATCGTCAATCCGAAGAACTCGGCCAACAATTCTAAATAAAAAAAGCTGATGAAATTCATCAGCTTTTTTATTTAACTACTTTATGCGTTATAAAATTGAGCATTTTTTGTTTTTCTAAAGTTTTTAGATGTCCCTGATCGACAGCTTTTTCAATGGCGTCATCGCTAGTATCACTACCAACTAAAGCTGTTTCAATTGCGGATAAGTCCCCTTCAATCTTGAAGAACGGTACAAATTTGAAAGCCGTAAATTGATTGCCTACTACGGTAAAATTAATCCCTAACTTACCAGCTGAAAAAGCTTCGTCAGCATATTGACCGTAACCAGCATTATGACCATAATTCCATGAATCTAAACCAAATTCATCGGCCAAACTGTGTTCAATTTGCTCCCAATCAGTGGTTGAGATTTGATAGTCTTGAGCATCATCGATATCATCGACGTTAAACATCACTTTAATAATCGCCGCTCTTAAATCATCTAGACTAACTTTAGATGGTAATTCACTTGCTAAATTAATTAGTTCATCAAATGAAGGTTCTAAAATGACTTTTTTAGCGATATCTTGATTAACTTTAAATAAAATCTCAACATCTACCGTGTATCCTCGAGCATTTTTCTGCATTTGAATGCGTCCAAATGTTTTATCGTTAACTTGTAATTGATTAGTTCGATCTTTTAATTTGGCAGTAACCCCCAAATTTTCTAGGGCTTTTAAGATCGGTTTAGCAAAGTAATCATAATTTTCAAAATTACCATCATCTTTACCAATGATTTCATTAATTTTTAAGGTCCCACTATCGTTATATTGAATGTTACTATTAATTGGTTTTCTTACTAACTCTAAATGATATTGATTCATGAGGGGCACATTTAAAGTCTCCCAAATGTTATCATCACGGCCAATAATTACGGCAGGATTACTTGCGTAAATCATCACACCGTGACCATCTTTTTGTAGGTCATTGACAAAGTAATTTTCGATGGCTTGGTTAACAACTGCCATATTCGCAAATTTAGTTTCTTTGGAATTAACTATTAAATACATTACACTTCCCCCTTAATATCTAATTGCATATTCTTAATGCGACTTTAATTATAGGTTATAATTGAAGAAAATAGTATTGAGGTGACTTATGATGAGTAAATTTGCATGGATTAATCGCATTAAAAATTTTTTCTCAACTAACCAAATGAGTTCACCACTTCCTAAGGAAAATATCAAAAATGGGATCTGGTATCATTTAGAGGATAACGAAAACTATCTTCTGGGTTTAGATCCTGGAGTACTTTCCAAAACTGGCAAAATTGAATATGTACATTTTTTAATAACTGATAAAGAAATTAACCAAGATGAATCTTTTATTGAAGTAACTGGCGAAAATAGCTCAACTATTCTCACCTCTCCAATTAGTGGAATTATTTTATCCAAAAATCCTTACTTAAACGACAACCTAAGTCGTCTAAATTATGGCGATCCTCATGAAAATTGGTTACTAGAAGTTGCACCTAATAAGGGTTAAAAAAAGCCGTCATTCAATTCAATGAATGACGGCTTTTGAGATTAATTATGGCATTTTAATTTTATTAGGTTAACTATTAAGAACGTAACGAATATCTCCGGAATAACTAGTGTAGGATAACCAGAAATGGTTACCTGACTTTAATTTACTTGTATAATAAACCGTGTCGCCAGCATGATATGCAGCTAATGCTGTGGCACTCATATCAGGTTCAGCTCATACTCCACAAGTAGTATTAAAAGTAAAACTACCTGAAACATTAATAGTATAACCATCGGGAGTATTAGAAACATCAATTGCCATAACTATAATCTCCTAAAATTTAATATTTATAACCAGCGCCGATTACAATTATTAGTATAATTTAAAATATCGTTTACATTTCCCACATTTTTCCCAACTTCATATCTATATGGTTAGTCATTAGGTACTAATAAAATTTCAAATCTTCCATAAGCACTACCAAAGTAATTATCATAATCATCTTCAGTCTTACTTACCGCACTTACACCAATTTTATAACCTTTATAGTTATCTGGATTAATTTTTTTAACATTTAACTTACCGAGTATATAATCTTTATAAGAAACGTCATCTGTTAATGCTTTAAAAGTATTAACAGAAATTAATTTTCCATCATTTTTTTTATCTAAACTATCAATAAAATCATAGTATTTATTTGACCAAGTATCTCTTATATAACCATCTTCTGAAATACTACTTAATCCTAAATTAATAGCTTCATCAGCATCTGAGGTTAACTTTGGATCTTCAGTTGCACCACTAAAGATTGATAGAATAGTTTTCTTTAATTCATCACGACTCTTATAACTTTCTACTCCATATGCATCAGTATATTTGTCAGAATTAATATTATTTGAATTGTTATTATTTGAGTTATTGTTATTGTTGCTTGGAGCTTGATATTTACCTTTAGTTAAATAACCACGATAGATATAACCAGTTACCTTTTTATTGCCACTAACTACTTGATAGTAAATGGTGGTTTTTTTACCGTGTTTCATGGCAACACTTTGTTGAACGTGCCAGGTAGTGTGGGGATAGTTCTTTGAGTTATGTAGTTTCTTGGTGTGATTCCAATTCCATAAGTAAGCCGTTTGGCCTTGCTTTTTGGCATGATATGCGGGCGTAGTTGATTTATAACTCTTAGTCTTTGTCCATACATATTTAGTAGATGCACTAGCTTTAGTTTGGTTAGCTAGCATCCCTGCACCAGTTACGGTTAAGCCTAGTGCTAGAGTAGTTATTAGTTTATGTTTCATAATTTTCTCCTAGTAATTTATTTAAACAATCCTAGTTTCATTATAATGCAAGGCTTTAACTAATAGGCAAATATTTTTATATTATCAATCAACTCAAAAAATATCCTAGTCGAATAGCTCGGCTAGGATGTTTTTTAATCATTAGGTACTAATAAGATTTCAAATAGTCCATGGGCACTTCCGTTAAGATTACCATTTTCAGTCTTACTTACGGCACTTACCCCAATTTTATAACCTTGATAATCATTTGGATTAATTCCTTTGGCTTTTAATTGGCTCATTACATATTCCTTGAAAGGTCTGGAATCTCTAGTATAGCGTCCTTTGTTTTCAATTTGAATTAGTTGGCCGTGATGGTCTTTCTTGACCTTATCCATTAAATTATAATAGTCGTTTGTAGCTTTATCTCGTTGAGAAGCACTGCCAGTCATTGAATTTAATATTAAATCCACAGCATTATCAGCAACCGAAGTTAACTTAGGATCTGCTACGGTACCTTTAAAAGTTGATAAAAGAGTCTGCTTGAATTCTCCTCGACTACGATAAGTTTCAACACCATAAGCATCGATATATCGATCTCGATCGATTTCTTGATAATTGTTTTCGTGATTAGCTTGATATTTGCCCTTAGTTAAGAAACCTCGATAGATATAGCCCGTTACTTTTTTATTGCCACTAACTACTTGATAATAAACTGTTGTTTTATTACCATGCTTCATGGCGACACTACGTTGAACATACCAGGTAGTATGTGGATAATTCTTAGCATTGTGTAATTTTTTAGTATGACTAGCGTTCCATAAATAAGCCGTCTGGCCAGCATTTTTAGCATGATATGCAGGCGTAGTTGCTTGATAACTTTTAGTTTTAGTCCAAACGTATTTAGTAGCTGCGTTTGTGTTAGTTTGATTAGTTAATATCCCCACACCGGTTAATGATAATCCCAGTGCTAAGGTGGTCATTAATTTATGTTTCATAATTTTCTCCTTACTTAAATCAATTTTTCAACCACATTATATACTCTTCGGCTGATAAATACTTTTATTTTGATGTTGCTTGCTATCAGGATAATGTGGGTAACTTGCCAAACAAAATTTAACTATCATGAATTATTTGAATTATAATATAAGTGTAATTAAATTGATTAAGGGGGAATTGATCGTGGTAGAATCCAGCTTGTTAGATAAACCAATGTCTGAAGCTTTTCCTGCATGGGGAAACTCCAATCTTCCTGTTCGTAACGCCTTATGGGACTATTACATGGAGTTAAATGGCCGCAACACCATGAAAACCGAAAAAGATATGGATCCATATAAACAAATGTCTGCCGAACAAATTAAAATACAAGTCGAAAAATTACTTAAAAGTGAATAATAAAAAGGAAGATAAAATCACTTTATCTTCCTTTTTTAATATGACTTAGTAAATCATCTGAAATAAATTCATTAGTAAATCTTTGCATAGGAGTAAAATCATGGCGATTTTTAAAAGCCAATTCTTTAGTTTCAACAATGGCAACTAACATATTATTTTCGGTAATAAATACTTGGCCTAGTTTTTTAAATTTTCCCTTGGTATGTTTACCAATTCGCCAATCATGTGCTTTATATTCTCCATTATTATCTAGCTTTAATTGATATTGACCTGAATCATCAGTTATTAGCGGTACTCCAATTAATTGCAGCGTATCATACTTGCCCTTCATTTTTAAATTACCTTTCTTCATTAAGTATCATTAACCATTGTAAATTTTAGCTATTAATAATTCAATCTAAGGAGATATTCATATGCCTAAATTTAAAATCGTTACCGATTCAGCCGGACAATTAACCGCAGATCAAATCACTCGCTACAATATTTACGTTATTGATTTACCAGTTACCGTCAATGGTAATTTATACGGTCGGGTTAGTACCATTAATCCGGAAGCTTATTTAAGATTACTCGGTAGTTCCAATAAACCTAATATTGAATTCATTTCACCAACTGATCTGGCCCAAATTTATGATGAATTAGCCAGTGACGGTTCCGAAATTATCTCCATTCACTTAAGCAGTCGTTTAATTAATACTTTTGAAGTCGCTCAACAGGCCGCTGAAATCGCCAGTGCTACGGTTCACGTGGTTGATAGTCAAATGGCTTCCATTGGCTTAGCCTATCAAACTTTGGCTGCCGCTAAAGATGTCGAAGCCGGTAAAGATTTTGAAGAAATTAAGCAACACCTGGCTCGCGTATTAAGCCATACCCATTCATTTTCTTCAATTATTGATAACAAACAACTAATTACCAACAAAGTTATCAATCGATTTATGGGATCTATTGAAGACCGACTTAATATTAGATATATTTTAGAATTTAAAGATAATGAATTTAAGATGCTTAGAAGAACGCCAGACATGAGTTGGGTAGCTGATTTTTGGGATGAGCAATTTAAATTTATGCATCAACATGAAATTTTAGATATTAATATTGTGCATGCTAATGATGATCGTCGCGCCAAGCAAGTTTTAGATACCGTCCAAGCCCAATTTCCTGATATCAAAATTAATTTTAGTATCGTTAATCCCGTTATCGCTAATATTGTGGGTACCGAAGCGATTAATTTTACTTATTTAACTTCATAGGCAAATCTAACCAGTTCGCAAATTTAAGGTGGTAAGATATATATAATTTCAAAGGGGGAATTGATTATGGCAGAAGAAAATAAAGCAGATAAAGCATTGAATAAAATTGGAGATACTTTAAGTAAACTAGATGAAACTTTAGCCAAAGAAGAAAATGATAAACTTCAAGGCAAAAAAACTCGTGCTTGGTTTGAAGAACATCGTGCCATTCATGAAGTTAAAAAGGCCCTACACGAAGTTGGTAAGTACGACAAATTTAATGAAGATGACTATAATCGTTTCATGAAGGACTATGAGCGCGCTATTAAAGACTTAAATGAATAATAAAAAAAGCTTTCCCGAATGGGAAAGCTTTTTTTATTATTTTTCATCATCATCTAAACTGTGTTTTGGTTTTCTACCGTGGTAGAAGAAGAAGTTAGCAAATGAAATATTTTCATAAGTCAAGCGCATTACCGCTGGCATAACTAATGGAATAACTATTACTAAGATAATTAAACCAACAATTACCCCAATAGCAACTTGAATTAAAGTAAGAACTCCTGAAGGAATTAACGCAGCAAAAGTTCCTCCTAAAATAATTACAGCTGAGATAATTACTGTTCCAATAACTGTGGCAGCTTCGATCATTCTTTGACCAACTGAAGCACCGGTATCTTTATTTTCACGATATTTCATGATTAAGAAGATACTGTAATCAACTCCTAGGGCAATTAGCATAACGAAAGTAAAGAATGGAGTATTCCAAGTTAGCATATCTTGTCCTAATAGGTGTTTACTGATAAATTCAGTAATTCCTAATGAAGTTACGTAAGTTAAAGTTAACATTGCTAAAATGTAAATTGGTTGTAGCAATGAGTGAGTAATTAAAGCTAAGGCAATTCCAATACCGACAATCATAATAATTGCAGTTCTAATGAAATCTTGACTTGAAATGCTCTTATCATCAGCTGACAAGGCAGTTTGACCACCAATAGCTACGGTAGCATTCTTCAAATCAGTACCTTTAAGGTTTTCTTGAACTTGTCGTTGAAGATCAATAACACGTTTCATAGATTTTTCTGAGTTTGGATCGGTGTCTAAAACAATAATCATGCGACTAGTTTTTTGATCACCTGATAGATACATATCAGTAGAATCTTTGAAAGTCTTACTGTTCATGATATTACTTGGGATGTAGAAAGTATCAGCAGCGGCTGATTTTCCTAAATCTTTAAGGTAATCATTTGATTGTTTTACCCCACTATTCATGGTCTTAAGACCATCACTAGCAGTCATTAATTTGGTTTGAGTTTCTTGTAATTCATCTGCTAAATCTTGAGCGTTAGTAGCAATGGTTTGAGTATTGCTTCCAACTTCAGTTAAGGCAGCTTGAGTACCAGAAACCGTAGCTTGTTGTTTTTCAATTGATGAAGTCAAAGCAGTAACTAAAGCTTGTTGTTGAATTGCATTTAATGGAGTACCCGCAGCAGTTAATTGTGATTGAAGTTGTTCAACCATTTGTGTTGGAGTTGCTCCAGTATTAGCACTTTGAGCTGCCGTTTGAATTTGAGCTAATTGGTCAGCAATACTTTGAGTTGAGGTACCAATATTTTCAAGTGGTTCAGTATTAAATTTAGAACTAGTTAGACCTTTAGTAGTCTTAGTTAATCCATTATTTACTTTATTTAAATTACCAGTCAAAGTATCTAATTGGTCATTTACATAAAGTTGTTTAATCGCTACCCCACCTGGTTGGGTAACTGAGTTGACACTAGCAATTCCAGGGTTCTTTTGAATTTGTTTAGTGATACGATCAAGTTCTTTTAGATCTTTTTCGTTGTTTAATTTGTGATCGGCCTTAATGTATAAGGTTGCTGGTTCGGCAGTACCTTTTGAGAAATGATCTTGAACTACCAAGTAACCTTTTTTAGCTGGCATGCTATCACTTAATTCAACCGCATTATCGTAATTTAATTGGTTATTATAATGCATCGCAATTGGTAATGAGATGGCTAAAAGTAATACCAAGACGATAATTGGGTGTGCTACAGAGCTCTTAGCTTGGAAGTGCCAGAAACGACTTCCACCTTCGGCTTCAAGATTCTTAGAAGGCCAGAAGATTTTTTCGCCCCATACAGCCATAAAGAATGGTGTAAAGGTAAGTAGAACTAATAGTAATACGGCTACCCCAACAGCCACTCCTACAGCTGATTGGTAAATTGAGAATTTAGCTAAACCTAAGGCAGTAAAACCAATTAAAACTGAAGATCCACTGTATAAAATGGTTCTACCAGCAATTTTTCTTGAAGCAATCGTGGCTTCTACTTTGTCTTTACCTTGCGCTAACTGTCGCTTAAATTCGTTAAATAGTAAAATATTGTAATCTGTACCAATCCCAAATAATACAATTACCATGAATACTTGGGTAAAGTTAGATAGTGGGAAATTGTAGTATTTAACTAAATTAGCCACAATACTTAATGAAATAATAAATGATAAACCAACTGAAAGTAAGGAAATAAATGGCACGATTAATGATCTAAATACAATAATTAATACAATTAAAATAAAGACTACGGTAATTGCTTCAGTCTTTTTAATACCTTCTTCAGTGGATAGTTGGAAGTCATCTTGTAAGATGTCACTACCAGTTACATAAGTTTTTACTCCGTTAGTTTTAACTGCGTCTTGGATTTTATCATTCATATCACGAATGCTATCTTTTTTACCAACGTCTAGTTGAACTAACTCAGTAGTTTTATCTTTAGAGATCAATTGTTTTCTAGTAATTGAACTATCTGAAGCTGCGGTGATTTTTTTAATGTCATATTTAGCTTGGTCATTTTTTAATGAATTAATAGTAGCATCGATATCACTTTGTTGAATATCGGTGATCTTACTATCGTCATTATTAAAGACTACTACCACCTGACGAGTGTTACTAATCTTATGTCCCCAATGCTTTTGAATGGTATCAGCTACCTGGCTTTGAGCACTAGCTGGGATTTTAGTTTGGCCTTTATCAGAAACTAATTGCGATAAATTAGGTAGCAATAAAATGCTAGCAAGCGCAACTAAGATCCAAGCCACAAAAATTCCGGTGTATTTTTTTGAAAACTTATCCATAACCTACTCCTCTTTTTTTATTCTAATCAATTCATCAGGACTAACTTCGCGATATCTTAAAATAATTTTAGCCACTTCTTCTGGTTGTTCCGGATGTTCCTTGGTTAACCAGTGAATTACAATTGACATTAAATTATTTAAAATCATCTCTTCGATATAGTCTTGAGGAATTACTTCGTCATAAAAGACGCTATCCTTTATTTGACTAAATTCAACACGAATTTCTTTACGAAATAAATCTTTGAGTTTATTAACAAATAACGGATCACCATTGCTACTTAACAAGGCCGCCACTATATCACGGTCATTGTAAATCTGATTAAGAGTTTTAATCACTAATTTATAAGGTAAAATTTCAAAACTATCGTTCTTTAATTGCTCGATCGCGGTAGGAATCACTGAATTAAGTGCTTCCTGGAGCTTTTCTAGTAACTCTCGTTCGATTTTATGCAATAAATCAAATTTATCACTAAAATGAATGTAAAAAGTTCCTCGATTTACTCCGGCCAACCGAGTAATATCAGTTACGCCGATATCATTGAAATTCTTTTCCTTAATTAAATCGATAAAAGACGCTATTAATAATTGTTCAGTTTGCTGATTTCTTTTATCCGATTTCATCACCCGACTCCTTTACTCCAGATTAATTTACTAACCTATTATAAATGAATCTTTTTAGAAGTCAACACGGTGTTCATAATTTATTTTTTAGGAGTTTTAACCGACAAAACAAATACCGTACTAATCGCTAGTAGCATCCCCAAGGCTTCAATCCAACTAAAACTAGTATTTAAAAATAATACCATCCCTAAAGTAGCAGCTAGCGGTTCAAACGTATCCAACAATCCAGCTACCGTTGGTGAAATGTAGGCTAGGCTTTGCATGAAACAGATATACGCTAAAATCGTACCAAAGATTACAATAAAACCAACGCCTAGGACCGTTCCTAAAGTCAGTGTGGGGGCATTTTTCCAAAATGGGAAACAAACTGAAAATACAATCCCACCAATCAACATCGCCCAACCAATCACTAATAAAGAGCCATATTCAGCAATTAATTTGACTGGAATCATAGTTTGTAAGGCTCCGGCTAGGGCTAGTAATAAACCAAAAATAAGTGCCGTTTTAGAAATTGCTAAATGATTAATATCTCCCTTGGTAACTAATAACCAAGTACCTATAATAGCTAAACCTACTGCAATGATTTCTTTAGTTTGTGGTAACGAACGGGAAATAAAAATAGTAAAAATCACAATTAAGACCGTCCCTAAACTCTGCATAACCGTGGTAGTCGCTGCATTACTATTTTTAACAGTTAATAAATATAGATATTGAACTGCCGATAATCCTAAAAGCGAATAAATTAACATTACCCACCGATTTTTAGGACGTTGCCAAATTACATTTAATTTTTGATGTTTACCAAATTTGACATAGGCCAAAATAGCAATCCCGGCTAAAAGCATCTTAATTCCCATTAACCATTCCGTCGAAAGATGCTGAGTAGCAAATAACGATTGGGAAACGGGCCCCTGAATTCCCCAAAAAATTCCCCCGAGACTCGCTAAGACAATCCCCTTTTCTTGATTTGTAACTTTAATGATGAGTTCCTCCTACCAAAAAATTTGAATCTAAACAATTTATTTTACCAGTTTTTGGTATAATTATTAATTAATGTTAGTATTTTATTTGTAGAAACCTATTTTTTACTGCATAAGGAGAAAAGTTAGTGAATGAAATTGCTGAACAAACTTATAACACTTGGTTAGAACAAGATAATTTACCAAGTAATATTTTAAATGAACTTCAAAACATGAAAAATGACCCTAAAGAAATCGAAGATGCCTTTGCAACTCATCTATCATTTGGTACTGCGGGAATGCGTGGTTTAATTGGTGCTGGTACTAACCGAATGAACATTTATACGGTGCGCCAAGCTGCCGAAGGTCTAGCACGTTTTATGGATACGCTAGATGACGCTACTAAAAACCAAGGGGTAGCCATTAGTTTTGATTCACGGTATTTCTCATCAGAATTTGCCCATGAATCCGCTCGCGTATTAGGCCATCACGGAATTCCAACTTATGTATTTGACGATATGCGACCAACTCCCGAACTATCTTTTGCCGTTCGACACCTACATACTTATGCCGGAATTATGATCACGGCTAGTCACAATCCTAAAGAATACAATGGATTTAAATTATATGGTCCCGACGGTGGTCAAATGCCCCCTAAGGAATCTGATTTAATTACTACCTATATTAATAAAGCTAATAATTTATTTGATATTCGCGTTAGTGATGAACATACTTTAAGAATGGATAATATCATGCACATTATTGGTGAAGATGTTGATATTCCATACTTAGAAGGACTTAAAAACGTTACTATTAACAACGAATTAGTTAAAACTACCGGTAAAGATCTTAAATTTGTTTACACACCTTTACACGGAACTGGAAAAGTTATCGCTCGACGAGCTTTAAATGAAGTTGGTTTTACGGATTACGAAGTAGTAGCTGAACAAGCCATTGCCGATCCGGAATTTCCAACTACGCCTCATCCTAATCCGGAATTTCCGGAAGCCTTTAATTTAGCTATGGAACTCGGCCAAAAAACTAAAGCCGATATTTTAATTGCTACTGATCCGGATTCTGATCGTTTAGGAGCCGCTGTTCGCCAACCTGATAATACCTACAAGTTACTATCAGGTAACCAAATTGCCAGTGTTTTACTAAACTACATTTTAAACGCTAAAAAGCAATCCAATACTTTACCTACCAATGGAGCCATTGTTAAATCTATCGTTTCTACCGAATTAGCTGACGCAATTGCTAAATCATATAACGTAGAAACTAAAAGTGTCCTAACCGGATTTAAATTTATCGCTCAAAGCATTCAAGAATTCGAAGATCAAAAAGATCACACCTTCTTATTTGGCTTTGAAGAAAGTTTTGGTTACTTAATTAATCCATTTGTTCGGGATAAAGATGCTATCCAAGCAGTCCTATTATTAGCTGAAGTCGCTGCTTACTATAAAGATCAAGGTAAGACCTTATATGATGGGGTTCAAGAAATGTATCAAAAATACGGATACTTTGATGAAAAAACTATCTCTAAAGTCCTTACCGGCTTAGATGGCAAGCAAAAAATTCAAAGCATCATGCAAAATTTCCGTGACCATCCAATTACTGAACTAAATGGTCACCAAGTGGTCCGTGTGGCTGACTATGCTAAACAAACTTTAACCTTTGATGATGGCCACACCGAATCATTAACCTTACCAACTGCTGACGTTCTTAAATATTGGTTAGATGATGACACTTGGGTCGCAATTCGTCCTTCCGGTACCGAACCTAAAATTAAATTTTACGTTGGTACTAAGAGCGATTCACAAAAATCAGTCCAAGAAAAATTAGTTGCTTACGAAAACGCAATTGCTGATTTAGTAAATCCGCTCCTATAAAATCACCAAACTCGAGGAAGTTTCTCGAGTTTTTTATTACTTGCTTTTATTAGTTACTATGGATAATAATAGTAGCAAACTATATATTGATAGAGGAAAAACATATGAAAACTGCTGTACTAACTGATAGTGCTAGTAACATCCCTAAGGAATTAGTTGAAAAATATGATATTACCGTCTTACCAATTACGATTATTTTTGGTGAAACTCAGTATCGTGATGGTGTAGATATGAGCGCCCAAGCATTTTTAGATAAGTTGGCTGATAGTAAACAATTACCAACGACAGCTCAAGTATCGATGGGTCAAATGCAAGAAGCTTTTGATAATTTAAGTGCGCAAGGTTACGATGAAGTAATTTGTGTTAATTTATCATCTGGTATTACGACCTTTTACGAAAATCTAGTTATGTATTCTAAAGATGTCACTAACATTAAAGTCTATCCATTTGACTCGTTAATCGCTAGTGCTGGGGAAGCTAACCTCACCTTATTAGCTGCTAAAATGGCTCAAGAAGGTCATCATGCAGATACCATTCTGCCTAAATTAGAGTTAATGCGGGATTCGATGAAGGTGGCCTTTGTAGTAGATAGTCTTTCACATTTAATGCGTACTGGTAGAATTTCAAATGCTTCGGCCTTAATTGGTAGTATGCTTAGAATTAAACCGCTTTTAACTTTTGAAAAGGGTAAAATTGTACCACTCAGTAAAGAACGCACTATGAAACAAGCAACCAATAAAGTCATGGAATTAGTCGAAGCCTCGGTTCCTACTTATGATGTGCCGGTTCGAATTTCCGTGGTTGATGCCAATAACCCTAAATTACAAAATGATTGGTTAGAAAAACTGCACCAAAAATTTCCTGATGTCGCTATTGATAGTAATTTAATTGGTCCAGCCATTAGTGTGCATACGGGTACAAAAGCTATGGGAATTATCTGGTCAATTGATTGGGAATACCTTAGCGAACATTAATTTTATTTCTGCTATTATTTAATATTTTATAATTATAAAAAAGGCCTCCGATTAACGGAGGTCTTTTTATTTAACTTGGTTAACGGGCCATTGAGGTTGTTTATTATCAACTAATGTAGTAACTAATTCTCCAGCTGCTCCCGTAATCATCCGAGTCATACTTTCCACCGTATTGGCAGCAATATGAGGAGTTAGTAAGACGTTATCTAACTGATATAACGGACTATCTAATGGTAACGGTTCATCATCAAATACATCTAAAGCAGCTCCAGCAATTTGTTTTGATTGGAGGGCATGCAACATAGCATTAGGATCCACCAATTGACCACGGGCCGTATTAATTAGATAGGCACTTGATTTCATCATTTCAAATTCACGTTGACCAAATGAACGCTCCGTTTGGGGAGTTACCGCTAAAGTTAGACAAATTATATCAGATTGCTTAATTAATTCTTCTCGTTCAACATAGGTAGCATAATCATTAGCTTTTTTAGTGCGATTATTATAAATAATTCGCATATCCAGTTGACTGGCTTTTTTAGCTAACATTTGACCAATTCGACCAAAGCCAATAATTCCTAAAGTTTTGTTTGCTAAGTCAAATCCGGGATGATTTCTAGGATATTTGTGATCACCCTTACGCATCGCCATCGAATCATTAAAAATATTTTTTGAAACGGCTAAAATATCCGCTAAAGTAGTTTCAGCCACAGTTGAGGCATTGGCATTAGGCGTAATGGTTACCCAAATTCCTCTTGAAGCCGCGAAATCTACATCAATATTGTTATAACCTACGCCACTTCTAGCAATGATTTTTAAATTTTCAAATTTAGCAATGTCATCATTTTTAAAAGTAGTGGTCCCGGCTAAAATTCCTTGAGCATCGGGAGCTTTAGTTAAAGCATCAGGAATTGAAATAGCTTCAACTACTTCTAAACCGGCATCAGTTAAGATTTTTTGACCAACTTCAGGAAATCCTTTTGGAACAATTACTTTTTTTACCATAATTTTACCTCCATATTTATTATTTAAATTATAGCACCAAAAAAGTCACCCATTTAAATGAGTGACTTAGTAGTTTAAGCATATAATTCTTTTAATTTGGCTTGAACATCGGGATGAGCTAAATATTCATCATAATTAGTTTCTCGGCGATCAATGATTCCATTTGGAGTAATTTCTACAATATGGTTAGCAATTGTTTGAATAAATTCATGATCATGCGAAGTAAATACTAGTGATCCAGGGAAGTTCACAAGACTTTCATTTAAGGCTGTGATTGATTCTAGATCTAAATGGTTAGTTGGATCATCCATTAATAGTACATTACCCTTTTGTAACATCATTTTAGCTAACATACAGCGAACTTTTTCGCCCCCAGATAAGACGTTAACTTCTTTATCAACGTCTTCACCAGTAAATAGCATACGACCTAAGAAACCTCTTAAGAAAGTATCATCACTGTTTTCTTTTGGAGCAAATTGGCGCAACCAATCAATAATTCGTAATTCATTATTGTTAAATTCACCCGTGAAATCTTTTGGAAGGTATGAATTTTTAGTAGTTTGACCCCAAGTAACTGTACCTTCATCTGGTTGAATTTCACCAGCTAAAATTTGCATTAAAGTAGTAGTTACCAAGTCATTACGACTAATTAGGGCAGTTTTGTCCCCTGGTCGAAGGGTGAAAGAAACATTATCTAAAATTTTAACACCATCGATTGATTTAGAAACTTTGTCTAAACGAACTAAGTCATTACCAACTTCTCGTTCCTGTTCAAATTTAATGAATGGGTATTTACGAGATGATGGACGAATATCATCTAAGGTAATTTTTTCTAATTGTTTCTTACGAGAAGTGGCTTGTTTAGATTTAGAAGCATTCGCACTGAATCGAGCCACGAATTCTTGTAATTCTTTAATCTTTTCTTCTTTTTTATTGTTAGAATCAGCTTTTAATTTGGCAGCTAATTGACTTGATTGTAACCAAAAATCGTAGTTACCCACGTATAATTGAATTCGATTAAAATCAACATCACACATCATAGTACATACTGAGTTTAAGAAGTGACGGTCATGAGAAACGATGATGGTAATTTTAGGATAGTCCGCTAAAAATTCTTCCAACCATTGAATACTATAAACATCCAAACCATTAGTAGGTTCGTCGAGTAGTAAAATATCTGGATCACCAAACAAAGCACGGGCTAATAATACCTTAACTTTTTGACCTTCAGTTAATTCACTCATTAACTCTTGGTGTAAGTCTTCAGTAATTCCAAGTGATTGGAGTAATTGTGAGGCTTGAGCTTCTGCATTCCAACCATCCATTTCAGCAAATTCGCCTTCTAATTCAGCGGCTTTTAAACCATCGGCTTCACTAAAATCGGGTTTCATGTATAAAGCATCTTTTTCTTTCATAATATCGTAAAGTTTTTGGTGACCTTGAATAACCGTCTCCAAAACTAATTGATCTTCAAAACCATAGTGGTCTTGGCTTAAACTAGATAGTCGTTCATTCTTATCAATATGAATATTTCCCGTAGTTGGTTGAAGTTCACCCTTTAATAAGTTTAAAAAGGTTGATTTACCTGCACCGTTTGCTCCGATAATTCCGTAGCAATTTCCGGGAGTGAATTTTAAATTAACATCTTCGTAGAGTTTTTTACCTGAAAATTGTAGGCTCATGTCTGTTACAGTTATCATTAAATTGTATACCTCGCTTTACTTCATAAAGAAAATGGCCAGTCCGCTTTGAACTGGTCATTTTAACAATGCAATAGTCATACAATATCATAAATCAATCAAACTAACAAATGAAACTCACCTATAATTTATAACCAATTCCTCCAATTCGACTAGTCTTATTCAGCAAATCGTGTTAACATATCAACTGCATTGCTTTATAGGAGGATATTTCATTGAAAAAATATGTTGCAGAATTTTTAGGAACCTTCATGCTAGTTTTTCTCGGAACTGGTGCGGTGGTCATTGCTAAAGGAGATACCTTAACCATTGGTCTAGCTTTTGGTTTAGCTATTACTATTATGGCTTATACTTTTGGAAATGTTTCTGGTGGTCACTTTAACCCAGCAGTTTCAACTGCTATGTTAATTAACCATCGTTTAAACATCCAAGACTTCATTGGTTATGTGATTTCACAATTCCTAGGTGCTATTGCTGCCTCAGCAATTGTTAGAGCTTTAGTTGGTAGTCTTAATTTATCACAAGATCAATTAGGTCAAACTATTTTCCCTAACATTTCTAGTTTCGCAGCCTTTTGCACGGAAGCTTTAATTACTTTCTTCTTTGTTCTTATTATCTTAATGGTAACTAGTAATAAATTTGGAAATGCTAATTTAGCTCCACTAGCAATTGGAATTTCTCTAGCCTTCCTAATTATTTTTGCCTTGAATCTAACTGGTGGATCCCTCAATCCAGCTAGAAGTTTCGGTCCCGCAATCTTTGCTGGCGGAACTGCTCTAGTAGATTATTGGGTATACTTAATTGCTCCAGTTGTAGGGGCAATTATCGCAGCTTTCGTAGCCAAATGGTTTGGTAGCGAAGAAGCTTAATAAAAAAAGCTGACCAATTAATTGGTCGGCTTTTTTTATTTATTGATTTGCTTGAACACTTCTTACCATGGCTAGTTCTTCATTAGTTGGAATTAATAAAATTTGAATTTTAGAATTAGCAGTTTCAAGATGTCCCGGCTGTTGTTGATGATTTAAATCCGTATCAATTTCTACTCCTAAATAAGCTAAGCGATCACACACTTCTTGGCGTACCCATTCATCATGTTCGCCAATGCCCCCTGAAAAGACGATTGCATCGGCACCATTTAGTTCAGCAATATAGCCGGCAGTATATTTAACTACCCGATTTACAAAAATATCTAAGGCCAATTTAGCTTGGCGATCATCCGTACTTTCAAGATCGCGCATATCAGACGACTTTCCGGAAATGCCTAATAAACCAGACTGTTCATTAAACATTTTAATAACTCCTTCAGCACTTAAATTTAAGCGTTTCATGAAATAAGGTACTAAAGCCGGATCAACATTTCCTGAACGTGTTCCCATAGTAACTCCATTCATAGGAGTAAAGCCCATGGAAGTATCAAAACATTTGCCATTGATTTCAGCAGCGATGGAAGCCCCCGAGCCTAAATGCAAAGTTACCAATTTAAGTTGGTCAGATTTTAAAATTTCACTGGCCTGTTGAGTAAGGTAACCATGACTGATCCCATGTTCGCCATAACGTTGAATGTGGTATTTTTGAGTCAAGTCATAGGGAATACTATAAATTGCATTAATTTCTGGAATATCTCTAAAGAAGACACTATCAAAAATAGCATATTGCGCTACTTGCGGTAAAATTGTGTGAATAATTCGAATATATTTAGCTTCGATTGGATTATGAATTGGTGCAATTTCCCCTAAACTTTCAATTTTTTCTACTACGGATTGATCAATTTTAGTAGTTTTACTGAATATATGATCACCAGCTACAATTCGATTACCAATGGCATCAATATCACTTAAATGTTGAATAATCCCAATGTTTTTTAATTCCGTTAGCATCAAATGTGCTGAAGATTGGTATGTAATATTATCTTGAGTTTCTTTAAATTCTTGATGATCCCCATATTTAATTTTAATGATTGATCCCGGTAAATTAATGCGTTCAATTTCGCCATCAGCTAAAACCGTTTCGGCTGGCATATCAAACAATTTAAATTTTAGTGATGAACTTCCGGCATTAACAATTAATATTTTACTCATATTCCCCACCCCTTATTATCGATTACACCATTATTATAACCTATTAGTTAACAATTAATTCCTAATTTAGCTAATAAAAAAACACTAAGCATTTAGCTTAGTGTTTTTTAAATAATTAATTATTTTTTCATGTCCATTGCGTGGCCACCGAAACCATTACGTAAAGCAGAAACTACTTTACCAGTAAAGGTATCTTGTGGAAGTGAATCCCAGCGTTGGTATAGTGATGCAGTAATAACTGGAACTGCAACGTCTTCTTTAATAGCTTCTTGAACAGTCCATTTACCTTCACCAGATGAGTGCATAACACCAGCAATTTTGCTTAATTCTGGATCTTTAGCAAATGCTTCTTGAGCAAGATCCATAAGCCATCCACGGATAACTGAACCATGTGCCCAAACAGTTGCAACTGCTTCGTTGTTGTAATCAAATTGACTGTTTTCTAACACGTCAAATCCTTCACCGATGGCACCCATCATACCGTATTCGATACCATTGTGAACCATCTTAAGGAAGTGACCTGAACCTGGTTTACCAGTGTATAGGTAACCGTCTTTTTCTGCAATTCCTTCATATAAAGGTTTGATATGATCGAAGGCTTCTTGACTTGGTCCACCAATCATAAAGTTACCATCTTTAGCAGCACCTTCCATACCACCTGAAGTACCACAATCAAAGAATAAGATACCTTCTTGAGCAGCCATTTCGCTGTGACGAATTGAGTCTTTATAAAATGAGTTACCACCATCAATTAAGTAGTCGCCTTCTGAAAGTAAATCAACCATTTGGCTAACTGTACTATCAGTAGGGTTACCTGCAGGAACCATAATCCATACTGTGCGTGGTGCAGATAATTGACTTACTAAATCTGCAGGACTTTTTGCGCCTTTAGCACCGATTTCAACTGCAGCAGCTACACTTGCTTCGTTTAAATCATAAGCAACAACTTCGTTACCGTTGTTAATCATGTTTTTAACAAGGTTTAAACCCATTTTTCCTAAACCGATCATACCAACTTGCATATAATTGTACCTCTTTCATTAATCATAATTTTATTATGTTTACAAGCATTATTATATATTTTGAAATTAATTTTCGCAACCGTCTATTTTAAATTAAATTTTTCACTAAGTAAAATAAAAATAAACGCCTTCATACACCGGTATGAAAGCGTTTATCAATAAATTGAACAATTTATTTAATTTGGAAATTTTTGAAAATTTTTTACAAAATTATTGTTTTCGACGAATTCTAACAATCATCGATCCGCCGACTAAAATCAATCCTAAACAAGTTAATAGGCTACCAAGCATTAAACCATGTACTTGATAATTAAAGGCTAGACGATGTTTACCACTAGTAAGTTGAACTCCGGTTAATCCATCGACCACTTTAAGAGTTTTAGCTTTTTTACCATCAACTTTAACTTGCCAGCTTTTATCATATGGAATACCCAGAACTAAAGTATTTTCTCCGTCCCTAACGTTAACTGTACCAGTAAACTTGCTTCCATCTTTGCTTAAAGCTTTAGCATTATCTAAAGCTAAATGGTGTTTTTTAGTGTAGTTAATGTATTTTTGGTACTTCTTCATTTTCAAAGTAGCAAAGTATTTTTTAATTTGTTTATCTTCTAATTTATATACAGAAGCAATGTGGACCTTGGTAATTTGACCTTTTTTAGCATTTCCTAATGGAATAATGCTAGTACTTAAGCCTTGGTATCTACCAAGAAGCCGTTGGCCATTAATTCTAATACGTAAGTTAGATAAAACTACGCGGGGAACATACATAAATTGCGGACCATTAGCTTTGGCCTTAACCTGCATATCATAGAAGTAGTATTTATTTTGTACTTCTTTTAAATCGAAGACTTCGGATTTTTTCATAAATCCTTTTTTGGCTCCCGTTTGAGCCTTAGCTAAGTTATTTAAGTTACCAATAATATGGTTAGGTTTTAATTTAAGTTTTTGAACTTGGTTATTCGCCATAATTCCTAAACCAGCCCCAGCGTTGGTATCTTCAATTTGATTACCGTCTTCGCTTAAGTTAGCAATGTATTTAATATCAAACAAGTTATTAGTAATTGGAGTAGAACCTAAAGTCCCAATTCGGCGAACATTGCGACTACCAAAACCAAGGTTTGATAAAACAAATTGAGTATTAGAATTTAAGGTTGAACTATATGATCCTAAACTTGGAGTATTAAAAATTAAGGAATCATTGTACTCATTGTAAGGGTTGGGAGCATATGCCCACTTGAATGCGTAATTAGTAATAATTGCTCGATAAAAGACGTTTTGTTTATTAAGATCACGGTTAGCTTCTTTAGTTAAAGCATTGGCCTTATTAAATTGCGAAGCAAAATATTTTTGGTTAACCCAAGTAATCTCACGCGATGACATAATGAAGTTGGTTCCCATTTCCGCTGCTAAAAGCAACAACAGTAGAGAACTCATAAACTTAACTTTTTTACCACTTAAAATCATAAGTAGAACTGTCAAGATAATAAAGGCAGCCACATAAAGTAAATGTTCATTAGTTACAAATAATTGTTCACTTGAAGGGAATTTCTTAGTAACAATGTTAGCCGTCAAATATCCCAAAGCAATTAAGGCGGCTACAATTCCCGAGGAAATAATTATCGATTTTTTATCTTCAAATAGTCCTTCCAAGTAACCTTCATAAGTAACCATAATAATTGAAAAACTAAATAGATAAACCATTCTAAATGGGAAACCAGCCGGTTGTTGGAACATATGCCAAATCGTATTAAGCGGTAAAATTATAATTCCCGCAAAAATCAAACCAGTTAACCACATGGAAGCACGTTTATCAGTCTTGTTAATTTTCTTAGAAATTAAATAAGCAATAAAACCAATAATAAATAAGGAACCCGTGAAGATACTTGGATCATGGTTTAATCGACCTAAGAAGTTATTAGCCCCTACACCTAAATTAACCCCAAAAGCTGTTCCAAAGGTTAGGTATGGCATGTAGGCATTTACATCAAAGCTACCTTTACCAGTTGAAAGCATTGAGAAAATGGTTGGTAATAATAAGACGGCCGATAATAAACCAGCAATAATGGAATACCAAGCAAAGCGCCAGAAACTACTAATATGGTCTCTAAAGACGGCTAGGAATTTCATGCCTGCTGCTTGTTCTTTTTTCAATAAATATAGGAAGTAAATTACACAGAACACACAAATCATGTAGCCCATGTAGTAATTCGTAAAAATAGTGTAAGTTAAAGTAAAGACATATAGCCAAACTTTATTTTTATAAAATAAGCGTTCTAATCCCAGTACGATAAATGGTAAAACAATTAATGCGTCTAGCCACATTAAATCATAATAATACATGGCAACAAAGCCACATAAACCATACGCTACCCCACCCGCAATACTCATAAGATTGTATTTTTTATATTTAAGGTTTAAAAAAGTACTCATTGAGATACTTGCTAGGACAATCTTGATCCAAATTATCAGATCAATAGCGATCGGTACTTGACTCTGTTTAAATAAAACAATAATCAAATTTAACGGACTCATTAAGTAATAGGTATAAATTGGAACAATACTGTCCCCAATTGACACTAAAAATGAGTAACTTGAGATAGTATGATTTAACAATTCTCTTCTTAACTCAGAGAAAAAGGGAAAATATTGGGCTTGTAAATCACTGACTAAAAAGTTGTTCGCACCAAATGGAGCAACATTCATAATCTTAAAAACCAGGGCCATCAATACTAAAGGCACTAAAATCGTACCTAAGATATTAATAATCTTACTTGATTTATTTGTTCTGGTATCCATGTTAAAGTCCACCTTCTTATGTATTATGAATTAATCATTAAATACCATTATACCGCAAACCAGACAAGCAAGTCTGTACCGTTAGCTATTTTTACTAAATATTTTTTCTTCTATTATATAGATAATAAATGAGAGTGTTAAAATAATGATATAAATTAAAAGTTGAGGTTGTCTGTTATGAATCCAAATATCTTACAAACAGTTAAATCATTTTCCAAACTTCTGGATTCCGGAATTAAAGCCGCCATCGACGCCGGTGGTCTTTGGAGTTATTTGGTATTTTTTATCGTAATTTTTCTGGGCTGTGCCTTCATCTTTTTATCTTGGTTGCCCAGTGATGTGTTAATTTTTTTATGTGGATCACTATCAGGAAATTACCATTTAAACATTTTATTAGTGATTATAGTTGGTACTTTAGGTGCCTATTTAGGTAATACCGTTAAATATCATCTATCAAAACACAATCACAAGACTAAACTACCAACTAAAATTAAAAACAACCGGCTAATGGATTATTTTAATAAGAATAGTAGCCAAGCTGTACTTACCGCTAATCTAATTCCTATTATTGGGAACTTTATTCCGATGATTGCCGGATATGAAAAGATGAATTCTACTATATATAATAGAAAGAATTTTGAAGGAGCCTTAATTTGGATCTTAATCTTTGCGTTATTAGGCTATATATCCGTCCATATTCCAATCATTAAACACAACATGGTCCTTTCTTCGATCCTAATTAGTCTAATTATCGGTCTTTTATATCAAATAATTGGAAAATCGGTAGCCCTTGTCAAGAAATCAGCTCAAAAATAAGGGCTTTTATTACAGTACGCTCCCGTTTTTGTAACATACAAGTGTTTTTTCGACCGATTTTAATGCAAAAATACTAAATCAAGCACAAATTTCAATTTATTTTGAAAAAATTTGTGCTTTTTTATTGCTTATTAAATGTAAGCCCCACAAGGAATTTCGGCGTTTATTTCGGAACACTTGTTCCCGTTTAATCATTTTGAAATATTCCTGATATTGTTTAGTATCATTTATTTCGTATACTATCCCTTGTAAGTTTTTATTGTGAATTTCCGAGGAGGAATTTAATTTATATGAATATTAAATCTATTAAAAAATTGACTGGGTTATTTATGGGGTTAGTAACTGCTTTAACTATTTCAACTACTGCATTTGCAAGTAAAGATAAAATTGCTGACGTTTCTCAATGGCAAGGGGATATCCAATGGGATAAGGCTGCTGATGACTTAGAAATGGCAATTATCCGTGTTCAACAAGGTAGTACCAATGATGAAAGTTACTACTTAGATACTAAAAAAGATCAAAATGCTAGTGGTGCTAAAGCTGCTAACGTACCATTCGGTGAATATGCTTATTCTGAATTTACAAGTACTGATGATGCTACTCAAGAAGCAACCGAATTTTATAACAACTCAAGTAAAGATACTAAGTTCTATGTTTTAGATAACGAAGCTCGTGCAACTGAAACTGGTAACGAACAAGAATATGTTAATGCTTGGTTAAAACAAATGCGTAAATTAACTGATAAACCAATTATTTATTACTCATACCAAAGTTTTATCGAAGCCAACAACATGGATTACAGTAAATTTGATGGTTCATGGGTTGCTAAATATTCTTCAGAACAACCAACTGCACAAACTGATTTATGGCAATATTCTCAAAGTGGTACTGTTAATGGTATCGATGGAGATGTCGATTTAAATACTGCCGTTGATAATAACGCCGTTAAATCATGGTATGCAAATGCCGAAAAGAACAACAAAGCTGCTGATAAACAAGAACAAAAAGCAACTGAAAATAAACAAACTGATACTAAAGATAAGAATGATGATAAAGATAACAAAGACAACCAATCACCTGTTAGTGCTCCACAAGCTGTCTTAAGTGTTATCCAAGGTTTCTTATTAGTTAGACCTTAATAACGACTAATATAATTTATTAATTAAAACACCTTCTCGGTTATGAGAAGGTGTTTTTTTGTGGTTAAACATTAGTCATATCTTTTAATTGAACATTATTGTCTAGAATTCCACTAGCTCCGCTTAAAACTAAGTTATTATTCTTTAAATCTAGCTTTAAATTATCGTCTAATTGGGATTTAGTGTAATCTTTATAATACCAATCACCATAATTAGTCTTTAAAACTGCTTGGTAGTCTGGCGTGTCTGCCATTGGTTTTACAGCAATAATATCAAAGGCAACTTCTAATGAGCAATAACCGGCTTTCGAAAATGGACCTACCCCATCATCTTGACTCAATAACATTTTATTTTTACCATCTAAATATGGTTTTAATTTGTCGTATGCAGCTAATGTAATTGTCATTTCCATAATTTCACGCTCCTTTTGATACATATCTTAAACTTATTAGGCATATAAATCCATTTTTTTTAATTACATATTATAATAGCCTTGAGAGGTGATAATATGCTAGAAAATTATGAGATTAGAGATAAAATGGATGCTATTGGAATTAATGCATTTGGTGATGCTAACCAATTACAAATGATGAAGGTTGATGTTCCAACTATTAACGATGATCAAATTTTAATTAAAGTTCGCAGTACTGGAATTAACCCCATTGATTGGAAAACTCGTGAAGGTTTACGTCAAAAACGTTATGATTTTAATTTTCCAATTATTTTAGGTCAAGAAATGGCCGGGGTCATTGTCCAAGTGGGTAAAAATGTTAAAGATTTTAAACCCAATGACCAAGTTCTAGGTTACGGTGTGCCTAGTGAAATGGGAACTTATGCTCAATATTATGCTATGGATGCTAAATATGCTGCTAAATTTGGTAACCAAATTTCTTTTGCCGAGGCTTCTGGTATTGCCATGACCGGAACTACTGCTTATGAAGCACTTTTCACTTATGGTAAATTACTCAAAGGCCAAACCGTCTTAATTTTAGCAGGTTCTGGTGGGGTAGGTTCTTTAGCTATTCAACTCGCTAAAAACGCCGGCGCCAAAGTTATTACGACTACTGGAACTAGTAACATTGACTATGTAAAAAGTATTGGTGCTGATGAGGTGGTTGACTACAAAAATGATAATTTAGTGGATAAAGTTCAAAATGTCGATTTAGTCTTCGATACTCTTGGTGGTCAAAACCAAGTCGATGCTTTTAAAGCTGTTAAGTCCGGTGGAACGATTGTTTCAATCGTAGAACAAACCGATCAAGCCGTTTCGCTAAGTAAATTATATAATATTACTTTCCATAAAATTGTTAATCGTCCAGATCATGACACTATTATCAAATTAGCACAATTAATTAGTGCTGATAAATTACATGTCAGAATTGCCGACGACTTACCATTTACTCTAGATAATGCCAAAAAACTTCAAAACCATAGTCAAACTGGCCATACTGATGGTAAATTAGTAATGACTTTACAATATTAAAAATATGGTATAAAAAAAGGACTAACTGAATTAATCAGTTAGTCCTTTTTTACGGGTACTCAAATTAATGAATAGATTTCGTGAATTCCACAATTCATTGAAATCAGACACCTACAATACGGTAGAAAACGTGTCCCCGCTCAAAAATTCACCTAGCCACTCACGTGGACAACCTAAGTTGCGTGATTTCTCGACTCATCGCATAACTTAATTATACTATTTTTAGCAAGTAATTACAAATCTTCTTCGCCTTCAGTAACTTCTCCGTCACTTAGGTTAGTCGTAATCGCCAAAATTTTATCGTCGACCCAGGCATTCATTTCATCCAAATAGTCATCCAATTTTGATGAAAATTCTTCAGCATTGGCAATTTCATCAATTCGTAAACCTGAAACATTTACTTTAGGTGAGATTACTAATAAGTATACGTTAACTCCCATGACTTCTTCATCAGAAATCATTTTAGAAATACGACCAACTTCTTGTAAAGGTAAGTTAATTACGTTAGTTTCTACTCTAATCACCGTATCACTGTCAGCAATAACTAATTCTCCCACCCCTAATTGGTCCTTTTTAATTTGTTCCTTAACAAATTCATATAAAGGTTGCATTAAAGTAGCCGGACTTTCAACCATGGCTTCCATATCAGTAGTGTTTGAAAGTACTTTAAGATTGTCATTATTTAATAAATCAATAAAATCAGCAATTTTTTGTTTCATTTTATTTTCCCCTTTTTAATGGTGCGTCCGCTGGTTAATCATCTCTTGGATGTACATCCCTCTTAGCTTAAATGCTAAAAGATACCAATCAACATTAACCACGATTCCGATTAAAGCAATTATTGCTACTACCAATTTTAAAAGTAAGTTAGCATGGCTAGTGGTAAATAGGGTAATCACTACTCCCACTAGGCCAATCGTATAAACTGCAATTATGACTGCTAATAAATAATAACTCACTTTTAAGTGGAATGCGGCTAAAATGATTGCCACCACGTATAAAATTAGGGCAGTAAAAGTGACTTGCCAAAATTCCGAACTATATACTGGCTCCGCTAATTTCATTGGTTTTAAAATCATCAAACCATTTACAATTAAAAATATAACTAACGAAACAATCGCCATTGTTATTACATGTTTTCTTTGTGCTTGCATAATATCCTCCAACTTATAAAGCGATTGAAATTCGCCTAATTTAAATCAATTCTATCCTATTTTTAGTAACTATAAAAGTCGATCTACTAAATTTATTATCGATATTAAGAAAACGATTACATTTTTTTACCTTTATCCTATGTTATTTTGATTTTATAATGGTATAGTAAGAGTATAAGATATTATTGATTGAGGTGGATAAAATGGAAAAACAAAGTTATCAAAACATTTTAGTTCCAGTAGATGGTTCATCAATTTCCAGTAAAGTTTTAGATCGTGGTATCGAATTAGCCATTGCCAATGACACTACCTTAGATATACTTAACGTTTTAGAAGTAACTCAATTTAATCAATCATACGGAAGTTCTTTAAACGGGGATGTGATTTATAAACTCACCGAAGACACTGAAAAGCAACTTGAAGCCATGCAAAAACGAGCTCAAGAAGCGGGTGTCAAAGAAGTAAATATTCACATTCGTTTCGGTAATCCTAAACCTATTATCGCCAATGAATTTCCTCAAGATCATCAAACCCAACTAATTGTCTTAGGTAGTACCGGTTTAAGTGCTATTGAAAGATTTGTGGTTGGTTCAGTAACTAGTTTTGTTACTAGAAACGCAATCTGTGATGTTTTAACTGTACGTCCCGACAAACAGGCTGATTAATTCAACCTGTTTTTTAATTTCAAAAATTACAGGAGTTTTTATGCAAAATCAATGGACTTATCAATTACCAATTAACCATTCTCGGAAAACTCAAAGTTTGCGGGAATATTTAACCGATTATCTACTAATTCCCAAACACTTAGTATCCAATTTAAGAAAAGATCATCGCGTATTAGTCGATCAAAAATACTTACCGATGAATTTTTCATTAGCTGATCACCACACGCTAGATTTAACGTTTAACGCTAATGATTTTAAACTGCCTTATACGCACATCCAACCTATTGATCAACCCGTTCAAGTGTTATATGAAGATCCAGATTTAATTGTTGTGAATAAAAACCGTGGTGATAAAACTCACCCTAACCAACCCAACGAAAATCAATCTACTTTTAACTACACGGCCGGATATTTAGCTAATCAAAATGAATTACCGTATATGGTCCATCGTTTAGATCAGCAAACTAGCGGGGCCATTATCTTTGGTAAAAATCCAGTGGTGGTCCCTATGTTAAATCAATTAATCTTTCAAAAAAAGATTAAACGGACCTATCTAGCTTGGGTTCATGGAGCAGTTAATCCGGCAAGGGGTACGATTGATTTACCGATTGGTCGGGATTTAGATGACCAACGTAAACGTAAAATCAATGGGGATCATGCGGTGCCAGCCATTACCCACTATCAAGTAATTAAGCAACACGCTGATTTATCATTAGTTAAAATCGAACTAGAAACTGGGCGCACTCACCAAATTAGGGTCCATTTTCAAGCTATTGGTCATCCCCTAGTTGGTGATCCACTTTATAGTAATGACCAATTTTCGAAAATGTTACTTCATTCTTGGCAACTAGAATTAATTCATCCGTTAACCATGCAAACTCGTACTATTACAGCCCCTATTCCTAACGAATTTGATCTATCACTTGATCATAAATAAAAATCTGTAAAAAAAAAGACGACTAATAGTCGTCTTTTTTTAAATAATTTAAATTAAATTATTTGTTTAGTGGAGTCCATTTCCAGTTCATAACTTCTGGTAAATCAGTACCAACTTCACGAGTGTAGGCATTGTGTTTTTCAATCATGTCCATCATTTCGTGAGTAAAGCTCATACCTTTAACAGCATATTCTGGGATGTTGTTAACAACATCAGCAGCAACATGGAAACGATCCATTTCGTTAAGTACACGCATGTCAAATGGAGTAGTGATATCACCATTTTCACGGTAACCGTGTACGTGAACGTTCTTGTTGTGACGGTCAAAGAAGATTGATTTGATCATGTCTTCGAAGCCGTGGAATAAGAATACAACTGGTTTGTCAGTAGTAAATAATCTGTCAAATTCTTCGTCAGTTAAACCACGAGGGTCAATATCTGGACGACGTAATCTTAAGATATCTACAACGTTGATAAAGCGAATCTTCATTTCTGGGAAGTTCTTGTTCAAGATTGAGATAGCAGCAAGAGCTTCTAAGTTAGGTTCACTACCAGCAGCAGCAATAACAACATCAGGTTCTGCACCTTGGTCAGTTGATGCCCAGTCGATGTAGCCAAGACCATTATTTACTAATGATGTAGCTTCTTCAATTGAGTACCATTGTGGACGTGGGTGTTTTGAAGTGATGATTAAGTTAATAGTTTGACGTAATTGGAATGCAGTGTTACCAACAGCTAATAAAGTATTAGCATCAGCTGGTAAGTATTCACGAATAAGAGTAGCTTTCTTTTCAGCTAAGTGAGTAAGCATACCTGGATCTTGGTGAGTGTATCCATTGTGATCTTGTTGGAATACAGTTGAAGTATCAACAAAGTTCAATGATGGATAGTCATGACGCCATGATTGTTCTGATGCTTTACGTAACCATTTCATGTGTTGAGTTAACATTGAGTCAACCACACGACCAAATGATTCATAAGTAGCAAAGAAACCGTGACGACCAGTTAATACATAACCTTCTAACCAACCTTCTGCTTGGTGTTCTGAAAGTTGTGAATCAATTAAGTTACCTGAGTGAGCCATGTCTTCATCGTATGGAGTTTCAATTTCTTCCATCCATTGACGAGGAGTTTCTTCAAGTAAGCCGTAAAGACGGTTTGATTTAGTTTCATCAGGACCGAATGAACGGAAGCTTGATGGGTTCATCTTAGTAACAGCAGCTAACCAGTCAGACCAAACGATCATATCTGATTTTTCTTCAGCACCTGGAGTAGTAATTTCTACAGCAAAGTCTTTGTAATCAGGTAATTTCAATGGTTCTGGGTTAATACCACCATTAGTAATTGGGTTCATTGCCATACGTTGGTCACCCTTAGGAGTAAGGTCAGCCAATTCTTGTTTTAATGAACCGTCTTCATTAAAGGTATCTTCTGGTTTGTATGATTTCAACCAATCAACTAATTGTTGAGCGTCTTGCATATCAACAGCAGAAACGTTTAATGGAACTTGGTGAGCACGGAATGAACCTTCAATAGGCATACCTTCGTCATCTTTCATTGGACCAGTCCAACCTTTAGGTGAGCGAAGAATAATCATTGGCCATACTGGAAGAGTTGCATTGTCTGCAGTTTGGTTTTCACGAGCATTCTTTTGAATAGCTTTGATTTCTTCGATAACAGTATCCATAACTTTTGCCATCTTTTCGTGCATTTCTGCATGTTTGTCGATAGCCCAGTCTTTAGGATCGTTACCAGTTTCAACAAAGTAAGGTTTCCAACCCATACCAGTGAAGTAGTTAGTTAATTCTTCATCACTCATACGTGAAAGAATTGTTGGGTTAGAAATTTTGAAACCGTTCATGTTAATGATAGGCAATACAGCACCATCTTTAACAGGGTTGATGAATTTGTCTGAGAACCATGATGCAGCTAAAGGACCAGTTTCAGCTTCACCATCACCAATTTCAACAGCGGCGATTACATCTGGGTTATCAAAGATAGCACCAACACCGTGTGATAATGAGTAACCAAGTTCTCCACCTTCGTGAATTGAACCTGGAGTTTCAGGAGCAGCATGAGAAGCAATTCCACCTGGGAATGAGAATTGTTTGAATAATTTCTTCATACCTTCTTCATCTTGGGTGATGTTAGGGTAAAGTTCAGTGTATGAACCGTCAAGGTATGAGTTAGATACCATAACTTGTCCACCGTGACCAGAACCTTCAATATAGAACATGTTTAAATCGTATTTGTTGATAACACGGTTTAAGTGTGTGTAAATGAAAGTTTGTGAAGCAATAGTTCCCCAGTGTCCGATAGGTTTAACCTTTACATCTTCCGGTGTAAGAGGTGTTTTTAACAATGGGTTATCACGTAAGAATAATTGACCAACTGAAACGTAGTTAACTGCATTCCAGTATTTTTCCATAAGATCTAAATATTCTTTAGAATCATAATCTACAGTCATGTGAGTAACACTCCTTTTTAATATTAAAAGTAAGTTTGCAATAGAATACTCGTAAAAATTACCAATCGAATTAGTTATTTTTACACCCTCAATAATATACGATTTATATAAAAAGTCAACCTTTTTATAAATTGATACGGTCCAATTATTAAAAGCGGTCCTAAACCATTACAACTACTTACATTATGAAGGGTTTTGACCGTTTAGTCCATTATTAATGGTTAAATTAATAAAAAAATAGAAGAAAGTTAAGATTAACTTTCTTCTAGGCATTTTCGTTTAAATCTACGAAGGTATTAAATTTTAAA
Source organism: Lentilactobacillus laojiaonis (assembly GCF_020616595.1). Classification (GTDB taxonomy): domain Bacteria; phylum Bacillota; class Bacilli; order Lactobacillales; family Lactobacillaceae; genus Lentilactobacillus; species Lentilactobacillus laojiaonis. Next base: position 78,677 of record NZ_CP085278.1, on the reverse strand, counting down.
TATTTATAATGTAGGCGCATATTAGAAACTTCAAAAGGCGTTCCATCATCTAAGAAAAAGATGCCTTCCATTATACCTACCGGTTCTGTAGGCGTTAGACACAATAATTCTTGATCTTCAGCATTAGAAGGTTCGGCCATAATAGACATGAATGACTTAGTAACTGATTTGCCAGCTTGCTCTTCCATATAATTGAATATTGAACTACTAACTATTTCCGCTGAGAGTTCCGGCGCTAATTTAATAGGAATATAGCCAATTTCAATCATAAATGGTTGATTATCAAATAAACGTAATCGTTTAATTTCATATACGAAGTCCCCTGAATTAAGGAAGAGATCTTTTTGTAATTCTTCATCAGCTGGAATAACTTTAAAATCTAATAATTTAATTTGAGAAGTTTTTCCGTTACTTATAAAACTATCTGTAACTCCTAGGTTAGATCCACCATACTGGAAGATAGTCCGATTCTTTTGGTACAAGGGATTAATAAAAGATCCCGAGCCTCGCTTTTTAAAAATAATTCCCTGATTAGCTAATATGTTTAAAGCTCGCTTAATCGTACTACGACTAACTCCATACTCTTCGCTTAAGCTTCGTTCATCAGGTAAACGTTGGGATTTAAATTCATCGGCCTGTATTCTATTTTTTAAATCAACCATTACGGTTCGATATACTAAATCAGCCATTACTACTCCTTAAATTTCGTTCGATTAATTTCTATTGATAAAGTATACCAGATTATTATACTTAAAATGTAAAATAAATTTGATAACTATTATTACAGAGGTAAAAAAATGTCTAAAAAAAATAAATCAAAAATCAAAAAAACTCTTGTTGAACAGATTTTAGATAAACATAAAATTCCATATGAACAAATGGTTTTTGAAACTTATCAAGATGGTGACGTGGCCCAGCTAAATATCCAAAAACATGCTGAACAAGACCAACACTTAATTTACAAAACTTTAGCTTTAATTGGTGACAAAACCGGTCCCCTAGTTGGCGTATTACCGATTGATGAACATTTAAGCTATAAAAAATTAGCTAAGGCATCTGGTAATAAAAAAGTCGGTATGGTGCCCTTAAAAGATTTAGTCAAAACTACCGGCTATGAACATGGGGCTAATACTCCCATTGGAATTTGGGAAAAACATAAGTACCCTATTTATTTAGATACTGAAGCCAATGAAGCCGATACAATTATGGTATCATCTGGTCAAATTGGCCGTTCCGTTAAACTTAATCCCCATGATTTAATCAATTTAGTCCAAGGAACTATAGTCGATCTAAAAGAATAGTAACTTACTGACCCCACTCGCTTTTAAACTTTTCTAAAAAATCTAACATGAAACGTTGGCGTTGCTTTGCGATTGTTTGTGCCGTTATCGTATTCATTTGGTCCTTTAGTTTTAATAGTTTTTCGTAAAAATGATTAATAACCGTTCCGGGTTGCCGATACGCCGTCTTATTCATTTGTTGGCGGGGTAAAATTTCTGGGTCATACATAGTTTCACCAAAGTGACCTCCATAATAGAAAGCCCGAGCAATGCCAACGGCTCCAATTGCATCCAATCGATCCGCATCCTGTACAATCTGACCTTCAATCGAGAGGGTCTTTTTTTGTGCTAAATTAGCGCTAAAGGACATGTTATCGATGATTTCAAAAACTTGATCAATAAAATTACTTGGATATCCCAATTCGGTTAACTTTTGCCGAACTTCTTGTCGTTTTGAAGCCGGATCTTCTATGAGCTTATCATCAAAAACATCGTGTAGGTAAGCAGAGACTAACACTAATTCCGAATTGGCCGACTCCCCAGCTAAAATTAGCTGAGCATTTTTAACCACCCTTAGAATATGATTAAAATCGTGACCCGTTTTATCATTTTTAAGTTGGTTTTGAGCAAACTCTTTAACTATTGATAATTTATTCACAATAACTCCTCAGATCTTTAATTTTTATTTAAATTTTGCAAGTCGTTTCAATAACGTTTTAATAATTATTTTGCTAAACTAAAAGCAGTTACTAGATAGTGGGTGATTTAGATAATTGGGTATTTGTTACATGCACTTTTAACGAAGAAAGGCAGGTCAGACCCAATGAAAAATATGCTTATAAATAAATTATTCGGAAACATTAGTTCTTCATTCGATATCGCCGCACTGAACTTAAATTCCTTAATTCTAATTATTTTGGGAATTGCTATCATTTTGGTTTTAATTAGCTTACTTAGATTATGGTTAAACAAAAAAGTAGATATTCAATCTCCAGGTACCAAAAACTATGTTATCAATTTAACTACTGATAATTCAACACTAAAAATTTTACAGATTACTAGTTTTTTGGCTAATCGTAAGTAGAAAGTTATGCAATCAATAATACGATACCCAGTATATGTTTAAAATCATTCACTATCTTAATTAAACCCCAAGGAGCAAGAAAATATTACTTGCTCCTTTATTTTATCTAAATATTTCGCATTGCTTTATTTGAATAACAATTTTGGTTTAGTGCTATACTTCTGTTAAGTAACTTTATAGGGGGGAATGTAATATATGAAACACAAATTTCTACTATCTAGTATTGCCTTTATTAGTATTTTGACAGCGCCGATCTTCGGTTCCAATGCCAAAGCAGCCCAACTAAATGATGAATCGGCTTCCGATGCTAAAGCTGCTTATGTGATCGATGCTAAAAGTGGTCAAATTCTATACCAAAAGAATGCTAACCAAAAGTTACCGATTGCTAGTTTAGCCAAAATAATGACTTTGTATCTAACTAGTGATGCGATTAAAAATAAAAAAATTCAATGGAATGAAGAAACAACTATTAGTAAACCGTTAATTACTATGAGTAACGATGATTCACTTGGTTCTTTTAAAATGAAAGCTACTAAGAAATACAGTATTCGTCAACTATACCAAGCTGCTCTAGTAGCTTCTTCCAACTCAGCAGCCATTACTCTTGGTGAAAAAGTGGCGGGTAATAATAATCGTTTCATTGATATGATGAATGAACAAAGTAAAAAATGGCATTTAAACGCTCATTTTGTAAGTAGTTCGGGACTAGAAAATTATGATCTTAAGAAATTTAATTACGAAAAATCTGGTTCATCTAACAAGGACTATAACCAAGTTAGTGCCAAAGCCATTACTACCGTTGCTCAAAAATTAGTCGACGACTATCCTTATGTTAAGGATTGGAGTAGTAAACACGAGTTAACGGTAGCGGGTGAAAAATTAACCAACTCTAATCGTCTCTTAAAAGGTGATAGTTACTATGTTAAAGATCACCATGTCGATGGTTTAAAAACTGGTTACACTGAGCAAGCTGGACTTTGTTTAATTACTACCTATTATCATGATGGTCGTCAATTAATTGCTACCATTTTAGGAAGTAACAGTAGTTTTTCTACTACCAATACCTTAATTGATGATATCAATGAAAATTTAACTTACGGAGCTATTCCAGTAAAGACTAGAGTTTATAAGCAACAAAATACCGAAGTTAAGGCCACTCCTACAGAAAATAAAGTTAAAATGTGGCATGACGCCGAAGATCCTAACAAAGGAATCGAAACCAGCGTTAAAAAAGATGTTACTAACAACGATCCCGTTGCTAAAGGTGAAAAAATTGCTACGGCAAAAGTTGATTCTAAAAACTACCCTTATCAAGCTAACGTAAAATTAGTAGCAGATAAAAATGTCGGCAGTAAAGAACAAGTCCAAAAAGTTAAAGCTAAAGAAGAAGCTAAAAAACAATCAAAAAAGCAAAGCTTATGGGATAAAATCAAAGCGTTCTTTAACTTTTCTGGAATTATCACCAAAGATTTTTTCATGTTTTATTTACTAAAATAATATTTCAATAAAAAAAGCGAATCCTATTGGATTCGCTTTTTTTATTAATCTATTTAGTTTCTACACCCTTACCATCATATTCATCAATCATAATTTGTTTCAATTCTGCCATTAATGGTTCTTTAGGGTTAGCAGTAGTACATTGATCTTCGTAAGCTAATTTAGCTAAGTCATCCACAGTATCTTCAAAGTGTTTCTTATCAACACCCCAGTCTTTTAGACTTAATGAAACACCAACTGAATGTGCTAAATCAATCATTTTTTGTACTAGTTTTTCAACTAATTCTTCATCAGTCTTACCAGTTAAACCAATATATCTTGCAATAGTTGCATAGTCTTCAGTTGCACGGAAGTATTCATATTTTGGCCATGCAGTGAATTTTTCAGGTTTCTTAGCATTAAAACGAATTACGTGTGGCATAGTAATTGCAATGGCAATACCATGGGTAATTCCAAATTCACCACCAAGTTTGTGGGCAATTGAGTGATTAATACCTAAGAAGGCATTACCAAAGGCCATACCAGCAAGAGTAGCAGCATTATGCATTTCTGCACGAGCTTGTTTATCACCATTGTATGAAGCAGTTAAGTTATCAAAGACTAATTTAATTGCTTGTAATGAGTATGGACGAGTGTAATCAGAAGCCATAACTGATACAAATGATTCCATACCGTGACTTAATACATCTAATCCAGAAGCTGCAACAGTTGCCTTTGGCACAGTTTCTACAAATTGAGGGTCAACAATAGCAACATCGGGGGTTAAAGCGTAGTCAGCTAATGGGTATTTAACATGAGTTTTCTTGTCAGTAATAACTGCGAATGGAGTTACTTCTGAACCAGTACCTGAGGTAGTTGGGATAGCAACAAATTGAGCTTTTTTAGCTTTATTTAACTTATAAGCACGTTTTCTGATATCCAAGAATTTTTGTTTTGCGCCAAAGAAACTAGCATTTGGATCTTCATAGAATAACCACATGTTCTTAGCAGCATCTAATGGAGAACCACCACCTAAGGCAATAATTGTATCAGGTTGGAATTCGTTCATTTGGGCAACCCCACGGTTAACTGTATCAGTTGATGGGTCCGGTTCAACATCTGAGAATATAGCATATTCTACTTGATTTGGACGGTTGTGTAATTCATTAACAACTGTATCTACGTAACCATGCTTAATCATTGAAGGACTAGTTACGATAAATACTTTATTTACATCTGACATTTGTTCAAGGTAACGTACAGAATCTTTTTCAAAGTAAATTCGAGGTAATTTCATCCATTGCATATTATTTCTTCTCTTTGCGATAGTTTTAATATTTAATAAGTCATAGTCAGTAAGGTTATGAGAAATTGAGTTACTTCCCCATGAACCAGTACCAAGAGTTAGTGAAGCAGTCATTTCATTGTATAGATCACCAATACCACCTAAACCAGTTGGAGTATTAACAATCACACGTGAGGCTTTCATTTGTTTACCAAATTCTAAGATTAGATCATCATCACTAGATTGGATACCTACAGTATGACCAAGTCCACCATGATCAAGTAATCGTTCACAAACATCGAAGGCTTCTTCATGTCCACTTACTCGGTAAACACTAAGTACTGGACAAAGTTTTTCACTTGAAAGTGGGAAATCTTTACCGATTTCATTATTAGTCATTTCAGCAGCTAAAACCTTAGTATCAGCTGGAACTTCAATCCCAGCTAATTCAGCAATTTTCTTAGCTGATTGACCAGCGATAGGGCCTCTAACACTACCACGTTTTGGATCAAACATAGCATCAGCAAGTTTTGCCTTGTCACTATCTTTAATGAAGAAGACGCCATTTTCAATTAATAATGCTTTAATTTCATCGTAGATAGTTTCATCAATTACAGCACTATTTTCAGTGGCACAAATCATCCCATTATCAAAAGTTTTTGAAAGTACTAAATCGTTAACGGCACGACGGATGTTAGCAGTTTTTTCAATATAAACTGGACCATTACCAGGACCAACCCCTAAGGCAGGTTTACCAGTTGAATAAGCAGCTTTAACCATGCCAGGACCACCAGTTGCTAAAGTACTTGCAACATCGGGATGATTAATTAATTTAGTAGTTGCTTCAAGGCTAGGTTCTTCAATCCATTGGATAAGGCCTTTAGGTGCCCCAGCAGCTACCGCAGCATCCAATAATACTTTAGCAGCAGCAACTGATGATTTCATTGCTTGTGGGTGGAAACTAAAAATAATTGGATTTCTTGATTTCATTGAAATGATTGATTTAAATAAAGTAGTTGAAGTTGGGTTAGTAACGGGAGTAATTCCGGCTAAAACACCAAGTGGTTCAGCAACTTCGATTAATTGTTTTTCTTTGTCGTCTTTAACTACACCGACAGTTTTGTGATCTTTAATAGTGTTCCAAATTTCTTCAGTAGCAAACAAGTTTTTGATTGCTTTATCTTCAGCAATTCCACGGCCAGTTTCATCAGCAGCCATGATTGCTAAATTCATGTGTTGATCAACCCCTGCCATTACCATTTGGTGGGTAATGTAATCAACTTTTTCTTGATCAAATGATTCCATTTCTTTTAATGCTTCTTGAGCGTTAGCAACTAATTTGTTGATAACAGTATCGACTTCAGTAGTTTCTTTTTCAGGTTTAGTTTCAGGTTTTTTAGGTGCGCTTGTTTTTGCCATTATATCTTCCTCCGTAGAAAAAAGTTATAGTTATTTATTTCACAAACATATAATAACACATCCATTTCAAATGTAAATACTTTTTGTTCAAAAATACACAAATTATTTCTAAAAAATAAAAAAACGCCTATAAATAGGCGTTTTGTCTTGAACTTTTTTTATTATCATGGATATATATTATGAAAGCGATACCATTTACGGTATAGTTTACATTTTCACTTATTATACCTTTTGAATCGGCTTATTGATAATTTCTAAAATCTTCTGAGTTTTAATCCGATTAATAATCGCATCAACAGCGACCTGGCTTAGTTCGTCTGATAAATTTTCAGCAGTTACCGGTTCATCAGTTTTCTTTAATTTTCTTAATGAGTTAGTAAAGCGATCAATAAAATCATCATAAGCTTGTTGCGGATATTTATTAGCAGTTATTTGGTCAATTCCTTCACGAATCATACCTAAAGAAAATGTCGGTTTTAATAAATTAATTAAAATAATGTCAGCAATTTGCATAGTTTGATACTTCTTTTTATTAGGAGCCATAATTGCCTTATTTTTAACATAATTATTAATCATTGAGGCGGTAATGGTTTCAACTCCTAACGGTCCCAGAATACCATTAATTAGTGCTACGACTTGATCCATATAAAGATCGAATTTAGGTAATTCATTCCAATGAGGTAATTCAATTGTACTAATTTTATTTTTCCATTGTTCATATTGTTTTTGGTCGTTCATTTGCTACACCTCCATGTATACATTATATCACTTAGTTATGATAACTACTTATTATGTTTTTTACGATTAACAAATTTGATACATAATTCCTGAATAAATCTAAATACAAAGTAAGAAGTTAAAATCAATGGTAAGGCAAACAACCAAATTCTAGGATTGAAAAATGAAACCAATGAGAATAAACGATTAAACATAATTATTATGATTAAAAATATGACTAACATAGTACCATCTAGCATTAATTTAAAACGATTAAATGGTCTTGAAACCATTACTAAAGCAATCCAACTAATTGCTCCAGTCAATAATACTGATAGAGTCGAAGTAAACATATATTCCAAACCAAAAATTTGTCCTAATACTTCAATTACAATAATATATCCGACTATCGTAATGGCAGCGGGCGTAGAAATCAGCATAATATTACGTAAAAATTGATCACTAATTTTCTTAAAGTTTGGTTGTAAAGCTAGGAAAAATGATGGAATTCCCACCATCAAAGTCGTAATCGGCGTCAACTGAATAGGTTCAAACGGATAGCCACTAGCTACAAAAATAAATAGTAACGAGAGTGCCACGGAATACATCGTCTTAATTAAGTACATTGAGGCCACTCGTTCAATATTATTGATAACTCGACGTCCTTCGTTTAATACCCCAATCATGGCATCAAAATTGGAATCAATTAATACAAAATCAGCGATACTCTTAGTACTTTCACTACCTGAAGCCATCGCAATTCCACAGTCGGCTTGACGTAAAGCTAGTAAATCATTTACTCCATCCCCAGTCATAGCAACTACGTGGCCTTGATCTTGCCAATCTTTGATTAAATCATATTTTTGATCCGGGGTTACACGACCAAAAATTGTGTTATTTTCAATTAACTCAGTAAGATTAGCATTTTCATCAATTTCAGACATATCAACATACTGTTTGGAATTCTTAATATCGGCTTGACTAGCTATGGCTGAAACCGTAGCCGGGTCATCCCCAGAAATCACTTTAATATCTACTCCTTGGGTATTGAAATATTTAAAGGTGTCCTTAGCATTGGGGCGAATCACATCCGTAATTAAGATGGCGCCTAAAATTTGAGGATTGGTATCCTTAAGGTTTTCAAATTGACTAACTTTTGCTAAGACTAAAACGCGGTAACCCTGCTTAGCATAGCCAGTAATGGTATCACTAGGTACTGAACTAGAAATAAATTGGGGAGCTCCGAGGACGTATTTATTTCCATCGCTAAATTCCACCCCACTCCATTTCCGTTCAGAAGAAAATGGAATCACTTGATTAACAGATAACTGTGGATTTGGAATTGCTTCAGTAATCGCGATGGCTGTTTCATTTTCATCGCCGGTACCAATCACAATTCCACAAGCCAATTGATTAATTTGATCAACAGATAATTCCGATAAGGCAATGGTGCGAGCGTATTTTAATTCTCCTGAGGTAATAGTTCCAGTTTTATCTAAAAAGATAGTATCTACACGCGCCAAAGTTTCAATCGCTGGTAAATCCCTTACTAAGGTCTTTTCTCGAGCTAATTTCAAAGCCGATACGGCCAAGGTCATTGAAGTTAGTAAGACTAGGCCTTCAGGAATCATCCCAACCATCGCAGCAACGGCTCCTAAAATCGATCGGTTAATAGAAGCCCCACCGAGGATTTTAGAAATGAATAGTGCTACTCCTAAAGGAATAATAATAAAAGTTAGGACTTTAATAATTTTATTGATCGTAGTCAGTAAAATACTCTTAGTATCATTTCCACTACGCGCTTTGTCTGATAAATGATTAACAAAAGTATGCTTACCCACCTTAGTAACCGACATTTTACCTGATCCACTAACTAAAAAACTTCCCGAAGTTAAATGATCACCCGTTTTTTTAGTTATGGTGGTTGATTCTCCAGTGATTTGGGATTCATCAACTTCCATAGAATTGCTTTGGACGACTTTTCCATCTACTGGAATTTGATCTCCTCGATTTAGTAATAAAATATCGCCTAAAACAATTTCTTCCGGTTTGATATGTAGAACTTCACTTTGGCGTAATACCTTCAGAGTACCCTCAGCTAAGATCGCCATTTTATCAATTTGGCGCTTAGAGCGCAGTTCTTGAATGACTCCGATCCCAGTATTAAAAAACGCAATTCCTAAAAATAGTAAGTTTTTGTAGCTTCCCGTATAAAAAACTAATACTCCTAAAATTATGTTAATAAAATTAAACGGAGTTAGTATATTATCTTTTAAAATCTGCGACACACTTCTAGTTAGGGAATGTTGGGCGGTATTTTGTTGATCCATCTTTTTTTGTTCATCAACCTGGTTAAAATTTAAGCCAGTGTTAATGTTAACTTCACTTGGTTGAATAATTGATTTTCCCATATTTTCCTCCACTAATTAGTATTAAACTTATTTTACAAAATAAATCGTAAAAAAACAGTTTTTACTATTGTAGTCATTTTTCTAAAAATAAAAACCATCCTTAGAAAATCTTAGGATGGTCTTTAACATTTTATTGGATTTCAATATGATGAGTTCCACTATCATCGGGTGCTTGCTTAGGTAAAATAATATCAAGAATTCCCCCATTATAAGTTGCTTTAATATTTGCTTCATCAACATTAGGCAAATTATAGCTTCTCGATAAGTTATCAGCGGAACGTTCTTGTTTAATTACTTTGCGATCATCATTATGTTGCTCGGAAGCATAGGCGTGTTTTGCATGGACTATTAAATTATCATTTTGATAATCGACACGGATCCCATCCTTTTTAAAACCGGGTAAATCAATTTTAACTTCATATTGATCATTACTTTCTACAATATCAGTTTTCATGGCGTTATTAAAAGCACCTAGGAAATTTTTACCAATGCTACTAAAAAAGTCTTCATTTTGATTGAAAATTCCAAAATCACGATTATTTACCATAATGATTACCCCCATTTAATTTTTAAATCTAATACTTTATAGCTAGAATAACATGATATTTAAAAAACAGTGGTAAAATTGATTTTAAATATAAATAATATTTGGTAAAATATCTATCACTGGAATAAATATTGTAGTAGAATTTTTAATTATGTAAATATTATTTACATTGGGAAAGACATAATGAAATGAGGAATAAACGTTGACTGAAGGTCAGATAATCTCCAATCTGGTTATTATTATTATTACTTTTATTGCCGCCGCTTTCTTCGTGGCTGGTGAGTTTGCCCTAGTACAAACTCGATTAAGTGCATTGGAAGAAAAGAAAAAAATTGCTTCCAAAGGTAAAATCAAAAAAATCGATCGTGAAATTCACATGGTTACCAATTTAAATGAATATCTTTCAACTACCCAAGTAGGGGTTTCAGTTGCTGGTATTATTTTAGGTTGGGTGGGTGAATCATTTTTCGAAACACTTCTCTTTGACTTACTAGAGATTAATAATTCTCCAATTGGTGAAGCAACTGCTCATGGTATTGGAGCGGTCCTTGGAGTTATCTTATTAACCTATCTAGAAGTAGTTTTAACTGAAATTGTTCCTAAAAATGTTAGTATCGGGATGCCAACTAGGGTTTTAGACTTTGTGGCTAGTCCTTTAAGATATTTTCACGTCATTTTTTATCCATTTGTTTGGTTACTTAATAAATCCGCTAACGGTATTGTAAAACTATTAGGAATTCCCATTGCCGACGAAAATGACGAAGCTTTTTCGCAAGCAGAAATCTTAAACCTATCTCGTAATGCTGTTAAAAATGGTGAGCTAGAACAAAATGACTATTTATACATGCGTCGTGCTTTCCAATTTAACGATAAAGTTGCTAAGGATATCATGATTGACCGTACTCAATTGGTAGTTATTGATATTACTTCAACGGTTAAAGAAGCCTTACAAGTTTACTTACAAGAAAAATTTAGTCGGCTTCCAGTAGTGGCTGATAATGATAAAGATAAAATTCTTGGTTATGTATATAGCTATGATTTAATTCGCCAATCACAAGTTGATTCAAGTATTCACGTAGATAAATTACTTCGTAACATTACCACAACTCCCGAAATGTCACCAATCACAGATGTTTTACATCAAATGATTAAAAAACAAACTCCGATTGTAGTTGTTGTAGACGAATATGGTGGAACTTCCGGAATTATCACTGATAAAGATATTTATGAAGAACTATTTGGAACGGTTCGAGATGAAATCGATCCTTCAATTACTGAAGATATCTTTAAGCAACCCAATGGAACTTATCAAGTTAGCGGTAAATTAACCACTCATGATTTTGAACGCTACTTTGATATCGATATCCCCGAGTTTACTAATTCGGATGCCGTAACGCTAGCCGGTTACTTTATTGATAATTATCCCGACTTAAAATCTGGCAAGGTAATCAAGCTTCATGCGTTTGAATTTAAAGTTATTGATTACGAAAATTCATTCGTTAACTGGTTTGAAGTTACTAAACTAAATGAAGATCCTAAAAAAGACGTTGGCGATGAAGCCTAACGTCTTTTTATATAACTAAACACTTATTAAGTAATTCTAAAAATTGTTAAACTAATTTAAAGTTAGTAGTATTTAAGATTATTAGCGTTAGTATTTAGTTATAAACCTTATTATAGAGATTGATTTACTAAACACATAATTTGCAATTATTTCATATAGTTATTACCAAAATTTTTAAGTTTAATCAATTACTTGATGTTATTGAGTATGATTAAGGCTGGCTACATAATATTTGGGGGAAATATTATTCATAGACGCATTAATTATTTTAATAAAAATAATACTCGCAATCTCAGTTATTTTTATTAGCATATTCATAAATTTATTTTAATAACAAAATCGGGGGATTTTTAAATTTATGATGCACATTAAGTAACAACAATGATACTAAAAAAGCCATCGACTTAATCGGTGGCTTTTTTAGTGCGGTTTTTTAAAATTAATAATATTAAGAAGAAAATAATTAGACCTGCGGCTGAACCAAATAGCACTTTATATGAGGCATATTCAATAACTGCGCCCCCATATAATGGACCGATAGCACGTCCCAAGGAAATAAAGATATTATACATTCCTTGATACCTACCGCGCTCAGCTGGTTCAGATAAATTATCAATCCAAGCTGGGATTCCTGGCAAACCAATCATTTCTCCTAAAGTAGTAATAATCATTACTACTACAAAAGTACTATATTTGGTTGCAACAATTAATCCTAGAAATGAAATAGCAAATACAAAAATTCCTACATAAACTTGATTACTTAATTTAAATCTTTCACCAATTCGGTTAACTAATGGCTGACCAATAACAATCATCAAACCATTAAGTGTCCATAAAATACTATATTTTTCAAACGAAATGCCTAACTGAGTCATGTGAACTGAGATAACACTTTCCCAAAGCGTGTAGGCTAAATATACTGCTAAAATTAATAAACAAATCAATAAAACTGTTTTGTTCATGGAATGTTTAGCCACGGGTTTATTTGGAGTCGGATTATTATCAGATCCTCGTGGAACTTCGATATTAAATGCAAAAATAGTAATTAGTAATAATGCGATATAAAATACTAACGCAGCTGAGAATACGATGGCAATTCCATGCGCCATCAAAAATCCAACTAGTAGCGTTCCAATTACCACACCCAAATTAGTACCAATATATAAAATATTAAATACTACTCGATTGGGTCGGCTACGAATAGTGGCAGCATAGGAATTCAGCAGCGTCATACAAGCTCCATCCCCAAAGCCTACAAAAATTAGCATAATTCCAAAAATCGGCCAACTATGTAAAAATATCAGAACTAGTATTCCAATTGTAGAAATTAACGCACTAACAATTGCAATTTTATACGGTGACCATTTATCATATAAATAACCACCACAATAATTACCTACCATCATCGCCAGCGACATCACCAATAAAACCATCCCGGCTAATGTTAATGATTTATGTAGATAATTGTGCATATAAACCGTTACTAACGGCCATAACAAAGCTGCACCAGAATTTAAAAGTAAGGCATAAACAACCACTGCTTTTAAATTTAATTCAGTTTTTTTCTTAAACAACTAATCAATCCCCTATTTTTAATATTTAACCCCTATTTTGCCATATTTTGTAGTAAATTAATACCAATATGCACTAAAAAAGCCAAATCATCTTTAATGATTTGGCTTTTTAACTATTTAATTAAGTTAGCTTTGTAATAACTTAATGGTAAGTTAGCATATTTTACTTTAATTGCGTGGTTGTTTTTATCTACAACGGCAAATTGTTTATTAGAATTAAATCTTAGATAGAAACTCTTTGAGCTCTTACCTCTTTCATGATATGTAATCTTCCAAAAAGCATTTGAACTTGGAGTAACATCGTAGGCTGCATAACTAATTGTCTTTTTAACTAGTTTGCTACCTTTGTAGATGTATTGATTAAAACCAGTAGTTTGGTTAAATTTGTAAACTACGTAGTAACCATGATTTGAGCCAGATTTCCAAATACCAGTTGGAGTTTGTAAAGTTACCGCTGAATTATTGGCAACATTTTTAGAACTATTTGATGATTTATTTGATCTTGCCATAACGGTTTGAATACGGTAGAAATATTTACCTTTAGCTTGGTTAGCGTAAACATAAAGTTTTTGATTTGCAACTAATTTTGTATGTAATTTAACACTGAATTTACCAGTAGTTTTTGATGCCTTACTCTTAGCAATTGTTTTATTGTTAGAGTTTCTAACAATTACGTTTACTCCCTTAGTAGCGGTACCAGTAATTGTTTTTGAGTTGGTATAGATATCATTAACTTTAATATTTAAACTACTTGCTGAAGCAGTTACATTAAAACTAACTAATAAACCAAACACAATGCTTACAAAAGCAATAAGCTTAATTTTTTTCATAAGTGTTTCTCTCCATTTCTTTTTGTTTTTTTATTATAATCACCAAATGTGAAAAAAGTTTGATTTATTAGGTGTCTTATTGTTTTTTTAAACATTCGTTCGTAACAAAAAAAGATAGCGATTACATTTTTTATCGTTATTCGCTTTTTTTGTTCAAAAAGGTGGTATATAATAAAAACATTGAAGTGGTATAGACACATATACCATCCTCTAAAATCAAAACACGGGGGTATTTATTTTGGCAACTGAAAGACGCGCATTAATTATGCTTTTTGGAGCAACCGGAGATTTAGCAACTCGAAAACTTTATTTCGCTATGTATAACCTATACATTAAAGGAAATATTCATGATCATTTTGCAGTAATAGGTACTGCACGTAATAAGTTTAACGATGAACAATTTAGAGAATTAGTAATCAAATCGGTTAATAGTTCCGTTAAAAATGCTGACAAAAAAACATTAAATGATTTTGCTTCACACTTCTATTATGAAGCTCATGATGTTACTGATTCAGCCCATTACTCAGTCCTACGCGATAAAGCTGACGAATTAGATAAGAAATATGATTTACAAGGTAACCGTATTTTCTATCTATCAATGGCACCTAACTTCTTTGGGGTAGTAGCTAAAAATCTTAAAACTCAAAATGTTTTATCAACTAACGGTGGCTTTAACCGACTAGTTATTGAAAAACCATTTGGTCGTGACTTTGCTTCTGCAAAAGCATTAAATGATGCCTTAAGTGCTTCATTCAATGAAGATCAAATCTTTAGAATTGATCACTATCTTGGTAAAGAAATGATTCAAAATATTGAAGCACTACGTTTTGGTAACACTATTTTTGAAGCACTTTGGAATAATCGTTATATCGATAACATCCAAGTTACTTTAGCTGAAGATTTAGGAGTTGAAGAACGTGCTGGTTATTATGATAATTCTGGTGCTTTAAGAGATATGGTTCAAAACCATATTATGCAAATCGTTTCATTACTAGCTATGGAACAACCAGTAGCTTTCAAAGATGTAGATATTCGTGCTGAAAAAGTTAAAGCTTTACGTAGTTTACGTGTATATAACGTCGCAGAAGCTTCAGTTAACTTTGTTCGTGGCCAATATGATCCAGAAGGTAAGAACCCTGGTTATCGTCAAGAAGCCGGCGTACCAAGCGATTCACGTACTGAAACTTTCGTAGCAGGTAAATTATTATTTGATAACTATCGCTGGTCAGGAACTCCATTCTATATTCGAACTGGTAAAAAATTAGCTGGTAAATTTACTAGAGTTGACGTAGTCTTTAAAAAACCACTCATTGATATCTTTGCCTTCCCACAAAGTGGTAGCACTCCATTAACTGAAAATGTTTTAACCATTTTCGTTGATCCGGCTCAAGGATTCTCACTACGTGTAAATGCTAAGAACGGCGACCAAGGTTTCCATACTGAACCAGTCGATCTTAAGTTTATCGAAGATAAAACTCGTGATGTTCCACAACCTTATGAACGTCTTATCCATGATGTCTTAAAAGGTGACGGTACTAACTTCTCAAGTTGGCAAGAAGTTGGCTATGCTTGGAAATTTGTTGATCAAATTCGCCGAGTTTGGGATATTCAACAACCTATGTTCCCTAACTACCAACCAGGAACTATGGGTCCGGTAGCTGCCGATGAACTATTAACTAAGGATCATCGTCAATGGATTTATAAATTAAATCAATAATAATTCATTAATAATTCATTTTTTTAATCTTTTTGTTTAACAAATACCTTGTGTAGTGTTACACTATGTTTATATTTTGTATTATTAAAACTTTATATAAAGGATGGGTTATATTATGGCTGATCAAAAAGCAAACATTGGTGTTGTTGGTATGGCCGTTATGGGTAAAAATCTTGCCCTTAACATTGAAAGCCGCGGATATACCGTTGCAATTACCAATCGTTCAAAAGAAAAAACTGAAGCTGTTATGAAAGACCACAGTGACAAAAATCTTATTCCAAGTTACTCAATTGAAGATTTTGTTAACTCACTTGAAACACCTCGTCGTATCTTATTAATGGTTAAAGCTGGTAAACCAACTGATGCTGTTATCGAAGAATTATTACCATTACTTTCAAAAGGTGATGTTTTAATCGACGGTGGTAACACAAACTTCCACGATACTATGAAACGTAATGCTAAACTTGATGAATCAGGTATTAACTTTATCGGAATGGGTGTATCTGGTGGTGAATTAGGTGCCTTACAAGGTCCTTCATTAATGCCAGGTGGTCAAAAAGAAGCTTATGATTTAGTAGCTCCAATCTTAGAAAAGATTTCTGCTAAAGCTCCTGAAGATGGCGAACCATGTGTAGCTTACATCGGACCAAACGGTGCCGGACACTACGTAAAAATGGTTCACAACGGTATCGAATACGGTGATGAAGAATTAATTGATGAAAGTTACAACATTTTACGTAATGTTGCTGGCTACTCAGTTGATGAATTATCAGATATTTTCAAAGAATGGAATAAAGGTGAACTTAACAGTTACCTAATCGAAATCACTGGTGACATCCTTTCAAGAAAAGATGATCTTGTTGATGACGGTACTCCAATCGTTGATCGTATTTTAGACCGTGGTGCTAACAAAGGTACTGGTAAATGGAGTTCAGAAGATGCTCTTGAAGTCGGTGTTGACCAATCAGTTATCACTGAATCAGTATATGCACGTTACATTTCAATGTTTAAAGAAAACCGTGTTGAAGCATCAAAAATTCTTCCAAAACCAACTGCAAAAGTTGAATTTGATAAGAAAGAAATCGTTGAAAAAGTTCGCGAAGCCCTCTACTTTAGTAAAGTTATGAGTTATGCTCAAGGATTTGAACAATTACGTGTTGCTTCAGAATATTATGATTGGGATCTAGATTTAGGCGAATTAGCAAAAATCTGGCGTGCCGGATGTATCATTCGTGCCCAATTCCTACAAAACATTACCAGTGCATACAACAAGGATCCTAAGTTAACTAACTTATTATTAGATCCTTACTTCACTGATATTTGTAAAAAATACCAAGACTCAGCTCGTGAAGTACTTGCTCTTTCAATTAAAGCAGGTATTCCAACTCCTTCACTTTCAGCTGCTATTTCATACTACGATTCATATCGTGCAGAAGTGTTACCAGCTAACTTACTTCAAGCACAACGTGATTACTTTGGTGCTCACACTTATGAACGTACTGATCGTCCAGGTAACTTCCACTACCCTTGGTACGAAGAACAATAGAACCAATAAAAAAAGACCAACAATCGTTGGTCTTTTTTATTTACAATTTTTATTCATAATATAGACCACTTAATTTACGACTAGTCTCCTGCTTAATGGACCTAGGAGTATGGCCTTGATTATATAATTTATCAGTTTGAATTACCGCTTGAATTTGAGCCACGTCTTTAGGTGTTTTAATGGAAGCCACTGCTTGATTAATTAATAATTGTTCTACCGTAATTTCACTTTCTGCAAGGATTACTGGTTTTACCATAATTATTCCCCCTATTCAACTTAATTTCCCACTTCAATATTAGTATATTGTTGCTGATACCAAGCTTCCCAAGAGCCCGCTTGGGGATTACCGTTAGAATCATACTTAACATCCATAGTGACAATAATTTTATTAAATTGTGTGCCCATTTTCTCATGCAATAAGGTAATCAATTCTTCCGGTTGCATGCCATAATTTTGAGAAATCACGTTATTAATATCAGCCATATTGTAATCAACGGGATAGGCTGAAATTATTTCTAAACTACCTTCTAAATAGTGCTTTACATAGAAACTAATAAAGTCTAAAGTCACCGTGTTTTTAGTATCAGCATCTAAAAGGTCAAAAGTAAGTTCGTCAGCCACTATAACACTTCCTTTTTTATTTATTAGGATCTCTTTAATTATGACATGTTTTTTAAATAAAGTTAAATATTTACTCCCAAACAAAAAAGCCAATTCTTTGAATTGGCTTTTTTATTAAAATTCATTAGTTGCAATTAAATCAATAATTTCACGAATTAAATCGTTACTAATCACAATAGAATAATATCCGTCTTCGTTTTTAGTTTGATCATCAATAATGCTTTGTTCAGGAGCCTTAACATAGATAAAGCTTGGTTCAATGGTATATGATAAACGAATGTTATCACCATAATGAACTACACTTGGTAAGGCATCGGTATCTAGATTAAATTTCATAAATAATCCGGTTGTGTCTAAGTTATCTAAAATACCGCCACCAATTCTAGGAATTAAGGTAGGTGTAATCTTCATATAAACTGATGCTAAGCCATCTTTAGTAAGCGTGTTAACTAAATCATCCTTAGCTAATACATCGGATTTATTTCCTTTCACATCGGTATCTCGATTGAAGGTATTTACGGCGTTAGTAAAATTAACATTAGAATTAAATAATAGGCTCAAACCACTAGTATTTGAAATAAAGTTAGTCGTTTTTTGACCAGCTACGTCGTAATTTGAATAATTAAAGACCATGCTGACAGTAGTCTGGTTAACTCCCGTCGATTTATAAGCTTTAAGCCCTTTTGCATTAATCCAACCATTTACTTCAGAATGCTCTGAGTCGGTTACATAGACCCAACGATCGCCTTCACGAGTACGTGTAGCTGCCTTAGTAATTTTTAATTTATCATTAGCAAAATCAGTAGTATCGGTTACCTGACGGCCAATTTTATATTGAGTGTACATTGGTGATTTATATGTAACGGCAGTACCATCATTTTGGATACCGGGATTATTAAATACATAGGTTTGTTTGCTTTCAGTAGATGATGGATTACTAAAAACAGTTGTGGTAAATGGTTTTAATCCACCACTAAATTTATTTACTGCTTTACCACCATAGACCCAGCCACGATATTGTCCATCAAAACTAACTACTTTATAGTAGATTGATCCACGATTAGTTTTAGTATATCCATAAGCGCGGAAATTATTTTTACTATTTGTAGAAGCAGCTAATATTGATAATGTAGCCTTTGAAATCACTACTTCTTTTTTACCTGATAAAGTTGCCGGTTTATTATAAACGGCATTATTTCCTGTAAAAGTTACATTACGGTTGTTAGGATTGCTATTTAAAGCGTGAAAGCCATTTGAAGTAACTTTAGCAGCATTAGCATTGATTTGCTCGGCAGCTAAAGTAAATCCTAAAACAGCTGATCCCATAATTAAGGTGCTCATTAAATTTGATTTCATAATACAATTCTCCCATAGAATTTTTTAATTACATTTTGAACATAATAAGCATACCATTAAATTATGGTTATTGTAAATGCCATTAACTATTACCCAATAAAAAAAGGATTAACTTTTCAGTTAATCCTTTTTTATTAATTACTGTTAACTAGTTCTAATTAGATTAGAATTCGTTAGTAGCAATTCTGTTGATGATGTCAGCAATAATGTCATTGCTTACAGTGATTGGGTAGTAACCATCAGCGTTTTGGGTCTTATCATCGATAAGAGTTTGTTTTGCTGATTTAACGTATACTACACTAGGTTCAATAGTGTATGATAGACGTAGTTTGTCACCGTAGTGAACATTGTTTGGAAGATCATCAGTGTCTAAGTTAAATTTCATGAATACACCAGTAGAATCTAAGTTATCAACGATTCCGCCACCTAAACGTGGGATTAATGTTGGTGTAATCTTCATGTAAACAGTCTTAAGACCATCTTTTTCAAGAGTTGAAACTAACTTGCTCTTAGGAAGAACATCGTTCTTGTTACCTTTAACAGCAGTATCGCGGTTGAAAGTATTTACGGAATTAGTGAAGTTTACGTTTGAGTTGAATAATAGACGTAAGCCACTGATGTTTGAAATAGCGTTAGTATTCTTTTGACCTGCTTGGTCGTAGTTTGAGTAGTTAAAGACCATACTTACAGTAGTTTGGTTTACACCTTCTGAGTTGTAAGCTTTAAGTCCTGATGCTTTAATCCAACCGTTAACGTTTGAATTGTCTGCATCTTCAACGTATACCCAACGATCGCCTTCGCGAGTACGAGTTGCAGCTTTAGTAACTTTTAATTTGTCTTTTGCGTAATCGGTTGAATCCATAATCTTACGACCTAATTTGTATTGAGTGTACATAGGTGCAGCGTAAGTTAATTCTTCACCGTTGTTTTCTTTACCTGGAGTTTTGAAAACATAAGTAGTTGATTTTTCATCTGAAGTTAAACTTGCATCTTTAGTAGTTGCAAATGATTTAACACCACCGGCATATTTGTTTAAAGTTTTACCACCGTAAACATAACCACGGTATGAACCATCCATGTTTACAACTTTGTAGTAAACTGATCCACGGCTAGTTTCAGTATAACCGTATGCACGGAAGTTTGCTTTTGCACTATTAGTTGATGAAGCTAATTTTGCAGCAGTAGTAGTTGAAACAACAGTTTTGGCACCTTTGATAGTACCTGGTTTGTTGTAAATTGCGTTTGCTCCAGTAAGTGACACGTTACGTGATGATGCTGGAGTTGTTAAATTGTGGAAACCATTTGAAGTAGTAGCGGCATCTGCGTTAACAGAACCAGCAGCTGCAACAAATCCTAATGCTGCTAAACCAATAAATAATGAATTCTTTAAACTAGATTTCATTGTAATAAATCCCCCTATAATATATATTTGATCTCATATTATACAAATAATACAAGGATCAATATTCAAATATTTTTTTGAACATCATTAATATACATCTACTATTTATATTTTACAAATAAAGTGACTCGGAATTTTGCATATATATCTATGTATAATATAAACCCCTTAATCTAAGTATTTCATAATAAAATAATTAGACATATAATTCCCCATATGAATATTCATATAATATGAAATTCAATTTTCTAAAGTCTTAATTCTTTAGAACACTTTATAGTATATCTCTATTACTTTTCTATAGCAAGCAAAATAACTTAAATATAGATATTTTTCGTATATATAACATATTATCAATCAATTCACAATAATTGCTAAACAAAAAGAGATCTCGCTAGCATATGCTAACAAGACCTCTTTTTATGATTGGCATGGCAACTTCCTACCCTCGCAGGGGGCGATCCCCCAACTACTATCGGCGTTCAGAAGCTTAACTACTGTGTTCGGCATGGGAACAGGTGTATCCTTCTGGCTATCGCCACCACACTATATATCTAGAAAGAACTTCGTTCTCTCAAAACTAGCTAATATTAATTTTTCCGCATTGAGAACACCAAATCAACTCTATTGGTTAAGTCCTCGACCGATTAGTATTGGTCCGCTCCACGTATCACTACGCTTCCACTTCCAACCTATCTACCTGATCATCTCTCAGGGGTCTTACTTCCATAAAGGAATGGGAAATCTCATCTTGAGGCGAGTTTCACACTTAGATGCTTTCAGCGTTTATCTCATCCATACATAGCTACCCAGCGATGCTCCTGGCGGAACAACTGGTACACCAGCGGTATGTCCATTCCGGTCCTCTCGTACTAGGAACAGCTCCTCTCAAATTTCCTGCGCCCGCGACGGATAGGGACCGAACTGTCTCACGACGTTCTGAACCCAGCTCGCGTACCGCTTTAATGGGCGAACAGCCCAACCCTTGGGACCGACTACAGCCCCAGGATGCGATGAGCCGACATCGAGGTGCCAAACCTCCCCGTCGATGTGGACTCTTGGGGGAGATAAGCCTGTTATCCCCAGGGTAGCTTTTATCCGTTGAGCGATGGCCCTTCCATACGGTACCACCGGATCACTAAGCCCGACTTTCGTCCCTGCTCGACCTGTCTGTCTCGCAGTCAAGCTCCCTTCTGCCTTTACACTCTGCGAATGATTTCCAACCATTCTGAGGGAACCTTTGGGCGCCTCCGTTACTATTTGGGAGGCGACCGCCCCAGTCAAACTGCCCACCTGACACTGTCTCCCACCACGCTAAGTGGTGCGGGTTAGAGTGTTCACACAGCTAGGGTAGTATCCCACCAACGCCTCCACCGAGACTAGCGTCCCGGCTTCAATGGCTCCTACCTATCCTGTACAAGCTGTATCAACACCCAATATCAAGCTACAGTAAAGCTCCATGGGGTCTTTCCGTCCTGTCGCGGGTAACCTGCTTCTTCACAGGTATCTTAATTTCACCGAGTCTCTCGTTGAGACAGTGCCCAGATCGTTACGCCTTTCGTGCGGGTCGGAACTTACCCGACAAGGAATTTCGCTACCTTAGGACCGTTATAGTTACGGCCGCCGTTTACTGGGGCTTCATTTCTGGGCTTCGCATTAAATGCTAACTCATCCACTTAACCTTCCAGCACCGGGCAGGCGTCAGCCCCTATACGTCATCTTACGATTTTGCAGAAACCTGTGTTTTTGATAAACAGTCGCCTGGGCCTCTTCACTGCGGCTGTCCTTGCGGACAGCACCCCTTCTTCCGAAGTTACGGGGTCATTTTGCCGAGTTCCTTAACGAGAGTTCACTCGCTCACCTTAGGATACTCTCCTCGACTACCTGTGTCGGTTTGCGGTACGGGTAGTTAATCACTAACTAGAAGCTTTTCTCGGCAGTGTGACGTCAATTGCTTCCCTACTTTATTTCGGTCCTCATCACAACTTGTCAACCCGGTTAAAAGCATTTGACTCTTAACCTGACTTATTGCTTGAACACACATTTCCAGCCGTGTGCACAATTTAGCCTCCTGCGTCCCTCCATCGCTCAAACATGATTAACTAGTACAGGAATCTCAACCTGTTGTCCATCGCCTACGCCTCTTGGCCTCGGCTTAGGTCCCGACTTACCCTGGGAGGACGAGCCTTCCCCAGGAAACCTTAGTCGTTCGGTGGATCAGATTCTCACTGATCTTTCGCTACTCATACCGGCATTCTCACTTCTAAGCGCTCCACTAGTCCTTACGGTCTAGCTTCATTGCCCTTAGAACGCTCTCCTATCACATGAACAAAGTTCATGTCCACAGTCTCGGTAATATGCTTAGCCCCGGTAAATTTTCGGCGCGGAATCACTCGACTAGTGAGCTATTACGCACTCTTTAAATGGTGGCTGCTTCTGAGCCAACATCCTAGTTGTCTAAGCAACTCCACATCCTTTTCCACTTAGCATATATTTAGGGACCTTAACTGGTGGTCTGGGCTGTTCCCCTTTCGACGATGGATCTTATCACTCACCGTCTGACTCCCGGACATAAATCAATGGTATTCGGAGTTTATCTGAGCTCAGTAATCCATGACGGACCCCTTACCCAAACAGTGGCTCTACCTCCATGATTCTAATTCCGAGGCTAGCCCTAAAGCTATTTCGGAGAGAACCAGCTATCTCCAAGTTCGTTTGGAATTTCACCGCTACCCACACCTCATCCCAGCACTTTTCAACGTACACGGGTTCGGCCCTCCAGTGCGTTTTACCGCACCTTCAGCCTGGACATGGGTAGATCACCTGGTTTCGGGTCTACAGCAACATACTTATTCGCCCTATTAAGACTCGCTTTCGCTGCGGCTCCGGCTTTTCACCTTAACCTTGCATGTTACCGTAACTCGCCGGTTCATTCTACAAAAGGCACGCTATCACCCATTAACGGGCTCTAACTGCTTGTAGGCACATGGTTTCAGGAACTATTTCACTCCCCTTCCGGGGTGCTTTTCACCTTTCCCTCACGGTACTGGTTCACTATCGGTCACTAGGGAGTATTTAGCCTTGGGAGATGGTCCTCCCGGATTCCGACGGAGTTTCACGTGTTCCGCCGTACTCAGGATCCTGAACTGAGAGTTATCGATTTCGCCTACAAGGCTATCACTTTCTTTGGCCAACCTTCCCAGGTTGTTCAGCTATCAATAACTTTGGTAACTCAAATGTTCAGTCCTACAACCCCAATGAGCAAGCTCATTGGTTTGGGCTGTTCCCCGTTCGCTCGCCGCTACTTAGGGAATCGAATTTTCTTTCTCTTCCTGTGGGTACTTAGATGTTTCAGTTCCCCACGTCTACCTCTACTTAACTATGTATTCATTAAGTAGTAACAATCGACTAAGATTGCTGGGTTTCCCCATTCGGAAATCTCCGGATCAAAGCTTACGTACAGCTCCCCGAAGCATATCGGTGTTAGTTCCGTCCTTCATCGGCTCCTAGTGCCAAGGCATCCACCATGCGCCCTTTATAACTTAACCTCACAACCTACGGTTGTGCATTAGTTATTGAGTATTTGCGATTTTTTCTTGTTAAAAACTCAAAATTACGCGGTGTTCTCGGTTTAATTATATTTATTATAATTACTACAGAAAAATTAATATTATCTAGTTTTCAAAGAACCAAGTTTGAGAGTAGACCTCTCAAAACTAAACAAAGTTTCGATTAATGTGCAGGCTTCCTTTATTCCTTAGAAAGGAGGTGATCCAGCCGCAGGTTCTCCTACGGCTACCTTGTTACGACTTCACCCTAATCATCTGTCCCACCTTAGGCGGCTGGCCCCAAAAGGTTACCTCACCGACTTTGGGTGTTACAAACTCTCATGGTGTGACGGGCGGTGTGTACAAGGCCCGGGAACGTATTCACCGTGGCATGCTGATCCACGATTACTAGCGATTCCGACTTCATGCAGGCGAGTTGCAGCCTGCAATCCGAACTGAGAACGGCTTTAAGAGATTAGCTTAGCCTCGCGACTTCGCGACTCGTTGTACCGTCCATTGTAGCACGTGTGTAGCCCAGGTCATAAGGGGCATGATGACTTGACGTCATCCCCACCTTCCTCCGGTTTGTCACCGGCAGTCTTGCTAGAGTGCCCAACTAAATGCTGGCAACTAACAATAAGGGTTGCGCTCGTTGCGGGACTTAACCCAACATCTCACGACACGAGCTGACGACAGCCATGCACCACCTGTCATTCTGTCCCCGAAGGGAACGCCTCATCTCTGAGGTTGGCAGAAGATGTCAAGACCTGGTAAGGTTCTTCGCGTTGCATCGAATTAAACCACATGCTCCACCGCTTGTGCGGGCCCCCGTCAATTCCTTTGAGTTTCAACCTTGCGGTCGTACTCCCCAGGCGGAGTGCTTAATGCGTTAGCTGCAGCACTGAAGGGCGGAAACCCTCCAACACTTAGCACTCATCGTTTACGGCATGGACTACCAGGGTATCTAATCCTGTTCGCTACCCATGCTTTCGAGCCTCAGCGTCAGTTACAGACCAGACAGCCGCCTTCGCCACTGGTGTTCTTCCATATATCTACGCATTTCACCGCTACACATGGAGTTCCACTGTCCTCTTCTGCACTCAAGTCTCCCAGTTTCCGATGCACTTCTTCGGTTAAGCCGAAGGCTTTCACATCAGACTTAAAAAACCGCCTGCGCTCGCTTTACGCCCAATAAATCCGGACAACGCTTGCCACCTACGTATTACCGCGGCTGCTGGCACGTAGTTAGCCGTGGCTTTCTGGTTGGATACCGTCAAAGCATGATCAGTTACTATCACACCTGTTCTTCTCCAACAACAGAGTTTTACGAGCCGAAACCCTTCTTCACTCACGCGGCGTTGCTCCATCAGACTTTCGTCCATTGTGGAAGATTCCCTACTGCTGCCTCCCGTAGGAGTTTGGGCCGTGTCTCAGTCCCAATGTGGCCGATTACCCTCTCAGGTCGGCTACGCATCATTGCCTTGGTGGGCTATTATCTCACCAACTAGCTAATGCGCCGCGGGTCCATCCTAAAGTGGTAGCAAAACCACCTTTTAAACCGAAACCATGCGGTTTCAGTTGTTATACGGTATTAGCACCTGTTTCCAAGTGTTATCCCCTGCTTTAGGGTAGGTTACCCACGTGTTACTCACCAGTTCGCCACTCGTCCCAATGTTTAAAACGCTCGGTGCAAGCACCAATTGTTTTAAACGAGGACGCGTTCGACTTGCATGTATTAGGCACGCCGCCAGCGTTCGTCCTGAGCCAGGATCAAACTCTCATTTTAAAAATGATTAAGCTTGTAAGCTCATTTTGTTGTTCTATTTACTAGCGAATTGACTTCGCAAATGTTTTGGTCATAAACCGAAATGATTTATGACGCCCTGCACATTTGTTTAATCGAAACTTTGTTCAGTTTTCAAAGATCTACTGTTTCAAAATTAATTGGTATATTTAATTTTGAAGTTCGTTTGCTTTTCTCTCAAGCAACATAAATTATTATATATCATGTATTTTAGAAAGTCAACAACTTTTTAAAATTAATTTATTTAATAATTGGTATACATTTGCTTGCTCATCAGCAACAGGTAATATCTTACCAAGATTAATAAGCTAGGTCAACACTTTTTTGCATTTATTTTTATTTTCTATTAATATTTATAAAGTTGTTGTTAAGTTATTACAATAAATGTACTGGTATTACTAGTTTTAGCGTATACTAACGAAAATTAATTTAAAGGGGTAATCATTTGGAAGAAATTGTAATTATTGATGCTCTTAGAACTCCGATCGGTAAAATTGGCGGTAATCTAGCTAGTTTTTCCGCCGTGGAATTGGGCACCATCGTAACTAAAGAATTAATTCAAAAAAATAACGTTGATCCCAATCTGATCGACCAAGTTATTTTTGGTAATGTTTTACAAGCCGGCAATGGGCAAAATGTTGCTCGCCAAATTCAAATCAATTCGAACATCCCTGTAAATAAAACCGCCTCAACAATTAATCAAGTTTGTGGTTCAGGCTTAAAAGCTATTCAATTAGCTCGAATGAATTTACTATTAGGTGAAGCTAACTTAATTATTGCTGGTGGTACAGAGAGCATGACCAACGCTCCCTACATTAACCGTAACCAACGTTTAGGTAACAAGTATGGTAAGTTTACTATAGAAGATAGTTTAGAAACTGATGGATTGATTGATGCTTTTTCTGGTCAACCAATGGGAGTTACTGCTGAAAATGTTGCTCAACAATATCAAGTAACTCGAAGCCAGCAGGATACTTTCGCACTAAACTCCCACCAAAAAGCTAATAGTGCCACTTTACAAAATCAATTTAAGGATGAAATTATTCCTATTACTATTAAATCTAAGCATGGTGAGAGCGTAATTGATACTGATGAAACAATTCGTCCAGATACTAGTTTAGAAAAACTAGCTAATTTAAAAACCATTTTTAAAGCTGATGGAACCGTAACACCTGGTAATTCTGCTCCACTGAATGACGGTGCTTCCGCTATGATCATGACTACTAAATCATTTGCTGAAAAACATGGTTTAATTCCCATCGCAACTCTTGGTAGTTATGTTGAGACTGGAATTGATCCTAGTATTATGGGATATGCACCTTACTATGCTATCAATCAATTACTTGATAAAATTGACCAACCGCTTACTAATTTTGATCTATTTGAAATTAACGAAGCTTTTGCCTCACAGTCAGTGGCCGTTACTCGGGATCTAAAAATTCCTGAAAATAAAGTTAACATCCATGGAGGCGCAATTGCTTTGGGACATCCACTCGGCGCCTCAGGAGCTAGAATTGTTACCACCCTAATTCATAATCTTAAACAAACTAATCAACATACTGGTATTGCCGCCCTTTGCATTGGTGGAGGTATGGGAATGGCCTTAAATTTAGAAATTATCTAAAAAAAGAGAATCGATTAATCGATTCTCTTTTTTATATTTTATTAACCAAAGTATAAAAAATACCATTGGCAGTTTGTAAATAACGATTTGATTTTTCTTTTAAAATTTCCGTTGTTTTAGTAACTGGTAAAATATCCTGTTCGACTGCTTGATTAACATAAGGTTGTACCGAATCTAATAATAGTTGGGCTTCTTCCGCAGCTTGCTTAGCCAATTTAATTTGTTGATTTAAATCCGCCTTAGCTGTGTTAAAATCTGCTAACATCGTTTGATGATCCGTAGACAAATTGCTAACCATATCAGCTATATTAGTAATATTTTCTACATTAGCCGCAGTTAATTTCATAGTTTGCTTAATTTGACCGGTTAATATATCACTTAAACTTGCTTTAGTGATTAATGGATCACTACTTACATTAGCACTTACATGATCATGACGAATTTCTTGTAACAAGTCTTCTACTACCTTAGGATTATTTCCATTAGCTACTTCACCACGATTATCAAGTTTAACTAATTGATCGTTAGGTAATTGATCTGCTACCGAGCTTTGATATAACCAATAATAAACATAACGCGTGGTTTTTGAAACCTTCTTATAATTAGTGCCCCTAATTCGTTTAAGGCGAGGATCAGTTTGCATTAAATGTTCAAACTCACTAAAGGAGTTGGCAAATACTCCCGCCTGATAGTCATCATGGCCTTTCGTTACTAAGCCCACTACCTGATCTATATCAAATCGAGCAGCTTGGTTAGCAATATCGGCAACCGTGACATCTTCACCGTCCAATTTAGGTGCCAAAGCATCCCGTTTAGTTTGATAGTTGCCGGCTTTAATTTCACTTAATAATCGGTTTCGTTCCATAGTAAATTCTGCCAAAATTGGCGTTAACATTTTTTTGAATAGTAAACGATAGGTTAAATCTAAGGCCCCATAGTAAACTGGCATCGGGTTACTCATATCATCAAAAATAACGTTATTATTTTTATCAAGGATAAAGCTAAATTTTCGGCGATAGTCCCAATGAACTTCTTCATGTTTACTATCTCGGGCATGACTGAGATCTAAAATTGGCAAGCGTTTAGCGGCTTGATTAATTTTACTAGGTATACAAATGCGATCAAATAATTCTTCAATATTATTATTCACTGAGGTAAAAACTTCATCATAATCAGTTGAAGTGGTAATTGGCATCCCCAACATATTACGATCAAATTGATACAAATCGTTGTATACAAAATGATATAAGCCGGCTTCACCAATAGCATTAATTACCTTAGGAATCATATTATTAGCAA
The DNA here is from genome assembly GCF_020616595.1 of Lentilactobacillus laojiaonis. Taxonomy (GTDB): domain Bacteria; phylum Bacillota; class Bacilli; order Lactobacillales; family Lactobacillaceae; genus Lentilactobacillus; species Lentilactobacillus laojiaonis. Next base: position 49,573 of record NZ_CP085278.1, on the reverse strand, counting down.
AGTGTTCAATCGAACGCGATAAAGTCATATCTTCTAATTGAATAAATTTAGCAACCTCACTATTAATTCGATTAGTATAATCTACTCCGTGATAAGTAATATTTTTCATTAAGGGTTGCTGTAAACTTGGAACTAAGTATTTCGATAAAAAGCCATTGTCTAAACTACTACGAACATTGGTAAAGATTCGGCGATTATCTTCATTAGTTTTTAAGACATCGGAACTCTTCAAAAATTTATTCGGCGTGCGTCCTTGCATATAGTTTTCGGTTTGTTTAAACCACGCATTAGTTAAATCTATTTGATCATTTTTGGTTAAATTATTGAGTTGATTATTAATATCAAAAATTATACCGCTAAGGCCATCACCCTTAGGTCCAGAAATGGCTACGACAAATTGATAAACCGCCGTCAAATAACCTAATTGAAATTGTTGCTGATTATCACTATTTTCTAATTGATAAGAGTAAGCTTTTCCAGCAGCCCGATTAATAATTTCAGAACTACTCTCACCAGCTGACCATAACGTCATAAAATATAATTGATCAAAATTAGCATCCTCTAAATCTAATATGGCTGTTCCGTAGCCCATTTGGATATCCTTAGATTTAGTCATTTCATCTTTAGAGGCTAGCTTAGTCTTAAATTTATTTAAGTAAGGCTGACGCTCATATCGATTTTGCTCGGAATAAATTGCATTTTTAGCAAACGTAGCTTCACCAATTAGCTTGGCAAAAAAACGATAAAATTTAAATTTAAAGGGTTCATGCTTGTTGGTTTTATTTTTGGGATTTTTTTTGGGTTTTTTACTCTGGTTAATTTCACTTGGGTTCGTAGTTTGATTAGTATCATTATCATTAGAAAACATCATCACTTGTGGACGATCTAGTTGATCTCCTAATGTAACTACGCTTTCATTCATATCTTTTTCCCCTACCATCGTTAAACCTCCTATTATATTAACTTTAATTTATAGTACCATTCCACTAACTAGAATTATATTTTTCTAAGAAACCTTAAGTAATTTTGAAATAATTTTAGAAATTATCAAACTTAAAACAAAACCAATCAACGCTGGAATTACCCAAGCCATCCCCACATTAGCTAATGGTAAATGGTTGATCAGATTTAAATATTGCTTAATCCAGCCAATTTGTTGCATTTGTGCTGGTAATTCTCTTAATCCACAAGCCACCGCTGGTAAAAAGGTAAAACCTAACGTAACTTTATAGATTAATGGATTATGTTGAACTAGCGGATTTAAAAAGGCCAACATAATAATTACTAAGGCGAAGGGGTAAATAAACATTAATAGCGGACTAGTAATAATAGTAATTTTAGTTAGTCCAAAAAGAGCTAATAACATGCTAATTACACAGGCTAACGCTAAAAATATTGGATAAGAAACTTTTGGCAACATTTCATTAAATCCATCGGCGACTGCTGAAGAAATCCCAATAGCCGTTTTCAGACAAGCTAGAATCACGATTAACATCAATAAAATTAAACCTAGCGTGCCAAATAAATGTTTAGCCACAGCTACTAAAATAATACCACCATTAGCTGCTCGGGAAGTATAATTTACACTCATCGCGCCTACTAATGTTAGTAGGCCATATAAAGCGGCCATTAATGCCATGGCAAAAAATCCGGCTTTGACGGTATCAATGGCGATTTGTTTAGGCTTCGCTACTCCTAAATCTTTTAAAGCACTAATCGCAAGGGAACCAAATAAAATTGAGACCCCGGCATCGACCGTATTATACCCTTCTAAGAATCCAGACAAAAATGCATTATGCTGATAGGCGGCCGTGGCTGGTAAGTTACCGATATGTACTGGCGTTTTAATTAGGGCAAAGATAATTAGTATTAATAGTAGAACTAAAAAAGTAGGCGTTAAATATTTGCCAATGTAGTCCACTAATTTAGTAGGCTTAAGAGCTAGTAAAAAGACAATCAAAAAGAATCCTACCGAAAATATTAACCGAGCGATAAAATAATGTTTCGGTTGAATAAAGGCCGAAATGCCCAATTCAAACGAAGTGGTGGCTAATCTAGGTAAAATTAAAGCCGGACCGATGACTAATAGCATGACAATATTAAAAAAGTACGCAAATAATTTACCACCTGGACTGGCAATATCTAATACATTGTTACTTTTAGTTAAACTAAGACCTAAAAGTCCCATTAATGAAAAACCAACGGCCGATAAAATAAATCCCAGGGTTGCCTCAAGCGTTTGACTACCGGCTTGTTGGCCTAAAAGTACTGGAAAGATGAGATTTCCAGCGCCGAAAAAAATTCCAAATAACATGGAACTAAGTGATAGATAATCACTTCTAGTTAGTTTATTGATAACTTTCACCTCAAAATGTTATATACTTTATTTAAGTTCATAAATTTGCTCAATATTAAAATTCCTTTTTTATAATACTTGCTTTTAAACCTTTTTCCAAATGTTATTTAAAATTTGGTTGCGGATCGGCAATTTATGAATTATAATTTTCTTCTATGTTAAATTATAAGAAAAACAAAGGATGTGAATTTTATGGCTGCGACTTACGTAAGACAAGCTACTAATGAAGACCTCCCAGCAATTAAAAAAATAATTCAAGAGGCTATCGATTATTTGCACGAACAAGGAATCGACCAATGGCAAAAAGGGTATCCTGGATATGAGGACCTAGAAAAAGATGTTCGGGATGGGATTTCATATGTCTTAATAGTTGACGATCAAATTGCTGCTACGGCCGCTTTACATCAAGGACTAGATATTAATTATTTAAGCATTCACGATGGTGAATGGGTAAATGGTGTTGAAGGTCGTTATACCGCAATTCACCGAATTGCCATGTCAACTGAATTTAGAGGACAACGTTTATCACAAAAGATGATTAGCGGATTAGTTACCATTTCTGGCGTACTCGGTTATAAAGATATCCGAATTGATACACATCCAGAAAACTTAGGTATGCAACACGTAATTACTACTAATGGCTTTACTAAACGTGGAATTATTTACATGCAAGAAAATGGTCATGAGGAAACTCCTCGTTATGCATATCAACTATTAATTAACTAATTTATCAATAAAAACTAATTATAAGATCGGAGAGATTAACATGGCGGTATCAAACAACGAAGTTAAAACTGCTTTAATAATTATGTATTTAATTGGCATCATTTGCTTAGGAATTACCTTTTTTGTTTTAAAGAAAGTAAATGGACAATTTTTTACCAAATTTTCGATTGGATTAATTAGTGTGATTTTCGTAATGGGAATCATTTTAACCGAATTGTATCAACTCTAGAGCTACCAATAGCTATGGCTATGGTAGCTTTTTTTATAGACAAAAATCCGACTTATTTTGAGCAACCCTAATATAATTATTTTCATAGGGAGGTAGATTATGATGTCAAATATAAAAGTCGAAAAAGATATTGTATATGATGAAAATAATAATTTAAAATTGGATGTTTACCAAGATCCTGCTAATGCTAATCAGCAACGCCGCGCAATTATTGATTTGCACGGTGGAGGTTGGTGGCAAGGTGATAAATCTAAAGATAGTGATTGGGCTAGTGACTTTGTTAATGAAGGATACATTGTTTTCGTAGTCAATTATCGTTTGGCCCCTCAATATCTCTTTCCAACTGCTATCGATGATGTTGTTACGGCCTATAATTGGATTAAAAATTCTAATTATCAATTTGACCATCAAAAAATTGGTGCCATTGGTATGTCAGCTGGGGGAAATTTGGCAGTAGAATTAGCAATCCGCAAAGGCATTCCGATCGCTTCTTGGTCTGGAATTATTGATTTAGATCATTGGATAAATACGCATCCACAAGTGGTTGCTTCCAAAAAAGACGCTCCTAATCCCAACACTGCCAGTACCAACATTGACCAAAGCGGTCAAGATGATCCCTACTACAAATGGTTTGTCTTAAATTATGTCGGTGATAATGAGCAATTATTACAAGAAGCTTCGCCAGTTCATCGAGTTACTAAGGATGCTGGTCCGATGTTTTTAGCTAATTCGCTAAATGAGTTAGTTCCTACTTCGGGAGTTTTAAAACTACAAGCTACTTTAACTGAGCAAATGGTTCCGTCAGTGGCTAAATTAATTGAAGGTAATCGCCATGGAAAAAAATATATGGATGATGCCCTACAACCCACTTTAGATTTTTTTGATGAATATTTAAAATAAAAAAAGAACCTACCAACTGGTAGGTTCTTTTTTTATATAGATAGTGCTGATAAAAATTCTCGGATCCGTTGATTATCTCCATTGAAAAATTCTTCAGTAGGACCATCAAATAAAATTTTTCCATCTTCCAGAAAAATAATTTTGTCAGCCACTAGTCGGGCAAATTGCATGTTATGGGTCACAATAACCATGCCCTTATCTTTTTCAATTTTGGCGATATTTTCTAGAATTCGTAACACTTGGGTTTCCAATTCCGGATCTAAGGCACTAGTAGGTTCATCTAATAATAAATATTCCGGATTCATTGCCAAAGCTCGACAAATTGAAATACGTTGTTGTTGGCCACCGGATAATTGACCGGGATATTGATCCGCAGTGTATCGTAAATCTACTAGATCTAATAATTCGTAGGCCCGTTTAATTGCTTTAGCTTTGTCTTCTTTCAACACGTTAATTGGTGCAGCCGTAATATTTTCTAATACTGTTAAATGCGGAAATAGGTTCCAATTTTGAAAAACCATTCCCGATTTACGGCGAATATTAAAAGTTTCTTTTCTAGAAATTTCCTTACTAAAGTCGACTGCTAAATCATCAATTTTTAATTTTCCTTGATCGGGACGAACTAATAAGTCAATTGATCTAAGTAGGGTTGATTTTCCTGATCCAGAAGGCCCAACTATTACAGAAGTTTGGCTTTTAGGAAATTCTACTGAAACATCATCTAACGCCTTACGTTCCTTATAAAATTTACTAACATGTTCAAATTCAATCATTAATTATCACCCCGCTTAATGTAGCGATTAGCTCGTTTTTCTAGATAACGTTGCAATAAACTCAATAGACTACACAAGATTGCATACAAAACAGCAACGATACCGTACATTAGGAGTGGTTGATAATTTTTAGCGGCAATTTGCTGACTTACCGTAAACATTTCCAAGATGGTAATTGAACTAGCTAAAGAAGTATCTTTAATTAAGCCAATAAATTCATTGGAAAGTGGTGGTAAGGCAATGCGAATAGCTTGCGGAAAAATAATTTTAAACAGCGTTTGACGATTATTAAATCCTAAAGTATAGGCTGCCTCCCATTGATCACGTGGAATAGACAACAAAGCAGCTCGAATATTTTCAGAAGCATATGCTCCCGTATTTAATGAGAAGGTAATCACTGCCGCCGTAAAAGCTGGAATTTCTAGTCCCACACTTGGTAAACCAAAAAATATGATAAATAATTGAACCAATAGTGGGGTTGATCTAAAAATCCAAACATAGAAATAAGCGATTGCTTGGATGACTTTCCAAATTGATTTAATGAATAAATTTCCACTGGGATTGGTCAATTTTATGACTGCGGTAATAACCGCTAAAATTAATCCAAAAGCAAATGAAATTAGCGCCAAGGGAATTGTAAATTTAACTCCAGCGGCAATTAGTTCAGGCAAAGAACTAGTGATAGTTTGCCACATAACTTAATTCCCCTTTATTATTTTTTAGTAATATCAGTACCAAAATACTTTTCAGATAATTTGCTTAAAGTTCCATCTTTAGCTAATTTATCTAAAGCTTTGTTAGTGTCTGATTGTAACTTAGTTGATTTTTTGTTGAAAATTGCTCCTACTTTAAGGGTCGGAATTTGACTAGCTGGAATATCAATAGCTTTTAATTTAGTATTGGCTTTATTATCTTTTTGCCAACTAGCAAAGGCTTCTTTAGAGTTTAAAGTTCCTTGGGCGCGGCCTTCCTCCAATAGTGAAACCGTGTTTTGGAAGTTATCAGAAGGAATAACCTTGGCACCATATTGTTTAGCATATGAACCAAATTCAGTACCCATACTATTAGCAAAAGTCTTACCTTTAATGTCTTTTAGGGATTTAATTGAGCTATCCTTAGGGACGATTAAGACCGTTTTGGAATAGATGTAAGGTTTAGAGAATAGGAATTGTTTTTCACGATCATGAGTCATGGTTACATTATTTAACACAATATCAAATTTACGGGCTGATAAACCAGCAATGAGAGAATCCCATTTGGTTGGTACAATATCCGCTTTTAAATTCATTTCTTTAGCTAAATCTTTGCCAAGTTCAACTTCAAAACCGTTTAATTGACCATTTTGGCGATAAGAATATGGTGCATAAGTACCCTCAAGTCCAATGGTTAAAGTTTTACTGGTCTTTAATTCACTATCTAAACTTTCATTTTTAGAGTTATTGTTTTTACCACAGCCAGTAATCACCAATAAACCGACCAAGCCGGTTAAAACTAGTGCGCCTAATTTTTTGTACTTATTTTTCATAGTCTATCTCTCCTTTATCGATTACTTAATTACTACTTTAGTACCGAATGGAACGTGTTCATTAATCCATTTAGCATCGGGAATAGTTAATCTTACACAACCATGGGAATTAGATTCTTTACCTAATTGATCAGCTTCCTTAACTACATACTTACCATTTTGATCAACGGGAACCGTGTGGAATAGATAAATTCCATGATCTTTAAATGAAGTCCAGTAATTGGCACCTTCTTTAGATTCAGCATTGTAGAAGGTATCCCCGCGTTCCGCTTGAATACTAAAAGTTCCTCGTGGAGTCGAGTTGTTTTTACCAGTAGATGCGTACATAGTATATAAAACTTTATTTTTAGGACTCATTACATACGTACGTTGTTTTTTAATTGAAACGTATAAATAGCGACCATTTTTAGCCGTAATAGTTGGGTAAGGTTTATTTTCGGATGGTTTTCTCCAATTAACTTTGGTAACGGTTTTTTTGACTGGCTTTTTAACTGTCTGAGTAGTAGTAGCTTTAGGTTTTGATTTGGTTGATTCACTAGTGCTTGAACAGCCTACTAACCCCACAGCCATTAAAAGTATAGACAATCCAATAAATGATTTTTTCATATTTCCCTCCCAATTTTAATAGATTCGTAATTTACTTACTTTTTATTATAACTAATCCTAATATAAATTCAACGTAACTTACAGTTCAATCACTTGATTGGCCGATAATGCGTAGATATATTTAGCATCGATAGGTCGCTTTAAGATATCAGCTAATGCCATGGCATAGATGGCTAACTGACCTTGGTAGCGTTGTTTAATGTCCTCAATCGTGTTATGCGAATTGATATGATCAGTTTTATAATCAAAGATTAAAATCTGATCATTTAAGATTATATAACCATCAATAATTCCATGGACTAAAATTGCTTGATCATCATTTTCAAAACCAGTAAATAGTTGATCGGCCTTGATTAAAAGTGAAAACGGAACTTCTCGATAAACTTTAGCTGCTGGATTTAATAATTGCTGACCTAATGAACTATCAAATAACTGCAATATTTGGTTTAAATTAATTCGTTTCGCGATGGCCGGAGTGATTAGTTGACGATTAATTAAGTCGTCCACTAATTTACTTAAAGAATCCTTAGTCGGTTGAAATGCTAAATCAACTTTTTGGAGTACCAAGTGAGTAGCCGTACCGATTTCGCTAGCAGATGGCTGCGCGATTTTTTGCATAAATTGCGGAGCCCTAAACTCATCATCCAAATAACGACCAACCTGTTGGACCTGATTTAATTCATTTAAATTAATATTACTTAGTTCTTGGTTGTCCGGATCATCAAACATACGTTTAATCTCAGAAACCGACTGATAAGCCGTCGTTTTAATAGCTGACTGGTAAGGATATTTAAAGTCAAAACTTTGCTTAATTAATTGAGTATTAAGATCCTCTGGAACTTTTGAACTAGTTTGTTCTAGGTTATCTAGCCATCCTTGAGCTGGTTGGCGATTAGCTACTTCCAATTCTACATTAGGTTCTAAATTACTTTTATTATAGGTAGTAATTTTAAATTTAGTTGGGTCATCTATTAAAAATTTATCACCCGTAGAATCACCAAATTGTTGATAAACCTGGGGATGACGTGCTAAAGCTGCCAAAATCAACTTTTCATAGCTTTTACTTTTTAGCCGAACTCCCTTAGGAATCATCAATTGATTAGTAACCCTATCTTGATACTCCGTAATGAGTTTTTGGATATCTTTTTTAATACTAATACTACCAACTAAATAAAGATGTTGTTCGGCACGGGTTAAAGCTACGTATAATTTACGCATTTCCTCTGCGTGCATCTCTTTTTCTAAACGATCTTTAATAATGGTATAGGGTAAAGTATCGTAAATAATTCGGGTATCCCGTTCAAAATACTTAATACCAATTCCCAGTTGGTCATTTAAGACGTAATTTAACTTAGTATCATGCTCATTAAATTGATGATCCAAATCATTTAAGAAAACAACGGGAAATTCCAACCCCTTGCTTCGGTGGATAGTCATCAACTGGACCGCATCCTCCTCTACCTTCGGAGTAGCTAGTTCTAAATCGTCATCTTTATCCTGCATTCGTTTAATAAACCGTACAAACTGGAAAATCCCTTTAAAATTAGACTTTTCATATTGGCTAGCGCGTTCATACAAGGCATGCAAATTAGTTTGTCGTTGATAGCCTGCGGGCATGCCCCCAACGTAATCTAGGTAACCTGTTTCTTCATAGATTCGCCAAATTAACGTTACCAAATCAACGCGTTTAGAAAGGTCACGGAATAAATTGATTTGTTCCATAAATTTAGCAATCTTTTCATATAAAGCTGCTTGATAGACGTTACCCGTATCTTGATACTCTTCATAAAATTTTAAAACCGCGGTGAAGTAATTATCGGTTTTATCATTAATTCTTAAAAACGCTAACTGGTTTTCGTCTAGGTTTACGATTGGGGAACGTAAAACGGCCACTAAAGGAATATCTTGATAGGGATTATCAATGATAGATAATAAAGCCATCATTGTTTGGATTTCCGTAGTTTTAAAGTAGTTTTTTGCTCCGGTAATGACTGCTGGAATATGGTATTTATTGAAGACCTCAGAAAAAATTAGGTCATTACCGCGGGTTGCTGATAATACCACAATATCGCGATAAGTTATCGGTCTAGTTTCCCCTAGTTTGCGATCATAGATTTCGGTTTTCGATTCAACCAATTCCGTAATTTTATTAGCGATTATGGTAGCCTGGGCTACTTTAGAATTTTCAATTTCGATTTGTTGATTGACCTTAATGGCATTATTTTGCTCATTTTCATCATATAATAAAACTTCAATATCTGAGGAAACTTCCTTAGGATAATAAGTCGCACCAAATTTTAATTGGGCGGCCTCATCATAATCAATTTCTCCCAAATCTTTATCCATAATTTGTTTGAAAATCAAATTAACAAAATTAATAATGTTTTCGTTAGAACGGAAATTCTCTGATAAGGTAATTAATTCATTGGCATTATCGGTTTGCGAATATTGAACTTGCTTATCCACAAACATCTGAGGACTAGCTAATCTAAATTTATAAATCGACTGTTTGACATCCCCTACCATAAAACGATTATTATCAAAACTGAGTTGATCTAAAATCGCATCCTGGAGTTGATTGTTGTCTTGATATTCATCCACTAGAATTTCATAATAATGTTTCTGTAAATTGGTTAAAATATTTTGTGAGCGTGGATCCGAACTAGTTAAGATATTATATGCAGCATGTTCCAAATCGACAAATTCCATCACATTTTGCTTTTGTTTTGCCCGTTGATAGGCCTTAGCAAATTTTTTAACAACTTGGATTAATTTATCAACTAAGCGTTTTGATTCCTTAAGGTTAGTTATAACCTTGGTTTCCGTTAACTGGAAGATTTTGCGCAAATCTTCAATACTGGTTTTACATCCCTTAATTATATCCTTGATTTGTTCATGAATCTGAGGATCATCGGTAGCCTTTTTAGTTAGCCTACCAAATTTAATCGTAGTCAAAAATTGTTTAATTTGATCCCAACTGGCCTGATTAGCTAACATTTCTGCCAACTGATTAATAAACTCAAAATTATCCGTTAAATATTTTTCATGGCGTTCTAATCCATAATCGCTAGCCAATTTTAAGGCTTGTTGCTTGCCATTTTGAATTTCCCTAACCTGCATTTGAACAATTGGTAACACTCCGTTAATAAATAGGGAACTTTGAACGAGGTTTTGCGTTTCATCAATTTCATATAATTGTACGGCCTGGTCTAACCAAGCTTGGGGATCTTGCGTAACATTAGCAAAGTCATACATCTTATAAACTAATTCCGTGAGATTATCATCGTTTCGATCATCGCGACTCGAAAAGTTATCTACTAATTCTTTAAATATTTCGGCCTCAGCATCTCCATATAATTGTTCACGAACTTCGTCCCAGACTTGATCTTTTAATAAGGTAATTTCCGTGCTATCGGATAAAATTCGAAAATTGGGATCAATACCCAATAGATAGTAATAACGATTAACTAACTTTTGACAATACGCATCAAAGGTAGCAATATCGGCAACGGGAATTTTTTGAATTTGGCTAAGCAAGTATGCTTTTAGGTCTTGGTTTTGCGTTGCTTGATAATTAGCTTTTAACGCTTGCTCTAACCGTTCTTTCATTTCTTTAGTAGCATCTTTAGTAAACGTAACTACTAATAATTCATCTACACTAATTCCCTGTTCAATGATCATTTTAATAATCCGATCAACTAGTATCCGCGTTTTTCCGGAGCCAGCTGAGGCTGATACCAATACATTACCCTTAGGATGATCGTTGATTGCTTGTTTTTGGCTATCCGTATAGTTAATCATTGCGGTTCTCCTGTTCTAATAATTTTTTAACTAAGTTCGCATTTAATTTTTCAATATTTTCACCGTCTTGATAAATATCGCCATCTCGATAATTATTCTCTCCTAGCAGTGGATCAAAATTCATAATTGATTTATAAGGAGAATATTGCATAATTTTAGATTCTTGGTTTTTACGATATGGTTCAAGGGAAATATCTCCGTCATAAATTCGTTGACCGGCTTCAATAATTAATCGCTGGTTATGAGCTAACAAATTGTCTAACGCCTTGTCACTAATTACCTTACTAGCTTTTTTAAGGCTATTATCTTTATTGATTCCAAAGGGAAAAATTAGTGAAGATTCGGTAGGTTGAATAACTTGGTCCAATAATGGAAGTAAATAGTCATCATCATCTTCTTTAACAATTAGTCCATCATATTTATTATCGCGTAATAAAGTACTTTCTAAGTTTTCCTGACTTTTTAATTTTTCAAATGATAATTTAGAATTCTTTAAATGAAGGTACAAAGCGCCCGCTAATTTAGTATCCACCGAACTTAATTGGGCCAAATTATCTTGAACGACTTGCAAATAAGTCGGTAACTGCATAGAAATTCCGTTATAGGCATCTACAAAATCAAATTCATGTTGGCTCGATTTATAATCCACAATACCTACATATCGTTGGCCACTTTTTGAATCGATCATGGTATCAATTCGATCAATTCTACCGCGTACCGAGACCTTATGTTGATCAGATACCTTATAAGTGAGTGGTTTTAAGCCATCAACGCCAAAATTAATTTCCGTTTTTTTCGGCCGCATGCCAGTAAAGGTCTGTTGTTTTTGCATAATTTTAAGCATTCGCTTAATGGTTGCCTGTAATTTTTGCGCCAAGTATTTCATACGATTGGAACTTTTTAAAATATAATATTGGCTATCATCGGCTTCAATCATTTTATACACGGCTTCATTAATTAGTTCCCCTAGTGCTTGCTCATCTAAATTAACTAAATCTACGTTTTGGTTATTAACTAATTTAAAGATCATATCTAAAGCTTCATGGAAAAAATTTCCAGTACTTTGCGATGATAATCCAAATTCATCCCGCTCATGAAGTTTTAACCCATATCTTAAAAAGTATTCATAGGGATTGCTATAGAATTTTTCTAATTGCGAAATCGATAATTTCAAATTCTGTCCATATAAATTAATTACATTTTCAGTTAGTAACTTGGTCGGAATATTCCGATAATTGATACTACTAATTAAGGTTTTCGTTTTTGATTTATAGTTAGCATCATTAATTAATAAATTATAAACATATTGCCAAATTGGCGATAATGCTTGATTTTGTTGAAAACTATTCTGAGCAATTTGAATCAAATGATGTAAAGTAGTTTGCTTAGTGCCTAGATAGGCCTCAATCGGTTGATCATTATTTGGAATGGCCGGATGATTAATTTCCTTAATTTTAAAATAATCTTGAATCCGTTCCACATAAGGCGAAATTTTAATGCTTTGTTCGTCTCCCTCGCTAAGCGCATACGAAAAAATCAAACGTTCTCGACCACTCATAAAGGCTAAATAATTTAAATATACTTCTCCACTAACTTGGAGTTGTGCTCGATCATTTAAATATTGATCATCACGTAAATTAGCTTCCAATTGATTTTTATCATCGTCACCAAATAACTGCTCTTCAACAGCCATTGCCGGCATTTGTTCATTCGTTGAGCCAATCATTATGGTTACCTTATGCGTATTAGCTTGGACCATTCCACTTTCTGAAATGGCCACTTGATCCAACGTAGATGGAATTTGTGAATAATTAGCGCCTTGAAAGCCTGCTTGAATTAACGGCCAAAAAGTATCGGCCATAAACGGCTGATCTCCTAAAATATTGGCAAATTCATCACTAATTTGGCAAAAGGTATTCCAAATTTGTTCAATTTGGTTGGTCGTATTTAAATCAGCTTGCTCTAAAGCCATTTTTTGCCATTGTTTAAGTTGGGCTAGGACTCCCGTTTGATTTAAAAATTGGTACAAAGTCGTTAGTGCCATTTGATTAGTCGAGCTACTAAATAATTTATTATAAAATTGAGGCAACGTATCTTTAACAAAATGCCTTAAGTAATTTATTAGTTGAATCTCGTCTTCATTCGGGTCACCTGGTAGTCCTTGCCAATCAGCAGTCTGTAACCATTGAGATTTTAGATAGCCATTTTTTAATACTGCATTATCTAATAAATTTACAGCGCGACGATATTTTTTTAATTCCATCGGTTGGCCATTTTCATCGATTGGAATTAATAATTCCGATTTTAATAATCGCATCATATCTTGATAGCGATAACTGCGATGTTCTAAATTTGGACCATCGATTTCAAAAAGAGCTGCTAGAAATTCCACAAATGGATGATCAATCATTTGCTTTTGAATATCCATAAAATACGGGATATTTTGCATCTTAAAAACAGCTTCGATAATATTTCGATAACCATCTAGGTGCCTAGTTAAAATTAAAAAGTCGGTATAACGATAATTTCCCGTAGCTACTAATTGACGAATTTTACTGGTAATTTGTAACAATTCAGAATATTTATTTTCGGCTTTAATAATCTTAATACTTTGCGGATGGATTTTATGATCTACCGTAATTGGTAATAAACTGTTCGATTGAATCCAGTAGTCTTCTAATTTTTCTAAGTCATGATAATTCTTAGAATTGCTAGCGTATTGTGCCGCTAAATATGGCACCTGATTTGCACTTGCAAATTTGTATAAGTAATTAAATAGTTTGGCTGGTTGATAAAATATGTTAGTTGCGTTAGGTAATTCTAAGCGATATTCGCGGTCTAAATTCAGTGAAATCGTCACACTAGCACTTTTTTGAATTAAAATATTTAGTATCTGCATTTCTTGTGCGGATAATTTATTAAATCCATCAATTATAAAATGATAATTTTGTAAATCGGCATTAACTAAATAATCATTTAATAGTTGAATACCATTTGAATTATCAAAATATTGCTGAGAAATTTGATCGATATATTCTTGATAAATGATACTAAAATCGTGGAGTTTATCGGATAAACTATCACTAACTTTTTGAGTTTCTAAAATCTCAAATAGATCATTAGGTTGGATATTACCTAGTTGAACTTCATTAATTTGGCGAGCTAACTTTTGCAAAAATCCTGGTTTATTAGCATCTTTACCAAATAAATATAAATCATCAGCGCGGCGGTTAATGATTTGATACAGTAACATATTAGTTCCCGCCGGGCTAATTCGTTGTCTTTGATATTGAGGGGTATCTCTTAAAAAGTACCAACTCAATCTGGAAAAAGAAAATACTTGCAGTTGACTTTGCGCAGTTATTTTACTGTTTTCCTCATTCAATTGTTTGATCACTTGAATTTCAGTTTCAAATTTAATGTGATTTGGAACAATATAAAAATAAGTATCATTAGGAAAATCTTTTTGTTTATTTTTAAGAATATCGATTAAAACGGCCTGATGATCTTGGCTGGCCTTGCCTAGCACAAACTGCAGTGTCATACGGTTTACCTCACTATTTAAACTAAATCACTAAATTTATAAGCTAATTGTTTGAACAATTTATTAAAAAGTCTATTATTATATATGAACACAGAAATGTGTTTCAAACCCATAACCCATACATTTTTTAATGAATTTTTGTTCATTTTGTTCAATTCAAAGTCGTTTTTACCTAGTTTGCTTATTCTATGATTTCTATAAACTCACTACTTTTAATTCGACTTTAACTCCTATATGTACGCCCTTCTCTGGCGTACTACATAGTTATACTTTTTTGATAGTGTAGCCAATTCCCAGTTGGCTGCACTATCATTTTTTTTGCACTTTATTTTCGATTAAAACTTGATTAATAAAGTATCGATTCATTTTAATAATATGTTGTTGTTCTTCCGAATATAGATTATGCTCATCTAATTTATCTTGGTAAATCGCCCAATAAGCTAAATTATCAGTAACTAAGACCATATCCCGAACGATTTTAGCAGTAAAAAAATTACTAGATTTTTCAATTACTTGATCCAAATTAGCACGATTGGAGATCAAAAAAACTGGCTTTTTATTGGGGCGCTTACTTTGGAATCTAACGATCACAAAACGATATATTTTATTTAAATACTCCAATCGTTCCTTAACTTCTGCAATACTCATACCTTTAAAATTATCCATTTAAAATCACCTAATTTTCTAAAATTCCGATTGATTCGTATTTATATTGACCGGTTTCTACTATCTGATAAATTAAATTCGCTATAGTTTCACGTGAAACATACCCAGCGGGCATGGGTTGACCTTCCGCAAAAATTTGAAGCTTCTTTCCGGAGTGGTCGGTTGGCTGACTTTGCCGGATAATGGTGTAAGGAAATTCGGCCTCATCAACAATCTTAATGGCGTACCGTTGCTGTTTAAAAAATTCTAAACGGTCCGTAATTCCAGCATACTCAATTGGTTGAGTTAGTTCATCATCAATTCCAGCATATGAAAGCATTATAAAATGTTTTAAATTAATTTTTTGTTGGTAAATCGCCTCAAACAAAGCCCCAAAATACCAATCAACATCTTGTGGACCCAATAGTGAAATAATTATATCTGTATCTTTAACATACGCAAGATAGTCCTGAGAGTTCTTTAAATCACCCGCAAAAATTTGATAGCTTAAATTAGCATTTTGCTTAATGACGGCTAGTAAAGGATCTAACACTTTAGAGTTTTGATTTAAAATTAATATTTTTTTCAAGATAAATTCCAATCTATTTTATTTATTTATTTTTAAATTTGTTACATAATGTAAGTATTGAATAATGTATGAAGGAGCTAAACATGACAAAATTAGTTAAAATCGGTAAATCCCAGGTTTTAGCAACTCCACTTGGTTTTGGAGCAAATTCAGTTGGCGGTGACAATCTATTTCCCAACTTAAACGACCAGTTGGGAATTCAAACGGTCCAAACTGCTATCAATAATGGCATTAACCTCATCGACACTGCTTATGCATATGGCTATGGTAAGTCTGAAACGCTTATCGGAGAAGCAATTAAGCCCTTTGATCGTGATAAATTAATCATTGCTACTAAAGGAGCTCAAGCTATACATAATGGTAAAGTTTCCATTAGCAACGATCCAGATTTTTTAAAACAGTGTGTCTACGATAGCTTAAAACGACTTCAAACTGACTACCTAGACATCTTTTACATTCATTTTCCCGATGAAGATACTCCTAAAGACGTGGCGGTGGCCGCTCTTCAGGAATTAAAAGATCAAGGCATCATTAAAGCCATCGGTGTTTCTAATTTTTCTTATGAGCAATTAGTGGAAGCCAATCAAAATGGCCAAATTGACGTTGTTGAAGATAATTATAGCTTAATTTATCGCAAACCGGAAACTCAAATTTTTCCCTACTTAAATGCCCATAATATCGCTTTTGTTCCCTATTTTCCACTGGCTTCCGGGTTACTAACTGGAAAATATTCACATCCCATTGAATTTCCCGAAGGTGATTTACGTAAAAACGATAAAAACTTTAACGGTGAAAACTTTAAAGCCATCGTAACAGCTACCAATAGTTTAAAACCTATTGCTAAAAATCATGACATTTCCATTACGGAATTAGTCTTAGCTTGGTACATTAAAAATCCCAATATTACGGTCGTAATTCCAGGAGCTAAAACTCCGGAGCAAGCTAAAACTAACGCTCGTTCTATGAACGTAGCAATCACTAACAGTGAATATAATATTATTGATAATACCTTTAAAAGTTTTCTATAAAATAAAAAGGACTTCCCGCGAGGAAGTCCTTTTTTTAAATTAAAATCCCATTACAATGATCAATTTCATGCTGAATAATTTGAGCCACGAAACCGGAAAATTGCTGTTGTTGCGGTTTGAAATTACTATCTAGATATTTAACCGTAATTTTTTGATAGCGAATTGTTTCCCTTTGTCCTTTTAATGACAAACATCCTTCACTCACGGGATAAGCTTCTAAACGACTAGTAATTTCAGGATTGACCATGGTAATTGCCAAGATTCCCATTTCAAAAATAATGATGTTTTTATTAACCCCAATCATATTGGCAGCCATTCCCACACAATTTTCACGATGCGCATTAAAGGTATCATTTAAGTCAATGATGACTTGCTTATCGGTTAATTGGGCAGGTACCGATGGTTGAGCTAGCGTTAATTCGTTATGGTTAATTGGTTTAATCATCTATATTCCATCCTTTAACTTAGATGTTAACATTTTAAAACAAATTAGCGATTATGCAACTCCATAATCATAGATAATAAAAATTAGCTAACTTTAGTTAATTAAATTTTATTATTATTCGTGTATTGATAATATTTTTATTAAATGATATCATTTAATAGTTGATTTAAATAAAAAACACGAACAATTATTTAGGAGATGGATTATGTTAACAGCTATCGCAAAGTTTTTTAACTTCGAAGAACGCCATACTAATTTCAAAAGAGAAATTATTGCCGGGATTACCACTTTCGTATCAATGGTTTATATTTTATTCGTTAATCCCAACGTTTTAGGTGCAGCTGGCATGAATCAAGGGGCTGTTTTTACAGCAACTGCTCTAGCTTCAGCTATCGGATGTTTTTTAATGGGAATCTTAGCTAACTATCCCATTGCTATTTCAGCTAGTTTAGGAATTAACGCCTTTTTTGCTTACTCCGTATGTTTAGGCATGGGCGTTAGCTGGCAAACTGCACTATCTGGGGTATTTGTCGCATCAATTATTTTCATTATCTTAACTGCCTTAAAGTTACGTGAGAAAATTATTGATGATATTCCTGCTGATTTAAAGGCCGCTATTGCGGGTGGAATTGGTATTTTTGTGGCTTTATTAGGTTTAAGTCAAGGTGGTATCGTTGCCGCTAACAAAGAGACCATTATTGGTTTAGGACCTTTAGGCGCTAGTACCACTTGGTTAACCATTTTTGGCCTACTATTAACCATCATTTTAATGGTTAAACGGGTACCGGGGGCAATCTTTATTTCGATGGTAGTTAGTGCCATCGGCGGAATGATTTTTGGACTTATTCAAGTTCCAACTCACTTTGTTTCAGCCATGCCAAGTATTAAATCTACTTTTGGCCAAGCTTTTACTCATATTGGTAACATCAATTCACCACAAATGATTGTCGTAGTTTTAACTTTCTTACTAGTTACATTTTTTGATACCGCAGGTTCTTTGGTAGCTTTATCTGAACAAGCTGGTTTAGTCAAAGATAATAAAATTCCTAACATCGGTAAGGCACTAGCCGCTGATTCTGCTACTATGATGGCCGGATCAATCTTAGGAACTTCACCTATGGGGGCATTCGTTGAATCATCTGCTGGTATCGCCGTTGGGGGACGGACTGGTTTTACTACAGTTGTAGTTGGGATTTTATTTATTTTAGGTACTTTCTTCTCGCCATTACTTTCCGTAATTACCAATCAAGTTACGGCACCGGCCTTAATTACAGTTGGGATTTTAATGGCTCAATCACTTAAAAATATTCATTGGGAAAAATTTGAAATTGCTGCTCCTTCATTTTTAATTGTCATTGGGATGGCCTTTACTTACAGTATTGCTGATGGAATTGCGCTTGGATTTATTGTTTATCCGATTAGTATGATTGCCGCTAAACGTGGCAAAGAAGTTACACCAATGATGTATGGCTTAGCCATTGTCTTCGTAATTTTCTTATGGATCTTAAACGCTAAATAATTTTGACCTCGCCTTTAAAAAGAGATAAGGTTAATTAGGTTATCTAATAACACAACTTTTTAAAGGAAGGAATTTTTATGAATTCTAAGACA
Organism: Lentilactobacillus laojiaonis; assembly: GCF_020616595.1. GTDB lineage: Bacteria > Bacillota > Bacilli > Lactobacillales > Lactobacillaceae > Lentilactobacillus > Lentilactobacillus laojiaonis. Next base: position 30,795 of record NZ_CP085278.1, on the reverse strand, counting down.
AATTTATTCGGCATCGACAGTGTACGGGATTTAACCAAAGCTGCCGTTGTTGCTGCCCTCTACATCGCTGTTACGATGGTCTTTGCAGTCTTTAGTTACGGTCCCTTACAATTTAGACCATCCGAAGGTTTGAACAATTTAGCAGTTTTTAATAAACGCTATGTAATTGCGATTACTTTAGGATGCTTTATTTCTAACATGGTGTCATCTTTGGGCGCTATTGATATGGTAGTCGGGACTTTAGAAACCTTGGTTGCCTTACTTACGATTAATTTAGTTACTCGTAAGATGAAAAACCTAGTAGCTAAATTAGCAACCTCAGTTTTAATTGGAACTTTCTTCATGTTTATTATTGCTTTTGAAATTGCCTTTGTAGGTAGTACCGCTTTCTGGCCTACATTTTGGAGTGCTTACTTGACCACGGGAATTTCAGAATTTGTAACCATGAGTATTGGTGCCATTATTTTATATATTGTTAACTTAAAATTTAATCTTAGTAAATAAAAAATAGCTTACCGCGTAAACGGTAAGCCATTTTTTTATATTATTGAAGGAATTTATTCCCGAGTTTAGAGCCGTGAAGAAAAAGAATGAAATATGTCAAATTAATAGTAAATTATTCAATTAACTAACAAAATTACAATAAATATCCAACTTTCTTCATAATTTATTATAGCCCTAGCAATTATGCCTTTACAAATAATTTGCCTACAAAATTGGCGAGAATAATCGACTAAATATTTGCTTAAATTTCAACCAACTACTTTGTTGATTAAACATTTCTGGAGTTTGTAAAATGCTATTTTTAATATCTTCTTTATAGATCTGGGTCAATTCTTTAGTAATAGTTTCATCATAAATAAATGAATTCGTTTCAAAATTTAATTTAAAACTTCTAAAATCATAATTAGCGGAACCTACTGAAGCAAGCTTACCATCAATCATGGTAGTTTTGGCATGTAAAAAGCCGTCTTGATAATAATATATTTTGACGCCTTCTTGAGCCAATTGATTAGCATAGTATTGAGTAGCTCGATAAACAAAGGGATGATCCGGCATATTAGGGACCATAATCCGCACGTCCACTCCCGATTGAATCGCTATTTTAATCGCATCGAGCACACTGTCGTCCGGAATTAAGTACGGAGTTTGAATCCAACAATATCGTTTTGCTGATAAAATCATTTTTATATATCCCAGTTTAATTTGCTGATTTTCAGAGTTAGGCCCACTAGAAACTACTTGAACGTTAGCCGTTCCTTTAGTCGCACTAACAGGAAAATATTTAGCATCGACTTTTTTCTCATTGAATTGAGCTTCGGTACTAGTGGCATCCCAATCTAAAACAAACCTAGATTGTAAACCAAACACGGCTGAACCAACAATTCGTAAATGGGTATCGCGCCAACGACCAAACTTTTTACTTCGATTCAAATATTGATCGCCAATATTATAGCCGCCAATATAGCCAATTTTTCCGTCAATGACGACAATTTTACGGTGGTCTCTAAAATTAATTCGAAAATCGATGATAAATGAATGCGTATTTAGAAAGGGATAGGCGTAGCCCCCGGCCTTACGCAAAGGTTCGAAAAATTTTCGTGTCGTTCCTAATGATCCAAAAGCATCATACAAAACTCGCACTTCGACACCTTCTTGGGCCTTTTTAACTAGTAAATCTAACATCTCATTACCAATTTCGTCATTATAAAACGTATAAAATTCGATATTAATACTACTTTTAGCCGCTTCGATATCTTCAATCATTCGGTGAAATAAATCATTACCATCAGTAAAGATATGGATTCGATTCTTGCGGGCCAAAAATGCAAAATCTGAATTAATAAATAAATCCACTACGTTACGATATTCGCTAGAAATTAAATCCGATTCTGAAAAATTGGAATTACCTTCTTGGCTTCGTTGATCAGTTAACCGTTCGTCTAACTGCATTTGTACATGATTGTGTAACTTAAATAGCCGGTTTTTGGGTAGTTTGCGACCAAAAAAAGCATAGATTATAAAACCAATGATGGGCAAAAACGTAAGCACCAATAGCCAAGCCCAAATAGCAGCAATATCTCTTTTTTGTCTAAACACTGTAATAATTGCTAGAACCGCATTTAAAATGATTATAAATTCAAAAAATAAGTGCCAATTAATCACTATCGTAACCTCCAACGATTTATTTAGAGCACATTTAGAATAATTTTTACTATATTAATATATACTAAAATTAAACCATAAACAAAGCGGGTTTCTAAATTAGGTTGCTTAGTCGCGAATGAAGGCTAGGCGTTTGATAACACTTTTTAGAACCAGCGTGCTATTATTATCGTGAATTATAGTTTGAAATTGGAGGGATTTATTTATGGCAAATAATACAATTAAAATGAAAAATTTATTAACTTTAGAATCTAAAAAAACACCGATTGTTTCAATCGTCATGCCATTAAGCCCCAAGATTGACGATTCAGTTAGTGATAAGACCCAATTAAACAGCTTAATTACCGATGCTAAGGCAGCTTATCTTAAACAATATCCTAGCAAGGACTGGCCTAAATACGAACAACAATTACAACAACTCTTACAAACTGAAACCCTCGGTAACGATGTTTCCCAAGGATTAGCTTTATACGTCAGTCCTGATGACATGCAAGCCTTTCGTTTAAACTATCCCGTTGACACTGGCTTTGCTGTTAGCGAAACAATGCAAGTATTACCACTTATGAAAGACTATCAATTTACCTTAGCTTACAATTTAATTATCGCAAGAAAAGATACCTTTAGATTATTCCAAATTAAAGATCGTACCATTACCGAAATTGATGATCCTAACATGCCTAAGACTTTAACTGGTACTTTAGGTGAAGATTTAATCGGTGGTAAACAAAAACAAAAATCAACCGGAACTGGTCGAGGCACTACTCTTAATGCGCATAATCCAAAAGAAGAAACCGTTCGCAATGATCAAGGTCGCTTCTTTAAAGCCATTGATGAATATGTTCGTATCAATTTCACCAACAAAGATCATCTTCCCGTCGTCTTAGCTGCTTTAGTAGCTGAAGATGGTGAATTTAGAAAGGTTTCTCAAAACCCATTGCTATCTAAAGATATTAAAGTTAACAAGATTCCAAGTATGAAGACTTCACACCAAGAAATTTTAAATATCGTCCGTAGCATTAACCAACAATTTAACGCTGCTTCAATCAAAGAGTTGGCTAGCCGTTACGATGCCCAAACTGGTGCTAAGAAGACGCTAACTGATATTCACAAAATCGTGGATGCAGCTGTATCTGGACAAGTTGATACTTTATTTATTAAACGCGATGCTTATATTCCAGAAAAAGACACAGCTAACATTCAATATGACATGCACAATGCCGAAGGGCACCCAAGTAATGCTTTAAATGATTTAGCAATTACTGTCAGCGGTTTTGATGGTCCAGTTTATATTCTAGATGAAGCCGATATGCCCGTTAAAAACGAAGACGTGGCCGCTATCATCCGTTTTCCACAAACCGAATCCCAATTAAATAAATAATACCCACTCAAAAAGACCAACTAATTAAATTAGTTGGTCTTTTTTTAACGTAATGAATCCCAAGGATCCAATTGAATTTTGGGTTGATCTAAAATGGCTAACTGTGGCTTAGTTAAATAATCTTTTTTAACCACTACTTCATAGACATATGCATCCATCCAGTCATCCGACATTGTGAAGTAACCTTTCTCGCCGGTTTTTTCACCCCAGGAATTTTCAACTTTCCATTTAGTTGGTTGATCATTAACTAAATCCACTCCCGTTAAAGTCATCGCATGGGAGACTTCGGCTTCATGATAAGTTAAACGATCGGCCTTACTCATTGATAAATCAACGTTGAATAATTGAGAATAGTGATAAAGATTGGCATCTAAATATCCTTGCTTACGACTCATTTGTTGTAAAACATCATTACCAAACCAAAGCGTTTCACCATTTTGTAGCGTTTGAATAGCTGCTTGTTTCAGGTCTTTCATCGGTAGATTTAAAAATTCAATTTTTTTACCACCTACGATATTATCTTGACTAGGTAAAGTATAGACTTGGTTATATTCCTTATCCGGAGAATTACTCAAAACTACGTAATTATCTAAATCAACATTCACATATTTAGTATAAAATTCTTGTGGTGTTAGACCTTGATCTAAATGATAGTTATGATCATCATCGCGATATTCTAAATCAAATTTCATTGGCGGTTCCCCAAAAGAGTAGGCCGTTATTTGATAAACTTCTTTTAGCATCCGTTTACGAGTATCCGTAATGGTTTGATCATCAGCAGCCGTATTAATTAGTTGGCGTAGTTGCATCCCATCTTTTCTTAATTTGCGATTCATCACGGCATCATAAGCCGAAGTATCTTCGGAATTGATAGTTTCTGGATAAACGCTAGCTGGCATTACTCCATATTTTTGAACTAAACCAGCGGCCATGGCCCACTGTCCTCCATCTTCACCGGGCATACTCATATAAAATTCAACTTCGCGATCATTAGCTGGCTTATGCGCCGTTGCTAAGATATTATCATAGTAGATATTGGCCCGTTCAATTTTATCCCAGAAGAATAGATACTTTTGAGAAAATTCGAAATCCTTAACATGGTAGGTTTTAGCGAACTGGTGTCGTAAAGTATTTAATAGTGAAAATAACCAACAACGCCCACTACGTTTTTGATTGGAAACTTTGCCCGTATCTAAATCAATTGAAAATACTGGGTCTAATCGTGTGGCCGCTTTAGGATCTTGAGCAGCTTGATTGATACCGTTTTGGGTGATGATATTACTTAGTAATTCATTTCCCGGCTGCTGACTTAAATTATCATGTAATTCCTTTAGCTCGGTTGCATCTAAAGGTTGGTTAAGTTTACTCATCACATTTTCCTCCAAAGTAAGTTTTAATTAGATATTAATGCTTTTAAATAAACAAGTAAATAAAAAAGCCAAAGTAAATACTTTGACTTTAGAAATTCCACCAGTGGCGTTTTTTAGGTTTGACGTGATTAGTTTGTTCTGTAGATTCTTTAGTTAAAGTTTCTACTGCGGTATCACCATTATCATTAGCAATTTGTTCCACTTTAGGAGCACTTTCGATTTTTCTTAATTTATTTTGAACATCCAACTGAAGTTGTTGAGATTGATCAAGTAATTTATGTAAATCGGCAATTTGTTTATCTTTAGCAATCAATTGATCAGCTTGGCTATTTAATTGTTTTGCTAAGATATCAAATTGATTCACTGAACTACTAGCATTAGAATCTTTGATTTCTTCAGGCTTTTCGATAGGTTCGTGCTCGGTTTCTGATTGATTTGCGAACTGGTTTTTAAGTTCTTCAGCTCCCTCATCTTTAATCAAAATCTTATTTCCATCTTTAATGGTAAATTCTTCTCTGAATTGATCATCCATGTGCTTTCTAATCGCTGTTTTAGAAACACCTAATTCATCAGCTAAGTTTTTAATTGTTTTAGCCATAATTTCACCTCATTACCATACATTTATAGTGCAATCTGTTTGAAAACCAGTTTCCATTATAAACGAGAACCGGTTTTCATTCAATGGCTAATTTAAATCTAATTCAATTTTCAATTCAACTGGGGCATGATCTGATCCGTATACTTCATCTAAGATATTAGCTTCCACAATATGGGAGGCTAAATTTTCTGAAACTACAAAGTAATCAATTCGCCAACCCGCATTGGTATTTCTAGCATGAAATCGATAATACCACCAAGTGTAGGCATCAAGTTTATCAGCATGTAAGCATCTAAAAGTATCCACATACCCGGATTTCAATAACTCACTAAAATCAGCACGCTCTTCATTAGAAAATCCGGATGACAAATGATGATGATCAGGATGTTTTAAATCAATTTCTTGATGAGCCACATTTAAATCCCCACAAAAAATTACTGGTTTAACAGCTTTTAATTGATTAATATAGGCTAAAAAAGCATCATTCCACAAACGACGATAACCTAGACGTTTTAATTTAGGCTGTGAGTTCGGCGTATAACTGGTAACGATAAATACCTTTTCGTACTCTAAAGTTATCACCCTCCCCTCATCATCAAACTGTGGGGACCCGATTCCATTACTAACTCGTTTAGGTTGATATTTAGTAAAGATCGCCGTTCCTGAATATCCCTTTTTATCGGCATAGTTCCAAAATTGATAGTATCCCGGTAACTCTAATTCGATTTGCCCCGCTTGCAGTTTAGTTTCTTGAATACAAAAAATATCCGCATCTAATTGATTAAAAATATCCATAAAACCATGTTTAACTGCTGCTCGAATTCCATTTACATTCCATGATTCCAACTTTAACATTGTCATTCCCCCATTGTTAATAAAAACCGCTAACCTAGGTTAGCGGTTTTTATTATTCAGCCAATTTATTTACATTGTGGCGTTTAGTAGCATCCGTTGCCCAGAACGGTACTTTAACAACTCCCGCAATTTTATCTTTAGGCACAAATCCCCAGTAACGTCCATCATTAGAAACACTACGATGATCTCCCATTACAAAGTATTGGCCTTTAGGAACCTTAGTTACCCCAACATTCTTACTCCAGTTTTTGGATAGCGTCTTAAGATCCCAATTACCAGTTCCTTGGGTCCGTTCATATTCGCTAATAAAATTTTGTTTAACTAATTTTCCGTTAACATAAAGGTTACCGTTTTTACTTGCAACTGTATCACCCGGAACCCCAATTACTCGTTTTACATAATCAGTATTTTTGGTGGTCGCACTAGGATCTTCTCCATAAGCATCAAAAACAATTACGCTCATCCGTTTAATATCAGAATTGCGCCATACTAACATTCGTTCCTTATTAACTAAATTAGGTTCCATTGATGGACCGTCCACTTTAGCAATGGTTACTACAAATTGTTTAATCGCTAAAGCAATTAAAATTCCGGCTACAATTGGAATTACCCAACTTAAAATTTCTTTAATTGTTTTCATTAAGCAATTGCTCCCTTAATTAATTTATATAGCAATTGTACCATAGTTTTATATTTGACCGTAATTCTGCGGTCAATATGGTATACTAGCAGTTAAATTGACAATTTTATTTTAGAAACGAGCGACTGACATGAACAAAAATGTTTCAACAGCCAAGAAAGTTTGGCTAACGATCTTATTAGGTACCATTAGTGCCACGGGGCCCCTTTCAATTGACTTATATTTACCGGCCCTTCCGCAAATAACCCAAAATTTACATACTTCAGCTTCATTAATGCAACTTAGCTTAAGTGCTTGTTTATTCGGGTTAGCGATTGGCCAACTAATTATTGGACCTCTAAGTGATAAATATGGCCGTAAAATCCCATTGATCATTGGATTTGCTGTTTTCAGTTTATCTTCATTATTAATTGCTTTTACGAATTCCATCTACCTCTTAATATTTTTAAGATTAATCCAAGGTCTAAGTGGTTCTAGTGGCCAAGTGTTATCCCGAGCCATTGCTCGCGATCACTTCTCTGGACCACTTTTACTCCGTTTTTATTCTATGCTATCTGGCGTTAATGGAATTTTCCCAGTAATTTCACCAATTATCGGTGGTCAACTAGTTAAATTCCTTAATTGGCGCGGAATCTTTTTCTTATTAGCAATTATTGGATTAATAATTATTCTATCCATTATTTTTGGTTTCTCGGAATCGTTACCATCACAACAACGGATCAATAGTAATTTAACAACTAGCATTATTGATACCGTTAAATTACTTATAAACCGGCCTTTACGTAAAAGTATTTTAGTTTCTGGTTTAGTATATGGCGCATTATTTAGTTATATTTCTGCTTCATCCTTTATTTTCCAAAGCTATTATCACTTATCAGCGCAAGGATTTAGTCTAATCTACGCACTAAATGGAGTTGGCATCGCCGTTGGTTCCTTATTACCAGCTAAATTGATTGATCGTTTTTCGGCGCAACAACAAACTAATTCCACTATGTTAAGTATTTTATTTACCGGAACGCTCCTTCTTTTAAGTTGGTTTATCATGCCAAACTTCTGGCTTGTTTGTACTTTAATATTTATTATTACGATTCAATTAGGCATCTTATTAACCCTTACATCCGCTACAGTAATGAACACCAAAGTAAAGAGTGTCGGCGGAACTTCTGCTTTGATGGGACTCTCTCAAAATGCTATCGGTAGTATCATGTCCCCAGTAGTTGGTTTAATGGGCGTACACACTTATTTGCCAATGGCTTTAGCCATCCTAATTTGTATGATTATCAGTTACCTAATTATTCAATCTAACAAAAAAGATCTAGCTAATTAATTAGCTAGATCTTTTTATTTATTCAGTTACTTTAGCAATTTTTCCTTGTTTGATATAAACACTTAAAATCGCGATATCGGAAGGGTTAACTCCACTAATTCGTGAGGCTTGTGCTAGAGTTTCTGGCATAATTTTCTTTAATTTTTGATGAGCTTCAGTGGCAATTCCATCAATAGCATCATAGTCAATATTTTCTGGAATTTTCTTAGCTTCCATTTTCTTCATCCGTTCAACATTAGCTTCTGCTTTAGCAATGTATCCCGCATACTTCGTACGAATTTCAATTTGCTCAATTACGCGAGCTGGTAATTCAACATCTGAAGCTGGAATATATTGCATTAAAATATCATAAGTAACGTATGGTCGACGTAAAAAGACTGAAGCTAAAATACCGTCTTTAAGAGGTTTATCACCAAATTGTTCTACAAAGGTATTTACTTCGTCACTTGGTTTGATACGAATATTATCTAAACGAGCTAATTCATCTTCAATCATAGTTCGTTTTTGGATAAATTGATTATAACGTTCATCTGAAATTAGGCCTAATTCATGACCTTTTTCAGTTAAACGCATATCCGCATTATCATTTCTTAATAGTAAACGGTATTCAGCTCGACTAGTTAGTAAACGATAAGGTTCATTAGTTCCCTTAGTAACTAAATCATCAATCATAACCCCAATATAAGCTTCATCACGTTTTAGCACAAACGGTGCCTTACCTTGAGCTCGTAAACCAGCATTAATTCCGGCGATAATTCCTTGGCCAGCTGCTTCTTCATAACCAGAAGTACCATTAGTTTGGCCCGCCGTAAATAAGTTTTTAACTACCTTAGTTTCTAGGGATGGTTTTAATTGGTAAGGTGCAACCACATCATATTCAATTGCATAACCTGGACGCATCATTTGCGCATTTTCTAAGCCAGCAATGGAGTGGACAATATCTTGTTGCACTTCTTCGGGCATCGAGGTAGATAGTCCTTGAACATACCATTCATCAGTATTACGGCCTTCAGGTTCTAAGAATAATTGGTGGCGATCTTTATCAGCAAATCGAACAATTTTATCCTCAATTGATGGACAATATCTAGGTCCGACCCCTTCAATAACACCGGTAAACATTGGTGCTCGATCTAAATTCTCACGAATAATTTCATGAGTTTTCTTATTAGTATAAGTTAACCAGCATGACAATTGATTCTTAACAGCTAAATAATCGTCATCAGAGTTTTCATAACTAAAGTGATTAGGGTGTTCGTCTCCCGGTTGTTCTTCTGTCTTAGCATAATCAATGGTATTACCATCTACTCGTGGAGGAGTTCCCGTTTTAAAACGTTCCAAATCAAAGCCTAGATCGGCTAAATTTTCGGATAATTTTTCCGCTGGTTGGGAATTATTGGGGCCAGAAGCATACATTAATTCACCAATAATAATCTTTCCTCGTGCTGCCGTTCCTGCACAAATTACAACCGCTTTGGCATAGTATCTAGCACCAGTATTAGTGATAACTCCTTTACATTCGCCATCTTCGACAATTAGCGAATCCACAATTCCTTGGCGTAAAGTCAAATTAGGTTCTTTTTCAATCGTCTTTTTCATTTCGGCATGGTAAGCATGCTTATCAGCTTGAGCACGTAAAGCTTGAACTGCCGGACCTTTTCCGGTGTTTAGCATCCGCATTTGAACATAGGTTTTATCAATGTTTTTACCCATTTCTCCACCCAAAGCATCGATTTCGCGAACTACGGTTCCTTTAGCAGGGCCTCCAATGGATGGATTACATGGCATAAAAGCTACCATATCTAAATTAATTGTTACTAATAAAGTTTTATTACCCATTCGTGCGGCAGCTAATGCGGCTTCACTACCAGCATGACCAGCACCAACTACGACAACGTCATAATCTTCAGCACGATAGGTTTGCTTAACATCACTAACTTGTAAACTTTTCACTGTTTTCCTCCAATTGGTCAATTATTTTCCTAGACAAAATTGGCTAAATAATTGATCCAGTAATTCATCTTGATAACTATCACCAGTAATTTCACCTAATAATTCCCAGCATCTAGTCATATCAATTTGTACTAAGTCAACGGGTAATCCCGCACTTAATCCACTAATTACTTCATCTAAAGCTTGTTTAGCTTGATTCAATAGCCCAATGTGACGTGCATTAGTAACCACTACATCATTTTGACTATTTTCAATGCCTTCATTAAAAAACATGTGGGCAATAACTTCTTCTAACTGTTTTAAACCGTCAGCTTCAATGGCTGAAGTGGAAATAATGTTTTTACTTTGAGTAAGTTGTTTAACTTTAGCTAAATCTAATTTAGCCGGTAAATCGGTTTTATTTAAAACAATAATACGTTGTTTATCTTTGGTTAAATCAATTAGTTCCAAATCTTCTTTAGTTAAAGCTTCGCTAGAATTTAGTACTAGTAAGACTAAATCCGACATATCAATAGCTTTTCGAGACCGTTCTACTCCGATTTTTTCAACCGTATCGTCGGTTTCTCGAATTCCAGCCGTATCAATTAGTTTTAACGGAACTCCTTTAACATTCACATATTCTTCCAAAACATCCCGAGTCGTTCCGGGAACATCAGTCACGATCGCCTTATCTTCATGGATTAGATGATTTAGCAAACTGGATTTACCAACATTGGGACGACCAATAATGGAAGTAGCTAAACCATCCCGTAAAATTTTACCTTGGTTTGCGGTTTGTAGTAACTGCTCTACACTAGCTTTGACTTGAGTAGCCTTATTCAACAATAACTGACTAGTCATAGTTTCTACATCATCATATTCAGGGTAGTCGATATTTACCTCAACTTGAGCCAATACATCTAAAATGTCTTGACGAAGTTGTTTGATTAAATGTGATAAATTTCCATCTAACTGATTTAGCGCTACCTTCATTGAACGATCGGTTTTGGCTTCGATTAAATCCATAACCGCTTCAGATTGTGATAAATCAATTCGACCATTTAAAAAGGCCCGTTTAGTAAATTCACCAGGTTCGGCCATTCTAGCCCCATAACTTAATGCCAATTGTAAAATTTTATTTGTAGCAATAATCCCACCATGACAATTAATTTCAATAATATCTTCTTTAGTATAAGTTTTTGGTGCACGCATAACTGAAAGCATTACTTCATCAACTGTTTTTTGAGTTTCTGGATCAATAATATGTCCATAGTTAATGGTGTTAGTTTCCACTTTATCCAAATTTTTACCACGATATAAATTTTTGGCAACCTTGATAGCATCATCACCACTAATACGAATAATCGAAATTCCTCCCTGGCCTACAGGTGTTGAAATCGCAGCGATTGTATCAAATTCAGTCGTTGTTAGAACCATAAATGTATCTCCTCTCGCACAAATAATCATTTAGAATACAAAAAAAGTGCCCACTCCACGCATATTTACGTGGACAAAGCACTTTCACTACTTCATCTAAGTTAAGATAAGAATGATTAGTTATATAATAACAAAAGTTCTTAATTTGTCAATATTATCTTGGAACGACCACAATCACCCGGCGAGGCTCCTTGCCAGTTGAATATGAGGTCACGTGTTGATTGGTTTTTAAGGAATTATGAATAATTTTTCGTTCGTTAGCATTCATCGGATTTAGATAAATAGGCTTACCATTTGCAATGGCGTTTCGCGCCGTTTTATCAGCTAATTGAATTAGGGCATCCCGGCGTTTAGCTCGATAGTTGGCCGAATCTAAAATTAGATTAATATTCTTCCCGCCACTTCGATTAATAAAAATTTGTCCTAGTCCTTGTAAGGCGTTAATAGTTTTTCCATGGTGTCCAATTAGCCGGCTTCTTTCTTGGACCACAATATCAATATAAATATCTTTGGTGTGTTGGACCTCGGCTACTAATTGTGGCTCAAAACCCATTTTTTCAATTACTGAAGTTAAATAGGCCTGTAATTCTTTAACTAATTTATCCACATCTACTACTTCTAAGGAATCTTTCATTGGTGAATTTACAAGTGTATCTACTTTTAGATTTGATTCCAATTCAGTTACGTCAATGATCGCTGGTTTTTTACCAATGCCTAAAAATCCATTGCGACCCTCTTGAATAATTTTAACTTCGACATTATCTCGTTTAACATTGAGATAATCTAACGCAGTCGCAATTGCTTCCATAACTGTTCTACCCTTATAAATTGTCATTTTGAAAAGATTCCCCTTTAATTTGTTTTTCACAAATTCAATTATACTATAAATAAAAAAGAGCAACCAAATTTAATTGGTTACTCTTTTTATTTGCGTTTTCCCTTAAGGGCTTTGCGTTTAGCTTTTTCAATTGCTTTTTGACGTGTTTTTTCTTCATTTTCTTTTTGTTCGCGTTCGCGATTAATTTTCCAAGGGTTTTGAATAATTAAAGTTTGACAAACTTGGAACGCATTCGTAACTACCCAATAAAGTGATAGGGCGGATGGAACATTTAAAGCCGTGAAGAAAATAATAACTGGCATTCCAATAGTCATCATGGTAGTCATTGAATTTGACTCAGGTTGAGATTTAACATTTAACCATGAACTTAGGAAGGTAAATAAAGCGGCCAAAATCGGTAAGATGTAGTAAGGATCTTTAGCCCCTAATTGTAACCATAAAAAGTGTCCAGTTCTTAAAATATGAGTTCTTAAAATTGCTTGATACAACGCAAAAATAATTGGCAATTGGATTAATAAAGGAAGACATCCCGCAACCGGATTAACTCCGGCTTCAGCATAAAGTTTACGTTGTTCTTCTTGTAATTTTTGCATAGTTTCTGTATCACGAGAAGAATATTTAGCTTGTAAAGCTTTAAGTTGTGGCTGAATTTCTTGGGTTTTACGCATACTTCTAGTTTGTAAAATCATTAGTGGTAATAAAATAATTCTTACAATGATTGTAAAGATTATAATTCCCACGCCATAATTATGGTTAAAGAAACTGGATAACCAAATAATTGCTCTAGAGAAGTTCAAAACAATTAATCCGTCCCAAATTCCCGTACTATGTTCAGTAATCGGCGAGGTACCACAGGCCGAAAGAAATACAGCAATACTAAGTATGGAAGCAAAAGTCAAAATCTTTTTTAATCTCTTATTCAATTGATTAATCCTCACTATCGTTTTGTTCTATTAAATTAGCTAAATTTAAGGCGTGAGTTAAACCAGATTTAATATCGGCCATAGACATCTGGTCGGTTGATGGTCTTGCAATAATGATAAAATCAACATCATTTTTTAATTCTGGTTTTAATTCAAGTAGTGATTGGCGAATTCTTCGTTTTACCCAGTTACGATGAACTGCATTCCCAATTTTTTTACCTACTGAAATTCCCACTCTAAAATGTTTCTGATTTGGTTTATCAAGTTTATAAATTATAAATTGTCGATTAGCGATTGAATTGTGAGTTTCGAAAACCTTTTGAAAATCGGCTTCCTTTTTAACTCGATAGGATTTTCGCATAACTTATCTCCGAAATAATTTTAATTGTAATGAAAAAGACCACTGAATAGGTCAGTGGTCTGTCTATGCAGTTAATGATTTTCTGCCTTTTTGACGTCGGCGTGCTAACACTTTACGACCATCACTGGTACTCATTCGTTTACGGAAGCCATGAACACGGGCACGGTGACGCTTCTTTGGTTGGTAAGTTCTTTTCATAATTCAATAACCCTCCTTTATTTAGGGATTCTGATTAAAGATTTATTTTTATCTTCAAATGCATTACTGGAATATGATATCACATATCCTAAATCAATGAAATAATAATTTAAAAATTTAAGATTTAAGTTTGTGGATAAAATCTTGTTTCATGAACAGTTTCTTGTGGAAAAACATTTTGGTTTATTTTTACAATCCACAATCTTATCCACTAACCAAGGACATATTAACAGGTGTTGAAAAATAAAATCACTCCCCTGTGCATAAAGTTATCAACAGGCAGTAAAGCTTTTAATATCAACAAATTTTTATCAACATTAACCTGTGGAAAACTTTTAAAATCATTCGCACACCCAACTTATCCACAGCCAAAATAAAAAGTTATTCCCACCCTGTGAAACATTTTTCCACAACCCTAAAATGATTGTGGAAAACTATTTGTATTGATGATAAAATATTTTTTGTGCTTAATTGTTCGAATATTTTTGAAGGGGGCCAACGCTTGATTGATATGGAAACGTTATGGGAACAAATCCAAAAGATGTTCCAACAAGATTTAACTAAGCTAACCTATGATTCTTGGATTAAACCAGCCATCGCAGTTAGTTTTGATGACAATACTTTGACCTTAGCATTGCCATCAGTTCTTCATAAAGATTACTGGGAAGCTCAATTGGCGCCTAGTTTAATTAAATATGCTTACAACATTACTAATAGTAATATTGAACCAAAATTCATTTTAGAAGATGACCTTAAACATCAAGTTTCTAATGATGAATCCATTGACGATAGTGATAGTGAGTTTGTGTTTAGTAAAGAAACTCACCTAAACCCCAACTACACTTTCGAAAACTTTATTATTGGTAAAGGAAACCAAATGGCGCATGCAGCTGCGTTAATTGTTTCAGAAGAGCCCGGAAAACTCTATAATCCCCTTTTCTTCTATGGCGGAGTTGGTTTAGGTAAAACGCATTTGATGCAGGCAATCGGTAACAAACGTTTAACCGATGACCCACAAACTAACGTAAAATACGTTACTAGTGAGGCCTTCACTAATGATTTTATTAACGCCATTCAAACCAACAAAACAGAAGAATTTCGCAAAGAATATCGCAATGTGGATATCCTCATGGTTGATGATATTCAATTTTTTGCCGATAAAGAAGGGACACAAGAAGAATTTTTCCATACGTTTAATGATCTATATAATAATGGGAAACAAATTGTGCTAACTTCAGACCGGATGCCTCAAGAAATTCCCAAGCTTCAAGAACGCTTAGTATCTCGATTCGCTTGGGGACTTTCCGTAGACATTACCCCACCAGATTTAGAAACTAGAATTGCGATTCTCAAAAACCGGGCGGAAACCGACCATCTAAATATTCCCAATGAGACCTTAAGTTATATTGCCGGTCAAATTGATTCTAACGTTCGCGAACTGGAAGGTGCTTTAACTCGAGTTCAGGCGTATGCGGAATTGAAAAAATCGCCGATTACCACTGATCTAGTCTATGAATCTCTTAAAGGTCTTAATATTGAAGAAGAAGAACATGAATTAACCATCGCTGATATTCAAACTAAGGTTGCCGATTACTTTCACGTCACCGTCGACGATCTCAAAGGTAAAAAACGTCTTAAATCTATTGTAATGCCCCGCCAGATTGCCATGTATTTATCACGCGAACTTACTAATAATTCCTTACCCAAAATTGGTAAAGAATTTGGTGGTAAAGATCATACGACTGTAATTCACTCCTGTGAAAAAATTGGTGAGGTCATTAAAAACGATCCCAATGTTCAAAAAGAAGTTAATTATTTGAAGAAGTCGTTAATGTAATGTGGATAAGTTGTGAGTTTTCCACTAGTTATCAACAGGGTTATCCACATGCTTAAACCATTGATACCCTAGTTATTAACATATTTATCCACATTTTCCACAGGCCCTACTATTACTACTTTATTTATATTAATTAAATTAAATAAATTTTAGGAGATATTGATAAATGAAATTTTCTATTAATCGAACTGAATTCATTAAAGGTCTAACAACTGTTTCCAGAGCTATTTCATCAAAAACTACTATTCCAATATTAACTGGTTTAAAGTTAGTAGCAGACAACTCAGGGTTAATTTTAACTGGTAGTAATGCAGACATCTCTATTGAACATACCATTCCAGTTACTAACCCGAATAACTTATTAACAATTGAATCCACAGGTGAGATTGTATTACCTGCTCGTTTCTTTATTGATATTGTTAAAAAACTTCCAATGGATACCATGACCCTAGAAGTTGAGGATAATTTACAAACTAAAATTACTTCTGGTAAATCTTCATTTACCATTAATGGATTAGATGCTAATAATTATCCACATTTACCAGAAATTGAAACCGACGATACGATTTCTCTTAATACTGATTTAATTAAAGAAATTATTAGTCAAACAGTTATTGCCGTTTCTAATCAAGAAAGTCGTCCCATTTTAACAGGGGTGCATTTCTTAATTAAAGATAGTCAACTATTAGCTGTAGCTACTGATAGCCACCGTTTAAGTCAACGCAAAGTTACCTTAAATGAACCAATCAACGGGGATTATAACTTTGTAATTCCGGGTAAAAGTTTAAGCGAATTGTCTAAAATGCTTGATGAAACTCAAAAAGAAATTCAATTATCAATCAATGAAAATCAAGCTTTATTTATGTTCGATAACACTCTATTTTATTCTCGCTTGTTAGAGGGTAATTATCCTGACACATCTAGACTAATTCCGGATTCATTTGATACCAAAGTTCAGTTTGAAACTTCGGCTTTGCTATCAGCAATTGAACGAGCTTCTTTATTGTCACATGAATCACGCAATAACGTTATTAAGTTAACTATTGATGCTAACAATAAAAATGTCACAATTTATGGTAATTCACCAGATGTCGGAAACGTGAACGAATCCTTGGATGCGGTTAGCGTTGAAGGTAAGGGAATCGAAATTTCATTTAATCCTGATTATATGAAAGATTCACTTCGTTCATTAGGGCAAACTATTATTAATGTTGAATTTACTTCACCATTACGTCCATTTACTTTGATGCCAAGTGAAAATGGAGAAGAATTTATTCAACTAATCACTCCAATAAGAACCTTCTAATGCTAAAACAGACAATCTAAAATTAGATTGTCTGTTTTAATTTTTTTTAGTAACTTTTGCTTAATAAACCATATTTTTAATTTTTAGGGAAAATATGGTTTTTTGGATAAAAGTATCGTTTTTACTTAAAGTGTCTATAAACGCGTTAGATTGTCTTGGCAAGTATACTTTTAAATAAAAAGAGCGTATAATAGTATTTGTAAAAGGTGGGTGAAATTGTGAAAAAAGAGATTTTCATTGAAGGACCTTACATTACTTTAGGCCAAATGTTAAAAGAAGAATCAATTATTGGAACCGGTGGACAGGCTAAGTGGTATTTAAAAGAAAATGCCGTAAGTGTAAATAATGAATTAGACGATCGTCGTGGTCGGAAACTTTACGATGGCGATAGTGTCGAAGTACCAAATGTTGGTTTATTTTTTATTCGTACTAGACAGGCTAAATAATGAAATTAACGAAAATTGAACTTAATAATTTTCGAAATTATCAAAAGCAAACGCTAAACTTTAGCGATGGCGTCAATGTTTTTTTAGGCGAGAACGCTCAAGGAAAGACTAATTTACTAGAATCAATCTATGTTTTGGCTCTGGCTAGAAGTCATCGGACTGCTAATGATAAAGAACTAATTAATTGGCAAGCTAATACGGCTCAAATTAAAGGAATGGTTACCAAGCAAATGGGGACCTTTCCTTTAGAGTTGGATTTAGGCGCTAAGGGTAAAATTGCTAAAGTTAATTACCTAGAGCAAGCCAAATTATCAAGTTATATTGGTAAATTAAATGTCATTTTATTTGCTCCTGAAGACCTATCGATTGTTAAAGGATCGCCGCAAATTCGGCGAAAATTTATGGATATGGAATTTGGTCAAATGAGTAACCAATACCTATATAATTTGACCCAATATCGAAAAGTATTAAAACAACGCAATCGTTATTTAAAAGATTTACACAATCAAGTTAATAAGGATCGCGTGTATTTAGGTGTGTTATCCGATCAGTTGGCAAAAATTGGAGCTAAAATCATTTTCCAAAGAATTAATTTCATAATGGAATTAGAAAGTTATGCACAATTAATCCACAAGGAAATCTCCAATGGCACTGAGAATTTAACATTAAATTATAAAACCCAATTAAAGATCGAAAACCTAAATCAAAAAACTGAAACTGAAATTTATCAAGTTTTACAGGCCAGTTATCAAGAGAATGTGGATAAAGAAATTTATCAGTCAACTACGATAATTGGTCCCCATCGTGATGATTTAGAGTTTGTTGTTAATCAAAAAGACGTCCATTCATTTGGATCACAAGGTCAGCAAAGAACTACGGCTCTAGCTGTTAAATTAGCTGAAATTGATTTAATGAAGCAACAAACGGGGGAATATCCAATTTTATTATTGGATGATGTTTTGTCAGAACTTGATGATTATCGTCAGACCCATTTGTTAACTGCAATTCAAAATAAGGTGCAAACCTTTATAACCACTACTAGTTTAAGTGGTATTCAAAAAAATTTGGTTAATAATCCCCAGATTTTTATGGTTAACAATGGAATGGTAACTAACGATTAGGATTTTTAAGGAGGAACAAAATGAGCGAAGAAGAAACTAAACGCGAACAAGCAAAAGAATATGATGCCAGTCAAATTCAGGTTCTTGAAGGTTTAGAAGCGGTTAGAAAACGTCCCGGTATGTATATTGGAACTACTAGTTCACAAGGTCTACATCACTTAGTATGGGAAATTGTGGATAACGGAATTGATGAAGCGTTAGCTGGTTTTGCCGATGTCATTCACGTAACTGTGGAAAAAGACAATAGTATTACCGTAACTGATAATGGACGTGGTATTCCTGTAGATATTCAAGAAAAAACTGGGAAATCAGCCTTAGAAACTGTATTTACAATCTTACATGCTGGTGGTAAATTCGGCGGTGGCGGATATAAAGTTTCTGGTGGACTTCATGGGGTTGGTGCTTCCGTTGTTAACGCCCTATCAACTGAATTAGATGTTGAAGTTTATCGTAATGGTAAAGCTTATCGAATGGAATTTGAACGTGGTCGGGTAACTTCTAGTATGACGGTTGCTCGAGAAGTTGATCCAGAACTTCATGGAACGCGTGTTCATTTTGTTCCCGATCCTGATATCTTTAAAGAAACTACCACTTATGACATTAAAACGCTAACCACTCGAGTTCGCGAACTTGCTTTCTTAAATAAAGGTTTGCAAATCTCGATCCGTGATGAACGTCCGGAAGAACCTACTGAAGAAGATTTTCTTTATATTGGTGGGATCAAGCAATATGTTGAATATCTAGATAAAGATAAGAGTGTGTTATTTGATGAACCTATTTATGTAGAAGGTAACGAAAATGATATTAATGTGGAAGTGGCCATGCAATATACCGATGACTATCACACTAATATGTTGACTTTTACCAATAATATCCACACTTATGAAGGTGGAACTCATGAAGAAGGTTTCAAGCGTGCGTTAACCCGTGTAGTTAATGACTACGCTAGAAAAAATAAATTAATGAAAGATAATGAGCCTAATTTATCTGGTGAAGATGTTCGTGAAGGTATGACGGCCGTTGTTAGTGTTAAACATCCTGATCCACAATTTGAAGGTCAAACGAAAACCAAATTAGGAAACTCCGATGCCAGAACGGCAACCGACCATATATTTGGCGAACATCTTTCTCGTTTCTTATTAGAAAACCCAAGTATGGCTAAAAAGTTAGTTGAACGAGGCATGCTAGCTGCTAAAGCTCGTTCAGCTGCTAAACGGGCCCGAGAAGTTACCCGTAAGAAGAGTGGTCTAGAAATCAGTAATTTACCTGGTAAATTAGCTGATAATACTAGTAAAGATCCTAAAATTTCAGAATTATTCATCGTTGAGGGTGACTCAGCCGGTGGTTCTGCTAAACAAGGTCGTTCCCGTTTAACTCAAGCAATTTTACCAATTCGCGGTAAGATTTTAAATGTGGAAAAAGCTACCATGGATCGTATTTTAGCTAATGAAGAAATTCGTTCGTTATTTACAGCAATGGGAACTGGTTTTGGGGATGATTTCGATCTAGAAAAAATCAATTACCATAAACTAATTTTAATGACGGATGCGGATGTCGATGGTGCCCATATTCAAACATTATTACTAACTTTAATTTATCGTTATATGCGTCCGTTGATCGATGCAGGATTTGTATATGTTGCTCAACCTCCTTTATACCAAGTAAGACAAGGTAAAATGCAACGCTATATTGATACCGACGAAGAATTAGAAGAAGTGTTAGGCCAATTACAACCATCTCCTAAACCAGTTATTCAACGCTATAAAGGTTTAGGTGAAATGGATGCCGAACAACTTTGGGATACTACTATGAATCCTGAAAATCGTAGATTATTAAGAATAACTAGTGATGATGCGGCAGCAGCTGATCAAGTATTTTCTACTTTGATGGGTGACAAGGTTGAACCACGCCGTGAATTTATTGAAGAAAATGCCACATATGTGGAAAACTTAGATATTTAGTTTTTTATAATGTGTAGTATTTTGACCAAGAACCACGAATGGAGGTATTTAACTTGGCCGATGAAGAAGAATATCAAGGTCGCGTAACTAACGTAGATCTTACAAAAAGAATGCAAACCTCATTTTTAAATTATGCAATGAGTGTTATTGTAGCTCGTGCTTTACCTGATGTACGTGATGGACTAAAACCAGTTCATCGTCGTATTTTATATGATATGCACGAATTGGGAGTTACTCCTGATAAACCTTACAAAAAGTCTGCCAGAATTGTTGGGGACGTTTTAGGTAAGTATCACCCTCATGGGGATACAGCAGTTTATGAATCAATGGTTCGAATGGCTCAAGACTTTAGTTATCGTTATATGCTAGTCGATGGTCATGGTAACTTTGGTTCTGTCGATGGTGATGGAGCCGCTGCCATGCGATACACCGAAGCGCGTTTAAGTAAAATCGCTACTGAAATGCTCCGAGATATCAACAAGGACACCATTGATTTTGTGGATAACTATGATGGTACCGAAAAAGAACCGAGTGTATTACCGGCTCGTTTCCCTAACTTGTTGGTTAATGGTGCTTCCGGAATTGCGGTAGGGATGGCTACGAACATTCCTCCCCACAATTTAGCTGAAGTAATTAGTGCTATTCACATCTTAATGGATAATCCTGATGCAACCACTGCCGATTTAATGGAAGTCTTACCTGGTCCAGATTTCCCAACTGGCGGAATTGTTATGGGTAAATCGGGAATTAGAAAAGCTTATGAAACTGGTCACGGTAGCATTACGCTTCGAGCTAAAGTTGAAATTGAAGGCGAATCTAATGCCAAACAACGCATCATTGTAACTGAATTGCCTTATATGGTTAATAAAGCTAAATTAATTGAACGGATTGCCGACTTAGTTCGTGATAAACGTTTAGAAGGTATTAGTGACATTAACGATGAATCTGATCGTGAGGGTATGCGAATTGTTATCGACATTAAACGAGATGTCGGTGCGGATATTGTATTAAATAATTTGTATAAACTTACTTTAATGCAAACTTCATTTGGGTTTAATATGTTAGCCATTGTTAAAGGCACTCCTAAGGTTTTAAGCTTAAAAGAAATTTTGCATTACTATTTGGAACATCAAGTTGAAGTTATTGAACGTCGAACAGCTTATGAATTAAAGAAAGCTCAAGCTAGAGCTCATATCTTAGACGGTTTATTAATTGCACTAGATCATATTGATGCCATTATAAAAATTATTCGTGGTTCGCAAACTGGTGAAATCGCTAAAAATGAATTGATTGAAAATTACGGTTTAAGTGATAAACAATCTCAAGCTATCTTGGATATGCGATTAGTGCGTTTAACTGGTTTAGAACGAGAAAAAATTCAAAAAGAATACGATGATTTAATGGCTAATATTGAAGATTTCAAAGCTATTTTAGCTAGTCGAGATCGTGTAAATGAAATCATTTATCAAGAATTATTAGAAATTCAATCTAAATTTGGTGATGAACGTCGTACCGAACTCTTAGTTGGGGAAGTACTAAGTCTAGAAGATGAAGATTTAATCGCTGAAGAAGATGTAATTGTTTCTCTAACTCATAATGGTTACATTAAACGCGTTCCAACTACTGAATTTAAATCACAAAACCGTGGGGGCCGAGGAGTTCAGGGAATGGGAGTTCACGATGATGATTTCATTGAACACCTAGTCTCTACTTCGACTCACGATGTCTTGCTATTCTTTACGGATGCCGGTAAAGTTTATCGAATGAAAGGCTATGAAATTCCAGAATATGGACGTTCAGCTAAAGGTCTTCCAATCGTTAACTTACTAAACGTTGATTCGGGTGAAAAGATCCAAGCAGTAATTAATGTCGCTAAAGATAGTGATGATTCTCAAAAAGATCTTTTCTTTACTACGGTAAATGGAGTTGTAAAACGCACACCAGTTTCCGAATTCGAAAACATTCGTAGTAACGGTCTAAAGGCTATTCACCTTAAAGATGGTGACGAGTTAATGAAAGTCCTAATCGCTGATGACGATCAAAACATAATTATCGGAACCCACTTGGGTTATGCGGTAAGTTTTAAAGCCGACAGCGTTCGCTCAATGGGACGATCGGCAACCGGGGTTCGCGGTGTTCGTTTACGTGATGGGGACTATGTAATCGGAGCTGATATTTTATCAGCTGATAGCGAAGTCTTTGTTATTTCTGAAAATGGTTACGGTAAACGCACTCCCGCTGATCAATATCCAATTAAAGGTCGTGGCGGTAAAGGAATTAAAACCGCAAACATAACTGAAAAGAATGGTCCATTAGCGGGCTTAACCACCGTTTACGGAGATGAAGATATCATGCTAATTACTGACAAAGGGGTCATGATTAGATTTGATATTAATAAAGTTTCTCAAACGGGACGTGCTACTTTAGGGGTTCATTTAATTAGAATGGATCAAGATACTAAGGTGGCCACTATGACAAAAGTTGCTAAGGAAGATGAACTTAGTGATGAAATCATCACTGAAGAAGTTCCTTCTGAAAATATGGATTAATAAAAAAGATGAGATGAAAATCTCATCTTTTTTTCGTAGTTAATTATGTAAGTCAATTAAAAAAGGCGATTGAATTTTAACCAACTATATGATAGTATTTTATATTGTGAGTATCTGATAATACAGAAACTCTCCTTGCTCTGCAAAAGAGCCATTAGTCCACAGGGAGGTGCAAAAACATGGAAGAAAAGAAATACGAAATTACTTACATCATTCGTCCTGACATCGACGATGCAGCTAAAACTGCTGTTGTTGACCGTTTTGACAAAATCTTAACTGATAATGGTGCTAAGATTATTGATTCAAAAGACTGGTCAAAACGCCGTTTTGCTTATGAAATTGGTGGTTTTAACGAAGGTGTATACCACATTGTTAACTTAACTACTACTGAAGAAGAAGCTTTAAACGAATTTGATCGTCTAGCAAAAATCAATGACAACATCTTACGTCATATGATTATCATTCGCGAAGACTAATTTTTAAAAATGAGAGGAGCATTTCAGCATGATTAATAGAGCAGTTTTAACGGGTCGCCTTACCCGTGACGTTGACTTACGATATACTCAAAGTGGTACTGCTGTGGGTACGTTTACTTTAGCTGTTGATCGCCAATTTACTAATCAACAAGGTGAACGTGAGGCTGATTTCATTAACTGTGTTATTTGGCGTAAATCGGCTGAAAATTTTGCCAACTTCGTACACAAAGGTTCTTTAGTTGGAATTGATGGACGGATTCAAACCCGTAACTATGAAAACCAACAAGGACAAAGAGTCTATGTTACTGAAGTAGTTGTTGATTCCTTTACTTTATTGGAACCACGTTCTCAACGTGATAACCAACAAGGTAGTGGTAATAACAACTTTGGTCAAGCTTCTCAATCAAATGGAAATAATAATCCTTTTGAAACTTCAAATAATAGCAATAACAATTCAGCAATGGATCCATTTGCTAATTCTGGAGATCCAATTGATATTTCCGATGATGACTTACCATTCTAATGGAATAATAATTGAGAGGAGCTAATTAACATGCCACAACAAAGACGTGGCGGCCGTCGCCGTCGTAAAGTTGACTTTATTGCAGCTAATCATATCGAATACATCGATTACAAAGATACTGATTTACTAAAACGTTTCATTTCAGAACGTGGAAAGATTCTTCCTCGTCGTGTTACTGGAACTAGTGCAAAAAACCAACGTAAATTAACTATTGCAATTAAGAGATCACGTATCATGGGCTTAATGCCTTTCGTTGCTCAAGATTAATAGTGGAAACCGGAAACGTTAAGTCGTTTCCGGTTTTTGTTTGGTAATTTTAAGCAGTTCTTGCTATAAAAAGTTACTCGTGAGTTGTTTAATCGTAAAATTATAATTTATGGTAAAATAAAATTATTCGAGTAACAAACAAGAGGTTATCAAATGAAAAATGGAATAGTAAGTAAACATTCAGGACTACCATCTTTTATTTACAATAAAAGATTGCGCAGGATCCTAGTTTTTATATCAATTTTAATGATTTATGGTTTAGTTGTTTCATTCATGTATAATTTTTTAGTCGGATTAGTACTAGCAATATTTAGTATAATTGGACTATTTTTTGTCATAAAACGAATGAGTGAAATTAGCTCCGATACTAATAAATATATTAAGGAATTAGCTTTTAAGATAAATCGCGGTGAACAAGAAGCGCTGTTGGAAATGCCTATGGGAATCATGATTTATAATGATGATAATCTCATCGAATGGGTTAATCCCTACCTTCAAAAGTACTTTGGTAAAAGTGATGTTTTGGGACGTTCAATTGAAGAAACTGATGACGAATTTGCCAACTTAATCGCTAAATATGGTGATGATGAGGAATTCCATCAAATCACTTGGAAAAATCGTACCTTTACCATGTTAATTCAATCTGAATTTAACACGATTTATATGTTGGATATTAACAAGTATTCACTTTTAGAGAAGCGTTATGAACAAGAACAAATTGCGATTGGTCAAATTTACTTAGATAACTATGACGAGATCACGCAAACCATGAATGACCAAGATATTTCGAACTTAAATAATTATGTTACGAATGATTTAACGACTTGGTCGAAAAAATATGGCATGTATCTTAAACAAATTGATGCTGACCGCTTTTTCTTATTGGCATATGCTAATTCGCTTGAAAAGGTTGAAGATGATAAATTTAATATCTTAGATATTGTTCGTGAAGCCACTTCTAAACAAAACTTCCCATTGACCTTAAGTATGGGGATTTCTTACGGAGATTTTGATTTAAATAAATTGGCCAACCAAGCTCAAGCTAATCTTGACTTAGCCTTAGGACGAGGTGGAGATCAAGTAGTTGTTAAATCACTAGATGGTCAAACTCGGTTCTATGGTGGAAAAACTAATCCAATGGAAAAACGTACGCGAGTTAGAGCTAGAATGATTTCTCAAGCGATTGATGAATTAATGGATGAATCCGATCAAATTTTTGTTGAAGGCCATACGCGCCCAGATATGGACTCAATCGGTGCATGTTTGGGAATTCGTCGAATTGCTAAGATGAATAACAAGCAATGTTGGATTGTTTTGGATAAAGAAAAGGTTCATTCCGATATTCAAAGACTGTTGGAAGCTACTAAAAATTATCCTGAAATTAGTGAATCAATTATTACTCCCGAAGAAGCCTTGGAAAAAGCTACTAACAATAGTTTGCTAGTGATGGTGGATGTTTCTAAGCCATCTATTACTATTTCTGAAAAATTATATAGCCGCTTAAAGGAACGAGTAGTAATTATTGATCATCATCGTCGGGGTGAGGAATTTCCTGAAAATCCGATGTTGGTATATATTGAACCCTATGCTTCATCAACTTGTGAATTGATCACGGAAATGTTTGAATATCAACCACACGAAAGTGAACCCATTAATCGTTTGGAAGCTACAGCTATGCTAACAGGGATCTTTATTGATACTAATTCATTTTCAATGCGTACTGGTACCAGAACCTTTGATGCAGCCAGTTATTTGCGATCAGCGGGTGCGGATTCCACTGATATGCAACGGTTAATGAAAGAAAATATTGATAGTTACCTCCAAAGAAATCATTTAATTTCCATGGTTGAATTTTTCAATGGAAATATGGCTTTAATTGTTGGTGAAGATGATCAAGTATATGACTCGGTAACGGCTGCTCAAGCCTGTGATTCATTATTGAGTATGTCGGGAGTGGACGCTTCCTTCATCATAACGCGCCGTCCTGATAGTGCGGTGGTGGTTTCTGCCCGCAGTACGGGAGCCGTTAACGTACAAATCATTATGGAACAAATGGGTGGCGGTGGCCACTTATCTAGTGGAGCTACCCAACTTAAAGATACTACGGTTGATCAAACGAAGGATTTATTGTTAAATACAATTAACGAAATCCAAAAAAATGAACAATAGTGTATAGGAGAATTGGTTATGAAAGTTATTTTTTTAGAAGATGTAAAAGGTAAGGGTAAACGTGGACAAGTAAAAAATGTTCCGGATGGATATGCACAAAATTTTCTAATTAAAAATGGTAAAGCTGAAGAAGCTTCTAAATCAGCTATGAGTCAATTAGCTGGTAAACAACGTGCTGAAAAGCGTGAAGAGGCTGAAGAACTAAAGCAAGCTCAAACTATCAAAACTAAATTAGAAGCTGATAATACGGTTATTGAACTAACTGCTAAAGCTGGTAATGATGGCCGCTTGTTTGGATCAATTACCAGTAAACAAATTGCAGAAGCTCTAAATAAACAATTTGGCATTAAAGTTGATAAACGTAAAATTGAATTACATGAACCTATTAAAGCAGCTGGTTTTACTAATGTCCCAGTTAAATTACACCCAGAAGTAACTGCTAAAATTAGGGTACATGTTGAAGAAAAATAGTTATTACAGATATTTAATTTAGGACGCTCCTAGGATATACTGGTGAGGGTCCTATTTTTATGATGAAAGGAAGATAATGATGGCTAATGAATATGTAAATGAAGTTCCACCACATAACCTCGATGCTGAAAAATCAGTCTTAGGGGCCATTTTCCTCAGCCCAGATGCATTAGCGGATGCTATGGAATTTCTTGAACCAAGCGATTTTTATAAACGAGCTCATCAAATTATCTTCCAGGCAATGGTCACTTTAAATGATCAAGACCAAGCCATTGATGTTATTACGATTTCTGATCTGTTAACTAATCAAAATGAACTTGAAGATATTGGTGGACTAGCATATATAACTGAATTGGCCGCCTTTGTTCCATCGGCTGCCAATGTTACTTATTATGCTAAAATCGTTAAAGATAAGTCGATGCTTAGAAGATTGATTAGTACGGCTACCAATATCGTAACCAACGGATTTAATACGGAAGACGATGTAGCCACGGTATTAGATAATGCTGAACGCGACATTATGAATGTGGCAGAGAATCGTAATCAAACTGGATTTAAGCCCATTAAAGATGTTTTAAATACTACTTTAAATGAAATCAGTCGACTAGCCGAAGAAGGCGATGATGTTACTGGATTATCTATGGGATTTCCAGAATTAGATAAAATGACTACCGGACTGCATGAAGATGAATTAATTATTTTAGCCGCTCGTCCAGCGGTTGGTAAAACGGCCTTTGCGTTAAACATTGCTCAAAACGTGGGTACTAAGACCGATAAATCAGTTGCTATTTTTAGTTTGGAAATGAGTGCTGAATCGTTAGTTAATCGTTTAATTTGTTCAGAGGGTAGTATTAACGCAAACCATTTGCGAACCGGAAACCTAGACGATAATGAGTGGCAAAATCTAATTGTGGCGGTAGGTGGTTTATCTAAAGCCAATATCTTTATTGATGATAATGCCGGAGTTAAAATGTCTGAAATTCGGGCCAAATGTCGTCGTTTAGCTAAAGAAACGGCTAATTTAGGCTTAATTGTAATTGACTATTTGCAACTAATTGAAGGTAGTAGTCGTGAAAGCCGCCAACAAGAAGTTTCTGAAATTTCTCGTCAGTTAAAAAAGCTAGCTAAGGAATTACATGTGCCGGTAATCGCCCTTTCACAATTATCACGTGGGGTTGAACAACGCCAAGATAAACGACCAGTGTTATCAGATATTCGTGAATCGGGATCAATTGAACAAGATGCCGATATCGTTGCCTTTTTATACCGTGATGATTACTACGAACGTGACGGTGACGACGATGATGATAATGAATCCCAAGATCAAGGAGTTAATGATGTAGGGGAAGTTGAAGTCATTATTGAAAAGAACCGTTCCGGTCCTCGAGGGACAGTTAAATTGCTATTTGTTAAATCGTATAATAAATTTTCATCAATTGCGTATGTACCTAATGGAAATTAAAAAAGCAGCCAGTAAAATACTGGCTGCTTTTAATTTATAAATAAGTATAAAAAAATAACAAGCATGGCTTTAAAGCAGCATGCTTGTTATTTATTGTTAGTGGGCAGTCAGGGGCTCGAACCCTGGACCCACGGATTAAGAGTCCGTTGCTCTACCAACTGAGCTAACTGCCCATCACTAACCGACTAGATAATAGTATCATATAAAAAAATCGTTTGCAATACCCAAATTGAATATATAAGCCAAAATTTTCGAATTTTATATTATGTTATAATATAGCTAATATATTGGTAAAATTGCATTTTAAAATGAATCCACCTAAGGAGATAGAAAAAATGGCTGAAAAAAAGGTTTTAGTTGTTGATGATGAAAAACCCATCGTAGACATCGAAAAATTTAATTTAGAAAAAGAAGGTTATGAGGTCTTTACTGCTTATGATGGTGAAGAAGCTTTAGAACAATTCAAAGAATTAGATCCGGATTTAATCATCTTGGATTTAATGTTACCTAAAATGGACGGACTAGAAGTTGCTAGAGAAATCCGCAAAACTTCGGAAACTCCAATTATCATGGTTACGGCAAAAGATTCGGAAATTGATAAAGTTTTAGGTCTAGAATTAGGTGCCGATGACTATGTCACTAAACCCTTCTCAAATCGTGAGCTAGTAGCGCGAGTGAAGGCAAACTTAAGACGTCATACTAACAGTACGTCAACTACTCAAAATAATGAAATTCAAACCATTACCATCGGTGATTTAGTAATTCATCCGGAAGCTTACTCGGTTTATAAACGAGGAGAAAACATTGAATTGACTCACCGTGAATTTGAACTACTAAATTACTTAGCTCAACACGTTGGCCAAGTAATGACCCGTGAACATTTATTACAAACAGTTTGGGGATATGATTACTTTGGCGACGTTAGAACAGTTGATGTAACGGTTCGTCGTTTACGAGAAAAAATTGAAGATAATCCTAGTCATCCAGTTTGGTTAGTTACTCGTCGTGGAGTCGGTTACTACTTAAATAATCCGGATAATGAAATGGGCTAATCTTAAGAAAGGTTTGCGTTTACCTTGAACAATCAAATTAAATTTTACCAATCAATTAAGTTTAAAATAGCATTGGTTTTTGCCTTAGTTCTATTATTAACGGTTGAAATTGTTGGGGCGGTATTTATTCGCCAATTAGAACATCAAAATTTATCAACCTTTAAAAATCAAATTCAACTGCAAACCTATGTAACTAATTCGATAACCAACTCGTTATCAAAAACTGATTTGGATAAATCCGATAAAGAAATTAAAACTATTTTAAATGATTATAATCCCACTAGTTCAGCGCAAATTCAAGTTATTGATAATAAAGGAACCATTCGCGGAACTAATGAAATTAATAATCAATCGATCGTTGGTCAAAAAACGACAGATAATAATATTAAAACCGCAATCTACAATAATCGAACGGTTGAAAAAAATACGTATGATTCCCAAAATAGCAAGCGCTACTATACCGAAATTAAACCCCTAATTAAAAACTTTGGGAACAATAGTGAAGTAGTGGGGGCCGTATTTATCAAAGCTAATTTAGATCCGGTCTATCAAAATATTAGCAATATTACGGTAATTTATTTATTTGCTGCTGCCATTGCCATTGTATTGGGACTATTAATTTCAATTGTAATTTCAAGAGCGATTACAAACCCCATTGAAGAAATGCGTAAGCAAACTATGCGTATTGCCCGAGGAGATTATTCCGGTCAAGTGCATGTTTATGGAACCGATGAGTTGGGCCAGTTAGCCAGTGCGGTTAATAACTTATCAGTGCGAGTAGAACAATCTCATGACTCGACCGAATCAGAACGACGACGCCTGGATTCAGTGCTCTCAAACATGACGGATGGGGTTATCGCTACTGATCGTAGAGGTAATGTAACGATTGTTAATGAAACGGCGTTATTGTTATTGGATGAAAATGAAGATCAAATGATTGGAAAATCAATCTTGGATGTTTTGGATATTCATGATAAATACAATTTGCGTGATTTATTGGAAAATCCGAATGAATTTGTAATTGATTTTTCAGATCAAGATCATGATTTAATTTTACATGCCCATTTTTCATTGATTCAACGGGAGTCTGGTTTTATTAGTGGGTTAGTGTGTGTGTTACATGATATTACGGAAC